>NZ_JACJSD010000013.1 GCF_014697615.1 Nostoc sp. FACHB-280 | reverse complement strand
GTACCATCGTTTGAGTAAGGATTACGAACGTCTTCCTGAAATGAGTGAAGCTGCTATATATGCCGTTATGACTCGTATTATGTTACGTCGTCTAGCCGTCTAAAGATTTACTTTATAAATGGTCTCTAAAGAAATAAAGCAATTTCGCTCTCTAGACACAGATTTTTAAAATCACGCTGATTAAAATTAAGTTAATAATTTTTAATTTTCTACCTACAACCTATATTCATATAATATAAATATATTAGTTACAACAACTAACTTGATATCTAAAATATCCATATTTTTTACCAGATACAAAACCGAAAATTTGTATATCATAATTATTGATATTTGTAAAACTTGGATGATTTATATTTAGCTTTTTAGTTCAAAAATCAAGATTTATTATTTATTAAATTAATTTGATGATGAGCGAAAAAATCAACAATAAAAATCCTCATATTCTTGTATGCGATGATTGTCAGGTAACTTGTCTGTTATTACAAATAATTTTAGAAACAAATGGTTATCAAGTTACTACAGTCTTGAGTGGAGAAGAAATATTGCAAGAAATAGCATCTCAAGAATTTGATTTGCTTTTACTAGATGTCACAATGCCAGGAATGGATGGTTATGAAGTTGCTTACCGCATCCAACAAAATCGCAATTGCAAGTGTTTACCAATTTTGTTACTGAGCGGCTATGAAGAAGACACTATCAGAGAAAAGTGCCAAGCCAATGTAACAGGTATTATCCGCAAGCCAGTTGATATGAATGTCTTGTTAGCAGTCGTCAAACAAGCTTTACAATTATGTACCTGTAGCCACACAAGTGCTGCTTAACACTAAATTCTTCACAAAATACGGTTTACCACCCCAAACCCAGTAGGTATCCAGTTGCTCAACTCGGAGTGAAAACTACTAAGCTGGTAGATAGCACGTTAAAACTCTACCGGAAATTCTGCATCGCCTTTGGCGACAATTCCGGCTTCCTCATTGGCTAACTACTTGTAATTCAGATATGTTTGATGCACTAGCAGACCGTTTAGAATCCGCCTGGAAAAAACTTCGGGGTCAAGATAAAATCTCGCAAGCCAATATTCAAGAGGCTTTGCGAGAAGTCCGCCGCGCCTTATTAGAAGCAGATGTCAACCTCCAGGTAGTCAAAGATTTTATTAGCGAAGTTGAAGCCAAGGCGCAGGGAGCCGAGGTGATTTCTGGCGTGCGCCCAGACCAGCAGTTCATCAAAATTGTCTACGATGAATTGGTACAAGTTATGGGGGAAGAAAATGTTCCCCTGGTGGAAACTGAACAAAAGCCGACAATTGTTTTGATGGCGGGTTTACAAGGTACTGGTAAAACCACAGCTACAGCCAAATTAGCTTTACATCTACGGAAATTAGAGCGCAGCTGTTTGTTAGTCGCCACAGACGTATATCGCCCCGCCGCAATTGATCAATTGATCACCTTGGGTAAGCAAATTAACGTACCAGTATTTGAGTTGGGCAGTGATGCTGACCCAGTAGAAATTGCTCGCCAAGGTGTAGAACGCGCCAAAGCCGAAGGTGTCAACACAGTCATCATTGATACTGCGGGTCGTCTGCAAATCGACGAAGATATGATGGCGGAATTAGCGCAGATTAAAGAAACAGTCCAACCCCACGAAACTTTGTTGGTGGTGGACTCCATGACTGGTCAAGAAGCTGCCAACCTCACCCGCACCTTCCATGAACAAATCGGCATTACAGGCGCAATTCTTACCAAGTTAGATGGTGATAGCCGTGGTGGTGCAGCTTTGTCAGTCCGCCAAATTTCCGGCGCACCCATTAAATTTGTCGGTGTTGGGGAAAAAGTCGAAGCCCTACAACCTTTCTACCCTGACCGGATGGCATCGCGGATTTTAGGGATGGGCGATGTTTTGACTTTGGTAGAAAAAGCCCAAGAAGAAATTGACTTGGCAGATGCCGAGAAAATGCAGGAGAAAATTTTGTCAGCAAAGTTTGACTTTACTGACTTTCTCAAACAGCTGCGTTTGTTGAAAAATATGGGTTCCTTGGGGGGCATTCTCAAGCTGATTCCTGGTATGGGTAAGCTGTCTGATGATCAACTCAAGCAGGGCGAAACTCAGCTAAAACGCTGCGAAGCGATGATTAATTCTATGACCAAGCAAGAACGCCAAGACCCTGATTTATTGGCAAGTTCTCCCAGCCGCAGACGACGGGTGGCCAAGGGTTCTGGTTACAAAGAAGCTGATGTAAGTAAGCTGGTATCAGACTTCCAAAAAATGCGATCGCTCATGCAACAAATGGGTAAAGGTAACTTTCCTGGTATGCCGGGAATGTTCGGCGGTGGTGGTATGGGCAACGCCTACGCAGGTGGTCGTCCCGCCGCCCCCGGATGGCGCGGTTATAACGGCGGCGGTGGTGCGAAAAAGAAAAAACCCAAGGATAAGAAGAAAAAGGGCTTTGGGAATCTTTAGAAGAGAGACAAGGGAGATAGGGGAGACAAGGAGGACAAGGGAGACAAGGGAGAACAGTTTTTCATCCCCTACATCCACCCACTCCCAACTCCCCATTCCCAACTCCCTAACTTAATAGCCGCAAACACTAATCAAGTGTTAAAATAAGCATTTCAGCATGGGAAGTAATTAACCAAGGCACTTTCGCCAAGTTACTTCCCAAATTTATCAGCTGCAAAAACCCATACAAACAGGAGAACGATTCTTCAACATGATCAAACTGCGCTTGAAGCGATACGGAAAAAAGCGGGAAGCGAGCTACCGTATTGTTGCCATGAATAGCCTCTCTCGCCGCGATGGTCGTCCTTTAGAAGAACTGGGCTTTTACAACCCCAGAACCGATGAAGTTAGACTAGATGTTCCCGGCATCGTCAAGCGACTACAACAAGGCGCACAGCCCACTGACACCGTACGTCGCATCCTCGTAAAAGCTAATGTTCTTGAACAGGTCAGTGCAAAACCCGCATCATAACTTCAATACGCCATCTTTCGCAGCTAATCCTAACTATGTCGGACTAGTGCGATTTTTGATGCAGCCGTTTTTAGAATCTCCAAATACCTTAAGCGTCGATTGTGAAATTTCTCACACCCTGAAAAAAGCTTGGATTCGCATTGCCTTTGACAGTGCAGATAAAGGCAAAGTATTTGGCCGAGGCGGACGCAATATTCAGGCAATTCGGACAGTAGTTGCTGCTGCGGCAGAACTGGCTGGACAATCTGTATATCTGGACATCTATGGCAGCAGTGCTATGGGGCGAGATGGTATGTCTTTTGAGGAAGACCGCGAAGAGCGACCGCCACTGCCAAAAACTAGGGAAAGACGTGGTAACAACGGGCCTAGTAGACCTGTTGCTAAACCTCGTTTCCGCTAGGTTTAAACTATAAAGAAGGGAAGATGAGGGAGAAAAGTATGAAGTGTGAAGGATGAAGTCTGAAACTTAATTCTTTTGCCTTGTGCCTCCTCTCATTGACCTGATTTCTAAATGCTATTTTTGAATGCAACTTCTAAATATCTCTTTCAGGGGGTGAAATTAGGGAGTGGCTGAAGTCCGTCTAGGTGAAAATGAAACAATTGACTCGGCACTAAGACGTTTTAAAAAGAAAATTCAAAGAGCCGGGATATTATCTGAGGTTAAACGTCGGGAAAGATACGAAAAACCCAGTCTGCGCCGGAAGCGTAAAGCAGAAGCAGCACGTAAAGGCGTTCGCTATTAAGCGATTAACCGCAGTCAATGGTGAAATTTGAGGTGAGTAAGTTTAATTAACTTCAACCTCATCAAAGTAGAGACGCGATCGCGTCTCTGCTTTACTAGACAATATCTCAAACATAAATAGCGCAGCGATGCAAAAGCGCAAAACTAGAAAATAATGTAAAAATAAAGTTAATTAAAAACTGTAATTAAAAATCTAAAGAAGTAATAGACCATTGTTAAAAATAATTCCTCACACATTTAAGAAATAACTATGGCAGATGCTTTAAAGATTCAGCTGCCTAATATTCCGAGTGCGATCGCTCTTGCAGGTGATGGTGAAGAAAATCTCAAAATCCTGTCTCGGCAAACAGGCGCGGTGTTAGTGCTACGCGGACAGGAACTCCAGATTACGGGTACAGATGCCCAAATTAATCTAGCATCCAGGTTGGTGCGATCGCTCGAAGACCTGTGGATTAAAGGCAATACGATTTCTAATGCCGATATTTTAACAGCTCGTCAAGCTTTAGATAGCGATCGTGAAGACGAACTCCAAGAATTACGCCGAGATGTCCTCGCTAGAACTCGCCGTGGTGAAGAAGTCCGCGCCAAAACATTTCGTCAACGCCAGTACATTGAAACCATCCGCAAACGTGATATTACCTTCTGCACCGGGCCTGCTGGTACAGGTAAAACATATCTCGCCGTTGTTGTCGCTGTGCAAGCACTCCTCGCCAACCAAGTAGAAAAGCTGATTTTAACTCGTCCAGCCGTCGAAGCTGGTGAAAGATTAGGCTTTTTACCAGGAGACTTACAGCAAAAAATTAATCCTTATCTGCGTCCACTTTACGATGCCATTTACGAATTTATTGATGCTGAAAAAGTCCCCAATTTAATAGAACGCGGCATTATTGAAGTTGCACCACTCGCATATATGCGCGGACGTACCCTAAATCATGCTTTCATAATAGTGGATGAAGCTCAAAACACCACACCTGCACAAATCAAAATGGTTTTGACGCGGTTGGGTTTTCGTTCACGGATGGTGATTACAGGCGATACAACACAAACAGATTTGCCCCATAATCAACAATCAGGTCTATCAGTTGCTTTAGACATTTTAAAACACGTCGAAGGCATTGGTTTTTGCGAATTTACCCAAAAAGATGTAGTGCGTCATCCTCTAGTGCAGCGAATTGTTGCTGCTTATGAAAAATACGAAAAATAGTCACTGGTCGAACATTACCAAATAACCAATGACACATAACCAAGGAAAAATTAATTATGAATGCAAATTTAAAAGAATTTTTAGAAGCCTGTGAAACTTTAGGAACTTTACGTTTAATTGTTACCAGCAGTGCTGCTGTATTAGAAGCACGCGGCAAAATCGAGAAGTTATTTTATGCCGAATTAGCCAAAGGTAAATATGCCAATATGCACACCGAAGGCTTTGAATTTCACCTGAATATGGACAAAATTACTCAAGTGAAGTTTGAAACAGGTGAAGCAAAAAGAGGCAACTTTACAACTTATGCCATCCGGTTTTTAGATGATAAACAAGAACCAGCTTTAAGCTTATTTTTGCAATGGGGTAAACCAGGAGAATACGAACCCGGTCAAGTAGAAGCTTGGCACGATTTAAAAGAGAAATATGGCGAAATTTGGCAGCCTTTACCAGTAGAATTATAATTCACGTGTCATCGGCTGTAGGTTGGGTAGAGCGACAGCGAAACCCAACATCGATATTAGTGTAATAACTTTAATTAATTACAAATTACAATGAAGGCAATTTGTAGTTTTTGCTTGGTTATTTTATTTCTGCTGGGATGGAGTGGAAATGCAATAGCAGGTGAGTTATCTGAACGTTTAGAGAACTTTCCTCAGTGGGAAAAATTAACTTCTGTACAACCAGCTTCTGGAGATTTGGCTTATCCTGAATGGATGACTGGTACTTGGAAAGTTACAAGTACATTGGTCGATTTAGCAGCACCCTTAGCACCCGATATTGTTACCCCTGGGTTTGAAAGTAACCGTAAACAACTTAATCAACCTGTAAGTTTTATTGTCAGATTTATTAAACAAAAACCATCAATAAAAGTAGGCTTAAATTTTATTCCACAAATCAATAATTTACAACCAATTTTAGTAGCAGATAGAGCATTTAATAGTTTAAATTTGGCTAAAGCTTATTTAGGTGAAGATGCGGTATTATCTGTCAAAGTAGATCCAGATTCGCCTAATCGTCAAATCACATTTTTACGCGGTGAACGGCAATTAGTCTCTATTGTGACAGCACGCGCTACAGAAAGTATATCTGAGCATAAATACATCACTACGGAAGTATTTCAACAACTATTTAAAGGTGGTTCTCGCCCTTATTTTAATTCTGTAGAGTCTACAACTTCTTACCAGAAATTGACGACAAATCATCCCACAATTGAGGCTGATCAAGTTACTGCTGTCTATCTTTCACCCCAAGATGCAGATTATTTTCGAGCGAATTCTCGACCTGTTGCGCTGTATCGTTATCGCCTTGAATTTTTTCCGGTCGAAATTCCTCATCCCCCAGAAGAATGATTTAGTATATTAGTGCTTGACTATTCTGTAGTACGTATGTAGTATAATATTCCAAGCTCACGATCGCGCTCTTGGACAGTATAGATCATGGCAAAATTTCGAGATATACTCACTTATTTTCATCCCCACTGGAAACTGAGTCTTCTCAGTATTACGGCATCGAGCATTTACGAAATTATTGATTTGGTTGTCCCTTATGCGATTGGGCAGATTTTAAATGTTTTGTCTAACCAACCGTTAGATAAACCTCTACAAAGTGCGATCGCATCTATCTCTGAAGTTAGCAATTACCCAGTTGGTAAAACACTATCTTTAACGGTTTTACTCGGACTCATTTTTATAGTGACTGTAGTGAGAGCGCCTACACAACCTTGGTTAACAGTGTGGTTTCACTGGGATATTGCTTTAAAGTCGCGGCGGGATAAATCTCAAACAGCTATAGAAAAAATCCTCTCTTTGCCCCTAGAATTTTATGATGTAAATAACCCTGGACGGATTGCTGGCAGAGTAGCTAGAGGGATTTCTAACCTTACTTGGACATATCCAGAAATTGCCGGACAGTTAATTCCTAAAGTGCTGCGTTTGATAGGAATTTTTGTATTTATTGTAGTGACTGAATGGCGAATTGCAATTTTATACATGATTTCTTTCGTAATTATCCTCGCCTTTAGTTTGAAAGAATTAAGGCGAATAATTTGGCACGAAAGTCGCTTGGATAAATATATGGAAGATACCGAAAGTCGGACTTCCGAAATCATCACCAACATCAAAACGGTGAAAGCATTTGCTACCGAATCTAAGGAATTAAAACGACAAAAACAACGTTTAAATCGGGAGCTAATAGTAGTTGATTACCGCATCCACAAAAATTATACAAAACTGGTAGCTTGGCAAAAAACAGTCATCCAGTTTTGTGTATTTATGATTTTAGGTTTAACTTTAGCAGCAACAGTAAATGGTCGCATTTCTCTTGGTCAGTTTGTCATGATCTTGACACTTTCGAGTATGGCGTATGCTGAACTAGAACCGATTAGCACTGTGGCAGAAGTTTTTGCTCGACGCTATTCTTCTATGTTGCGGTTTCACGAATTTTTGGAAGAGCCAACAGGTTCTGATACATCGAGTATGTTCGTAGAAAATGAAGCCGAATCGCCTTATAAATTTACTGGCAAAGTGGAATTTTCTCAGGTGAGTTTTGGTTATCTTGCTAACCGTCCAGTTCTGCAAGATATCAACTTATTGATTGAACCTTACCAAACAGTCGCTTTAGTTGGACGTTCTGGTTCTGGAAAATCAACTTTAGTAAAACTGCTATTGCGGTATTTTGAACCTCAAGATGGTCAAATTCTGATTGATGGGCAAGATATTCGTACCTTAGATGTAGGTAACTATAGACGCAGATTAGCGATCGTTCACCAAGAGGTAGATGTTTTTAACGGCACTATTTTGGAAAACCTCACATACGGTAGACCAAACGCTACCTTTGAAGAGGTGCAAGAAGCCTGTAAGATTGCCAGAGTTGATGAGGTGGTACAGGTGCTACCCCAAGGCTATAAAACCGTTGTTGGGGAACGTGGAGTCAGGCTATCTGGCGGACAAAGACAGCGCCTCGGAATTGCGAGGGCGTTGTTAGTTAAACCAGATGTGCTGATTTTTGATGAAGCTACCTCTAGCTTAGATTATGAGTCAGAACGTTCCATTCAATTAGCTATGCGAGCGATTCAAGGGACTTGTACCACAATTGTGATTGCTCACCGTTTGAGTACAGTCCGTGAAGCTGACAAGATTGTAGTGTTAGAACAAGGCAAAATCGCCGAAGTTGGTAGCCACGAAGAACTGTTGCGTCATGAAGGTATTTACCAACGCTTACACTCTCTCCAAGAAACCGGCGAACTCTTGAGTTAATCTCAAGTTGCAATCAAAGATAGTAAGTAACCTAGGGTGGGGATGATTATCCTCACCCTACACACATCTCTAGGAAATGACTAAAAATTTTTCTCACTCCCCTTGCAGTTATTAAAATCTACTGCTAAGATAATAAATCGTGGGACATGCGGGTCGGTGTCCGAGTGGTTAATGGAGACGGACTGTAAATCCGTTGGTTTACGCCTACGCTGGTTCAAATCCAGCCCGGCCCACCTTCTCAAAGTAAAATTATGAGTTATAATGACTGCGTATTCAGCAGAGTTAACAGCATTATAGCTCATAACTCCGAAGATAATTTCTGCCCGTGTGGCTCAGTGGTAGAGCACACCCTTGGTAAGGGTGAGGTCACGAGTTCAATCCTCGTCACGGGCTTTTAAGGTTACTGAAAATAAATATTTCTATGTGGGTTAACATAGTCATGTTTGAATTTAAGCTAGGCAACCTATTGGAAGAGAAAACCGAAGCCCTAGTTAACACAGTTAATTGTGTTGGTGTCATGGGTAAAGGCATTGCCTTGCAATTCAAGCAAGCTTATCCTGAAAATTTTCTTTTATATAAACAAGCCTGTCGCGCTGGTAAAGTCCAGACTGGAAAGATGTTTACAGTAGCAACAGGTAGCTTACTAAACCCCAAATACATCATCAACTTCCCCACAAAACGCCATTGGAGAAATAATTCAATGATAGAAGATATTCAAAGTGGGCTGGTGGCTTTAGTACAACAAGTACAGGAATTAGGGATTAAATCAATTGCAATGCCCGCATTAGGATGTGGTAATGGTGGCTTGGCTTGGGCTGATGTTAAGCCATTGATAGAATCAGCTTTTGCCCAAATACCAGATGTACAGGTAATTATTTTTGAGCCGTTACCCCAAAATAGTACACGATAGTGGACTGGCGATCGCAAACTCGCAAGCGTAACCCTGTTCATCCCGTTTTATAAATACACCCAAGGTTGGGTTAAGCATCATATAACCCAACCTTGTATCTTAAAAGGGAATTGATATTACTTCACTTCCGCTTCAAATACACCTACCGGACAAGCAACGTTTGTCCCGCCCAAACCACAATAGCCGTTGGGATTTTTGGCTAGGTATTGCTGATGATAAGCTTCAGCGTAGTAAAATTCTGGCGCATCGAGAATTTCTGTGGTGATTTCGCCATAACGCGCCTTGGTTAGTTCTTGTTGATAAGCGTTTCGTGATGCTTCGGCTTGCTGCTTTTGGCTTTCAGAATAGACGTAAATCCCGGAACGGTATTGTGTGCCAACGTCGTTACCTTGGCGCATTCCTTGGGTGGGGTTGTGGCTTTCCCAAAAAACTTTGAGAAGTTGAGCATAACTAATAACTTGGGGGTCAAATACAACGAAGACGACTTCATTGTGACCAGTCATACCTGTACATACTTCTTCATAAGTGGGGTTGGGTGTAATTCCGGCTGCATAACCAACAGCAGTGGTATAAACGCCCGGTAGTTGCCAAAATTTACGTTCCGCACCCCAAAAACAACCTAAACCAAACATCGCCGTTTCCATACCTGCGGGGAAAGGTGGTTTCAGGGCATTGTTATTTACATAATGATGAGCAGGTACAGGCATTTCCTTTGACCGTCCTGGCAAAGCTTCTTCAGCAGTAGGAATATTCAGCTTTTTTTTACCAAATCCAAACAGTACCATAGCGTCTAACTCTAAGGTTTGATATACATTCTCAGTGTAGTTAATATTCTAACGATTCTGGCGATCGCTACGGATTTACCAATTTTGGATTTTAGATTCTTGTTGATGTCCAGATTTCTCCTTGGGAAAATTTGGTTAAGCTTCAAGCTACTTTGGAAATGACGGATACACAGGTATGTACCAAGGGTAGGAGTGGCCCTAGTTGTTCTTGGCCGTTAACGGCTAAATCACTGTGACACAAATAAACTTTTTCAGATACACGCGAGAGTAAGTCTGCCAAAATTCGCCGTAGTCTTTCTTGTTCGGTAATTTTTTCATCTTCGGCTGTCCAAGGTTCGCCTAACCTATCTCGCAAGAATAAAGGCGCACCAAATAATGTCGCTGCACCACCTTTTGCCCATAATGGTGAACCAGCATCTAGCCAAAAATGCCAACGATGCGATCGCCGACTCGAACGATATTGGAAAATAGTTGCTAAAGTGACTGCTTTTCTCGACAAGCCAATAGGACGCAACGGATAAGGATTGGCAGTAATCGTACCACGTCGCAACAATTGAATAAATTCAGCCAAGGTAGTGCTTGCTGAGTGCTGAGAGGGAATAGACAAGGCAGAGGGGGTAGACAAGGTAGAAAGATTGCTCCCTTGTCCCCCTTGTCTCCCTTCTCCTCCTGCCTCCTGCCTCAACCTAGTATCAATTTCCCAATAATGTTGGGCAGTTTCTAGCAATTCGCGCAGGGCTGCCATTTGGTCATAAGGTGGGTTGCTGTCTTTACACAAAAAGTCTTGAATTGCCAGATATAACAGTGAAATGGGGCTAGGAATTAAACGCTGTTCTTGTTGCGATCGCTGTTTTTCAATCCACTGTAATATCTGACTGTAAGCTGTGGTTGCAGCATAGCCAATTCTATCCCAGCGTTCAAAAGAAGTGACAGGTAATAAATTGGGTCTATCGGGATGAGGTACAAAGCAATAATCAGCAATTAACCCAGCACGTACTGGGTCAATATAAGTGCTGAGTATGGAGTGCTGAGTGCTGAGTGCTGAGTGCTGAGTTAATATTTCTTCCTTGTCTCCCTTGTCTCCCCCCTCCCCCTGCCCCCTGCCCCCTACCCCCTGCCTCCTACTCAACACTACCAACATCTCAGCCACCGCATCTCTGTCTACCAAGCGTCCCAAGCCGGGATAAACGAGTGCCAGCATGGTTAACAATGCCCGAATCATTGGTGAACTAACTAAGGGGCGTTGGTCGTTGAGTGATTCTACGGGGATGTTTTGCTTGGTGAGAATTTCGGTGATGGTGTAACGAGCGATCGCATCCAAACCAGGTGCTATGATGGCAATTTCTTCTGGTTGTATTCGTCCTGACTTAATCGCTTTGCCAATAACCTCGGCTGTGGTTCGCAGCAGTTCAGCACGGGAGGTAGTTTGAATTGATTGGACTGTTGCAGGTAGCTCTAACATCACCATTGGTTGAGTGATAAATTCTACCATTGGTCTAGCTAGGTTCTCTGCTAAGGATGGTGTTGCTGGTGTAAACAAAGTTTCTAAGCGACAATGCCTCGCTAACCCTTCCAAATAATTGGGGTCAGCCCCCAAACCCAAACGTATAGCGCCATCAGGGTTGTAAGTAAATGCACCAACAGCACCCTGTTGTAAAAGTGTTTCCAATAATTGTCGGGTTGCGGCTGGATAATCATCAACATCATCGGCTAATATGGCTTGATACCGTTGGCTGAGACGTTCTTGATAATGGCGATCGCTTAACAAGTGCTGCGTGTAGAGTTCAGTTATAATCCCATAAGTGAGCAAGCCTCGCTCTAAACACCAGTTACGCCAATCTAGTAGCAAAGATGCTAAAAATTCCGGCTCTAGATTTATGCCATTTTCCTCTAAACCGCTTTGTAAAACTTCAGCAATTCCTTCACAAGCTGTACCACTGTAAGCAGCTAATTGCAATAAGTCCAAAATTCGTCTTACTAAACGGTATTCGTTCACTCCCGCACGCCGCAGAATTTCTGCATCGATTTGCTCACGCCAGAGTTTTGTTGCTAATTCCTGTTCGGTTTCTGGGCGCAATCTTACCGGAAATTGTGCCTTGAGATGCAGCAACTCAATTAGTAAAGGCCAAAATAAAATAACTTCATCTTGAAAAAAACCCAAGGGAGTTTTAGCACGAATGGGATATTTTCCTAAAGTTTTTGTAACAATTTTGTCCGATAATTCACGACGATTGTCGTCATTTGCTGCTAATACTAAAACTCCAGGTTCTGTTTGCTTTAAAACAAAAGGTTTCGTAATGGAATTGTTAGATTTTTTTCCAGCTTTTTTAGTATAAAATAATCCCAAGTTGTGATTTTCTATTTGTAGCCAACGACAAAAATGTTCTACCAAACGAGTTGTCTTACCACTGCGGCTATTGCCGACAATCCAAACAGAATGTGAAACCACAAACTTTCTCCTTCTCGATTTCGTTAGTATATCTTGTGCGTTAACTTAGGGTTAAGAATCACTAGAAAAGGCTGGATAATTGCCTACAATGAATAATTTCGCTTTTAGCCAAAAAATTTACTCTTACTTACTAGCTGCTTACCGTTGGTACTTATTAACACCACAGCGTTCTCTTGATGAGGCTTATCAAGCAGCCTTACAAATTAAATCAATCGAAGATGAGCATTTCAACGGTAGAAAGATAGATGCTGACTCAAGTAGTTACAGCAGCAGTATGATGGATTATTTTGAGTCAGACCTTAAAAAACAATTAAAAATTGCGCGGATGCGGCTCACGGAATTTCGCGCCAGCCGTTGGTTTTCTAACGAATCTAATCAAAAAGCAGCACGAAAAACAGGTATAGAATATCCCAGTGCGGAGATAATTTTAGAAAAATTAAGATTTATTGATGAAGTCATATCAAAATATACCGTACCTGATATTGAAACTAATTTTGCCATAGTTAACCAACCAAAGATAGTCAAAGTTGATGAGGTTGCTACGCCAAAATCACCCACCCCATTAGCTCCACAATTACCCAATAAAAATCTAGAAACTAAACAAAAACCACGGCGAAAAGCTGATACAACGGGTGTATTGCCTCGCTCAATTTTAGGAACTATCAGTCGTTTACAAGTTGAATTAGACCCAAATTCTGAGCAGGATGTTGTTAAAAGTTTTCGGCAAGCTCAAAGAAGAACTATCATATCAATCAGATTTATATTATTACTAATTATTGTACCTCTTTTAGCACATCAACTATCAAAAGCTTTGATTGTCGGGCCATTAATCACCCATTTTAGACCAGCAGAAACAGAAAATGTCTTCCTAAATTTTGAAATGGAAGAGGAAGCTTTATCAGAGTTACAAAGATTTGAAGAAAGAATTAGATTTGAAAATTTAATTGGCATTACACCGCCTTTGAATCCAGAAGCTATAGAAGAGAAACTCAAAGAAAAAGCCGCAGAAATTGCGGCAGAATTTCGTGGTGAAAGTGCCAATGCAATTAAAAATGTTTTTGCCGATATTTTCTCGGTAATCGCTTTTGTTTGGTTGCTGCTGGTGAGTAAGCAATCTATTGCAGTGCTGAAAGATTTCTTTGATAATCTTGTCTATGGTTTGAGTGATAGTGCCAAGGCGTTTATTATCATTTTGTTTACTGATGTATTTGTGGGATTTCACTCTCCCCACGGTTGGGAAGTGATTTTAGAAGGTGTATCGCGCCATTGGGGTTTACCAGCTAACCGCGATTTCATCTTTTTGTTTATTGCAACATTTCCAGTCATTTTAGACACGATTTTTAAATATTGGATATTCCGTTACCTCAACCGGATTTCGCCTTCTGCTGTGGCGACTTATCGCAATATGAATGAGTAGTTTAAGAGGGAATGGGGAGTAGCAAAGTCTCAGGTACTTAGCAAAAAAATATAGCAGTCCTATTTGATAGATGAGCAAAATAGACAAGGCAGACAAGAGAGAGATGTTTGTAAATCATTTAGGATTGCTATACAAACTAGCCAGTTTCATTACTCCGCCAATAATTATTTTGAGTTTTTTGGTGGGGATGCAACCATTAGGATTTCGAGAACTGAGTTCGTCGGTATGTCGCATCAAAAAATGGCATGTACCAGAGGCTTTAGAAAACAAGCAACCAGTTTTGATTGAACGATCGCCTGTGGGGTGTTGTCAAGATGACATCTCTTGTTTAGATGAATTAGCAGATAAAAAAGCTTTAATTACTTCTCTTGACCGCAGTTTACAATACTTGCAAACCTCACGGGCGATCGCAGCTTATCAAAAATATCCCGTCACCGGAATTACACGCGATCGCGTCATCAAAAGTTTAAACAGATTCCGCGAACTGCTTTTAAAATCAAAATCTGCCAAAGAATTACATCAAGCCATCGAAAAAGAGTTTGTTTATTATCAATCTGTTGGTAAAGACCAAAAAGGTACAGTTTTATTTACTGCTTATTATGAACCACTGTATCTGGCTAGTCGCGTTCCCACAGATGAATTTCGCTATCCCGTTTATCGATTACCTCCCGACATCAATTCTTGGCCTCAGCCCCATCCTACTCGTTTAGAATTGGAAGGTGCTGATGGTTTACAAGGATCACAAGGCAAATTACGGGGATTAGAGTTATTTTGGTTCCGCGATCGCTTAGAACCATATATGATTCAAATTCAAGGTTCAGCGCGACTAAAATTAACCGATGGCACTGACACAACAATTGGTTATGCAGGTAATACAGGTTACAACTATAAAAGTATTGGTCGAGAACTAGCCAACGATGGCAAATTGCCATTACAGGGAATGACAATGCCCATTATCCTCGACTATTTTCAACAGCATCCCTCAGAATTAAATATCTATATCCCTCGTGATCCCAGTTTTGTGTTTTTTCAAGAAAACCACGGCGCACCAGCCCAAGGTTCAATTAATGTCCCACTCACCGCAGAACGTTCCATCGCTACAGATAAGTCTCTCATGCCGCCTGGGGCTTTAGCTTTGATTCGCGCCCCTTTTCCTTTTGTCCAAGCTAATGGTGAGATGAAACATCAGATTGTGAGCCGTTATGTGCTTGATCAAGATACAGGTGGAGCAATTAAAGGTGCAGGGAGAGTAGATTATTTTTTGGGGACAGGGAAAATCGCCGGGGAGCGTGCTGGTGTTACCGTTAGCAATGGGCAATTGTATTACCTGTTACTCAAACCATAAACAATTACCAAAAATTCTATATCAGGAACTCAGACAATCATCTGCCGTCATTTTGGCTAATAGTCAATATAAGACAGAGCTATGCTAGAGCCTGCTTTTATTGCGCGTATTTGATTGTTGTTGGAAGTGGAGTGTGTTTTCTAATTTTATAGTTTTATCACAAATAATTTACTTGCCTTAATATTTGGCAAAAAAATGTGGAAAATCAAATCTGAAATAATGATTAATTCTCGTGTAGTTGATGATGTAAGTTTAACTTTCAATCACTACAACTAATGCTCGTTTATATTAGCAGCACCTTTATTCATAAATTTGAGCGATCGCAGGTTATTTACAGAACAACTTAGTGCTGACTACGCTTCACTGTCAGGGGCGCATACTTTATGGATATTAACCAATTGTTAGCTGTATTTATTCAGTCGATCATGGGAGTCGCAAGTGTTCAGGATTTTAGTTGATGCCGATTTAATCTTAGATGCTTTAATCAATCGCAACAAATTGACAGAAGATGTCAGAGAATTACTCGATGGTGTGCATCCATCCATCAAGCTGTATTTAACAGATATTGGCTGGCAAAAAATAGCTGCTTATACTAGCCGCTTACAAAACAGTCAAATTGCGGAGATAGTAATTGACTGGTTACGAGAAAAAATCAACATTTGTATTGTTGACCAAGAAATTCTGCAAATAGCACGTTCATCACCATTAAGAGATTTTGAATCTGCTGTCGAATTTGTTTGTGTTGAAGACCAAGTTTTAGATGCAGTTGTCACACATAAACCGGAGGATTTTGTGGAAGCACCTAATCAACTGTGGGTTTGGTCGGCGGCTGATTTATGGTTGCGGGCTAATTTAGAAAGACAGTTACAAGAATGTATTTGATGTGTCAATAATCAATTATTACATGCTTAATAATGCTTATAAAAAATGCTTTGGGTAAACTTTACTAACTAGATAGTAGATTCTTTTTGTACACCTACTTCTTTTAGTCGAGATTTTTCAGAAAGATAGTCTAAAATAAAGTTTTTTTAGGGATTTTCTAGGCGCAGGTTTTTTTTGGTGCTAGGATCTAGCACTATATATCGAGATAAAAGTGCTGTAGCTGTGAAACAAAAGCCAAAACCGAGGATTGCTTTGCTTCGTGAAAGAGCAGGGCTGACCCAGCTTGAACTGTCGCGTCTTGTGGGCGTAACTGAAAGCACTATTCAAAACTGGGAAAGTGGCAGAACTGGGACAGACCACATTGAAAGAATCATTAGGTTCTGCAAGGCATTAGATTGCCAAGTAGACGACCTAATAGAATATGTGAACGAACCATTAGAAGAACCTGTAGCCAAACCAAGTTCAATAAACGAAATACATCAGATTTTAGGTACTGAGACTACCACCTCAACCTTAAATTCTGAAAGTGAAGTTGCTCCAAAGCACAAAGCCACGAGTAACTAACATATTCTTTCTCTAAAAGGCAACAGGGAACAGGCTAAAAAGTCTGTGATTTTCTATGTTTGATGATTAGTTTTTTCTAATCTCATTCCTAACTACTATAAATTTCCTAGATAAACCGATGGGTCATCTGTCAAAGATTTTTGGCAAGAGATGATCTATCGGTAATTTTTCGTCATTATTTGTGTTGCCATAAATGATCTACAGTCACAAACTTATAGCCTTGTTGTAATAATTGCGGAATTAAGACTTCTATTGTTGCGGCTACATCTTGTCCGCCACAAACGCCGTCATGCAAGACAATCAGTGAACCATTTTGTACTTGTTGCAAAACTCGCCGCACTACTGTGGTAATTCCTGGTCTTACCCAATCCTCTGGGACAACACTCCACATGACTGGACGGTAATTCCACTGACGGAAAAATTTTAAAGTTTTGGGTGTAAATAAACCGTTGGGAGGACGAACATCAACTACTTGTGAGGGGTTCAGGTGACAAGCGTTGTAAATAGCGGCTTGGGTTGTTTCTAAACTTTCCTTGAGTTCCTTGGGAGTCAGTAAAGGGAAAGAACGATGATCATAACCATGTAAACCAATCCAATGGCCTCTGTCGCTGACGGCTTTAGCAACATCTGGTGAACGATTCACACAAGCACCCAGCCAAAAAAAACTGGCTGTGATATTGTAGCGGTCTAAAACTTGTAAAACTTGGGGTGTGTATTGGGGATGGGGGCCATCGTCAAAAGTAAGTGCGATCGCCTTACAATTGCGATCGCCACTCCAAAGACAATCAGGAAAGCTCGGTTGAAGAATCCGATATATTAAAGGAAAAGAGAAAGCAAACTGCATTACTAATTTTTCGTAGCTTTCCCCAGTCTAGCTTGATAGTAGGGGACAGGTAATAGGTGACAGGTGACAGGGTAAAAAGCTTTGTGGTGTCTAAGTTTTATGATTTATCGATTGCGTGAGCATTTCACTGCACTAAAGCTCTAACATCATTTGCCGAATCTAATTGTAATGCTGTAGCAACGATCGCCTCGGCTTGAGCTACAGTTAATTTTGCGATCGCTTGTTTAATTATCCCGATGGCTTGGGGATTGACACTCAATTCATCTAACCCCAAACCTAATAATATTCCGGCGGCGGTTGGATCTGCGGCTAATTCTCCACATAATCCTACCCAAATTCCGGCGGCGTGGGCTGCTTTGACAGTTCGTTGAATCATTCGCAATACAGCAGGGTGTAAGGCATCGGCTAAATACGCTACTCTGGGGTTAGTGCGATCGCCTGCCATCACATACTGACTTAAATCATTTGTCCCAATACTAAAAAAGTTAACTTCCGCCGCTAAGTTATCAGCGATGGCGACAGCCGCCGGGACTTCAATCATGACACCAACTGGGAGATTTTTATCAAAAGGAATACCTGCTTGCCGCAATTCTGTCTGTACTTCCCCTAAGATTGCCTTAGCTGTTCGTACTTCCGTCACACTAGCAATCATCGGGAACATCACTTTAATTTTGTGTTCTGCACTGGCACGTAAAATTGCTCTTAACTGAGTTTTAAATAAATCTGGATGATCTAAACAAAAACGAATCCCCCGCCAGCCTAAGAAGGGGTTAGCTTCAGGAAAGTTGAATCGTAAATAAGGTAATGGCTTGTCACCACCAACATCAAGAGTGCGGATAATTAGCGGACGGTTATCTAAAACTTGAGCGATCGCCTGATATACTGCTAGTTGTTCTTCTTCTGTCGGTGCGGTGTTTCTCCCTAAATACAAAAACTCCGTCCGCAACAGTCCCACACCTTCCGCACCACCAGCCACAGCCGCTTGGACATCTGCAATACCGCCAATATTGGCGAGGATATTGATTTGTTTGCCATCACGGGTAATTGCTGGTTGATGCGCCTTGGCGAGTGCTTCTTGTTTAGCAGTTTGCCAAGCTTCTCGTTTAGCTTCTAACGCACCGAGAATATCTGCTTCTGGTTCTACCCAAGCTTTACCGCTTTCACCATCCAACGCCATCAAAGTACCATCTTGCAAGCGCAACACTTCAGGGTTGACACCCAAAACAGCAGGAATCCCCAATGTCCGCGCAATAATCGCGCTGTGAGATGTAGCACTTCCTGACACAGTACAAATACCGAGTACCTTACTGGGATCTAACCCGGCTGTGTCTGATGGTGTCAAATCTGTGGCGACTACAATCGCTGGTTCGGCAAGGTACAAACTACTAGCAGCACTTCCGGCTAACAGTCGCAGCACTCTTTGTCCCACATCCACCACATCTTCGACACGTTCTTTTAAATACGCATCATCTAAAGTGCGGTAGGAAGTTGCAACTTCATCCACTGCGGCTTGCCAAGCTGCTTCGGCATTGAGGTGATGTTCCATGATGCGTTGCTGTACAGTTTCCAACAACACAGGGTCTTCTAAAAAGAGTAAATGAGCATCAAAAATTGCAGCTTCCGTGTCACCTATTTGCAAAGTTGCTTGGGAAAAAATTGTCTGAATTTCTTGTTGTGCGGTGCGAATAGCTGCTTGTAAACGCTGTAATTCTGCTTCTGGGTCGTTGACGTGGTATTGTGTAACCGTCACCGGAGCAGGTTGATAATGAATCACAGGTGCGATCGCAACTCCCGGAGAAGCCGCAATTCCTGAAAGTTCGCCATGAGTTGCTGCTGTTGCTTCCGGCTGGACTGCTGGCGGCGATACTACAGCCGTGTCATCTTCACCAAAGTTATTTGCAAATAAAATTTGTAATGCGGCGAGTGCTGCATCTGCATCAATACCAGTCGCAGTAATTAAAACTTCGTGTCCTTGACGCACTCCCAAAGTTGTCACTTGGTTAATACTGTCACCCCGAACAACGGCAGTATTTCTGGTTAAATTTTGAACATGAATGCGAGATTGAAATTTTGCGGCTGTGGCGACAAACTGCGCCGCCGGACGCGCGTGTAAGCCTAAACGATTGCTTACAGTCAGCCGAATTTCTCGATTCGGATAAGCAGTACTTGTTATCAGTTGTGTATTATTACTGTTATTAAATGTTGTATTAGTAACGCCTAACTGTGTAGCTTTGGCGTTTAATGCTCCTCTGGCTTCTGCCATTACCTGCTGAATATTTTTACCTATAGCGGCTGCAACCGTAGCGGCGATCGCACCTTCAACCAATGGCGCTTCACAGAGGTATACTTTTTCTTGGTGTGCTTCTGGCAAAAATTCCACAGCCATTTCTGCATTCATGACGGCGCTACCAAGATCCATCAATACTAATACACCATCATCGCTGAATACAGATGCGATCGCCTCATAAATCTTCAGCGCATCCGTACCGAGTGGATTTTCCGCATCGTCAATACCAGCCGCCACCGCAATCGCAACTTTGCCCTGAACCATTTGTGCAGCGAGTTCCTGCACACCCAGAGCCAATTGTTTACTATGAGAAACGATAACTATTCCGACCACTGCAACACCATCAACCTTGTTGAGAGTCTGAGATTGAGCAAGCTACTCGTTGCAGTCCAAAATAACATCAATATTTCATTGTCATTACAATTGTCCAGAAATCTTTAGAATGAAGCGATCGCTCGTCTTGCGTGGAAAACACACAGAGCGATGTCTTAGTAGCTTCTTTATCACCCCTTCAGATTCAGGAGTGAGAATCACAAATGACTATTGACTAACTAAAGTAATCACTGTCACTTCAGGTGGACAAAACAAGCGTCCTGGTCGATAAGTTCCTAAGCCACGATTAACGTATAACTGATTATTGGCTACTTTGTGAAATCCTTGCGCCCATTCCCAATATCTTACGACTTTCGAGCAATCGCCAAACAAAAATGGAACCCACCGCCGGAGTTTTTTTGGTAATTGTTTGAGCAACTTTTTATAATAAAACACCGCAGGGCCAAAACCAGGAATAACAATGTGACCACCATGCGTATGACCAGATAACTGTAAATCAACTCGCCACTGTTCTAAAATTTTGGCAGTATCGGGATTATGAGATAAAACAAGGCGCGGTGTTAATGGGTCGAGTTGCTCCATAACTGGTGCAGGATTAAACTCCCGCGACCAATAATCAGCTAAACCGACCACTGGTAATTCATCGCCAAAGGGATAGGCGATTTCATTCCACAGAACATGGACACCAATACTAGTAAAAGCCTTGGTCACTTCTGCTTGGGAATGATTGTAGTGTATGTCATGATTGCCAAGTACGGCATAAACACCACAGCGACTTTGTAGATGTTTGAGTCGCATTACAAGTTGATGAATTGGGGAAGGATCATCAGTGACGTAATCACCAGTTAACACTATTAAATCAGGTTCCAATTCATTAGTAACTGCGATCGCTTCTTGCAACATTTCTTCTGACAGTCGCATCCCATCGTAGTGAAAATCTGACAACTGTACTAACTTTATCCCTTCTAAAGATTGTGGTAGTTCGGCAATCTTAACCGTGATTTTATCTACACTTAAACGTCCCGTAAACAACCAGTGCATAGCGCCAAACACACTCCTCATAGTAGCGTTTACAGCTTATCAAATATTAAAATCCATCTTAAGAAATTTTATAAACTTAATAACGACTTATTCTTTTTGTAAGGTAATAACTGTTACTTCTGGCGGACAAAATAACCTTCCTGGAGAATAAGTTCCTAAACCACGGTTGACATATAGTAGATTCCTTCCAACACGATGTAAACCCTGCGCCCATTCCCAATGACGCAGGACAAAGTTATCTCGGCGTAAATAGGGAAAGCAACGCCGGATTCTGTGGGGTATTAGTTGCAGTATGTTTTTACGATAAGCAACCACCGCCCCCAGTCCAGGAATGACTATTTGACCACCATGAGTATGACCAGATAACTGCAAATCTACCCGCCAAGCTTGTAATATTTCTGCCGTGTCGGGATTATGAGATAGCACAATGCGGGGGATATTTGGGTTTAACTGTTCCATTACAGGTGCAGGGTTAAATTCTGGTGAATACCTATCTGCGAGTCCGACTAATGCTAATTCATTCCCAAACGGATAAACGACTTCATTCCATAAAACACGCACGCCAATTTGAGTTAAAGCCTTGGTAATGTCCCTTTTTGAGTAACGGTAATAGATATCATGATTACCCAGGACAGCATAAATACCTGCTTGAGTTTGCAATTGTTTGAGTTTTAAAACTAAGTCATTAATTGGCTGGGGACTTGTGGTAACATAATCGCCTGTTAATATGACTAAATCTGGTTTGACTTGGTTACTAAGGGCGATCGCAGCTTCCAACATCTCATCAGATAAACCCGCACCATCATAATGAAAATCTGACATCTGCACCAACTTCTTACCTTGTAACGATGCAGGTAAACCCGCAATCTTCACCGTTAACTTTTCTACACTCAACGGCCCAGATAATAACCAGTGCATAATAGATTTATAAATTTCAATAATAGCGTTTAAAGTTTAACTAACAATCTGCCATTTGAAAGTTGCAGGTAAAACACTTTTGAGAAACTTGATAAATATTAATTAGAGTTGGCTGAAAAATCCCTTCGGTGGTGCTAGGAAGCTGGGAGCAGTTTCAGTACCAAAAGCCTTGAAGTAGATGGGTTACGCTGTCGCTAACACATCCTACGGATATTTCAACAATCAAATATGATTTCTAAATGACTCTGGGATGGTTATACAAAATCAAGTATTAAGACTTAAGTTGACAATATAGCATTCCTAAATCATTTATAAAATTTATATATCTTTTTCTTCTTTCTTACCTTGGCGTTCTTTGCGGTTCTTTTCCATATCTATGTTTTTCACGACTCATTTAGGATGGCTATAGTTAAAATTCGCAACGTTAAATTATAAAATACAACAAGGAATGAATTTTTGTTTAGAGAAAATAGTGCATACACAAATCATTCTAGACTTTGAAAGTAATGAAATAATCAAAACTATACTTTGAGATTGAGCTTCTAGTCAGATAACAGTACAACTTTGCTGTTATCAGTTTTATGGTGTGATTTTGGGCTGAAATCAACCAAATTCATAGCATTTAATCAGATTTTTCAAGTGTTAGCTAACTCTGGTAGTGAGTGAAATTATTTCACGTTTGCAGCGTTCAAAAATATGGGTAAAAGTAAGCGTATAGGCATTCTAACTAGTGGCGGAGATTGCTCTGGTTTGAATGCAGTCATCCGAGCGGTTGTTCATTGTGCTAGTGGTAAAGGTTGGGAAGTCTTAGGTATTCGGCAAGCAACTCTAGGATTAATGGCACAGCCACCACAAGTTACTAAATTAGAAATCGAGCAAGTTGATCCGTTATTAACTTCTGGTGGCACAATGTTAGGCACTACTAATAAAGGTGATCCTTTTGCTTTTCCGATGCCTGATGGTAGTTTCTGCGATCGCTCATCAGAAATTATTGCAGGTTATCATCAATTAGGTTTAGATGCGTTGATTGGCATTGGTGGGGATGGTAGTTTAGCGATTCTGCGTCGCCTCGCACAACAAGGCGGGATTAACTTAGTCGGCATCCCGAAAACCATTGATAATGATATCGGTATTACTGAACACGCCATTGGCTTTGATACAGCAGTTAATATTGCAACCGAAGCACTAGATAAATTACATTTCACCGCCGCTTCTCATAGTCGAGTCATGATCTTAGAGGTGATGGGTCGTGATGCGGGACACATTGCTTTAGCTGCGGGAATTGCTGGGGGTGCAGATGTGATTTTAATTCCCGAAATCCTCTACAGTATGGATGATATTTGTTATCACATTAAAAACCGTCAAGAAGACGGCAAAAACTATTGTTTAGTGATTGTCTCTGAAGCCGTGCGGACTCAAGAAGGGGAAACTCGCACCTTAACTAATCGTTTGGGTCAATCACGATATGGGGGAATTGGGGAATATCTAGCCGACCAAATTAGCGATCGCATCGGTGCAGAAACACGAGTCACCGTCTTAGGACACATCCAACGCGGTGGTACAGCTTCACCCCTAGACCGATTAGTCGCCTCTGCTTTTGGTGTAGCCGCCGTCAATTTGATTGAAGAAGGTAAATATGATTACATGGTTGCTTGGCAAAATCGCCAAGTGATTACCGTACCAATCGAAGAAGCGATCGCTCAGTACAAAGCCGTCAACCCAGAAGATACTCTAGTTCAAACTGCTCGCGGTTTAGGCATTTATTTAGGAGAATAGTCAAATTCTCGTCGGGTGTGTTAGGCGCAGGTTGTGAGTAATTTATCACAAAAACTATATCCGAGCGCCTAATGCACCAATACTGAAGCGATCGCATTACTAAAACCTAATATTCAGGACTTACGCACAGGCTACGGAAGAACTAACCACAGAGGCGCAGAGTTCACGGAGAGATAAGATAGGACTTACGCAAAAACCCTCTCGAATCCTCTTAACTTCGTGTCCTTTGCGCCCTTTGCGGTTCGTTTTTTCACGATTCTGCGTAAGTCCTGATAAGAGTTTGAGAAGTGTTTTGCATAAGTCCTAATCTTATAAACGCCAAAGTTCTTTCAACTTGTCAATTAAAACTTTTTGCCGTTTTTCGATAATTTCAGGTGTCCATTCTTTTTCCATTAACACTTGTGTAGTGAGTGCAAAATTACAAATACCTTTCTTAGTTGTAAAATATTTCTGCTTTTTAGTCTCGAAATCAAAGTTTTGAGCCATGCTATTTTTACCAGAAGATAGTAAAACTAAATTACCTAACCGATGTAAATATTTTTCCTTATCTTCCTGAGTCGGAAACAAGGTTAACCACTCACTATCAGCAGATGGATTTTGTGGTAGTACGTGTTCAACTGTAATATTAGAAAAAGTATAAGCAGGCTTTCCTTCAGCAAGGGCAGAATCTAAGCGTAGCAAAACATAGCTTCTGATTTTCTTGATTAAATAAAGGTCGCCATTCAGAATTTTGAGGATATTTTCTTTTTCTTTAGAAGTCAATTGCAATGGTGAATCTGGCGTATACAAATCTTCTCGATTATCAATAACGTGTAGTAACTTGCTATAACGTTCAATACGGTCATTGATATTAGCACGCTGAATCATTAAACAAGAAGCCAGTCTATCTAAATCTGAAAAGAATCGCAATAATAATTCAGGATTATTATAATTTTGCGATAAATAAAAAATAGCTGGTGGTATCCAATCAGAATTGTCAATTAATTGCAACCATTGGAACAATATATTAATTTCATCTGTCCATAAACTTCCTTCGTAAACTTGATACTGGATGTCATAAAAAGCATCAGCCAAAGGCAGTAAAATCTTATCAATAAACTGCTGAGGATATTGCAGGGGAAATGCTTTAAAATTTTTATCGAAAAACTCCTTGAGTATACTTTCACGAGGTTTTGATTTACTGTAAATCATCCTAATATGAGAGAAAAGGCTTTTAAATATATCACGTCCAAGTTTCTCTTCAGTATCTTCCCATTTTTTACTGTAGTTTTCTTGTTGTTGAGTCATTATTTTACCGATAATCTCTGCTTTTAAAATATCAGCATGAGATAAATCCATACCCCGATTGTTCATAACAGAGAATATGCGATATGCAGAATCAATATCGGGTGTTGAAACGACTACTAAAAAACAACGAGTAATGATGAATTGACTCAAGCGGAGAATTGTTTCTTGTGATAAATGCTGTAGCTGGTCTACAAAAAATAGCAGATTATCTTTAATGTTTTTACAACTATCTGATAATTTGGCATTACTTAATTCTTTTAAATTAATAATTTTACCTTCTGTTTGAACATATTCTCTAAAAAACTCTGCATCTCTGTCGCGCACAGTGAGACGATAAACAGTAGGAATACCAGCAACTGCTTTACCTTTTTGATACAGATAGGAAGTTAATTCCTCAGCAATTTCTTTAGGTGCTAACATTCGCAGAGCAGCTATCAATAAAGTTAGTGTTGTTAGACGTTGCTGTCCATCAACTATTTCGGCATTTGGCTTATCTTCTTTAATAAGTACAATACTGCCTAAAAAATACGGGTTGATTTCATCAATATTCTCGTCACCATCGCCTAAAGCACTAACCAAATCATTAAATAGTTCTCCAGCTTGTTCAATTTTCCAAGCGTAGGGACGTTGGTATAAAGGAACAGTAAAAACAAAATCTTCACTAAATACTCTATGAATAGGAAGTTGATTAGCCTGAATGGTAACTGTACTCATGCGTATCTCCTTTAGCGGCGTAGTAGATTACACTGTCACTAAAGTTAGTTTTCCCAACTTGAAGAGCAATATTTGATAGCAGTACAGTTTATACAATCATATTTGATGTACGAAAATTGCACGCCTAAGATCCCCGACTTCTTAAAGAAGTCGGGGATCTGTAATTATTCACCAATCATTGATGAAAAAAATGTGAAGCATAGAGCATGACGAAGACGCTCTCATGGTAAATTACTAAGACTTGGAGTTGGGAAACTCCGGTGAAATTCCGGGACTGTGCCGCAGCTGTGGAGGGAAATCCCAAGTCAGAATGCCAACTCCGGGTGTGTCAATAAGACATGATGATCTACTCTCTGCGTTGCACAGAGAAGGAGTTTAGACGTTGGTTTCGGGATTTACAGCCTGTCCGGGGTTATTCTACGCTACATCTGCTCAAGATGGAATTTTATCTCGCCTGAGAATACCAGGAGGGATACTTAATAGTAAACAATGTCATGCGATCGCAGCGATCGCAGATATGCAAGGTGGTGGTTATGTGGATGTCACAAATCGCGCCAACCTGCAAATCAGAGAAATTAGCCAGGGTATCAGCAGCGAAGTTTTACAACACCTGCAAAATTTGGGTATAGGGTCTCACAATTCGGCTATAGACCACATCCGTAATATTATGACTAGCCCAACAGCAGGTATCGACCCAGAAGAATTAATCGATACTCGCCCTTTAATTCAAAGCTGGGATGCTTATTTAGCAGAACATTCGGAACTATCAGCACTCTCAGCTAAGTTTAGTGTTTGCTTTGATGGCGGTGGGAAAGTTTCGGTAAGCGATCGCCTCAATGATATCCTGTTGAGGGCTGAGTTAATCGACACTCAAGTTTACTTCCGCTTATATCTAAGTTTCATCAAAAGCAAACCACCCATCGATACAGGAATTATATTGTTACCAGAACAATGTTTGTCTGTTTTGGCAGCTTTAGCAGATGTTTATCTACAACATACTGATATTCAACTTAAGCGTAAGCCACGCTTACAAGCAGTTATCAACAGTTTGGGATGGGAAAATTATCTTCAGCAAGTTGAACAGCGATTAACTTTTACTTTGCAGCGTTGTCAACCTTCCCCAGCAACCAAGGAAGCAGGTTTCTGGCATATTGGGATTCATCCCCAACGCCAGGAAAATTTATTTTATATTGGTGTCGTCTTACCCCTTGGTAGGTTAACAAGTCAGCAGTTGCGGCGTTTAGGCAATTTAGCAGCCAAATATGGTAGTGGAACCATCAGACTCACACCTTGGCAAAATTTACTCATCACGGATATTCCCCAAGATTGCGTTATTGATGTTCAAAATGAAATAGCAGACTTAGGCTTAGATTTCACCGTCACTAATATTCAGAGTACATTAGTTGCTTGTTCTGGTAAACGCGGTTGTGCGGCTTCGGCTACCGATACGAAAAGTCATGCTTTAGCATTAGCCGATTATCTCAAAAATCGTGTTCAGCTAAATCGCCCGATTAACATTCACTTTAGCGGCTGTGCAAAATCTTGCGCCCAACATCACACAGGTGACATCACTTTACTGGGTGTGAGCGATCGCAACATAGAAAGTTATCACATTTATGTCGGCGATCGTAACAGTCACGAAAAATTCGGTCGCCAAATCTATCAAGATGTAAGTTTTACAGAATTACCCGTAATTATTGAACAAATGCTCAAAATCTATAAAATTCACAGCCTTAATTCCGAAGAATCTTTTGGAGAATTTGTCAATCGTTATGGTACTAACCGATTAAAAGAGTTACGTCCTTGCACCATCAAAGCATGATTCTTGTCAGCTAACTCCTTAAGTATTAATAAGACTTACTCAATAACTCTCTCAAACTCTCATTCCTCTGTGACCGTTGCGCCTCTGTGGTACCCTCCGGGAAGCCGCTTGCGCGTCTACGTTTTTCCCTAACCTGTGCGTAAGTCCTAACTCTCTCAAACTCTTATAACTTCGTGTCCTTTGCGTCCTTTGCGGTTCGTTCTTTCATAATTTTGTGTAACTCCCATATCAGTAAACAATCAAACTTTAGATAACAAATGTACAAATCACCTATCACCTATCACCTGTCCCCTGTAACCTGCTGTTTATAACCAAAAAATGTCCGACTATATCCGCAACGCTAACGAAATTTACCGTAATTCTTTTTCCATCATTCGGTCAGAAGCTAACTTAGATGCACTGCCACCAGATGTAGCAAAAGTAGCTGTACGTCTAATTCATGCCTGTGGAATGACGGATATTGTGACTGACTTGGGATATTCACCCACAGCAGTACAATCAGCACGCGCCGCCCTCAAAGCTGGCGCACCAATTTTATGCGATTGTCGGATGGTGGCGGAAGGAGTTACGCGGCGGCGACTACCAGCCAATAACGAAGTTATCTGCACCCTAAATTATCCAGAAGTCCCAGAACTTGCCCAAAAACTTGGTAATACAAGGTCAGCCGCAGCTTTAGAATTGTGGCGATCGCATTTAGAAAACTCTGTCGTAGCTATTGGTAATGCACCCACCGCATTATTTAGGTTACTCGAAATGCTGGATGAAGGAGCGCCGAAACCTGCCGTGATTTTGGGTTTCCCTGTGGGATTTGTTGGTGCAGCCGAATCAAAAGCCGCCTTAGCAGCAGATAGCCTGAATGTACCATTTATGACATTATATGGTCGGAGGGGTGGCAGTGCGATCGCCGCCGCCGCAGTTAACGCCTTGGCAACGGAGGAAGAATAATCATGACAACCAAAGGCCGTTTGTATGGAGTTGGTGTCGGCCCTGGCGACCCCGAACTGCTGACTATCAAAGCACTGCGATTATTGCAGGCTGCGCCTGTAATTGCCTATCAATCAGCTACCGATAAAGAGAGTATAGCGCGGGCGATCGTTTCTCAATATTTAACAGGCAACCAAATCGAAGTCCCCTTCCACCTCCCCCGCGCCCTAGAACCAGAAAAAGCCAAAGCCATTTACGACCAAGAAGTTGAACCAATAGCTCAACACCTCGCGGCTGGACGTGATGTCGTCGTACTGTGTGAGGGCGATCCGTTTTTCTACGGTTCATTTATGTATGTATACACACGCCTGTCTCAGCATTACTATACAGAAGTTGTTCCTGGTGTTTCCTCTCTCATGGCTTGTCCTGTGGCTTTAGGTGTACCCTTTACCTACTACAACGATATTCTCACCGTTTTACCAGCACCGCTACCAGACGAAGAACTCATCACCCAACTACTAACCACCGATGCCGCCGCAATTATGAAACTAGGTCGTCATTTTACCAAAGTGCGAAACATCTTGCATCAATTAGGACTAGCATCACGAGCATTATATATTGAGCGTGCAACTATGACAGAGCAAAAAATTGTCCCCTTAGATGAAGTTAATCCGGCGGAAGTACCTTACTTTGCCATGATTGTTATACCTAGTAAAAATCGCCTATAAATCTCTACTCTGTCTCAGACGGAATTTAAACTTTAGTAAGATACTTTTTCCATCTCAGTTTTAAAGATGTAAAAGAGTTGTAGATTTTAGATAAAAATAACTTTTTCCCAAAACCCTGTTGAGGAAAAAATTGGGTTAAATGCCTTGGTGGTAAATTCTGAATAGATTCTTCTTTGTAGACAGGAATAATAATTGATTTACGCGTTATGTTTTCTGGTACTACTAAACGTTGGCAACCATGATAAGTAGTATCATCAGATTTCATAATCACACAGCGATTAAAAAGAGGTTCGATTTTGGTGGTTAACTCTTCTCGTTTCGATGTAAGAATAAGTTGTCCACCAAACTCTTCTTGCCATTCTTTATTTAAATAGATAATTACATTTAAACAATGTAACCAATTAAGTTTTGAGCAATGTATGTTGAAGTCTGTGTGTATATCCAGAAAACTACCATTAATACTCAAATGAATATCTGCAAAACGTTCAGGATCAACAAATACGTTTTCACCAACAATTTGACTTAGAAATAGATTAAAACTAGTAGATGTTAGCTCTTGGTGAAGTTTTTGAAACGGATAGGAAAGTTGGCGATTAAATGCTAACTCATATTTATGTACAAACAAACGATGTCCAGAGCGAACTGTCACTGACTTATCTGGAAAATCTTCTAACAGTTTTTCTGCTAAATATTCATCCAGAAAGTTATCAATAATAATATGAGAGAATGGTGTTGCTCTTTGATATAAAGATGCCAAATTTTCAACTTGATCGCAGACATTTGAATTAAGTACAGAAAGCATATTGTTGAAAAACAAATTTAGTTAAATTGAGTATTCTTTTAAATGAATTTTGCAAATTAACTTATCTTGCAAATTTTTAAGTTAAATAAGTAGTCAATGAAATTATTTAATAACATAAGATAAAATACTGTATTTGTGATCAAATTATCAACCTAAGACAAGTATTAGACTTCATAATCAAAATGAAATATTCAAACAATTAAAATCATGATTGTAAAGGTATCATTTTAAAAATCAAAATGATACCTTTACAGACTTATGCAGAATACGTTTATATAGCCCCAGAATTTAGTTTCTGGAGATAAACTGATTCATACAATTTACTGATTTAATAGCTATTAATCAAAACTTAAATATTCTCTGGTCATGGATAAATTAACCAAAACAAGAGAAACGTTTGTATGGTCACAGCGAGACTATTTAAAGTTGTTGTGCAGAAGGATTTATGGTTTATTGAGTTAGAATTATCTCATACCTCATCTATGTAGAACTAGTATGTAATTTTTAAATTAACCAAAACTACACATATTTTGAGGGAAGCTTCAAATCAACCTTATAAAAATTACGTATTGACAAATTAAATAAATAATGCGGTAAAGCAATAGGCGTTGGCTACGCTAATATCTTTAACGAAAGCTAATCACTATTTGAGTAGAAAGACGGATAATATCGTGTTCGGTAAAAGAATTATCATTAAAACCGCAGAGGGAGCAGCACCTCGACTTCGCTCGGCGACCGGAAGCAGAGGAGAGGGTTTTAAGGTGCTGCACAGATTCCCGGAATTATCACTAATTACCCGAACTTGATATAGTTCAAATTCAAAGTATATTTTAGACTTCAGACTATTAAAGCAAATATCAAGCTATCAACTGCTAAGTTAATTCTCAAAACTTAAACTTCATTCTTCATAAGCTAAAACACATCCAAATTGCTTAACCACTTGTGAAGATCGTCTTTAGTCAGTTGCCATCAGTCATTTGTATTGACACAAGACAAAGGACAAATGACACTTTTAGAATATCAAACTTGAATGCACATCAGCTTAGTAGAAAAATTTAAGGGGTGATTTGGTAATCACCCCCATATTCCCCTCATATTAGAATTTACTTTCAGCACCCTTACTTAGAATCTATTTTTACTTTGAAATATTAACTAAACTTTCCACTTGAGCATTAGCTAAAGTTGGCGCAGTAAAAATTTGAGAGTAAAGGCTTGCTGGTTGTTGACGAGCTACAACTGGTAGAACTTGACGAGCGTGAGTCGCAATTTCTACTGTTTTCACATCATAAGTCTGCGTTGCTAGTTTGGGATACAAACCAATACCGATGATGGGAAGTAGCAGAGAAGCAGTGATAAACAACTCACGAGGTTTAACATCAGGAACTACAGCATCTAGATGTAACTCTTCGCTTTGTTTGCCGTAGAAGACTTGGCGCAGCATAGACAGCAAGTAGATTGGTGTCAAAATCACACCGACGGCGGAAAGTAGTACAACTACAATCTTGAAGCTGGAACTGTAAACATCACTGGTAGCAATACCGAGGAACACCATCAATTCGCCGACGAAACCACTCATTCCGGGCAAAGCCAGAGAAGCCATTGCACCAGCAGTATACAAAGCGAAGGTTCTAGGCATTACCTTACCAATGCCACCCATTTTATCCATCATTAATGTGTGGGTGCGTTCGTAAGTTACACCAGATAAGAAGAATAAACTAGCAGCAATCAAACCGTGGGAAACCATTTGTAACACGGCTCCACTGATACCCACTTCTGTGTAGGAAGCTAAACCAATCAGCACAAAACCCATGTGGGCAATAGAAGAGTAAGCCAAGCGGCGTTTGAGGTTGGTTTGAGCGAAGGCGCAACAAGCACCGTAAACAATATTGACTACACCTAAGATTGCTAAAACTGGAGCAAAGTAAACATGAGCGTTAGGTAACATTTCGATGTTGAAGCGGATTAAGGCATAACCACCCATCTTCAACAACACACCAGCCAAAATCATGGAACCAGGTGCAGATGCTTCACCATGAGCATCGGGGAGCCAGGTGTGTAAGGGGAAGATTGGCAACTTCACACCAAAGGCAATCAAGAAACCAGCGTAAACTAATAATTCAAAAGCTTTAGGATATTGTTTCATTCCCAGAGATGCGATGTCGAAGGTGAAGGTGTCACCAGAGAACGCCATCGCAAAACCGGCTACAAGAATAAATATGGAAGCAGCAGCAGTATAGAGAATAAATTTGGTAGCAGCGTAACGGCGTTTAGCACCACCCCAAATGGAAATCAGCAGGTATACAGGAACTAGCTCGATTTCCCACATCAGGAAGAACAAGAGCAAGTCTTGGGCAAGAAACACACCCAACTGGGCGCTGTACATCACCAACATCAACCCATAAAACAATCGCGGCTTGTTGGTTACTTTCCAAGCCGCGAAGATTGCGAGGGTATTGATTAAGCCTGTTAACAAGATGAGGGGCATCGATAAGCCATCAACTGCTACAGACCAATTTAAACCGATTTGGGGAACCCAGGAGTATTTTTCGACGAATTGGTAAGTTGAACTTTGGAAGTCGTAGCTGCTCCAAAAGGCATAAATCATTAAGGCAAAGTCCGCGATCGCAACTCCTAAACCATACCAACGGACTGTTTTTCCTTCTTTGTCTGGAATTATGGGGATGGCTAGGGCAGCCACCAAGGGCAAGGCAATTATGGCAGTTAGCCAGGGAAAATCCATAGCATTCATCACTTCTGACAATCGTTTTTTGTTTTCGCTTTTAATTACATTATATTAAGGAATCGTTACTTTTGTAAACGTTATTTATCTCTATGAATATTAAATTTTGGTTTTCGCTGAGAATATATACTCATCACTTCTCCTATTCTGCCCAGAATCAGGAATAAATACTCATCCAATTAGATGGCTAGTCCATTCTAGATATAAAGTTTTGTAACGTCAACAAAAACGGTGGCTTATACCACCGTTACATTTCTTCATAAATTATCTGTCTCAAGGAAAAACTTACCCTAAAGATATTGGGTTGTACGCTAAACAATACGGTTGACAATCGTCCAAACTTCCCCATCAGAACGAACATAGGGAACGGAGATAGTCTTGAAGCCGGTGATGAAAGGTTTGTAATAAACCTGCCAATATAAAGGACTGAGATAATCAGCAGTTGCTTTTAACTGGCGGATTTCGTCGGCTAATTCTGCTGCTAGTTCGTTAACGCGATCGGCGTGAACCTGCGCTACTTTTTTCGCTTCTTCTAGTTGTTGCTGAATGGTAAGTTGTTTGGATTCAACTTGCCAACGTGCCAATTGGGCTTGTTTTTGTTGTAGTTGGGTTGTTAAAGCTGCGATCGCATCATCGATACCCTTGAGTTCCACTGATAACCGGGGATTCTCTCTAGCTTGGCGACGGTAAGCCTCAACAATTGCCGAAGGTGAATGATCATCGCCAGATATTGCATTATTTTGACTAAGTGCAGCCCGTTCTTGCTGAAGAACTTGAATTTGAGACTTGAGTGCTGCTATCTCGACTTGAATCTGCTCCATAGTTAAAGTGCTGAGTGTAAAGTGCTGAGTGCTGAGTAAAAATTCTAGTCCCTAGTCTCTAGCCTCTCACCTCTCTTTCATACGTTGCGCCTTTGGTGTCTAAAGCAAGCGATCGCACTTCGGCATCAATACCTGTGTCTTTCCAAGCTGAAGCCATTGCCAATTCTACAGCTTGGGAATGTGCCGCATCCGCCAAAGCCAACAATGTCGGCCCTGCACCACTAATCACCATACCGAATGCACCAGCCGCCACCGCCGCCGCATTCACCGCATCGTAACCAGGAATCAAAGCCTTACGATAAGGCTGATGCAACTTGTCTTGTAAAGCTGCCCTTAACCATTCTCCCTTACCCGTTTCTAAACCGCGTAACAATAAACCTAAATGGGCAGTATTAAAAATTGCATCTGCGCGACTAAATTCAGTGGGTAAAACCCGCCGCGCTTCTGAGGTGGAGAGTTCAAAATTGGGAATCGCTACGACTGGGACAATATTTTCATCCCAAGGAACATCACAAATTTCCCAACCAGCATCACTAGTAGCCGCTAGACGACACCCACCGATTAATGCTGGAACTACATTATCAGGATGTCCTTCCATTGCGATCGCTAACTCCATCACCTGCACCTGAGATAGAGGTTGACCTGCAAGTTGATTCGCCGCCACCAAACCACCAACAATTGCCGTCGCAGAACTCCCCAAACCCCGCGCTAGAGGTACACCTAAACCAATCTCAATTTTCACAGGCGGTGGAGTCTGATCTATATATTGATAAAACTTCAAAAACGCCTGATAAAGTAAATTACTCTCATCAGTTTGTACTCGTTCGGCTTCTGCACCTGTGACATGAATCGTTAAACCACCTTCATCGAGGCGTGTAAACTTAAACTGGTTACACAGTGTCAAAGCTGCACCGATGCAATCAAAACCAGGCCCCAAATTCGCAGTCGTAGCGGGGACATTAACCGTAACAGAAGAAATAACAGACATCTGCAAATAACTCACCTAACCAATCAACCAGCATCCCATGTAACTGGTTGATTTGTTCATTTACCCACCTCATTTGGGATACAAATGGGATATATATGGGATATATGTGGGGTACAAATGGGGACTATATGGAAGTTCTACAACTAACGAAAACTGTTGATGCTTCTGGGCATTTGCATCTTGACATTTCAACACAGCTATCGCCAGGTGAAGTAAATATCGTGGTTGTACTGAGTCCGGTGACATCAGACAGCACGAAGAAATCTAATTATGATTTTTCTGATATTGCTGGTAAATTAGTTTGGCAGGGAGATGCACTAGCAATGCAAAAAGTGTTGAGAGATGAGTGGTAGTCGTTATTTGTTGGATACCAATGCGATCGTCGCGCTCCTACAGGGTAATTCAAAACTGCTGCAACTTTTGCAAAATGCTGATTGGATAGGAATTTCGATTATTAGTCAAATTGAATTTCTAGCTTTTTCTGGGTTGAGTCAAGCCGATATCCAAGTTTTTCAACAATTTCTACAACGAGTTGAAGTTGTTAGTTTAATAGCTAGTGATACAGTATTGATTCAACAAATTATCCAACTTCGACAGCAATATCGTCTAAAACTACCAGATGCGATCATCGCAGCAATGGCATTTCAGTCAAATGCAAAACTAGTAACTGCGGATCAGGAATTTGCGAAAGTATCAACTTTAACAGTTATTAATTGGTAGTGCTTGTATTTTCAAGCAACAGCAAATCCCGTATATTGCCTAACATCAGGCTCATGAAATCCTAAAACAATATCTTCTTTAGGAATACCAGCTTGCACCAATTCATTAGCAATACCATCTTCGGTATTGTCGCACTGAATCCAAGCTTTACCATTCATGATTTCAATATGAATTAGACAACTGTGCAAGTGTTCTTTATCTTGCCAACCTTCAGAGATAATCAAATACTCATCATTTTCTAAATCAAATGCTGCTCGATTACGGATATCAGCATTAGCGTAGGAAATGTTCAGATATGATTTGAGTATATTACGGATTATATTTCGGTAGTTATCTAGTCTACCATCCATCTTTATCAAGTTCATTTTTTACACATTCATGATAAATGTCTTTGGCTGGCATTAGATTACATAATAGCTCTTCAAAATAACTTTTTATAAAGAAACCACAGTAGTCATTGTTTTGTAAAAACTTGACATGGATGCTTTAATTCAAGAACTCGATACCAAGCTGCGCCAGTGGCAGCCTGACATCGTTACACAGGTACGGCAGTGTATTACCGAGATTATTGAACTAGCAGACCAAGATGCTCTCGATATTCTTCGTTCTAGACTAGTTGAGCAAGAAGTATTGGATTTGATTGATGAACCCGAAACAAGGTGATGTTTGGCTGGTTGATCTAGGGCTGTCAGCTAAAACACGCCCTGTTATCATTGTGTCTCGCTATGACCTACCCAAGCGATCGCATAAAGCCAAAGACTCCTCTAACCTGCACAAAATACTTTAAGCTTTAGTAGACAAGTTTTCAGTTTGTGTCGATTGCAATGATGTTTCCAACCGTCGCTTAATTGGAAGTTTTATAACTTTATGTTCGTGAGCGATCTGTTTTTGACGTAGATCATTAAAGATTGCGTTCAAATTATAGTTCAATGATTTAGCGTATTCTTCTCTGTACTGGTGAATTTCTTCTATAATTTCATCTTTATACATATTTTATTCTCCTACAATGTCATATCCCATCAATTCATAAGGTGTACAAATGACGGGTAACTCATATCCAAGTTCAGAGCTAATTTGTGATAATTTTTTCTGGATTTGGGCGTTTGCCATGTGCTTACAGTTCCATGTTAACAAGTAGTCCAAACCATAAACTGTTGCCAATGCTATATGTAAAGCATCATTAGAGGCTTTGAGTGGTAAGTTACTCTGTTGTAAAAACTCCTGTGCAAGTTCTCTAGTTTCTTATGTGAGATCGAGGAACATGAGCGATTGTAGCAAGTTTAACCTTTGAGCAGCGATCGCGGCATCTCCTCTGGCTGCTTCATCCTCGACAATCTCAGAAGCATACAGAACAAAAGAACTACGACGAATAGTCCACCAATCTTGCGTAATTTTCATGTTTGCTGCCAGAATCAAGTTATCTGTTGATCTGGCAGTTAAATATCCCAAAATACTAGTTTCAATATAAACAGTTTCGCTCACAGGAATATCTGAAATTATTTATCCATAACATACAGTAATTACGGTATTTTTTAGGCTGGGTGTGACCCAGCCTAGTTTTTACTAGAAGTTATCGAAATTAGCGATCGCATCTTTTAATTTCTGCACAACTTCATCTACAGAAATTGCGCCTAATTCCCCAGAAGCGCGGGTACGAATACTTAAAGAGTTGGTTTCAACTTCTTTTGCACCTACCACCGCCATTACTGGTATTTTATCTTTCTCAGCGTTGCGGATTAATTTACCCAAGCGATCGCCACTGGTGTCAACTTCTGCACGGATACCCAAAGCCTGCATTTTCGCTACTACAGATTTCGCAAAATCTAGCTGTGCATCACTCACAGATAGCAAGCGAATCTGCACAGGTGCTAACCACAAGGGGAAATCACCTGCATACTCTTCAATTAATATCCCAATCAGCCGTTCTAAGGAACCGAAAGGTGCGCGGTGAATCATCACCGGACGTTTGCGTGAACCATCTTCAGCAACGTACTCTAAATCAAAGCGTTCTGGTAAGTTGTAGTCAACTTGCACAGTCCCCAATTGCCATTCTCTTTCCAACGCATCTTTAAAGATAAAGTCAAGCTTCGGCCCGTAAAATGCGGCTTCCCCAATACCTTCAAAATGTTCCATTCCTAGCTGTTGAACAGCGCGGCGAATTGCACCTTCAGCTTTATCCCAAACCTCATCGCCACCAATATATTTATCACTAGCAGGGTCACGGAAACTCAGTCTAGCTTTGAAGTTCTTGAGTTGCAGCTTATTGAACACCGACAAAATCAAATCCACCACGTTGAGGAATTCGCTATCGAGTTGTTCTGGGGTGACAAACAAGTGTGAGTCATCCACAGTAAAACCGCGCACTCTAGTTAAACCGCCTAATTCCCCTGACTGTTCGTAGCGGTAAACAGTACCAAATTCTGCCAAGCGCATTGGTAGTTCCCGATAAGAGCGTAATTCACTCTTATATATTTGGATGTGGAAGGGACAGTTCATTGGCTTCATGACAAAGCCTTGCTCAAGTGTGGCGGCGGCTTCATCCTCTGCCATTAAGGGAAACATATCTTCTTTATATTTTTGCCAGTGGCCGGAGGTTTTAAATAAATCCACCCTCGCAATGTGGGGAGTCACCACAGGTAAATAGCCACGCTTGAGTTGTTCTTGCTTGAGGAAGTCTTCTAAGATACTCCGCAATAAAGTACCTTTGGGAGTCCACAATGGTAAACCCGGCCCCACTAAGTCGGAGAAGATAAATAATCCCAATTCTTTGCCGAGTTTGCGATGGTCTCGTCGCTGTGCTTCTTCTTTGCGGCGCTTGTACTCTGCTAGTTGTTCCGGAGTTTCCCAAGCAGTACCGTAAATGCGCTGTAGTTGTGCTTTGGTTTCATCCCCACGCCAATATGCACCCGCAACGCTTTCTAAATCAATGGCTTTGGGGTTTAATTCTTGAGTATTTTCCACATGAGGCCCAGCGCACAAATCCCACCATTGATCACCCAAGTGATAAATAGTAATGGGTTCTTTTAAATCTGCCAGGATTTCTAATTTATAAGGTTCGTTGATTTCTTTAATGCGGCGTTCGGCTTCTTCCCGGCTGACTTCTTCTCTAATTACTGGCAATTTGCGATTAATAATCTTCGCCATCTCTTTTTGGATGGCTTTGAGGTCTTTGTCAGTAAATGGCTCTGGACTGTCGAAATCGTAATAAAATCCATTTTCAATCCAGGGGCCGATTGTCACTTGCGCCTTGGGAAACAGCTTCTGCACTGCCATTGCCATCACATGAGAAGTTGTGTGGCGAATCTTTTTTAAAGTCTCTGATTCGCTGGTACGGGGTAAAGAAATTTTTTCTGGTTGTTCTGCTTGATGCAGATTTTGATTTGGCGACATTGGCTGCTGAACCATTGGCGAAGTAATTGCAAAAAGTAATTTATTAGTTAAAATGCTGAAATCATTACCCAAATATAACATCTGGTTATATTTCAGCTTGACAGATTTTTAGCTGTCCTGGATGCACTCTAGCACTGTATGAAGTGTGAAACTTAATCTTAGCTTGCCGACTGTGTTTTCTCTTGTCTACAGTCTTTAGCCTGAATTTTTTTAGGTTAAATTACTGTGTTCTTGATGAAGATTTGCTTTTCGTAACTATTATGACAGATTTATTTAACAATCTTTCTGAGGACATAGCATATAATAACGTTAAGTTTTGTAAAAAACGTTAATATTAATAAGAAAAATAGAAGTATCCTTCATATCTATGCAAGACTCAAATTTACCAGGGACTGAGTTGCTGAAAACGGTCTTAGAGCCTTTGTTAGAAGACTTTGACTATTGGTTTGGGCGATCGCGCCACCTTTTAGAAACTGAGCAACTCTCATTTATGAGTCATCAAGAACAATCAGACTTACTGTTGCGAGTCAAGCAAGCACAAACAGAGCTAAACACGGCAAAAATGCTATTTGCAGCCACTGATAAACAAGTCGGACTTGATATGACAACCTTAGCGCCTTGGCATCAATTGGTTACGGAATGCTGGAATGTAGGGATGCGCTTTCATCAAGAAAAAGAAAAGTCGTAGCGACTGGTTGGTGTTGATGAAACATCACACACTTCGCATAGATACTATAAAATACTTAATAAAATTTTTATTAACAAATAATGTATCCTATGCTACCGTTAATTGAATAGCCTTGACAAATTTTTCATATTAATCATATAAGCGCATCAAAAGTGCGTTAAAAACTTACAATCGCTGCGAGTCCTAACCTCAGCGAAGCTTTTCAGTATAAGGTTTTTAAACTTGCTGCCCTGGAGGAAACCCGCATTATGTTGCACCTACTTTATATTCTTGCTTTTACGATTTTGGCTTGTATTGCAGTGGCAAACTTAATTCGCAACTTAGTTATGTTTAGTTTTATGGACAGAGAACGAAATTATCCAGCCACACCTTCCGCAAATCGAAATTATCGTTCAGGGAGAAAATCAGTACCCCATCCAGAATTATTAGATAGCGATGGCAACATCATTAAAGAACCATTATTAGTTATGCGTTCTATTAATGTTGAAGATGCCAGGCAACAACTAGATGCAATTTATGAAGCTTCTCCAGGACAAAAGAGTGAAAATCATGAAAAGTAGGGAGTAGGGGCTAAGGGACTAGAGGCTAGGGACTAGATATTTATAGCTAAAGCTACACAAAAGTATAAAATTTGAACTTCTAGCCTCTAACCTCTAGCCTCATTGATACTTCATATTGTTTGATTAAGCTTCGATAACTACGCGGAGATTACCGCGTTTTTTAGCTACGCGACAGGCAGTAGTATTACCAGAACGCTCAAATTCCAAATCGAGAATTGTTGTACCGACTCGTAAATTGTGAAAAGACAGATGATTAATTGACTCTGGTAAAGCGGGGTCGATTATTCGGAGGCAGTTATTTTGCGCGTCTGGAACTAAATTGACAATCATTTGTAGCAGTTGAAACACGCTACCTGTAGCCCAAGCTTGCGGTGTACAAGCCACGGGATATTGTACAGGGGCATTGTCACCATTGCGTTCGTAGCCACAAAACAGTTCTGGAGGACGTTGATAGGGCTGCTGATTAGTCATGTCGAGTATACCTTGAAAAAGTTCCAAGGCTTGATCGATTAAACCGAGCGATCGCAAACCCATCGCAATTAACGAGTTATCATGAGGCCACACCGAACCAATGTGATAACCCATAGGATTGTATGCTGGCGATAAACTGCTTAAAGTCCGAATGCCCCAACCATTAAACATATCAGGTGCGCGTAACCTTTCCGCCACACTGTAAGCTTTTTCTGGGGTAAAGATGCCCAACTGCAAACAATGACCAGGGTTAGATGTAATACTATCTACCTGTTTGCCATCACCATCTAAAGCCAAGGCACAAAAATCTTGGTCTTCCATCCAAAAGTCTTGATTAAACCGCAACTTCAAATTTTTGGCTTCTTCTTGCCAACGGTCTGCTAAATCTAACCGCTTCTTCATTCTGGCAATTTCAGCCAACCGGATTTTAGCAGAATAAACATAAGCTTGGACTTCACATAAAGCAATTGACCCGTTAGCCAAATCTCCTTTACGATCAACAATACAGTCGCCAGAGTCCTTCCAACCTTGGTTAGCTAAACCGCGTTTTGATTTGCGATAGTAACTCAAATAGCCAGTTGCTTGCAAGTTGCGGTCAATCCACTCCATTGCGGCTAAAGCATTTGGCCAAAGTTGTTCTAAGGTTTCGTGGTCATTTGTCCAAGTGTAGTATTCGCCATACAGCATCAACCACAAAGGCGTAGCGTCAACAGTACCGTAATAAGGTGTGTGGGGAATTTCTTGACACCGCGCCATTTCACCCAAGCGTAATTCGTGCAGAATTTTGCCTGGTTCTTCTTCGCGCCATTCATCCTCGGTTTTACCTTGGTAGGCTGCCAATAGCTGCAAGGTTTCTTTAGCGATTTGCGAGTTTAAAATTAAAGTCTGGGAAGCTGTAATAATCGAATCTCGCCCAAACAACGCCGAAAACCAAGGTACACCAGCAGAAACCGTCTTGTACTTGCCAAAGGACTGGCGTAACAAGTACATATCTTGTTCAGCACGGTCAATAATGCGATTAAGTATAATTTTGTCGGAACTAATACGGGTAATTTGTTGCACCCAATTTTGTTCTTCCATCATTTCTGCGGCTTTGGCTTGTCCGAGAGTAAAAGCGGCACTGACGGTAGAACTAGAGGTATTGTTAGTTAATAAATTGATGCGATAGCCGATTTTTTGAGTTTGATGAGATGCTAACTCTAAGCGCCACACGGCTGTATAACCTTTAAAGTAATCTGGTAGGCGATGCTGGAATTGGATACGCGACTCCATGATTAAGCCATCCAGACCGTGATATGCCAATGTTAAAAATTCGGCTTTTTGGGTGTCAGTGTGAGGTGATACAGGTGCAGCACTATCACCATTGAATACAGCGGCATCTTCTTGTGTTGGTTCGACTAGACGTAAAAGTTTACCGCGTTGGGGTCGGCCATAACCCCGTACTTCAAACAAATCGACAAAATCGGCATCAAAACTAATGCTGAGTTCAAAGCTGACAGTTGTAGTGCTGTAGTTAGATATTTCGATTTCTTCAAATAATGCGCCATTGAGGACGATTTCGCGGCGAATGCCTATATTATCAGCTTTGAGGCGATCGTCAATTCTGGGGTTAGTACACAAAATCGAAAGCGAAAATCCCTTTTCTGCTGTGCTGCTCAGGAGTATAGGCGATCGCCCTTCAATTTGCAATTCCAGACGGTTGAGAAATCGCGTATCACAACAAAACAATCCCATACTAGGATTGCCATCATTCAGGGAACAGCCTGAAATGTTCCCTATTGTATCTGTCACTAGAAATAAATCATCATCTTTGACCGTCAGCGTGGGTTGTGGTCGTTCACTCACCACACAAGGCCACTCTGGTAGAGGTAATTGTTCTGCGGGGATAAAAGTCTTGCCGTCCAATGAAATTTTATCTTGGGTGATTAGCAAATCCGGTGTCATCAGCCAAAGTTCCGTGTACAGGTCTATGTTTTCGTCGTCGTATTAACTTTGATAAGTTCAACAGCAGTCAAATCCAAGCAAAAAAATTCTGTTCAGAACTGTGAAAAAGACGTTCTGAAAAACTTATTAGAGAAAATTTCCATAACAAATCTTTATAAATTTATATTGTCTGGGGTGAAAGTCAAGGCTGATATTACAGGATTTTCACGGATATTAAATCAACCCTGGTATATACTCCCACCTGACTCGCTTACTCTTTTATTTTGGGACTAAAGCTCCGCAATGGTAGCAGAATCCAGAATTCAGCATTAATCAGTAGGCAAAAAGATGCAACACTGCTGAAAAACCAGTAAATTGGAGATTTATGAGGCTTATTGAAGAAGGCAGGCGGCACTTCGGCAAAGCTGGAGAAGTCAAAAGTATTCTTCATTTTTGCCTTTTGACTTACCGCTACGCGGTTGAGGCAGTACCGAAGGGCAGTTAACACAGAAGTCAATTCAGACTTCAGATTTTCGTTTTGATCAACTTTTGGTTAACGAAAGGGCAGTTCTGACCGAAAATGTATATTGAGCGTAGTAGCTTAGGACTTAAATCATCCCAATGGGCAACATCTAAATCAACAAACACAATTTTTATCCAGACCATAGCATCTTGAGAGAATGGCTATTCCACGTCTATGCCTGACTCAGCAAAGATGCTAACTGTGAACTTGACTTGAGACTGGGATATTTGTCAAGAAACCTCTAGGCACTCCTCCTTGTGCAGTCAGACAAAGTAACTTGCCATCTGATGACTAAAAGCTGAACAATACACCAAAAGCGTGTTTTGACTTTTAGCCACATAGATTGGAAGTTTATTGCTGCTACTGCCTTTTTAAAGTGCTGTTTAGGATTCTTTACATAATGCAACTGTCTGTCTAGTTTGAGAGTTGATTGTAATTTGTACAATGCAGCTGTGACGTGGATTTTTTCTGTGAAAGTGGCTCCTTAAACAATATTCATGAGCATTTCGACTTCCGTACTGAGTGATCTGCTACAGTCCATCCCTTACCTGCGGCCCCAGCTATATTTCAAAGCTTCACTAACCGCCCTCTCCCATGCAATGGAAGATCAGGTTTTGGCGGCGACTTTAGACAGACCTTTGGTAATTGCCAGCTTTCAACGCGAGCGATTTTATCGCCAAGAAGCCCATCGCTATCAAAGGTTGGCGCAGCGCAGTAATCAAATATACGTTTTAGCTGCTCCAGAAACGGACTTTGCCAATAGCTCGGAATACTATGAAAAAGTCGCCTTTGAACCAGATGATGGTTTAACGCAAGAGTGGCACTTGGTAGTAGTTGCTGATAATTATGCTACTTGCTTAGTGTGTCGAGAAAGCTTGGGTTCTATTACCAAAAATCAGCAAGTTCCAGAGTTTAGTACTGGTTTGGATATAGACACAGCCCGTAGGTTTGAGGGTGTATGGACATCAGAGCGGGGAGTTAGCCTGAAAGCGGCACAATTGCTATTAGACAGAATTGTGATTTATCGCCCAGATTTGGCGAATAAAGTCAAGGAAGCCCGCCAAAGGTATGGTATTGGGGAACCAAGAATTTACTCTCAAATCGGACAACCCGAATTTGCTTGTGATATCGATACAGACCCGTTTGTGCAGCGATTGGTAACTTATTTGCAAGCCAGTCAGTATAAATTACATAAAGCTTATCGCTCAATTATTGCCCAAGCCCGTAAAGAACGTTTAATTAATTCTATTAGTACGGCAATTAGGCGATCGCTTGATCCCCATGAAGTTTTGCAAATCGCCGCCCAAGAATTAGGACAACACTTAGGGACAAGTCGTTGTTTAATTTACCGCGCTCAAGCTACACAAGCCCAAGCCACAATTGAACATGAATTTTTGACTACTGGTGTTTTACCTGTATGTGGGCAAACCTGGGATTTAGATAATAATGCTTTGTTTCAGGAAGTTGTGCAGCTGGGGGAAGGCGTTTGTGTGGCTGATACACATAATGATTTGCGAATCAGCAGTTCTAGAAATCTGTCCTTAATTGCCAAAAAATACAGTATTCGTTCGTGGTTAATGGAACCAGTATTGTCTCAGGGAAGACTGCTGGGGATTGTGGAACTACACTATTGCAGTGTACCGCCGCACCAGTGGCAACCAGGAGAATTTGATTTGGTAAAAGCGATCGCCACCCAAATTGGAGCCGCTTTAATTCAAGCCGAAGCCTACGCCAACCTCGAAGAACTCAACCAACAACTAGAAGCCCTCGATCGCACCCGCAGCAACTTAATAGCCATTACCGGACATGAACTGCGTACCCCTTTATCTACCATTCAAGTTTGCTTAGAAAGTCTCGCCAGTGAACCAGATATGCCTGTGGAATTACAGCAGGTAATGTTAAATACAGCCTTGGCTGATTCCGAACGGATGCGGAAACTTGTACAGGATTTTCTCACCCTGTCTAACTTAGAAAGCGGCCGCGTAGAATGGCATCCCGAATCGCTTACTTTGCGCGAGTGTGTGGATTTAGCCCTCAGCCGCACTCGCACCCGCCCCTCAATGGAAAATCCGCCCCAAATCACAACCCAACTCACCGAAAATTTACCTTTAGTGAAAGCCGATGGTGATTGGTTAGTGGAAGTCTTGGCAAAACTGATCGACAACGCCTGCAAATTTACGCCCTCTGACGGGGAAATTTCCATTCAAGCCATTCAAAACGGCAATCAGATGGTAGAAGTCACAGTGGCTGACACAGGAAGGGGTATTGAGCCTAATCGCTTGGAGGTTGTATTTGACCGCTTTTATCAGGAAGAAGGGGCGCTAAGGCGTACCGCAGGCGGCACAGGTTTGGGGTTAGCAATTTGTCGGCAAATTGTCAATGGTTGGGGTGGAGAAATTTGGGCAGAGTCTCAAGGCAAAGACCAAGGTAGTCAGTTTCATTTCACCATTCCCATTGTTCTGGGTAGCCAGGAAGAAAAGCGGGCAAGGGTGAGGAGTAAATAGTTAATTGTCAATAGTTTAGATTTAAGCTTGAGTTTTTCAAAGTACAATTACTTTTTACTATGTCGCTGGATTACCCCGACTACGAGGAACTACGAAAGAGAAGCAAATTTTTAGGATGGCTCTGGCGACTTAGTGATGCGGGCTATTATTTCGGCCTAATTGGCAGCATTATTTGGCCGTTAGCGGTGATTGGTTGCCAAATTACAAGTCGAAAACGTCAGTTGCCTTGGGATAAAGCCTTTTTACTTCTAATCTTAGGTATGGTAGTCTGCTTCAGTATTTTTTGGGGGGCTGCACAGTTTAAGAAATTTGTATTAAGAAGAGGAAAAAGCTTGAAGAGTAAGCCTTGACGAATTTTAGTAGTAGATAGCTACTCACAATCTCACAGATGCAATGGACTTCTTGCATAAATACTCGGAAAGCGACACGCAAGGAGCGAGAATATTATGAAGGTTGAAGCTTTAAAAAAGCGATTGGGCAAAAACCGTCCTATAACGACAATGACAATTCGTATTCCCGAAGATGTGATTGAGGATTTAAAGCGCGTTGCACCGTTGCTTGGTTTTTCTGGATATCAACCTCTGGTGCGTGCTTATATTGGACAAGGACTAAGGACAGACTTAGAACGATTAGAAGGCGATACAGTATCTGCGTTGATTGCCAGTTTAAAGCGCCACGGTGTAAGTGATGAAGTGCTTCAAGATGCACTCAACGAAGTTACTCAGCGTTAATAGGCGATCGCAGCCCTAAAATTAGCGAAGGAAATCCTGACAGCAAAATCCAACCCATCATGTAAAGTTTTGTATAGTCCAAATTTCAGTTTTTGGGTGAAGTTCATTTTTTTTGATGATCATTCACGGTGTTTTGGTAAAAAGTGAATTTGACAAATTGCGGGACTATAGATTATGGACTTTTGACTTTAAACTAAAAACTGTTACAGACTATGACGCGATCGCAATATGATCGTGATGGCGGTGTTACGATGCCCTAAAAACCTTGAGAGAATGCTTTATGGCAGAAACACTTTCTGGAAAAACCCCACTGTTCGCCGGTAGTACTGGCGGTTTGCTCACCAAAGCAAAAGAGGAAGAAAAGTACGCTATCACTTGGACAAGCCCCAAGGCTCAGGTGTTTGAATTACCTACAGGTGGCGCAGCTACCATGCACCAAGGCGAAAACTTGCTTTACTTAGCTCGTAAAGAATACGGCATTGCTTTGGGCGGTCAACTCCGTAAATTCAAAATCACCGACTACAAAATTTATCGGATTTTGCCTAGCGGAGAAACCACCTTCATTCACCCAGCAGATGGTGTCTTCCCTGAAAAAGTTAACCAAGGCCGCGAAAAAGTACGTCACGTACCTCGTCGCATTGGTCAAAACCCCAACGCCTCAGAACTTAAGTTCAGTGGTAAGCAACCCTACGATGCTTAATTAAAAATGCTGAGTGCTGAGTTATGAGTGCTGAGTAACGAAAAAGTTTTAAACTCAATGCTGATTACTTGGCACTCAGCATAAGTCAAATTGACTGATAACTGTTTATGATTTTTCCCAATTTCTCTGATTTTTCCCAATTAGCTTCACAAGGTAACTTTGTCCCGGTGTATCAAGAATGGGTGGCTGATTTAGATACACCTGTCTCTGCATGGTACAAAGTTTGTGCTGGACAACCTTACAGCTTTTTGTTGGAATCAGTGGAAGGCGGTGAAAAAATCGGACGCTATAGTTTTGTCGGTTGCGATCCTCTGTGGGTACTAGAAGCGAGAGGAGAGACAACCACCCAAACACACCGTGATGGTTCGCAAGCTGTGTTTACAGGTGATCCTTTTACAGCTTTAGCCCAATGTCTTGAGCCTTATCAGCCAGTAAAATTACCCCAATTACCACCAGGAATTGGGGGATTATTTGGGTTTTGGGGTTATGAATTGATTCGTTGGATTGAACCGCGTGTTCCCGTCCATCCCCAAGATGAACGCAACATTCCTGATGGGTTATGGATGCAGGTAGACCAACTATTAATTTTTGACCAGGTAAAGCGGAAAATTTGGGCGATCGCCTATTCTGATTTACGCGACCCCAATGTAGATTTACAAGCAGCTTATCAAAAAGCTTGCGATCGCGTGACTAATTTGGTCAGCAAGTTATCTCTACCACTGTCACCACAAAAAACTATCCTGGAATGGACACCACCAGGTCATCAGCCAGTAGAGAACAAAGAATTAGCATACACCAGCAACTTCACCAAAACCGAATTCTGCGCCAGCGTCCAAAAGGCAAAAGACTACATCAAAGCTGGTGATATATTCCAAGTTGTCATTTCCCAGCGACTCGCCACAGAATACACAGGCGACCCCTTTGCCCTTTACCGTTCGCTGCGCCAAATTAATCCTTCGCCTTACATGGCTTATTTTCACTTTCAGGACTGGCAAATTATTGGTTCTAGTCCCGAAGTCATGGTAAAAGCCGAACGTGACCCAGATGAGGGAATTATCGCCACAGTCCGCCCCATTGCAGGTACAAGGCCACGGGGTAAAACTACCAAAGAAGATTTAGCTTTAGCAGAAGACTTGCTACAAGACCCCAAGGAAATTGCTGAACACGTTATGCTGGTTGACTTGGGGCGAAACGACTTGGGGCGAGTTTGCCAAAGTGGTAGCGTGAAAGTCGATGAATTGATGGTTGTTGAGCGTTACTCTCATGTGATGCACATTGTAAGTAATGTGGTAGGTAAATTAGCCAGCCATAAAAATGCTTGGGATTTAATGAAAGCTTGCTTCCCGGCGGGGACAGTTAGCGGCGCACCCAAAATTCGGGCGATGGAAATTATTAACGAACTAGAACCAAGTCGCCGGGGTGTTTATTCGGGTGTGTATGGCTATTACGATTTTGAAGGACAATTAAATAGTGCGATCGCAATTCGCACAATGGTAGTCAAAGATAACATCGTCAGTGTGCAAGCTGGTGCAGGTTTGGTAGCTGACTCTGAACCAGAAAAAGAATATGAAGAGACGCTAAATAAAGCCAGAGGACTATTAGTGGCGATTCGCTGTTTACGTTAAAGAAATTTGCCAGAAATATAGCAGGGAACAGGTAATAGGCTTCCGCCGTGAGCGTCAGCCGAACGGTGACAGGTGACAGGGTTAAAAGCTTTGTGGTGTCCAAGTTTTATTATTTATCGATGTCCTAACCAATTTGGCTACTGCTATATAAAAAATTTCAAGTAGGGACGGACATAAGTTCGTCCTTACATATATTTGTTCAAAAATCAAATCGGACTGCCATATCCCTCCTATAAACAGGAACTATAAACGCATAACTGAGAATTTGTTGTACTTTTGTAACGATTTTGTTATATTTCTTTACAGATGGTTGTACAAAGCAATTCACATCCAGTCAAGCATTTGCCCTCAGACTTTCATTGCAAAGTCAGTTCATGCGTACATTTGTTAACCAATTAATTCAACTAAATCGAGTTAAGTAAATGATCATTTGGAAGGCAGGCTGTATGGACGCTGATGAACTTCTCAGGCGCTATCAGGTAGGAGAGAGAAAATTCACACAGGTTTGCCTGCATTCAGTTAATCTGAGTGAAGTATGTCTAGCTGGGATTAACTTAGATAGCGCCAGCTTAGTAAACGTCACTTTATCTCATTCCAATTTGAGTGGAGCCAACCTCATAGAAGCAAATTTGGCATTATCTTGCCTTTGGCGAACTAACTTCAGTGGTGCGAAACTAATTTGGACAAACCTCAAAGCTGCTAACTTAATTCGCGCCAACCTAAGCAGCGTAGACTTACACAAAGCATCTCTACAAAAATCAGACCTACGTTTAGCTAATTTACACAATGCTGACCTCAGTGGTGCAAATTTAAGTGGTGCAGATTTGAGTTACGCCAACCTCCGTGGTGCTAACTTAGCAGGAGCCAATCTTAACGGTGCAAACCTCACGGGAGCTAACTTGAGCCAAGCAGACTTGAGTTATGCGGATCTCCATAAAACCATCTTGTACAAAGCTGATCTCAGTGATGTTGACTTGTCACAAGTTAACTTGAAAAAAGTTGATTTGGATGAACTTTTTGTTTGATGTTGCTAATTGATGAAATGATTTTTGTCTCATACAAATATGCAAAGGCAATAAGCTCTTGCATTTACCCTAGTTAAAAAATCCATTCATACCGCAACTATAAACTGAGACTATAGCCAAAACTGGCGATCGCCATTCAGGGAATTTGGTACAATACCTTGTAACCGCCTATAAGCTATACGGTCAGATCCATAGAGTGGAACAGGTAAGCGTGGCTCTTTCAATGCTCCATGATGTAGCAAAGTGAGTTTTAATGTTGCTTCTATTACATCTTCAATAGGTACTTGGTGTCCTCTTTCATGTACTCTCAAACGTAGAGGATAAGGTAAGCCCATATTTTCAGATGGTAATTTAGTTGTTACTAACAGTACTTCGCGAGAAGACAAGCGAAGTGCTAGACCTTGTGTAGGGGCTTTCACAACTGACTGATAATAGTTATAAAGTCTGGGAATTCCAGACTTAATGCACTCTACGAGGATAAATTTAGAATTAATTGCTTTAGCTCTTTCCTGTAAATGTTCAACTTCATTACCACAAAAGTGTCCGTCACGGTAAATTAGTACAGTTTTTTCGCTGAGATCAGCAGATGGGAGAAATCTTTCTAGTGTTTGTTTATCAATTTCTTCACCTTCTGTTAACGCATCTTCTAATTTATAACGAATAAACTCACCTTGTTTCCCATACAGACGCACACTTGCACAAACATTTATGCTACCAAAGGTTTTCTTTTTGGCTTTTCTGGAAATATCAAAGCCGATAAAATAATCAGCAACCCCTAAAGGTTGAGCTAGAATAAAGGGCAAATTTCCTAACTTTGCCAAAATTCCTATTATTACTTGATTGATGATATTTTTATAATTGCTAGGATTTTTTAAAGTCTCCTCATAAATTACTTGGCTGACTATTTCAGGATTACTACGTCGCAGTAGCCTTGAAGAAATGAAAGTATATAAACTACCATCATCACTATTATCCGTATGGCGATCATCCTGGGGTAGAAAAGTCAAAACAATATCAGTAGGAATAGCTATTAAATCATCAAGGGCTTTCTCCACTTTAGCTCTAGCTTCAGCACTGCTTAAACCATTAATAGAAACAGCTTTTCTTTTATCCTCATCAATCTCAAGGCTTTCAAAGCCATAGTCTTTTAAGCGTTGACGGAGTTGCTGAAGAAAAGATAGATTAACTTGAAAATCGCCTATTTTAAGTGCTGCGATGCGAATTTTTCTTGAGATATCTTGATAATCTTGATGACGGCGATAAACTTTACCTGTTGATAATCCCTTTAATACCTCATTGCGCTTGCGAATCACATTGTTGCCAAATTGAAGCAATGTGTCTTCCAGTCTGAAGTTAGGTACTAAGAATAATTTGGGATACTTGCCACTGTTAATACATTTAGTGGCTAACTGAAAACCATATACAGCTAAACTATTTGTAGCTTCTTGCTTACATAAAGCTAAACGATTCTGTCTTTCTTTATAAGGAATTTTAGTCTGTTTCCGTAAATCACTATACTTTACTTCAAATAAGTCAGCAGTTTCTTCTGTGACACAGGGCTTTAAAGCAGCCATTGGATAAGGATATTGTTGTTTATCTTTACCAAATTGAATACTTACCACAGGTTGTTCATCTGGTGCTGCTTCAGGTTCAAGTTTTTGTTTACTAATAGCTCCAGTTGCTTGTTCAAGAAGCTCTTCTCTACGCTCTCCAAAAGTTCCTGCGAGAGCCACAATTTTAGCAGAGCTATTTTTTTCAATATCTCGGACTTTTAAACCAATTAAAAGCTTATTTGGATCTTGTCGATAAGGATGATTTTCGTAAAACTCAGCTAAGTCACCTTTGAAAACAAAAGAACTGTGAATTGTAAAAGCGATCGCAGGATGTAAAATATCTTGTATTTCTATTGTTTCTGCCCAGAAATCAACTTCTCGTTTAACTTCAACCTTATTTTCATACCAAACAGTATCAGATGAGAAAGGTCGTCTAACTTGTAATATTCTTACAGCTAATTGAGCCAAAATAGAAGCTGTTATTTGTGGTTGACTAACCCATTGTATTGAATAGGAGCGATCACCAATATCTTTTTTTAATTCCTCTTCAATTTTTCTCAATGCCTCTCGCCATTGATTTTGACTTGGCATCGCTTGATTTGGCTTGGCTAAAACCCAGAAAAATCCATTATGCCAAATTACAATAATATCTGGAAATTTCTGGTTAAAACGCCAGCCAATTCGGTTCCCTATCTGTTTGTCAACTCCAGGAGAAAGACGAAAGCATATTAAATTCGGTTGATTAATGCTTAGTAAGAAAATCTCACTTAAAAAAATTGGAGATGTAGAAGCTTGACGATTGGTAGTCATGAACCTGTCTCTGAAATAGCAAAACTACAAATTGAATTGAATTGACAGTAGCGACAGCTTATACCAGGATTAGGAAGAAAAATTTGGTTAAACTCAGCCGGATTATTACGGTAAAGCTTCATGTCTTTTTGATGTTTTTGAGCTATCAATGCTAACTCTATTTGAAAAGCTTCAAGTGTGTTGGATGTCGCTGTGATAGGTTCAGACCACTTACCATTTTCCAAGTTATAAAACGATGCTATGGCTTTTTGTTGTGGGTATATATATTTAGCCGCTAGAAGGTAAATATATGCCTGTCGCTTATCAAAGTCAGTTTTACCTGTCTTGAAATCTAAAATATGCAAAGTTGCATCTTCTTCACCAAAAATACAGTCAATTGCAGCATAGAGGTTGAATGAGTAATTACCTTGCTGAATCAGAATAGATTCGGGAAAACCTTCATCACCTCGACAGAGTTTAACTATTTTCTTATTGGCGAGAACGGGATTTTTTTGATAGTGTGTCAGGATTGGAATTACTCGCTGCTGAACTACATCTGACTCTTTTTCCAATTTCAGAATCTCTGTTAACTGCTTTATTGCATCTGTTCGGTGTAGTAAAAATGGATCTTGATGAAACTCATAAACCCCCTTTTGTGCAAGTAATCCAATTCTTTGATGAGTATTATCACTGTCCAATATTGCTGCAACCAAGGGTTCTCTTGCTCGCGCTTTTGTAAAACCTCGTTTCATGTCGCAGTGTAAGTGTTCTTGACCTATTGGTGGTGCGTACTGTAACCAAAGGTTGTAACTGGCAGATGGTAGCCAAGTTTTGTTCATGGCTTTCAAGTTTATGAGTTGAGTGGAACAAAAGTCTTATTTGGTAAGAATCTCATAGATTGCCGTGCTGGTTTTATTCGATTTTGATAGTCCAGTCTCGTTTGCTTGTTGAAAAGCCTGTAAACCTTCTAGCATCTGTGCAGCAGCTTCTATAAGTTGTGGATTGTGACTTGATTGTTGAACTTCCTCTAAGAGAATTGCTAGGGGTCTACCTATGGAAAAGCACAGTTGTTCAAAATTTGAGGATTGTGTTTTCACAGCTTTGCTCCCGTGTAACATTGTGTATTTTTGTCATCATGTAACAGCCTGAGTTGCTATACTACTTCAACTTACCTAGCTGTTAGCTACTTATAGTTGAACTATATTATGCAAGTTGAAATAATATGTCAAGTATCTAAAAAATAAACAAATAGGGTTGAATTAATTTTTCAACATTGATATCATCTATACATTGAGTTATGTACAGCTTGATAAATCTGAGCAACTTAGAACCCAGTAAATTATAAAAACTCTTGCTTTACAAAGCTTTCATTCCTGTATGACCTCATACTACAGAAGGCTTATCATGTATGGTTCAAGAATTATATCAACTGTTTGAAGGTGATTATGGATCAACAAGAGAAGCAGAGTTTTGGCAAGTTTATTTGGCAAGCTCGTAGAAAGAAAGGTTTAAGTCAGCGTGAACTAGCCACAAAAGTAGGGGTAGACTCTACCTACTTATCTAAGTTAGAAAACGATCATGTTGAGCCAAGCGAAAAGGTGATCCGCTCCTTAGCAGAACACTTAAGTTTAAATGCAGAAGAGTTGATTTATCTGGCTGGACGTATGACTCAACATGACTCAGAAGCTCTTGAGGAATTAGTTAAAGCTAACTATAAAGAAATGCCTGCGTTATTTCGCCGAGTGAGGGAAAGCCCAGGTATTGATTCACTAGTCAAAGCACGAGATGAGCAAATTACAAAATTGCAAAAAGAAAATGCTGAATTGAAAGCTAAACTAGAAAAACTTCAAAAACAACTTACCTTATTTAATCCTTATATTATCTACTCCAAAGAGGAAATAGAAAGTAGGGCTGATGAAATTCTGCAAAATATAAAATATTTGCATAATAACCATATAAATGTACCAATAAATGTTGAGAGAATATGTGATTATCTAGATTTAAGTATTGATATTGTAGACATATTACCTGATGAGTATGGGCTGATAGCAGCTAAGATTCTCCCTTTAGAAAGGAAAATTTTAATTAATTCAGGTATGCCTGAAATGTTAGGAGCTTTTACAGATTCTACAATTGCTCATGAAATAGGCCACTGGGTACTTCACATTAATAAAGAAGATGTTGCAATTTTATCAGAAGATATTAATGTAAATAGTAACGAGCAAAAGAAAGATATTTCATTCTTCTGTCGTAGTGTTAATATTCCAATCAATAAATCTGAAGCAGTGGAGTGGCAAGCTCAATATTTTGCAAATTGTCTATTAATGCCTCGTTATGTTCTACAAAAATTATGCAACGGGCGTGATTTAACTAAGTGGAGTCACCTTTACGTAATTAAGGATGAGCTAGGAGTCACAATATCTAGTCTCATACATCGTTTACAAAATCTTGGTTGGATTTATATTCCTAAAGGTTCTAAAAAAATATTTCTTGGAGATAGAGAATCAGAATCTCAGCAAATTAAGTATTGGTTATAAGTTAAGAAGGTGAGGAGTAAAAAGTGAACATCTTCCGAGAGTATCGATTTTATCGTAAAGAAGAAATTGAATCTAAAGCGAATGAAGTTTTAAGAATTATGGAGATGGAAAGGTTTCCTCCAAAGTGGCCTTTTGAAGCTAGTCGTGCTGCTGATGCTTTAGGAATAATGGTTGACTGGCAAAGTATACCCCCTGATACTCAAGGGCCGATAGTGGCAAAGATTCTCCCATTAGAGAGAAAGATTGTACTCAATGAATTAATTCCTCAGCTAAATGGAGGATTTGAACAATCTACAATAGCTCATGAAATTGGACACTGGATACTTCATGTCAATCAAAATGAAGCTGACGGTTTGACAGAACAGTTAGAATTAAATTTGGGGCTAGAAGATGCCACTAGATATTTTTTATGCCGCACTATAGACGCTCAAACTATCCAAATAAATGTGAATAGGCAGCTAAAAAATATTGAATGGCAAGCTCAGTATATGGCAAGCTCAGTATTTTGCTGGTTGTCTGTTAATGCCTGTACACATTCTAGAGGCTAAACTTAAAGGACGTGATTTAACTAATTGGAAACATCTTTATGCAATACAAAAGGAACTTGGCGTAACAATATCTAATCTTGTCTATCGCCTACAAGACCTCGGATGGATTTACATCCCCAAAGATTCTAAACAAATCTATCCTGGTAAAGCTATACCGAGTGGGCAAACCAATATATTTTGATTAAAAAGCGATCGCTTTTTCTGACTTGGTGAAGCGATCGCTTGGATGGTATACTGGCAGATACGAAAATATTTGAAAAAGCACACAAAAAATTCAGTATCTTTTGATAACTCAGAACAGAAAGGTTGTTGAGTGACCCTGAAACAGTAGTGAATAGTGAAATTGTAAACTTGTAAATCGATATTGATAGATGCGCCCTTGATACAGGCATCAAGCTATTGACTTCTACCGATGGGAAAAATGGTTGCGGCAAATAAAAGCTGAATCATCAAGCCTTCAAGCATTGAAAATGTTACTAGCTGTTAGCTTTTTTCAAAGAACGGCGACGAGTTTTGAGTACACCAATTGCACCGATACCAACCAAGGCTAAGGTTGCAGAAGGTTCTGGAACACTAGCACCTGTTAATGCAGCAGCATTTTTAGAACCAATATCTACGGCAAAAACGACATCATTATAATCTTTATCGCCGCCTCCCCATAAATCTTCATAACCCAAAACTAAGAAGTTTTTGTACACATAAGTCATTACGTGTTGCAAACCATCTGGGTTATTAGCTTCATTTAAACCAAATACACCTTTAACAGTTTGTCCTTGTTTGTTTTTGCCGTAGATACCACCATTGATATCATTAGAATGCAATAGGAAATCGAGGGTAGTACCAGCTTGGAATTTGCCTAAGCTAACCCAGTCACCAACATTTAAGGGGCTGTCTTGTTGGGTTTTATTATCTAAGGCATTGTTAGGATTTGCACAAAACTCTTTAAAATTTTGAAAAGCACTATCTTTGGTACTACAAGATGTATCGCCAAAGATTTTGCCTGTGGTGACAGTATCACCAGAAGTTGCTTGAAAATCTAAACGGTTGCGATAACCACCAGCAGTTTCACCAATAAAGAAGACTTTTGTATCGTGAGCATATTTCAGTGTTAGTTGAGACAAATCAACTTTATGCGCTCCAATTGTCTCAGGAGATAAGTAACGAGATTCTTTGCCAACGAAATCTTTAAAGTTTTGGATATTATCTTTAAAATCAGCTGGGGCTTCATCTCTGCTTTGGATGTTAACCGCATGTGCTGGTGTAGCAGCTACCCACAAACCAGTTACTAAAGTTGTTGCAGCAAGTAAATTAGTGAACAATGAGTTTTTCATAGCTTTCCTTCTTGAAATCATGAATCCATTTGTAAGAGATTAGCTATGAATGCGTCTAGTTTATTTTATGAACTTGTTCACTTTTTTATATTGAAAGCATTTAATAAAAACCAATTACAAAAGTTATGTATATACACGGTAAAACCAATTATCAGCATTAATTATTTCAAGTGATTTTTGAACTAATAATTACTGAATAAATACGAAAGTAAAATTACGCAAAGAGCAATATTTACTCATCTTCAGGCATTAAAAAATCAAGCTATTATCCACTTTTTACATCATCAAGCAATTCACTACTCACATGGGAATGCTGTAGAGATTGCGGATGACTGCAAAAGGTTTTTTAGTGATTTCGCGGTTCTGGTTGAGTTTCATTTTCAGAATTTAATTGAGTGTGACCACAACAATTTTGCTGTGTGGCTGATGGTGCTATTTCTGGTACTGGGTCATAACCACCGGGGTGAAATGGATGACAACGCAAGATGCGACGAGTAGCCATCCAGCCACCGCGCACTACTCCAAACCTCTCAATTGCTTGGATAGCGTACATAGAACAAGTTGGCTGAAAGCGGCAAGTAGGGGGAAACAACGGTGAGATAAACATTCTGTAACCCCGAATTAACCAAATAAATAATAGTTTCATTGTTGATGCCCAAATCTTATAAATTAGAAACAAGGCTCAAAACTGTCTAGCGTGTAAAATCCTTGTTAACTCTGATTCCTGGTTTAACTTCAATTCCACCTTTGTGGCTGCAAATTACTATAGTTGCAGTTTGGGTGTTGCTTATCCTCCTGGTGTCATGGTTGGTCAGTCGCTTTGCAACTGATGATTCAGAAATAATCAGAAAAATCGTGCATATTGGCACTGGCAATGTGATTTTGCTGGCTTGGTGGCTAGATATTCCGGCGAGTGTAGGCGTTACAGCTTCGATTGTAGCGAGTATTGTGACCTTGTTATCTTATCGATTGCCAATTCTGCCGGGGATTAACAGTGTAGGTCGTCAAAGTTTAGGAACGTTTTTTTATGCTGTGAGTTTTGGCATTTTAGTTGGATGTTTCTGGTATTTGCAACAACCCCAATACGCTGCAATTGGAATTATGGTGATGACTTGGGGTGATGGTTTAGCAGCGTTGGTTGGTCAACGCTTTGGTAAACATCAGTATAAAGTTTTTGGGTCTGGTAAAAGTTGGGAAGGCTCTTTAACGATGACCTTAGCCAGCTACATCGTGAGTAGTTTGATTTTGCTGGGTGTGCAAGGAAATATCTGGCAAATTTGGGTGATATCATTGGCTGTGGCGATCGCAGCTACTGGTTTAGAAGCTATTTCCTTTTTGGGTGTTGATAATTTAACTGTTCCTTTAGGTAGTGCCGGTCTAGCTTTTGTATTAATGCAACTATTGTCTAACTAACCGATATTAGCTAAAAAAATATCATTATTCAGCAAGATTTACTATTTTTACTCGTAGGATACTAGGATATCTTGAACACATAAAAGATTTTTTTATATCTACTGTGAGTAGTAAAGTTAGAGTTTTGATTTCTATCTATAGATTTATGATTTCCTGACAAACAGTGCTTATAGTTGGGTACTTAGGTGGTCAACCCACCAAACGTAAGTGAGGCTAACAATCATGTCACATCCAATATTTTTATCAAAGTTGTTGATTGAGTTATCAAATCAACAACAAGAATTAGTGGCTGGTGGTGCGGATTTTGAGTTGGCTGGCAGTAATTTTGCTAAAAGACTTGTGAATTTGCAAGGACTAGCATTCTCTGGCCCTAATGGTAGCACTGCCAATTCTATTGGCACATCTGCAACAATTAATACTGCTGCACAAGATTTCTTGGCATTGGGCGCACCATCTATCCCCACAGTTGGTGCTTTAGGTTCTGCACCAGGTTCAAATGGTGCGGCAGAATCTCCGGTAGGTATACAAAATGCTACTAGTGGAAGTAGCCCTGCTGGTATTGGTGGAAATCGCCTACCAAAGTTGCATTAAAATTCAGCTAGTCTACAACATTCCCTAGAAGAAGAATTCAGACTAGCTACTGATTCAAGACTAGCAAATTGCAATTTACATAGTATTCATTTTGAGTATGACACAGCTACGTGGAGCGATCGCTGTTGTCTTGAATCATTTCATAACTTTTGGTTTTCTCTGGAAAAGTCAGCATTGATGAATGCTAAAAACTCTTGTGCGATTTTTTCGGTTTGCTTGAGAAATGATTGCACATATATAGCAGAAGGCAGGAGTAAAAGTCTTACTATTCCTGGCATTCAAGCTTTCAAATTGTCCTAACATCTCTGACTACCGCTATACATGACATTCTTTGCTGATTGATAATGTAAGTGAGGCTAACAATCATGTCACATCAAATAATTACGTCCGAATTGTATCTTGCTTTATCGGTAGAACAGCAAGAGATTGCTACTGGTGGTACTGACTTTGAGTTGGCTAATAGCAATTATGATAAAAGAATCTCCTTTTTACGGGGATTAACTAATTCTGGCCCCAATGGTAGCTTTGCTAATTCTGTTGGTATATCTTCCTCAGTCAACACCTCTGCACAAGATTTCTTGGGATTGGGTACACCATCTTTACCAACAGTTGGGGCTTTAGGTGCTTCTCCCAGCGGGAATGATACCACTACCTCACCAGAAACAGGCTCACTCAGTGGAAGCTAAATTACCCAAACTTTGCTTTTCTAAAATCACTAGAAAAGTTTAACTCTGACTTTTGAGTGAAGTCTGCAATTTACCTATTTAAATATTGGCATATTGTAGCGATCGCTCAATCAAAGGTTTGGGTGTTCAAGCTTATCTTGGGACGCGCTTGATAAAGAGAATTCCAGAATTGTCTGAGATTTTTCTGGAATTCTTTATCTAGATACTAGGTAAGTGGGGTTAAAAATATGTCACGTCAAATGATTGTGTCAGATTTGTGGTTTGAGTTAATTCTCCAGCAGCAAGAGTTAGTTATGGGTGGAGTCGACTTGCAAACCAACGACAGTAATTTTGATCAAAGTTTTACGAAAAATACAATGGGTAAAACGAATCAAAATCAAACTAATGTTACCAATAGTTACACTCAGCGTAACTATTGCCAAAATAATGCCGCGTCTTCATTATCTATTAATCCTTTAGATAATGCGGATGTTGCCACACCAGTTAGTAGTTCTGTGGTGCTGCCTTAAATTCAGGAGGTAGGAGTACAGAAATTTGAGATTTTTCCTAATACAGTGCAATTTTTCTAAGCCTTTCTACTTGCGGCAGACAGAAATATAAATCGATTTTTAAAATTTAAAAATCGATTGCATAATTCTTTTGTCTGCATTAAGAAGAGGGGAGAGGAGATAGTGATTACTCGCTCAACGTAAGTGAGGTCTTTGAGGGAGTTTGAGCATTCTCCTCTATTTTCTCTCTGCGTTGCCCACGTTAGAGATATGAGAAAAGTTATGGCTGTGCTTGCTTGTCACACACTTTTCTCGTCCCCCATAAGTAATTATAAAGGATTATTGGTAATGATGTTATCTGCCTTTTATAAAGGTAATTTATGAAATAATGACTCAAAGCGATCGCCCCAGAAGCAAAACCTAAAATTTGCTTGGTATTTCGCTATGTTTGTCTGCCAAAATCCCAAGTTTTTCGTCTATTCCTTTTGGCTTATTCCCAAAGATAGTTAATTTTAATTTGCTATCAAGTTATGTCGATTCGTTGATAGTAAACATCATTAAAGCAAGTATTTCAATTTCTCACATAAGGTGCAGTACAGTGAATTCTTTACGCGCTCAGGAAAACTATGCTGATAGTAGTTTTAATGACCTGAAACCAGAACAACTTCCTGTATTTGATGTCAATGAATTTCTTCCCAGCATTGGCAAATGGATTGGTGTGGCTGGGAGTGTCATGATTAGTATTTTTGTGCTGGCAGTCGGGTTGGCTGCTATTTTTAAGTACAATGTCACGGTGAAAGTTCCGGCAACAATTCGACCTTTGGGAGAACTCAAAGTTGTGGAGTCGGCGATTACTGGAACTGTGGAGAAAATTGCGGCGAAAGATAATCAAATCATCAAACAAGGCCAAGCGATCGCTTACCTGGATGATGGGCGACTGCAAAATCAAAAAAGTCAGCTACAAAATACAATTCAAAAAAGTAAATTACAACTAAGTCAAATTGATGCTCAACTGAGTCAAATTAATATGCAGTTGGCGGCACAAACTGAATTAATGAACCAGACAATTTTAGCGGCGCAAGCAGATTTAAGTGGGACTGAACGCAACTATCAAGATCAGCGAATGAAAGCTTTAGCGGAAATGACGCAAGCAGAATCAACCTTAACTATTGCAAAGTTACAAAAAGACCGATTACGGCGCGAAAAACTCCTAACTACAACTGTGCAGGAAAGCGAGGCTGCATTAACTTTAGCAAGAATACAACGCGATCGCTTGCAGCGCGAAAAACTATTACAATCAACTGTGCAAGAGGCGGAAACTGTCTTAAGCATCGCGCAAAAACAAAAAGATAGATTATTACGAGAGCAACTGTTAACAATTACTGTCCAAGAAGCTGAAGCCGCTTTGCAAATGGCGAAGTTACAACGCGATCGCCTACAGCCGATAGTAGCATTGGGAGCCGTGCCACTTAATTTATTTGAAGAAAAAGTTCAAGCAGTTAAATCGGCGGAAGCGAGGTTAGCACAAGCCAAAGCCAACACGAAAAATATTTTGGAAGAAAAAGAACAAGCGGTGATTTCGGCAAAAGCTAAACTGGCACAAGCTCAAGAAAATGCCAAAAATAGCTTAGAAGAAAAGCTATTGGCAGTCAAAGCGGCCGAAACTAAATTAGAACAAGCCAAAGCCAACGCGAAAAATAGTTTAGAAGAAAAAGACCAAGCCTTAACAATTGCGGAAACAAATTTAATTAAGGCGAAAACTGCCATTAATCCAAGTGATTCACCTGTAGCTGTGGCAATTGCACGCATTCAGCAAGAACAGGCGAAGAAACAAGCAGATTTGGCGGCTTTGAAAAAAGAAAGAGAAACTTTACTTCAGCAGCGCCTAGAATTGCAAAAGCAACTAGACACGACGCAAAAAGAACTCCAACAAACCGAAAATGACTTGAGTAAAACGGTAATTCGCGCACCGAGTGATGGAATTTTGTTGCAATTTAATTTACGCAACCCTGGACAAGTTGTCCAACCCAGTGAAGCGATCGCGCAGATTGCACCTTTAGATGCAACATTACAAATTAAAGCCAGAGTTCCCGCGCAAGATATCGATAAGGTAAAAGCAAATCAACAAGTACAGATGCAGGTTTCTGCTTGTCCTTATCCAGATTACGGCACACTCAAGGGTACTGTCACCACAGTTGCACCCGACGCTTTAGCTGTGGAGAAAAACGCTACATTACCGACTGTGCAAACACCACCAGCTTATGAAGTGACAATTGTACCGCAAACTTTATCTGTTGGTAGAGGCGATCGCCAGTGTCATCTCAAACCCGGAATGGAAGGACGCGCTGATATTATTTCTCGCCAAGAAACAGTGATGCAGTTCATTCTGCGAAAAGCCAGATTAATTGCAGATATTTAAAAGAATTCAGAATCAAAAAAATTCATCTTTCTGCATTACAAATTATCATGTTTGGTCTATTCAAATTTAAACACCAAAAAAAATACCAGTGTGTTTTACAATCCAGTGAAGAAGATTGTGGAGCCGCTTGTCTAGTTTCAATTTGCAAACATTACGGACGCTTCTTGAGTATGAGTAAAAGCCGAGAAGCTGTAGGAACTGGACAGTTAGGTACAACTTTACTCGGCTTAAAACGTGGTTCTGAGACATTGGGATTTAATGCTAGAGCCGTCAAAGCCGCACCAGCAATCATGGATAGAATTACAGAAATCCATTTACCTGCAATTATTCATTGGCGCGGCTATCACTGGGTTGTGCTGTACGGTAAGCGGGGGAAAAAGTATGTAATTGCTGATCCGGCGACAGGCTTACGCTACATTAGCCGCGAAGAATTAACCACCGCTTGGAACGGGGTGATGCTCTTACTAGAACCTGATCCGACGCGATTTTTTGTGCAGTTTCAAGAAGAACAAAAGCAGGGTTTAGGTAGGTTTTTTCAGCGTGTATTACCTTATCGGAGTTTGCTGAGTCAGGTATTACTCATCAATATTGTTTTAGGTGTGCTGGCGCTTGGTAGTCCAGTTTTGCTGCAACTGTTAACAGATGATGTTTTAGTGCGGGGAGATACTCAATTACTAGTTGTTGTAATCTCAGCCGTTGTGATTAGTAGCTTATTTAGTAGTAGTTTGCAAGTCGTACAGTCAATGATGATTGCTCACTTTGGTCAACGCTTGCAATTAGGACTGGTGATGGAGTTTGCCCGCAAAATTCTTCAGTTACCTTTGAGTTATTATGAATCGCGCCGGAGTGGGGAAATTTCGAGCCGATTAAGAGATATTGATGAAATTAATCAATTAGTATCGCAAATCGTGATTTTATTACCCAGTCAGTTTTTCATTGCGATAATTTCTTTCAGCATTATGCTGTTTTATAGTTGGCAGTTAACCATTGCAGTGATTTTGGTTGCGTTATTAATGACTGCATCTACTTTACCTTTTTTGCCAATTCTTCAGCAAAAAACTCGCAGTTTATTGGTTTTGGGTGCAGAAAATCAAGGTGTGTTAGTAGAAACATTTAAAGGCGCACAGGTAATTAAAACGACGAATGCTGCTCCTCAATTTTGGGATGAATTTCAAAGCCGATTTGGTCGGTTAGCACATTTAACTTTCAGCACGATTCAAATTGGGATTATTAACGGTACTGTTGCAAGATTAATTTCTACCATTGGTGGAGTAGTTTTATTAGGATTCGGTAGTATATTAGTTATTCAAGGACAGTTAAGCATTGGTCAAATATTGGCTTTTAATGTTTTACAAGTCAATGTTTTGAATTTAATTAACTCTTTAGTTGGGTTTGGCGATGAATATTTTCGATCGCAGACTGCTGTTTCGCGGCTTTTAGAAGTAATTGAAGCGACACCAGAAGTAATTGGTGGGAGTCAAAAACCCACGGTGCAAATCCCTGCTGATGCAGATATTCGGTTTTCCCAAGTCACTTTTCATCATGCTGGGAGAGTGGACTTGTTAGAAGAATTTTCTTTAAAACTGCCTGGTGGAAATGTGATTGCTTTAATTGGCAAATCAGGTTGTGGAAAAAGTTCTTTAGCAAAACTCATTGCTGGGTTGTATGAGTTAAATTCAGGAAATATCCGCATCGGCTTTTATAACATTCAAGATATCGCCCTGGATTGTTTACGTCAACAAGTAGTGTATGTACCCCAAGAACCACATTTTTGGAGTCGCTCAATTGTTGATAATTTTCGTTTAGGGACTCCCCATATTTCCTTTGAGGAGATTGTCAAAGCTTGCGAGATTGCGGATGCAGATAGTTTTATTAGTCAATTACCGAATAATTATCAAACTGTGTTAGGAGAATTTGGCGCGAATCTCTCTGGGGGACAACGACAAAGATTAGCGATCGCTAGAGGGATTCTCACCAATCCACCTATACTAATCTTAGACGAAGCTACAGCCGGACTTGACCCTGTAAGCGAAGCACAAGTATTAGATCAGTTGTTAGCATCCCGCAAAGGTAAAACCACAATTTTGATTACTCATCGTCCTAGTGTTGTACATCGCGCTGACTGGATTGTGATGTTAGAAAAAGGTCAAGTGCAATTACAAGGAACACTGGAAACATTTCTCTCGCAACAAGGAGAACATTTAAAGTTTTTATCTTTTTAAAATTGCTTATTTATGTGAAGCGTTAAGTCTATGTTTGAAAATAGCACAGCTAATCTCAGAGAATTATCTCCACAAGAGCAAGAATCTCTAGCGGCTGGACAAAATTCAGATTTTTTTGCTAAAAGTGATTTTTTTCTGCAAAAAACAGATATTCAAACTGATGCCGAAAATCAATTAAGCTCAGGAGGTGAATCGAATACACAAAGTAGTAGATATAATTTATCACAAATTACTATCGGCACTTCTGTAACCTTTCGTTGGCCACAAGTGACCTTCAGCGTTGATAAATGGAATAGTTGGATGAATAATGTTTTAAAAGATTTATTGAGATTTTAAACATTTATAATCCAATACGGTTCAGTTAGTACTTTTTTCTTCTCTTCGCGCTCTTTGCGCCCTTTGTGGTTCGTTAAAAAAAATGACTTTAACAAAGAGTTTTAGTCTTAACTGAACTGTATTGATTTATAATCTCAACTCCCTGACTTTTTAAAGAAGTTGGGGAAACTTGGCATTGAAACTATTCGTAATTGTTAATTATTTAATATATTTAATCCTAAAGAATGAGTTTTTAAACAAAAAACTCCAACCAAAGAATAATTCATTAAAAGACAAAACAACGAATAATAAAAGCATAGGTCTTATAAACCTATCAATTAAGTGAGGTCAAGAATCATGTCAAATAAATACATCACATCTAATTTAATTGTTGACTTATCAACAGCAGAACAGCAGCTGTTATCTGGTGGACAAAATACTGGAAAAAAACCATTTGGTGGTCAATCCCCATACGGTGGACAACTCCCATCTGGCGAACAACCTTTATTCCCATCTAATGAAGATTATTCCCGTCGTTATCCCACCTACATTTGTCGTCCGGTTTACGGTGATGATGGCGGTAGCTCTGGTGGTGAACAATAAATAGTTGAAGAAGAATTTTAGCAGTCAGCCGTACAGAATTCATCCTGAATTTAGGTTTCCTGACTCCTGAATTCTGTTATCTAGCTCAGTGCGATCGCTACACTGAGCTTTTTGCATTGCTAACGAAAAACTATTACGTAATCTTACCACTTTTAAAAGCGTCCAAACTATACTGGTGAGGCTGGTAAACATAGCTCTAATGCTTGAGCAATCTATGATCGCACTGGAAGGGTACAAAATTTTAAGAGAACTGTATGACAGCCCTCGTTCTCAGGTTTATCAGGGATACCGAGAGTCCGATCGCCAACCAGTCGTGCTGAAATTATTGCGGGAGGAATATCCTACCCCAGAAGCGATCGCAAGGTTTAAACTCGAATACGAACTGACACGCCGCTTTCAAGTTCCGGGAATTATCCAAGCTTACAGTGTCGAAAAATATCAAAATACTTTAGTCTTAGTTTTAGAAGATTTTGGCGGACAACCTTTACGGAGTTGGCTAAGTCAGAATTTGCTCTCGCTGGACAATTTTCTGCACATTGCAATTCAAGTAGCAGCAGCTTTAGGTGCAATTCACCAGCAACAAATTATTCATAAAGATATTAATCCCGGAAATATTCTGCTCAATCCCGAAACGCACCAAACCAAAATTATTGATTTTGGGATTGCAACGCTATTGTCAAAAGAAAATCCGACTGTACTAAACCTCAATATTTTAGAAGGAACTCTGGCTTATATCTCGCCAGAACAAACAGGAAGAATGAATCGCGCGATTGATTATCGCAGTGACTTTTATTCTTTGGGGGTGACTTTTTACGAACTTCTCACAAAACAATTACCATTTATTAGCGAAGATCCAGTAGAACTTGTCCACAGTCATATTGCAAAACAAGTAATTCCGCCACATAAAATTAATCCGACAATTCCTATAGTCATTTCGCAATTAGTGATGAAGTTACTGGAAAAGACTGCGGAAGAAAGATATCAAAGCGCCTTTGGTTTACAGGCAGATTTACAAAAATGCCGTGATTTGTTGACAACAACCGGGGAAATTTCGCAATTTGCACTAGGACAGAAAGATAGTTCTGATCGATTGCAAATTTCTCAAAAACTTTACGGTAGAGAACAAGAAGTTACCGACTTATTGATGGCTTTTGATCGGGCTAGTCGTGGACAAAGCGAAGTGATGTTGATTGCAGGTTACTCTGGAATTGGCAAATCAGCTTTAGTGCAGGAAATTTATAAACCAATTACGCAAAAACGGGGATATTTTATTTCAGGAAAGTTTGACCAATTTCAACGCAATATTCCTTACAGTTCTTTAATTCAAGCCTTCACAGCTTTAATTCGCCAACTATTAACAGCGACAGAAACAGAAATCAATATTTGGCGAGAAAAATTATTAAATGCGTTGGGTGACAATGGTCAAGTTATTATTGATGTGATTTCGGAAGTTGAACTCATTATTGGTAAGCAGCCGCCTGTGGTGGAGTTGCTGCCCCAAGAAGCAGAAAATCGCTTTAATTTAGTATTTCAAAACTTTATTACTGTTTTTACCCAAAAAGAACATCCATTGGTAATTTTTTTGGATGATTTGCAGTGGGCGGATAGTGCATCTTTACAGTTGATTGAATTATTGACAAGTCAGTTAGATAGTCGCTACTTATTGCTGATTGGGGCGTATCGAGATCATGAAGTAGATGCAACTCATCCGTTGCGGAGTGCGATCGCTACTTTAACAACAGCCGGAGTCACAATTAATGAAATTGCCTTAACACCGTTAGAACTGCCGCAAATTCATGCACTGCTGAGTGATACCTTTAATAGTCATGATTGGGACAAATTAACTCCCCTGGCACAATTATTACAGCAGAAAACTAACGGCAATCCTTTCTTTATGAATGAGTTTCTCAAGTCGCTGTATACAGAAGGATTGCTGCAATTTGATGTGCTGCGCCGGGAATGGGATTGGCAACTCAGCCAAATTCAAGCGGCGCAAATTACCGATAACGTTGTGGAATTAATGGCGGGTAAAATTCAAAAACTGCCAATTGCTTCTCAGCAAGTTTTACAGTTAGCATCTTGCATTGGCAATCAATTTGATTTAAAAACTTTAGCCATTGTCCAAGAAAAATCTTTGCCAGAAACAGCCGCCGAGTTATGGGAAGCCGTAGAAATGGGGCTGATTTTTCCTCAAGGTAACGACTATCAATTATTACAAGTGAATGATCAAGAAATTGCCGCCAACTTAACAAATTTAGATGTTGTCTACAAATTCTTACACGATCGCGTCCAACAAGCAGCCTATTCACTCATTCCTACCAAAGAAAAACAAGCAGTTCACTGGCAAATTGGGCAATTGTTATTGCAGAATATCACTATCGTAGAACAAGAAGAAAAGATTTTTGACATTGTTAACCAATTAAATTTCGGTTTGGAATTAATTACCGATGCACAACAGCGACAGCAATTAGCACAGTTAAATTTAACAGCAGGTAACAAAGCAAAAGCTTCCGCCGCTTACGAACCTGCTTTGCAATACCTCAAAACAGGAATTAATTGTTTAACAGCAACAAGTTGGCAACAGCAATATTCTTTGACTTTATCTTTACACGAAGCGACTGTCGAAGCTGCTTATTTGGCTGGGGCGTTTGAATATATGGATGAATTAATTGAGGTGGTGTTACGTCACACTCAAACCACAATTGATCAAGTCCAAGTTTATGCCATTAAAATTCAATCTCTTGTCGCCAGAGATGAATTATTAACAGCCGTAAAATTAGGTTTGCAAGTTCTCAAACTTTTAGGAATTCCTTTAGCAGCTAACCCTGGACAATTGCAAATTCTGTTGGGACTATTAAAAACGAAACTTGCTTTAGCTGGTAGACAAGTACAAAATTTAGCTGATTTACCTCAACTAACTAATCCCACAAAGTTAGCCGCAATTCATATTTTATCTAGTATTGCTTCTTCAACTTATTTAGCAGCACCAAACTTATTTCCTTTAACTGTGTTTAAACAGGTGGAACTTTCCGCCATACATGGAAATGCGCCAGAATCAGCTTTTGCTTATGCTACTTACGGCTTGATTTTGTGTGGTGTTGTCGGAGATTTAACCGGAGGATATGAGTTTGGTGAGTTGGCATTAAAACTAATAGAACGCTTAAATGCCAAAAATATGCAAGCCAGAGTATTGTTTGTGGTGAATAGCTTTGTGCGTCACTGGCGAGAACCAATTGCTAATACTTTACCTGCATTGCAAATTGCTTTTCAAGTAGGACGAGATACTGGTGATACTGAGTATGCGGCTTTTGCAGCAAATGTTGGTACCAGTCATAGTTATTTTTGTGGACAAGATTTAAAGGAATTAGATCAAAGTTTCGCTAATTATCTAGAAGTAATTCAGAAGTTTAAGAAAAAGCCAGTTTTAGATTTAATTCAAATTTATCGGCAGGCAGTTGCCAATTTGCAGGGTAAAAATGCCAATCCTTGTGAGTTGGTAGGGGAATTTTACAATATCACAGCCAGTTTACCTCTACACATCGAGACAAATTATCGCACAGCAACTTTTACTGTCTACACTCATTTATTGACACTCAATTATTGGTTTGAAGATTACCAGACTGCTTGGCAAAATGCAGAATTAGCAATTCCTTATATAGATGCTGTAGTGGCGTTATTTATCATTGGTTGGTTTTGTTTTTATGATTCTTTATTGCGGTTAGCCTTAGTAGGAACTAGCAATTTAACAGAACGGCAAACATTACTCAAACAAGTTACAGCCAATATCAAAAAACTAAAAACTTGGGCGCAGTCTGCACCGAGTAATTACAGCCATAAATTAGCCTTAGTTGAAGCAGAATGGCATCGAATTCATCATGAAACAGCAGAAGCGATCGCTTGTTATGATCGTGCCATTAATTTAGCCCAAGAAAACAACTATCCTAACGAAGCTGCGTTAGCCAATGAACTCGCAGCCAAGTTTTATCTTGCCCAAAATAAACAGAAAGTTGCCCAAGGGTATATGCAGGATGCTGCTTATCTTTATTTACAATGGGGCGCAACTGCAAAAGTTAAACATCTGGAAAATCAATATCCTCAATTATTAAGCCGCAAGTTAGAAAGAATTACTAGTCCTCATCTTTCTACTAAAAGTACTAACGCTAGTAGTGTTACAAGTACCAGTGGTTCTGCTTCCCTGGATTTAGTCACAGTGATGAAAGCGTCTCAAGCTTTATCAGGAGAAATTCAGCTAGATAAACTGTTGACTAATTTAATGCAAATCTTAATGGAAAATGCGGGAGCGCAACAAGGGTGTTTACTATTAGAAACTAAAGGCAAGTTTTTAATTGAAGCCCAAGGTACAGTTGAACAAAATAACATTCAAGTCTTAAAATCATTGCCGATAGAAAATAGCTCAATGCTGTCTGTGGCAATTGTCAATTATGTCATCCGCACTAAAACAAGTGTAGTGTTGAATGATGCCACGCGCAAAGGTGAGTTTATCCGTGATCCTTATATTCGCCAATTTCAACCGCGATCGCTTTTATGTGCGCCTTTAATTAATCAAGGTAAACTCACTGGTATCATCTATTTAGAAAATAACTTGACCACAGGCGCATTCACCCCTGATCGTTTAGAGTTACTCAACTTACTTTCGACGCAAGCAGCAATTTCGCTTGAAAACGCTCGTTTATACACCGATTTAGCCGCTTTAAACCAAGCCTACGAACGCTTTGTTCCCCGCCAATTTCTTCAATTTCTCAACAAACAAAGCATTGTTGATGTGCAGTTGGGTGATCAAGTCCAAAGAGAAATGTCGGTTTTATTTACTGATATTCGCTCTTTCACCACTTTATCAGAAACGTTAACACCCGCCGAAAACTTTCAATTCATCAACTCATATTTGAGTTGTATGGAACCAATAATTATTCAACATAACGGTTTCATCGATAAATATATTGGCGATGCCATTATGGCTTTATTTGCTGGCAATGCTGATGATGCAGTACAAGCCGGCATTGCGATGTTACAAGCTTTAGTCACTTACAATCAAGAACGGCAAACTCAAGGTCAAACCCCGATTCAAATTGGCATTGGCATTAACACTGGTTCACTGATTTTAGGCACAGTCGGCGGTTTTAATCGCATGGATGGGACAGTAATTAGTGATGCGGTAAATTTAGCCTCCAGAATAGAAGGCTTAACTAAAACATTTAACACACCACTATTAATTACAGACCAAACATTTCAACGTTTAAAAAATTGCGATCGCTCTCATATTCGCATAGTTGGACAAGTAAAAGTCAAAGGTAAAATTACAGCCGTCACCGTTCATGAAGTATTTACCGCCGATGTTCCCAAAATTCGCCAAGGTAAATTAGCAACCACAGAATTATTTAACACCGCCCTCAAATTTTACCAAGCCCAACAATTTAACTTAGCCGCCCAACATTTTCAAGATTGCTTACAACAAAACCCCTTAGATCAAGTCGCGCAAATTTATCTTAATCTTTGTCAGTCAGAGTTGAAATTATCAACTATTTTTACAGAAGAAATTAAGTTATAAAAATTTGTTTTTATAAAGTGTGGTAAAATTAAAATAATAGTTATACTATCTGATAGTTTAAAAAGCTATGACTTCTATCAAAGCACAACTCTTAGCGGCAATTGAAACAGCTCCTGAATCAATTCTAGAGCAAACTCTTAATTATCTTGAATATCTCAAAACTAAAGAACAGAAATCTCAAAACCAGTCTTTAGAAGTTTTACAAAAAGAGGGAGAGCCAATTTTGCGCGGTTCTAAAGCTAAAGATTTGCTAAAGTTTGCTCAAACATGGCAGGGAGACGACTTTGAAGAATGCCTTCAATTTGTTTATGATACTCGTTCTCAGACAGAATTTTAATGTACTTACTCGATACTAATCATTGTAGTCGTATTATCTTTGGTGATTCTAACTTAATTCAACAACTACAAGCTCATAGCGAAGCGGGAATTGCTACCAGCGTTGTAGTATGTGGAGAACTTCTTTACATGGCAGCTAAATCTGATCAAAGTGTTGCTAATGTTCAGCAGGTCAGAATGTTTTTAAATACAATTGATATTTATCCAATTAACTTATCAATTTCTGAGGTTTATGGCAATCTTAAAGGCAAGTCGATAAATACTTTTGGGCCTAAAGAAAAAGCCCAACGAAGAAATTTTAACTTACAATCTCTTGGTTTTGGAGATAATGACCTCTGGATTGCAGCTACTGTAATTTACTATAATTTCACTTTAGTTTCAACAGACAATGATTTTCGCCGGATTCAGCAAGTAGAAATGCTGAATTTAGAATCTTGGCTTTTAAGTTAAAAAAATATCATTGTTATGTAAATAAAATGACTTACATTCACAATGTGAGTCGTCACATTGTAAATGCGATCGCTCACATTATGAATGTGATGACTTACATTATGAATGCGATCGCTCACATTGTGAATGTAACGACTCACATTCACAATGTATCAGTCTGCAATCAAAATGCACGCTTACGATAAATATTATCCTAGCTAAAAAATTTATATTACTGATAGATTTTTAGTTGCAATGGGTACGTTAAATATGTATCCTTATACGGAAACATCCATGCCTACCCAAGACACGACACGTCGTTTATCCCGCCAGACAATTATTCAAGACACCACTTCCTTACACGGGTTGCAAACGATTAACAACTATACAACAACCCGCGCTGATGCCACAGAAGATGCTTTGCAGACAGCTTATCAAAAAATGTTAACACTGCAACAAGTGGAAAATGAAAAACTCACTTTATACCGTGCGGCTACTGATGCGGCGAGATTAGCCGAGTGGGAGTTTCACAATGCGGTGTTAGCCATGAAAGAAGTTGTTAGGGGACAATATGGTTCAGATAGTGATCAAGCTCAAGCCGTAGGATTTAAGAAGAAATCAGACCGTAAGCGTCCCTCTCGCAAAAAGTCAGTAGCGATCGCTAGTTAATTAATATATAAAGCTTACGTACACAGTTTGTCTATGGAAACTGGGTAAAAGGGTGTAAGGGTATAGGGTGTAAGGTTTTAGATAAATACACTTTTATACCCTCATACTTTCCCAGTTCTCTTTTATCTTCTGATTCCGCAACGCTGAGTTTATTCTCTAAAATAGAGATAGGTAAAAGCGTCAGATTACCAAACATTTAATTGTGACAACATCTGCTCAAATCCTACCACTAGTCAAAGATCCAGAGCGTCTAGAAAACCGATTAGCTGAAATCCCGCCGGAACCCGGTGTTTATTTTATGCGGGATGGCAGCGATCGCATTATATATATAGGTAAATCACGGAAATTGCGATCGCGTGTGCGTTCTTACTTTCGTGAAGGCTACACCAAAAGCGAACGCATCGCCACAATGGCGAGACAAGTCACAGAAATTGAGTTTATTGTCACCGACACTGAAGCCGAAGCTTTGGCGTTGGAAGCCAATTTAATCAAGCAGCATCAACCATACTTTAATGTGCTGCTCAAAGATGATAAAAAATATCCTTACGTTTGCATCACTTGGTCAGAAGATTATCCCCGCATCTTTATCACACGCAAACGCCAGTTAGGTAAAGAAAAAGATAAATTCTACGGCCCTTATACAGATACAGGTTTATTAAGAGAAATTCTCCGCATTAGTAAGCGCATCTTTGCACTCAGACAACGACCCCAACCATTATTTAAAGACCGTCCCTGTTTGAATTATGACATGGGGCGTTGTCCTGGTGTCTGTCAACAATTAATTTCCCCTACCGAATATCGCAAAACTGTGCAGAAAGTAGCGATGGTATTCCAAGGTAGAACTCAGGAATTAATTGATATTTTGAGCGAACAAATGCACAAAGCCGCCGAAGCTTTAAACTTTGAATCGGCGGCGCGGATACGCGATCAAATTTCTGGGTTAAAATCTCTGACGGCAGATCAAAAAGTATCCTTACCAGATGATACAGTTTCGCGGGATGCGATCGCTTTAGCCGCAGATACACAACACGCCTGCATTCAATTATTTCAAATTCGCGCTGGACAATTAGTCGGACGCTTGGCGTTTGTTGCAGATGCACAAGCTGAACCAGGCGCAATTTTACAACGAGTTTTAGAAGAACATTACCAAACTGCTGATGCGGTGGAAATTCCGACGGAGATTTTGGTACAGCATGAGTTACCCGACACAGAAATATTAGCGGATGTTTTAACTCAGCGTAAGGGTAGAAAAGTAACAATTGTTGCGCCTCAACGCCAAACCAAGGCAGAATTAATAGAGATGGTCGAGCGTAATGCCCAATACGAATTACAAAGAATGCAAAAATTGGGCGATCGCAATAATCAAGCCATGCAAGATTTAGCAGATATTCTCGACTTACCAGAATTACCCCACCGCATTGAAGGTTACGACATTTCCCATATCCAAGGTTCCAATGCTGTTGCTTCTCAAGTAGTATTTATTGATGGTTTACCCGCCAAGCAACATTATCGCCATTACAAAATCAAAAATCCCACCGTCACAATAGGACATTCCGATGATTTTGCAAGTTTAGCCGAAGTCATTCAACGACGGTTTCGGAAATATAGTGAAGATTCCCAACTGCAACGCGCCGGCAATCCTGACTGGCCTGATTTAATTATGATTGATGGTGGTAAAGGTCAGTTATCTTCAGTTGTTGCCGTGTTGCAAGAAATGAACTTACTAGAAGACTTGCGGGTTGTGAGTTTGGCAAAACAGCGCGAAGAGATTTTTTTACCAGGAGAGTCACAACCCTTACCCACCGACGCAGAACAACCAGGAGTACAGTTATTACGACGGTTACGGGATGAAGCCCATCGGTTTGCCGTGAGTTTCCATCGCCAACAACGCAGTGATAAACTAAAGCGATCGCGTTTAGATGAAATCCCCGGCTTAGGACATCATCGCCAAAAACAACTATTAGGGCATTTTCGCTCAGTCGATTATATCCGCCAAGTGACACCCGCCCAACTCGCCGAAGTCCCAGGAATCGGCCCACGACTAGCACAGGAAATCTACGATTACTTTCATCCCGCGTAAACAAGCTGAATTTCTGTTATTCTTCATTCATTAATCTACCTAAAATTTCATTCCACTTTTCTTTGTGTATTTTTTGTAGTTCATTATCCGACGCTACCAACTGAGAGTATCCATCAATAAAATCACTGATGGACTCGATTAATCTTAAATAATATTTTATTGTCGGGATAATTCCGTTCAAAATTACCTGACAACCATGTTCAGATGAAATTTGTGTAATCAATTTATTAATTTCTTCTTGTTCTGATTGCTTAACATCTTTTGCAGCAAAAATATAATATCTTCTAGGATTGTATTTAACTATCTTCTCCCTAGCACGATACACAATTTGTAAAGTTATTTCTTGACCATGTTTTACTTCTATCGCTTCAACCAGATGATTATTTTGATTAAATATTTCAATATCTCCCGCAGTTCTAGAAGTTCTATCGGAAGCTGTATGACTACCCAATTTGCCCAGCTTACAGAAGCTATATCTAGATATTTCCTTAATTAGAAGCTGATAAATAGCATAGAAAGCAATCACTGGTAGTTTGGAACCACCTACAGTTGCATAATTATGGTTAAAATGTTCCTCTAAAGCATTAATGACATTTTGTATTGACAACTTCTCTGGATTTGTTAATTTAACAATCTCAACCAAGTTATCATCCTTAGCTGATTTGATAAGTTTCAACAGCAATTTCAATACATCTTCTGTTTTTTCAGAATGCGTCTGCACAAAATCAATAATATTTAGAAAGGCTATTTTTAAAGATTTAGGGCTTATATTTCCGTTATAACTTAATGTGTAAGGGTAAGGTTGTTCAAAAGAACGAGTTAACCAACCACTTTCAGCCATTGCAGGTAAGCCTAATTCGGTTAATGTCGGAGTAATGTATTTTGTATCTATACTTCTTCCAGAAAAACCATCCATCATTTCAGCTTGATGATAGCGAATATCTTGAGAGGAATGTAAAATTTTATGTACTAAAAGAGTTATTAGTACTGTGTGAGCAGCTTTTCGTTTAAAGCAATTTCTCGCAACTTCTGCCACATAATTTTGATATTTTTCAGGCAAGATAATTTGATTAACTTCAATCTTGGCTATATCTTGATAAACTGTTAAAAGTTTTTCTCGATGATTCATTTTTAATATTAAAGAGGTAATTCTAGTTGAATAGGTCGCTCAATATAAAAATTTTGATTATCTCTAATATTTATATTCTCTGCTTCTGAAGTATGAAAAAACTGTTTCTTAATTTGATTAGCCAATTCATACATTACTGGTATAGCGACGGAATTACCTATTTGCTTATAACACTCTCCTAAATTACTATGAATTTTAAAACTATTAGGGAACCCCATAATTCTATAACACTCTCGAATAGTTAATTTACGAACAGCTTTTTCTTCAGGTATATAAATAAAAAACCTCCCAGAAGTCTCTTGAGATGGTATTGTTGGATGTACACCTTTAATAGAATATATTCTATTTGGTTGATGATGCACTCTAGATAAATGTTCTGTATTTGGTCTCACACCTGTTTTCCAAATATTTTTATTACGATAACCTACAAAAATTAACCCAGAAGCTTGTTGTTTTGGATTTTCTATCATTGTGTAATCTTGAGGATTTAAGTACTCAAAATCTCCTGAAGTACACAAAAATTCTTTGAGAGTAGGAAACGGATAAGTTTTCTTGAGCAGCTTAAAATCAAATTTTCTATTTCTCGTAGCAACAAATACTACTCTTTCTCTATTTTGTGGCAAACCAAAATCTTTAGAGTTGAGTATTTCGTAATTTACCACATAACCTATATCTTCTAAAGAATATAATATAGTCTCTAATGTTCTTCCTTGATCATGATGTAATATATGCTTAACGTTTTCAAGTACAACAACAGATGGCTTAATATGTTCAATAATTTCGCAAATATGGAAAAATAGAGTACCTCTAGTATCCTGAAAACCTTTTCGTCTGCCACAAATACTAAAAGGTTGACAAGGAAAGCCTGCTGTTAAAACATCAAATTCAGGCAAACTTTGTATATCTATATTTCTAATATCATTTGCAGGTATATCTCCAAAGTTATTAAAGTAAACTTGTCTACAAGCCTCATTAATCTCACAGGAAAAAACACATTCATATCCAGCTTTTTCAAAAGATAATCTAAAACCTCCAATGCCAGCAAATAAATCAACAAATTTCAGTTTTGTTTCCTCCATAAGATTATGCAAATACTGTACTAAACGTCTGAGTAAAGCATTATAACATAATAATATTTTGGATTTGAAATTTTTGATTGTAAGTTAGAGAATATTTTACTGCTGAGATTTTCAGTAATCAGTTTGTCATCATCATTGTTCAAACTTGTATAAGATAGTGAAAATCTCAGTCAACATAAACTTCGTAAAAGCTTTAAGGTGAAGAAGCATTTAACTGGATTCTTTTTAATCCGCCTTCAGTTGTACAATCTACCATTTCACTGAGAAACTCAGGATAATATTCTGTATTTCTAATTAACCAGTCAGCAGTTCTAACTTTAGCATTACTTTGAAATTGACCTGCAACTGGATAAATTTCATTATTTTTCAGTGCCAAAAAACTTTCAACCCTCCCTGAAACTCTGACATTAGTCTTATCTTGATAGATTGCTTTAAACGCAGCCATTTTAGTAATAGAAGTACCTTTGTTTAAAGAGCAAGCAGAACCACTTTTGATATTGGCAGCAATCAATAAATTATCACTAGTAATAAAAAAGCGCATATTTTTTATTGCTGATTCTGTAAATTCAGCACGAGCAGGCAATAAAGCAATTGTTAAACTAGCTAAAACGATAGGTATTGGTAAGAATTTTTTCATTGTATTCAACATTAAATTCCGTGTTTCTAATATCTATAAATTTAGCTGTAATTACAATGGCAAAATTATTGATATCCAAATCAAGGCTATATGAAGATTCGATTCATTTCTTAAGTAAATTAATAGATACTACAGATAGTTCAGTTAAGAGAATAGTAGGTTGGGTGTAGCGATAGCGTAACTCAAAAAAGTATGAGTGAATGTTGGGTTACGTTCCTCCACACAACCTCTACCAGTCTAAGTTGTTGCCTTAACTGAACTGTATTGGGTTAAAATGTTCCTCTAAAGCATTAATGACATTTTGTATTGACAATTTTTCTGGATTTGTTAATTTAATAATCTCAACCAAGTTATCATCCTTAGATGATTTGATCAGCTTCCGCAGCAATTTCAATACATCTTCTGTTTTTTCAGAATGCGTCTGCACAAAATCAATAATATTTAGAAAGGCTATTTTTAAAGATTTAGGGCTTATGTTTCCGTTATAACTTAATGTGTAAGGGTAAGGTTTTCAAAAGAGCGAGTTAGCCAACCACTCTCAGCCATTGCAGGTAAGCCTAACTCTGTAAAAGCAAATGAACACATCAGGTATGAATAAAGAAGAACTACAAATTTTTCAGTTTGATGTAGTGACAGTAAATGCCCAAGGACAGGAAATCAAGCGTGAACAGAGTCAAGCCGAATACTTTACAGAAGACTTGGGCAATGGAATTAGTCTAGAAATGGTGCTGATCAAGAGTGGTATTTTTATAATGGGTTCACCAGAAGATGAACTAGAGCGTTATGATTCAGAAAGCCCTCAGAGAAGAGTGAACATTCAGCAATTTTTTCTGGGGAAGTATCCTGTAACTCAGGAACAATGGAGAGTAGTAGCAGGATTACCGCAAATTAATAGAAGGCTAGAAGCTGACCTATCGAAGTTTAAAGGAGATAAGCGACCCGTTGAGCGAGTGTCTTGGTATGATGCGGTGGAGTTCTGCGCTCGTCTGACTGCCCAGACAAAAAGAAAGTATCGTTTACCAAGTGAAGCTGAGTGGGAATATGCGTGTAGGGGCGGTACGGCAACTCCATTCTATTTTGGTGAGACAATAACAACAGAATTAGCAAATTATAATGGTTACTACAATTATGGCAACAACATCAAGGGAATTTACCGAATAAAAACAACACCAGTAGGAAGTTTCCCGCCGAATTCCTTTGGTTTATATGATATGCACGGGAACGTTTTGGAATGGTGTCTAGATGATTGGCATGATAATTACGAAGGAGCGCCAACAGATGGAAGCCCTTGGTTTTATGATGATGAGTGTGATCAAGGCGTTACGGAATCATGGGACGTTTTAGCTCAATTTGGAACAAAATATCAAAGGTTTCAACCGCAGATTCATCCCGCATTTATGCAACGTCGAATAGCCGTGCTGCGGGGTGGATGTTGGTTCTCCCACCCTGAAATTTGCCGTTCTGCGTCTCGTACCTTTAACTACCTCCACGACCACAGCGAAAATGATGGTTTTCGTGTTGTTTGTGAGGTGTGACCGAAGAATTATGGTATTGTTTGCTTGATGTCAAAGTGATGCTTAGGGTATTGGTTAAGCCGTTACCCTTGTTTATATGACTGGAGTTTAGTCTAGTTTGCGGTGCAAATGTAAACGACAACAAAATATTTCTAACTCTGTAACCTATTAACTATCACGAATGACGTAAATACAGATAAATCAACAATGCCAAAATTGCAAACAATAAATTCAAGGAAAAACGACTCAGAATAAAACGCAAAATTTCTGGGTAAAAAAGCTGCTTCCAACGTAAAGGTGCAAGAACTCTAGCTAACAAAAACAATCCAAAAATAGCATTTCCTCCCAACATCAGTGCAAATAATACTAAACCTCTGTGCCATGAGCGAGAAATTAAGATGATTAGTGGTTGTCTTTGTACTCTTCGTAATAATTGTTCTAGTCGCCAAAACATCCACAATAAAAAGGGAAATAAACCATAACTGAGAAAGTTAATTGGTGCAGCGTAACGCCAAGCAATTGATAAAATATTCACCAGTGCATGACAAATCACAGAATTGATCAAAGCTGACAAAATTAACTTCTGGTGGCGATGTAATTTGAGATTCGAGGCAAAATAAATTCCTAAAGCATAACCCCAAGGTGCAGAAAACATTGCATGAACTGGTGTACCAATACTCCGGTCAAGAATTGAGGCGGTACCGTGGTAAAGGTAAATCCAGTTTTCTTCGGCAGTGAAACCTAAAGCTACGGCAATCGTAAATAGCAAAATGCTACTGCTGCGGAATCGATATCTGCGTTGCAGATAGATGATGGGGAGAAGAACGGCGATAAACTTGCAACCTTCTTCAATGGGGCCGATTTCTATGAGTTGACGTAAGGCTGCGCCAAAAAGCGATCGCTGAATTTGTTGCCAGTTTACAATCGAATTAAATCCCAGTTCCGCCAACCATTGTAAACCCAAGGCAGCACCACCAGAAATTGCCCCGGCTATAAAAAAACACAGCAAACGCAGTAAAGCCGGAGCAAAGGCGACACGGTAATAGTAATAACCTAAAAGTAACAGTGGGGGAATTGCCGCCCAAAGTATTACAGCTAAATTAGTCACGCACCTTAGCAATTACAGTCCGGTGGCGGGGGCTATTGCTGGTAATTGTAGGACGTTGAAAACCTGCATCCATCAACGCTTGCTCAATATCCAACGAAAAGTACTCATCTAAATATGGTTCAGTACTCTTGAGCAAAGTCAAAATGTAGGGAGGCATTTTTTTGTAGATTTCCGATTTGGGATTCATATCCATAATTGCCAAATGACCACCAGGACGCAACAACCGCCGCGCTTCCGCAAAAATTTGGCGCGTGGGTGCTTGGGGTAATTCATGACAAATCAGAAACAGCGAAACCAAATCAAAAGACGCATCTGGTAGCCCTGTTGATTCGGCTGCGGCATGAAGCCAATTGATCTTAGCTTGACGTTGCTGGGCGCGGTAGTTAGCAACAGCCAGGAAGTAAGGAGACAAATCTAAGCCTGTCACTTTCGCTTCAGGATAAACCTGCTGCAAAGCAAAAGTACTTAATCCCACACTACATCCCATATCTAGAATGTCGCGTGGTTCCTCAGCCAAAAAAGGTTTGAGAATATTATGATAACTTCGCCGGAGTTGGCGATCGCCTTCAACTTCAGCACCAGGCCAAATTTTCGCGTGAACAGCATGGGCCGCAGGTTCTACTTCAAACGCCGCTTGCCAACTCAGATTACCATTTTCGTAGGCATGAAATGAAGTGACATAATAATCTGGATAGGAAAGCTGCGGATTTTGGACTTGCGCTAAATCTGTTGACCAATCACGCGCTTTGAGTTTCTCTACTTCCTTTGTCCAAGGCACACCAATTTTTTCAGCGCGTTTAATCATCATTTGCCGGGCTTGGTGCTTGGCTAGATTCGCTAAAGGCTTAATTGCCAAAATGCCGTTTACCAAGTTAACAGCCAAGTTGGGAAAGTTTTGTGCAGCAGCAGTCATAAGTTGATTTGCATTGAACAGCCTTTTTTACTTATGACATAATTCCTGCAAGCCAGTCTAGCAATAGTTAAGTTACGTTAATTACGACCAGACTGATGAATGGGAATTTCTATAACAAATTCAGTTCCTTGCCCTTGTGCAGAATGACAGTACAACTTACCCTTGTGATTGCCTACTACAATTTGATAACTAATGGATAAGCCCAAGCCTGTGCCTTTCCCGACAGGTTTAGTAGTAAAAAACGGGTCAAATAACTTCCCTTGTACTGTTTCATCCATCCCTGAACCGTTATCACTAATGTGAATTGAAATAGTTTTTTCTGCCAAAACTTGCGTAACAATACAAATTTTAGGATTGTTTTTTTGTAGTAATTGGTTTTGTTGGTTAACAGTTAACTCTTCTAACGCATCGATCGCATTTGATAAAAGATTCATAAAAACCTGATTCAGTTGACCAGGGTAACACTCAACTAAGGGTAAATGACCATAATCTTTAATTACTTCAATGTTGCCAGATTCTGTTTGTGCCTTGAGACGATTTTGCAGGATCAGCAACGTACTTTCAATGCCATCATGCACATTTGCTACTTTCAACTCAGCTTCATCCAGACGGGAGAAATTGCGTAGAGATTGTACGATTCCCTGAATGCGTTCTGTTCCTACTTTCATAGAACTCAGCAGTTTGGGAAAGTCTTGCTTCAGAAATTCTAAATCGATGGCTTCTGCTGCTGTCTGGATTGTTTCTGGGGAATCAGGATATTGTTGTTGGTAAAGGTCGATTAATTGAAATAAATTCTGAGTGTAGCTGTTAACATGAGTCAAATTGCCGTGAATAAAGGAGATTGGATTGTTAATTTCGTGAGCCACACCCGCCACTAAATTGCCTAAGGCAGACATTTTCTCACTTTGAATAATGAGCATTTGAGCTTGCTGCAAGTCTTGGATGGCTTTCTCCAAATCTTGGGCTTGCTGCCGTAGTTGTGCTTCTGACTCCACTAAAGCGGTTTGAGCTTGCTTTCGCTGCGCTACTTCTTGTTCAAGTTGCTGGTAAGCTTCTACTCGTGTAGCTGCCTGTTGAATTGTATGAGCAAGGAATTGGATTTCGTTATTTGGCAATCCACTGGGCATGACAAAATGGTCAATGCTATGACTATCGGTAATAGCTTTATTCAAACGTTGGAGTGGATGTAAGACAAATCGCTGAATCATGATTGTCATCAGCATGAGAATTGCTGACATCCCAATGAGTAAGATAATCGTAGAAGTAGAGAGAGTTTGCCAAGCTTGCTGTTGTAGTTCCTTAACATCCAGAATAGCGATCGCTAACCCGCGTCGGTTTGCTTGACCAAATAGTGTGCTGCTAAAGGGCAAAATTTCTACTAATGCTGGCCTACCGTCGATCTTTATCCTGAAACTCCCTTTTAAACCTGTTTGAGAAGTATGCTTTAGGGTATGAGCCAATTCTGGATGAATTGAAGCATAAGGTGGGTTTTGTAGTTCTGCTCCACTCCTAGCTAGGGTTTGTCCATTTGGACTGACGATCGCAACTTCGATAACTGATGGTAGTGTGGCGTAGTTTTGCACCACTCGCTTAATAATACTCGTATTTCCCAGTTCGATTAATCCTTCGGTGGAAAACCCGACTCCCTGGGTAATCGATTGGCCACGTTGTTCTAGTTCCTGTTCTAGCTTTGATTGAATCAAAAAGTAGTTTAATCCCAATGTAGTTAAGCCAACCGTTGCTAGAGAAATGCCAAAACCCATCAGTAGTTGGTGAGATAAGTGATTTTGAGATGGCTGGCTCATAACTTCCATCCTGTTATGGCTTCATTGACAAGTGCCGCATTAATGTCTACATCTTGCCGAATCACTCGACCATGACGCGGATCTGCTTGCAGCAGTTGCACAATTTCTTCCTTTGCCGAATTGAGACGACCATCTGCTGCAAACATCCGTCGGTTTAAAGTAATATCTCCTTTTTTTAACCCAGCATAATCACTGCCAAAAGACTCACCACTTTGCCCTAATTTTTCTCCTACAGTGTTAAACACTTTTGTCGGTTGCGTTTCAACGGCGTGCATCACATCAAACCAAGCCAGTATAAATTGCTTGAGTTCTGCTTTTTTCGTTTTGACCGTACTTTCACTAGACATCAAGATATCAATTACCAGACTGTCCACTTGCTTTGTCGTGTGAATCACATTACCCTTGATACTCTTGGCAGTTTCTCCTAGCATTGGTTCCCACAGCACAGCAGCATCAATTTCACCTGTTTTGATTTTCTCGGCTGCTACATCATTGGAAAAATCTCGAATCTGAACTTCAGAGGGCTTGATTTGATGGGCTTTTAAAGCTTCCAACAAAATTAAATGGTTGACAGTTCCTAGTTTTGCTCCGACTTTTTTACCACGCAAATCTTCGACAGATTTAATTTCTGGACGGGCAACAATTCCGTCTGCTCCCGCAGAGATATTGGTTGTCATTAATACCACAGGTTTATCATTGCCGGGATCAACTTGCATCACATCCCAGAAAGAAACAAATGCCGCATCTAATCCACCGCGGAGTACAGCCCGACTGGAATCTTGCTGATTATCAAATCGTACCAACTCTACTTCTAGGCCTCGCTGTTTGAAGATTCCAAAGGGTTGGGCATAGCGTACAATATCAAACCCCGCCCAGCTTGTAATTCCAACCCGAAGCGGTTTAAAAGATTGATTTTTTCCAAGATTACAGCCACTGCTCACAAAGGTGAGGCAAACAGTGATGACAAACAAACATAATAAGGTAGGCTTGATACCTAACCTCAGCTTTTGCTGCCACCAGATATCCAATTTGCCAATAATCTGAGCAACTTTCATGACCTAATACCCTGGGAACACTTTACTTAAAACCAATGATTCCCAAAAATTTAGTAGGCATAACGTTCCTAGTCACACGCTGCTAACTGTGAAAGAATCGACGATGTTGTTATGCTGCCAGAGGTGATGAAAAAAGATTAATCTTTAGAATTAAAATGCTTTGGGATAATTGCTCTAGGTACGGAGGGAGGAAAGTTAAGCAGTGGATATTTTAGAACTGTTTCAAAAGGGTGGGCCAGCGATGTGGCCTTTGGCAGTTTTGTCAATTCTGGCTCTGAGTGTGATTTTAGAGCGTTTGTGGTTTTGGCTGCGGATTTTAAATCAAGAAAAGGAAGTAGTGAACCGTGTACTAGATGCAGCCCAAGAAGACTGGGATATAGCCGCAGATATTGCCAAACGATCTACAGACCAGCCAATTGGGCGATTTCTTTACGCACCTTTACGCTTGTTAAAGGTGGATTTGGAAACTTTTCGTTTAGCATTAGAAGCTACAGCCGAAGATGAATTAGCTGGGATGCGTCGTGGTGAAAAACTTTTAGAAGCGGTGATTGCACTTTCCCCACTGTTGGGACTGTTGGGTACAGTGTTGGGTTTAATTCACTCTTTGCGTTCAATTCGCATTGGTGATTTAGGCACAGAATCGACTGCTGGCGTAACTACTGGGATTGGTGAATCTTTGATTAGTACTGCCACAGGGTTAATTGTCGCAATTATTAGTTTGGTATTTTATCGGCTATTCCAAAGTTTTTTAGTTAACCAAGTCAAAATTTTTCGTAAGGCGGGGAATGAGTTGGAATTACTTTATCGTCAATCTCCACCAGAATTTAATCAGAGTACAGCAATTGTGCATGAAGCTTCTCGTGAAACTGTCACTCCACCCCGCAAAAAAGCCAAAAATCTATTTCCTCAACCTCCAGAAGAACCGAATGTGACTGATTCATTAGATCCTGAACAGTAGGCAGGGGGCAGTGGTTCGGCTGCGCGGTAATCGAGCGAAGCGATGCACTGAGCTTGCCGAAGTGTCGAGATTCACCAACCAGAGGCAGAAGACAATTTATTACTCAGAACTCAGCACTTAACAACTTTGCTATAACTAAAATTTCTCAAACGATGAAAGTTAATCTGCATACTCCAGTTGAAGAAGTACAAATACAAATCATTCCTTTAATTGATGTTGTTTTTTGTATTTTGACGTTTTTTTTGTTAGCAGCATTACAATTTACTCGCCAACAAGCTATTAATGTTGATTTGCCCAAAGCTTCTACCGGGACATCTGCGATCGCAGGACAAACTAGTAGTCAAATTGTGACTATTGATGCTGTAGGTAATATTTACATTGAAAAACAACCTGTAAAACGCGAGGAATTAGCAGAGAAACTCAAGCAATATCTCGCACAAAATCCTGATGGGATTTTGGTATTAAATGCTTCCCGTACTACGACTTATAATGATGTGGTGGAAACGCTAGATTTATTACGCCAAGTCGGAGGCGATCGCGTGTCTTTAGGCATTATCCCAGGGCCTAGTCAAACTTCCACCACTCAACCTAATCAATTGCCAGAATCCTATTTTCCCAATAATCCTAGTGTGCCTAATGCACCAGTCCCCGAAACCAATCCCCAGGGAAATTTTAATCCCAATATCCCTATTAACCCTAACCAAATACCTCCTAATTATGGACAGCCACCCAGTGGAGAAGGACTAATTCCGGGTGTACCAAATGCACCAGCAACACAAGTACCAGTAGCACCAGGCAATACAAATAATTCTGCTCCAAACTGATAAATTTGAGCAGAACTTTACCACTCAAAATGTAGTGATGGAAGATGCAGCAAAAATCCTTCTTCATCTTCCATTGTGGATTTTAGATTATGACTCCTGACTTCTGACTTTTGGTCACTGAGCGTAGTCGAAGTGAACCTCCTGCCTCCTGATAATTTCTTGCCCAAACCTAAAGATATAAAAAATAAATTCTAAATAGAGAAAAATATCTGGTAATTTACAAGTAATTGGCAAAGCTTCAAAAATTATGAAATCGGTTGCTTCAATAAGCGATCGCCAATCGCCATTCGCGTTTCAAGGGTTGTGGCAATGAATGCAATTGTAACGCTTTTTATTGTGTGGGTAGTAACATCTATCAGCCTGCTGATCATTAGTAAACTCCCCCTGGGGGTTGAAGTTGACTCACCCAAAAAAGCCTTTATTTCAGCAGCAGTTCTCGGTATTGTTACGGCGATCATCAGACCGATTTTACGCCTAATCTTCGCAGTACCGAATTTCCTCACGTTTGATTTATTATCCGGCATCTTCACTTTTATGATTGCCGTTGTTTGTTTTAGTATTGCTGCTTGGTTAGTAGAGGGCTTCCGGTTACGTTTCGGTATCTGGAGTGCTGTGTTAGGCGCGTTAGCCCTCACCTTCATCAACAGCTTAATCTACAAATTACTCGGTGTCTGATATTTCAGAGGTGACAGGTTAGAGGTTACAGGTGACAGGTGACAGGTGACAGGTTAGGACAAATATTTTTTAACTAGTCCCTTTTTCTAGCCCCTTGTTTCAAAGCAGCGAATAACTAATTCTCAGTGGCTAAACCATGTTAAGATACATCTCAATTATGAAAGCTGTGTTGGATAGAGTGGATAAAAACGAACATGGAAGCAGCACTATTATTAGCTAAACTGCCTGAAGCTTACCAAATTTTCGATCCTCTGGTAGACGTTCTTCCAGTAATTCCTGTTTTCTTCTTGTTACTTGCTTTCGTATGGCAAGCAGCTGTCGGATTTAGGTAAGTTAAGTAAATTTTTCATCAATGGGACAGGTGTTGTACCTGTCCTATTTTTTTTGACAATATGTTTTTGCTAAAAATTGATATTTCTTAATTATTTGTAACAAGTAACGAGAAGTTAAGTAATATAGTTGATACAGACTAATTTAAACTTATGCCAAGTGGAAAAAAGATGGCGATCGCATGGATTGATAGAACCTAGACATAGACTGCAATTTTTCATCCAAAATGGTATTAGCCTTTTTAGCCAAGCATTTTACAGTCAACAAGGAATTAAATATTTATGGGTAACATTAAATTTGTTAAGGAAGACAAAGAAGTAATAGCTGCAAATGGCGCTAACTTGCGGCTAAAAGCTGTAGAAAACGGCATTGATTTGTACACGCTTTTCGGCAAAATGACCAACTGCGGCGGTTACGGTCAGTGTGGTACTTGTGTTGTAGAGGTCGTAGAAGGTTTAGAAAATCTTTCGCCGCGCACCGATGTAGAAAAGCGCAAATTTAAGAAAAAACCCGATAATTACCGCCTCGCCTGTCAAGCTTTAGTACATGGCCCTGTGAGTGTAGTAACAAAACCTTAACCTTTAAAGCTTACCTGCCAGCAGCATTGGTGACATAAGAAGTAAAAAAAATAAGGCTAACACGGGCATCGATGATGCTATTCTAAAGTTGTTGACTGGAAAATATAGAGAGGCTTCTTTGCCATGCAAGTTAATGACTTAGGGTTCGTAGCGAGCATTCTGTTCGTACTAGTTCCCTCTGTGTTTTTATTAATTCTGTACATCCAAACAGCCAGCCGCGAAGGTAAAAAAGATAGTTAATAGTTTGTGCATAAGATAAAAAACCCCTACACCACTGGTGCGGGGGTTTTTATTTATCAACCGCCAAATTTGGAGTGCTGAGTGCTGAGTGCTGAGTGCTGAGTTAAAAATACTTTTTCTAATCTCTAACCCCTAGCCTCTAGCTCCTTGAAGTGTTATGCACTGGTTCTTGCCAACAATACTGGACAAGTAGCGTTGACTCGAACATAATCAGACAAAGAAGCACCGATGAGTCTGTCTATATCGACAAAGCTCTTAGCTACTGATGGACGACGATCTGGAGAACCGAGTAGAAGTAAGTCTACGCTCAATTCTTCGGCGAGACGACAAATTTCTTCACCGGGTTTACCGCTACTGGTGTAGCAGCGAGTTTGGACACCATATCTTTGCGCTTCAGCGTAAGCTGCGCCAAAAATGGGATTTTTTTCGGGGATAACTTCAGCAACTTCTGAGGTTTTACCGCGCAAATCAGTATTAATATGAGTCAAAATCAACTGGCTACCAGGAATACCTTGCAGCAAGAATAAAGCTAAACTTAAACAATGTTTGGCTGAATCAGAATTGTCTAACGCTACCATGATGCGCTTGATTCTTTTGACATAAATGTCATCTTTAACCAACAACATCGGGCGAGAAGACAATTGAAAAACATACTGACTGACGGAGTTTGCCAAAATTGACTGCAAACGCTTGAGTCCGCGTGAACCCATAATGATTAAGTCAGCATCAATTTCATCGGCTACCTGACAAACTACGTCTTTGGGTTCACCTTGCCGTAAAATTGAAGAAACTTGGCTAGGATCTAAGTTTAAAGACTGAATGGCATTGGCAAGAATTTTACCCCCTTCTTCCCATTTATTTGTCATTGCAGAAGCAGTACTTTGGGGAGGTACAACGTGCAGAACTGTTACTTTAGCACGTTGAATTGATGGTACTTCTTTCAAGGTTTTGAGCATTTCTTCTGCATGACCTAAGCCCGAAACCGCTAACAAAATTTTTTCTATCATTGCTTAATGTCTGACTTGTAAATAGTGCTTTAGTGTTTGCTATTCAGGAATTGGCTCAGTTGATTTACCAACTTTTGACTCAATAACCTAGCTGTTTACGCAAGATTACCTGATTGTTTGAAATGTTAATTATTTCTGCCTAACTATCTGACTGAGTATTTGAGAAGCAAATCAAGTTCAAATCACTAGCATTTTGAAGATGAAATAAATAAAATTAACTAGAAGATTTGAGTTTGATTGCTACCTCTTACCTAGTCTTTTTACTAGGCTTCAATAATTAAGCTTACTCTTAATTTAGCTCAGTCAACTTTATAAAATATGATGTTATTTATTATTTTTAACCTATATTAACTTTTATTCATTAGAAGCAAGTTAAGTATTGCAAAGAAGTCTGAGAAAATTAGGGCAATTATACCATTGTTTCTGAGAGCGATCGCCTGCTTTAAAGAAAAGATAGCTTTATCAAATATTAAGTTTTCAATTATAACTTTAGTTTCATTTATGGGAACAATAAACTATAACTATTTAACTGCATAAAAAACTGTGCTTATGCAATTTTCTCCCATAGTTGCTACTATCCTGCTGACTGTCTCATCACCAGCTTTAGTATTGTATTATTCATCACCTATTCTTGCTCAAGCGCCAACCCCCACTGCGGAGGAACGCATCACCGAAGCCATCATGTTAAATAATCAAGGTGAGGGAATAGTATATCAGGATTTAGTGGGTTTAGATGGTTTACAAGTCGGGTTAGAACTCTTTCAACAGTCCTTAGCAATATTTAAACAGTATGGCGCGAAGGCTGGAGAAGCCAATAGCTTGGTAAATATTGGCTACGTTTATTTGCGGAAGGGGGAGTACCTTAAAGCACTGGATTTTTTGCAGTCAGCCTTAGATATTCGCCGCAAACTCAACGATAAAGAGAACGAATGGATACCATTATCTTATATCGCTGAAGTCTATCTGAATCTCGGAGATTATCAAAAGTCCCTCGATTTTTATCAACCAGCTTTAAAAGTTCTCCAAGAACTAAAAGCGGCAAATCCTCAAGGTTATAATTACACAACTAGCGAAACTATTTTATTAGCAGATATTGGCTCAGTTTACTTCCGTACTGGCAAATATTCTCAAGCTTTAGAATTTTATCAACAAAGTTTGACAATTCAAAAAGCCAAGGGTGATAAAAGTGGTACTGCTCAAACTTTAAACAACATTGGTGTTGTTTATCTTAATTTGGGTAACTACGCTCAAGCCTTAGATTCTTATCAGCAAGGATTAAAAAATTTACAAGAATGCTGTTCTACTTTTTATGGGACGCAAGCAGCGATTTTTAATAATATTTCCGGTGCATATTTTAGCTTAGGTCAGTATCAAAAGTCCTTGGAGTTTGCGGAAAAGTCTACAAATATTTATAAAAAACTTGGCACTGGAGAATATAAAAGTACAGATGAGCAAGCAATCAAGTTATTGTACAATGCCCTTGGTCAAAATGCTCAAGCTCTGCAACAAGTTACCAATCGTGCTAATGTAGGTGATGCGTTTGGCAAAGATTCATTTCAATTTCAAGGTGCAGCGTTAAATCTGAATAATATTGGGCAGATTTATTTTAGCTTGGGTAAGTATGACGAAGCACTCAAGTTATATCAGCAAGCTTTGGATATATACAAGCAAAATAACTATAAATTAGGTCTTGCAGTTGCATTCAATAATATAGGACGGGTTTACCAAAATTTAGGTAAGTATAACCAAGCTCTAGAATTTAACCAGCAGGCTTTAGCTAATTATCGGGAAGTTGGCGATCGCACTGGTGAAGGCGTAACAATTAGTAACTTAGGGCAAGTTTATCAAAAACAAAATCAATATGATAAAGCTTTGGGACTATATCAGCAAGCTGTCGCTATTCATCGAGAGGTGGAAGATAAAATTAGTGAAGCTGCGACGCTGAAATTTTTAGGAGATGTTTTAGCAGCCCAAAATCAACCACCACTAGCGATCGCATTTTACAAGCAATCAGTTAACTTAACAGAAACGATTCGCCAAAGTTTGCGAAGTGTGCCAACAGATGTGCAGAAATCTTACACCGAAACCGTCTCGGAAAGATATCGCCGTCTAGCTGATTTATTATTGCAGCAAAATCGTCCAGCCGAAGCGCAACAAGTTTTAGATTTGCTGAAAATTCAGGAAGTTAGTGATTATATTGGCAATCGTGGTACTACTACGCCAAAAGTTACAAATCGCAATACTCAACGGGGTAGTTCTGCAACCGTAGCAGTGACACCGGAAAAATTACCGTTGAAACCACAGGAAGAGCAAATATCTCAGAAGTATAGCGCGATTCAAGATCAAGCGATCGCCCTGGGGAAAGAACTCACCACCCTGCGAAAAATTCCCCCCCAAACTCGTACCGCAACTCAAGAAAAACGCCTTGCTGAATTGGTGAAACTAGAACAAACCACTAACGCCGAATTTAACAAGTTTATCAAAAGTCCCTCGGTTGTGGCGTTGGTACAACAATTATCAGCCACATCAGGACAGGAAAATTTAAACTTACGCCAACTCAATTCTTTAAGAGATAACTTACGCCAGTTAAATCAAAAGGCTGTATTGTTATATCCTTTAGTTTTAGATGACAGATTAGAATTAGTTATTGTCTCGGCGGATGCGCCACCAATTCACCGCACTGTACCAGTTAAAGCCGCAGAATTAAACCAGACAATTAATGAATTTCGAGACGCAATTCTTGTTCCTTATAAAAATAGTAAAACCCCAGCCAACAAATTATATAACTGGTTGATTAAACCCATAGAAAATGACTTAAAACAAGCCGAAGCTAAAACTATAATTTATGCACCCGATGGGAAGCTGAGATATGTGCCATTAGCCGCATTATATGATGGGCAGAATTGGTTAGTGCAGAAGTTTGTCATTAATAATATTACCTCTGCTAGTTTGACCAAATTAGTAAATCAACCGCCAACACCAAGTAATGCTTTAGCTGCGGCTTTTACTAAAGGCGAATATACAGTAGCAGTTGGTCAGAGACAAGAAATGTTTAGTGGTTTAGAATTTGCTAAAGCCGAAGTCGAAAACTTAGCTAAAATTCTTCCTGGTAGTAAGGTTATCTTAGATAAAGATTTCAATCCTAATGCAACAATTCCCCAAATGAATGATTATAAAATTGTACATTTGGCGACGCATGGCAAGTTGGTGAATGGTTCTCCCGAAGATTCATTTATTGTGTTTGGTGATGGCGAACACGCGACTTTGCGTGATATAGAAAATTGGTCTTTGTCAAATGTTGATTTAGTAGTATTGAGTGCTTGTCAAACTGGTTTAGGCGAAAAATCAGCCAATGGACAAGAAATTTTAGGGTTAGGATATCAGATCCAATTAGCTGGTGCAAAAGCCACAATGGCTTCATTATGGGCTGTATCTGATGGTGGAACACAAGCTTTAATGAATGAGTTTTATGCAGCGTTGAAAGCTGGGAAAGTTACAAAAGCTGAGGCGTTGCAAAAGGCGCAAATTGCTTTATTGACTGGTAAGAATAGTGAGTTTAATCATCCTTATTATTGGTCGGCTTTTATTTTGATTGGTAATGGGTTGTAGATGATGAATGTTGATACAGATCCCCCCTAACCAGCCTTGTGAAGGCTACGGTGTACATACTTCCTTACCAAAAATATGGGTATAAAGCCTTGCCCTTCCAGGGCGACTTTGCTTAATTTAGGAAGAATCCGAGTTTTTAGCTTAAGATTTTTGGTAAAATACTAATATGAAAACACTGAAGTTTAAGCTATATCAACACAAAAGAAATAGACATCTCAAACGCATGATAAATGCGGCTGGGGTCATCTACAATCATTGCATTGCTCTACACAAATGCTACTACAGAATGTGGGGCAAGCATTTGAGTTGTGCAAAACTTCAGGCTCATATTGCTAAGTTAAGAAAGCGTAACCTATTCTGGCAATCAGTCGGTTCTCAAGCAGTTCAAGATATCTGTCAACGCATCGAGAAAGCCTATCAACTATTTTTTAAACACAATAAAAGAGGAGTTAGACCACCAGGATTTAAGAAAGTTAAAAAGTACAAATCATTCACCCTTAAACAAGCTGGTTATAAGTTTCTGGGTGGTAACAAAGTAAAAATTGGTAGTCGAGTTTATAAATTCTGGAAATCCAGAGAGATAGAAGGAACAGTCAAAACTTTAACCATTAAACGCACACCGTTGGGTGAGTTATTTATGGTTGTGGTAGTTGATGAGGGGAACAAACCAGAAATTGAAGTCAAGACGGGTAAAATCGCTGGTTTTGATTTCGGACTCAAGACATTTCTCACTTGCTCAAACGGTACTTGTCTTGAAAAATCGCTCCTCTTGGGGGAACCCCAAGACCACGTTTTTCGCAAAATTGAATCACCCGAATTTTTCAAGCAATCCCTAAACGCCATCAAAATAGCCAGCAGACAGCATTCTAAAAAACTTAAAGGCTCATCTAATCGTGAACGAGCCAGAAAGAATTTAGTACGCAAGTATGAAGATATTTCTCATCGTCGGCGTGATTGGTTTTGGAAATTGGCACATGAACTAACTGATAAGTTTGATGTGCTATGTTTTGAAACACTAAACCTCAAAGGAATGCAAAGACTTTGGGGGAGGAAAATCTCCGATTTGGCGTTTGGGGAGTTTCTGCAAATCCTCGAATGGGTTGCTAAAAAGAAGAATAAATTGGTTGTCTTCATCGACCAATGGTATCCCAGCACTAAGACCTGCTCTTGCTGTGGTCATGTTTTAGAAGAGTTGGATTTATCTATTAGAGAATGGCGCTGCCCATCTTGCCAATCAGTAAATGGAAGGGATGAAAACGCCAGTCGTAATATTTGTGCAGTCGGGGCATCGACTGTTGGGTTAAGTGATGTAAGTCGGGTCATACCTGCTATCGCTGTTTGAGCCTAGAATCCTCACGCCTTTAGGCTGGGGAGTATGTCAAAAAGAGCAAGTTTCCAGCCCTGAAAGAAGTATTCAAATTGACGTAGCCCACAAATCAAAGTAGAAATGCCGGGAGGTTTTTGAGAACGATAGCCAGACCAACCAGCAAGTCGAGCAATAATCCAAGTCGCCCAAGATAAGGAAGAAACTGGATCAGGATTTTGCTGTAAAGATGTACGGAAAGAAACAGTAGGAGCAATCACTTGCAAACATTGCTGTTCTTCCTGAGAATCTGAAGTCAACCAATTCATTACCCTCATACCATTTCACTTTAAAAATGATACGGATATGCAAGTAGCGCCTCGACTTCGCTCGGCGACCAGAAGCGGAGTTTGAATGACTGCGGCTAAATTAATCATGGGTGTATTAGTGTTCACTCCATAAGCAGCACTATTGCGAACTATATCTGCCACCTTGGCACTAGCAACCATTGTTTTAGTGGGAATGCCAGCGACGTTGATACAGGTACCACCAATCATGGTTAAACTGCGTTCTACCAAAGCTGTTTTCCGTCCAGCCGTAACTAATGCGGGTGCTAAGGTTTTGCCAGCTTTGCCGCCACCGATAATAATATCGTCGTAGTATTCAGCGTTCATTGACCTTTCCTCTTTAGTTTGGTGTTAGGGCTACAGCTTCGTCTGTGGATAAAACTGTATGGGCAATACACCCAAAATTTATCAATGCTTTAAGACAATTCGATAACGAGCTTTGCCCGCTTCTAGATGAGCGAGTGCTTCATTTACTTGGCTAAAATCAAAAGTTTCTGTAACAGGTTCAATGCCATGACGCGCAGCAAAGTCGAGCATTTTTGCGATTGTTATCGGGCTACCTGTAGGGCTACCCGATATGGATTTTTGACCAGCAATTAAAGGAAACACATGAGCTTGAATTGGGTTTGGTACGACTCCCACAAAATGTAACCGTCCTTTGGGACGCAGTGCATTAATGTACGTTGCCCAATCTAAATCGGCATTTACTGTTGAGAGAATCAAATCAAACGAGTTGGTAACAGACTCGATCGCTTTGGCATCGCGGGAGTTTATGAAGTGATTTGCTCCTAACTCACGGGCTTCAGACTCTTTATTTGGATTGGTTGAAAATGCTGTAACATCACATCCCCAAGCTTTCAGAAATCGTAATGCTATATGTCCAAGCCCCCCAATCCCAATTACACCAACTCTATCGGTTGGCTTGACATCGAATTGAACAATGGGGTTAAACACAGTAACACCTCCACAAAACAGCGGCCCTACCTTAGCAGGATCAACCGTTTCTGGCAGAGGAATCACCCATTCTTCATGGGCGCGAACCTTGTCTGCAAATCCGCCATAACGACCGACAATCGTTTGCTCTAGGGTTAGGCATAAGTTGTGATCGCCGGACATACAATATTCGCAGTGCATACAAGAATGGGAAGACCAACCCAATCCGACACGCTGACCGACTTTGAGCGTGGTGACGCGATCGCCAACGGCTGCGATCGTTCCCACAACTTCATGACCAGGCACAAAAGGATATCGACTGATGCCCCAGTCATTTTTGAGCATACTCAGGTCACTATGGCAAAGTCCACAATATTCAACATTAATTTCTACTTCTTGGTCTTTCAGCACACCTGGATCGTATTCAAATAGTTCCAGTTCTGCGCCTACTGTTTTAGCTGCATAAGCGTGAATCATGTTTAATGTTTCCTGTTTAAATATCAATGCTTGCAAGAACTAATCTGTATTATTGTGCAAATCCGGTTAAAACTAACTTGCCGATCGCTCGTCCAGATTCTAAATGAGCATGAGCATTTCAGTAAAACATTCCGGTGTTTGGATGGAGCGAGTGGGATCGACTGCGATCGCTTTCATGATTTCTCCTGTTGGCTATTTGTAGAATGATCGTTATTCTTGGGTTGTTCCTCAATAAAGCTGTCGATATATCAAGAACCTAAAAAGCAATCATCGCATCCTATTGCAGATATTTCTTTAATTCTGCTGCTGCTTGGACAAAAAGCGAACGGGTTGCTGGCAAATCGGCTAAACCATTCAACAGTCCAAAGTCATGAATCATACCGTTGTAACGCACAGTGGTTACTACTACTCCAGCTTCATCAAGCTTGCGTCCATAGGCCTCGCCTTCATCCCGCAAGATATCACTTTCGGCGACCTGAATTAACGCTGGCGGCAATCCTTTGAGTTGCTCAACTGTTGCCTGTAAGGGAGAAGCATAGATATCTTTGCGCTTTTCTGGGTCGGCAATGTAGAGGTCATACATCCATTTCATCAGTGGTGTGGTCAGGAAACGCTTCTCGCCAAATTGATGGTAGGATTCCGTTTCAAAATTCGCGTCTACAATGGGCCACATCAGGATTTGCAGCTTGATGTGTGGCCCGCCTTTGGCTTTCGCCATCAACGTGGTGACAGCTGTCATATTTCCACCGACACTGTTACCGACGACTGCCAGATTTTTGCCATCAACACCAATTTCCTCTCCATGCTCGGCAACCCATTTGGTCGCGGCGTAGATTTCATTGATCGCTTGGGGATACTGAGCATCTGGTGTGCGAGTGTAGTTGACAAAGACAGCCACAAACCCTGAAAGCACCACCAAATCCCGAACCATACGTTTATGCGTTGGGTAATCGCCCAGCACCCAACCGCCGCCATGAATAAAGATAAAAACAGGTAGTATATCTTTGACCCCTTCCGGTCGCACAATATTGAGGGTAATCGTATAACCGTCAGTGGTAATTGTCTTCTCAGATTCTTCAATGCCTGAAAGGTCTACAGGAACAGAAGCTTGGGCATCTACAAGGACTTGACGCGCTTCCAGTGGAGGTAATGTTTCCAAAGGCACTCCACCCGAATTCAGCACGTTCAAAAATGCCTTTGTTTCCCTGGAAAGACGTGGATCTTCTGCAACTTCAGTTGTTTGTGAGTTTACTTGAGTAACCATAACATTTTCCTTTTGTCAATGAATTGTCAACAATCTTTTGAAATGACACTATGTGTTCGGTCAAGATGTTTGTACTGTCTTCTTTACACTAAGCAGCAGGTGGCGGAATAATTTCAATCCCGTATTTGGGTGCGGTAATAAGAATTTTTTCTAAATCGGCAGCACTTAATGATGGTGCAGGGGATACCTGAGTATTTGTTGCTTTACCAACTTCGGCAATAAATTTTTCAAATCCTGCTGGTGTCACCCAAACCAGCAGTTTTGCCGGAGTCGAACTAGTGTTGGTAAATCGATGCAACTGACCTTTGGGCGAGTGCAAAAATGTTCCAGGTGTGGCAACAATTATCTGTTCATCAAGCTGAAATTCTAGCTCTCCTTCTTGAATGTAGAACGATTCATTTTCTCGACTGTGTTTATGAGGAGGTGTACCACCGCCTTGAGGTGCAACCACCACCTCACATAGTGCATAGGCTTCGCCTGTATCTTCGCCCACTGCCTTAAATGTGTATAAATCGCGGTCAAACCAGTAGGAGGTGCCTTGACCTGGTGGTTGTATCAATCCTTGAGCATCTATCGTCATGGGAACTCTCCTTTTAGTTAACATCAATTGAAACCTCAGCAGATATTCCTGGTGTGATGCAGTTTTTGTTATTAACTATACTTGAGATGGTTTTTGAGTGATAAAGATAATTTTTATGAATATAACGAGCTAATTGGTTTTTTACGGTTCAATTAATGCTCATCAGGGCTGCCGTCAATTGGGCTTTGTTGCAGCGATCGCTATAATGAATCCCATTAATAAACAAAGGTGGGGTAGCTATTACTCCACTCTGGATTCCACTGGCGATGTCTGCATTGATGTGATTGATATGTACTTCTCTGGATAAATCTTGTAAAAACTGAGAAATATCGAGTCCTATTGTGTTGGTTTCTCTGGTAAATTGATGCCAAGCGATCGCAAAACTTCTAAACCAATTTTTATCCCCTCTATTTGTTTACCTTGGGCGATATAAGTCTGAATTTTAGTTTCGTAGACTTTTATTTTATACGCCTTATGCCCTAGTGTTCACTGAAAGAATTATCATTAAAACAGCAGAGGAAGCAGAAGAAGCAGCACCTCTGCTTGTCCATTTGTATCATTCTTAAAATGAAACGGTATAAGCTATTGCCAGCTAGTTGCTTGAGGTCTTGATTACTATAATTCCACAATCACTGGTGTATGGTCACTTGGTTGGGGTAATTTTCTAGGGTTCACGTCAATAATGCAACTTTTAGCACGCTCATACAAAACTGGTGTGAGATAGTGATGGTCAATGCGCCAACCTAAGTTGCGGCGAAAGGCTGCTGTGCGATAATCCCACCAACTATAATGACCACCTTCAGCCGTAAACTTGCGAAAAGCATCAGCGAAGCCTAATTCCAGAATATCTCTCAAGGCTTGGCGTTCTGCTGGTGAAGACATAATGTGGTTATCTGCATTTACTTTGTCGTGAATATCGATTGATTCCAGCGCAATATTAAAGTCACCGCAGATGCAAATGGCTGGTTGTGATTTCAGCAGAAATTGTAAATACTCTCGTAATACAGTCAACCAGCGTAACTTAAATTCATATTTTTCACTGCCAATGGCGGAACCGTTAGGTACATATAAATTTACAATCCGAATATCATCAATCACACCTGTAATTACGCGTTTCTGCTCATCCCATTCTGGTTCTAGGTGAGGCAAAATGGCGGTGAATCCTGCTGAGACATCTTTCAGTGGTTCACGGGAGATGAGAGCAACACCGTTATAAGCTTTTTGTCCTGAGATGTGGAGATGATAACCTAATTCGACAAAAGGCGATCGCGGGAAATCGGCATCTATGACTTTTGTTTCTTGCAAACAAAGCACATCCACAGGATTCTCACTTAACCAATGGATCACCTGTTCTAGCCGAGTGCGAATTGAATTAACATTCCAAGTTACAATTTTCATTTAGTTATTTATCGAAATTAATGCCTAATATTCGCAGTTAACAAAATTTTAGTATTATTTAATCTTTATGTTAATGATCCTCGTAACTGCCGATTTTTAAACAGATTGTTCCTCTGAGAAAATTGATCCCGTATGGGATTTTTAGTATTTATAGCTACAAAATCTAGGTTTTTGTAAGTTCCGCTACAAAATATTCTGCCTAATTCTGATTCTCAAGGTAGATGAAAATCAAGGAAGGTGAGCTATATTTTAAAGGTGTAGACACCTAGTGACTACAACCTGTAAATAGTCTTAAATTTAGCGGTAGACAGAGACGTTATTGTTAACTATTGTTGCACTCTTGCAAGCCAGTCAAGTTAATTGAAATCTTAAAAGAGTCAGTAAAAATGCTTTGTCTTCGAGAAAAGATTTTAATAATCTTTATAGTAAGACTTTCTGTCAGTCCGAACCAAAACAACTTATGAAAATCGCTCAGGTAGCCCCCTTATAGGAACGATTTCCGCCTCCAAATTATGGAGAATTGGGATATTATCTTTAGCGAGTTTGGTTACAACTTCCAGTGTGCATACTCTGCACGGCAATTTTACAAAGGATAACGTTAACGTCTAAAGTCACAACCACAAGCAAGCTTACATCATTAGTAACACTCAACGGCAATTTAACTTAAATTATCTTGCCACAGTTGATAACGGAATTTTGCTTGCAGATGATCCGTTGATGCCACAAAATTGAGCGTTACTTAAATGCTTGATAGCTACGAAACAGCCTACAAAAAAATTATAAAAAATCGCATCAACCTCAATGGTTACATCAATACCGCTCAAATGCGGCAATAATTTACAACCTTTTTACCTGCATTTAACATCAATCTTATTTTTAAGGAGGACATTGGAATGAGTATGCGAGCCAACACTTGCCCGTGTTGCGGTGGTTCCCTACTGCGTCATGTCCGTCATGGTGAACTATATTGGTTTTGCCTGTCGTGCCGACAAGAAGTACCACTGTTAACAATTAATCGCCTAAATAATGGAGAAACCCGGAATACAGGAGTGTTGACTCAGCCAAAGATCAACACTTAAGTCTTGTCCCTCAAGATAATTGTTTAAGGCTGGGTTTAGGGGTGTACTTAATTCAAAACCCTTACATCCCCATACCCCAATACGTTTCAGTTAAGGTAATGAGAGTTGATTTCTCAATTTTCTGCTCTACCTATCAGACAATGAGCAAGATTTGGGGATTCTCCACGCCACATGCTTCAAGTCGGCAAAGCCGACGACAGTCGCCTCAAGTCGGGAAACCCGCCCACGGCGCTGTCTCCCCAACGCAGTGGCTCCCCAAGCCCCCGATTGGGTGACGGTTGCGTCCCCCAAACCCCCTCCAAAATCATTTGTTCGTTTTTTGTTGAATTATCGTTTGCTGGTTTTTTGTAATTTAGTTTTCTTAACTGAAACGTATTGCCCCATACTCCTTATCAACAGATGATTGTTGTACGTCAGTTCTGTTTCAATTGGTATTGTTTTCAATTTATAGATATTGCCCACCCTACCGTTGTTGAGCATGGTATAAGCTAGGGTGGGCATTTGCTTATATCCTATTTTTACGTTATGGTATGGCTCACCCTACAGTTATTGAGCATGGTATAAGGTGGGGTGGGCAATGTCATTAATTTGCTCGTATCCTAATTTTTACGTTGTGGCATTACCCACCCTACGGTTATTGAGAATGGTGCAAAATATCATATATGATAATTTCTACTCAACGAGTAATTTATTGTCTAAATCCAACGTGCGATCGCCCAATTAACCCCCTTGAAGAACACATCTGTAATAATTGTCAAACTCCCTTAGTTCACCGTTACCTCTGGGCGACTGGGAATTTAGCGGCTAATATCTCACCAGGAACGCAAGTTGCAGAGCGATATGAGATTATTCAACCGCAAATCTGGCTAGATACACAACCAGGACTACCACCAGAAACATTACAAGATTTACCTCAAGCAGTTATTCCTTATTTAAAACTGTATCAACAGCACTTACATCTGCCCCAAGTTTATGGCTTTGTTGCTGCTGGGGAAGATGCAGAAGACATCCTGTTGTTAGAAAATGCGCCCATAGATGCAACAGGTAACTTATACCCCACCATCACCGATGCTTGGGAACAAGCCACAGCCGTGAGACAGGTTTATTGGTTATGGCAAATTCTCCAACTTTGGCAACCTTTAGTAGAACAAAAGGTTGAGCAAAGTTTACTCATTAGCGATAATTTGCGCGTTCAAGGCTGGTGTGTGCGTCTTGTAGAACTTTATCCAACCCCAGGCGAGGCAAAACTCAGCTTAGGTGATTTAGCTCAGTCTTGGCAACCTTGGATAGCATTGGCACAGCCACAAGTAGCTGAATCATTACAGAATATAGTTGAGCAGATGTGCGATCGCACAGTCAATTTAGAAAATATCACCAGTCAACTGAATACGCTCTTACTTTCAGCCGCCGGCGAACTACCACTCAGCCTGCAAGTAGCCGGTACAACCGATATCGGCACAGAACCCACCCAAAACGAAGACACTTGCTACCCCAACACCAATGAACCCTACGATTCCCTCATCCCGCGCTTATCAATGGTTTGTGATGGGATTGGTGGGCATCAAGGCGGTGAAGTTGCCAGCCAAATGGCAGTACAATCTTTAAAATTGCAAATCCGTGCCTTATTAACAGAAGTAAGTGAACAAATTGAACCTGTAGCACCCAAATTACTGCAAGAACAGCTAGAAGCCAGCTTGCGGGTAGTGAATAATTTAATTTGTTCCCGGAACGATGAACAAAAACGCCAAGGTAGAGAACGCATGGCGACAACCTTGGTGATGGCGCTGCAATTACCCCAACCAATAGTAACAACTTCAGGATGGCGATCGGACAATGCCCATGAACTTTATTTAGCCAACATTGGTGATAGCCGCGCTTACTGGATAACTCGTAATTACTGTCAATTACTCACAGTCGATGATGATGTGGCTTGGCGAGAAGTCCGCTACGGGCGGAGTTTGTATCGACAAGCACTCCAGAGATTAGATGCAACGGCTTTGACTCAAGCATTGGGTACAAAAGAAGCAGACTTTTTGCGAGTGACAATTCAAAGATTCATCATCGATGAAGAAGGTTTATTACTACTGTGTTCTGATGGTTTCAGTGATAACGATTGGGTAGAACATTCTTGGCAAGATTTTGCCATACCTGTGTTATCTGGTGAACTTTCCCTAACAGAAGCTGTAGAAAATTTAATTCATCTGGCCAATCAAAAAAATGGTCATGATAATACATCAGTGGTTCTTACTCTTTGTCGGCTTTCTAAAGAATACTTAGTACCAGTCACTTCATCAGCGCCACAAGTGGAAGTAGAGATTCTGGAAACAGAAATCCCAGAACTCGAAGAACCTGAACCAACTTTGACAGAAAGTTCCCAAGCCTTATTAGATTTAGACTTGACAGCAGAACCAGTACCTGAACCAATTCCCGCACCAGTCAAGAAACCTCGTCGGCGGAAAAAGTCTGTTGGAGTAAGGGGAAGATTCTTCGCTTTGCTGGTAGTTGGCGGTACAACTCTGGGATTATTAGCTTGGTGCTTACTCAGTCCCCAAACATTTCAGCAAGCTTGTCAAAAATTACCTCAACCAATACAGTCCATTTGTCCACAAAATAAGTAAGCAAAACCTTGACAGTGTTTATTGATGAAGATGCAACTTATCAGTAGTTGTAGAAACTTTGTATACAATGTCTCTACAACTAGGTATCAATGTCAACAACTCACTTTCGTGCCTAAATCTAATGACTGCCAAGCACAGCATATAGGAACGAAATAGCCATTTGATGTAGAATTGGAACTGTTGTTAAAGCGCACAGAAAAGGTAAAACGGGTCTTTCTTAGCCTGTTAGCTGAAAAATCCTCAAAAAGTGCTATTGAGACACCCATAAGCGTCGACAAGTGCAATGAGGAAAAAAGCAGTGAGACATTTGTCGCTGGTTAACTATGAGCCAAGCCTGCACTGTCAGGCTTTGTTTGTGTAAAAGTTCAAAACGCTCTATTTTAAGCGTTTATCTTGATGAGAAGCGAAAAATAACTGGTTTAGACGGTTGGTTTTTCACTCAGTAAGTTCGATGAGGGATGGCTGTGGAGATGATTGTGGAACCGCAAAAGCTAGGTGTAAATGCTCTTATGAAAGTTGGCGATCGCGTCCGTGTAGTTAAATCGGTATTAGTGTACCATCATCCTGAACATCGCTCTCAAGCTTTTGACCTTGAAGGCTCAGAAGGCGAAGTTGTGGATATTGTGACTCAATGGCAAGGTAGACCTGTTAGTGCTAACTTGCCTGTATTAGTTCAATTTAGTAAAAAATTTAAAGCCCACTTGCGCGAAAACGAGTTAGAAATTATCTAAAATTTTTCAAAAGCGGCGAAGGAACCACCGAAAAATGTTGAGTTCGCCGCGCATTTTTTTGAGTTCTTGGCGGTGACTTTCTGCTATAGCGTTATACCATTCACAATGACGCTGAAACTCTAAGCGTTGCTGAACTTCGTAATAAAATTCATGGGTGGTTTGGTAAGCACTAAAATCTTCCGCAACTCCAGGTTTTGGAGCAGGAATAATATGAGGTAGTTCTTGGCGCATGATTTGTGTAATAGGTGACAGGTAACAGGTGACAGGTGACAGGTGACAGGTGACAGCTAAATCCAACCACGTAAGCGATAGATAAAACTACCAATATATTCTTTCAAAGCACTAGTAAATTGATGTAAGTTATCTGTGTCGGGTAATAAATTTAGCAAGGCAGCTTTAGGTGTGCTAACAAGTTCTTGTAGTTCGCCTTGAGTTACGAGAAAGTCTGTTGGCGCGGGGATAGCATTAATACCTTGACGCTGGAAGATTTTGAGCGATCGCGGCATGTGCATAGCCGAAGTTACTAGTAATATTTTTTTAATACCACGAGATTGCAAAATTTGTTTGACATTTACAGCATTTTGATAGGTGTTAAGAGAACTTGGTTCCTCAATAATTGCTGATGCTGGGATGCCAATTGATGTCAAAATACTAGCCATATCTGTTGATTCTGCTTCACCGCTACCACGCCAATCAATGCGACCACCACTGAGAATAATGAAAGGCGCTTTGTTTTGCCGATATAACTGTGCTGCATAAATTACGCGATCTCCTTGTTCACTCAAATCAACTCCTGGTCTTGGGAAAAAAGCTGATTTAGTCGCGCCACCCAAAACAACGATTGCTTCTGCATTTGGCATTTCCTGAGACGGTATATTTTGCCATTCTAGCGATCGCACCAGTGCCTTAGCCACCCAAGCATTACTACAAAATAGCAATAAAATTAACGCTAAGGCGATCGCACCTGTGGCTATACGCGGTTTTTTCCTGATTGTAATCAAAGCTACTACCAAACTGATACTCGCCAATCCCAAGGGATAAAAAAATAGTGGTAGCAACTTGGAAAGGTATAAAAACATATAGGTTTTAAAGGTTATGGGTGATAGGTTACAGGTTACAGGTGATAGGTGATAGAAAATTTCTAGTTCTATTTTTCTTTTTACACCCCTAAACCCTTACTCTCTTACACCCATAAATAAAAAGCGATCGCAGTTCCGTGGTAGCGATCGCTTTAATATATAGCCTATAAAACCCTGAACAAAGTAATCGATTACTAAGATTGTATTTTTCCTGGTTGCATTACGTCTGCTGGGTTAACCCCCTGATGGGTTAGACCCCTCATAGCATCTTTAATATTGGGAATTCTTGCTGTGTCTAGGTTCTGTCTATCCATCTGTGGCAATTTTGATTTACAAGCGAATTAAAAAACTATCCCGCAAGTGAAAATCAGCTTCATCACCTTTATGCGCTAACGCCCAATAAGACACTTGATGATTTTTTTGTTTAACCACAGTCGTGATTGCTACATCAATGTCTTGGTTGGATGCCACAATTTTAACCAAGTCTACATCTAAATGCAGGGTAAAAATCTCTGCTTGATGGTCAATATGAAATGGCAAAGTTGTCAAAGCTGTTTCCGTTTCCATTCCTTGACGATAACCTGTAAAGCGATACAAATTCCAGTGTCCAGATGGGGAAAGGTTAAATTCCCAATAGCATTCTGAGTCTTGGATTCCTACAAAAAACTCAAAACAGGTATCTTCCCAGAGTCCATCTTTGCGGGTGGGCGTATCTGACGGTGGCGCAATCATAATATCTGTTAAATTACCGATTAAGCTGTAGGTAATCATTAGTTGATGATCATTGCGGGCAATATTACCAATAATTTGGACATTCGGTAGCAAATTGTCAGATTTAAAAGGTTGCAAAGTAAATTTTTGCGCGTTCATTTCATATCCTGAATAATCTGGCGAATTTGGGTTTCTTGGGATTCGATACTTTCGGTTAGCTTAAACTGCACGATCGCCCTTGCTAAGTTATGTTCTGGATGCTTGACTTTAAAATAAACATTCCCGGCTAAGTAATCGGTAAAAAACCGCAATCCCAATTCAAAAGTAATCAAGCGAATGCCATCGTACATATAGGCGTAATCATTTTCTGTCAAAAACGCCTTAGCTACCGCCAGATAACCTTGTAAAATTCCCGCGCATAAGTCAGTGTCAAAATAAACACTATCCCAATCGTCGGTTTCTTCGCCAACTGGATTGCAACCAGAGCGCAAACAGTCACCAATATCATAATGTATTAGCCCTGGCTTGACGGTATCCAAGTCAATTACACTGGCAGCTTTGTTGGTTGATGTATCAAACAAGACGTTGTTAATTTTAGGATCACCGTGCATCAAGCGTAATGGTAGTAGGCCTTGAACTTTAGCATCTTCTAGGATATGTGCAGAAGTGGTGCGATCGCTCACAAACTGCAAGCCATAATTTACTTCCGGCGATGATTTTGGGCTAATATTGGCTAAAACTTCTTGATAATGACGTAGATAAAGCGGTGTAATGTGGAAACCTGCCAGCGTATCAGCTAATTTTTCTGGTGGTAAATCGCTAATCAAATTATGAAACATCCCCAAGCCATAGCCAATTTCCTGGGCATATTCAATATTTGGCATCCTATCAAAAGACTGTGAGTTTTGAATAAAGCTAATCGCTCGCCAAAAATCACCCTCCGCATCAATGTAATAATCTTGAGCATCCTGAGTTGACAACACCCGTGGTACTTCCCAGCGACGGTTGAGGGGTGTACATTGCAAACGTTGATAAACATGATCGCTAAAAATCCGCATATTCTGCATAATCAGCTGCGGCTGGCGAAATACTTGGGTGTTGATACGCTGTAAAACAACATGTTCTGGGGTTGCACTATCGAGAGTCACTAAAAAAGTGTCATTAATATTTCCACTGCCAAATGCTGTGACACTCTTAACCTTACCTTGAAGTACAAACTGCTCGGCAATGCCAACTAACTTCTCGACGCTTTGCTGACTGATAACTGTTGCCATATTGATTTTTCACTACTCCCCACGCAAATGCACAAAAGCAATAGCAGACATGGTAACTCAAGTGTTGGTTTCAGGATATATAAATGTGTTGCGAGGATGGCAAACAGTCAGAATTTCTCTGATAAACAGACACCTATATCCGATACGAACTCAGTACAACCGCCAGTCACAGCAGTCAGAACCAAGCAGTATTAAGCTTTAGGAACTTTTAAAATTATCTTAAGTCTAACGAACTGGACAGAAAACTTTACGTAAAATTCCGCAATTGTCACCAGGACAATTGAAGACTTATCATGTCATCTTTAACTAGAAAATCAGTAAGTGGTAGTTTTTAGTAAAAATTTCCACTGCTGCTATAAAGCGATCGCTTATATATATTTCCTTTGTTCCTCTTATGGCAGAAAAACACACCAAGATTAAATTTCCTCTTTGGCAATATCTCAACCAGCCCTTATTTAGCCGTGATCATCAACTAGAATTAAATCCCCAACGCTTTGCCCATAGCTGGCGGATTGATTTGCTCAAAAGATGCTGGCATAGAGAATGCGATGCTAAAGGGCCTCAACAATCATAAGTTTAAATATTAAGTAAATATTTGAAGCGTAGATATTTACTACAACTATCAACGCTTGGCAAGTTATCAATATTGCATGAGGTTACATTTGTAGGTTTTATTTAGATATATCTACTTTTGTCAACAATCTATTAATTTTTGTAGGGTGCGTTAACACTGTTAGCGCACCCTATTCGCTGACTAGCCTCTTCTGGGAGTGTGGGAAGAGAGGGGAGTGTGGGGGGAAAGATTTCTTCACCATCCTCCCACCCCTCCCAAACCTCCCACACCTCACCTGTTCCCTACTAGGATTGCTATATTGTCATCATTAGATTAAGTACTATTGCAAATTCACAGAGTTTTGTAGACAACATCATGACCACAACAGCAGTAAATCCTTATCTTGATGGCAATTTTGCACCAATTTCAGCAGAAATTACGGCAGAAAACCTGCAAGTAATTGGTGAACTACCACCAGAACTATCAGGGATGTTTGTGCGAAATGGCCCTAACCCACAATATTCACCTCTTGGTCAATATCACTGGTTTGATGGAGATGGAATGCTGCACGGTGTCAGAATTAGTGGCGGTAAAGCGGTTTATCGCAACCGTTATGTGCAGACGCAAAAATGGCAAACAGAACATGAAGCGGGTAAAGCAATATTTACTGGGTTGCTAGAACCACCACAAACAGATGCGCCGACAATATCGAGAAATACCGCCAATACTGCTTTAGTGTGGCATAGTGGTCAGTTGTTAGCAGTGTGGGAAGCTGGTGCGCCTCATGCAATTCAAGTACCTGAGTTAAAGACAATTGGCGAACAAACATATAATGACAAACTTGTTTCACCGTTTACGGCACACCCAAAGGTAGATCCAATTACGGGTGAAATGGTGTTTTTTGGCTATTCATTTACGCCGCCATATTTGCAATACGGCATAGTTTCCGCCACCGGGGAGTTGTTATTCACTGTACCGATTGAAATTCCTGAACCTGTGATGATGCACGACTTTGCCATTACAGAAGACTATACAATTTTTATGGATTTACCCTTGACCTTCAATCCAGCAAGGATACAGCAGGGAAAACCCATGATCATGTTTGAGTGCGATCGCCCCAGTCGTTTTGGCATTCTCCCACGTCACGGTGATAACAGCAAGATTCAATGGTTTGAAAGTCCCGCTTGCTATGTGTTTCATACCCTCAACGCCTATCAGCAAGGTGATGAAGTCGTCTTAATCGCCTGTCGAATGAGTTCTACTTCTGTGTTGGGTGTTAATGGCGTTGATGATCCTGATGGGAATATTCCCCGACTCCATCAATGGCGGTTTAACCTCAAGACTGGCGCTGTGTCTGAGTCCAGATTAGATGACATAGCTGGGGAATTTCCCCGCGTCAACGAAAACTTGTTGGGGCGACAAACTCGCTATGGCTACGTGAATAAAAGCGCCCCTACACCTGTGCCTTTATTCGACGGTGTAATTAAATATGATTTTGATCATGGTACATCCCAAATTCATGAATTTGGGCAAGGGCGTTATGGTGGTGAGTCTGTATTTGCACCGCGTCCTCACGCCACGGCTGAAGATGATGGCTGGTTAATGACTTTTGTCCACGATGAGACAGCCAATACTTCAGAATTATTGGTGATGAATGCTCAAGATATTACTGGTGAACCTGTAGCACGAGTGCTAATTCCCCAACGTGTACCTTATGGGTTTCATGCTGCTTGGGTGACTGAGAAACAGTTACAAGGGTTTTAGTTAATTGCACGAGATCCCCGACTTCTCCAAAGAAGTCGGGGATCTGACTATTCTTACTTATGAAATTAAATTTATCTAGGACTTACGCAAAAACCTCTCAAACTCCTATTTCTCCGTGAACTCTGCGTCTCTGTGGTACCCTGCGGGAAGCCGCTTGCGCGTCTACGATTTCCCGTAGCCTGTGAGTAAGTCTTGTTATCTCGTCTACACCTCAAAATAATAGTATGTGGTTAGCTTGGCTGTGATGTATGAATAATTGTTCTTTAACAATCAAAGAACTAACGGAAGCGGTTGGTGGTGGCATTACGCCGCGTATGGTACGACATTACCATCAATTAGGTTTGTTGCCGCAACCAGTCAGATCGCCGAGTAACTATCGTCTTTACACAGAACAAGATGTCATCCGGCTGCAAAGAATTGTGGCGCTGAAGCAACAAGGGTTCCAACTCAACCACATCCGCCACATTTTGGAGATGGAACCAGAAACCGAAACTCTGACAGCACAATTACAACAACAGTATCGGGCGATTATGCAGCAAATTGCCCAATTGCGACAAACTGCCTCAGCCTTAGAAGGATTATTAGGACGCGATCGCCATTGTCAAATTATGCAGGCGGAAGTCCTAGCCCAACTAAAATTGTTAGAAGTCGAAACCCAAATAGGATTAGGCGGCTTAGAACAACTTTGGAGTGGTTTAGATGCCCAGGTACACACCCACTCAGAAGCATTTGCTGAATCTCTACAACGTTTGTTACCTGATTTATCTGACCGTTCTGAAATTGAACAACACCTAATTTCACAGTTGGTTTTAGCCTGTGGCGATGTGAGTTTAGCATCTTTTGTGAGAGTCAGTGCTGGAGCGATCGCCGCTAGTCGTCACGCCTTATCAGCCAATTGTGAGATTTTTGTTGATATTCCTACCGTTGCCGCCGCTTTAGATCAAACAAGATTAGCTCATTTGGGTTGTCGCATCACAACTTTAATTAATAACCCCCACATCACCACCGCCACAGAAGCCGAACAGGAATTTTGGCAACATCAAGAATGGCAAGAAAAATTATTACAAGTCTCTCAAGGTAGCATTGTAGTTATTGGTTATGCACCCTCTGTATTATTAGCAGCCTGCACAGCCATCAAAGCACAAAAAATTCTACCCGCCCTAATAATTGGAATGCCCATCGGCTTTAGCCATGCACCCGCCGCCAAACGCCAAATTATCCAACAAGCAATTCCCACAATCACCACAGAAGGCACTTTAGGCGGTGGTTTACTAGCAGCCACAGCCCTCAATGCCTTGGTTGAGTCACTCATTGAAAAGCCGAATTGTCACTGTTATTTATCAGGAGGCTAGAGACTTGGGTGTAAAAATACTATACCCACACTTAACACCTCAATTTCATACATCAATCTCAGGTGTGTATATTTTTATGAAAAAAACCTAGGCTAATTAGGCATAAATGTGTTAGTTACATCGACATCTCTCGTAGTATCCAAGTTGGTTAGGACATCGGTAAATTTAAACGACAGTAACAAACTTTTAACTCTGTCACCTATCACCTGTAACCTCTAACCTGTCACCTATTTGCTGCTGAATGGTTTAAAAAAGCTAAACAAAGCATGAAGAATAGTAAAAGTCAAGATAAAGTAAAACACAGTATAGATTCGGACACATAAGTCACACATTTTTCAAAGAAACTTGACACCAGATGTATAATTAGCGCGTCTCCTCTTGGATCAAAAAATCACATTGAGGACTGGCTGTTTTCTGTACCTGGGATTAGGAGCTTATGGGGCAACAACAAAAACAAGATAGTGCGATCGTCAACCTGGTATTATCGTTAGCTTTAGCTACATCTCCGATGGCAGCGACTTGGCTTGTGTCGGCACCAGTGTTGGCACAATCTGCCACTGACACTCCCTCATTTTCACTGCCCAAAACAGTGGAAAATGGATCTACAGTGCGTGTTGATGGCTCTAGTACCTTGGCACTGGTGAATCAAAACATGAAGGCAAGTTTTGAGAAACAGTTTGCTGGTACAAAGGTAGAAGTTGCTAACAACGGTACAGAAGCAGCGATTAAAGCTGTATTGGAAGGACAAGCGGATATTGCAGCTATTGGGCGTGGTTTAACTCCTGAAGAAAAAGCCCAAGGTTTAGAGCAAGTCCGGTTACACCGCGAAAAAATTGCCATTATTGTTGGTGAAGAAAATCCCTTTAAAGGCAGTTTGACTGATAGACAATTTGCCAGAATTTTCCGGGGTAAAAGTATTACTGATTGGTCACAGTTGGGCGGGCCAGCAGGCAAAATCAGAGTTATTGATCGTCCAGATAGTAGTGATACACGTCAATCACTCAACAATTACCCAGTCTTTAAAGCAGCAAAATTCTCTACAGGAGATACAGCTACCAAATTAACGGAAGATAATACCGCCGAAATTGTCAAACAACTGGGCAAAGATGGCATTAGTTACGCCAGAGTTAATCAAATCAGTAAGTTACCTGGAGTGCGGGTACTGCATTTACATCAAGCTTTACCCAATGATCCAAAATATCCTTTTTCTCAACCTTTAGTTTACGTTTATAAAAAGAATCCTAACCCTGCTGTCGCAGGTTTTCTCGGCTTTGCTTTAGCAAAACCAGGAAAACAAGCGATAGAGACAGCGAGAACAGAAGAAGCAGCAGCGATCGCTAAAGGTGAATCTCCTACCCTACTGTTGGCTGTCAATCCCCAATCGGCACCAGCCGCCACACCGCAAGCTAGTACTGCTCCGTTTACGACACCAGTACCAATCGCCACTACAGCCCCCACCGCAGCAGCCACAGGGGAACCGCAACCATTAGCTTCCACTGCCCCAGCTACTACAGGTGAACAACCACCACAGCCTGCTACTGCCCCAGCCGCTACAGCTGAACAGCAAACCCCTGCACCTGCCGCGAATAATCCTATCACCCAAGGACAAATACCACTGTGGTGGTTAGTGCTACCCATAGCGGTAATTGCAGGCTTGCTATTGTGGATGATTAGAACCAGTCCCTCAAGTCCCCCAGAAGCAGAAGACACACCACCCCCAACCCCGCAACCACCTGCACCAGAGATCGCCGCAGCCACTGAACCAACAGCAATTAGCGAACCGCCAGAAGTTGCCCCCACTAATTGGGCTAACGGTAATGGGTATCACAATGGTGCAAAAGTCCTGGAAGGCACGATCGCAGCTTCCGCCACAGATACTGCTTTAGCTGTAGGTACAGGGGCGGCGCTCGGTTCCATTATTGTTGGCAAAGACTCCAACAATCATCACAGCCCAGACAATAATGACGATCTCAGCATCTCACCTTGGGATATGGAAGCACCAGCCGCAGTTGTGAATACTGCCTATCCACCAATTTTAGATAGGTCAACCACAGTCAATTCCGAATCATCAACCATATCTGACGAGCCAGAGGCCACAGTCGAAACGACTCCAGAACCATTAGAAGTCAGTCCCACAGAAACAGAGATCAATGCAACTATTGACTTGCCAGAAATTACCGAAAACTCGACAGATGAAGATGATTGGGATTTTGACCTCACGGAAAATCTGCCCACAACAGACTCGCAAATAGACCCAGAAATCGAGAAATTGAATTTCGTCGCAGATGCCGCAGAACCTGAGCCAGAAGCAACAGAGGAGTTAATTGTGACTAATTCAGAAAGTTTTCCAGGTGCAGGGATAGGAGATTGGTCGGGGATAAATCCACCAGCAGCAACACCGCAAACACCAGCCATTAGCGCCACGGAAATTTTAGCGATCGCTGATCCCTATAGTAAAGTGGTTCTCATCCCCAAAACCCATGATTTAGCCGAGGTGACTTGGGACATTTCCCCCACTGCTCAACAAATGCTGCAAAATGCCGGACAATCCCAATTTATTTTGCGGCTGTATGATGTCACCAATATTGATATGAGCTATCAACAGCCCCACTTGGTGCAGCAATATGAATGTGATATCCACACCTCTGGCGGCTCGGTGGCGATTCCTGAAACTGAGCGCGATTATATAGCAGCTATTGGTTATGGCAATGTAGATGATCGCTGGGTGACATTGGCTCATTCTGATATTGCCCGTGTCTTTGACAGTCCCCATGTCACTAATAAAGCTGCCAATGTGGTGTTAGTTGATGAAACCAGCAGCGTGAGTTTGATACCACGCACACACCAATTAGCTGAGGTTTCTTGGCACATTTCCGACACCAGCAAACAAATGTTGCAAAATGGCGGCATTTTCCAATTAGCTGTGCGGCTGTATGATGTTACCAATATTGATATGAGCTATCAACAGCCACAATTAGTCCAGCAATCCGAATTTGACTTCGCCACCTCCAATACTTCTGTGGGTATCCCCACACCTGATCATGATTACATTGCAGAAATTGGCTATTCTATTGTTGGCGATCGTTGGGTAAGTATTGCACGTTCTTCAATTGTGCGCGTCTTCAGCCCTCTGTTTACCGAAGATGTACATCCCGCAATTAAAGAGCAAACATCCCCCTCACCCATCGACAGCAGTAGTATTAGTCTGACTCCACGCACTCCTAAATGGGCCTATGCGGCTTGGGAACTTTCCGAAACCCGCAAACAAATGCTGCAAAATGCTGGTATTTTACAATTAGCACTACGGCTTTATGATGCGACTGATATTGATATGAGTTATCAGCCGCCCCAATTAATTCAGCAGTATGAATGCGAAGAAATCACCCATGACCGTTATGTGGCAATTCCCACCAGCGATCGCGATTATCTCATCGAACTTGGCTATGCTACAGAAACCGAAGGTTGGGTAACAATTGCTCGTTCCCAAGCGGTTCGCATCTTCAGCCGTCCCCAACGCGATTTCTGGTTTGTCGCCGATGCCGAGTTAATTATTCACGGTGCAACAGAACCCAATGCAACTGTGAATATTGCGGGGAATCCCATCGCGCTCAAACCCGATGGTACATTTCACCTCCGCGTTCCCTTCTCAGAAAACTTGATTGACTACATCATGACTGCTGTGGCGGCTGATGGCGAAAAATCCAAGACAATTCACAAAAAGTTCTCCCAAGAACTACCAGAAGCATAGTTGTTGATGACAGAGAATCAGGAACAGTCAATTATGTCTGTTCCTGATTCCAAGAAATACACTCTCAGAATGAGTGGATTAATTGATTCTGATTTCAGAATTTTGAATTATTTAATACTTAATACGGAATTTTCATCTTGAGGTAGATACTTTGGTGAAAACTATTGTTTAAAATTCCCTGTTGAGAATTATTTGATTTCAGGAAATTGCTTTGATTAATAATCTTCACAACTGCTTTCGAGATTTCAAGAAAAGAAGAGTCGAACCAGGACAACTACAACAGCTTGTAGAAGAATTTTTTGCAGAATCTACTCCCAACACCACATATTTAATTTTAATTATTGGTTCTTGTGCGATCGCTACATTTGGTTTACTCTCTAACAGCACGGCTGTAATTATTGGGGCAATGAGGGTTTAACTACTCAACCATTATTAGAAAAATTGCATCTTTTAGGTTCGCAACCATTACGCCAACAATACATGGAAGCAATTGCGCGTCCAGATGCTCGTGAGGTGAGAAAAGCTTTGGCAGTGAAACTGGTTTATCAAGGCTACAAGTATGAGGAAATTCAAACAATTTTAGATGTCTCTGTCGGTTCAATAACAAGCTGGAAGCAGGCTTATAAGGAATATGAAATTTGCTGATTGCGCTTAAATTATGAAGGTAGAAACAGTTACCTGAGCGATGAACAACAACAAGAAGTATTAAATTGGTTGCAGACTAAGGAGATTTGGGAGCTTGGAGAACAGGAGTACAAATTGGCTTTTGAATATGATGTCATCTACGAATCGAAACGGAGTGATTATGATTTATTTGATGCGGCGGGAATTAGTTGGAAAAAAACTACTGGCTTGAACCCAAAGGCTGACAAAGAGGCTGTAGCTGCAAAAAAAACAGTCTTGTTATACCATTTCACGAAATTACTGATAGAAATCGCTTCCTCTGCAACTCTGCTTCTGGTCGCCGAGCGAAGTCGAGGCGCTACTTGCATATCCGTATCATTTTTAAAGTGAAATGGTATTACATTGTTGGCAAGCAATAGAGAGGAGATAGAAGCCCGAAGACTGAGAGTATTACTAATAGATGAGTGCCATCTATTATGGGGAGACATAACTGGTTATGTCTGGGGTAAAACAGACCAAGAAATAGCAATTGGCATTGTTAACGAACGAGAGAAACAGACATACTACGGTGCGGTTGATTATCTGGATGGCAAGTTACTTATTAAAGCTTATAATGCTGGTAAATCAAACAATACGATACTTAATTTAGTGAATTTAATCTTAATACTTATTTGAAATTAAAATTCATAACTATAAATTGGATGACAGATAAATTTTATTTTGCGAGTAAATTATCGAAAGTATTGACAGAAAATTTACGCATTAAATAAAATAGTGACAGATGTGGATTATATCTAATAGCAAAACTTCCGAAAATTATTTGCTGAAATAATAACAGCAAGCACAACAAAAGAATTGGGATAAAACTTATGAAAGCTCAAATTATTGCTGCCTTAACAGTTTTTGCAGCCATTGTCAGCTTAGAAAGCCCGGTTCACGCTCAGTCATTACCAGCTTCCAATACCAGCGAGGAAAACTACAAAGTAACTAGTGATTCTCTAGAAGGAATTGGGACAAGAACTGCCGAAAATGACTTCATGAAATTCTTTGAAGGAAGAGAAATAAACCGCACTTCCAACAATAATCAAACAAATAAATCACCTGCTGACGGACTGCGTTTTAATCGAGCGATCGCACTTCCTGATAACCCTATTTTTTTACAACCTGCGGCTCAATCTACAGATGGTAATAATGGGTTAGAACTACAGTTAGATTTAGGTAGTTAGCCAAGGAAATAGGAAATGGTTGTGAATGAAATCATAATTGTGATTTCCTATACAAATTACATTGACAGATGACAGAGATAAAACTTATTCTCTGATGTTCTAAGCACTTTGCTTACTGCTATAACAGACATCTTGATAGTAGAGATATAGCAATGCTACGTCTCTACTATTAAATTTTTAGTGGGAACTTCAAAAATAGTCCATCCTCACAAAATCCTCAAATTATCCTCCTATAAGTATGCGTATGAAATTGAATGAGGAGTAAATTTATTTACCATGTTCTAGCTGACACAACAGGTAATAGCTTGATAACTACTCCTCATCTTTCCTCTGAGTTCGCTACACAATACATACAGGAGAAAAGAACTTTATGTTATTGACTGAGTTCCCAACAGAAGATTCAGCATTAGAGTTATCAGATTCGCAAATATTATTAGCTACGTTGCGAGAATTACGGCAGTCAGTGTATGAAGAAGGGCAAGAAATTTTTAGTCGATGGCGATCGCGCATTCAAAGACCAGCTTTTATTGATAGTAGTTTAAATTTGGCTTATTATCTAGCACTCAGACGACATGATTTGCGTCCCTTACAAGCCGCTTTAATGCCTTGGGGTTTGTCGTCGTTGGGACGAATTGAGGCAAGAGTTTTAGCCAATTTAGACGCTGTGATTGCAACTTTAGCAGCAGTTTGTCACGAAACCTTGAATGCTCAAATTAGCCAGCCACCCCTAGAAGCATTCTTTGAAGGCGATCGCTTATTAAAAATACACACTCAAGAGCTATTCGGCAATACTTCTCAGCAACGCCGAGTCAAAATTATGGTGACATTACCAACAGAAGCAGCGACTAATTATGAGTTGGTAAAGAATCTGGTGCAACAAGGTACAGACTGTGTACGAATTAACTGCGCTCATGATACCCCAACCGAATGGTCAGCCATGATTACTCATGTGCGTTTAGCAGAAGCCGAAATAAAATGTACTTGTAAAGTCTTCATGGATTTGAGTGGGCCAAAAATCCGCATTCAATCTGCCATTGCGCCCCAAGCAAAACAACGAATTTATCCTGGTGAATGCTTGTGGTTGAAGCGAGATTTACCAACAATTACTGATTCTCACTGTTTCCAAATTAACTGCACCTTACCCCAAGTAGTAGATAGATTAGAAGTTGGCGCACCTGTATGGATTGATGATGGGCATATTGGCGCTATTGTCGAAGCTATTACACCAGAAGGCGCATTATTGCGAATTACTCACGCCCATCCCAAAGGTGAAAAGTTGCGTCCCGATAAAGGCATTAACTTTCCCAATACTGACTTAAATCTCATTCCCCTCACCGAGAAAGATAAACAAGATTTAGATTTTATCGCTGCTAACGCCAATGATGTTGATATTATTGGCTATTCTTTTGTGCAGAAACCAGAAGATATCGCCACTTTGCAGCAAGAATTAGCAATGAGATTACCAAATTCTACTCGCATACCTGCGATCGTTGCCAAGATAGAAACACCCACAGCTGTCATTAACCTTCCCGAATTAATTGTCCAAGCCGCAGGTAAACAAGCATTTGGAATTATGATTGCCAGAGGTGATTTAGCTGTGGAAATTGGTTATCAACGTCTAGCAGAAATTCAAGAAGAAATTCTCTGGCTATGTGAAGCGGCTCATATACCAGTAATTTGGGCAACTCAAGTCTTAGAAAACCTAGTGAAAAATGGTCTACCATCACGCGCAGAAATGACCGACGCAGCCATGTCCGAACGGGCAGAATGTGTCATGTTAAATAAAGGCCCTTATATTGTCGAAGCAGTGGCAATTTTAGACGATGTGCTAACCAGAATGGAAGCTCATCAAACGAAGAAAACGCCGCAATTACGAGCTTTACATTCTTGGTAATTAAGTAGTTTTTGGTCGTGTGCAGCACAAAGTTATGGGTTTTTACGCAGCAAATCTCCTAATCTAGATGCTCTGTGTGAATATAATAGTATTTTTTCTAGCTTAGTGGTACAATTATACTACTCATGCAGAAATCAATGCTCGTTTTAGTCAGGCGAAGGTAGCCAGTAGTTTTATGACTAGTGTGCAATGCCATCGCTTGGCTTTTATGCTAGAAATAACGCACAATAGGAAGTTTATAAGTTAATTCATAATTACGAATTAAAGATTAGGAGTTATTGAGATTAGGAGGATGTGATGAACAGTTGCGTTTTAATGGCAGATATTATTCAAGAGCCACAATTACGCTACACAGCAGATAATTTGGCAGTTACAGAAATGCTAGTACAGTTTTCTAATTCCCAGCGCCCGGAAGATCCGCCAGCAACATTAAAAGTTGTCAGTTGGGGAAATTTAGCTACAGAAGTGCAGCAAAATTATCATCAAGGCGATCGCGTTATTATAGAAGGCCGTTTAGGGATGATCACATTTGAGCGTCGTCCCGAAGGTTTTAAAGAAAAACGTGCTGAACTGACAGTACAACGCATTCATCCTGTAGGCCAAGGTTTCGTTACTACTTCATCAGTCCCAGAAACCTACTCACAACCAGCAACTTCAGCTGCAACATATACTCAAGCTGAGGTTCCCAGTTATGATTCACCGCGTCCCGCACCTGCACCCGCTACCAGCAATGTGAGTGTTGCGCCGCCAGTCAAAACCCCTGAACCAGTATATCAACCCAGCAATTTTGAGCGCAGCTATACGCCACCAGCAGAAGAACCAGATCCAGATGATATTCCGTTCGTGCGATCCGTTGACTCCAAAACTGTGAGTTATGGGCTGCTCGATTTCATAGAAATCGATGCCCAATGCCCACAGGTGGGAGTCAACCATAATTTTAAGTTCATCTAAAAACTTAAAGTGGCTAACTTACTCTCAATGATGGTGAAATTCCATCCCCGAAAGCATCTCGGTGAAAGCGTGACCCACATCGGGTAGATTGACAACCTATCTGGTGCGGTGCATGGGTCAAAAGGTGGTAACTGGTAGCCTAAACTGGAACCCCATCAAGCAAAGCTAAGTATGGTTACGCAAGAAACCTACGTGATAACAGTCGTTATGTCAAAGTAGCCAAAAGGCTGATAGGCTACGCCCAAAACGGGTAAGGTGAAAGGTTTAATAGCGTGAAAGGGCTATTATTGATGCTCCATAAATAACCCGGCTGAAAGTAGGAACCTAAACTTAGCGTCATATTGAGAGTAGGAACGGAGTAACCCCTGGATGTACTCTTGGGTAGCTCAATATTCAAGTAGGAAGTCATCCGTATGTCTCTAGGGGAAAGATTTACACAGAAGCTAACGCCAGTAGGAAAGCTATTGGATATGCTGACAGTGTAGCGGCTATCTGGAAGATGGAGTTTCAAGTAGTGGTAAACAAGTCATGAGCCTTAATTGGTATGAATGGAAAACAATTCCTTGGAGAGAAATCGAAAAGAATGTTTTCAAGCTACAAAAGAGAATCTATCAAGCCTCTAGCAGTGGCAACGTCAAGCTAGTTCACAAACTACAACGTTTGCTTTTTAAATCTAGGTCTGCAAAGTTGTTAGCAGTCAGGCGAGTGACCCAGGATAACAGAGGTAAGAAAACAGCAGGAGTAGACGGAAAAATTGTCCTAACAGATACAGAAAGATTAGAACTTGCTTTCAATCTAAACCTGGACAATAAACCCCAACCTACCCGTAGGATTTGGATTCCCAAACCTGGAAAAGCTGAAAAACGACCGCTAGGAATTCCGACCATTCACGATAGGGCTACTCAAGCTTTGGTGAAAATGGCAATGGAACCTGAATGGGAAAGCAAGTTTGAAAGCAACAGTTATGGGTTCAGACCGGGACGCTCCTGTCATGATGCAATTGAAGCAATATTTTGTGGAATATCGCAACAGCCAAAATACGTGCTGGATGCTGACATTGCCCAATGCTTCGATAAAATCAATCACCAAGCATTACTGGAAAAACTCAATACCAGTGCAACGCTGCGTAGGCAGATTAAGTCATGGCTAAAAGCGGGTGTAATTGATAAACACACATTCCAAAGAACTCCAGAGGGTACGCCACAAGGAGGAGTAATATCTCCACTTCTAGCTAATATAGCCCTGTATGGATTAGAGGAGCAAATAAAAGTTCAAATGCTACCATATCTTCCCAAAGATAATGGAGGAGGCAGAAGAATTAAACTGCAAAGTTTATCAATTATTCGATATGCTGATGACTTCGTAATCATGCACAAAGATATTGAAGTTGTTAATCGATGCAAAGAATTGATTCAATCATGGCTAACCAATATGGGGTTAGAACTTAAGGACTCCAAAACTAGGATTTGTCATACTCTTGATGAATTCAATGGAGAAAAGCCAGGATTTGATTTTCTAGGGTTTAATATTCGGCAATATCGAGTAGGAAAACACCACACTGGAAAATCATCTAATGGTAAACCACTTGGTTTTAAAACCATCATCAAGCCTAGCAAAAAGTCAATCAGAAACCACTACGACACAATCCGAAATTTAGTTCAATCAATGGTTGGGGCAACTCAGGAAGCTATTATTAGAAAACTGAATCCCATCATCAAAGGTTGGTCTAGATACTACAGTACGGTAGTGTCTAGGAAGGCATTTGAAAGACTCAGTGATTTGGTACACAAACTGTTATGGGAATGGGCTAATAAACGCCATCCCCATAAAGGAGATCAATGGATTAAAAGGAAATACTACCGTACTCATGGGAGTTTTAACTGGAGATTCATGACTCATGAAGGAATGTTTCTAATGAGATATTCCGACCACAAAATAACCAGACACACAAAGGTTAAAGGTGAAAAGAGTCCCTATGACGGCGATTATGCCTATTGGGGAACCCGGATGGGAAAACACCCCCTATTACCACCCAGAAAAGCAGACCTGTTAAAAAGGCAGAAAGGCAAATGTGCGAAATGTGGAGGACGCTTTAAGGATGGTGACATTTTGGAAGTACATCATGAGGATAGAAATCACCGAAATAACAAACCCGGTAATGTCCTATTGATACATGGTCACTGTCACGACAAGACCCACCAAGCAAAAGGTATGACTGTCAAACACCAGATATCTGAGGAGCCGGATGAGTAGAAATGCTCAAGTCCGGTTCTGGAGACGAGTATAAGTAGTGATACTTATGCTTAGTTTAATTAAGCAGGAGTTACGTAAAAATATCGTCGTTGAGAATGGGTGTAAGGGTTTGACTCACTTACACCCTTAATTTTTTGTAATGCAGCGTAAGTCACCAATCTATGAATACGGGGAAAGCATATTTATGTTAAGCCTGACGGGTTATGTGTGACATCAAGCTAAAATGAGCAAAAACTTCAGATTGCCAGCATAGTATCTCAACAACTGCTAAAATCCAAATAATTTTCTGTGAAATCCATACGCAACTCCTATGAGTGAAACTGTCCTAGAGGTTCGCAATCTCCAAGTTGAATTTTCCAGTGATGACAACAGTCTCAAAGCTGTAGATGGAATTTCTTTTGAATTGCATCGGGGGGAAACTCTAGGAATTGTAGGAGAATCGGGAAGTGGCAAATCTGTTACTTCGCTGGCTGTTATGGGGTTGTTACAAACTCCCGGTAGAGTGAGTGGTGGAGAAATTTGGTTTCGTCAGCAACCAGAAGCCCAGCCGATTAATTTGGTAGAGTTACCGCCAGAACAAATGCAGCTACACCGTGGCGGTGACTTGGCGATGATTTTCCAAGAACCGATGAGTTCGCTGAACCCAGTTTATACGATTGGGTTTCAGCTAACAGAAGCGATTATGCGCCATCAAAATGTTTCGATAACTGAAGCTAGGCAAATTGCGATCGCAGGTTTACAGGAAGTTAAACTTCTGCCTAGCGATGAACTCATCAAACAACAATATCTCGAAACTTGGCCGCAAACTAACCCCCATTCACCCACACCAGATGATTACAAACTGGCACAGTTGGTAAAACAGCACAAAGAAGCCATCTTAGACCGTTACCCACACCAACTTTCCGGCGGACAGTTGCAACGGGTGATGATTGCAATGGCAATTTCTTGTAACCCATTGCTGTTAATTGCAGATGAACCAACCACCGCTTTAGATGTGACAGTGCAAGCCACAATTATTGATTTGTTGGGAGAATTGCAACAAACCCGTGAGATGGCGTTGATTTTCATCACCCACGACTTGGGATTAATCTCGGAAATTGCCGATAAAGTGGCGGTGATGTACAAAGGTAAAATTGTAGAATATGGTGCAGCCGCAGATATTTTTAGTAATCCACAACATCCATATACTAAAGGATTAGTCGCTTGTCGCCCCACCCTTAACCGTCGTCCGCACAAACTACTGACCGTTGCAGATTATATGAGTGTGGAGGAAACAGCTAACGGAAATTTATTAATTCAGGCGAAAGAACCACCACAGCCACCAGAAGTCACAGCCGAAGAAATTAATACTCGCTTGATAAATCTGGAAGAAAAACCACCTTTATTGCAAATCCGCAATTTGAAAGTTGGTTTCCCGGTGCGGGGTGTGTTTGGTGGGACAAAACGCTACAACATGGCGGTTAATGATGTTTCTTTTGATGTCAAACCAGGGGAAACTTTAGGGTTAGTGGGTGAGTCTGGTTGCGGGAAAACGACTCTCGGTCGGACTTTGTTGCGATTAATTGAACCGATAAGTGGTGAGATTATTTTTGATGGTCAGAATATCACCAAGTTGAAGGGTGAAGCATTGCAGAGACTCCGCAGGGAAATGCAAATTGTCTTTCAAAACCCCTTTAGCGCCCTTGACCCCCGGATAAAAGTTGGTGACGCAATTATGGAACCGTTGTTAATTCACGCTGTGGGTAAAACAGTAAAACAACGGCGCGACAGAGTAGCAGAATTATTAGAAAGGGTGGGGTTGAGTCCTGATGCAATGAACCGCTATCCCCATCAGTTTTCCGGTGGTCAGCGTCAACGGATTTGTATTGCCCGTTCTTTAGCATTAAATCCGAGATTTATTATTTGTGATGAATCAGTTTCGGCGCTAGATGTATCGGTACAAGCGCAAGTATTGAATTTGTTGAAAGAATTACAAGATGAATTTCAACTAACTTATATCTTTATTTCCCATGATTTGAGTGTAGTGAAATTTATGAGCGATCGCATTTTAGTCATGAATCGCGGTCAAATTGTTGAACAAGGCACAGCCGAAAGCATCTACCGTGAACCAAAGCAAGCATATACACAAAAATTAATTGCTTCCATTCCTACAGGTAGCCCAGAACGCATACGCAGTCGGCAAGTAGGAACTATGTAATTACAGCCATGATTCTAGGTGTAGGTTGGATGGAGGAACGGAACCCAACAGAGTCTTGAGAATGTTGGGTTACGCTATCGCTACACTCAACCTACTATTCTCTTAACTGAGTTGTGAAAAAGTATTCTTTTTATCGAACCGCAAAGGGCGCAAAGGACACAAAGAAAGAGAAAAAATCTACGTCAGTTTTGTTGATGTTTCAGGTTCACGCAGTGGTGGTTCGCCTCCATTCATCAAAGTGATTGAATCTTCAGCTTCTTCACCCACTGACCACCACCCTGGTACGATTGTTTTATCATTCTGCGCCAATATTTGCAGCTTGGGTAATGTCTCCTGAATTTTGATAGCACCCGCAGCAAAACATGACCAAAATCTCACTTCAGCTTCAGCATCATCTAACCCTTGAATAATCACATTCACGGCTTGCTGATATAGATTTGCTGGTAATTCCTGAGAGAGTTTATTACCAATTCCTTCTAATGCTTGCGCCCTGATAAAAGCAGTTTCAGATTTGTTAGCGGCTATTTCTGTTAATACATTAATCACTTCTTGATTGACTTCGCAATTTGATAGAAACGCCAGCGCATACACCACACTATTTCGCTGTATAGGATCAGAACTAGTGGATAAAATCGACAATAAAGATTTCAGGTGTTTTTCAGTCGCAATTAAACTCAGAGATGTTGCAGCCTGCATCCATAATTCAGAACTTTGACTAGATAAAATACTGATTAAAACATCAGCATCTTGATCATTACCCATTTTTCCTAGTAACCAACAAGCTGTTTGTGCTTGTTCAATATCAAGGGTATCAATCCAATTGTCACTGCGGGAAGCAAAACCGAGGCTTTCAAGTATTTCAATTTCACCCGCCGCTTCTGGAAATTGATGCTTGACTTCTTGAAGATTCATATAGGATTTAGATGTGATTTTGAAAAGATAACCGAAATATTTTTATGATAAATTTTATCTCCCAGCCCTCAATATTTGTACGGCTGTTAGTTTTAAGTCTGGAAATGTTAGAGAAACGATGGTTTGATTTCCTCGAAACTGCTGAATTTCATATTCTTCATTTACTAGGGTACAAATAGATAAGGTTGGTTGTTTGGGTTTACCAATGTGTCGAGTACCACCTAAACCTGCGTAGTCTGCAATCCAATATTCAGGAATGCCTAAAACTGCGTAATCTTCAAGCTTACGGGCATAATCATTTTGCCAGTTGCTACTCACAACTTCTGCGACAAATTTTAGCGAACTACCCAGGGTTAAAATTGATTGATCAGACCAAAGTGGTTCTTGAGTAAGTTGATTGCGATCGACGACTGCAACATCAGGACGAAATGCTGTCATACCTGTGTTGTGAGGGCGTAATAGTCCTCGTTGCAGAACAAACCAAGGTAAGTTTTTTGCATCGATTTGGACACATATCTTGGTGGTAATGAAGGCTGCAACTTCTTCATGTAAGCCTGTTGGTTCCAAGTCGAATACTTCTCCATCAATCAGTTCATAGCGGTTGTTGTCGCCATAGTGGGCGAGAAATTCGTCAAAGCTGAGTGGTTGCTGTTGGGTGAGTTGGTTGATTGCGATGGTCATACCAATTACAAGATATTTCTTGAGTGATCATCATCAAGAACAATTAAGAATTTCAGTGTTGCTAATAAGTGTAATAATTTTTTTCTCACGCAGAGGCAAGGCAGCGCGTTGGGTGGGTTTCCCGACTTGAAGCGACTGCCGTGCAAAGGCGCAAAGAGTAAGAGTTTTAAACGTGAAATCATAAAATTTCACCCCGCATTTATGCAACGCCAAAATTTCTTGTTCCTATTCCCTATTTTCACTACAAGTTTTTTAATAAGATTCATATCTATTAAATACTTGTACATCACCGTTTTTATTAAATGCAATCACAGAAAATGGCTGTTTAGTGTCTCCCATTTCCATTCCTGGTGTGCCTACAGGCATGGCTGGAACTGCTAAACCTGCAAGTTGGGGTTTTTGCTTGAGAAAACGCTTGATGTCATCGGCGGGAACATGACCTTCCATGACATAGCCGTCAATAATTGCGGTGTGACATGAGGCAAATTTTGAGGGTAGGTTGTATTTTTGTTTAATTGCTTCTATTTCGTCGGTTTTGATATCTTGCTTGATTTTAAAACCATGTTTTTTTACGTGTTCTAACCAATCTCCACAGCAGCTACAGCTAGGACTACGATAAACTATGATTTCTTGCTTACCGGAGTAAGATTCTGTTTCGTTGTCCCAAATACTAGCTGCGATCGCAGATGCCGAATTACTCGTTATGCTAACTACAGCAATAATGATTATGCTTAGGCAGATATGTAGGATTTTACTCATAATTTCTGATACCTCTTTTTAATAAGTTCCAACAACGGCAGCTTTTTGCTTAGTGGTACTTTGTCTATCATACAGTTAGCATCAACTGGCTCTAAGCCTCAAGTTATACCAAGTTACAGTCCGATTTGTAGAGATGTGGTCTAAAAGTGGGAATACTGGTTGTACAAGTTACTTAATATTCAAAAGTGAAAATACCTTGACGACTATTTATATTACATTGTAACATAAGCATATCTTGTATCTACCTGATTACCATAAAAAACTGACTATACTTGTAGTATGTAGTTATCGCCCCTGTTAATTCAGCACAATTTTAAGTCTTGTATAACTTTGATGAGAAAAGTTAAGTTAAGTAATTTTTATTTACCTGGATATACACATAGCATTCTTGAATGAGTTGTAAATAATAAATTGATTTCCGAATCTCCACCCTCTACTGACTATTTTCTACCTTTACAAGTAGGTGAGAAATCAAATAAGGCTGCTATAGTTGAGCAAACATTTTTACAAGAAGTAAAAATATGGAATTTGATTATTTTAGTGGTAACGAAAGCACATCCAATAACAATAAACAGCAAAACTTACTCACTAGTGGTTGGCGACCATTACAAAGAGATATAGATTGGGAATTTTTATGGCAACTGGCGCAGAATGATAGTAAGGAATTTGCCCAAAAAACTTTTAATTTAGCTAGTACATTCAGTGAAGTTTTGGGGAGAAATAATTTTACTTGGTGGGCAAACTTATTTGCTGTAGCCTCAGAAAACACTCGTTATGAAGTTGAGAAGTTTTGGAATTATATTACACCAGATCCCCAATCACCAGACCATCGTTATAAAGATGTTTTGAGTACAGAAACCCCGATATTACAATTTGTTAGTCGTAACAGTATACCTATTGATTATGTTTTGAATCGCTTACAGGAAATTACTGTTATCAGAGTCTTACAAATATTAGGTAGACCCACGATAATTACTCAGTATTACTCTGAGAGAGATTTTTATTTCCCTGTGGAGAAGTTTGTCAGTTGGGAACGGTTGGATGTGATCAATACTGTCAATGCTTATTGGGAAAATTATGATCTTTGGCTGCAAATTGAACCTTACGATCGCGGCAGACGGCAGTATACTTTAATGTCTAAAGATTTAGCGCCATTAGTTAACAAAGCCACTTACGATTTAGCGGTGATGTTAAGTGGCTATCAAAGTCGTGTGGGTAAGGTTCACAGTCAATTCCCCATTCGGACATTTCCCGCCGATATTCAAAGCTTTACCGATAGTTTACAGCAAGCGGTTCTGAATCAAAATCAGTTAGCGGTGGTGGTACATGGGGAACCGGGTACAGGTAAAACTGCTTGGACTCAAGCCGTAGCCAAAGAAATTCTCATGCCTTTGGGGTTTGTGATATTTATTTTGGATCATGATGCGATCGCTAATTTTGTCCCGCCAACTTACTTAGAACGGATTTGTATTATCATTAACGAGGCTGATAATTTAGCGCAGAATCGTGCTTCGGAAATTGCCCAATCTAACAACAAAACCGAACATATTTTGAGTTTGTTGGATGGCACTTTATACCAAAGCGTCATTGATGAATCTGGGCTGCAAATGAAGCAGAGGTTAGTAGTATTGATGACTTGCAACACTACAGAAAGATTAGACCCAGCTATGTTACGCAAAGGACGGGTGGATTTGATTGCAGAATTTACTCAGAAGTTTGTATAAGTTGAGTGTGGTGGGCGTTTAGGGAAGGGGGATGAGGGAGACAAGGGGGACAAGGGGGACAAGGAGGACAAGGGGGAGTATTGACTAAGTACTCAGCGAGAAGTTGCGTGCGGGGGTTCCCCCCGTTGAGCAAACTTCGGTGACTCAGCACTTTCAACTTTAATCATCACAATGTCACAGCATTACTCTGTCACTGTAGACGATGTAAAAGCAGCACAGGCGCGACTGGCGGGGGTTGTGCATCAGACTCCGGTGCTGACTTCGAGAATGGTAAACGATCGCACCCAAAATGAAGTATTTTTTAAATGTGAAAATTTTCAACGCACAGGTGCATTTAAATTTCGGGGTGCTTATAACGCTTTAGTGCAGTTGTCAGAAATTCAAAAACAGCAGGGTGTAATTACATTTTCCTCTGGAAACCATGCCCAAGCGATCGCTCTGGCGGGAAAGTTATTACATATTCCCACCACTATTGTTATGCCTGACGATGCGCCGGAAGTGAAGCAACAAGCCACCCGCAGTTATGGTGCAGAGGTGATTTTATACAATCGCCACGAAACTGACCGCGAAGAATTAGCCAAAACCTTAGCCAGCGATCGCCATCTTACCTTGATTCCGCCTTACGATCATCCCCACGTCATCGCCGGACAAGGAACCACAGCTTTAGAACTCATTCAAGAAGTTGGGCAATTAGATTATTTATTAGTTTGTTGTGGCGGTGGTGGCTTAATATCAGGATGCGCGATCGCTACAAAAGCTCTATTACCTACCTGTAAAGTGATTGGTGTCGAACCAGAACTAGCTGATGATGCAACTCGTTCCTTTCACAGTAAAACTCTGCAAACTGTAATTAATCCACCGACAATTGCTGATGGTGTGAGGACTCCCAGCTTAGGTAAATTAACTTTTCCCCTAGTGCTGAATTACGTCGATGATATGGTGACAGTTTCTGAAACTGCCATTATTAACAGTATGTTTTTCCTTTGGGAACGCCTGAAAATTGTCGTTGAACCCACCGGTGCATTAGCCGCAGCCGCCTTACTCAGCAATGTGCTGTCAGTAAAAGATGCAAAAATAGGTGTAATTATCAGTGGTGGTAATGTAGATTTAGCAAAGGTAGCTAAATTTATCCAGTAATTCACTGAGGAGATTTTGAACTTTTTTTCTTGTTTGCCAGTCAAATAACGATGTGTTCGCCAACTGAGCAAGGATAACTCAAGTTATGACAGTCAAACCCAGATATTTGGTATTGTTGCTGTTCATCTTGTTGGTAGGAAGTGACCCCATCTATGCAGCTAATAAGCCTGTTGACCCAAAAATATTACACCTAATTAATCGGTTGAGTTTTGGGGCGAAACCTGGAGAGATTCAAAAAGTCGAGTCTGTAGGTGTAGAGCGTTATATTAAAGCCCAACTTGCACCCAATTCTATATCAGAACCACCCAGCCTTACCCGCCAGCTTTCGCAACTAGAAACACTCAATTTAAATACGGTCGAACTTAGAAACTATCTTAAGGTTCCACCACAAGCAACCCCAGAAGAAAAGAAAGCTTTGCAAAGAAGAGGCGGCAAAATTTTACAAGAAGCCGTGAAAGCGCGGTTACTACGAGCCACTAGCAGTAACCGCCAACTGCAAGAAGTGATGGTGGACTTTTGGTATAACCATTTCAATGTTTATTCTGGTAAAGGAAACGCTCGCTACTGGGTGGGAGCGTATGAACAAGAAGCAATCAGACCTTATGCTTTAGGGCGATTTCGGGATTTACTCGGAGCCACAGCCCATCATCCCGCAATGCTAGTTTATTTAGATAACTCGCAAAACAAAGCTAGTCGTCGTCCTGGTGCTACGCCACGGGTAAACGAAAACTACGCGCGAGAATTGATGGAACTGCATACTTTGGGTGCAGATGGTGGTTATACGCAACAAGATGTGATTGCTTTAGCGAGAATTTTTACAGGTTGGGGAATAGCACGTCCAGGTCAACAGACAAATGGCAAGTCGCTATTTTACTTTGACCCCAAGTTTCATGATCCCAGTGATAAAGTTTTTTTAGGACACACTATTAAAGCTAGTGGTCAAGCGGAAGGCGAACAAGCTTTAGATATCTTGGCGCAAAGTCCAGCAACAGCCCATCATATTAGTTATCAATTGGCTCAGTATTTTGTGAGCGATCGCCCACCTGCTAGTTTAGTTGATCGTCTGACACAACGCTTCCGTAATACTGATGGCAATATTCGCGCCGTTTTAGAAACTTTATTTCAAAGCCCAGAATTTTGGGATAAAAAATATTTCAACGCTAAATTTAAAACCCCACTTCAATATACTGTCTCCGCAGTCCGGGCTACAGGCCTAGAGGTGAACAACACCATACCTCTGTCTCGTAACCTGGAACAGTTAGAAATGCCTGTGTACGGTTGCCGCACTCCAGACGGGTACAAAAATACACAAGATGTCTGGTTGAATCCCGAAGCAATGAACCGTCGCCTGAGTTTTGCCACTGCGCTAGGTAGTGGTCGCTTACCACTGCTAGGTACAGCCAATAATCAACCCAAAAATAAAAGCATTAACCGCGTTCAACCCCTGGATGTTACGCAGCTAATTAACACCTTGGGTAACTCTCTATCACCCAAAACCCAAAGTGCGATCGCTGCTAGTCCTCCAGAACTCAAAGCCGCATTAGTCTTGGGTAGCCCAGAATTTATGCGTCGTTAGCCCCGACTCGTACTTCGACTTCGCTCAGTGAACAGCACTCAGCACTTTAGATTACCAATATGAAAAGACGTGATTTTCTAATTCAAGCAGGATTGTTTTCGACAACTGCGATCGCTTCTGTGAGTTGTAATACTTGGGTAGTGCATTCTGCTACCAAGAAAAGCGATCGCCAGCGTTTGATTGTGATTTTTATGCGTGGTGGTGCAGATGGGTTAAATATTGTCGTACCTTATGCAGAGCCAGCATACTATCAAGCCCGACCAAAAATCGCCCTTGCCAAACCCGGACAAGAACACGGTGTTTTAGATTTAGATGGACACTTTGGTTTACATCCAGCCCTAGCCCCATTAATGCCTTTCTGGCAACAAGGAAATTTAGCCTTTGTTCATGCTGCGGGTTCCCCTGATCCCTCGCGTTCCCATTTTGACGCGCAGTTTTATATGGAAATTGGCATTCCTGGAAACCAAAGAGTGAGCGAAGGTTGGATGAATCGCTTAATGGGTGCTATCTCCAATAAAACACCCATCCAAGCAGTGAGTGTTGGTACAACCAAACCACGCATTTTAAATGGTCAAATGCCAGTTGCTAATTTAGCCTCCGGGAGAAATGCTAACAAACCAATTGCCATAGATAGACCACGAGTAAGTGCAGCATTTGACCGATTGTATGGTGGTGATGATGCCCTCAGTCAAACTTATCATCAAGGACGTGTTGCCCGTGAAGCCTTAATGACAGACTTAGCCCAAGAAATGAAAATGGCGAATAATGGCGCACCCCTACCCGATGGCTTTGCGGGTGATGCTCAACGATTAGGTAAACTCATGGCTAAAGATCCGAGAATTGAATTAGGGTTTATGGCCTTGGGTGGTTGGGATACCCATGTTAATCAAGGTAGCGATCGCGGTTATTTAGCCAGAGGCTTAGGCAGTTTAGGCAAAGGATTAGCCGCCTTAGCTCAAAGTTTAGGCCCGGTTTATCAAAACACAGTCATATTAGTCATGTCAGAATTTGGCAGGACATTACGCGAAAATGGCAACGGCGGCACAGATCATGGCCACGGCAATGTTATGTGGGTTTTAGGCGGTAAAGTCCGTGGTGGTAAAGTTTACGGTGAATGGCCTGGTTTAGAAACAGCCCAACTTTATGAAAAACGAGACTTGGCTGTTACCACCGATTTTCGAGATGTAATTTCTGATGTCTTAGCACAACATCTATCTGTAAACGACAACCAACTAAGTAAAGTCTTCCCCAGTTATACACCCAAGCAAAAAATTGCTTTGTTGTAGGAGGTTAGAGGTTACAGGTGAGAGGTTAGAGGTTACAGGTTACAGGTTATAGGTTACAGCATTAAAAGCTTTGTCTCCCTTGTCCCCCTTGTCCTCCTTGTCTACCTTGTCCCCCTCATCCCTACCAAACAAGTCTCATTAATCACATTTTTTAACCAAATACTGATTACCAAAAGTCTCTGCTAAGATAATTGGTTACATAACTTAACATCTTTTCTATGACCACAATTAAGACGGCTTTCCAGACACATCAACAAGAAGTCACGCGCTTGTTTTCGCATGTGCAGGTTGAGGGTAACAAACTAACTCATCAACCGGGGAGTGTTCTGGGAAGCACCGCCTTAGTTGCAGGTACAACCGTAGGCGCGGGAATTTTGGCGTTACCTGCGGTGACATTACCTTCTGGTGTGATTCCTTCTACAGTCTTGTTAATTGGTGTCTGGCTATATACTTTAGTTTCTGGTTTATTAATTGCCGAAGTTAGTGTTAATACCATGCGTTCGGCTGGTCGTCCCAGTGTGGGCTTAATGGCAATGATTAAAAACACCCTGGGAACTACGGGAGCAGGGATAGCTGGTGTGGCATATATGTTACAGCACTATGCTTTGTTGGTAGCTTATGTTACTCAAGGTGGTGAGATTTTGATGTCTGCGGTTTCTCATCTTTGGGGTGGAGAAAATTATTTACCTAGCTGGGTGGGAACAGCAGCGTTTACATTGCTGTTTGGCAGCATTATGTACTTAGGACGGGAAAAATTCATTGAAAAATTGAATAACTTCTTGGTGGGAATTGTGATTGTGTCTTTTTTGGGACTCTTTTTATTAGGAGTTACCCAAGTCCAAGGTGTACATTTTCGGTTTCAAAACTGGAGTGCATTGGGGACGGCTGTACCAGTCATGTTAGTTGCCTTGTTTTACCATAACGTTGTGCCGGTGGTGGTAACGCAGTTAGAAGGAGATAGTCGTAAAGTTCGCCAGTCAATTATTGTTGGTTCAGCAATTCCTTTGGTGATGTTTTTAGCTTGGAATGCTGTGATTTTGGGTAGTGTCAGTCCAGAGACGATTCATAGTACAACTATTTTCGACCCCATCCAAGTACTGCGGGCTGGTGGCGGTGGAGAATTATTAGGAGTGTTGGTATCTATTTTTTCAGAATTTGCGATCGCCACATCCTTTATTGGATTTGTTTACGGTTTGCTAGACTTCTTCCAAGATATTTTTGCCAAGACACAAACCAACTCCACCAGCCGCTTACCCTTATATTCCCTGGTGTTACTACCACCCCTTGGTTTAGGTGCAATTAACCCCAGCATTTTCTTCACCGCTTTAGATTTTGCTGGTACTTTTAGCATCTCAATTTTAGGTGGTATTATTCCCGCATTAGCCACATGGAAACAACGTCAACAACTGCAATATACAAATCAGTTTGTTCCTGGCGGTAAGCTGACACTGATTTTAATGATAGGAATTGCAGTAGTTATGATACTAAAAGAAATTCTGGCGATGGCAAATTTCTAAGTGCTGTACACTTCGACTACTTCGGCTGCGCTCAGTACAAATTCGCTCAGTGTACGTGCTGAGTTAACGATTCTTAGGACTTACGCAAAAACCCTCTCGAATCCTCTTAACTTCGTGTCCTACCCTGCGGGAAGCCGCTATCGCGTCTATGCGCCCTTTGCGGTTGTTTCTTCATGATTCTACGTCAGTCCTGATTCTACTTCTAACCCTGCCCCCTGCTATATGAATACTCCCCGCCTAGTCAAAATTAGTAAATTCTTAAGCAAATATCTCCGCCACCAGCCAGAATCTTTAGGTATTAAACTTGCGCCTGGTGGTTGGGTTGCAGTGGAGGAACTTTTAGCCGCTTGTGCTAAACATAAGTTTCCTATTACTCGCCAGGAATTAACAGCAGTAGTCGCCACTAACGATAAACAACGCTTTAGTTTTGACTCTACTGGTACTTTAATTCGCGCCAACCAAGGACACAGCGTAGAAGTTGATTTACAATTACTACCTGCTGTCCCGCCTGATGTGCTGTATCACGGTACTGGACACAAAGCTGTTGAGTCTATTTTGCAAACTGGACTCAATAAAATGTCTCGCCACCATGTCCACTTATCACAGGATATAACTACAGCCACAACTGTCGGTGCAAGACATGGTAAACCCGTAGTAGTATGCAATGCTTATATACCAAATATTGTAAGATTGAGCATGAACATTTGAGCATCTATTGAGCATTATGGTAAATAGCAGTAAAACACCGACTGGTAAGACCAAGAAAGGTCAGGTAACGGTAAGACCAGATAGCGGAAGTATCAAGGCTTGCTTTCCCCGTACTTACTTTGCAGATGGTAAACAAGTCAAGCTAGGTACTGGGATTAATCCTGACGACTGGGAAGCTACAGCGACTAAGTTACAACGACGGCTACAGCTAGAACTTGAGGAGGGAAAGCTATCAACGGCTGAGGGGATATTCAACCTTGGACGTTATCAGGAGATTCTCGAAGAATACGGGTTAAGAGCAAAACTGAGGGTTGTAAAAGGCGGTTTACCATCTGATAATCAGATACCGCCCAAACCTGAATTATCACTGATGGAAGTCTGGGATATGTATTGTGAGTACAGAAAACCAGGATTGAGAGAGAGTACGTATAAAAATACGTACCAAATGGTATACAAAAATTTTCTTGAAGCAGCGATTAAAGCCACTAACTCAGAAGATGCTTTAAAAATCAGAAATTGGCTAATTGAAAATAGAAGCTGTGAAACTGTCAAAAAATTATTAGTCAATCTCTCAAAAGCGTATCGATTGGGAATGAAAAATAAATTACTATCTCACAACCCGTATGAAGGTATGGCAGAAGAGATACAAAGATTAGGCGCACAAGGTAAAACGCAAGAGGAAATAGAAACAGATGATGATGTACTTGACCAATCAAAAGCCTATACATGGGAAGAAGCGCAGATAATACTTGATTATGTGGAAAATAGACCCGCGCTTTCTCATTGGTTTAGTTTCCTCAAATTCAAATTTCTCACAGGATGTAGAACGGGTGAAGCGATAGCACTTAGATGGTTTAACGTTGAATGGGATAAAGAAAGAATAATAATCGCATGGACGCACGATGGAGCAACTAAAAAGTTTTATCCACTTAAAAATGACAGGTCTTATAAAGGAGAGGAAAAACGTAAGTTTCCAATGCCGAAAGACGGTGAATTGTGGAACTTATTAAAATCGATTCCAAAAAAAGAACCTCATGATGTAGTTTTTGAAAGTAAAACAGGAAAAATAATAGACAGAGATGTTTTCAGTCTCGCATGGAGAGGGCATGATAAAAAGAAATGCAAAGGAATAATACCGCCATTAATAGAACAAGGTAAACTCACTAAATACCTATCTCCATACAACACACGACACACGTTTATTACTCATGCAATTTTCGATTTAGGAATTGATGAGAAGATAGTTAGTAAATGGTGTGGTCATACCATCGACGTAAGCAATAAACACTATCAAGATGTAGCGATATTCGCTGAGAGAGTTAATCCAGAAGTGAAACAACAATCAGAGTTAGATTTACTCAAGGAACAGTTACGACAGCAACAGGAATTGATTAATAAGCTGTTAGCTGAGAAAGACAAGTAAGCACAACTAAATCAAAAATAAAAACCACTTAGAAATTTAATCTAAGTGGTTATTTTTTCTACAACATTGCAAATGTCTATATCTATTGTATTCGATGAAATTCAATATAAAACTCTCTACCTAAATCAAAGTATTCTGCTGCTGCAAACCAATTAAAATTTAATTCTATTTTTCCCTGTAAATCAATATTAAAGCTATCAGGTGGTAACAAGTCAATCTTAATTGCTTTATCTTTAGGTACTAAAATCACTGATTGTTTAGTAAATCCTTGGTGAAAAGAAAGCGTATCAACTTTAAACCGTATTTTCGGTAATTCATCCAGACTAATTAAAGGAATATCCATAATCAAACCAAAAAAACACCCATCTGTTTTAATGGGTGCTGTTATCCATCGTCTACACCAAGTAACAACAAGTTAGGAAGCTTTAGAAAAGTCAATATAGTACTCTGTTCCAGTCTTGAAAAATGTTTGAGCTTCTGGATTCTCAAGCCTCATCTCAAGTAAACCTGATGGAGTCATAGCCCAGAACTTACTATTTTCCTCACTTCCTCCCATCACAGGCTGTAATCTAACCTCTGTCGCTGGTGAATGAGCGAAAGTTGTAATTGAGTCTACGTAGAATTTAGCTCTCATTTTTTATTTCTCTAACGGTTAATTCAGTATAGCTATATATTTTTTATGTCTCTATTCTCTAAATTACTTGGACTAGTAGTTGGAGTAAATAAAAAACACCTATTTTTTTAGGTGTTAAATCTGTATATTCGCTTCTCCTTAAAATTACTCCAAGTATTACTCCAAGTATTACTCCAACTAATTTTAAATACTCCTATGTTTTAAAAGATTGCTCTTTCTGCAAATAGGTTTCTATATCTTCAATTTCCCTCTCAAGCCGTTGTGTTTTATGGTCAATCTTCTCATTTAATTGCCCTAAAATCATCTGTACGGTATCCTTTCTATTTTCATAGTCCTGCAAATGAACATCGAAACGTTTATCGAGCAACAAAACATCCTTGTGTATTTCTCTAACTGTGTCAGATATCGTTGCAGTTTTATTCAAGTCCTCTCTTAAATCTCTAATCTCATTCGCTATAGAATTGAATTTACTTACTGCTTTGATAGCTACTCCTACAATCATTGACATACTAACAATAATTCCGAGAAAAATACTGGTAGATTCTAAGGTTATCGTCATCCCTTGAGGGTTAGCAGAATTAGCGGCTATCAATATCTTTGTGTCTTTCATGATTAATCTTCAGACTTTTGAGTGTGTTCTTTAGTTACATTCTGATTAACTTTAGCCGCTTCTTTCTCACCATTAATCAGTGCTGTTACTGCTTTTTCACTATCATCTTTAGCTTTAAAAAATTCATCTCTCTGATTTTTCAATTCATTGAAATTTTCACCGATAGAAACCATTTCACCAGTTATCGCACTGAACGCTGAAACAGTTTCCTCTGCATTGTTTAAGCCTTCTATGATATTGTCCCACTTCTTCTGATAAGCAGTTTTAGAAGTAGTGTTTTCAGACATATTCGGAAAAGCATTCTCAAATATTGCACCACCTTTTTTAAGTGCATTCCCAATTTTACCCGTGTTATTAGCTGTTAATTCTGCGATACTCCTAGCACTATCAAACATCCCTTGCACTTGGTAAAACATATTAGTCGTAGCTTGATACATTCTGTTAGCTGCATTCCATGATTTTTTAGCGTTGTTGTAATTGTCTTCACCAAAAATAGTTTTGAAAAAGTTTTCAGTCCATTCTGAAACTAAACCACCAAAACCGACTTCTTCACCCTTCTCATTCTTCCACTTAAAACCTGCAAGTTGAGCAATGTTATCAATTCCACTAAATAAAGTTTCGCCTACACTTCTGCTTAACATTGCTGCATTGTGCATAGTAGTTATCAGAGTCAAAATGTTGATGACTCTATCAATTTGTAATAACTGCCATAATCTACCGAACGTACCAGATAAACCATCAGGAAGTTGAACACCTAATTTATTGTTAATGGTATTCAACATTTCTAATTGAGCAGTATTAGCACCTGTGTTAATCGCATCTAATATATTGCCTGTATTTTGATTGGTGTTGCCATTTACATTGTTAACAGCATCATCAATGGCTTTTTTACCACAACCTGTTTTAAGACTGTTGCACATTGCTTTACCAGTTGCAGTCTCTATTTGAGGAATTGTTGGGATAGATGGTTTTAAATTGTCAGCTACTCTTGCAGGAATTAAGGGAATTAAATTAAGTATAGAATTTAATTTTGGTATAGCTTCTTGATTCACTTTCTCTTGTTCCTTAATTTGCTTGCCGATTTTATCCAAATCAGTTTTAATTCTGGTATTGTCCTTTTCTAGCTGTGTGATTTTCTCAGTGTTTGACTGCGTAATTTTAGTATTGCTAGATAAAGTTACCTTTGTCTTTTTATTCCAAAATTCATTATTCTGTTTTTGAATTTCTTGCTGCCACTGTTGAGCTTTAAATTCAAACGATTGCTCATAAGTCTTGCGTAGACTGGCGTTAGTGGCTTCTATGTCTTTGCGTGAAATACCGTTTTGTTGAATTGTATTTATTTGTTGGGTAATTTTTTTCTGTTCCACTTCTACAGGCTGTAGTTTACCATTCACTAATTTGATGGTAAACTCTTTAAGTTCAGCGATTTTAGTATCTATAGTTTTAGGTAGTCCCTGAACTGTTTTGAATCCAGTTTGTAAATCAGAAATTATCTTTGCTTGCACCGAAATTTTTTCATTAGCTGATTTAATTTGATTGTCAGTGTTTTTAAGGTTTGATTGAATCTCACTAACAGTTTTTGTAATTTTCTCCTGAAAACCAGAACCGATATTTTTCAATGCCTTGTCAAACTCAGATTTTAAAGATTTGAAATTACTATTTTGTTCATTAATCTGAGTTTCTAATTTTTTTCTCCCTTCCCTGGTTTCGTAGAGAGCATCGTTAGCTTGTTTCTTAGCCGCGTCTACTTTCTCTTCTACTTTTTTTCTACCCTCTCTCACTTCATAAGTAATATCATTCTGGAATTTTTTAAATTCTTCTCCTTGTTTTTGCAATGTTTTTATTTGAATTGAATTGTTAATAGTACGTGTAAAACTATCCTGTAAATCTGCCTCAGTTCTGCGTTGTGTTTCAAGATTTATTTCTTGAATACCTTCATTTGATTTAATAAGCCAAGTTGTTGCACCAGCATTTAGTACTGCAAGAAAATTGCTAAATCTACTACCCAAACTAGGATTGATTTTTTTAAATGCACCTTGTTGCAATAAATCAGTAATTTTTTTTGCATTAGTAGCGGCTGTATTTGCTTTTTTTGCAAGGTCATTTGCTACAGACGCGGTTTTTGATGTTTTTGTTAGTCCGTTTTTAATAGCTGAAATTTGGCTTTTTAATGCCCTACTTTGAGTAATATCTTTTAATCCATCAGCATATTTTTTAAATTCTGATGCTAGGTCTGTCGCTTCTTTTAATTGCTTTAAGGCTTGCGTTGTTGCTGGAAATGTCATCTTAAAAAATTCCTTACGGCTGTAACTAATTTAGTAATTCCTAACAAATATTGCTCTACACTACTGCAATACGTCTCTAGTTTGCCTACCCTTTTACTTAAATTATTTAATGTTTTATCATCCGGCTGTCCCTGTTTTAATTTTTTTAAATCATTTACATCATTAGCCAATCGATTGATTCTACTTTTAATGTCAGAATCGGTATTCTTTAACTCACCAATCTTTGAATTTAAATCATTTACGCTTGATTGCAAACCTGAGATTTTGTTTTCTAAAACACCAAACCTAGAATTTAATTTATTTATTGCTTCATTTAGTCGGGCTAGTGCTGCATCAATATCTTTGCATTGTTCAGCCATTTTTTATTTTTAATACTTTACTTATTTGATTAACAGTCGATACAGTTATTTAGTTTCACTCGGTTTATTTTCCCTTTACTTTGTTTGCTAAATTATTAATTTTCTCTGCTGTACTTTTGCAAGATACACAACAGTATCCAGGGTAGCCATTGTGTTTACATTTAATGTGTCCGGGTGGACATTCGTCATCACAAACAATAGTCACCTCTGGTTGTTCGCCTGGAAAAAACTTTTTAAAAATTCTCCCGGTTTTATCAAATACCTCAACCAAGTATCCGTTCCCTAAACAGCTACCATTAAAAGCAACTGTCATGTTTACTACTTGGTCAGGATAATATTTAGCACTAATAACAGCGTCATCTGCATATAAAACAAAAGCTGGATAGTTGCCACTACCCGTCACACCTCCATCCTGCGGTGTTTTCACATAAATATTTTTATTTGGATTGATACGGAAAATTTCTATTCCTGAGCTTCCATCAGGTAAATAATTTGTGAGTTTATATTCACAAACTATATCTTCTCCTTGTGCATCTAAAGAAGATTCATTTGTGTAAGTCATCCCAGGATATTTACTTTCAATTTTTGTTTCTTTTCCTTTATGTTTAATAATCGCTGTTGCTTTACTACTGTCATCACAAGCCATAATTATCAGGGTTAATTACTAAAGGTTCATCGAGTTCTATCTGTGCTGGTGTAGCTGGGTAAAATAGTTGAATTAAAATTGTGTGCGTTATTTTGTTTTGATTGATGTAAGTATCAAAAATACTAATTAGAATAACGTCTGTATATTCGTCATTAATACCAATTAATCTACTAATCAAAGCTATTAACAAACTTTCGGCTGTATTATTAATTGATGGAGTTAAGCCAACTAAATCACTTTTTTTGATATATAAATATTCTTCGTTTTGTGTTGCATTGTTTCCAAAATAGAGTGCTAGAGAACTAGAGCGACTAATTAAACTTTCTGAACTCCATAAAACAGCATTTGTAAAAGCTGTAACGATATCAAATATTGAGGGAGATAAATAAAATTGAGAATTTAGTAAAGTATCTCCCTGATAAAAATTACCTCCTAAATACATTACGTTGTCCTTACAGCGAAACCACCGGAAGCATTATTTAAAATCGTAAATATTTGTGTTGTTCCGTTTGGTTGAATAGTGTCATAACGAGACGAACCGGAAGCACAGACACACGCTATATCATCAGACGTTTTACCAGCTATACCAGTGTTAGAGCTACTCGCTAAAAGTAAACCTGTAATTACATCTCTTTTGTTAGTTTGTGGATTTGCAGTAGCTAGGAAAGTACTTGTCAAAATTAAGAATTGATAGTTTTCATTTGAATAAGGATTAATTGAGGTGCTTTTCCATGTACTCAAAGTTGTAGCAGTCGGATAAAAACCCCAATTCCATAGATTTAAGTCCCACCAACTAGGTCTAATAGCAGGAATAAGGGAACCTATCATTACAACTACACTACCTTGTACTGCTATGACTAATTTGAGTTCATCACCTGCACTAAAAGCAGTAAAACTAATACTAGAACCAGTTGCAAAAGCACTAAAAGTAGTAACAGCACTCCCACCTGTACCTGTGTGAGTTGTTGCATTCCAGGTGCTAAAAATCTGTGTTGCAACTACAAGAGCAGAACTAATTGAAATTACAAAATAATTCTTGCCGTAGGTTTTAGAAGTGTCATTGACAACTTCATAAACTAATATTCTGTTTGTGCTGGTGTAGTCATCATAAAGAGTACTAAACCCAGCATTAATCATTGCTGTTTTGATGGCTGCTACTAAATTCGTTTGAGTAATAGTAGCAGCTAGATTTGTTGTCGTTCTAGCTGCAATCACCATAGTAGAAAAACCTGTGTAGTTTAGTAATCGTCTGGGTCAATAGTAAGAGTAGGTGCTAACTTGTCTATTTCTATCGCTATTGAATCTCTGATATACGTTGTGTTGTCTCTTGAAACAAAACTAGGTGTACTGGCAGTAGAAATTGAAACGCTTTGATTTATATTATTTGCTTGATTTGTGTCATTTAAGTAACTCTGAGCAAGTAAAATTATTGCAACAAATAAAGACTCTGCGCTATTACTTCCTGATGCTGTTAATCCTACGGTAGCTAAAGCAGATTTGCTAATTGTTAGCGTACTTGCGTCCTGTGTTGCGCCTGTACCAAAAACATTAGTTAAAGTTGGTTCAGCCATAAGTCAAAAAATCAAATTAATGGTTAAAGTAAGTATAACGTATTATTTTATACTTGCAAGTCATGACTAACCCACCGAATGACGTTGAATTATTGCAACAGTTCTGCTTGAGATTCATGAATAAAGAAGTAAAAGAACATTTCAAAGATTTAGACAATATAGCTGATGATTCTTTAGACCTCACGAACTCAAGACACGTTGCAAAAAGAGTATGTATTCATAAAGATAATGACCCGATAACGCTTACCGTAGCGAGAATGTTAGCGTTTTTCTTCGCCTGTGAATCCTTTCAAGCTCAACCCATTTATGGGATACCTGTAACTACTTTCCATGAGAGTAATTACCTTAAACCTCAAGTGTCATTGCACTTTATTGAAAAACAGTCAGAAGCTAATACAGCGAATAGACGACCAGTACAAGCAATGGTGAGCTATAGAATCGTTGATGAAAATCTCAGTCAGTCAGAGGTGAATGCTTTAGCTTTGAAAATCAAAAATGATTTTGCTACACCTAAACTTCATTTCAAAAAAGGTAGGACTAAGTTTAGCTACCGAGATAAAACTAAAGGTTATGAATTTATACTCGCTTGTTTTGATGAAAATAACGCGGAGAAAGTGATTAAGGCTGTACTTGGACTAAATAACCACACCTATGATGAGGAATTGCTAACTGATACGGAAAGCAGGAAGAATTGGAACGTTACAGGGACTCAAACGATATTAGGAAAAACGTACAAGAAGCAAGTAAAACGCCCGATAGCTGATGTGTATTTTTCACACGCTGAATTGAAAATCGAGGGACTACCTAAACCGAGAATCCTATGTGATACCACTGGGCGATTCCCTGAAGCTTTACAAAAAACTTATTGAGGGAAATTCTAGGAAAAACCATAAGGTTTTCGCAGAAATAAAACATCAAATTTAGGGTTTATCGTTGGTGAAACAGTCTAAAACACAAAGGTAAAAGACATGGGATTATATAGAGGTAGAAAATCTTTGCAGAGAGCTTTATTGTTACTGCAAACCACTGGCGCTACTACCACAGATTTACCAGAACCTCCCAATGGTACTAAATTGCATGAATACTGGGAACTTGCAACAGGTAAGAAAAAGTTAACTTATACACGTTCAGCTAGTTCTAAACCAGGTAAAAAAGTTGGGGCTAAGATTCACCCATTCAGTATTGATGTACCTGCTACTAACCCAGTTGCGACACTGGTTAAATATAGTAATCGCGCACAAGGCGTAATCAGTACACATATCGGTGCAGCAAGTGACTTAAATCATATAACTGCCGACGGAACAGATTCAATTACTCGTAGGGGTTTCAAAGCTGCAACCATCACTGTATTTAATCCGACTGGAACTGAAACAGCTACTACTAGTAAGGTGCTGGGCGGTAGTTACAAGAAACGTGAAGGTGCTAGTTACACTTTCCCATTTGGTAGTAACGCAACTAACACCATTGCTTATGCTGAAGTGAGAGCAGATTTGTTAAGTAAAGCTCTCGCTAAAAATGGTGATGCCAGTGTAACTTTTAATCCAGAGGTGCTGAAGTAATCATGATTCTTGACCCCTATAACGTATTAGCTGTAAGCATAAATACAAGGGGTCTTTCTCCTTGTATTGAAGAATGCCGGGAAATCATCAGACAGGTAAGCACTGTAGAAGGACTCATTGAATTATTTCTGAATGCTGAGATTGAAGCTGAAGAATACCTTGATGGTGTCGATGATGCGGGTGTAGACATGGATGATTACGTAGAGGGTATATCTCTATGGCTACCGTCGTAGATGATTTGGGAGTTTGGTCACAGTTGGGAACCATCACACCTGATAACCTCTGGCGATTGTTTTCAGTTCCTACCACTAGTGAAATTTTCAGAATCACTACCAATATCCTGAACGCTGAAGACTGGGAGAAGAAATTTAGAAGCGGTGGTTAATCAGATTTCGTTACCCCACTGGTGATTACTCCAGCGTTACATACATCAGGGTGAATGATGGTGAATCGATAATCAGAGAAATACCCATACCTCAGAAATTTAAAGATGAGGGCTTAGTTCTCAGAGATGCAGGAGTGATTTTTTCTCATCCGAAAAAAGATAAATACTCGTTAGCGTCTTTTGCAAGGTGGAGTGTGAAGCTGGAAGGGTTAATTTAGGTAACACATATTACATAAACAAAACAGAGGAAGCTTTTTAGCTTCCTCTGTCGTTATTTGTATTTAAAAGTGTTATATAGTGTACCAGAATATTATTCATACTTTCTGTGTATAAGCTTTCCCCTATTCCAAAAAAATAAAAAATTTAGATTTTAACGCAAAATAATTGTTTTTCTACGAAGAAAAAATAATATGAATGAATATTACAAAAGTCCGGTTATATCTTGCCGTTTTTTTTTAGAGTAAGTTAGTTTATCTCCATCCACTACACGGAGTAAAAATTGTGGTAAAAAACGTAAAAAATACAGCGAGAGATAGGGTAGTTTCCCTTATTCGTCATGCAGCGTTAGAATTGTCAACTTTGGCTAATGAAGTTGAACAACTAGAAGAACTAGACAAAGCTGCTAAAAGTTTAAATAAATTTCCAGCAATACTTGATTTAATTAAAAAAGCTTGCTGGGAATTGCAAAATAATGCTGTTGACAAGGTTCTCGACCTCTTATCGAAAGCTACAGACGAATCTGCTCAAGCTATGCTTGACGCTGAATAAGTTAAATAATTTCTATTAAGTTGAAATTACTTGGAGTATTAGTTGGAGTATTACTCCAAGTAAAAAAGGATGAAAGATGACAGAGAACCAAATACACTGGACTAAAATTTTTGGTAATCCCTTTAAATATGCGCTTCATCCCTTGATGCTGACGAAGGAAGGGTACAAATTAAAGACAACTACACCCCTGAAGGGAGAGAGTAAAAAAGAAAAATTTCCCGTTGAGATTGTTTTTGATGAAAGTTACGCGGTTGAGAAAATAGCGAGGGTTTTAGAACAGTTACAACCACGTAATTACAATGAATGGCAAGGAATTGTGAGCAAAGCTTATGCCTGTTGGAACGAAAAGAAAAAACAGCAAAATTAATGCTAAACCGTTTTGGTTTAACTCAAAAACTGGTCAAAGCATCCCAGCAGGAACAGCATTAACAGCGACACAGAAAAAAGACTTAGAGTATTTTGACAGCGTTCTCGAATTTCAAATCTACGGGAAGCTATGCAGAAAATACAATCCATCTTTTGTTAGAAGACAGCATGAGATTTTAGTGCTACCTGAAAATGATTACTTTCCTGAATTGACTTGGAAGGTTGATTTTACTGTGTTCACACCTCAAGGATTGCTGTTATTCGAGGGTAAAGGGCGATGGATTCTACACGATAACTTCGCTCTAGGAGATTTCCGTAAACTGTTAAGACTGCTGCAATTAATACATCCTGACTACTTTAATTACTTACAGATAGTCAGCGAGGAAGCCTGGAAACTACCAGGAACTAGCATCAATGCAATCGCCTTAAAGGATTTATGAGCATACACATCTTAAAAATGACTCCTATATTGTGGAGTCTCGGAGGGCTTGAGTATGTGGGAAGAACGAAATACGCTCTTAATCTCGGTAATCCTTGGAGCCATAAAGTAAACACTCAAGCTAGATATTTAGTTGATACACCAGGGGAAGCATTGTATAGATATCGTGAATGGCTGAATAATAAATTGATACGGAATTGGACAACAGGTTGCAGGTATACAGGTTTAGAACTCTGGGAACAACAGTATTTAGCGCGAGTGATTCAATTAGCGACTGATATCAATTCTGGTTACGTTCACAGCTTGGGGTGTTGGTGTATCAACGTTGAAAATTATTTACCCGTTCCAGACGGTTTAGAGAAATGTCACGCGGAGATTCTCTATAAGGGATGTCTGCAATTAATTGAACACTTCAGTAAGGAAGAAAAAATCAATGCCTAGACAATTTTGGTTTATGGCTCCCAAAGAGGGTACAAAGTACGCGTCTGTGGGTTGTTCTGATTGGTCGGATGCTTACTCAAAATTGGAGTTTGCAGAGTTAGCATTCTGTCAAGATGATGACTTTTATCACGTTTACGCTTACGCTACGAAGTTTACCGAAATTCAAGACTTCAATGATAAAAAGTGGAAATTTGAACCCTATCACATCAAATTTAAGGTAGCTAAAAGGGACTATCAGAAAGAGGACAAGGATAAAAACAAGGTTGAAGTTAAGCAATCAAGGCTTGAGAAATGGATTTGTCATCTATTCACTGGACTGGTTGAAGGTGCGGTTTACTCAGGTTTCATCAATCTGCAAGATGATTTGTATTGTGATTTATTCGTTACGGGTAAGGATATCGATGGTAAAGATATTGACCCGATGGTATTAACTCAAATGCAGAAAATGTCTGTGGGGTTAACTCTAGTTGAATCACCTACTCATATACTTGCTGAAGATTTGAAAGTTCCACAAGGCAAAGGTGCATACTTTGGTGAAGCCGTAGTTTTTGCGGTGGATGCAGCGACTATGTATCAGGCGGGTTACATCTTCTACTGTTCTGACAATGGTGTGTGGTTAGTAGATGCTGTGCCGCCAGAATATCTCCGCCAGCTTTAAAATCTACTACTAGGGAAGAAGAGTAAATCTACGGCTTCACCAATAAATAAACCTGTTCCCGCCAGGAATGTTAACACCCGAAATGACTCTTTTTTGTCGAAGCCGGCAAAACGCATTTCTAAATCTGCTAACAATGTAGTTGCGATCGGTATTAAAAACAAACTAAACAATACTGACCAAGTTGCCACTAAAGCTACTGATGCACCTAAAGTTAAAATCACAATTAACATTTTAGAACCAAAAGCCGTTAACTCTTCCAGCCAAGTATTACTTCTACGGACAACAGCTATAGCTACAGCCGCAATAAAAGCTCCCACTAACCAAACAATGTGATGTACTGCCAAATACCATCCCAGTAAGGCATAAGCTAACCACAATAGTACAAGGGGCAGCATCGGAATCTTATGCACAAATCCCGCATTCATAATTACTGAATAATAAAAATTTAAAACTTACTAATTTAAATTCTAATCAGAAATTGATGACAGCAATTTCTTGTCCATAGTACTTAATAGTTTGTAAATATCTCATACAAAAACTCAAGACTAGAAAACATCAAAACATACATGTTGATGCTTGCAATATTCTACTAATTGTGCATCTCAAAAACCGGAAAAATACTTTTATCCTAACTCTCAATATAAAGTATAAAAATACACTTTATTTATGATTGCTAGAAAATAAGTTTACACAAAATTTACGTAATTCATCAACTAATAATGATATCTAAATCCTGTGAATAAGGCATTTATCACTGCTTTGAGAGGAAAATGAGTAACTTGTGAACTTAAAGATTTAATAAAAATTTATAAAAAAGTTTGATTATATTTACTTAAGTAGTATTCTAAGATACTATGCTTGTTAAAAAAATTACTAAAAAATTTTGATCACAAATTAATAGTCATCATTCATTTAATCTAAAAAGTACATGAAAGCAACTCGCATTTTTCACCAACCACTCACCAACCCTCAACTGTGGTTATTAGGAATAGGCGGAGGTTTAGTTGCAACACTTTTAACGATAATTTGGAAAGCAGATGATGATTCTCATTTGGGAATGACAGTTTTAGCGTTATTCGCTGTCTTCTCACTATTAGGAGATAAAAAACATAAACTGAAACTAGAAAGTGATGTTATTTCTAGTGTTTTAGGCACAGTTTTAATCGGCGTTGTACTTTGGTATAGTACACACTTTCCACCTGGAAAATTATTTGCAGTTTATACTCACGTAGCGCCTTTCGTAGCAGCGTTAGGACTGAGTTTACTAGCTTCTGGTTGGCAGGGATTAAAGCAATATTGGCAAGAATTAGTAATTATTTTTTTTGCTGGTGTTCCGAAAGTATTAATCTTTGCATTATTAGATATTAAACCCTTATCTATTTTGACAGCTAAACTCTCTACATTAATGCTTTGGTATGCTGGGTTTGAAGTAGCTCTCCAAGATGTCTATATAAATTTACCCACAGGTGGCATTAAAGTAGCAGAAAATTGCGCTGGTATAGAGTGGATATGCCATCTTTTAGGATTAGCTGTAATTGGTTTATTAATGTTTCCTCCAGAACGTAAAAAAAGAATATTTGTGCCGATAGTGGCTGTAATTATTGCTTTTATTGTGAATGCAGTCAGAGTGGCGATTTTAGCCGTTATGGCAGCGAATCAAAATCAGAATTCGTTTAAGTTTTGGCATGTTGGAGACGGTTCTTTAATATTTGGGGTGATTACAGTCATACTTTTTGGTATATTTTACTGGTTCTTACTCAATCAAGCAGAAGCTAAGAAAAAGAGTATTACAAGGTCTGAAAGCTAATGGAGATTTGGAGTAAACTGCGGATTTTATTATTAGCTGTCACTCTAGGCTGTGTGGTTGTAGTTTTCTTGAATGCTATCCAAAAGCAGTCATTCAAAAAGCCGAAATTGGAGGAAATTAGAAGCGAAGTCTACATTGATGAACTTCAGAAAACAGAAATTACAAGTCAAAGTGAGATTTTTCTTGTTACATAACATTTGTTAGAAATTATGACTAAATCAAACACTGATAAATTGATTCCTGTAATTCAAGAGTTGCAGGAATTTGCGTTTAACCAAGTAGGCTCAATGACAATTTTACGAGTCCTTGGTTATGGATTATTGTTATTAGCGTTATTCGATATAGTGGAAACTTTTGTGCCGCCCAGCTTTATGAATCCTGTTTGGGAATTTCAGACTTTTGGTGCATTAGTTGAAAGAATACCAGTAACTTTAATTGGTTTAGGGTTAGTATTTTTTGGTGAGTTAAATGCTAGAGCTAAGTGGGAGTTTTTTACTGTCAGATTACTATCTTGGTTAAGTTTGTTATTAGCAATAATATTTATTTTACTTATCCCTATTGGTATTAGTAATACTGTCCGATTAAGTAAACAAAGTTATAATCAAATTAACAACTTATCTCAGCAACAAATAACTCAAGCTGAACAAGTTGAACAGCGATTGAGCCAAGCTAAACCAGAGCAAATCGAAAGTTTTCTGAAAAGTCAAGGTCGTTCTGTAGATGCAAGTAATCCCCAAGAATTAAAAACAAAAGTTTTGTCTGAGGTTTCTCAAGCTAAAGAGAGAATCAAACTACAAGCACAAGCTAATCAATCGACTCAGCGATTAAACTTACTGAAAAATTCTGTGAAATGGAATCTTGGGGCTTTAGTTTCAGCTGCTTTATTTTTCATCTTTTGGAAAACTACAAGTTGGGCGAGAAGTCGGTAACAGGTGACAGGTAACAGGTGACAGTTAAGAATCGGTGTGATGGTTTTGAAGGTGAAGCAAAAAAATAGGGTAGACAAATATTATGTCCACCCTATTTCAATTAATGCAAAAGTTTATACAATTACACTTTTGCTAATTCTGGTGTGGGGCGTTTGCTGTTGCGGATATTGGTGATTGCTTCCGCATAATCTTTGGCGTTGAATACAGCAGAACCAGCCACAATTGCGTTAGCGCCTGCTTCTAAAACTTGCCAGGTGTTGTTGGCTTTGAGTCCGCCATCAACTTCAATCCAGGGGTTGAGTCCGCGTTCGTCGCACATCTGACGCAGTTTTCTAATTTTTGGTAATACACCAGGAATGAAGCTTTGACCACCGAAACCGGGGTTAACACTCATGATGAGTACTAAGTCACAAAGTTCTAGTACGTACTCAATAAATTCTAAGGGTGTGGAAGGATTGAGTACTACCCCTGCTTGTTTACCAAGTTCTTTGATTTGACCGAGTGTGCGGTGTAAGTGTGGGGAAGCATTATGTTCAGCGTGTACAGAGATAATATCTGCACCTGCTTTAGCAAAACCTTCGACATATTTTTCTGGTTCCACAATCATCAAGTGGACATCCAGAGGCTTTGTAGTAACTGGACGAATTGCCTCCACAACCAGAGGGCCTATCGTAATATTAGGTACAAAACGACCGTCCATTACATCAACATGAATCCAATCTGCTCCAGCTGCGTCTACTGCACGAATTTCGTCACCCAGACGGCTAAAATCGGCTGATAGGATAGATGGAGCAATCACAATGGGCTTTTCAGATCGGTTTTGGGTCATGGCTAGTGGGTTTTTAAGCGTCCTCGTCTGTAAGCATTGTAACAAAATGCTGTAACAAAATATTGAGTAATTCTCACCAATTTAATTTTGCTTTGTCAGGAAATGGTGAGGGAGGGGATCAGAAAGATAAGGGGGATAAGGGGTAAAGAAGAAGAACTATTGACCATTGACAGATGACTAATGACTATTGAGCATTGACTAATAACTATGAACAAAAAACTAAATTGGCTAATTTGGGGTTTGAGTGCTTCTTGTTTGAGTGTGCCTGTAATGGCTTCAGGTTTACAAACATCTTCATCTTTAGGAACAAATGGTATTGATGCTTTAAAACTACATCAGCCTCCTTACAATTTAATCGGTCGCAAGATAGCCATTGGTCAAGTAGAAATCGGTCGTCCGGGAATGTTTGGGTGGGATAAAGCGGTCTCGAAAAATCGGACTGTATCTTTGGCGGCGGTTTTTTTACGCAATGGCCCTGCGAAATCAAATACGGGTGTTGACCCCCATGCTTATAATGTAGCTGGGGTAATGGTGAGTACAGATAAGGCTTTACCAGGGGTAGCACCAGGAGCGAGGCTGTATTCTTCGGCTGTAGGATCTACGAAAAATATGGGTCAGCCAGAAGAGTGCATATCAGCACAGCACATAGCACTACAAAATGGTGGCGATGTCCGCGCGATTAACTTTAGCTTTGGCGAACCCCTTAACCGTGATCCACGACCGGATGCTGTTCTAGATGGGAATGCTTTGTTAACAATGTGCATTGATTGGTCGAGCCGGGTTCACGATGTTTTGTATGCGATCGCCGGCAATCAAGGTAAAGGGGGTATTCCGATTCCTACAGATAATTTTAATGGAGTTAACGTGGCTTTTTCATCCCGACGGGGTGGGATTTTTAATAAAGTAGATGTTTCTAACCTGGCGGGGTTGAATCAGGGCGTGAGTGGTAGGTTAGCCGGAAGAGAGTTTAATGCTGATGGTCGTCGTGCTATTAGTATAGTTGCGCCGGGGAGTAATATCCCTTTGCTGAATCCTGACGGCAAACTTAATAAAGCGACAGGTACAAGTTTTGCTGCGCCTCATGTTACAGCAACTGTAGCGTTGTTACAGGAATTTGGCGATCGCCAACTGCGAACCAAAAAACCTAACTGGAGTGTTGACAGTCGTCGTCATCAAGTGATGAAAGCAGTTTTACTCAACTCCGCCGATAAAGTCCAAGACAGTGGTAACGGCTTACGTTTGGGAATGACGCGGACACTCATCGATAAACAAAATCAAAATTGGTTAGAGTCTGATGCTTACCAAGACCCAAAAATTCCTTTAGATGCTCAAATGGGGACTGGTCATTTAAATGCGTTTCGGGCTTATCAACAGTTTAGTGGAGGTCAGTGGGAACCGACGAAAGCTGTTTCCGCCATCGGTTGGGATTATCGCCAAGTCACGGCGGGAAATGCGGTTGATTATCAGTTAACTAAGCCGTTGAAGCAAGGGAGTTTTGTTTCGATTACACTGGCTTGGGATAGATTAGTTGAGTTGAGCGATCGCAATCAAAACCAGATGTTTGATATTGGCGAAAGTTTTAGCGATAAAGGTTTGAATAATCTTGACCTATATCTAGTCAAGGCTGATGCGAAAAACTCTGAAACTGCTGCTGTTTGTTCTTCCATTAGTCCAATTGATAGTGTAGAACATATTTTTTGTCCTGTGCCGGCAAATGGTAATTACAAAATCCGTGTGCAGTTTCGCCAACAAGTCAACCTTCCCACTCAACCGTATGCTTTGGCTTGGTGGACAGTGAATTGAGGTGTGAAGGGAAGAGGTTACAGGTTATAGGAAAAGAAAGTCTGTCATTAATCCTGTTTAATTACTTAGTAGAGACGTTGTATACAACGTCTCTACTGTTTCCCGCCTGCTATCCGTGAACGTAAACGTTCCACATCTTTAACTGGTGGCGCACCAAACATCCGGGAATATTCACGGCTGAATTGTGATGGACTTTCATAGCCGACTTGATAAGCCGCATTTGTCGCGGCGGAGTTTTCAACAAGCATCAGACGACGTGCTTCTAAGAGTCTTAATTGCTTTTGATATTGCAGTGGACTCATGGAAGTAACTTTCTTGAAATGGTGATGGAAAGACGAAACCGACATACTCGCCTGTTCTGCTAAATCTTCGATTCGCATTGGTTTGGTATATTCAGTTTTGATCAGTTTAATCACCTCAGCAATGCGCTGCATATTACTACCAGATGTGGCTATTTGGCGTACAGCTTCGCCTTGTTCACCCATTAATAGCCTGTAATAAATTTCTCGTATCATCATTGGCGCGAGGATGGGAATATCTTGAGGCGTATCTAAAAGCTTTGTGAGTCTGATGGCGCAATCAAGTAAAGATGCTGAAGCATTACTGATGAACAAACCTCTGACAGAGTGTTCTTTTTTAGTGATATTTGGTTTAGTTTGGGTAATAATTTCACAGAGTTGAACTGGATCTAAATTCAGCTTGAATCCTAAATAGGGTTTATCTGGTGTTGCTTCTACAACAAATCCATTAATAGGCAAATCAACGGAGACAACCAGATATTGACCTTCGCCATAAAAATAGCTTTCTTCACCCAGCAACGCCTTTTTTTTACCCTGAAGCACGATCGCTAAAATTGGTTGATAAACAGCGCAGATTGCTTTTGGTGACGGTTCCCGCATAAATTCCATCTGAGAAATCGCTGTTTTGTGAGTCCCGTTTCCTTTAGCGGTGGTGTGCTTTTCTATTAATGCTGCTAGTTGTTGACATTCATCGATAACTGGAGTTTGCGTCAGCAGTTCCATCGCCATAATAATTTCCCATTCCCCTGCACTAACTCATTATATGAGTAAAGCTTTGGAGGATTAGGCAAGGAATTGCGATCTTTGTGCATTTCAACATCTTAGTATTGCCAATATTATGAACATATACAAAAGGGCAGGAGAAATAATTAGGCAAGTAAGTAGATGCCCAAAAAATCAAGCCTCCCAAGATATATGTCTTTGAACACCAGGGAAAATTATTATGTCCAACGTGGAAAATAAAGTTATTGCCATTACTGGTGCTAGTAGTGGAATTGGAGAAGCGACTGCTAAATTATTGGCAAAACACGGTGCAAAAGTTGTTTTAGGCGCAAGAAGAACTGAAAAGCTAGAAAAAATTGTTGCAGAGATTCACTCCTCTGGCGGTCAAGCAGAATTCAAAGCGGTAGATGTCACCAGTCGCCAAGATGTGAAAGCGTTTATTGACTTTGCAGTGGAAAAGTTTGGGCGAATTGATGTTATTTATAACAATGCAGGTATTATGCCTTTGTCGCGGATTAACGACTTGAAAATTGACGAATGGGAAAACATGATTAACGTCAATATTCATGGCGTATTGAATGGAATTGCAGCTGGTTTACCGATTATGGAAGCCCAAGGTAGTGGTCAGTTTATTAATACTGCTTCCATCGCGGCTCATGCGGTATTTCCTACAGCTGCGGTTTACTGCGCGACAAAATATGCTGTGTGGGCGATATCGGAAGGATTGCGCCAGGAATCAAACAATATCCGCGTCACGACAATTTCTCCCGGTGTAGTTGAGACTGAACTTGGTTCTGATATTAGTCAAGAGTCAGGCAAAGATGCGTTAAAAGCATTCCGCAAAGTTTCACTGCAACCAGATGCGATCGCTCAAGCAGTCTTGTATGCCGTGTCTCAACCAGATTATGTAGATATTAATGAAGTAATTGTTCGACCAACAGCCAGCCCTGTATAATTCCGTTTCACTTTAAATAGCCAGGGATAAATGCAGAGTTTTTTCTTTTATTTCTGTTACTTTCCAAGTAACAGAAGAGGGGTAAATACCTCTAATAATGGATGACTAGATTATAAGGAAAGAGATTATGGTGAAAGATTCTATTTTCTCTTTCCATAGGACTTACGCAAGAACCCTCTCAAATCTTCTTAACTTCGTGTCCTACCCTGCGGGAAGCCGCTATCGCGTCTATGCGCCCTTTGCGGTACCCTGCGGGAAGCCGCTTGCGCGTCTACGTTTTTTCATGATTTTGCGTAAGTCCTGTTTCCAATTATTGACTAGGAGATTGTTAATGAAAACTAGAAAGCTAGGAAAACAAGGGTTAGAAATTTCAACTATCGGACTTGGTTGTATGGGAATGTCTGAGTTCTATAGTGGTCGTGATGAAAATGAGGCGATCGCCACAATTCATCGAGCATTGGAACTAGGTGTTAATTTTCTTGATACTGCTGATATGTATGGGCCTTTTACTAATGAGAAATTAGTAGGGAGAGCAATTAAAGGTTTCCGGGATCAAGTAGTTTTAGCAACCAAATTTGGCAATGTCCGCACTGAAGATGGTGGTTGGAAAGGAGTTAGTGGCAGACCAGAATATGTCCATCAAGCCTGTGATGCTTCGCTACAACGCTTAGGAGTTGAAGTGATTGACCTCTATTATCAACATCGGGTAGATCCAACCGTACCTATTGAAGATACTGTAGGCGCAATGGCAGAGTTAGTGCAGCAAGGAAAAGTGCGTTATTTAGGACTTTCGGAGGCTGCCCCTGCCACGATTCGGCGGGCTGCGGCAGTTCACCCCATTACTGCGCTACAAACAGAATATTCTCTTTGGAGTCGAGAACCAGAGGATGAAATTTTGCCGACTGTGCGAGAATTAGGAATCGGGTTTGTTGCCTATAGCCCACTAGGAAGAGGGTTTTTATCAGGTGCAATTACTAGTCCTGATGATCTTGCACCTGACGACTATCGCAGACATTCTCCTCGCTTTCAAGGTGAGAATTTTTCTAAAAATCTGCAATTAGTAGAACAAGTCAAGGTAATTGCTACCAAAAAAGGGGTAACTCCTAGTCAGCTTGCACTAGCATGGCTTTTAGCTCAAGGAGAAGATATTGTCCCCATTCCGGGTACAAAACGCCGTACTTATTTGGAGGAAAATGTTGCAGCTACCGAAATTACCCTGACTGAACAAGAGTTAAATCAACTTGAAACTGTTGCACCCAAAAATGTGGCAGCAGGTGAGCGATACTCTGATATGAGTAGCGTTAACCGTTGATCTCTCTGAGTGCTAGAGTTTTTCAGATTTTACTTTTGATGAGTGATCATTTCCCAATACAAAAGCGGCTAAAAATTCGATCTAAAACCGACTCGGTAACTTCTTCGCCTGTAATTTCTCCTAATGCTTGAATTGCACCACGTAAATCAATTGTCCAAAAGTCGAGGGGTAATTGTTGATCAATTGTGGCTTGTACTTGTTCTAAAGAAATTTTAGCTTGGGTTAAAGCTGCCGCTTGTCTTTGATTAATTGCTAAATCCATATCAGCCGCTTGCAGTTTACCGAGTTGAACTTTTTCTAAAATCGCCGTTTCTAAATCATCAATTCCGCGATTTTGTGAGGCGGCGGTGAGGATTTGAGATTGAATATTGAGAATTTTAGATTGTAGAAGTTGGCTTGTAGTTTCATCAACTAAATCAACTTTATTAATGACTAAAATTAGGGGACGGTCTTGTACTTGGGCGTAAATTTCTTGGTCGCCTTCAGTCCAACCTGCACTTGCATCGATGGTGAACAACACTAAATCGGCAGCATTAGCAGCACGCCGCGATCGCTCTACGCCGATTTTTTCAACTTGGTCGGCGGTTTCTCGAATGCCTGCGGTGTCTAGCACTTGTACTGGAATGCCACCCACTACTAATTGTGATTCCACTACATCGCGGGTTGTGCCGGGTAAATCGGTGACAATGGCGCGATCGCTCCGACTCCAAGCGTTCAACAAGCTGGATTTACCCACATTCGGACGACCGACAATTGCCACTTTTAACCCTGTACGTAACAGTTCGCCTTTATCTCTAGTTGTTAATAAATGAGTAATTTCTGCGGCAATTTTTTCTATTGCTGATATTATGCCTTTATCATCCAACGGGGGTAAGTCTTCTTCAAAGTCGATTCGTGCTTCAATTTCTGCCAAAATATCCAAACAGTTGGCGCGTAACTGGCGGATGGGATGAGCTAACTTTCCTTGTAAACCAGCTAAGGCAGTTTGGGCGGCTTGGGGAGACTTCGCCCCGACTAAATCTGCAATACTTTCGGCTTGGGTTAAATCGAGTCTGCCATTTAAAAATGCCCGTAAGGTAAATTCTCCTGGCTGTGCTAATCTTGCGCCATTTTCCAGACATAATTGCAAAACCTGTTGGACAGCAATAATTCCACCATGACAATGAAATTCCACCACATCTTCGCGGGTGTAAGAACGCGGTGCTTTCATGACTAGTAGTAAAGCTTCATCCACAAGTTTTTGCGTTTGGGGATGGCGGATGTAACCGTAAAGGATGCGGTGACTTTCCCAAACTTGCTTTCCTGGGGCGTGAAATAATGTTTGGGCAATGGCCATTGCTTGGGAACCAGAGACGCGCACAATACTAACACTACCTTGTTGGGGGACAACAGCAGTAGCGATCGCGGCGATGGTTCCGGTGGTGGCAAATATTTCGGGCATTTTTTATTTATCTCACGCAGAGGCGCAGAGGCGCAAAGGTCTTTTTGAGATTTAATTCTTAAGTGCCAAGGTTAAGCCGTCGGCAATTGGAATTAAACTGAGGGTGATGCGGGAATCTTGGTGGAGTTTTTGGTTGAAAGCGCGGATTTTTTTAGTGCGATTGTCTTGAACTTCGGGTTCTGCAACTCTACCCGACCATAAAACATTATCAATGGCAATCAATCCACCCGGACGGACTAGTTGTAGCGATCGCTCATAGTAATTATCATAGTTACTTTTGTCAGCATCGATGAAGGCAAAATCAAAGGTTTCGGCTTCACCATCTGCTAATAAACGGTCTAAAGTTTCCAGTGCTGGGGCGAGATGTAAGTCTATTTTCTCGACGACTCCGGCTTGTTGCCAATAACGACGAGCGATCGCAGTAAACTCTTCACTAATATCACAAGCTACGATTTTGCCTGTTTTTGGTAGTGCTAATGCCACAGCCAAAGTGCTATAGCCTGTAAACACACCAATTTCTAAAGTTTTCTGCGCTCCCATTAACTTTACCAGCAAAGACATCAATTGCCCTTGTTCTGGTGCAATTTGCATTCTTCCCATTGGATGTTGCGCTGTTTCTTGGCGTAATTGCCTTAATACTTCTGGTTCCTGCACAGAAACAGATAGCAAATATTCATATAAATTTTCTTCTAAACCCAATGTTTTAGTAGTCATCAAGATAAAAGTTGTTGTACTTGACAATACATATAGCAATCCTAAGTGATTTATGAGAAAACACCATAATTATAAAGTTTTGAGAAGTCAAAAAGTTGACCATGTACCGCCAGATGAAATAATTCTTTGACTACAGTAAACGAATGACAGAAAAAATA
>NZ_JACJSD010000012.1 GCF_014697615.1 Nostoc sp. FACHB-280 | reverse complement strand
TTAATCAGAAGATTAAGCTCATTAAACGCAGGGCTTATGGCTTAACTAACTTTAATAATTTTAGAAGAAGGGTTTTACTAAATTGGTATTTCTGTTGTTAATTTAACATATCTAGTCTGGGAGAGCCATATTTTTTAGATAACAAAGCTTTTACGGACATAGCAAAATTATTTCCAGTTGAAGAATGACGGAGTTAGTTAACGCCAACTGTCACCGCAACCCAGAAAATGTTGCCAAATATGAAAATTTCTGCAAAAGTCCGGGAGGAATTGCGATCGCGCTGTTAGAATCCAGCCAAGCAAACTAATGGCAATCAACAATGGTCTCTACTACTGCACGCTTCTCAGACACTCAAAACCATTGGGCGCGTCCGTTTATTGAAGCCTTAGCAGCGCGGCGCATTTTAAATGGCTATCCCAACGGTACTTTTCGCCCCGATAACTCAGTGACGCGTGCTGAGTTTGCGGCGATAGTTGCAGCAGTGTTTACTGTCCCAGGGAAGCGCCAATATTCTCTTTTTGTTGATGTTCCTGCAAATCACTGGGCTGCAAGTGCCATCCAAAAAGCTTACGAAACAGGGTTTTTGACTGGCTACCCTGATAAATATTTCCGCCCTAATAATCGCATTGCTAGGGGTGATGTTTTAGTTTCTCTAGTCAATGGTTTAGATATAGCAGCGAAAATCCAAACTGACTTAGTAAACCAACTACCACAAATTTATCAAGACGCAGCTAACATTCCGGGTTATGCCAGAAATCAAATCGCTTTAGCCACGAGTGCAGGTTTTGTTGCCAGTTTCCCCAATATTAAATTACTTAATTACGCCACAGCTGCAACTCGCGGTGATGTGGCGGCGATAGTTTATCAAGCTTTGGTGTATCTGGGTAATGCCCAAAAGATATCTTCTGTTTATCTTGTAGTTCCACCAACCACAACACCCACGCCCACGCCCACACCGACTCCCACACCAATACCCACGCCTACGCCCACACCTAGACCCCCCGTATCTAATACTGTCAAAGTCAGCCATACACGCGAATTTCGTGGGGCTTGGGTAGCGTCGGTGTGGAATAGTGATTGGCCTTCTAAGGCGGGACTTCCAACAGCACAGCAGAGGTCAGAATTTTTAGAAATTGTCAACCAGTTGCAAGCACTGAATTTCAACGCTTTGATTTTGCAAGTGCGTCCTGAAGGTGATGCTTTGTATGCTTCGGAATTAGAACCTTGGAGTGCTTGGATTACGGGAACTCAGGGAAAAGCGCCCGAACCATTTTATGATCCTTTAGAGTTTGCGATCGCTGAATGTCACAAACGCAATATCGAAGTTCACGCTTGGTTTAACCCTTACCGTGCCAAAACTAGCATCAAGGGTTCTCCCAATGTCCGCCCCCACATTGCAATTACCCATCCAGAAGTAGTTTATCAGTGGGGCAATCAACTGTGGATGGATCCTGGCTCAAAAATTGTTCAAGATAGAGCCTACAATGTCATCCTTGATGTTGTCCGGCGCTATGACATTGATGCTATTCATTTAGACGATTATTTTTATCCCTATCCCATCCAAGGGCAATCTTTCCCTGATAATAAAACCTACGCAGCATACAGAGCAGCAGGTGGTTTATTAAGTTTAGATGATTGGCGACGCGAAAATGTCAATCAAATGGTTTTGCGGCTTTCGGAAGGAATCAAGACAACCAAGCCTCATGTCAAATTTGGGATTAGTCCATTTGGAATTTATCGCCCCGGACAACCTGCGGGAATTACAGGTTTAGATGCTTACAGTACACTGTATGCTGACTCACGCAAATGGTTAGAACAAGGTTGGATTGATTATTTAGCACCGCAACTTTATTGGCGAATCGACCAAAGCAAACAAAGTTATCCTGCACTACTGAGATGGTGGACAGAAGTTAATTCTCAGCAGCGACATATTTACGCCGGCAATAATCTTGGTCAACTAGATGGTAAAGCTTGGAAAGACGATGAAATTGATAAACAAGTCAAAATTTCCCGCAACTTAGCCAGTAACTTATCTCTAGGAAATATTTTCTTTAGTATGAGTGCGATTAATCAAAATCGGCGCGGTATTGCTGATCAATTCAAAAATTCTCTTTATTCTAGACCTGCAATAGTACCTGCTATGCCTTGGCGCAGTGCTGCTCAAGTTACCCCTCCCCAAGCCTTGCAATTTAAAGATGGTAAATTGAACTGGCAACCAGGAGATAATCAGCCTGTCAGGTCTTGGACACTTTACCGCCAAAGTGGTGATAGTTGGACTCTTCAGCGTATTTTATCTGCTGGTACAACCTTCGCCACAGTTCAACCTGGAACTTATGCTGTTTGTGCTGTTGATAGGTTGGCGAATGAGAGTTTGGGTGTAGTGATTACGGTGAGTTAGTGATATGGATAGACAAGGGAGATAAGGGGGACAAGGGAGACAAAGGGATATTGATAATTTAAAAAATACAATAATAAAGCGATGCGTTATGGCTGAAGCCATAACGCATCCTACTGGCGTGACAAGCCTTAAATCTTGCATTATAAATTTCTTGTGGGATGGGCTTCTAGCCCGTCCGGTGCGGGCAGGATGCCCACACCACAAGAGTCATTTTTATGCTCTATTTTAGTCTAGACACGCCACTACTAATTCAGACTTCAGATTTCTTCAATCTCCCAAAGTTTGGGCTGTTAAAGCGCGAATTTCAGCCCACAATTCTTGGCGAGTGGAAGCTTGTAAAAGATAACGAAATACAAACCAAGTCGAGTAAACAATGCCAATTAACTCTAAAGTGGGTTCTAACAGGGGTAGGTCGTTAATGGCATTGAGGATGGCGATCGCAACTCTCAGTATAACAGTAGCTGCTAAAACTAAAACTACAGCAATTAAAGGTAATTGATAAGCTTGCCAAAAGCGATTTAAATTATCGGGTAACTGATCTATAAACTGCGATATTTGGCGAGTTATTTGCTGCCATTGCGTCTCAGGTTCAGCCGCCGGTGGCAGTTTTGGTAAGTTTTGTGTATCTACACCTTCAATGGCTACTGTACTTGTTGAAGATGTTACATCTACAGAATTGAATTCTTGTTCAAGTGCCATATTTTTAGAATGTTACTAATCACAGAAATTGTACAAAGAAAGGCACAGAAAATGAAATAGCGGAATAAATCAAAGGTTATCTAAACTGTATGAGAAACTGCCTTATATAAATAAATTCTGTAGAGACGTTGTACACAACGTCTCTACAACAACTGAAAACTCACCTCTGATTACTCATCATAACGTTTTCGAGATTTGCTAAGTTATGTCTGTCACCAGCTAGTAAGGTCAGGTGGGTAATGCTCAACATGCTTGTCATACATGATTTTGATGTAATTTCATGACCTACCTTACTACTATTGATGTGAGGTGATTTGTGGTTATAGCGGTAGTCAGATATGTTAGGACAGTGAGAAAGCTTGAATGCAAATGATAGTAAGACTTTTCCTCCTACCTCCTACCTCCTGCTATAACTCAATTATTGTTTAGGAGCAGCAACAACAACTTTGTTAACTACGCTCTTCACACCTTTGATTTCTTGTGCTAGAGGCTGAATCTTATTCAGCTGATCCTGATTTTTGACAGTACCATTCACAGTGACTGTACCTTTTTCGTCAGCAGCAACTGTAAGCTGACCATCAGGAATGTTGGCTTCTAATTTAGAACGAACTTCACTAGCTAAGTCGCCTGTAGCTCTTTGGGTATCGCCACCAGTAGCATTGTTGCGTTGTTCTCGCGCCCGGATATCTTCATTTAGTTGTCGGCGGCGCAGTTCACTTTGAGCATCTTCTTTTGCTTCTTGAGTTGTTTGTGCAGCTGGAGAAGCAGGATTTTGACTTACTGTATCTGGTGCTGATTCGCTGGTTTTGGAAGGATTTTGGCAAGCAGCAACACCAAGAAGTAATAAACTACTAACAAAAAAGGGAGCTAGTTTTTTCATTGGTTTAATGATCAATAGATTGACTATGAAGGGTTTTTTGTTTTAGTTAAAGCAGGTCGTCCCGGCGATCAACAATGGTGACGGTGGAATCTGTGCGATCGCCTGTTACCGGATGATGAGTGTGGCCAGTTTCAATCACTGGGGTTTCTTGATGTCTTGTCCAATCCAAACCGCGATGGGATTCGGTATCAACATCAGTTGCATCAAAGATGTCAAAGTCTTCAATACCGCGACGTTGCAGAATTGTGCGAGCGTGTTGAATTTCTGCGTCTGTACCATCAACCATGACTAAGTAATCGCCGCGTTGGAAGCGATCGCTATAAACTCTTGCTCGGTCTTCAGGAATCCCTAATCCAACTAATGCACCAACCAAACCACCCGCAGCTGCACCAATCGCACCACCAGCTACAGTTGTGGCTAAAGCGGTTGCTAATGCACCACCAGCAATTACAGGCCCAATTCCGGGGATGGCTAATGCACCCAGACCAACTAATAAGCCGCCTAAACCACCTAATGCACCACCTGTTGCGGCTCCGGCTTTCGCACCTTCATCAGCTTTGTTACCGACACCAGCCACACCATGACCATTTGTGTCTTTAGCAATCAGTGAAACGCGATTCATGGGGAAACCAGCATCTCTCAGGTCATGTAGTGCGGCTTCTGCATCACGGCGGTGGGAAAATACACCTACAGCGCGGCGGTTCTGATGTAGGGTTGCATTGGAGGCTGTAGTAGCGTGGCTGTGGGGGTCAAAAATTTGCCACTGTTGAATTCTATGGCGGTTGAGAATCGCCGCAGCCCGATGAATTTCGTCATCTGTACCACTGACTGCAACGATGTAATCACCGTGATTGATGCGCTCGTTATAAAAGCGAGTACGGTCATCTGGTAATCCATAGCGCACTGCATCCAGGCGATCGCTATAATTTACCCCTCTTAAAGCTGCTTGATCAATTGACTCCCGATGAATCAAGGAAATTTGGCTCAGAGGAAAGCCAGCTACTCGTAAATCATTAATTGCGGCTTCTGCATCTTGACGCAGATTAAAGTAACCTAAAGCATGTTTAGCATAACCAGTTGTCTGATGAGCTTCATGAGTATGAGGATGGTTGTAAATACCATACTCTTCAATTCCTCGACGATGTAAGATAGCTTCAGCTCTGGCAATTTCATCATCTGTACCATCGACGATGACCAAATAACCACCGCGTTGGACACGTTCGTTATAAACTCTAGCCCGTTCTTCAGGGATTCCCAAACCAATCAAAGCGCCAATCAAGCTACCAGCAACTGCACCAATACCAGCCCCAGCAATAGTAGTAGCGATCGCTGTTGCCGTTGCACCAGCCAACATAATTGGCCCAATCCCAGGGATGGCTAAAGTTCCGAGACCAACTAATAAGCCTGTTAAACCGCCTAAAGCACCACCTGTCGCTGCACCCACCGCAGCACCTTCGTCAGACTTATCACCCACGCGATCGCTGACTTGTGTACCAGCAATCTCATCTCTACCATCAGCATCTCTAGCAATCACAGAGACTCTATCCATCGGAAAGCCAGAATTTCTCAATTCATGTAATGCTTCTTCAGCATCCCTGCGATTAGAAAATACACCTATAGATCGTCTCCGTACACCAACAACCATTTTCACTTCTCCTAATCAGTTAAAATCTTGTGATTACAAATTTATTGAGTTCAATAATCCTATTACTATCCTTTTTCGCTATAATTTTCCTCAATCTCGCGGCGTAATTTTCTTATCTATCAACAGATATACGTACGTAGATAATTAATCTACAGAACTTATTTTTGAAATAAAAAATGGCACTAATAACACACTTTTTACCTAAATAAATATCCCCGAATTATTTAATAAATCGGGGATATGATGTAGCAAAATAATTTATGATTATTTTATTAGCAACCATAGGACTAATATTCAACTTCTAAAAACAATTAGTTAATTTAGACAAGACTTCTTCCCTACTTTCTTGGCACACCAGTAAATTCGGGAATAAAACCGTATTCCTATAGTTAAGTATAAGAAATAAATTAAACCTAAATTGAAATGAACGGGTTTCGACACTTCGACAGGCTCAGTGCATCGCTCCGCTCAACCCTCTTTTATTAGGTCTATTGAGCATTGAGCGACTCGCCCTGAGCGTAGCCGAAGGGAGTCGAAATGCGTCTTCTAAATAATTGTGTCCACCTAAAAGCAATAGCTCAACAAAACCAATTAAAGAACTGTACCGCGTGTAGATTCGGTCTCAATTGGTTTAATTAGGTATAGCTGTAACATGTGCCAAAAAATAGCAACAATTGGCGGAATTTGTTGGAAAAATTTCACTATACCTGGCTGATTACTATTTTTAATTGCAGCTAGTTTCAAGTTATTTTCCGAACACTGTTCTAAGCGCCAGAAAAATAACGGGTGATTTGTATTCAAGATGAGGGGAAATGCCCGTGCAGAAGTGTTATTTGTCTCTTGAATAACTCTGTTGTTGTATTTACGAGGATGAATCCCAATCGTTTCGTAGAATGATGCGCGTTCAAATACAGTCATTGTATGGGTCGCAAACACAGTCAGCAAAAAGAACCGCACCCACAATTTTGCTGTCCAACTTTTCCAGAGTTTAGTTTGCGATCGCAACAACGCTTTAAAGAAATCTCCGTGGCGATTTTCGTCTTGACACCAACTCTCAAACTTACGGAACAACGGATAAAACTGATATTCTGGATGCTCTTGCATGTGCTGATGCACTAAGATATACCGCCAATAACCAATTTTCTCCGATAGGTAAACTGTGTAAATAACCCACTCTGGCGGGAAAAAGGTATATGTGCGGTTTTTGGTTAAAAAGTTTAAATCTAGTGACAAGTTCAAATCTGCCATTGATTTATTCAAAAACCCTGCATGACGAGCCTCATCCCGCGCCAAATATTCAAACGCTTGAGATAGCAACGGGTTATTTTTTTTCAGACGACGTGATAATTCTTTAAATAAAAGAAACCCAGAAAACTCCGAAGTACAAGAGCGTTCTAAAAAATCAATAAAGGCGCGGCGTTTTTCTCCTGTAATGTGATCCCATGATTGCTTAAACTCATCATCACGCACAAAGTGATGGCGGTTATAATCAGCCCGCAGTTCATCAATCACAGCCTTAATTTCAGCCTCATTAGCCGATATATCCAATCTTGCTACTGCATCAAAGTCTGTAGTGTAAAACCTGGGTGTTAATAAAGTTTCTGCAACAGGCGCTTTAACACCCGGCTTTAGCAATTGCGGCTCTGGGGTTGCAACTGAATCGACCATGAGACTCCTTTACATTATTTTATGTTTTAATAGCTATATAAGCATAAAATGTTGTTACTCCACATCAGTTAAATTATTGAAAAGCAAATTTCACGAGATAACCTTAATGCTTAGGCTTTTCAGGGTTGTAGCTGTGGTTTTACTGCTAATTTCCCCGCTTTTGAGTGAAGTAGCAATGCAACATCTCTAAATTTGTCTAAATATTGGGGAATATAAAGAAATATTAATAGCTGTATAGTTATACAAGTATTGATAGTTAAATGATTTTGGGAGAACAAAATCTCTTAAAACAGTATCGGCAATGGTAGTTGCTGGTTGAAGTGATAGTGATGCCGATACTTTTCCCCTCTACATCTAGAATAACAATCCTTATATCTCTGACGTAAATTCTTTTGAAAGTGGTGAGTTTTGAGTGCTGAGTGTTGTTCACTGAGCGACTTGTACCGAGCGAAGTCGAGGTAAGTCGAAGTGTGAGTGCTGAGTCATTAAAACCAACCTCTAGCCTCTAACCTCTAGCCTCTCACCCCTAATCCCCAGCCCCTCAAGTCAATGTAAGTCGGTGATAAAGGAATCCAAAATGAGTAGTAACCTAGCCCTCAAACTGCGTACTGGTACGCAAAAAGCCCACACCGCCGCCGAAAATGTGGGATTTATGAAATGTTTTCTTAAAGGTGTGGTTGATAAAGACTGCTTTGCGAAGTTTTTGGGTAACTTGTATTTTGTTTACAGTGAACTCGAAGCAGCATTAGCCAGCCAGCAAAATAACCCGGTAATTGGTGGAATGTACTTTCCTGAATTAAATCGTCAGGCAGCTTTAGAAACAGACATGGTGTTTTACTACGGCAGCAACTGGCGCAATTTAATCGCACCTTCCAACAATGGCAAAAAATACATCGCCCGCATTCAACAATTATCTGCTTATGAACCTGCATTATTAATTGGTCACGCCTACACGCGCTACATGGGCGACCTTTCTGGCGGTCAGATGTTACAAAAAATTGCTCAATCTACCCTCAAGCTGTCTGGCTATGAGGGTACTTCTTTTTATAACTTTGACCAAATTCCCGACAAAAAAGCATTTAAAGATAAATACCGTGAAGCTTTAAACGCTGTACCAGTAGATGATACGACAGCAGACAAAATTGTTGCTGAAGCCAATTATGCCTTTAGTTTGAATATGCAAATGGCTGAGGAACTAGAAGGAAGTTTAATTAAAGCGATCGGTCAAGTATTATTTAATAACTTGACTCGTGCAAGTAATCCTGGTAGTACAGAAGCAACTGCCACTAATTAATTTTCGCAAAATTTTGCTGTTTGGTTTGAGTCAACACATCATGCACTACAACTGATATCTAAACTAGACAGCAGCTAGTAGGAAAAGGCAGGAGGCGGAAGGCAGAAGGCAGGAGTAAATAAATATCTTACTCAGCATTCTTCTCCTTACCTTAATTGTTTGTGAGTGCCTGATTATTTCTCCTGCTTTGCACTAGCGCATACAAAATCTATGGGCAATTTGTTGGATTGTTGATATTGGTGAAAGTAACAAATTGCCGCTTCTATTAACCATATAGCTTTAGTCAGATAGGGCAGGAAACTTTGAGAATGTAAAAGCAGGAGTAATATTTTACCTTCTACCTTCTGCCTTCTGCCCCCTGCCTTCTGCCTCTAGCAATACAAACAAGTACTTAGGCTGATTTTTTGGAAGTTTGAAAATCTAGCCTAACCATTACATTGGAGGTTTTGATGGTATTCATATTACCCAGTGTCAAGTTTGATTTGGATTTGATCAAAAAGTACGACACAGCAGCACCGAGATATACAAGTTATCCACCAGCTACCGAGTTAAGCGAAACATTTACAACAGAGGATTTTCATACAGCGATCGCAGCTTCCAACCACAGAAAATCTCCGCTATCATTTTATTTCCACATTCCTTTCTGTCAAAGTGCTTGTTATTTCTGCGGCTGTAATACAGTAATTTCCAACAACAAGAATATTGCCAAACCTTATCTAGAACGTTTAGCACAAGAAATCAAGCAGATGTCTACCTTGATTTCTCCCGATAGAAAGGTGTTGCAAATGCACTGGGGTGGCGGTACACCAAATTATTTAGACCTAGAGCAAGTAGAATTTTTGTGGAAGAAGATTACACAGCATTTTGAATTTGACCCCCAAGCCGAAATTTCCATTGAAATTAATCCCCGCTACGTTGATAAAGAATATATTTTCTTTTTACGAGAGCTAGGATTTAATCGTGTGAGTTTTGGTATTCAAGACTTTAATAATGAAGTCCAAGTCGCTGTGAATCGCATCCAGCCAGAAGACTTGTTATTTAATGTCATGGATTGGATTAAAGCAGCCAAGTTTGATAGTGTGAATGTTGATTTAATTTATGGTTTACCTTATCAAACCCTGCACACATTTCGAGACACAATTAGAAAGACCGTTGCATTAGATCCAGACCGAATTGTAGTGTTTAACTTTGCTTATGTGCCTTGGTTAAAACCAGCACAAAAAAATATTCCCCCAGAAGCATTACCAAAACCGCAAGAAAAGTTAGAAATTCTCAAAATGACCATTGAGGAATTAACCAGTAGCCAGTATTTATTTATTGGAATGGATCATTTTGCTAAATCGAACGATGAATTAGCGATCGCTCAACGAAATCGCACCCTACAACGCAACTTCCAAGGCTACACTACCCACGCCGGCACAGATTTGTTTGGGTTTGGTGCTACATCAATTAGTATGTTGAACGATGCTTATGTCCAAAACCATAAACAACTCAAAGAATATTATCAAGCAGTTGATAATCATGTTTTACCTGTGAGTAAAGGGATCAAACTTACTCAAGATGACATTATTCGGCGCGAAGTCATCATGTGCATTATGTCTCATTTTCAGTTGTACAAACAAGATATTGAAGAGAAATATCACATCAATTTTGATGAATATTTCTCCCAAGAATTAGCAGCACTACAGCCATTAGTCGAAGATGGATTACTGAAATTATCTGCCCATCACCTGCAAATTACAGACATCGGCAGGTTATTAGTCAGGAATATTGCGGTTGTTTTTGATGCTCATAATCAAAAACAAGACAAACAATTCTCCCGTGCTATTTAACTCTGAACTGGCAACTATTTCAGAAACAATCCTAGAGTTAGTTTAGTTAATTTACAACTCCAACTCATCTTAAACTTGGATTTTGGTATCACTGTGTAAGTCCTAAGAAGAAAACAACACTAGATTAAGACTCTGATTTGATTTTGGAAAAAACCAGTACATTCAGACAAGGCTTTTTCCTACTTTCTACTCATTGTTTACACAAGTGATGAATAGGGACATGAGTTAAACGACTCCATTCATTCCAAGAGCCGTCGTAATTGCGAACATTTGGATACCCTAGTAAATACTTTAAGACAAACCAAGTGTATCCAGAACGACCACCGATCGCACAATAGGGAAAAATTTCTTTATCAGGTGTAATACCTTGGCTGGTATAAAGATTTTTTAGTTCAGCAAATGATTTAAAAGTACCGTCCTCATTCAGTGTCAGGATATGTTCCAGATGAACTGCGCCGGGGATATGTCCAGTGCGTTCATTGGCTTTGGGTGGTTGGTTAAAAAACCACTCGCCGTTGTACTCTTGAATTGTGCGGACATCTAACAAAATGCGTTCCTGTTGATGAATTGCAGTTTCAACTTCAGGATGTAAGACTCTCAAACTATGATCAGGCGCTTGGGGTTGATAATCAGTGGATGGAAATGTAGATAACTGAGTTGCGAGTGGACGATTTTCTGATTGCCATTTTTGATAGCCGCCATTGAGAACTCGGACATTATCATGACCAAAGACTTTTAATAACCAAAAAATCCAGCCGCCTATGCCGGGATAATTGCCATAAGCAATTACTATTGTATCATTAGTGATACCAGAGCGTGCCATGAGTTTGGCAAAAGCGATCGCATCTAAATTAATTTTGAAATCTGGTAAGAGCAAGTCTGTAAAAATATTCCAAAATACAGCACCTGGTAGATGAGCATTTTTGTAAGGCTCTGGACTTGTATCTACTTCAACAATACGAACATTCAGATCATAAAGATGATCTGCTAACCATTGAGTATCAACGATAACTGATGGATCAGCGTAATCAGAATTTGTAGTCATAGTTACTTTATCCCAAAATCTGCACTCAGTACTTTGCTCTAAGATAAATTTGGTAGTGGTATTGCTTCTAGACCTCGAAAGTGTACAATTTGCCTATGGTTGCGTTACAAGATATATTTCGGGCAATTGCTCAAGCTCAAGATGAACAGACATTGCGATCGCACATATCCACAGATATCAGTCAGTATTTTGCCGCTACACGCAGTGGGCTGTTTTTCTTTGATCAAACTCATCTGATTGACAAAGCAATACAAATTGCCTTGTCACCCCAATACAACCCAGTTGCACGCTACTTACTAGAACGCCACGCCCCAGTTCACGAAGCCTTAGTAGTCGAACCAAAAACATGGAAATTGATTTGTCCCCGTCCCGATCATTATCATGTCATGGCCGGGCCAATTGTCAGCACTGGTAAATTAGTTGGTGCATTAGGTTTTACCCGTCAACAAGATATACCTAGCTTCGATTCGCAAAATCTCACAGATTTAAGTGCGATTTGCCTGCATATTTCCACTTGGGTCACAATGAATAAATCCCCACATCCACCTTTACAAACAACAAATTTAACCCCTAGAGAAGTGGAAATTGCTACCCTAGTCGCGCAAGGGTGTAGCAATGCAGAAATAAGTCGTGAACTGTGGATTACCCAGAACTCTGTTAAACAAGCTTTAAAAAGAATGTTCCGCAAGCTAGAAGTTTCATCTCGCACACAAATGTTAGCCAAGCTTTCTACAATTACCCAGTTCAAACAACTACCAAAACACTAATTGTAATTTTCATGATGTAAATTAACTTTTGCTATTTCTTTAGATGAATTAAGAAATAGTAAACATTAATCAATCTCAAAATTTGGAGAGTTCAGATCATGTCCGGTTAATCAGTTATGATTCCAGAAATCTGTGCAGAAACGTTAAAACCATCTCCTCTGCTCCTCTGTTTCCGGTCGCCGAGCGAAGTCGAGGTGCTGCTCCCTCTGTAGCCTTAATGATAAGTATTTGACCGGACATTATAGCAATCCTAAATGATATACAAACTCTCTCTACCTTGTCTCCCTAATCTCCCTTGTCTTCCTTGTCTCTTTTGTTCATTTCTCAAATAGGACTGCTATATATCAGATCCCCAACTTCTTTAAGATATTTATAAATTGCATAAGAAATTCTGAATTAACCTGTTAAGTGTCTTAAATGTCTGATTTTATTTAGTTTAGTAATCTTAAATGTCTTAAATGTCTGATTGTTAGACTTATTTCCTGATTTGTAAATTAAATTAAAGCAGCAGATAGCTGCTTAACGTATTGACAAATGAAAATTCATTGAATAGCATTGTCACATAGTTATCACATTTGATTTTTCACAAAATCAAGATACACTGATGACTTCTAAATAGTTCCCTATGTTTAGGATTGATTCAGTAAATCAATCTGAACCATCAATAAAACCGCACCATATTAGTCAAGATATTAGAAGAATATAGCAAGTCTAAAATAAGGCTTTGATGTCCAGTAAACAGCTTCTAAAAAGTCTCTAGCCAGATTTTAGACGTGCTTTGGAAATTGCTCTGTAGGAATCCTATTTGATTTCTGAAGACATATATATCAGAGTAGCTTAACTAGCTTTGAGCTAGTAAGCTTGGCAATACCTAATAAAAGTTGTAAGTGAGTGAAATAATTCACTCTCAATTGTGCTGGAACTCACCTATGTTTTCAGAAATCAAATGGGGTTCCTAAAGGAGAACCCTGAACTAAATCATCAAAACATTGGAGAAAAAAATGACAATTACTGCAACAATTAACAATCTCTATATCGTCCAAAACCAGTGGGGTGGTGCTTCTGCGCCTTGGAATCCCGGTGGTGCATGGGTAATTGGAGGCAGATCAAATCAACGTGTTGTTGCACTGAAAGTTACATCAAACGACAATGGTAAGACTCTGAATGGAACCACGACTTATGCTGGTGAAGGGCCAATTGGTTTTAGAGCTACCTTAACTACCAGCGACACATATAAAGTAGAAAATCAGTGGGGAGGTGCTTCTGCGCCTTGGAATCCTGGTGGAAGTTGGGTACTCGGTAGCCGGGGAAATCAAAATGTTGTGGCAATTGATATCACATCCAACGACGGTGGTAACACCTTCAATGGAACAATAACTTATGCAGGCGAAGGCCCCATCGGCTTTAAGAGTGCGGCTGCAAATGGCAGTGTCTATACTGTAGAAAACCAATGGGGAGGTTCTTCTGCACCTTGGAATCCTGGTGGAACTTGGGTACTGGGCAGCCGGGATAATCAAAATGTAGTAGCAGTGAATGTTACCTCTAATGATGGTGGAAAAACCTTAACTGGAACTAACACCTATACAGGTGAAGGCCCCATCGGTTTTAGAGGCAACCTTTTTGGTAGCAACAACTACAACGTAGAAAACCAATGGGGAGGTTCTTCCGCGCCCTGGAATGCTGGTGGAACTTGGTTAATTGGTAGTCGCGCCGGACAGAATGTAGTGGCAGTGAATGTTACATCTAATGATGGTGGAAAAACCTTAACTGGAACCATTACCTATGCAGGTGAAGGCCCCATCGGTTTCCGTGCTACTAAAGTCTAAAAAGGCGATCGCCCACAAAGGTTAGTATACTCAGTCAGGTAGGGTAGGCGATCGCATATCCTACTTGACTAATACTGGTTCTTGCTTAGGTAACGCAGAGACTGTCAGTGGATCGTAGCCTAATTGTTTGAGAAATCAACTCTCATCACCAAATCAAGAATATCACCACGAATGTCATACCAAATTCTCGCTCCTGACTTCTGAATTTTATTTTGAAAAACCAAACATTACCAGACTTAGCAATCTTTCACACTATTGTTTTTTCGCTTCTGGTTTTTGATACTTACCTGGATACTTCCTTTGATAGTAATCTTCCATAATTTGTAGAATCATCGGCGCGGCGACGCTACCACCACCACCACCAGAATGTTCTGCAAAGGCGACAATTAGCAAGTCTGGATTATCGGCTGGCGCGTAAGCACCAAACCAAGCATGATTTTGTTTAACACGACGTTTCCACGCTTCGGCTGTACCACTTTTACCAGCTACAGGGGGAATTGTGGGTTTATTTAAAACCTTACCTGTACCGTCAGAAACAACTTTCCGCAGTCCATCACGCAAAATTTTAACGGTTGTCGGCTTCATATTTAAAGATTCGCGCCAACTTTGAGCATCTTCATTATCTTTAAGTAAATGTGGCTGGACTCGATAGCCGCCGTTAGCGGGGACTGCAAACATAATTGCTACTTGTAAAGGTGTGGTTTGTAAAGCACCTTGACCAATAGACATATTAATTGTGTCGCCTACAGTCCAGGGTATTTTCCAGGCTTTTTGCTTCCAGTTTTCATCGGGGACTAATCCTTTGGCTTCTTCTGAGGCGAACTCAAAGCCAGTTTTTTGACCAAATCCATATTTGCGCGTCCATTCAATTAAAGCCGGGCCGCCAACACCTCTACCTATTTGATAAAAGAAGGTATCACTACTCCATTGCATCGCGCCGACAAATCCTAAAGGCCCGAAACCTGCGTGGTTCCACTCGCCAAATCTGGTTCCACCAATGGTTAAAGAACCGTAGGTTTGTAAAATTGTACTGGGGGAAAATTTGCCTGATTCTAAGCCGGCTGTGGTTGTGACAATTTTAAAGGTGCTGGCGGGGGGAAAGGCGCTGAGGGCGCGATTCACTAGGGGATGGTCTTCACCTTGTACCGATTCCCAGTCTTTTTGCGTGAGTTTCTGTTTAGAAAAGATGTTGGGGTCAAAGGTGGGATGGGAAACTAAGGCTAAAACTGAGCCATTTTTGGGGTTGATGGCTACTATAGCACCATCGCGATCGCCTAAAGCTTTTTCGGCAGCTCTTTGAATGTCTAAATCTAAAGTTAAATGCAAATCATTCCCGGCTTTGGCTTGTTTTTCTCCTAACACCCGCAACGGTCGCCCAGCCCCATCTACTTCTACTTGCTGACCACCCCATTCACCCCGCAACAGTTTCTCGTAAGCTTTTTCGACTCCCATCTGGCCGATAACATCGCCTAAACGGTAGCCGTCTTGTTTTCTTTCTTTTAACTGTTCTGCTGTTAATTCTCTGGTATAACCAAGTACATGGGCTAATGCTGTGCCGTGGGGATAATAACGTACAGCTTCCGTGTGAATTTCCACTTCTGGTAGTTCGTTTTCATACTCTTTGATTGCTGTGACTTGGGCTTCATTTAAATCACGGGCAATTCTGATTAAAGAAGATGAATTTGCACCTGCTTCATCTAGCTTTTTTTCAATGTCTGCTTGGGGAATATCTAAAATGCTGGCTAACCTCGGCCCCACAATTGGCCAAGAGGGTTTGGTGTGCGCCATTGGCCAAAGATACACGGAACGGGGATAGCGGGTACTGGCTAAAAGTTTGCCATTGCGGTCAAAAATATTTCCCCTTTCTGGCTGTTTGGCAATAACTCGAATGCGGTTAGACTCGGCGCGTTGGCGGTGTATGTTTCCCTCAACAATTTGCAAATATGCCAACCGCGCCCCGATGCCACTTAGCATTGTGAGGGTAAAGATCATCAAAAATATAGACTGAAAATTGCGCCCGACTGTCCGTGTATTTTTTTTGCTACCTAAAGGAGAAGGGTGTAATACTGCCATAAATAAAGGTAATTACTGATAAGTACTATCTGTATACAATGGTTCTGAGCTTCTACCGGGTATTACTGTTAATCACAATAATTTTTTGTATATAGTTTTACTTATTTAAGTAAAACCATATCGCTGATTCAGTTTATCAAGAATTATTGCAATTAGCCATTCGTAAAGTCTATGGCCAGAGTAAATTATTCTGGAGAAATTTAAAGACGAAGGGGACAAGGGGGACAAGGGGGACAAGGTAGAGAGTGTTTTTCAGGGGAAATGTTTACGTATATGGGATATTTGAATAAAATAATCTAATTCCCAGATTCGCAGATATATCAGTCTCCCGACTCCCTGTCTCGACAAGATGTTTAGAAATCAAATAGGATTGCAATATCTCAATGGACTGGATTACGCTGCTGCGATCGCTACAGTCTGATTTTATTCAAAGGCTAACATCTGGTTCTCTGCTACGTTGCGAAACGGAAGGTCAATACAGCGAATTAACTATAATCTCTGGGGAGAGATTAAAAACACTCCGCGACTTTTGCTGGCAAATGGCTGAAAAATACAAGCGGGTTTCGCCAGTGCGTGATGTTTTTATCAGCTATCTCAAAGGCAAATTAGGCGAGGAAGTTGTTAAAGAACGTTTGGCTGATTTAATTACCGAAGTTGATTATGAGAAACGCTTTGGTGGCGATGGCAAAATAGATTTTACCCTAACTACTAACCCATCAGTGGGAATTGAAGTTAAATCTCGGCATGGTAGCCTTGATCGGGTGAGATGGTCTGTTAGTTCGGAAGAAGTAGAAAAAAATGCAGTTGTAGTCTGTATTTTAATTCAAGAAGAAGTACACGAAGCGCAATCTGAGTATCATCTTTTTTTAGCCGGATTTTTACCAACTCGGATGATTAAACTCAAAACAGGTAGAATTGCCTTTGGCATAGAACAATTATTATATGGTGGTGGTTTGCGTTGTTATTTAGAACAATATCAATCTACTATTAATTATCAGGAATCACGCTCAGAAGATAATCAAAAAACACCAATTTTAGTGGCGCGTCCCGCAGTGAATCAAGATAATCAATTTTTGGTTGTGCAGGCAGAAATAGATTCTATCAAACTAGGTAATGATTGCTTTGCTAAGGGAGAATATGCCAATGCGATCGCTAATTATAGCCAAGCCTTAAAATTACACCCAAATGATGCAGAGATTTATTATCAACGCGGATTAAGCTATTATCAATTGGGAGATTATGCAGAAGCGATCGCAGATTATTCCCAAGCCATTCAACTTAACCTCAATGATGCCAAATTGTATATTAAACGTGGGTTAGCGAGTTATCAGTTAAGCGATTACACTTCAGCCATTCATGATTACTCCCAGGCAATTAATATTAATCCTCATCTGGCAGTAGCTTATAAAAATCGTGCCGATGCTCGTTCCCATTTAGGAGATAATCAAGGTGCAATTGAAGATTACAGTCAAGCACTTAAAATTAATCCTAACTATGCCATCAATTATCAAAACCGTGGCATGTCCCGTTATTTTTTAGGGTATCAGCAAAGCTTTACTAAAGCGATTAAGTTAAATCCTCACGATGCTATTGCTTACAAAAACCGTGGTAACGCGCGTGCAGATATTGGTGATTATGAAGGTGCAATTGATGATTATACTCAAGTAATTGCTATTAACCCTCATGATGCCCATGCTTATTATAATCGTGGTAATGCTCGTTATGATTTAGGCGACAATGCCGGAGCTTTTGAAGATTATACTCAGGCTATACAAATTAATCCTAATTATGCCGATGCCTATTATAATCGCGGCAATGTGCAATCAGAAATTGGCGACAAGCAAGAGGCAATTACAGATTTTAAAAAAGCTGTAGAACTTTATCGCAAAGAAGGTAAATTAGATGCGCTTAAAGATGCGCGAGGACGAGTTTTAGATTTACAAATTGAAGAGTCGTTGGATATTCTAAACTTTTAATTTAGGTTAGAGGTAACAGGTGACAGGTTAGAGGTAACAGGTTTTTTGTATTATTTGATGCTTCTAAAAATAGGGTAATTCTTAACAAGAATTTTTTTATTCATGCTTGACAAGTATAAATTTATACCATATCATAAAGATATGGAAAAGGCGATCGCCCTCGGCCAAGAGTCTGCGATCGCCTTCCTGTAATCCCCATATCGGAGTACAACTATTATGATGCCACAAAATCAAATTTCAGCCCAGTCACATTTAAGACAATACCTGCCTAGTGCAGAGTCCAATCCAGCCACCCCCAATCAGTTATCAGAAAAGCCACTTCCCAAACGCGAACCCGTCAAACATTTACTCATCGGTTCAGCGCCAGCCGTCACCATCACCATTCATCGTTTGCACCTCATTGGTTACGCCAGCGTTGGCGACTGGAGTCCACTTTTACCAACCGCCAACCCTGATGAAGTCATGAGTATTTTAATTCGCCAACTCTTGATGTAATATCTAGATCCCCGACTTTCTCAAAAGGTCGGGGATTTGAACACCATGACAAATTTAGTCAAAATGCGCGGATAGATAGGTGTACAAAATCGCCCTTGAGTAAGAATGGCTGGATGGCTTAGAGGGTAAGGTTTTGCAGAAAAAATTAATTAAAAATATCCGCGCGGCTTATACAGTATAGGTTTCAGCAATTTAGCGTAAATCGATTGACATTACACCATGTTAAAATTATCCCATCCGCGAAACCGCACCTTGAAAACTAAATACAGTAAGCTTTTCCGGCTCCCGCGATTGCAATTTCAACTAATCCCTATTAGGGATTGAAACGCTTGTAACCTTGGGCAAGGTTCGTAAGTACCTGATTAATAATTGCAATTTCAACTAATCCCTATTAGGGATTGAAACGCGGTTTTTGCGAGATCACGGCACAGTTGTCAAATTGCAATTTCAACTAATCCCTATTAGGGATTGAAACGGTATCCATCCTCAAAAGCATGGGCGGCATTTTCATTGCAATTTCAACTAATCCCTATTAGGGATTGAAACCCGAAGCAAAATGATAAATGCCAGTTCTGGGATGATTCGGCAATTGCAATTTCAACTAATCCCTATTAGGGATTGAAACATTTGCTGTTATTGTGTCACGGCTGCATCGACTGATTGCAATTTCAACTAATCCCTATTAGGGATTGAAACAAAAGTCCCCAGTTCCGGCGAATGGTTAGAACGTCATTGCAATTTCAACTAATCCCTATTAGGGATTGAAACATTGGCTATAGCCGTAAAAATTTAGCTATAGTTTATGGTTCAAATTGCAATTTCAACTAATCCCTATTAGGGATTGAAACTCATTAGAAGTACCAACCAAAACGCATTGTCTTGGAATTGCAATTTCAACTAATCCCTATTAGGGATTGAAACACTCAAATCCCGCTTGATGTAATCAATGCGACAACCGAAATTGCAATTTCAACTAATCCCTATTAGGGATTGAAACCAGCAACCCTGAACTTAAATATTCTTGAGATAGAATTGCAATTTCAACTAATCCCTATTAGGGATTGAAACTGCGGAGATTTCAAGAAAAATGGTGTAAGGTACAATATTGCAATTTCAACTAATCCCTATTAGGGATTGAAACATCAATGGCACTTTTTGTGCCATTCTTAGCAATTGTATTGCAATTTCAACTAATCCCTATTAGGGATTGAAACGAGAGTGATCACTTTACACTTGCTCATGCCAAATATTGCAATTTCAACTAATCCCTATTAGGGATTGAAACTTATCAATCCATCACAGCTAAGACTTCACCTGAGAAATTGCAATTTCAACTAATCCCTATTAGGGATTGAAACATTAAAATCCTGAATAGCCTTAATTTGGATATTTCATTGCAATTTCAACTAATCCCTATTAGGGATTGAAACAAATTTACTATCGTTGTTGATGTGGTCAATGACCAAAGATTGCAATTTCAACTAATCCCTATTAGGGATTGAAACAATAGTACTATAAAAGTTCCTCTCTAAGTTCGGAGATTGCAATTTCAACTAATCCCTATTAGGGATTGAAACTGTTTAGCTCAATCGGATCAGGTAATCCAAACTACAATTGCAATTTCAACTAATCCCTATTAGGGATTGAAACCCTGGCGATATCGGGCAATTGCCGGCTCTTGATGCATTGCAATTTCAACTAATCCCTATTAGGGATTGAAACCTTGCAGATTTAGCATAGCTTCCAGCCCGCTATTGCAATTTCAACTAATCCCTATTAGGGATTGAAACCAGCTTCACCTTTAGCTGTCCACAAAGGACATATTGCAATTTCAACTAATCCCTATTAGGGATTGAAACCAAAATTTGGAACAGAAACCAAAGTAGTAAGAGTAATTGCAATTTCAACTAATCCCTATTAGGGATTGAAACGTTTCTCAACTTTAGCCTTTTGCTTCTTAGCTTCTGCTAGGATTGCAATTTCAACTAATCCCTATTAGGGATTGAAACATAACTTTTCCCCAGTGAAGAAAGTGGGGAGGAATTTCACAGATTGCAATTTCAACTAATCCCTATTAGGGATTGAAACTTGACCGCTACAAAATTGGCTATACCAACAGAAAATTTGAAATTGCAATTTCAACTAATCCCTATTAGGGATTGAAACAACTTCATACCGACGGTAAATCCATCCGATATGGGATTGCAATTTCAACTAATCCCTATTAGGGATTGAAACTATATGTGTAGATGGATTTAATTGAACACAATTATTGCAATTTCAACTAATCCCTATTAGGGATTGAAACCGGGAGCAAGATAACCAAGATACTCAGCAAGCCTCAAATTGCAATTTCAACTAATCCCTATTAGGGATTGAAACGCGATTGCCGCTCAAATCCGCAAAACCAAAGTTTACCTTTAATTGCAATTTCAACTAATCCCTATTAGGGATTGAAACTTAGATGGATACTAATATTTAATAAATTTACTGGGTATTACAATTCAAACTCTTATAACTTCGTGTCCTACCTTGCGAGAAGCCGCTATCGCGTCTCTGCGTCCTTTGCGGTTCGTTTATTCCTTAATTAGAGCTAGATTATTCATCCCAGGCTTGCTTCGTGTCCTTTGCGATTCGTTTATTCGTAATTTTGCGTAAGTCTTGTAATGTATCGGCAGGTTGACGAGATAATTCACAGATTGATAATAATTTAGGTAAAATGCCCCTAAGAATTAAGAATTAGATTCACATTATCCGGAAAATGCTAAATTATTTTGTATTTATAATTGTTCTTTGTAAAAGCAGTCAAACCCACTGATGAATCGGTTGACTAAACATTGGATTATTTACTTAATAGCTTTAGAATTTATACTTTGTTTAACAGTATTTACTCTACCTTCTTTTTCATTTTATGCTCAACCAAAAAACCAACCAATGGTTACAGAAATTCGAGGTGTTTGGTTAACTAACGTTGCTAGTGGTGTTTTATTTGTTCCTTGGGGAATTGACCGCGCGATTAATCAATTAGCGGCGTTAAATTTTAATACAATTTATCCTGTAGTGTGGAATCGGGGCAGTACTTTTTACAAAAGTAATGTTGCTAAAAATACAATTGGGGAAGAAGCAGAACCAACACTGAATTTTATGCACGGTGGACAAGACGTTTTAGCCAAGATTATTAAACTTGCTAAACCCAAAGGTTTGACTGTAATTCCCTGGTTTGAATATGGTTTTATGACACCGCCAAATTCTGAGTTAGCCAAACGTTATCCTGATTGGTTAACAATTGGACAAGCAGGTGTAAATTCTGTTAAAGAAGTTTTGCCAGAAGATGCTAATAATGGGGCTGCGACTAAACAAGCTTGGTTAAATCCGCTAAATCCAGAAGTTCAAGATTTTATTTTAGAACTCATTTTAGAAGTTGTAAGTAATTACAATGTAGATGGCATTCAACTAGATGATCATTTTGGAATGCCAGTACAATTTGGTTACGATCGCTTCACTGTCGAACTCTACAAACAAGAACATCAAGGTCAAAATCCGCCGACTGATCCCTTTAACCCCGAATGGATGCGTTGGCGTGCTAACAAAATTACTGCATTCATGGGGAGAATCTATCGCAGCATCAAAGAAATTGAACCGAATGCAAAATTATCGCTGTCTCCCAATGCAAAAGCCTTTGCGTATAAATATTATTTGCAAGATTGGGAAACTTGGGTAAAAAACGGCTGGGTGGATGAGTTGGTGTTGCAAGTATACCGCCATAACCAAAATAGTTTTAAAACCGAACTAGAACAACCAGCCATAAAATCAGCCCTCAGCAAAATTCCGGTTGTGATTGGTATCTCTACCGGAACTTTACGCAACCCGGTGAGAATTTCCCAAATTAAAGAACAAATTGATATGGTACGCGATCGCTCTTTTTCTGGCATCTCTTTTTTCTATTGGGAAAGTTTATGGGGTTACATCGCACCGGAAACACCCCAAAAGCGGCGCAAGGTGTTCCAAGAACTGTTTAACACCAAAGCCATCAGGCCATTTCCGATTGATGACACAGGTAGTAGGTTGAGGTTGTGATTTGGGGGATGAGGGGATGAGGAGACAAGGGGGACAAGGGAGACAAGGGGGATGAGGGGTGTTTCGACTTAATAATATTTTTGTGACATTGGATTGACTAACAGAAATTATTCAAGATATTAATGGGACGGGACTAATAATTAAGTAATACCAATTTAATGTGAAGTTGCACATATTTCGATCCCCCTAAATCCCCCTTAAAAAGGGGTGCTAAGAAACTCTTAGAGTAATTCTATCTGCACTGTTGAATTGAACTTTGTCCCACCACTTACAAATTTACCAAAATATTTTTAATGCAATTCCCAGCATTGAGAATGCCTACACTTGCTGTTTTATTGGCTATCTTTTCTATTGATAGTGGGTTGATGAATTATCATCCCATACAAGGGCGAGTGTTGGCAGCAGAATTAATTGCTAATCACCAATTTGTGGCTCAAATCCCAGAGGCGCAACAACTGTTTGAGCAAGGTAATCAACAACTGGCGCAAAGTCAATTTACTTCGGCGTTACAATCTTTTCAACAAGCATTAAATATTTATCAAGCAATTGGCGATCGCGCTTACACAGCCGCAGTTCTCAATAAATTAGGAGAAGTTTATCGCCATCAAGGACAAACTCAAACCGCCCTTCAACATCATCAACAAGCCTTAGAAATTACACGGGAATTGAATAACCGTGCAGAGGAAGCCGCATCACTGCATCAAATCGCCGCCGTTTACGCAACCCAAGGACAGTACAAAAATGCTCTGCAATTCTATCAGCAAGCTTTATCTATACGGCGTGAGGTAAAAGATAAATCTGGGGAAGCGATTACTTTGATTGGCTTGGGAAATACTTACGTCAGCTATATTAAATCGCAACTTTACTACCAGAAAATCAAAAAGCCGGAGGAAATTAAGTCTTACTTGGAGGTAAGAAAATATTACCAGCAAGCCTTAATGATTATGGGGGCTTTGGGCGATCGCGCGGGTGTTGGTTGGAGTCTCAACGGAATTGGGATGACTTACGCCGCGTTAGATCAAAAAGAACAAGCTGTAAAATACTACGAACAAGCCTTAGCCCAGATGCGCCAAGCAGGCGATCGCATCGGCGAAGCTACAGTAATGTTGAATTTGAGCCAAGATTACAACTGGGGAATCGACAATCAACGGGAATCGCGCCCGATTTCTCTGGATTTCTCCGAACCAGCTTTAGCTATTGTCCGCGAAATTGGCGATCGCCCGTTAACAGCAAAAATCCTGAATGCGATCGCCTCCACCTACAAAAATCAAGGACAACAGCCGCAAATAGCCCTGGAGTATTATCAACAGGCTTTACCAATAGCGCGAGAAATTGGCGATCGTTCCCTGGAAGAGAAAATCCTGAATAATCTGGGCTATATTTACCATAACCAAGGCTACCCACAAACGGCGCAGGAATATCAAGAACAAGCCTTAGCCATCAGACAAGAAATGGGTATTCATGTGGGGTGGGCGACAAATATTGTCAAACAAGCAATTTTGGTGACTTACAACATACCCCAAAAAAGACCAACTTTAATTACACTCCTGACAGGGGAAGCACTCATCCACTACCGCAACGGTGCAGAACACGCCAAGTTTGCAAGATACCCAGCCGCCTTGTCATCCTATCAGCAAGCTTTAGCGATCGTCCGTCAGCAAAAAAATCGCCCCTGGGAATGGGTAATTCTCAATCAAATGGGGACAATTTACGAAACTCTCGGACAGTTACCAGTAGCCTTAGATACCTATCAGCAAAGCTTGGTAATTCGGCGGGAAGTTGCTGAACAGTCAACAAAAACACCAATCCCCCAGACAATTCGGGTCGCCTTTGGTACTGATGTTAACATTCATAGCCCAGAGGGAATCAAACTAGAAGATGGACTCAGCAACGGTTTGATTCAGGTAGGGAAAGGAAAACCAATCAAAACTGCTATCACGACTGTTGAATCCGCAGAAATAGCCGAGATAGAGAAACGCGGACAACGGCTAGAAGTAATCGCTGGGGTCGCTGGATGGCAAAACTTCGCTGAAAATGAGGAAGAAAATACCTTAGCGAATATTGCGGATATCTACAAAACTCTAGGACAGTACCAAACTGCCTTGCAATTCTACAAAGAAGCCTTGGCAATCATCAACGCAGAAATGTCCAGCCCAGAAAATATCGAAGTTCGTCGGCGCAGAGAGGAATTGTCACCAGGAGATTATCGCCAGCAGGAACAGCGAATTAAAAGAAGTATGGGTGAAGTTTACGCCGCATTAGGACAGTATCAAACTGCCTTGGATAATTATCAGCAATCTCTGGCAATTGTGGACATGGAGAACAGCAGCCACAGGTTGGTTAATCAAAAACCGATATTGTTAACCCAAATTGGGGAAATTTACACCAATTTAGGACAGTATGAAGCAGCGTTGACAGCTTACCAGCAAGCCTTAGCGATCGCCCGTGATCCTCAAACTCAAGATAACTATTTTGTGCCAGAACAGCAAATCCGCCAATTTGGACAACAGGAATTATTTCGCTGGACAAGAATACCCTTTGAAAAGCCAGATCAAGCCGCAATTCTCAACAGTATCGCCGCAATTTACGCCAAATTAGAGCAGAAGCAAACAGCGCAGGAGTATCGTGAGCAAGCAATTACATTACAGCGCGAAATTGGCAACCGTATTCAAGAAAATATTACTGGTCAAAAAGCAGTTTTAATTACAGAAGTTGGTAGAGATGCAGCGAAAAAAACCCTTGTGCAAGTACACCCACTGGAAGGAGAAGCAGTAGTTTTGTTTGCCAAGGGAAACAGTTACGCGACCCAAGGACAATACCTCAAAACTCAGTACCAAGCTGCATTACAAGCTTACCAACAAGCCTTAACAATTGTTCGCCAGCAAAAAAATCGTCCTTGGGAGGGGATAATTCTCACCCAGATGAGTGCGGTTTACAAACAATTAGGAGAAAATCAAGCGGCTACTCAAGTTGATCAACAAGCCTTGGCAATTAGACAGGAAATCGCAAAACAAAGTGAGAAAACAGCAATTATTCTGGGTAAAACGCCGTTGAGTGGGGCTTTTGAGGGCGAACAGATCGAAATTCGTTTTTCATCTGGTAAAATTACAACTTTTAAACCCACAGGTGGCGTGATTTTCTTCACTCAAACACCAGAAAAATTGAAAGCTGATCAACTGTATGAAGCAGCTTGGCGGCAGTATATAGAAAGGGAATATACCAGAGCCATCAAAACCTTTGAGGCAGCTTTATTAATTTATCAACAAATAGAAGATAAAACAAGTACGGGCAGAACTTTGTTCCACCTGGGAGACGTTTACCATCGCCAAAGAAATTATCAGCAGGCGTTGAAATATTATCAGCAAGCTTTGGCAATTCAACAAGAAATCGGCGATCGCGGTTGGGAAAAATCCAGCCTCAACTCCATAGCAGAAATTTACACCATCCAAGGTAATGAATTTTCGAGAGCAGGTAAATATCGAGAAGCTTTAGAAAAATACCAGCAAGTTTTGGAGATTGCGAAAAAATTAGGCAGCGAGCCAACCCAATGGTGGACTTTCCATCGCATAGCGAGAGTTTACAGCAGCTTGGGAGAGTATAAATTAGCTCTCGATTACTATCAAAAAGCCTTACCCATCCGGCAAGAAATTTTAGGCGACTGGGTACGAATTGAACTTGATATGGGACAGATTTATAAAGTGTTAGGACAATACGAACTCGCTTTGAAATCTTATCAGGAAGCCTTAAAAATCGCCAGAAGACCCGTACTGCTCGAATCAGACGGAAACAGAATAGGAGACATTGCAGGTGAAGTAAGGGCGCTGAATGCGATCGGCAATATTTACTACAGACAAGAAAAGTATGAATTAGCGTTAGATTTCTATCAGCAAGCCTTAACAGTGCTGCAAAAAATTCAGAACAAAGAACAACAAGAACTTCTCAAAGCAACAACATATTACAATATTGGGATTGTTTACTTCAAGCAAGAAAAATATCAATTAGCCTTGGCGTATTTGCAACCACCTTTAACTATTTATCAAAAATTCAAATCCAGAAATGCAGAAGGGATAAATCTCCACGCCATAGGAAACGTTTATTTAGAGCAAGGGCAATATGAATTAGCCGGAAAATTCTTGCACCAAAGTTTAGTAATTGCTCAAGAAATTGGCAACAAAGAAGGTGAAGGATACATCCTCAATACTATCGGGAAGTTACTCGAAAAACAGAACCAACCAGAATTAGCAATTATCTTCTTCAAACAATCAGTAAATGCTAGAGAAACAATTCGCAATAATATTAGGGAATTAAGCAAAGAACAACAGCAATCTTATACCGAAATCATTGCCAAAGATTATCGCCATTTAGCCGATCTTCTCCTGCAACGCAACCGAATTTTAGAAGCGCAACAAGTACTAGACTTACTCAAAGTCCAAGAAATTGAAGACTATCTCCGCGACGTGCGAAGAAGTGAAAAAACCGCGACTGGTGTTGTGGAACGTTCCCAAGAACGGCAAATTCGAGAGGTGATGCAAGCAGAATTTGAGCAAGCGATCGCCCTTGGTAGAGAACTCGCCCAACTGGAAAACATTAGTGTGAGCAGCCGCACCCCAGCCCAGAAACAGCGTATTTTAGAATTACGTAAAATTCAGCAGACACTAGCCAAAGACTTTAACACCTTCCTCGATAGCCCGAAAGTGCGCGAATGGGTCGCCCAACTCCAGCAAACCACCCAAGGGCAGAGTTTTAACCTGGAATCCTCCGCCAGCGCCTTACAAGATAACTTAAAAAAACTCCAGCAAGGCGCAGTCATACTTTATCCCCTAGTATTGAGCGATCGCTTAGAACTAGTTTTAGTCACCCCCTACGCACCACCAATCCGCCGCACCGTAGCTGTTACCCAAGAAGAACTCAACCGAGCGATTTTGGAATTTCGCACCACCTTACCAAAACGTACCCCAAAAATCACAGTTCCCGCCCAAAAACTCTACGATTTGCTGATTAAACCCCTAGAAAATGACTTAGCACAAGCACAAGCCCAAACCATCATCTACGCTCCCGACGGACAACTGCGTTATGTTCCCCTAGCCGCCCTTTATGACGGTCAAAAATGGTTAATCGAACGCTTCCAAATCAATAATATTACTGCCGTCAGCTTAACCGACCTCAACACCAAACCCCAAAATCGATTAAATGTCTTAGCGGCAGCCTTTACCCAAGGCAACTATAGTTTTCAGGTAGGATCTCAGCAGTTTGACTTTTCCGGTTTACCCTTTGCTGGTTTAGAAGTCGAAACACTCGCTCAAACCATTCCCAGCACCAAAAAATTATTAGATCAGCAATTCAATTCAGATATTGTGTTGGAAATGAATGATTACGCCGTCATCCATTTAGCAACTCACGCCGCATTTACCACCGGACAGCCAGAAGAATCATTTATTTTGCTAGGGAATGGCGATCGCGTCACCCTCCGAGATATCAAAAACTGGCGATTGCCCAATGTTGATTTAATAGTACTTTCAGCCTGCCAAACCGGATTAGGCGATCAATTTGGCAATGGTAGAGAAATTCTGGGTTTTGGCTACCAGATACAACAAACAGGCGCACGAGCCGCGATCGCCTCCTTGTGGTCAGTAGATGATGGTGGTACACAAGTATTAATGAATACTTTTTACAACATCCTGTCCCAAGGAAAAACCACCAAAGCCCAAGCCCTACGTCAAGCACAAATCGCCCTAATTACTGGCAAATACGGTAACTTAAGACCACAACTAAGCGGGCATCTCAGTCATCCTTTTTACTGGTCAGCCTTTATTTTGATTGGTAATGGCTTGTAATCAAAGAGGTGATATCTTGTCCGGTAAAAGAATTATCATCAAAGACCGCAGATAGGTAGGGAGCAGCTGACAGGTGTAGGTGACTCCTGAATGATATTGAGATAATTAACCGCAGATGGACGCGGATAAACGCAGATGAATTTATATTCTACCCAAGTGAAAATAACTAGACTCAACAAAAGCCCAAAGAATAATTTTGGAGGGGGTTTGGGGGACGCAACCGTCCCCCAATCGGGGGCTTGGGGGAGAATCCCCCAAATCTTAACTCATGGTCTGATAGTTAAGCAATTGAAGTAGTATGACAACTAGCTGGCGCGGTTTTTAGCTACCTTGTAGTGAGTGCGATCGCCTGATATATATGATGATTACTGATCACAGTTAAACTTAAAAATTATCCAGTGGCAAAAGCAGCAGATACCGGCAGTAAAAGATTAATTAGCCTCGCGCCCAATGCTTGGGCGCAATGGGTAACACAACTTCCAGATGTCGTGGCTCAGGAAATTCTGAGTGCTGAATTTCAATGGATTAGTCGGGAAACAGATGTGCTAATCAAAGCATACAGCGAATCCTGTGGAGATTTTTTAATTCTCAACGAGTTGCAGTTGCGTTACCCAAAAAATATGCCTCTCCGTATGAGGGCTTATGCAGCCTTAGCAGAAGAAAAATATCAACTACCGATTTATCCAGTACTCATCAATATCTTGCCTCCTCCATCCACAATCACGGTTGTGAGTAGTTACCAATCCGAGTTTTTGGGACTAAGAGTAATTCAAGACTATCACGTGATTAACTTGTGGGAAGTAGACGCAGAGATTGTGTTTAGCCAACCATTACCCTCACTATTGCCTTTTGTGCCGATTTTACGAGGTGGTGCAGAAACATCAGTTGTACAACGTGCATTACAGCAACTCCGAACCTCAGAACAATTTAATCAGTTAGAACCATTGTTAGCATTTTTTGCTAGTTTTGTACTAGACATACCTTTAGTCCAACAAATTATGAGGTGGGATATGACAGTATTACGTGAATCACCTTGGTATCAAGAAATTCTTACAGAAGGACTACAAAAAGGAATACAACAAGGAATACAACAAGGAATACAACAAGGTGTACAGCAAGGTGTACAGCAAGGACTACAACAAGGTGCGAGAAGACAGTTAATACAGGTATTGCAACTGCGTTTCGGTGCAATTCCCCAACAGGTGCAAGACCGGCTGCAAGATCAGAGCATTGAACAACTAGAAAATTTAATGGCTGCGGCGATCGCTGTCAACTCTGTCGATGAATTTCTTCAGAACCTTCCTTAACAAACGCTCTGCCGACTTCGGCGGTTAAACATCTGCAATTAACCGAGCTTTCCTCAGCAAAAATTTCAAAACTGTTTCTTTTTGGGAAATAATATCGGCTCTACCTTGCATTCCTGGTTGAATATGACATAGATGCTGGTTTCTACCAAAACTAAAACTTTTTGGGATGATTGTCACCTCGTAAACAGCAGAAACAGGATTATTGGCAACGGTGGAAACAACTTGATTTCCTGAAGGTTTGATTGTATCTTCAGAAATTTGACTAACAACACCTTTAAGAGTACCGTAATCGGGATAAGGACAGGCAGACACCCGCATCTGAACTTCTTGACCTTTGGCTAATTTACTGACATCATCAGGGGCGACGGCAGCCTTGATAACTAAAGGAGCATTGCTAGGGACAATTTGAGCAATTTCTTCACCCTGACGCACCGATTGACCAGGATTTCGCAAATTGAGTTGTGAGACAATTCCATTGTCACTGGCTGTAATTTTAGTTTGGCTGAGATCCATAACCACTTGTTGTAGTTCCTTGGTATCACGCTGGATCTGATTTTTCATTTGTAGTTGCTGTTGCAACAAAGCTTGCAATTCACGGTTGAGAGTGGCGAGAGTAGCTTGTCCACCGGCAATTTCTTGGGCTATTGTTTCTTGTGCGATCGCTACTTCCGCATCAATCGGATTGAGGGCAGCTTGAGCGCGGCGCAGTTTGGCTTGTTCAGCGACTACAGTTTGTTGTTGCTGGGCAATAATTTGCTTTTGTGCTTCTACCGCCGCTTGTCGCATCTCAATCGCTTGTTTTTGTTGAGCCACATCTAACTCTACTTCCTCTAATTGATTCAAAGACAAAACACCCGCTTGAACTATCTTTTGATAGCGATCGCGTTTAGCTTCCGCCGCACTCATGGCTATTTTTGTGGATTTCAACTGAGCATCAGCCCCACGTAATTCTATCTGGGCTTTGTACCATTCATTTTGCGCTCTGTTTAAATTCGCCTGGGCTGCGGCTACTTCTGCTTGGACGCTAATTTGCTGTTCTCGATAGTTGCGTTGGGCGCGATTGAATCCAGCTTGAGCCGAACTTACTAAACGGTTTTTGCGTTCAGTTTCCGCTTGAATTTGGCGATGGAGAGCTTGAATTTGAGCATCAATTTGTTGTAATTGTAATTGCGCCTGTTGGATGTTGCCTTGCAGTTGGCTTTTTTGAGTTTGTAGGCGGGAATCATCAATTGTCGCCAGCACATCTCCTTGATTCACTGCCTGATTTTCTTTAACCAAAACATTGGTTATCTGCCCAGTCATCGCCGCTTGGACAAGCCGTAATTCTCCCGTAGGCCGGACGATCGCCTGTCCTAGTACAGTGACTCTGTATTCGATGATCGAAGATAAAGCGATCGCTCCCCCCACAGCACCAACAAGTATCAAACTGCCGATTTTCACCCAATTACTCAACGGTGGCAGAAATTCATGATCTTCAACTGGGGGCAAAGAGTCTGCATTAAACTGACTAAGCATAACAGTATTCCTGATGAAGAGTGCTGAGTACGGTAGAGATTAGCGAATGCTGCTGGGGAAACTTGCATTCGGATAACACTGGCAAGAATTTTTGCTGACTGATAAATTCCCAGCATCCAGAAAATCTAAATGTTCACCAAATTGATGACACAAAGCCTCTGGAGAACCTTGAATTTTTAATTTTCCTTGTTCCAACATCACAATCCAATCAGCTTGCTGAATAACTTTGGGACGGTGACTAATTAAAATAGTGGTTTGACCTTGACGGTGAGCGAGTAACTGATTTAAGACTTGAGCTTCACTCACTGGGTCGAGTGCGCCAGTCGATTCATCTAAAATTAACACTGGCGGGTTATTTACAATCGCTCTCGCAATAGCTAATCTTTGCCGTTGTCCACCAGAAAGATTTGCCCCAAATTCCCCTAATACCGTTTGATATTTGTCAGGGAGATTGCTAATAAATTCATCAGCCCCAGCAATTTTGCAAGCTTTGACAATCTGCTCAAAGCTAATGTGAGGTGAACCTAAACGAAAATTTTCCATAATTGACCGACTCCAAAAGTGTGCATCTTGCGGTACTAGCACCACTTGTTGGCGGAGACAGTCTAAAGAAATATCCTCTAAATTATAAATACCAAAACGAATATTACCCGACTGGAGTTGATATAAACCTGCAATCAATTTTGCCAGAGTGCTTTTACCACAGCCCGATTTACCAATCAAAGCAATTACTTGACCCCCAGGAATGATCAGCGAGAAATCTTGCAGTAGTTCCACTCTCCCAGGATGATGAAAATTGAGGTTGGTACAAGTGATATCTGCATTACCTGGAATATTTACCCAAGGCTTTTGATTATGGTCTAAAATTTCTGGGGTCGCTTCAATGACTTCTGTGAGGCGTTGGGTAGCAGTTTTAGCACGGGTAAATTCATCCACAAAATCGATAGTAGTTTGAATAAAGTTGGTAAAGTTGCCATTCATACTATTAAAAGCTAAGAGCATCCCAATTGATAATTCTTGCTGAATGACTAAACTACTACCGAACCAAATTAAAGTAATACTGCCAATGCTGGATACTAAATTTGAAAATATGCCGTTCACAATACCAATTTGCATAGTACGGAAAGTCAAGTTAGCGAGGCGACTAAATCGACTTTGAAATTCTTCCCAAAATTGCGGAGCCGCAGTAGTTGTTTTTAGGGTAATAGCACCTTTAAAGGTTTCTACTAAAACACCTTGATTTTCGGCAGATAACACCAAAACACTGCGGATTTTTTGCTGTAATGTGGGCAAGAAAACTACGGTAGATAAGGTCATGACTAGTGCGATCGCCCCAGCTACAACTGTAAGTTTAATACTATAAAACAGCATGAAACCTAAAGATACTAAAGCAATAAAAAATTGGCTGGGCAGACTGACAACAACTTGCGAAATTAATTGGTTAATTTGTTGAATATCTTCTAGGCGACTGACAATTTCACCACTGCGCCGAGATTCATAGTAACTTAAAGGTAAGCGTAAAATCTGCCTGCCAAATTCTAAAATTAATCCTAGTTGTAACCGTTGCGAAAAATGGGCGACCAAATTTGATTGTGCTAATCGCAAACTACTACTAACCAAGTGCATCACAATCACAGCAATGGCAACACTAGTTAGCAGTTGGGTATCTCCCCGCACCAGCACATCATCGGTGAGAATTTGCAACAAAAAGGGCGAAGCGAGGGAAAGTAAACCTAAAATCGAGTTGAGTAATAAGGTTTGGCTCAGAATGCCACGATAAGGGGCAACACGCCGCAAAAAACGATCAAAACCGCCAATTTTTTCTGCTTCATCTTCCTGGGTAAAAAAGCGCACTGGATCTGGTTCCAGCAGCAGCATAACTTTGTTTGTCCATGCTTCTAAAAACCACTTTTTTTCTAGATAACGGATACCTGCACCTGGGTCAGCTACGACGTATTTATTACCTTTTTGTCCGTAGAAAACCACCCAATGATAGCCTTTCCAGTGGATAATCGCGGGTAAAGGAAGGGTGATTTCGTTGAAAGTCTCCAGAGGTACTTTTACGGCTCGTGCATTGAAACCCAGAATTTCTGCGCCTTGTTTCAATCCTAATAAAGTGCTTCCTTGCTGTCCTGTCCCGACCGCTTCCCGACAGCGAGTCATGCTAAAGGTTTTACCATAATGTTTAGCCACTGTTGCAAGACTAGCAGCACCGCAGTCTTCTTCGCTATGTTGTTGAATTAAGTGGTATTTCATGTTTTCTTTTCCCTGTTCCCTATCACCACGAATGAATTTAATTTTGTCCAACTACTTATTAACTTTGGGCGGTTCTAGTCCCAAAACTGAGGGAACAATTTCTGGTGCAGCGAGGCGGAGTAATTCATAACCAATACCAGCTAGTCCAGTCATCAGTCCTGGTGTCTCAACTCCCAAGGGAACACCACATAGCCAGCCGTGTTGATTGATACCTTCAAGAATGGCAGCAGCCAAGCGATCGCCTTGAGTTTTCCACTGTGGATCATCAAGAGTTAGACTGGCTTGCAACAGCAGTTCTAGGTTGCCTAAATCTCCGTGACAGAGGGAATGGTTGCTACCAAAGCCCTGGGTGATGGTGGTTTTTAGGGCTGTGTTAATTTCGGCACGGATTTCTGCATCATCAATGTATGGCAAACAACGCAATCGAGCCAAGCCAATACCAGGTGCGCCATGACACCAGGCTGTCATCAAGGCTGGTTGGGAATCACTAACATCTTTTCCGGGAACTTCCAAGTCGCGTAGATCCAGCCAATTTCCTTCCTGGATGGCGAAAAGACTGCGCTCGTAGGCGATCGCCTCCAGTGCGGCTGTGCGAAAACTTATTTCACCCGTTAAGGCGGCTAACTCTAGCAACGCCAAAGCAATTCCGGCTGCACCGTGAGAGAATCCAGCTAGAGGTTTAGTGCCGGCGTGACGAATTACCCAACCGATGCCTTTTTCCATAGATTGAGCTTTGGTGAGTAGCCTTTCGCCACATTGACGCGCCACCTCGATTATGCGATCGCTGGGAATATATTGATGCAGGTTAATTAAGCTGATAATACATCCGGCAGCACCACCGATAATATCTAATTGTTCGTCTTGCTTGATGGCATCGGGGAGAATTTCTAAAATTGCTACCGCTTCAGTCAATAGCTCTGGCTCCTCCCACAATACTGCTAAATGGGTCAAAGTATAAATCACACCTCCCCAACCGCTAAATCCACCAATTAACTTGAGAAATGATTTACCTAGCTGAGTCTGTTGTTGCAATGTCTTCAGTGCAGATTTGGCCAGCTTTGTGTAGCGTTCCTGTTTAGTGACAGCACCAAGGTAGGCGAGGAAAAGTGCCACCCCAGCCACACCACCATAAAGATCCAACCCCAAGGGAATTAGAGATAATTGACTGGTGATGGTAGGTGTTAAACCAATCCAAGTTACATGATTTTTGTCGTGCAGTGCTAGTTCTTCTAAACGATCGCCAATTACTTGAGCCGCCGTTAATAGCTGTTCCCGGTTAATCGCAGTCTGAGATTTGATTGCAGAGTAACTGGGGTGAGACGCTTGCTGCTCAACATTGAGCGCCAGGGTGCTTAAGGAAGCGCGAATATACCATATTTGTTGTTTGAGATCAGTTTCGCTGAGTTGTTGCAGACAGCGTTGAACGGCGATCGCACTTGGTTCTTGGAGAAAGTTGGCGATGCGGACATGAGAACTACTCCACATATCTCGTGAATTGGGATGAGTGACAAACAGTGGAATATCACCATTTTGTAAATCTGCTTGTTCAAAGGCGATCGCTCTAGCTATATCTGGGTAACTTTTGACCTCAGCCCACAATCTATCAAAGTAGCAATCCCGATCCAATGCGTTGCGTAGGATATCAGGATGAAAACTCTCCATAAACAACAGTCCGTAAGTTCGCGTTGGACGCAGGATAACTCGCACTTCATCGTTGGCGAACCAAGTAAGTGGACTATTTTCTGTTAGTAACTCATCGCGGTGTTGTAACAACAATCCATAAATTTTGGTGAATCCCGAAATGAGAAATTCTATATAATCTAAAGCATTAATTTCTTTACCATTGAGCGTTGGTCGATGTTGCTGTCCTAGCATTTCCATTTGCTGGCGCTGGAGTTGCATTTCATCTGTACCTACACCTTGCCAGTAAGGAAGACGATCTGGTGTTAGCTGTTTGCCTACCGTGCCTAAACCACTGAGATCAATGCCTCCAGACTCAGCGTTTGCCCAGGCGCGATAGGGGAGTAGTCCGACGCGCAAAACTGAGTCATACATAATATTATTGGCAAACTGATGTACTTGGTGGCGATCGCCTTCTTCCAGACGCGGGTGAAAAAGTGCCTCCAAGTCAATCAAAACCGGATGTTCACCCACTGCGATCAAATTTTCAAAGTGAAAATCTCTGGCTTCTAGAACGTAAAGTAATGCCAGATATGCCCCCATACGTTGGTAGAATCGCTCAACTTCGGCTGAGGAGGAGCAGTTTAGCATTTCCACAAACTCAACCCAGCCGTATGTACCTTGATTGAGAAGCTTCAGCGTGCGGAATGCTGGTAGATCGCTGCGTTGATTTAGCCAAGTTAAAAACTCTTGAAAATGAATATCTACACCTAATGATTTCGGCTTATAAACCAGTTGCCAACCAGAACTAAATTTGGCAATGGACACGCTGCGTCCACCTCTGTGGCGATCGCCTACAGTCATGTCTAATGCTATCAATAATCCTGGCTCTTGATCAGGGCTAAAAGTAGTTTTAATGGCTTGCCAATCAGAGCATAAATGATGCAGAAATTCTAAACTAAATGTTACCCATTGTTCGATGCAAGTTACAAGTTGACGAGCTAAAACCGGATACTCTTGCAATAAGTTTAACGCTGTTTCCGGTTGGCGTAATTGTGCTAAAAAGCTTTGGAATCTTTCTTTGGATGTATCTCCTTGGAGATTGCCTTGCAGACGGGCAACATTGAGTTCTAAAACCATTGTCCGGCTTAACATTGCCAGTAACTTTTCTGGTAGATTGGCAAACAACACTTCTGTAATTGTGCTGGGGACAAAAGGTAAATCAGATTGCGTGGCGATTAACGCAGCGATGCCCGCTTGTAAACGATCGCATCCTTGGCTAATTAATGGTGCGATCGCATCCAAAAAACCACTCATTTCTGCATTTTGCAATTTCTGGGGAAGCGGCGGTAAATTAGCAGCAACCGGGTGAGCAAAGGCTGAAATGATATCTGTTAACCATTGTGGGGGGTGGGGATAACGTTCTCGTACTGCCTCAATTGGTTCACCAAGTAAGTTGAAAAATTCTTCCTCACTGATGCCATTAATTGCTAAACGTTGAGCGAAGTCAGCTTGATCAGTAAAACTAGACTGTGACTGCCATTTTTGTACACGCCGCGCGGCAAGTTCAGCATCAACTTTTTTAGAGCTTAACTGTTTTTGAATACGCTCAGATAAAGTAATAGCCTGATACCAAGTAGAAGATATTGTGCTGGATTGGTTAATTTTATCAGATAAGTTTATTTCGTACTCTTTATCTGTTAATATGCGTGTATTATTATCTGCTTTTGACATAACTTTTCCTGAGATTAAAGACTAAATAAGATATTTCTACCGGGAGAAATTGAAGGATTAATTAAGATATGATTGGGCAGGTCATAGCCTACCCAATCTTGTTAGTTTTTGGCGCGGAAACTAAGTGCGATCGCCTGATTTTTATCTCAAGCAATCACATTCAGCCTCATACTATCAGGTTGTCAAACCGCCATTATCACAGCCTTTACAACCGTACTGGGGTGTAAGTCTTTCACAGACACGTCCACAAGTCCCTGTAAATATTGAACAACCGCCCCCGGATAAAGCATTGGATTCTGCATCGGGAAGTTCAATCAAACCTGCTGGGTTTTCAGGTAATTGAGAACGTTGTTCATCACTCAAACTATTGCGGTAGTCTTCATCTTTCCAAGCACGAATAATGTCAAAGTTAGACATGATTTTTCTCCTTAATTTAAATGACGTAAAATGTTGAATGAACAAGACACAAGTAAAAAGCTAAAAGTCAAAGAAAGAAAAAGAATAATTGTTACAAGCACCTAAATTTATTTATGGTGATTATCTTTTTACTTTTTACTTCTTACTTTTTACTTATTAAAAGGGTGTTTACTTAACGATGTGATGAGCGACAGTGAATTTAACTCGCTTCCTTTTCATCGTTGCGTTTGAACCCTTTCATTAGAGTTAATGGGATAGGCTTTTTTGATTTATGTACTTATCCCTGAGTTATAAATGTTTTTGTAGCTAGTAAAATTGCTGAAATTCTTACCCTGATAGGATTGTAGTGATTATTTTTTTTGTTAACAATCCTTTACAAAAGGCTTTTTTCAACTGTGAGTGGCTGGAAGTGCATAAATTAGCAAATCCTATCCCAATAACCAAATCAAAGGGTTCAAACCCCAAATAACAATAACTAGTCAAAGGATTTCTTATGTTTATCTCCAAAAACTTCCTAGCAGCCGCCACCATTGCCGCATCCTTAATTGTTCCTAGTGCTGCGTTAGCTAATGATCGGGATATACTAGCGACAACTGTCCCTGCTACCGCTTGTCGCCCAAATAGTGATAGTGGGGATGCGTCAGTTGTCATCTCGAACGGAGCTTATGTTTTCAATGGCTCTGCTACTGGTACAGTCACCCTTTACTGTCCACTGCCAATTAACGCCAACACAATATCTGATCTCACAAACGATAACGATATCTCAACCTATCGAGTTTATTACCGAGATAGTGATGGAATCGGGGGTGCATCTGAGATCACAACCAGGCTTGTATACCGCGATTCTGCTGGCTTGAATGGAGTAGGTAGCACATGGAGTTCCAATATATCCAACATGACTGATAATAGAACTCAATTTGTCAATCTCAATCATAGTGTAGGCTCGAACAGACTTTACTCATTCCTGGTAACTATACAGCGAACCAACACCACACAAAACCCAGCATTTAGTGGAATCGACTTTGCTTTTCCACCTATACCTTAGACTGTGCGTGTCAAAATTTAATCAAGTTTGAGCCACTATCAAGCTGATAAATTTGAGGGTAACAGGCTAAATCATCTGGCTAAAATCTGTTACCCTCATTATTTTATTACTCCTTGAACGGTGACAATTTTGCTTGAATTACAAAATTGTTGTTTCTTCCATGAAAATAATATGGAAGAATAAAATCAAGTTCTCATAAAAAAGTAACACTTACGCAAAAATCATCTGCAACTCTGATTTTTGGCGTTGCTGATTAAAGGGATGAATTTTGTTTCGCGCAAAGGCGCAAAGGCGCGAAAAATCAATCTTTCATTTTGGTTGAACATCTCAATTCATCCCGCATTTATGCAACGCATGATTTTTTGGTGTTGTGCTAGTTGCTAGGACTTTGGCAATCAAAGCAATGCACTGGCTTTTCTGTGTTTAGTCTTCTGTTACTAGTGCGTAAGTTCTGAAAAGCTCTGTTAAACTAGCTTCTTGCGCTCAAGGAGCAAGCTACTAAACACTAAGCGGAAAATCTCTGCAAATGAATGATCAATTCTGGACTTTGTATGACTTTACAGAAACTAGTGGTTATCCTCCTTTCAAACGGTTAATTCAAAATCGTTTGCGAGAGAGAATAGAAAAACTGGTGCGGTTGCATCCCCAATGGAGTGAGGGCGACTATGTGGATTATTTTGTCACAATTCTCAATAATGATTCTCAACCGGAAACAGAGAAAAAGTTAGCTCACTGGCACTTATTAGCTTACTTCGATCGCGATCGCTGTTATCTCATTTGGCGCAATTGGTGTCGTTTGCCGTTTTACGCTGCTTATGCTGAAAATTTATATGCTCTGACGAACGAACACCTGTGTAACCGCGAAAAATTACAGCAATATCTCAATAAGTACAAAACTAATGACTATAGTGGTGCAAGTCTCAAAACCTATATCTTAGGGGTACTAAGAAATGTCACTCGTGAGCATATCAATTGGGAATCACCCTGGCATCTGTTGTGCGATGTTGATATTAATAGTCGCAGAAAATTGCAAACCGCAGCCGAACGCCTGAAAGCAGCATTGCAAAGCACTGGTAAACAGGAACCAGAAATTTCCCAATATCTTTTTGCTTGGCAATATTTTATTCCTGTTTACAAAAACAACCGCGTCTACCATCCTCAAAGACAAGGCGGGGGAAAATGGCCAGAACCAGAATTTTCAGATTTTGTCCAAACGGCTAAAGATTACAACTCTCAGAGATTTCAACCAGGCGCACCCTTGCAAGTCGCCGTTGGTGCAGCCATCACACCAATCATGATTCAAAAATGGATGAATACCTGTATTGAAGCTTTACAGCAATCGGAGCAAATTAAGGAAGTGCCTTACGATGCTAACAGTAATGAACAGCCAGATACAGCTAGTTTCAACTTTTGGGAAACCGGAGAGACAGAAGCAGAAAACGCAGAATCTTTAGCAGCAGTAGACTTGATTTTACGTAGCGAACTTGAACTGATTGAGCAGAATTTAGCTAAAATTCGCAGTCAAATTCCCATACCTTACCGTCAGGCTGTGATGCCTTTATGCTATCCCCATCGCTTGGCGCTGCTAACTCAAGAACAGTTTGCTAGTAGAATGAACGTCCATCAAGGAACTGTCTCGCGCTATATTTCCAAGTATATAGAAACGCCATTATTAGAAAAGTTTCAGGAGTTAACCAGTGAACAATTTGATCCGGCAACTTATGTCAAAACATTTTTAACTGAGAAATTTAGTAATTTTAATCTAGTAGCTAATCCCCTTGCATCTCAATTAATTGCTGCACTCGCAGATTTAGAACCTGAATTACAACAAATCATTAAACTTAAATATGGTCAAAAACTGAATATTGCCGAGCTAACTAAAATTATTGCTCAGAATAAATCTCTTACTCAAGAAGAAGTAACACAAAAACTAATTATAGCTGAAAATGAATTACAAAGCAATTTTTTAAATATACTTAAGCAATGGCAAAATAACTATATCAAATCATGGCTGAAAAATTATTATCAAAATTTAATGCAAGCTGAGTTATTAAAGTCATTTACCCAATTAGAATCACCATGCCAAGAAATTTTATGGCAAAAATATGCTCAAAAAATTCTCAAATCTAATAGTGATGTTCAAACAATTACTACAGCTAAACAGCAGTTGCAGCGTTCTTTTATCCAGAAAATTGATCAGAAGTTTGGTATTTCTTTAGAAACGGAAATTCAACAAATTGGGGAAATAATTGAAGATTGGCTATCGACAAACTTGCTCTACCAAGAAATTCAGAGAAGTTGAGGAAGGAAAATGCTGAATTTGCAAAGAATTGCCACGATTTATCCAAATCAGATATGCTTGCCGTTATCACCAAAACTGCAAGCAGAAGCTTGGCAGCAATCTCAAGCTCATACTAATGCCGCAGCTTGCTGTCAAGCTTATCTGAATTATCTGTGCTTAAAGTCTTTTGTGCCTTGGTTAGAGGCTTGGTTAGCAGAAGAAGATGCTAATGTGAACATCAATAATATTATTGCCGCCAATACTTGTAACTCCCTGTGGGAATTTGTGAATGGAACTCCTATTGATTTAGGTGAAATTAGATTAGTTTTAATTCCCAGTGAAACGAGTGATTTAGAGGACTTTGTTGTTCCCGGCGAGTGGGTTGATATTCCTAGCTGGCGAAAAGATTATTATCTGGCTGTGCAGATTAATTTAGGTGAACCTGAGCAATCTTGGCTGCGGTTGTGGGGATATGTCAGCCATCAAAAACTGAAGAGTCGGGGGATATATGATCAGGGCGATCGCTCTTACTATATTAATCAGGCTGTCTTGACGGAAGATATCACACAATTGCTCCTCCTGCCCCAACCAAATTCTCGTCCCCAAACAGCAGCGCCACCGCAGTTATCTACAGCAGTAGTGGCAGATTTATGCACACAAATCGGTAATCCTGATTTATACTCCCCTAGATTAGCGGTAACATTTGAACAATGGGCAGCATTGCTAGTCAATGAAGAGTTGCGGCAAAAACTCTACCAGCAACGGTTATCACCGCCGAATTTAGCTGTCGTCAACTTGCGTCAGTGGTTACAAAGGGCTGACAGCATAATTGCAGAAATTTGGCAAGCGGTAGAGTCAGTTTTAACACCACCAGAATTCAGTGCTGTGCGGGGTGCGGAAGAGCAAGTTTCTGTGGAAGCGATCGCTCCAGTAATTCGCCTCCTCAAATCCAATCGCCCTGAAAAAGAACGTTGTCAAGCCGCCGGGGTGTTAGGACAAATTGGCGTGGGTCATCCAGAGGCGATCGCGGCGTTGGTAGAATTGTTACAAGTTGCCCAGGATGAAGAAACCCGTTGGGAAGCAGCTTTAAGTTTAGGCAAAATCGCCCCTGATCATCCCCAAGCCGGCATTAGTAAAGCCCGGTTGATTGATTTGGGCTTGCAATTGGCGGGTTGTCAAATGGCGCTGATTGTCACTATTCGTCCCAAAACAGAATCAAAAATCGCAGTGCGGCTACAAGTGCAGCCAATCAACCAGCAACATCAACTACCACCCCATCTGATTCTGAGTGTGATTGCTGGCGGTGAAACTCGTTTGCAAGCAGAAACAAGAAGCGACGAACAAGGCACAGGGAAAGACAAAATTCTGCAACTTGGCTTTAGTCCCCCGCCTGGAACTCAATTCCAAGTGCAGGTAACTTTGGATAAAGTCAGCGTGAGTGAGACTTTTATTGCTTAAACGAACCGCCAAGTACGCCAAGTACGCCAAGTACGCCAAGGAAGAGAGATATATTTGGATTAAAGTAGTGAGTGATTGTTTGTGCCTTTGTATGAGACACAAAATTTATGAGCAGGGTAGCAGTTCTCAAAATTGGTAGGGGAGATTTTGCTCAAGGGTTTGAAGTATCCCTAGAACTGAGGGAAGATGGCGGTTCTCCGGTGGGGGAAATTGAAGGTAGGTTGGGAGCTAATACTGAGATTGAAGGCTTGTATTTTTTGTGGCAACAATCTTTTCGGGATCTCACCACGCTCGCCCGCTATGATGGTTGGGAAATTGAGGAAAGTTTGCCAACGAATCGCGCGACTAAGGAAATTGCGGCTGACTGTTGGCAAAGAATGAGACAAGTAGAAACCAACCTCAACCAATGGTTGCAAGCATCGGGGGAAGTCGGTTGGCAAAAAATTCGGGAAAGGTTGAGTAAAGAGTTAGCCAGTCAGCCGGATACTCTGCGGTTAGCGATTAAAGCCAAGGAAGTAATGTTATGGAAGTTACCTTGGCATACCTGGGATTTACTAGCAAGTTATCCAAATGTTGGTGTTAGCTATAGTCCGATAGAATATGAATCTTGGGAAATTGGGAAACAGCAAACGCCACGCGATCGCGTCCGGTTGCTGGCAATTTTTGGTGATCATCAACACCTAGATTTAGAAGTAGATCGTCAGGCGATCGCCAAACTTCCACAAACAGAATCAGTTTTTTGTCATCAACCCCAAGGGCGAGAATTAATTACCCAACTCCGAAATCCCCAAGGCTGGGATATTTTCTTTTTTGCTGGCCATAGTCATACTGTAGAACAAAGAGGGCGCATTAGTCTTAGTAGTAGAGAAAGCATCGAAACTGACCAATTTAAACACGCTTTTCGGGAAGCGATGGAAAAAGGGTTAAAGATTGCCATTTTTAACTCTTGTGAAGGTTTGGGACTAGCGCAACAGTTAGCTGATTTACACGTCCCGGTGATCATTGTTATGCAAGAGATTGTCCCCGATATCGTTGCTCAATCGTTTCTCAAAGAATTCTTGAAGGAATATGCGGCGGGACAAACTTTATATACTGCTGTGCGCCGCGCCCAAGAACGACTAGAGGAATTTACGGATTTACCGGGTGCGACTTGGCTACCGATGATTTACCAAAACCCCGCCCAAGTAACACCGACTTGGAAAGATTTGCGGCCGATCAGCCGTCCTAATTACCGCCAACCGCTAGACTGGAAAGATTTGCCAGATATCTTGGTACGGAGTTTACTGACGACTGGCTTAATTATGACATTGCGGTTTTTAGGTGGACTCCAGCCGCTAGAATTGTGGGCTTTTGATTTATTTATGCGCTTACAACCAGATGGTGGAATTGATGAGCGTCTTTTGATTGTCAAAGTTACAGAACAAGATATTCAAGAGCAAGGGCGGTATCCTCTGAGCGATCACGTAATTTTGCAAACACTAGAGAAACTCCAGTCCTATCAACCCAGAGTTATTGGCTTAGATATTTACCGCGATTTACCAGTCGAACCCGGACACCGGGAACTAGCCGCCCACATCCCGAAAAACTCCCGGCTGGTAACAACTTGCGAAGTCGGCAAACCAGAGTCGAACACTGATAAATTTGGTGTTGCGCCTCCCCCTACTAGTCCGCCAAGTAATGTGGGTTTTACTGATTTTGTAGTGGAATCAGATGGCATCATCCGGCGTTCTTTGTTGCATATAGATCCAGGAAATTCCCGGTGTCAGTCATCCTACGCTTTCAGTGCCAAATTAGCCTGGCGTTACCTCAATTTTGAGGGCATCAAACCACAAGCCACATCAGAGGGTAATTTGCAGCTTGGCTCTACTGTTTTTCAGCCTTTGGAAAATCATACTGGTTTTTATCACAACATTGATCCGCGTGGTCATCAAGTTTTACTCAATTACCGTTCAGCGCAAAAAGTCGCCAGGGAAGTTACCTTAGCCGCAGTTCTCAACAATAATTTGCCGCCCCAATGGGTGAAAGATCGGATTATTTTGATTGGTGTCACAGCGCCCTCGATTGGCGATCGCTTTTTTACACCCTTTGGTAAAGAAGTTGACAAAAAAATGTCCGGTATCGTCATTCACGCCCAAATGGTGAGTCAAATGCTCAGTGTTGCTCAACAAGAACGCCCCTTACTCCGGTTTTGGCACCAGGGTTGGGATGCGATTTGGATTTGGATTTGGTCACTCATTGGGGGTTTATGTGTTTGGAGATTTGACTCGGTTTTATATAGTCGAGTTTTAGCTGCGATCGCCAGTGTTATCCTTGTGACTCTGTGTTTTGGCTTCTTCTTAAACGGTCTTTGTCTCCCAGTGATACCATCAGTATTTGGTTTGGCGATTACATACGTGATTAAAACTGGTTTAAAGCGGCATTTGGGAGGGAAATCATGATGCGGTTGATAGGATTAGGTTTGGTATGGGTTTTAGCTGTGAATCAGGGAGAAGTTTATTCATCCTCTATCAAGCAGTCCCAGTCAACACCCTCTAGAATTTCGTCGGTAATTTTTAATCAACCACCCCTATCATCCAGAGGCGCACCGGGAAATCGCCAAGGTGGCGGAACTCGTGACGGTCGCAATTGCGCCGCCTTAGATATTAAAGAACGTCTCACCGCTTTAGTACCGGCTGTGGAATCAGAACCAAAAATGAGCCATGTTTGGGGCTTAACTGTTAGCGCCTCTCCGACACTCTGGTTTTATGTTCCTTACCAGGCCAAAGATATTCAGGGGGCTGAATTAGAATTATGGGACGAAACTAGCCGCGAACAGCGAAATTACAAGCAAATTTATCAAAGAACTTTCACTGTTAAGGAAACACCGGGTGCGATCGCTCTCAGTCTGCCATCCACAGTTAAACTCGAACCAGATAAAAACTATCATTGGTATTTATCTCTAAATATCAATTGTCAGGGTGACAATGAATCAATCAATGTCAATGGCTGGATTCAACGAGTCAAATTTCAACATACTCCTTCAGCGAATCGCCAGCAAGTTATTTTGTATGCTCAAAAAGGCATTTGGTACGATGCTTTAACCCAATTAGCCCAACTCCGCCGCCGTAATCCCCAAAGCAAAACTTTGATGCAAGATTGGCAGAAATTACTAGGAGATGTTGGTTTAAAAGAGATTGCTAACAAGCCGATTGTTTCATGTTGTAATTAGGTAGGACTTACGCACAAATATTTTCTGTGGAGACTGGGTGTAAGGGTGTAAGGGTGTGGGGGTTTAAGGGTTTTAGATACATACATCATTACACCTCTATATCCCTTCTACCTTCTCCCCGTTATTCCTATCTCTGCTCCCTGCTTCCTTTTAACATTTTGAACTTTTTTGATTTTTCTCGCGCTGTATAGTAATCTCTACCATGCTTTACTGGCGAGAAGTTCATGTTCTTCACATCTACTAAAAGTCAAGTTGGTTTTATCTTGCAGTGGGCGATCGCAACTTTGGGTGGTTTTTTGATCAGTTTGTGCTGGATTGAAGTCGGGGAAAAGCCAGATGTGGGGGTGGCGCAGGCTTCTTTGGGTGGTTTGGCGATCGCATTTCCCCAAAGTTTACTCATCCGCCATCAAATTTTATCTGGGCGCTGGGTGTTAGCGACTTTGTTGGCTTGGGCAATCATCACGGCTATTGGTGTGGGTGCGGTGGGTTGGATTGTCCCCAATACAGCAACTTTACCCCTGAGAATATTTTGGGGGACAAATTTAGGTGCTGTTGCGGGTTTGATTATTGGTTCCGCACAGTGGACAGCGATTCCCAAGTCTGTAGCTTTGTCATGGCAATGGATATTTGTGAGTGCGATCGCTTGGGCGATGGCTGTACCCATTGGCGCAATTGTGGGAATAGTTTTACTCCGGTTAACGCGGTTGTTTTTAGGTGAAGTTGTTGGTTTAGCTATTGCTTGGATTGTTGTCGCCATCTTCACAGGGATCAATGCTTACCGACTATTGCGATAATTTATCATTTCTCCTACAGTCAAAATTATCATGCAATATTTTGTTATTATGCTGTTAATAGCACTCCGCATTAAAATAATATTAAGAAATGTAATTTTTGGCAAATATTGCTTTTGAGTATACTTAGATATATGCAACAATCTTAAATCATTCTTAATAAAAAATGACTAATAAATTTGCATCTGATTGCAAATGCACTCTGATCTTCAAGGAGATATATTTGTTGAGTTGACTGCTATTAAGTTTCCGATATTTCTGATAAGAATAGAAAAAGATCCAAAAATCAGTTGAGCAAAGACAGACAATGCTTTGCTGTAAGCGCAAAAAAGCATTTTTCATCACTTAGCATCATCAGGGGTTGCGCTTAAAGGAGTCATTAATAGCAGACAGGGACTCTCCCATGAATATAAATCCGGGTGAATCAACCGTTGAGTTGAAACAACAATTGCATTCTCAAATTCTCTTTGATCCAGAATTAGCGAAACACAGTGGTAGTGAACAGTTTTTACTGAGCATCTATAATTCTGTGCAGACATCTATATTTATTGTGGATGTTTTAGAAGATGGAGATTTTCGCTACGTAGCCTTAAACCCCACCCATGAACGATGGATTGGCATTAGTTCTGAGAATCTGAAGGGGAAAAAACCAGAAGATATCCTCTCGCCTGATGATGCGGTAAATGTGCGTCAGCATTATGCTGACTGCGTGCGGTTTGGTAAAACCATTTCCTACGAACAATGCTTGCAATTTCAAGGAGTGGCGACTTGGTGGAGTACCACATTAACACCATTGCGAGATGCAAACTCTCGCATTTATCGATTGATTGGCACAAGTAGTAATATCACGCCAGTGAAACAGGTAGCCCAAGCAAAAGAAATTCAAACGGCGCAAGAACAACTCCTAGAAGCGATCGCTCAATGGATTCGAGAATCGTTAGACTTAGATACATTGCTGCATCAACTTGTGAAAGAAGTGCGGCATTGTTTAGGGTGCGATCGCATTTTGGTTTATGCCATACAGCCTGATGAAACTGGCGTAGTCATTGCAGAATCGACAGTCACCACCAATTCTTGTTTAGGGCAGAAATTCCCCGATCCTAGCTTAATTGGCAAATATCAAGAACGCAGTGGACGCGGTTGCATTCAAATTATTGAAGATATTTACACAGCAGGGTTACATCCTGACCAAGTTAAGTTGCTGGAATCTTGGCCTGTCAGGGCGAATTTGGTTGTGCCGATTTGGTCACAGCAAAAGCTTTGGGGGTTAATTACTGCCCAACATTGTCATCAACCCCATCAATGGCAAGAAATCGAAATTGACTTACTCAAACAACTAGCTACCCAAATTGGTATCGCAGTTCACCAAGCCAAATTGCAAGAACAAGTACAGCATTTGCAAACCCAACTAGAACTGCAAAAACAGCAAGCAAATAACTTTCAAACATTAGTGTGTCACATTACCGAACAAATCCGCGACCATCAATCTGCGAACCAGGTAATGCAAACAGCCACTCAAGAACTAACTCAGTTATTTCAACTCCAGTCTTGTTACCTGGAAACTTACAATGCTGGTGGGAGTGAAACAACAGTTATCTATGAATACACAACTACCACCCCAAAATATCAAGGAGTAACCCGCCAAGTTGCAGACTTGCCAGAAGTGTATCAACCATTGTTAGCTAAACAACATTGGCAATCTTTAGAAATTGTTCCCGGATGGCACCCACAACTGAGGGTTTTAACTCAGTTAGCTTGTCCAATTTTTGATGACCAAGGTATTTTGGGTAACTTATGGTTGCATCGGCCAAACCAAGAAATGTTTGATGACTTTGAAATTAGTTTAGTACAACAGGTAGCCAATGAATGTGCGATCGCCCTTCGCCAGGCCAAAACAGCATCCACCACTCAAGCACAAGTGCAAACATTAGAACAGCAAGAACGCCGCAAAAACGAATTCTTAAGAACCCTCTCCCACGAACTACGCACACCCATAACCAGCATTAGCCTCGCCGCCCAAACCCTCGAAAGTGTCCTCACCCCAGAAGGCATCTTAGATATTGAAATTGTCCCCCAACTGTTGCAAATTTTGCAAAACGAATGTGGACGCGAAAGTAAGTTAATCAACGATTTAATGCAGCTTTCTTACCTCGAAGCCGAACCAAACACTCCCACGTTAATCACCATTGACTTACAAACATGGCTACCACCCATTGTTGAGTCCTTTCGAGACCTTTCCCATTGCCAAAAACAAAAATTACACCTCAATATTAATCATCAACTCCCGCCCCTCGAAACAGATATCACTGATTTAGAAAGAATCGTCACCGAACTTTTAAGCTATGCTTGCAAAAATACCCCATCAGGTGAAATCATCACCGTGTCGGCTGACTTTACAGTTGATGCGGTGCAACTGAAGATTTGCAACTCCGGCTTAGAAATTCCCGCCAGTGAAATACCCCGGATTTTTGAACCATTCCATCGCCTCATGAAAAATGACCCCTGGACATATAGTGGTACAGGCTTAGAGATGGCTTTAGTGCAGAAGATGGTCAAGCATCTAGGCGGTGCAATCACAGTAGAGAGTGCAAATCGCCAAACCACCTTCATCATTACATTGCCCAGTTTTGGAATGAGTAATGAGTAATGAGTTATGAGTAATAAGTAATGAGTTATGAGTATTTACTAGGACTTACGCACGAACTCTCTCAAACTCTTATAACTTCGTGTTCACCGTTAGGCGTTCTCGTAAGAGTAGCCAAAGAGCGCGTCTACGTTTTCTCATAATTTTGCGTCAGTCCTATTTACTCATTACTCATTACTCATCAATTACTAGCTATATATTTCAAGGCGGTAATACTAGGTAAAAAACAGTAAGCTCCACCTTTAGTTTTAACAAATCGCTCAAAACTAGTCAGCTTGATAGAAGGTTGGTCGGGGGAGACAGGAATATCGAATTGACTTTGATTACTGTCATTAACACCAAGCAGGGGATCTTGGGCATTTTTAGGTAGAGCAGCAAAACTTCCTTTATTCACCCACTCTTCCATGACAAATTCAAATTGGCGCTCTAGGCTCACACAAATGAATAGTCCTAGTAATCCCCTTTCTTGACCATCATTAGGACAATTAGGATTATAAGCAGGCCCATAAGGCATTCCTCTACGGAGGAGTCGGTGAATTTTTGTTACCCCTTGTATATTCGCATCACGGGGATTTGTGCGCCGTATGTGTGAACCAATGGGACATTTATATCCTTGTGGGTCTTCCTGACGATAGTTAAAATTATTGAATTGTTCGTAAGTAATTGGTTTTTCGGGGGGTGAAAGTTGGTCAGCATCTGGAGAAAGGACTAGCGGGACACCATTGCGCCATCGACCACACATTTTAGCTGCTAGTTTTTCTGGCTCAATTTTATCTTTTTGCTCTTGAAGGAACTTTTCAAATCCAGCTACATCCTGTTCCATCACTCGAAAAGCAGCAAAACTACCATTTAAACCCAACTTATCAGGAGTTGGTACGTAGTAAGGAGCTTTTGGTTCATCTAGTAGGATAAAGTCATAAGCAGGAATCGCTGGTTGAGGATCGAGAGATGCTGGAAGTCCAGCCTTTGATGGAACCCCTTCTATTTTTGGTTGAGAAATTCCATCGTTGTAACCAAAGTGAATGATATCGCTAGGTTTGCCTTGCTCATCGGGAAGTTTAGCTCCATCCAAGCAAGATAATTCTTTCAATGCTTGTTCTTCCTGAAAAAGTATTCGCAGTTGATCGGATTGCTTCTCTAACACTTCACTATCTTGAGCATAGAGGGATAGCAAAATATGAGTATTAGATGTTCCTAATCCACCTTTCCAATTTTCAGGAGAACTGTCTCCAACATCGCCTAATTTATTTGCTATTTCTGGATGATTAGCACCTTTTTTAAAGGAAAGGTAATACTTGTCTGAAAAAGATTGATCAACATTTCCAAATTGCAGTGATTTTAAACCCTCAAAAGTAAACCCAATATTCAGGCAGTAACTCGGTTTTACATCCCACAATGCAGCAGTAGTGATTTGGGGAATTGATTCATTACCATTTACTAAGTTACCAATAAATTTTTTGGCAGCTTTTGCATCTTGAACCTGAAGGACAAAATGTCTGGCAAAATCCATGTTATAGCCACGGACGATATAACCTTGTATATCACTGAAATCAAGCTGTGTTTGATTTTTACTAATTGTCATATCAACTCTTATTCTTGTTTGATGTCAAAGAGAAATATGTTACTATAGGACTCATATTTGATTTCTAAAAAATCAGTATACCCAGATTAAGCTTCTTTCCTACTCCCTCTTCCCTGTGTACACAAATAGATTCAGTAATCAAAACTTATTCCTATATTTTTAAGAAGTTGTTTTAAAAGTGATTTGTTGTGTATATCGGCACTTACAGATCCCCCCAACCCCCCTTAAAAAGGTGGGCTAAAAGCCTCTTAAAGTCCACGCCACTGAGGGAGTCGGGGAACCCGCCCAACGCAGTGGCTCCCCTTTTTAAGGGGGATTTAGGGGGATCTAAAATGTTTGGCTACCAACAATGGAACTTTTAAAACATCCTCTAATATTTAGCTAACCCGAATACCCGTAATACCCTTAGTATTACAGGTCATAAATTATCACTTCCTTGTGTTAAACTTCATCTAAATTTCTTCTTCACGTTAATAGATGATTCTGCTATAAAATATTAAAAGAATGTTTTTAGGTAAAGATTCTAGCTAATTGCGCTAATATACAACGCTATTTTTTAGAACACTTTTAAACAGTAAAACTTCTTTTAAGATTTTATTAGTAGCTAATTCTTCATCTGTGCTTAATTAGGTTTAGCTACAAGGCAGTGATAAAAGCGATAATCTTATGATTGAGCTACTAATTGACGGATGTCAACTACATTTAAATTCGGATAAGCACTATACCAGACTTTGACTTCCTGATCATATTTGTGTACATACTGTGCAAAATCTTGAGCATTTTTTTGAACTGGTATTACCTGATCTCCATCTTCTAAATGCTGTAATAGTAAATTAAAAAAATCACCAACTACTGCAACAAAGTCATCAACGTATTTTGTAAAATTTCCGTCATAGGCTGTAAAGAGAGCGAATTTAGCATAATACTCTTCTCCTGATTCTGGTGTAACTGGTTCGAGGAACATAAAACGTCCAAAATGTACCGTACCAATTTGATCTAGTGCTGCTCCAAAAGTCCCAGATTCTAAAATTTTCTTTAGAGCTTTATAGTTATCTGCTACTGGTGCTTTGATAGGAGCAACAAAGCTTAATGGACTTTGTTCTGGTTTATTACTCATGTTCATGACTCCGAAGTATTTTCAAAACTTAACGTAAGTAGTTACAAAACTCGCCACATTTATTAGTAGGTGATCTGCACTTTTCTACTTTTTGATGCAGTAATAATAAATTTGAACTTGATAGTGCTGACATAGGTGCATAAAAATAAACCGATATCTGCGGTACAGACAGCGTTGTTATGCCAGAGCGAATTGTATCCAAACAAATGGACAGAGATTTACGAATTTAATCTCATACTTTTTGGTTGGATATGTACACCTAATAGATTTACTGAAACAATACTCAGTAGCAACGTGGTTTTCACACTATTGCAAGCAATCAACTATCAAGCTGTATTGGCTAAATAAACTATATCCTAAGATAGATGTGTGTCAACTATTTTTAATCTAAATGGCTAAGATATCATTATTTTTTAATATTTTCGGCTCTAGAAAGAAGATTATTCCTGATCTCAGAAATCCCAATTCTCTTTCTTGAAAGGCGATCGCCATTTCACATTTGCTGTCTCGGCAGGATTCTGTTAGATCAACTACGCTGTAACCCGCTTCCTGATTAACTTTACGTTGGCATAACCCAAAAAAAGCTGCTATAATCATTATTTAGTGGGGGTGACTAGCTCAACGGTAGAGCAGTAGACTCTTAATCTATTGGTTGCGGGTTCAAATCCCTCGTCACCCACTGACTTGAGAATTTTTACAATATAGAAAATAAGTAATAGGTGACAGGTGACAGAGTTAAAAGTCTTTTGTTATCTAATACTAAATTGATATGAATAAGTATGTACTTAGCCTGCAAATGTAGGTTTTGTTTATATAGCCCCAGACTTCTAGAGACTAGATGCTGACGCATTAGGCGTAAAAGTTTTTGCTCATCTAAAGCAATCCAAAATCTCAAACACTAAATTGTATTAGACGTTTCTTGGAAAATTGAATCCATAAGCCGAGAAAATTAGGCAAGGATTTCTATTGTAAACATAGGTAAAATATTTAAGTGCAAATTTAATGGAAATATTAAATTAAAAAATCAAAATTATTGATGATAAATTTGCGATATGTGGGAAAACTAATATTTGAAAGTATTAAAAATTTAGTGGTATGTTGACAATTCCTGGATATCAATTGAGCGAAGTACTTTACGATGGCTTGAGAACACTGGTTTATCGTGGATATCGGGAAATTGATCACAAACCTGTAGTAGTTAAACTGCTGAAAAATCCTTATCCAAGTTTTAATGAACTAGTGCAGTTTCGCAATCAATACACGATCGCAAAAAATTTGCACAAACCTGGAATTATCGAAACATATAGCCTGGAACCTTATCAAAACGGCTATGTGATCGTGATGGAAGATATGGGGGGAATCTCGCTCAAGGATTATTTTACTGCGAGCAAACGGCAATCTGCTGGATTTTTACAAGAGTTTTTAGAAATAGTGATCGCTCTGTGCAGCATATTAGATACCCTTTATCGTGATGGCATTATCCATAAAGATATTAAACCCAGCAATATTGTTATTAATCCCAATACCAAACAAGTAAAAATCATTGACTTTAGTATTGCATCTTTGTTGCCTAGAGAAACTCAAACACTGATTAATCAGCATGTATTAGAAGGCACACTCGCATACATTTCTCCCGAACAAACTGGGAGAATGAATCGTTTAATTGATTACCGGACTGATTTTTATTCCTTGGGTGTAACTTTCTATGAGTTATTAACAGGAGAATTACCTTTTAAATCAAACGATATTATGGAATTGCTGCATTGTCATATTGCGAAAATTCCGCCACCATTAGTTAACAGTGCAGAAATTCCCCAGGTTGTTTCCGAGATTGTCATGAAACTGATGGCAAAAAATGCCGAAGACCGCTATCAAAGTGCCTTGGGAATCAAGTATGATTTAGAAAATTGTTTAACCCAACTCCACACAACGGGTAAGATTGAAAGTTTTAAAATTGCCCAAAGGGATGTGTGCGATCGCTTTATAATTCCTGAAAAGCTATATGGACGTGAACTAGAAGTTGAAACTCTGTTAACAGCATTTGATCGCGTTGCTAATGGTGCAACAGAAATTATGCTAGTGGCAGGTTTTTCGGGAATTGGTAAAACTGCGGTTGTGAATGAAGTTCATAAACCAATTGTTAGACAACGCGGCTATTTTATTAAAGGTAAATTTGACCAATTTAACCGGAATATTCCCTTTTCGGCATTTGTGCAAGCTTTCCGTGATTTAATGGGACAATTACTCACCGAAAGCGATGAGAAAATCCAACAATGGCAGCATAAAATTACTGAAGAATTAAAAGAAAACGCCCAGGTAATTATTGAAGTCATTCCCGAATTAGAATTAATTATTGGTAAACAAGCACCTGCACTAGAATTATCAGGTAGTGCCGCCCAAAATAGATTTAACTTACTCTTCCAAAAATTTATTAAACTGTTTAGCGCATCAGAACATCCATTGGTGATATTTCTGGATGATTTACAATGGATTGATTCAGCATCATTAAAACTGATGCAATCATTAATGAGTGAAGCAAATCCTGAATATTTACTTCTAATTGGGGCTTATCGAGATAATGAAGTTTCAGCCGCACATCATTTAATCTTAGCTTTAGATGAAATTGCTAAAAATGGTACCACTATTAATACAGTTATATTGAAATCCTTGGATGAATTGAAATTAAATCAGTTAGTAGCTGATAGCTTAATCTGTGCTGAAACTTTAGCCTTACCAATTTCACAATTAATTTATCAAAAAACTCAAGGTAATCCATTTTTTGCGACACAATTCCTTAAAGCATTACATCAAGATAAGCTAATTTATTTTAATTATGAGCAAGGACACTGGGAATGTGACATAGCAGCAATTAACCAGCGATCGCTCACTAATGATGTGGTTGAATTTATGGCATTACAACTCCAAAGATTGCCAGAAACAACACAAGAAATTTTAAAATTAGCGGCTTGTATCGGTAATCAATTTGATTTAGCCACCTTAGCAATTGTTTCACAACAATCACAACCAGAAACCGCAACATCTTTGTGGAGTGCATTAAAAGAAGGTTTAATTTTACCCCAGAGTGATGTTTATAAGTTTTTCATCTTCTCTGATCATCAAAATATTAACCAAAACAATCCTGAAATCATCACCTATAAATTTCTGCACGATCGCATCCAACAAGCCGCCTATTCGTTAATACCTGAAGAAGACAAACAACGTACCCATTTGCATATCGGGCAATTGTTATTAAACAATACTCCCAAAAATCAACAAGAAGAGAAAATATTTGCCATTGTTAATCAACTGAACTGGGGAATTAACTTACTAGCAACAGCAGAACAGCGAGACGAATTAGCACATTTAAATCTCAATGCAGCCCAAAAAGCCAAAGCCTCAACAGCATATAGCGCCGCTTGGGAATACTGCACATTCAGCCTACAACTTTTACCCAAAAACAGTTGGCAATATCAATATGAATTTACTTTAAAAGTATATGAAACAGCCATAGAAGCTGCTTATCTCAGTGGTAATTTTTCAGAAATGGAAAGGTTAGCTGAAATTTTATTACAACAAGCTCAGACAATTCTTGACACAATTACAGTTTATGAGGTTAAGACTCAAGCCTTAATGGCTCAAAATCAAGCTTTAGTAGCGATAAAAATGGTACTGAAAGTTCTACAATCATTAGATGTAGAATTTCCCGAAAATCCAACACCTAATGATATTGGTGTGGCATTACAAGAGACGCAATTAGCTTATCAAGGTAAAGAAATCGAGTCATTAGTTAACTTACCATTAATGACTGACCCATTAAAATTAGGAATTTTGCGCCTCATATCTAGTATTTTACCAGCAGCTTTTCTCACATCTCCTATCCTTTATCTCTTACTAACATTCAAAGAAGTAAAAATTTCAGTAGAGTCTGGAAATCATGCTATTTCTAGCCATAGTTATGGCTGTTATGCCGCAATTTTGTGTGGCGGGATGGGAGATACTGACACTGGTTATAAATTTGGTCAGCTTGCTTTAGATTTATTACACAAGCTGAATGCTAAAGAACTGCAATGTAAAGTTCATGCTCTGTTTTATGGCTTTATTAAACATTGGCAAGATGCCTTAAGTACAACTTTAAAACCTCTGCGAGAAGCTTACACTGTTGGTTTAGAAACAGGAGATTTTCAATTTGCTGGATATGCCGCAGTTTTATCTTGTAACTTTGCATATTTGACTGGGCTAGACAAAGAATTATCAGAACTGCAACAAGAAGGATTTGCTTTTCATGATTCCCTGCATCAAGTCAAGCAAATTACCTCTATATATTATTTACAAATGTTGCAACAGGCACTACAAGATTGCCAAATTGGGAGGAGTTCATCGCCATACTTACAAGGAGAATTTTTTGATGAACAAACTATTTTACCCCAATATATAGAATCAAATGATCGCTTGGGTCTATTCTACCTTCATTTTCATAAATTATTTTTAAATTATTTATTGGGAGATTACCACCAAGCAATTGTCGATGCTGCTGCAACCGCACAATACTTAGATGGGGCTGTTGGGTTTCCTTATATTCCTCTTTTTTACTTTTATGATTCTCTAGCACACATAGCGGTGTACAAAGAAAAACCACATCTGGATTTAGATGAGTTACTCAAAAAGATAGCTGAAAATCAGCAGAGAATGAAAACTTGGGCTGATAAAGCACCAATGAATTATCTACACAAATTTGAATTAGTAGCAGCCGAATGTCATCAGTTACTTAATCATCATTGGGAAGCCATAGAAAGTTATGATCGGGCAATTGAAGGAGCTAAAAACAATGGGTACATCCGTGAAGCAGCACTAGCAAATGAACTTTTGGCGATATTTTATCTCAAATTGAATAAAGAAAACGCTGCTCAAGGATATATGCAAGCAGCATACTATGGCTATGCACGCTGGGGCGCAAAAGCTAAAACCAATGACTTAGAAAAACGCTACCCGCAACTGCTTAAACCTATCCAACAACAGCAAAAACTTAACTTTAATCCGTTAGAAACAATTGCGACAATTGCTCAAACATCTACTAGTAATAGTACTAATATTACTGATGTAATAGATTTTGCATCAGTCCTTAAAGCGGCTCAAACTATTTCTAGTACTATTGAATTAGATGAACTTGTCGCCAGCTTAACTGAAATTATTTTAGAAAACTCTGGAGCGAAAAAAGCAGTACTAATTCTCCCGGAAGAAAATGGTATTTGGCAAGTCAAAGCAATTACGACAATTAATCACCAAGCAAGTTCTCAAGGGAAAATAGAAACTAGAATTAACTCCCAAACAATCAAGGCTTACCCAGAGATTCCTGTCAAACTGATTAATTACGTCAAACACACTCAAAAAACAATTGTCATCGATAATTGTAAAACAGATATTCCTGGCCTAATTGGGGAATATATGCAAACAGTCAAGCCCGCTAGTGTATTGGGTATGCCAATTATTTATCAAGGGCATTTAGTCGGTATTGTCTATTTAGAAAATAAACTGACAAGTGGTGTATTTAATAGCGATCGCCTGAAAGTTATCCAAATGTTATCAGCCCAAGCGGCGATTTCTTTAGAAAATGCCCGACTGTATCGAGAATCCCAAGAAAAAGCCCAACTACTGCAACAAACTCTCCAGCAGCAACAAACCTTATTTGAGGTGGTAACGCAGATTCGACAATCTTTAAATTTAGAGGCAATTTTTCGCGCCGTTACCCAAAATATCCGCCAAATTCTCCATACTGATCGGGTGGGAATTTATCAATTTCACCGAGAAACTAATTATGAATATGGTGAATTTATCGCCGAGGATGTTTTACCTTCATTTACTTCAGCTTTAGCTGTAAAAGTTCAAGATCATTGTTTTGGAGAACAATTTGCTACTTTATATAAACAAGGGCGCTATTGTGTCATTGATGATGTCAATACAGATGCAGTAGTTGATTGTCATAGAGAAATTTTAGTGCGGTTCCAAGTTAAAGCATCGTTGGTAGTACCAATTATGCAAGATGATGAACTCTGGGGTTTACTCTGCATTCATCAATGCGATCGCCCACGTAATTGGCAATCTTTTGAAATTCAATTTGCTCAACAAGTTGGTGTACAAATGGGAGTTGCTATCAAGCAAGCAGATTTATTAATTGAAACGCAAAAACAAGCCACCCAACTCGAACAAACACTCCAACATCTTCAGCAAACTCAACTGCAATTAGTCCAACATGAAAAAATGTCTGCCTTGGGTAACTTAGTTTCTGGGGTAGCACATGAAATGAATAATCCTCTAGGATTTATTTCTGCGAGTTTGGAACAGGCTAAACCGATGTTGAAAGATATTATTCAACATTTAAATATGTACCAAGAAAACTCAAAGCCTTGTAATCCAAATATCATTAAACATGCCAAAGAAATAGATTTAGATTACATGCTAGAAGACATCCCACAGATGATTTCTGCTATGATTTTGGCTTGCGATCGCTTAAAAAATATCAGCACTAGTTTACGTACTTTCTCCCGTGCTGATAGAGATTGCAAAGTCTTATGCAATCTTCATGAAGGTATCGACAGTACAATTCTAATTCTCAAACATCGCCTCAAAGCTAATAACCAACGTCCTGCCATTGTCGTGATTACTGATTATGGTAAATTGCCCAATATTGAGTGCTTTCCTGGACAGTTAAACCAAGTGTTTATGAATATTTTAGCAAATGCGATTGATGCTTTAGATGAATCAAATATTGGGCGAGACTTTGCCGAAATTGAAGCTCAACCCAATCAAATTAAAATTAAAACCTCTGTAGTAAAGCAGCAAGTAATTATATCAATTGCTGACAATGGTAAAGGAATGACAGAACAAGTCAAGCAAAAAATATTCGACCATTTATTTACTACCAAAGCAGTCGGTAAAGGTACAGGATTAGGATTAGCGATCGCCCGTCAAATTGTGGAAGAAACTCACAATGGCAAATTAATTTGTAACTCTGTGTTGGGTGAAGGTACAGAATTTATCTTGCTAATTCCTGTTTAAGATAGGAATTTGATTTGATTTCTGATGTCCGAGGAGCAGTTAAGCAATTCTCACAGTCATAATTCTATCTCAGAGGTTGTTTGAAAAGTAGTTGGTTGTGATGATTAAGGACTGCCAGATAATAAATTATCCAATTTATCTGCTTCAAACAACTGTCTTTCTCTCTGCTCTCTGCTCCCTACTCCCTTGCCATTAACGTGATTATATATTTTTTATTGGAACTCACTTAGTACTTCTTGATCCCTCCTTAAAAACAAGGTTTACGCCTAAATATCCTACAAATGTTTGTCTATGTGTATATACTTTTGTCTATAAAATTGTCAACTAAGAAATATCTCTTCATACTCTTTTTTGGCAATATTATTGAATATAAAAGCTAGGTGTGCTAAGTTATCACGCAAAAGATACCGCAGTCAATTATCAGCTTCATCAACTGGGGGATATCTCAAAGATGTTGGCACAATGGCAAGGCTTTAATAGTGGTAAATGGATAGAAGAAATCAACGTCCGTAACTTCATCCAAAACAATTACACTCTTTACAATGGTGATGAATCTTTTTTAGCAGGTACAACTTCAACTACTCAAAACCTCTGGGATCAAGTCAAGGACTTAATGTCAGTTGAACGCGAAAAAGGAATTCTCGATACAGATACAGAGGTTGTCTCGACAATTACCTCCCACCAACCAGGTTATATTAACCGCGACATAGAACAAGTATTAGGATTGCAAACAGATAAACCGCTAAAACGTGCAATTATGCCGCTAGGCGGGATTCGTGTGGTTCAAGATGCGCTCAAAGCTTACGGTTACGAGCTAAATCCTAAAACCGCAGAGATATTTACCAAATACCGCAAAACTCATAACGATGGCGTATTTGATGCTTATACCCGCGAAATGCGCTTATGTCGTCACTATGGTATTATCACCGGATTACCAGATGCTTACGGACGCGGCAGAATTATTGGCGATTATCGGCGTGTAGCTTTATATGGTGTTGATGCTCTGATTGAAGACAAAAAATCACAACTTCAATCCTTAGAATTAGATGTCATCGCCGAAGATATCATTCGCCTACGTGAAGAAATTTCTGAACAAATCAAAGCACTATTTGAATTAAAGACAATGGCTACAAGCTACGGGTTTGATATTAGCAAACCCGCAGCTACAGCTAAAGAAGCTGTACAGTGGCTATATTTTGGTTATCTCGCAGCTGTCAAAGAACAAAACGGTGCGGCGATGTCCTTGGGAAGAGTTTCGACGTTCCTCGATATCTACTTTGAACGGGACTTACAGCAAGGGACAATCACCGAGTCCCAAGTGCAAGAACTCATGGATCATTTCGTGATGAAACTGCGAATGGTGAGATTTTTGCGAACACCAGATTACAATCAACTCTTTTCCGGCGATCCCACTTGGGTAACAGAGTGTGTTGGTGGTGTAGGTGAAGATGGTAGACCTTTGGTAACTAAAAATAGTTTCCGTATCCTGCATACTTTGTATAATTTAGGTGCAGCACCAGAACCAAATTTAACTGTGTTGTGGTCGGAAAACTTGCCAGATAACTTTAAACGTTATTGTGCAAAGGTTTCAATTGATACTAGCTCTATCCAATACGAGAACGATGATTTAATGCGTTCGTATTGGGGAGATGATTATGCGATCGCCTGTTGCGTTTCTGCGATGCGAATTGGGAAACAAATGCAGTTTTTCGGTGCGCGAGTCAATCTAGCTAAGTGCTTGCTGTATGCGATCAATGGCGGTAAGGATGAAAAATCAGGGGAACAAGTTGCAAGCGCGATCGCACCGATTACTTCTGAGTATCTTGACTACCAACAGGTGTGGGATCAACTAGAAATCATGATGGCGTGGTTGGCGAAAGCTTATATCAATACCCTCAACGTCATTCATTATATGCACGATAAATACTGCTACGAACGCATCGAAATGGCACTGCACGATCGCGATATTTTACGAACAATGGCTTGCGGGATTGCAGGTTTATCGGTAGTAACAGATGCTTTATCAGCAATTAAGTACGCAAAAGTCAAAGTCTTACGAAATGAAACCGGATTAGCCGTTGATTACGAAATTAGCGGCGATTTCCCCAAATACGGTAACAACGACAATCGAGTTGATGAAATCGCCGTCAATTTAGTGACTAAGTTTATGGAGGAACTGCGTAAACATCCTACCTATCGCCAAGCTACACCCACGCAATCAGTATTAACAATCACATCAAACGTGGTCTATGGCAAGAAAACAGGTAACACACCCGACGGGAGAAAAGCCGGTGAACCCTTTGCGCCAGGTGCAAATCCCATGCACGGACGCGATAGTAAAGGTGCGATCGCTTCTTTAGAATCAGTAGCCAAAATTCCCTATGAATCCGCACAAGATGGAATTTCCAACACTTTCTCAGTTGTACCATCGGCTTTAGGTAAATTAGAAGTTGACCAAATCAACAACCTTGTGGGAATGCTGGATGGTTACTTCCATGATGGCGGACACCACATCAACGTTAATGTCTTGAAGCGGGAAATGTTGCTAGATGCAATGGAACATCCTGAGTTATATCCGCAATTAACTATTAGAGTTTCCGGTTACGCCGTCAACTTTATTAAATTGACGCGAGAACAGCAACTTGACGTAATTAAGCGGACATTCCACGAACGATTTTAAGTGTTATAAACCTGTTGTAGAAACGCGATAAATCACATCTTAAAACCTATGATATCCCCAGCTTATCTCAACAGTTGGGGATATTTATTTTTTGGAGGTATATATTTTGGATATCTTAAATGACAAAAATTAAATAAATCACAAATTTTATCTGCGTCCATTTGCGTTTAATTCCGACTGTACATCACTGGAATGGGAATTGCTATAGAATCATCAAAAATTCAAAATATCATGACTCTTTAACCAAACCTTAAAGTTACACCTTGCTATTTTGATAACTATCTAAGGGGGATCACTATAAATCAAATTTAATTCCTGAAATTGATTGTGTACAGTCATGAATCCCCACAACTTCCTCACATTTGTTATCTATAACTCATAGTTAGATGCAAAAGACAAATTGATGAGTGATGCCAAATTAGGTAAACTTCATGCAAAATGTACAATTTCCAATTCCTAAAATCGAACATCACACAATAGAAAATAGTCATATAACTCCAGAAATAATTAATTCTGGCTACATACATTCAGTAGAAAGTTGTGGAACAGTTGACGGGCCAGGGATTCGATTCGTAATTTTCACATCTGGTTGTCCTCTGCGTTGCCTTTATTGCAGTAATGTTGATTGTCGCTATCTGGAAAATGGTAAACAAGTCAGCGTTGACGAACTGGTGACAGAAATTCAGAAGTATAAATCTTATATGCAATCTTCTGGTGGAGGTGTGACAATCAGTGGTGGTGAACCATTAATGCAACCTGGATTTGTGCGAGAAATATTTAAACGTTGTCAAGAATTAGGTATTCATACAGCCTTAAATACTTCTGGATTTTGTAACTTAGAATCTGCTAAATCCGTATTAGAATTTGTAGATTTAGTCATGCTAGATATTAAATCTTTTGATCCAGCAACTTACACTCAAGTTACAGGAGCTAATATCAATCCATCATTAGATTTAGCGAAATATCTCAACATAATTAATCAGTCTACTTGGATACGATTTGTGTTAGTTCCCGGTCTAACAGATGCTCCAGAGAATATTACTGGTTTAGCTGATTTTATCGCCCCATTCAATAACGTAGAAAGATTAGAAGTCTTGCCATTTCATAAAATGGGTGAATACAAATGGCAAGAGTTGGGTTTAGAGTACCTATTAGAAAATACCCTTCCACCAACTCCAGAACAAGTACAAGCAGCATTAGATATTTTTCGTAGTCGAGAAATCTTTGCCATTTGATACATAAATCCTCTGGGATAAAGTGTGATTAATTACTCAACAACTGGAATCTCTGTAGTAAACTCCGCAACAGGATAAAAATATGCTGGTCACTAATATCGAAGAATTAGAATTACTTGTACAACGAGTTAAAGCTGCACAAGCTAAATACTCAAATTACTCTCAAGAACAAGTCGATGTCATCTTTAAAAAGGCGGCATTAGCTGCTAATGCTGAACGGATTCCCCTAGCAAAGTTAGCAGTTGCAGAAACAGGTATGGGTATTGTAGAGGATAAAGTGATTAAAAATCACTTTGCATCGGAATTTATCTACAATAAATACAAGCATGAAAAAACTTGCGGGATCATCGAAGAAGACCATACATTTGGTATTCAAAAAATATCTGAGCCTGTAGGAATTGTTGCCGGAATTGTCCCTGTAACTAACCCTACTGCGACAACAATTTTTAAAGCGTTAATTGCTTTGAAAACTCGTAACGCTATTATTTTTTCCCCTCATCCCAAATCTAAAAAATGTACTGTAGAAGCAGCAAAAATTATTCTGAAAGCTGCAATAGCCGCAGGTGCGCCAGAAGATATTATTGGTTGGATTGATCAGCCAACGGTGGAGTTATCCAAAGCCTTAATGCAGCATCCAGAAATTAAATTAATTTTAGCCACTGGCGGGCCAGGAATGGTACGTGCTGCTTATTCTTCTGGGAATCCATCATTAGGTGTGGGTGCTGGTAATACTCCCGCCGTCATTGACAGCAGCGCACATATTCAAACTGCTGTGAGTTCGATTTTATTAAGTAAAACCTTCGACAACGGGATGATTTGTGCTTCGGAACAATCAGTTGTTGTAGTTGATGATATTTACGAAAAAGTCAAACAGGAATTTATCAGCCGGGGTGCATATTTTCTCAATGATGAGGAAAAACAAAAGCTAGGTAGTGTAATTTTAAAAGAAGGCAGATTAAATCCTGCTATTGTGGGACAGTCAGTTGACAATTTAGCTAAATTAGCCGGATTTTCTCTACCAAATAATACCGATTCTTCCCAAGCACCAAAGATTTATAAAGTCTTAATTGGTGAAGTTGAAACAGTGGGAGAAGGTGAAGCTTTTGCTTATGAAAAATTGTCGCCAATTTTGGCTATGTATCGAGCCTCAAATTTCTCTGAAGCAGTAGATACAGCCGAACAATTGATAGAATTTGGGGGGCTAGGACATACATCGGTACTGTATACAAACCCCGCGAATTTAGATGACATTGCTTATTTTGAGAATAAGATGAAAACTGGGCGTGTCTTGATTAATACGCCATCTTCTCAAGGTGCAATTGGCGATTTATATAACTTTAAACTTGACCCATCTTTAACTTTAGGTTGTGGGACTTGGGGAGGTAATACAGTTTCCGATAACGTCACACCCCATCACCTAGTGAATATTAAAACGGTATCCCAACGTCGGCAAAATATGTTGTGGTTCCGAATTCCACCTAAAGTCTATTTCAAATATGGGTGTTTACCTGTAGCTTTACGCGATTTAGTAGGTAAAGAACGCGCTTTTATAGTTACAGATAAACCATTATTTGATTTAGGAATAGTCGATAAAGTTACTCAGGTTTTAGACGAAATTGGCGTGAAACATGATGTATTTCACGATGTTGAACCTGATCCCACATTATCCAATGTCAATAAAGGTTTAGCTTTACTTAGAAGTTATCAACCAGATGTGATTATTGCCATTGGTGGGGGTTCGCCAATGGATGCAGCCAAAGTTATGTGGTTGATGTACGAACATCCCGATGTGGAGTTTGAAGGCTTGGCGATGCGGTTTATGGATATTCGCAAGCGGGTTTATGAATTACCACCTTTGGGACAAAAAGCCATCATGGTAGCGATTCCTACAACTTCGGGTACTGGTTCAGAAGTAACACCCTTTGCTGTGGTGACAGATGACAGAGTAGGCGTGAAATACCCCTTAGCAGATTATGCCCTAACTCCGAATATTGCGATCGCCGACCCGGAACTGACGTTAAATATGCCCAAAAAATTAACGGCTTATGGTGGTATTGATGCGTTAACTCATGCCTTAGAAGCCTACGTATCAGTAATGGCAACCGAATTTACAGATGGTTTAGCACTACAAGCAATCAGGCTGTTGTTCAAATATTTACCTAGTGCTTACAAAAATGGTGTGAACGACCCGAAAGCACGGGAAAAAGTACATTACGCCGCCACAATTGCAGGTATGGCCTTTGCGAATGCCTTCTTGGGTATTTGTCACTCAATGGCGCACAAACTCGGTTCTACTTTTCATGTTCCCCACGGACTCGCTAACGCCTTGATGATTTCCCACGTCATCCGCTACAACGCTACAGATATTCCCTTTAAGCAAGCAATATTCCCGCAGTACAGATATCCTAATGCCAAGGATAGGTATGCTCAAATAGCCGACCACTTGCACTTAGGTGGCGATACATCTGATGAAAAAGTGGAATTATTGATTAGGGAAATCGAAAATCTCAAACGTCAAATTGATATTCCGGCCACGATTAAACAAGCGTTGGGAGATGAAGAGCAAGACTTTTATGCCAAGCTGGAAGAAATGGCAGAACAAGCCTTTGATGACCAATGCACAGGTGCAAACCCCCGTTATCCACTCATGAACGACCTGAAAGAATTATATGTTCTAGCCTATCAAGGTTGTCGTATCGAGGCCGCACTCTATCACACCACACCGGACTTTTCCGATGGTGAGGTCAGACTTCACAAGGTAGAGGTGTAGTAACAATTCAAAATAAGCTGATACGCATCTAGATTAATATTCTGGTGTGAGGTCTGCCAAGGGTCAAGAATATCTAGTGTGGTGATAAACTCTGCCCACCGTACTAGATATTCTTGCCTTTTGTTCCCTAAAAATCTCTACACAGTTGTTACCTTGGGTTGAAGTTGAGTAAGGGACTTCCAAATAAAAAAACATACAATTTTTCTTGTGGGGTGGACATCTTGTCCGCCCCACAAGATTGGATAATTTATTTCTTGGAAATCCCTAAATAGCTATTTTTGCTTAATTCCAAATAGTTCTAAACCCTTGCGAGACTCTGTTAAAAAACGCTTTTCTATGGCGCGATATTGAGATGTTGATACATTTTCAATGGTGTTATCTAGATGCCAAGCTGCAACTAATTTTTGATTGCGGAAACCATATCTGTGAAAATCTTCAGCACTGACGTGAATTAATTTTCCATTTTTGTATTTTAATACAGCAACATCCAGAGCGTCATTCTCACTGCCATCAGATGATTCAACACTTTGGATATATAAAGATATTGGCTTACCTTTAACTTGGCAAAGATTATATATAAAAATACCTTTTTTCCTTTTTTGGAGAGGGCAGTTTTTTGGCTCCATATCACCTTGGAAGTGTTTCTCAGTGACGAAGGATTTATTGGTGGCGAAAGATGGCAAACTTGTAGATAGTAGCAAAGATGAAATTGTCAAAAATTTCAGTAAATAATTCATATTTTAATGTCTAAATTTTGTCCTAATTACAGAATTATTATAGCTAAATTTGCTATAGATTTATTCAGCGATAATACTGAATAATTGATTTATATGCTCCTAGATATTCCTGGTTTTTCTAGATTTTTGAATAATGTCAATCTAGAAAATATTTGCAGTAGATATGCAATTAAAAATAAAATTATAGCTATAGCAATACTAAATGATTTATAAACATCTTTCTCCCTTGTCTACCCTGTCATCCTTATCTCCTTTGTCTCTGTTGTTCAAATATCAAATAAAAATGCTATAGCAATCCTAAATCATTTGTGAAATTCTCTTTCTTTTCTTTCTTTTCCTTCTTTGTGTCCTACCCTGCGGGAAGCCGCTATCGCGTCTATGCGTCCTTTGCAGTACCCTTCGGGAAGCCGCTTCGCGTCTACGTTAAAAAGAATACTTTTTCATAACTCAGATAAGATTGCTATATATAGATTTGGTATGACAATTTAATGACTTTAGTCATAGAGCAATCAGAAATTATTAGTGACTTTAGTCATAGAAGAAAACAGTCCATTTTAGCTGATAATAAAATGCAAACTTGAAATTTTCTACTTATCTAGTCACTATAGCGATGGTATAAGATTAGGCAATTTATAGTCCGAGCATCTAAGTGCTGGGACTTAGATAACTAGCTTGGTAGCCTTTTTGGACAACGGACAAAGTTATGAAACTTGATACATCAACCCCTGTAGATTCATCATCTCTACCCTTAGAACAAAAACAACGAAAAAAGTATAATTGGCTACTGTGGCTACTAATGCTTGGTCTGTTGGGTGGAATTGGCTATGGAGTTTATTATCGAGTGGCGGTAGTGCCGCGCCAAGAAGCTAGACAAAAAATATTGACACAGTCGGTAGAAAGACGAAATTTAGCGATCGCAGTTTCGGCTAATGGTACAGTCAAACCAGAACGCTCCATTAACCTTAGTCCCAAAAATTCGGGTGTACTCAAAACTCTGCTGGCTAAAGAAGGCGATACAGTCAAGAAAGGCCAAATTCTCGCTTATATGGATGATTCCAACCTGCGAGGTAGTTTAGTGCAAGCCCAAGGACAGTTAGCCCAAGCCGAAGCAAATCTCCAAAAAGCCCAAGCCGGGAATCGCCCCCAAGATATCGCCCAAGCCCAAGCCCAACTTGACGAAGCCGAAGCAAATCTGCAAAAAGTCGAAGCCGGGAACCGTCCCCAAGATATCGCCCAAGCCCAAGCAAGGCTAAGAAGCGCCCAAGCCAGCTTAGTCCAAGCCGAAGATGATTTACGACGCAATCAACAGCTATACAACTCCGGGGCTATTTCGCTGCAAACGGTTATTCAAAAACGGTCAGCCCGTGATAGCGCCCAAGCCCAAGTTAATGAAGCACAACAAGCATTAGCCTTGCAACAAGCTGGTTCACGTTCAGAAGATATTCAACAAGCTAGGGCGACTGTGAAACAGCGAGAAGAAGCTTTAGCATTATTAAAAGCCGGAAACCGCCCAGAAGATATTGAAGTTGCTCGCGCTCAAGTTATTTCCGCCCGTGGTTCACTGCAAAACATCCAAGCCCAAATCAACGACACCATTATCCGCGCCCCCTTTGATGGAGTCGTAACGCAAAAATTTGCTGATCCTGGTGCTTTCGTGACTCCTACCACTTCCGGGAGTGCTGTTTCTTCCGCCACTTCTTCTTCGATTTTGGCTTTAGCTTCCGTGAATGAAGTTGTTGCTAATTTATCAGAATCAAACATTGCCAAAATAAGCCTTGGTCAACCAGTGACAATTAAAGCTGATGCTTATCCAGGAAAGGTTTTTGAGGGGAAAGTCAGTCAAATTGCAGCTCAAGCAACCGTCGAACAGAACGTGACTAGTTTTCAGGTCAAAGCATCTCTCTCTGACCCAGAAAACCTACTGCGGTCAGGGATGAATGTTGATGCAGAATTTCAAGTTGGTGAGTTAGAAAATGCTTTAGTTGTCCCCACAGCCTCAGTTGTGCGCCGAGAAAGAGCTACAGGAGTCTATGTTTTAGGTGCGAATGATCAACCTGTATTTACTCGTATTGAAACTGGCGTGACTGTGAATAACTTTACAGAAGTGAAATCTGGCTTAACAGGTGATGAAAAAGTCTTGCTAAGTTTCCCCCCTGGTTCTCGACCCCAGTCAACGCCACGGGGAGGTGTCTTTCCTGGCGTTGGCGGTGGCGGTGGTCGTTCTGGTGGCGGTGGGCGTTCTGGTCAGTAATGTTGAGAGACAAGGGGGATAAGGGAGACAAGGGAGAGATATATGTGAATGGTTGGTGAGCGAAGTCGAACCACTGCCTCCTGCTTTTCCCAAACTACAAATATTTACGCCATTCTATATTAATATGCTTCAGAGTTTATCTAAAATTCCCAAACTTCAAAAAAGACCTAGTAAGTCTACAGTGCCATTCACAGAGATATTATCAATGGCGGTGGAAACGCTGTGGAGTAATAAATTACGCACAGGGCTGACGATGCTGGGGGTGGTTATTGGTATTGCTTCTGTGATTGCGATTACTTCTGTTGGTCAAGGGGTGCAGAAAAGTGTTGAAAACCAAATTCAAGCACTAGGAACAGATGTATTGCAGGTTTTAGCGGGTGCAGCCAGGAGTGGAAATATCCGTCAAGGTGTGGGTTCTACTAGTACCTTAACTTGGGAAGATGCTAAAGCGATCGCTCAACAAGCCCCATCAGCCGATTTAGTTTCGGCATATCTGCAAAGAAATGCTCAAGTAGTATATGGTGGCGAAAATACTTCCACCACAATCTACGGTACAGACTTAAATTATCCCGAAGCACGCAATACTCATCCCCAAGAAGGGCGATTTTTCACTCAAGAAGAACTTGATTCTAGTAAGCAAGTGGCGGTGATTGGCCCGACAGTCAAAAGAACATTATTTGGCAATAGTAATAAAGTCATTGGTGAACAAATTCGCATTCAAGGAGAGACTTATGAAGTAATTGGCATTATGGAACCGAAAGGCGCTCAAGGGCCGATGGATAGAGATGATCAAATTTTTATTCCTTTAACTAGTATGTCGGGAAGACTAGTAGGAAATAATGCTTTAACTGGTGTTTCAGTTAATGGAATTTTAATCAAAGCTAGTAATCAAGATAAGTTAGAAGCAGCGCAATTTCAAGTTACTAATATTTTGCGCTTACGTCACGAAATTTATCCCCCCCAAGCTGATGATTTTCGGATTACAAATCAAGCTGATATTGTTAGTACCTTTACTAATGTGGTTGGTTTATTTACGATTATGGTGGTGGCGATCGCCGGAATTTCTCTGGTAGTCGGTGGCATCGGAATTGCCAATATTATGCTAGTTTCCGTAGTAGAAAGAACCAGAGAAATTGGCATTCGTAAAGCAGTCGGGGCAACTAATTCAGCGATTCTCAATCAATTTTTAGCCGAGGCGATCGTGATTTCAATTGTCGGTGGTGGTATTGGTATGGGCAGTGGTATTTTAATTGCCTTTGGTGCATCGAGTATTTTTAAATTTCCCTTTGTAATTTCCGTGGCATCAGTAATTGTCGGTTTTGGACTTTCGTTATTTGTTGGGCTAGTTGCTGGTGTGATTCCGGCTCGTAATGCGGCGAAATTAGACCCGATTACAGCTTTACGAAGTGATTAATTTGAGAAATAAAAGCTTCTCCCTTGTCTCTTCTATTCATATATTAATATAACTTACACAATAACTCTCTAAAACTCTTATATCTTCGTGTCCTACCCTGCGGGAAGCCGCTATCGCGTCTATGCGTCCTTTGCGGTTCGTTTTTTCATACTTTCAATTTTATGACTCACGCAAAGGCGCAAAGACGCAAAGAGATATTATTAGTCATAATCTGATTTATGCAAGAGGTCTAATATCTTTACTCATTACTCACTACTCATTACTCAACACTAAAAAATATGACCACAATGATTTGGATGGAATCTATTACAAAAACATACCAACTCGGAGAAATGAGCGTTCCGATTCTCAAAGGTATTCACCTATCCATAGAAGAGGGGGAATATGTTGCAATTATGGGTGCATCAGGTTCCGGTAAATCTACACTCATGAACATTTTGGGCTGTTTAGATAGACCTACTAATGGAAATTATATTTTTGAAGGCAGAAATTTAACTACTTTTGATGATGATGAATTAGCTTATATCCGCAATCAAAGGATAGGTTTTGTGTTCCAACAATTTAATTTATTAGCAAGAGCCACAGCACTAGAAAATGTGATGTTACCGATGGTTTATGCTAATTTACCCAAAAACAAACGCCGGGAAAGAGCCTTAGCAGCTTTAACCAGAGTAGGACTAGCTGAACGCATTCTCAACCGTCCGAGTCAACTTTCTGGAGGACAACAACAACGAGTTGCGATCGCGCGTGCTTTAGTAAATCGACCCGCATTGGTTTTAGCAGATGAACCAACAGGTGCATTAGATACAGAAACTTCTTATGAAGTGATGAATTTGCTCACAGAATTAAATGAACAAGGTATCACTATTGTGATTGTTACCCATGAACCAGATATTGCAGCACAAACTAAAAGAACTATTCGCGTCCAAGATGGTTTAATTGTTGGTTGAGTTGGGTAATGACAAAATAATTAATCGCAGATGCACGCGGATATCATTCACTCAGGTGATAGTCAGACAAAATTAAGTGATTTAAACTGAATTAACTAATCTCTACTCTCGATTTTCCAATTAGTAAACTCTATGCTATCTTCAGTGCATTCTACCTGGTTTGTTGTGGCGATCGCTCTTTTAATTTCTGCTGTACCCAAGAGTGTTGATGCTCAAACTCCATCGCAAACAACACCACAAATTCCCGCAGAAAACTTAAATCCTAGTGCCAATCCTTTACAATTTCCCACTAAACCAGAAGAGGTACAAATTCAAAGAACTGTACCTTTGAGTTTGGCGCAGACTTTAGAATTAGCCAGACGCAATAATCGCACTTTACAAGTCACAATTTTAGAGTTAGAACGCAGTCGTGCAGCACTGAGAGAATCTCAAGCGAGTTTGTTTCCTAGTCTTAATATCAACGGGAGTGTAACTAACAGTGGTAATGGCTTTAGTAGCAATTCTTCTCAACCGAGTACTTCTTTTAACGGTACAGCACAACTGAATTATGACCTCTACACATCCGGTAATCGTCAAGCAACTATTAAACAAGCTGAAGAACAGTTACGCATAGATGAGTTAGATGTCGAAAACCAATCTAGAGAAATTGAACTAAGTGTCAAAACTCAATATTACAATTTGCAACAAGCTGATGAACAAGTCAGAATTAATCAATCGGCGGTAGCCAATGCTCAAGCCAGTTTACAAGATGCTCAAGCCAGAGAAAGAGCAGGTGTAGGGACAAGATTTGATGTCCTACAAGCTCAGGTAAACTTGGCTAACGCCCAACAAGACTTGACTAATTCCCTATCAAACCAACAAATTGCTCGTCGTCAACTTGGGACATTGCTGAGTTTACCCCAATCAGTAGATATTACAGCCGCAGATACAGTGGCACTGGCAGGACTTTGGCAACCAACTTTAGAACAAACTATTGTTGAAGCTTTTCAAAATCGACCAGAATTGCGCCAACAAGTAGCGCAAAGAAATATTTACGAACAACAACGACGACAAGCAATCGCACAAGTCAGACCGCAAGTAAGTTTAGTTACAAGTTATAACTTACTCGATCGCTTTAACGATAGTGTCAGCGTCACTGATGGTTATTCTATTGGATTGCAAGCCAGTATGAATTTATTTGATGGTGGCGCAGCCAGAGCTAGAGCGGCGCAGGCTAAAACTAATATAGCGATCGCCGAAACTCAATTTGCCAATCAGCGCGACCAAATTCGCTTTAATGTTGAACAATACTACGCTCAACTACGCGCTAATTTAGATAATGTGCAGACTTCTGCTGTGGGTTTAGAACAAGCTAGAGAAGCACTCAATATCGCCAGAATTAGATATCAAGCTGGTGTTGGTACACAAACAGAAGTCATCGAAGCAGAAAATGACTTAACCAGAGCCGAAGGTAATCGAGTCACCGCAATTTTAGACTACAATCGGGCTTTAGCTAATCTCCAACGGACTGTGAGTGCAAGAACCTTTTTTTAGGATAGACAGTCCAGTAGTCAGATATGTTAGGACGATTTGAAATCGTGAATGCCACGAATAATAAGACTTATCCTCCTGCCATAAATCATCAGCATTAAATACAAAATCATCTTCCTTGAGAGAGATTGTGATACAGAAAAATTAGGCTTGAATAGAAATAACCGTATATGTATATGGCTGATCTATATACGGGCAAAGCCTTATGAAGCGAAATAGCGCGGGTCAATTTGTGAGTAATTGCGATGGTGAAACTAAACAGCGATTTAGTGTGACACTAACCGCCACTGCTTGGCAATTATTAGATGAACAGGCAAAAAAGCAAGGAACTTCGCGCTCGGAGGTGATTGAACAGTTTGCTCGTAGTTTGATTCAGCCAGAACAACAAACTGTACAGTTCACAAATGAAAACCATCCTGGCAATACTCACTGCCAACAAACTGAAAAAACACTTTATCAAAGTGAAGAGCGACTGAGAATTGCTCAACAAGCGGCTAATGCTGGTGTGTGGGACTGGGAAATTACCACTAATCAAGTTACCTGGTCGGCAGAATATTATCAACTTTATGGTCTTGATCCCACCTTAATACCAGCTTCTTATGAAAACTGGATTTCATCGATTATTGAACCAGACCGCGATCGCACTGATCAAGCAGCCCATCAAGCCCTAGAAAACCGCACTGACCTAAATGTAGAATTTCGCATCATTCATCCCGAAAAAGGAGAACGATGGCTAACCGCCATTGGCAAAACTTTTTACGATGACAATCATCAGCCTATTCGGATGACGGGAATTGCTTTGGATATTACAGAGCGCAAACTCTCGGAAGCAGCCTTGTTGGACAGTGAAGAACGCTATCGATATTTGGCTGAATCTATTCCCCAATTAGTTTGGACAGCTGATACCAATGGAGTACTTGTTGATGTCAATCAACGTTGGTGTAATTTTACTGGGTTGACACTAGCACAAGCACACACAGAAGGCTGGGAAGCAGTGGTTCATCCTGATGATGCGCCTAGACTAACTCAAAATTGGGCAATGGCTCAACAAAATGGCAGTTATTATCAAGCAGAAGGCAGAATGCGCCGGGCTGATGGGACATATCGATGGCATTTACACCAAGCAATACCGTTAAAGAATGACCAGGGTCAAGTAGTTAAATGGTTTGGAACAGCTACAGATATTGAAGACCAAAAACAACTAGAACAGCAACGTATTCGGCTGCTGCAACAAGAACAAGCCGCTAGAGAACAAGCAGAAACCGCCAACCGCATTAAAGATGAATTTTTGGCAGTCTTATCTCATGAATTGCGTACACCCCTCAATCCGATTCTTGGCTGGTCGCGGTTACTACAATCTCAACAGCTAGACCCAGCAAAAACCACCGAAGCCCTGAAAACTATTGAGCGTAATGCCAAACTCCAAGCCCAATTAATTGAAGATTTATTGGATATTTCTCAAATTTTACAAGGCAAACTCAGTCTGAGTGTTACCTCTGTAGATTTGACCACAGTAATTAAAGGTGCAATCGAAACAGTTAAATTGGCAGCACAGGCAAAGTTTATTAGCATACGGACGATTTTGGCATCCAATGTGGGGCAAGTAGCTGGGGATGTTAGCCGTTTACAACAAATTGTGTGGAATCTGCTATCCAACGCCCTTAAGTTTACGCCATCAGGAGGACAGGTAGAGGTTCGTCTAGAACGCTTAGAATCATTTGCTCAAATTACAGTCAGTGATAATGGCAAAGGTATTTCTCCCGAATTTTTACCTTATGTTTTTGATTACTTCCGCCAAGCTGATAGTGCAACAACTAGAAAGTTTGGTGGTTTAGGTTTAGGACTAGCCATTGTGCGTCATTTAATTGAGTTACATGGTGGCACAGTTCAGGCTCAGAGTTTTGGAGAAGGACTAGGCGCAACTTTTAAAGTCAAGCTACCACTCATTCCAACTTACCAGCAATTACATCAACCTAGCCAGCGGCAGGAGTTAGCCTTAAGCTTAAATGGCATCAAGCTTTTAGTGGTTGATGATGATGCTGATAACTGTGAGTTTTTGGCTTTTGTTCTGGAACAAGAAGGCGCAAAAGTCGCAATGGCCAATTCTGCAACAGAAGCCTTACAAACTTTGAAGTACTTCCAACCAGATATCTTGTTAAGCGATATTGGAATGCCGCAAGTAGATGGCTATATATTAATGCAGCAAGTACGAAATTTACCCCCAGACCAGGGCGGCAATATTAAAGCGATCGCTCTTTCTGCTTATGCTGGAGAAATCAACGCTCAACAAGCAATTCAAGCTGGATTCCACCGCCATATCTCTAAACCTGTCGAACCAGAAGAGTTAATTAACGCCATTCTTGAATTACAAGCATTTTAATTGATATTTTTCAATCTACTAGACGCTATTCACAATATTACTATATAGTAATATTGTGAATAAATAGTGGAGTTTAGGCATAATGTTATTCCGACAACTATTTGACGTAGAGACTAGTACATATACTTACTTAATTGCAGATTTAAGAACAAAAACGGCGATTTTGGTCGATCCGGTATTAGAACAAGTGGAGCGCGATCGCCAATTGTTGCAAGAATTAGAACTAACGCTCAAATACTGTTTAGAAACCCACATCCACGCTGATCATATTACGGGAACTGCTAAATTACGGGAAATAACAGGTTGTTTGGGAATTGTGCCAGAAAATGCCCAAGCCGGATGTGCCGATAGATTTATGAAAGATGGCGAAGTTATAGAATTAGGCAGTGTGAAATTAGAAGCGATCGCCACCCTCGGTCATACTGATAGCCATAATGCCTATTTAGTGAATGGTACTCACCTACTCACCGGAGACTCACTATTTATTCGTGGTTGTGGAAGAACAGACTTTCAAAGTGGCAATGCGGGAATGATGTACGATGCTGTCACCCAAAAATTATTCACATTGCCCGACGAAACCTTAGTTTATCCTGGTCATGACTATCGTGGTCATACAGTTTCCACCATTGGCGAAGAAAAACAATTAAACCCTCGGTTTGCAGGGCGTAACCGCGAAGAATTTATCCAGTTAATGGCAAACCTGAATTTACCCAACCCGAAAAAAATCATGGAAGCCGTACCCGCTAACCAACGCTGCGGTAACGTGGCGGCGTAATTAATAAAGGGAGTAGGGGGAAGAAATTTTTGTAACCTACTCGCACAAATATGAAAAAACGAACCGCAAAGGACGCATAGGACACAAAGTTATAACAGTTAGAGAGAGTTCTTGCATAAGTTAATAGAATCTCGGCGTGCTTTTCTCTGCGCCTCTGCGTGAGACAAAAAATTTTCAGATTTCACCATATCTCTGCGTTTAAAAATATTCCTCAAAGGTAAACAATAATGACCACTTCTCATACAAGCAAATTACAAACCATTGACGCTCAAACTCTCCAACAGTTACTCAAACAACAAACTGTCACTCTGATAGATGTGCGTGAACCATCTGAATATGCTGGAGAACATATCCCCAATGCCACACTAATGTCCCTGTCCAAATTTGATCCGCGCAAAGTACCGCAAACCCAAGACACCCAAGTAGTTCTTTACTGTCGTTCTGGGAATCGTTCAACAATGGCGGCGCAAAAACTATTTGATGCGGGATTTACAGAAGTCACCCATCTTAACGGCGGGATGACAGCTTGGAAAGCGGCAGGTTATCCCACCAAAATTAACCAAAATGCCCCAATTAGTTTAATGCGGCAAGTGCAAATTGTTGCAGGTTCATTGGTGGTTACAGGCACATTGCTGGGTGCTTTTGTTTCTCCTTGGTTTTTGATTCTCAGTGGCTTTGTCGGAGCCGGATTGATGTTTGCGGGAATTACAGACACCTGCGCGTTAGGAATGCTACTAGCAAAACTGCCTTATAATCAACGGAGTAGTGTATGACCTGGATAATTGGACATATACTAGCTGCTTGTATTGGGTTGAGTTTAGGTTTGATTGGTGGCGGTGGTTCTGTATTGGCGTTGCCAGTTTTAGTTTATGTTATGGGTATACCCACAAAATCTGCGATCGCTATGACTTTGGCGATCGTCGGGACTGTGAGTTTACTGGGTATAATTCCTCACTGGCTAGCCAAAAATATTCAATTGAAAACAGCATTGATTTTCGGTTCCGCCACTATGTTGGGAGCATTTATCGGGGCAAAAATAGCCTTGCTACCCTTTGTCACCGACACTTTCCAAATGTTGCTGTTTGCCATCATGATGTTATTGGCAGCAGTATTCATGATTCGCCGTAGTTCTCAAAAAGTAGCCCCAGATGATCAGTTAGCTTTGTATCCTCCACCAATTTGTCAATATTGCTGGTTATGGTTAATGACTGAAGGATTAGGTGTGGGAATACTCACTGGCTTGATTGGTGTTGGTGGTGGATTTGCCATTGTTCCAGCTTTAGTACTTTTAGGAAAAGTACCGATGAAAAAAGCAATTGGTACATCACTCTTGATTATTGTGTTGAATTCAATTGCTGGCTTTTTAAGCTATTGGGGACATATTTCTTTTAATTGGCAGTTGATGTTATCTTTTATTGTGGCTGCTAGTGCTGGAACAATTTTCGGTGCATATCTGGCAGAATTTGTTCCTGCTTATAGACTGCAAAAAAGCTTTGGCTATTTTTTATTAGCAGTTGCAGCTTTAGTACTATTCCAAAATCGCCATTCTTTTCAATCCAGCAAAGTATCAGAATACACGCCTAACATTCGTGATCGACTTTATGTTTCTGCGAACAAGTATGATAATACCAATACTATATAGTAATATAGTAGATAGATATATTTAGCCATGAGTATGTTAGAAAATTCACCTGCTGCCCTTGGGCCAATTGCAGATTATTTTAAAGTACTTTCAGAAACTAGCAGACTCCAGGTTTTATGCAGTTTAAAATCGGGTAGCAAAAACGTCTCAGAAATTATCGAAGCTACCGGACTGGGACAAGCCAATGTGTCTAAACATTTAAAAATTTTGGCACAAGCAGGTATTGTTCATCGCCAACCTCAAGGAGTCAGTATTTACTATGAGATTGTTGACCCTTTAATTTTTGAAATTTGCGAACTGGTGTGCGATCGCCTTTCCATTCGTTTAGAACAACAAACGGCACAGTTAAAACAACTAGAAGCTTTACGCAGTCGTTGAAATTATATTACTTTTGCGCCCTCTTTATGAGGGTTTTTTTGTGGTTGTCTTGAAAGTGGTGTGAAGTGCGATCGCAATTTTCCTAAAAACCTCACTTGCTGGGGAAGCTTGTTCACTCATAGCTATAGGATTTCCGCTATCACCACCACTACAAATACGCGAATCAATGGGGATTTGTCCTAACAGTGGTGCTTGTAATTCGGCTGCAAGTTGTTCACCACCACCACTACCAAAAATATAAGTGCGTGAACCACAATCCCCACAGCTTAAGTAACTCATATTTTCTACAATCCCCAGCACCGGAACACCGACTTGGCGGAACATATATATATTACGTCGAACATCTGCAACAGCTACTTGCTGCGGAGTCGTCACTAAAATCACCCCACAAATTGGGCTTTCTTGAATAATCGTAATTTGAGCATCACCCGTACCAGGAGGTAAATCTATTAATAAATAATCTAATTCTCCCCATTCCACATCATTAATAAATTGGGTAATAATTTTGTGCAGTACAGGCCCCCGCCAAGCCAAAGGACGATTTTTTTCTGCCAGTAAACCCACCGACATTAATTTAATTCCTTGCACTTCTAAAGGTAAAAACTTCTCACCTGTAGGAGTCTGAATTACTTCCACATCAGCTTGTTCTAAACCCAACATTTGCGGCACATTTGGCCCATAAACATCCGCATCCAATAGCCCAACTTTTGCCCCTTGTAAGCTTAAAGCGGCGGCTATATTTACAGCAGTTGTTGATTTACCAACACCACCTTTACCACTAGAAATTCCCAGAGTGATTTTCACACCAGGAATTGTACAAATTTGAATATAAGTCTTTTTACACCAAGATAAAGCTGCTAATTTAGCTTCAACTTCTGTTTTTAAGTGCTGTTGATGAGAACCAATATATAAACGCAAGTAAACGTAGTCATCAACTATGCGAAGATTCCGCACCATTCCCAAACTGACAATGTCATTTTTTAAAATTGGTTCAATGACTTGTTTAAGTAGTTTGACGACTTCTTGCTGATAAGAATTAACTTCTGCTTGCACCATTATTGCCAAACCTCTTAAAAAGTTTCATGAAACCATAGCAGACTAACTTTAAAAACACTCTGCGTTTTTCCGCGTTTACTTAGCGTGACTCTGCGTTAAAAACAATATCTGTTTGTATCTTGTTAATCGCTCGTTGCGCTTGAATAGCAACTTCCCTATCAGGGTCATCTAAAGCTTGTTGTAGTGGGATGATAACATCAGAATGAGCGAAATTACCCAGAGCAATTACAGCTTCTTTGCGGACATCTGCATATTCATCTGTTAATGCTTGAATTAATTGCGGCATAACTTGAATATCTGGAATTTTTTGTAAGGCTTGTGCTGTTGCTTTCCTGACTTGCCAATGTTCATCACTTAAAGCAGTTTCTAAGGCAAAAATTTCTTGATGATTTGCATGAATAGCTAGAGATTTAGCCGCATTACGCCGCACTTGCCAATCATGATCATTAGTCAGTGCTTGACTGAGTTTAGTAATTACTTCTGTATCTTGCAAATGTCCCAGAGTTAAAGCTGTAGCACGTCGCACAACGGCTGATTCATCAAAGATTAAATTTAAAGCTTCGGGGCATTTTTCTAGTTGATTGAGATAGCGCAATGTAGTTATTGCAGTTTCCCTTAATTCGGGATTATTTGATTGTAAAAATGGTAATATATATGGTAGAGATTGAATATCATGAATTTTACGCAACAGCACTAAAATATTGAGTTGTGTATTGATATTATCAATTTGTACTTTATCTAGTAAAAGCAATAAATCATCTTGACTAACTAACTCATTTAAAGCTGATGCAGCTTCAGCCCGAATATCTTCATCTTGCGAACTCAAACATTCAATTAAAGCAGGAATCGCCACAGGATTGGCAATTTCCCAAAGAGCAGATATAGCTATTTTCTGGACAGCTATATTTTCATCCTTAAGGGCAATAATTAAAGCATCAATTGTCTCTTCCTCGCCAAGATGTTGTAAAGTTTTAACAGCTACTAAGCGGTCATTGACATCAGGCGATCGCAACATTTCCAACCATTGATTTAATTCAGAATCAGCACTTATAGACATCTTAAATCCTCTCTCAAACTCTTACTCTCCGCACCTATGGTTACTGAGCGAAGTCGAAGTATGCGCCTCTGCGTGAAATTCACATTACTCTAACGGCATAATTACCGCAACAAAAAAGGAATCTGCACCGTAATAGCATTAGTAGGACATTCCTTTTCACAAGGTAGACAAAACCAACATTCGTCATATTTCATATATGCTTTCCCAGTCTCTGGATTCTTAGCCAACACATCTAAAGGACAAACCTCAATACAAGCCGTACATTTTTCCAAACATTTCGATTCATCAACAATAACAGGTACATCTACTCTTTGATTAACTAAAGCCATAACATCATTCCCCAACTTTGTAATTTAGACATTAAACTAATGGCTTATAAAAAGCTAATGACTGTTTTATATTTGTATAACCAATTTTTTCATAAAATAAATGTGCTTCCTTGCGTTTAATATTAGAACGTAAAATTACTCCATCACATTCTTTTAAGACAGCCCATTGTTCAATATACTGCATTAAATAACGTCCAATTCCGTGATGACGATAATCTTTATCTACCACTAAACCTAAAAGAATTGCTTGCTTTGGCATAATGAGTAAATCACAAATATGAGCGTGCGCCCAACCAATTACATATTCATTTGCTAAAGTTGCAACATAAACAATATGTTCTGCATTGTTTTGAAATTTATTCAGACGTTGCTCCACCTGTTGAATTGTGAGAGAATATCCTAGTTGTTCCCCAAGGATAGTAATTCTTTCTGCATGTTTAATATTAGCTTGTTTAATTGTAACTTCTTTAACCAAAGCAACTTTATTTACCATAATTATTACCCATCATGATTTATCGACTGTTGTATAAATAAAGCGATAGCCTATATCAATCTCTTGCAGATTATGAATTTCACCATATTTTTTTATCCATTCTCCACTATTTAAATCGGCTGTAAGTAACTCTAATCCTTTTTCTACTAAATCTTGATTAGCTAACGCAAAAGATGATATACCTGCACGTACTTCGGCTTTCAGATATAATTCTGGTCGTCTCCAGGCTGCGGCGGCGAATAAATCAGATAAGTCGTGTGGTAATAAAAATGGTATGGCTTCAACGCGCCTTTTAGTATTCTTCTGAAGTAAATTAATTTGTTCGTCAAGGGTTAAAAATCGTAAAGCATCTTCCCATAAAAAAGGAAAATAATCATAGAGCCAAATTCTTTGCGCGAGTCTAATATCAAAAGTTAGTAAAATGATTGTTCCATCTCTAATAATTCTTTGCATTTCTTGGAAAGATTTTTCGAGATGCGAAAAGTGATGTATCGCTAAAATACTGATAACGCCATCCACAGATTTATCTGGTAAAGCTAAATTTTCTGCATAGCCAGTAAACCACTCAACTTGAGGATGTACAACTGCTTGCTGTCGCATCACGATAGAAGGTTCAACAGCATAAACAAACAATCCTTGGTTAGCCAAAGCTACACTATAACCACCAGTACCAGCACCAATATCAGCGATAATGCTACCCTTTGGTAAATTGAGTAGATTAATTATTGCATTGACAATGCGACTATCAGGAACACGAGTTTGGGAATATTGTTTACCAATGGAATTATAAATAGGCATTTTTTTGAAATATTCAATGGTTAAACATTATTTAACGAGTTCTAGGAGGATGTTTTAAAAGTCTTCTTGTTGGTAGCAAAACATTTTAGATCCCCCTAAATCCCCCTTAAAAAGGGGGACTTTGAAGTATTTCCCCCCTTTTTAAGGGGGATTTAGGGGGATCAAGAAGTGCTAATAATCACAACCAACCACTTTTCAAACAACCTCTAGTAAATTTAAAAGTTGATTGACGATAAATTTTGGTTTAACTTCCTGTGGTAAGGCTTGATTTTTTCTGTTGTAGTAACAAAAATCAATATTGACTTGTCTTGCTCCTGCATAGTCATGATTAAGAGAGTCTCCAACGTAAAGAACTTGTGCGGGTGTTAAATCTAATTTCAATAAGGCATGATGAAATATTTCAGGAGATGGTTTAGCAAAACCAATTGCTTCCGAAACTACCACCTCCTCAAAAAAGTGATCAATTCCCGCAGCCTGCATCCTTGGTACTTGTGCTGATACAAAACCGTTGGTAATGACAGCTAACCGATAATTGCGTTCCAGGACGGTTAAAAGTTCATATACACCATATTCTGTTACGGCTGAATGATTAAAAATATGCCAAAAGCTTTGACTGAGGTGATTAGTTTTATCTGTTTTTATATTTAATTGAGCAAGTGTACTTTGATAAGACAATTCTGTTATTTCGATAGGTGATAAAACATCTCTCTTTCTCCAATACTGAGAGTTATAAGTCTCAAATACTTCTAAAAAATTAGCTTCAGTTATTTCATATATATCTAAAGATACTGCACAATCTGATAACGCACCAAGGATAGCTTGACGTTCACATAGTTCAAAATTTAATAGTGTATTATCGAGGTCGAAAATTATGGCTTTATAAGACATTTATTACTACTTATTATTTGACCAAAAGATGAGGAAACCAATTTAACCAGCCACTCCAATTCTGCACAAGATTGGCAAACTCTGTATATCCTGCGGTTCTGGGATGTGCGCCATCATACGATTTTGCCTCCTCTACCCAAATATTGGACTGTTTTAAAGGAGTAAAAACATCAAGGTAAGGTATATTCAGTTCATGACATATTAAAGAAAATTCCTGAGATAAATTTGCTATTCGTTGATTTCTTTCATCCTGCTGATTATCTGCACATGGTGGAGGACTAATCATTAAAACAGGATATAACTTCTTTGCTTCACTTAAGATAATCCGGGCGTTCTCAATTGATTCTGAAAGTTCGACACGAGTTTTACCATTTTCAATAGTTGTATCATTTACGCCAAACGAAAATACAACTCTACCATCATATTCTTTTGGTAAACGATAAACGGTTTCTCTTAACCAACGCTGTCTTAACTCTGTACTGGTTTCTCGTCTCACTCCTAAATTATAGTAGGTAATATCATAGCCATTTTTATTAGCATAAACACATACTCTGCCTGTCCAACCTAGATACTCTGGGTCGCCAGTACCGTTAACAAATGACTCACCAAGAAAGCATATTCTAATTTGTGATAAATCTGTCATTTTTAGTTAAATTGCAAGTTATATTTTTGGAAATAACATATTAATAATTAATTGAGTATACTGGATTTATTCATCGTGTAGAGTAAGACGAACGTAAGTGCGATCGTCAGATTCAAGAACTGTACAGACTGGTTGCGGGTTCATTTTGAATACCTTACTTCATAGTTACATTGTATAGTTCTTTGGTTGTGTCTACTTCGACAATGTAAGGATCTACAGGACGCTTGAACAATACCATTTGTCCTGATTCATCTTTCTTTAAATTGACATGACAGAACCATTCATCATCATTTTTTTCTGGATAATCTAAGCGGTAATGATATAGACCCCAACGAGTTTCTTGGCGATATAATGATGCTCTGGCTGCCATTTCTGCACAGTCTCGAATAAAATGCACTTCCAGAGAACGCATTAATTCATGGGGGTCACGCGCACCCATTAAATCTAAGGTTTGTTGATATTGAATAAACTGTTTTAAACCAATTTCGATTTTGTTGCCTGATTTGGGTGGTTGGAGATAATCATTAACTAAGCGTCTGAGTTTATATTCTACCTGGGTATGAGGTACACCATTGGGTCGAGTTAATGGGGCATAAATTCTGGCTTTTTCTGTTTCTAAAAACTCGGCATCTGGTTCGACAAAATCTAAATCTTGGATATATTCAATGGCATGAGTTCCAGCTATGCGACCGAAGACAAAAGCGCCAATCATATAATTATGGGGAACGCTGGCCATGTCTCCGGCTGCATATAAACCTGGGACTGTAGTTTGGGCATTTTCGTTTACCCACACACCAGAAGCACTATGACCGCTACATAAGCCGATTTCGGAAATGTGCATTTCTACGCCGTGGGTGCGGTAATCTTCATTTCTACCTTGATGAAAGCGTTCTCTACTTGGTCTTTCATTCGCCCAAAGTATGGATTCAATTTCAGCAATTGTATCTTCATCAAGATGGGTCATTTTGAGTTGGACTGGCCCTTTTCCTGAGTTTAATTCTTTCCAAATTTCCAACATCATTTGCCCACTCCAATAGTCGCAACTAATGAAGCGATTTCCTTCGGCGTTGGCTGTATGTGCGCCAAAAGGCCCGGCGACATAGGCGCAGGCAGGGCCGTTGTAATCTTTAATTAAGGGGTTAATTTGAAAGCATTCAATGTTACTGAGTTCTGCGCCTGCGTGATAAGCCATTGAATAGCCATCGCCAGCATTGGTAGGATTTTCATAAGTGCCGTAGAGATATCCGGAAGCGGGTAAGCCTAGTCTGCCACAAGCACCTGTACAGAGGATGACGGCTTTGGCTTGAATGATTATATAGTCGCCGTTTCTCACATCAAATCCTACCGCACCAATAGCGCGTCCGTCTTTGACTAAGACACGGGTAGCCATCACTCGGTTCGTAACTTTGACTTTGTGGCGCTTGACTTGGCGGGTGAGAATGGTTTTTAAGTCTTTACCTTCTGGCATAGGTAAGACGTATTTACCCACACGATGCACTTGTTTTAAGTCATAGTTACCTTGGGCATCTTTTTGAAACTTTACACCCCAACTTTCTAATTCTTGGATGACTTCGTGACCTAATTTACCGGTTTGATAGACAGCTTTTTGGTTGAGAATGCCATCGTTGGCGAGGGTGATTTCCCGGACGTATTGTTCTGGTGTGGAGTGTCCGGGGATGACTGCGGTGTTGACTCCATCCATCCCCATTGCGATCGCACCACTCCGCCGGATGTTAGCCTTTTCTAATATCAGCACCTCTGCATCTGGATTTGCCTGCTTGGCTTTAATACCTGCCATTGTGCCAGCAGTACCGCCACCAATGACGAGTACATCAGTTTTTATGCGTTGAGTATTGATATCCATAAGTAGGAGTGGGGAATGGGGAGTGGAAATTACAATTACTAGTACAGGTTGGCGTAAGTAAACAGACCACACTTCGACTACTTCGGCTGCGCTCAGTACAAGTAAGCTCAGTGACAGGCTGTAATTGCTAAAAAGCTTGTGGTATCGTGATTTTTTCTTTTGCCTTTTGCCTTGTTGTACTAGCCTCTAGCCTTCCAAACAATTTCGCTCACATTGACAGATTTCGGTATCAGCTTGATTTTGTAAAAAGTATCGGCAATTTCCTGCTGTGCGCGAATTACTTCGTCTGTTAGCGGTAATACGTCATAGTCTCGGCGTTTTTCTGCCACTTCTAAAACTCCAGCATCAATTCCCAAGGCTGGTGAAAGAAATTTGGCAACTTCTGTAGGATTATTTTTTGCCCAGTCACTTCTTTTTTTGACTTCTTCCAATACTGTTTTTAAAGCATCAGGGTTCTTGTCTACAAAAGATTTCGCCGCTAAATAATAACCGCGATTTGGTGCTAAACCAGTTGCATCAGTTAAGGTGCGTGCGCCTGTAGCAGCTTGCGCCGCCGCTAAATAAGGGTCCCAAATCGCCCAAGCATCAACATTATTACCCTCGAATGCTGCACGCGCATCAGGCGGTTGCAGAAAAGCAGGTTTGATATCGTTGTAATTTACTCCGCCTTTTTCTAAAGCTTTGACTAATAAATAGTTAGTATTAGAACCTTTTGCAAACGCAACTCGTTTACCTTTTAAGTCTGCAACGCTTTGAATAGGGGAATTTTTTGGCACAATAATTGCTTCGGCTTTGGGACTCCAAGGATCGTAAGCAACATATACTAAGGGATTACCTGCGGCTTGGGCAAAGATTGGTGGTGATTCACCTGTGTAGCCAAAATCAATACTTCCAGCGTTCATCGCTTCTAACATTGGGGGGCCAGAAGGAAATTCTGACCATGTTACGGAAGCACCAGTCGCTGCAAAAGCCTTTTCTAAATCTTGTTGGGCTTTCATCGCGCTGAGAATAGTTGCAGCTTTTTGATAGCCAATACGAATGACTACACCTTGATTGGTTGGACTGGAATTAGCTGTTGGTGTTGCGGTGGAGTTACTCGCGTTGTTGGCAGAACACGCAGACATCACCAAAGCCAACGTCAACCCGCCAGCAAAGAATAAAGCAAATGTGTTAATTCTCAATAGTTCATAATTTTGCAGTACACTGCTGAACATCTTCATCAATCTATTTGATAGATACTTGATTAACATAGGCACATTCAAGCTATATTTGATTTGATAATACGTCAAGTCGAGCAATTAACCGTAGTTTTATAGCATACTCACACAAATAGCCGACAATTGCAAGCTAAGGCAAGCAGGTATTTACTTTTGTGTTTACTCGCTTTGAACTCAAGTTCAAGGCTAATAGCTGAACTCTACTCAAGTAGACTCAAAAATTTCGGGTATATTGAGCCATCTTCAGATGAATTTTGCTCTCAACCAGTAACTTGAGTGGCTTGCGGGATATGAGTTATACGTTAAGATAGGTTTCTCTAGATACAATGCACTTAGCTTTCTTGTTGAGGAACTTCTCATAGATGTGTCCAGTAAGTGTTCGGACTAGTAACTCTACGCGCAACCTAGAAACTGGTGCAGCAAAACTGTGGCTGTTGTTAGTTGGAGTTAATCAATATCAAGATGAGCGCATACCTTGTTTACGTTATTCTGCACAAGATTGCCAAGGTTTAAGTGCAGCTTTGAGTACAGCAACGGCTGGATTTCCTCAAAAAGAATTGCGAGTTTATTGTGATCATAGTGAGCATTTACCTTTATTAGAAAATGTCCGCAATAGTTTAAAAGAAATTGCGGCGGCGGCTCAAGCTATAGATACGGTATTAGTTTATTTTTCTGGTCATGGAATGTTAGAACCATCTGATAAACAGGTGGTTTTGTGTTTGCAAGATACTCAACAAGATAATTTAATTAATACTGGCTTGCAATTACAAGAATTATTGCAAATATTAGAAAATAGTGCTGCCCAACAACAGTTAGTCTGGTTAGATGCTTGTCATAGTGGTGATTTGACTTTTGTGGGGGCGAGGGGCGAAAAAAATCCTTTACTGGATTCTACACAAGAATTAGTAGAAATTCTCCGCCAACGGGCAGCAAAGAGAAAGGGATTTTATGCTTTATTATCTTGCGATCGCGGTCAACAATCTTGGGAATTTCCCCAATTAGGTCACGGGGTTTTTACTTACTATTTAATTCGCGGATTGCGAGGAGAAGCCGCAGATGCTCAAGGAATTATTGAATCTGATGGATTGTACCGCTATGTTTATCACCAAACACTGGCATATATAGATAAAGCTAATCAACAATTGCGAGTTATTAATCAACTCAAAAAAGGTAGAGGCGAAAATCAAATTCATTCGGAATATACTTTGCAAACACCAAAGCGAATTGTTGAAGGTGTAGGTGAGGTAATTTTAGGGCTAAAACCAAATCAAAAAGGTGTCACACGTCATCCCCGCCAAGGTTTAATTATTGATGGATTTTCTCAGATAAAAAGTGCTTCGGCTTTCATCAAAACACTCAGCAATTCGGGGAATTTTGAAATTAATTATTGGAACGGGCGTAGCAATAGTATAAAGTCAGATGTCCGCAAAGCCATTCAAAAATGCTTACTCTCAGAATCTTTCTCTGAATCTCCCAAAGAATACCAAATCCAAGAAATTTCCACCATATTTTTATATTTACGCGGACAAATTCAAGAAACACCCACAGGTGAAGCAGTATTGGTATTGGCTGATGATACAGTAATTAATCGTGCTTGGTTACGCAAACAATTACGCCTGTGTAAGTCACAACAAATTATTATTTTAGATTGTCCGGTTCCAGATAATAATATTCGTGATTGGGTAGAAGAACTACAACTAGGTACAGATGCCGGACAATGTTTAATAGCTTGTGCCGCATCAGATAATGCGAGTGAAACTTTTGCTAAGACTTTATTAGATATCTTCAGTCAAGATAAGCAAGCTTCTGGACTCACAGCCGCTAGTTTAATTACCCAATTACAAATAAATTTGGCATCCACTGAAGTTAAATTATACTTTTGGTTATCTGGTTCCCAAGGAATTATTGAAGTTTTCCCAGAGAAGCATTCATTTTTCACTGAAAGTTCTACTCAACCAACAGAAGATGATGATTTAAGTTCATCTTTAGGCATAGATTACTCTCAATTGCGAGATTTATTACAAGCTGGTAGATGGTTAGAGGCGGATGCAGAAACCACAAATCTGATATTAAAAATGGTGGAAAGGGAACAACAACGCCACCTTGATTTACCGAGTTTAGAAAACTTACCTTGTGTTGATTTACTGACTATCGATCGCTTGTGGGTAAAATACAGTCACGGAAACTTCGGTTTCAGTGTCCAGCAACGCATTTACCAAAGCATTGCGAGTTCTGCATCAGACCCGGTGTTATCTTTAATGCTGGGTAGTGCCAAAGTTGCAGCGTCGGAAACTTGCATTGATTTTGCTAACCGAGTTGGCTGGCGGTTGAAAGATGCTTGGCTGAGTTATGATAACCTCACTTGGTCGGAAGATGCACCGATGGGACATTTGCCGTTTTTTGGCTTTTTTGAGTCGGTTTGGCGCGTCAAAGTCTTAGGCGTTTGGGAATGGCATAGTGCGATCGCCACAGCTAATTGGTGGCAATTATGCGTTAATCTGTTCTCACGCCTAGAAGTTTGTCAAACAACGAAAAGATAAACATCGCTTCTAACTCAGGAATTAGCATTTAATCAGGACTTACGCAAAAATTGCCCAAAAGCTTAATTTATCGTAGACGCGAAGCGGCTTCCCGCAGGGTACCGCCAAGTCGCCAAGAACGCCAAGAAATCGTAGAGTTTGCGTAAGTCTTATTAATTACTCTGGTGAGATATTAGGCAGGAATAACTAACCGCAGATGCACGCGGATGGATGCAGATAAATGAGTCGATAGATTCGATGTTTATGAGGTACAGCAACTGGTTGAAAAAAGGAATAAGTAATAAAATTACTCATTACTTATTAATCATTACTTAATACTTATGGTGTACCTCACTTGCTTCAAAATTTTTATAAATAATCATCCCTAAGATAGTTTTTAAAGTTTGATTTTTCCTCAAATATTTATTGAGGACTATATTTAAAATTAATATTAGGAGAAAATTTATGAAGTTATTAGCACAAGAATTACCACCACCAAGAGCAATTAAAGAAACTCCACCACCTGGGACAAACCAAGACCCACTGATAGCCAAAAATTTACAGAAAGGTCAATATGTGGGCATTATAGGACTAGCGATCGCTCTCGTTGCGGCTGTCGGATTTTTTAGCCGCCGAGTGGAATACGCTATTATGTTTGCCATTGCTTTGAGTGCAGTATTGATAGCTTTCTTTTTATTTATTTGATTGGTCAATAGTCAAGAGCATAAATTTTAGCTCTTCTATGTCTCTCGATGAAAACAATTTGTAGAAATTCTAATTTTTATGAATAGCAGTGTTTATCAAACTATTATTATCGGTGGTGGTTTTACTGGATTATTTACTGCCTTACATTTAGCACACGAACATTATCCGCGTTCTGTAATTTTAATTGATAGCAATGAGCGATTTTGCTTTAAGCCACTACTGTATGAATATTTTGATGGCGAGCTGGATTCTATTCAAGTAGTACCGCGTTTTTCGGAATTACTAAAAGGAAGCGGAGTTATCTTTGTTCAAGATACAGTACAGTCAATAGATTTGCATCAACGAGAAGTCAAATCAGCTTCGGGTAACTCTTACAAATACAGTAACTTAGTATTAGCTTTGGGTAGTGTAACTGGCTATCATCAAGTTACAGGTGCTAAAGAAAATGCCTTTCCGTTTTGGACACAAGCAGATGCGATCGCACTTGATAAACATCTACGTGATTGTTTACAAACAGCAATCCAAACACAAGATATAGAACAACGCCGCAAACTATTAACAGTAGTTGTAGTTGGTGGTGGTGCTTCTGGTGTGGAAATGGCTGCAACTTTAGCCGATTTTCTGCCACATTGGTATCAAGCTTTAGGTGGTAATTCTCAAGAAATTCGGGTAATTTTACTCAATCATGGTCACAACATCCTGGATGGAGATATTAACGATCCTTTGCGTCCAATTGCTGAAGAAGAATTACAAAAACGTAGCACAGCTATAGAAATTTTGACACAAGCAGAAGCTACTGCTGTTCATCCTTATGCAATTGAATATAAAACTAATAATGAAATTAAAACTCTAGCAACACACACTACAGTTTGGACTGCTGGTACTTCAATCCATCCCCTAATTCAAGATTTACCCATCCCCAAAGAACATCGTGATGCGCATCACCGTCCCTTAGTTACTCCCACGATGCAATTGCTCGATTTTCCAGAAGTCTTTGCAGGTGGTGATTGTGCAGCAGTTGTTGATAGTTCCCTACCACCCACAGCACAAGTCGCTTATCAACAAGGCGCAAATATTGCTCATAATTTGAAAGCACTGGCTTTAGGAGAAGACCCCAAACCAGCTAGAGTAAATATCCGAGGTACTCTATTAAAGTTAGGAATTAATGACGCTGCTGCAAACCTATTTAATGTTTTTGAAGTTACAGGTGAACCTGCACATTTCATCCGTCAAGGTACTTATTTAACACTATTACCAACCCCAATTCATGACTTTAAAGCGACGACAGAATGGCTAGATGAAGAAATATTTCATCACCATTTAGACACTCACGCTATCGGTAAAACAGTCGTACAAGCTGTGGAATTAGTTGGTGCTGGGGTAGTTAGTGTTTTAGTTGCGCGAAAATTACTGCGAATGTTAGCAGATGAGGGTAAGAAAGACCAAAATATTTAGGGGTATAGGTGAGTTACAACTCCTGCACCCATATAACCTGAGTTCAGCTTTGCCGTTGCCGATAGCTTAGGCAGGCAGGCGTTTGTATAGCCCCAGACTTCCAGTCCGGGGAATAATTTTATTGAGAATATTTTTAAATAGATATTGATCATTTGTCAGAAAGGTACTAAAGTGATTGAGAAATTGAGAAATAGTCTCAATTAGTTTGGCGAACCAACGCACAATCAAACTCTAATGTTCTCTTTTGTTAAAAAAAAACACTGTCCCTGATGCAGTGGCACAAAATATCACGTAGATTCTTACCTTTTCTACTCTGTCTGGTTTTGACTTTGGTTCTCAGTAGTCAAAGTATTGCTTCTCTCGCCAAACCCACAGAAATTCTTTGGGATACTTACGGCGTACCGCATATTTATGGCAATAATCCTCAAAATGCTTTTCAGGCTTTTGGGTGGGCGCAGATGCAAAGTCACGGAAACTTACTATTGCGTCTCTACGGACAAGCGCGAGGTAAAGCAGCAGAATATTGGGGAGAAGATTATCTCGAATCAGATCAATGGGTTTTGACAATGGGTGTACCCAAACGTGCTGATGCTTGGTACACAGCGCAAAGTCCCGCATTTCGGAATTATCTCCAGGCTTTTGCCAACGGCATTAATAACTATGCTAAAAAGTATCCCGATTTAATTGACAACGAAGTCAAAGTAGTACTACCAGTTACACCACAAGATGTACTCGCACATTTACAGCGAGTTATGTTGTTTACTTTTGTTGTCGATCCAGGACAGGTAGCTAATATACATCGTACACAGTCTGCCCCTGGTTCTAATGGTTGGGCGATCGCACCAAAACGGTCAGCCAGTGGTAAAGCAATGCTATTAGCTAATCCCCACCTGCCTTGGAGCGATTTATTTTTATGGTATGAAGCCCAAATTACTGCCCCTGGAATTGATGCCTATGGGGCAACATTGGTCGGTGTTCCTGTTTTAGCGATCGCCTTCAACGATAATTTAGGTTGGACTCATACCGTCAACACCCATGATGGTTGGGATGCTTACGAACTGAAATTACAACAAGATGGTTATCTTTTCGATAACAAAATCCGCCCTTTTGAAACAACAAACCTTCCCTTAAAAATCAAGCAAAAAGATGGCTCTTTTCAAGAGCAAATTTTCACAGTCAAAAGTTCGGTTCATGGGCCTGTAGTTAGCGCCAAAGAAGGAAAAACCCTCGCGTTGCGTGTTGTCGGTCAAAACAGTCCCGGCATTTTAGAACAGTGGTGGGATATGGCAAGCGCCAAAAATCTCACCCAATTTCAAAAAGCATTACAACGCTTGCAAATACCCATGTTTACTGTGATGTATGCCGACCGTGAAGGTCATATTATGCACCTATTCAACGGTCTAGTACCTGTACGTCAACAAGGAGACTTTGCATACTGGCAAAACGTTATCCCTGGTGATACCTCAAAAACTCTCTGGACAAAAACGCACCCATATCGAGACTTACCCAGAGTCATAGACCCGCCTAGTGGATGGTTGCAAAATGCCAATGACCCACCTTGGACTACGACCTTTCCTGTCGCCATCAAAGCCGAAAATTATCCACCTTATATGGCACCACAATGGCCAATGGATTTCCGCGCCCAACGTTCTGCCAAAATGTTAGCGGAGGATGAGAGTATTTCTTTTGAGGAAATGATTACCTACAAACATTCGACGCGAATGGAACTAGCAGACCGCATCCTCGATGATTTGATTCCTGCTGCCCAAAAACAAGAAAATCAAATAGCACGTCGCGCTGCGGAAGTACTAACAAAATGGGATCGTCAGGCGAATGCCAATAGTCGAGGTGCTGTACTATTTAACGCTTGGGTAGATAATCTCGATTTGAATACAGTATTTAGTACTCCTTGGAATGAAAAAGCTCCCCTCAGCACACCAGATGGTTTAGCTGATTCTGAAAGTGCAGTCAAAGCCTTAGTAGATGCAGCCACAAAAATAGAACAGACCTATGGAACTCTGGACATACCTTGGGGCGAGGTTTTTAGATTGCGGTATGGCAATTTAGACCTACCTGCTAATGGTGGCGATGGCACAAAAGGTATCTTCCGCACCGTCTATTTTGCCCCGGCGGATAATGGACGCTTTCAAGCATTTAATGGTGATTCTTTTGTTGCGGCTGTAGAGTTTTCCCAGCCAGTGAAAGCCAAAGCTCTTACTAGTTATGGTAATGCTACACAACCAAATTCACCCCATGTTGGCGATCAACTACCATTATTTGCTCGTCAAGAATTGCGTCCTGTTTGGCGCACCCGCAAAGAAATTACAGCCCACTTAGAAGCGCGTACAGTTTTCTGATGTAAGACTTACGCACCAAGATGATCTGCGGCGATTGGGTTTAGGGGTGAAAGGGTTTTAGATACATACACTCCTACATCCTGATACTCTTACACCCATTCTCCACAAACCATCTTTATACACATCAGTCTTATTCATATTGCATTTTTACAAAATTTTTTTTAGTTCTACTGACAAAGTATCTCAATAAATCTGATAAGATATGCTCAAAGCTTATTGAGATGTATATTCAATAAGCTCTGCAATTATATAGCTAACATCAGATATTGCATCCAAAGCCCAGAAGCTTTAGCTAATAAGATGCAGAACTGCGTTTTGTCTGTTAAGAACAACAGACATAGTTTATTTTGCTGCAAATATCATCGCCAAGAGCTAGATATTTGTTGATTATCAATAGTAAATTTTCTCAATATCGGGGTTGAAGATGTCGCAAAAAATTGGCTTATTCTACGGTACTCAAACAGGTAAGACTGAATCTGTAGCAGAAATCATTCGGGATGAATTTGGTAATGGTGTGGTGGAACTACACGACATTTCTCAAGCGGATACTGCTGATTTTGACGAGTATCAATATCTGATTATTGGTTGTCCTACATGGAATGTGGGTGAATTACAAAGTGATTGGGAAGGCTTTTTCCCTGAACTGGACGACATAAATTTTAGTGGTAAAGTAGTTGCCTATTTTGGTACTGGTGATCAGATTGGCTATGCTGATAATTTTCAGGATGCAATGGGAATTTTAGAAGAAAAGATTTCCCAACGCGGGGGAAAAACTGTCGGCTATTGGTCAACTGATGGTTATGACTTTAACGATTCTAAAGCATTAAAAAATGGCAAATTCGTCGGGTTAGCAATTGATGAGGATAATCAAGCTGATTTAACCGATAAGCGGATAAAAGATTGGGTATCTCAGTTAAAAAGAGAGTTTGGTTTATAGTTTGAGTATCCTAATTTAGGACAGAACTTATGCACAAATATAGACAAATTTGGTGCGTAAGTTCTGATTCTAACAATTTATATGCCTGATGATTAAATGTCATAAATCTTTGAGGTTATAGAGTTTTTATGTATGATGATATTGATGTAGCCTGGATTAGTTCTAGTCCTGTATTACAGCGTTTTGATAAACCCTTATTACAATACATATCGCAATATGTAAATGTAGCTCAGTGGGAATATCGTTCCGGTAAAGATGAAGGCAGTTCTATAGATGAGGCTGTAGATTTATTGGATGAGTTTTTATCAGAATGTGCTTACCCAATAAATTTAGCAGGTCATGGTGCGGGTGGTGCGATCGCTCTGACTTATGCGCGGCTATATCCCGAAAAAGTGCGATCGCTTGTGCTTTTATCTGTCCCCTCTCAACCCGCACATACTTGGCATGTCCACTATTACCTGCAAAGACAATTATTTCCTCTCAGTCGTGACCAGATATTAGCAAATACCGTTCGTCATCTATTTGGTGAACAACCACATAACACTACCAAAAAATTAATTGCTGTATTAAAGCGAGACTTGGAACAAACACCTTTATCCCACTCTCTATTTAAGTTAATTGAATTACCTAAAGGTGGAGTTTCTATGCCAATGATGGTTTGTGGGAGTCAGAATGATCCGATTGTCAATTCTCCAACATTAGAAAAATGGATAAAAATGTTTAAACCAGAAGATGATTTTTGGGAGTATTCCCAAGGATATCATTTTTTTCATTACTTCTACCCCCAGCCAGTTGGTCAAGCCATATTACGCTTTTGGCAACCATATCATTCACCAGTCATAGCTAAAAATCAACTATTTTCTAGCACTTTGAAAAATTAACCACAGACACTTTATTTATTCTCCAAACTTTCTCAAACAAACTTCTCTCCCTTGTCTCCTTCCTCTATTTCCCAAATAGAACTTCCATACATACTCTAGGGTCATAAATACTTCCCTAGTTAATTTTTATCTAACATTTAGACAGCGACAAAATCAACTCTTGTCGTCTGTTTTTTGCTGTTTAATTACTCCTAATTTTTAATTGTTAAGTTTTGTAATACATCTTGCTATTAAGAATAATTTTCAATAAATTAGATTTGTAAGCAACAAACCAACTATTAACTTCAAGCTTAAAATTCTCTCTAGTACAGGTTGGCGTAAATAAACAGACAATAAGAAATTGCTCAAAGGCTTGTGGTATCAATATTCCTTCTTTTTCCTTTTGCCCTTTGACTTTTGCCTTGTTGTGCCAGTTATTGTGTCAACTGTTGAACTTTGAAGTTAATTAGTCACTACTTGAGTATTTTTGGCAACAACTCATAGATTAGAAACCAATGCAGACATACGATAATCCCAACGTCAAATATGGTTGGTGGGTTGGTAATGCCCGCTTTGCCAATCTCTCTGGCTTATTTATCGGCGCACACGTAGCCCAAGCCGCACTTTCGATGTTTTGGGCAGGGGCATTTACATGGTTTGAAATTTCTCGTTACAAGCCTGAAATTCCGATGGGAGAACAAGGACTCATCCTGCTTCCCCATTTAGCTACTTTGGGTATTGGTATTGGTGCAGGTGGTCAGATAGTCGATACCTACTCTTATTTCCTCATTGGAGCCTTGCATTTAATCTCGTCCGCCGTTCTGGGAGCAGGTGCGCTATTTCATACCTTCAAAGCACCACGCAACTTAAAAAATACAACTGGTGCTGCACGTAAATTTCACTTTGAATGGAATGATCCCAAACAACTAGGGTTGATTTTAGGTCATCATCTCCTATTTTTGGGTGCAGCAGCTTTGTTACTAGTTGGCAAAGCTATGTTCTGGGGCGGGCTATACGACTCCGTAACTCATGCTGTCAGAGTAGTGACTAACCCTACCCTCAACCCGTTAGTTATCTATGGCTATCAAACCCATTTTGTAGATGTTAATAACCTAGAAGACTTAGTTGGTGGTCATATCTATGTAGGTTTAATCCTCATTGGTGGCGGGATCTGGCACATTATTCAAGAACCTTTACCTTGGGCGAAAAAGCTCTTAATCTTTTCTGGAGAAGCAATTCTTTCTTACTCTTTAGGTGGTATTGCCTTAGCTGGATTTGTTGCTGCTTACTTCTGTGCTGTCAACACCTTAGCTTATCCTGTAGAGTTTTATGGTGCGCCCCTAGAACTGAAACTAGGTGTAACTCCTTATTTTGCCGATACTGTTAAGTTAGCCAATGGTGATTTTAGTTCCAGAGCATGGTTAGCTAACGCCCACTTCTTCTTAGCTTTCTTTTTCTTACAAGGTCATTTGTGGCACGCCCTACGAGCTATTGGTGTTGACTTTAAAGAAGTTGAAAAATCATTGAACGCCATTAGCAGTGTTGAATAATCAGTCGTCAGTTGTCAATTTCTGACATCGATCTCTGAGTGATAAGGATCAGTTTAACGTGCTGAGTCTAGACAAACTCAGCACCTTTCTAGAGAGGACAGATAACAGTGGTAATTTCTACTGATAAAACCTTTGTAACCAATACAAAATTAACTTGGTTAATTGGTAATGCGCGTTTAACCGATTTATCTGGTCAATTATTAGGCGCTCATCTGGCTCATGCAGGATTAATTATGTTTTGGGCTGGTACAACTACTATCTCAGAAGTTCTGCGCTTTGTTCCTGATATTCCTATGTATGAACAAGGTTTGACTTTATTACCACATCTAGCAACTTTAGGTTGGGGAGTGGGTGCTGGGGGTAAAGTAGTTGATACCTATCCTTATTTTGTAATTGGTGTATTGCATTTAATTGCATCTGCGGTTTTGGGTGCAGGTGGACTATTTCATGTATTTCGCGCCCCAGCAATTTTACACAACAACGGTGGCAGAACTGCAAGATTTCACTATGAATGGAATGACCCTAAACAGTTAGGTTTAATTTTAGGACATCATTTAATTATTTTAGGTTTAGGAGCATTCTTACTTGTTATCAAATCCATGTTTGTTGGTGGTATTTATGATACTCATTTAGGTGATGTCCGCCTAGTTACTAGCCCGACTCTCAACCCCATCGTAATTTTTAGTTATTTAGTAGGGTTAAAAGATCATGTTTGGCATCCTTTAGGAATCGCCAGCGTTGATAACCTCGAAGATGTCATTGGCGGTCATATCTGGGTTGGCGGAATTTTAATTCTGGGTGGTATCTGGCATATTCTCCTACAGCCATTTGCTTGGGTCAGAAAATTTTTACCAATCAAAAACGGGGAAGAAATTCTAGCTTACAGTTTGCTTGGTTTAGCTTTAATGGCTTGGATTTCTGCTAGTTTTGTGGGATACAACACTACAGTTTTCCCCACAGAGTTTTACGGCTCCGAACATTTTGTTGCAACAGCTACCCAATTAATTCTCGGAGTCTTAGCCTTTGTGGGCTATGTTTGGCACAGTTGGAGAGCGCGTAGCATTTCTTAATTATTTCTATTTTCCTCTTTCCTCAACATTAGCTATTCTCATGTTCCTTCCTTTGCCTACGGTTGAATTTTTGAACTGTAGGCAATTTCTTAAAACTTTTTTGGAGTAATAAATAGCGATGGCTATCATCTTATGTGCCTTATCAGCCTGGACAATCATGGTTTTATTATTTTGGAGTGTTTGGACAACTCTCGAAAAAGGAATTATTTTTTTGTGGAGATTACATCAAATTCCTTGCCATAAGTGCGAGTTTTTCACGAATGACTATCGGCTTAAATGTACAGTACACCCAAAAAAAGCCTGCTCTGAACAGGCGATTAGCTGTCTTGATTTTGAGCCAAAAACGGCTGCTTGTAATGCTTGTCAGTCAGGGCGCATTTGGAAATTAGATAAAAACGGCTGATCAGCAAATTAATTTTGTATGGCTAGAACTTGGGAAACTGCGTATTTAACCTATTTTTAATTAACTCTGATGAATACTAACTCTGATTTTTTAGCTGAATTATGTGACTTTCTCTATCCTCGTAATCCATATCATGGACAATTAAAAGCAGAGAATATAACGTTCAATGCACATCTACAAGATTTTTCTCAACGAGTTAACTATATTTGTAGTCTACAAACAGGAGGAAAAATTTCTGCTGAAGAAGCTTACAAACAAATTCACCAACTTTGGAAGCAATTGAAACAAATCAAGAAATCTTTAGAAATTAATGGTAGGACAGAAGATAGTGGTTCGACTACGCTCGCCAACCGTTAGGCTACACTCACTAACCAGAGGTAAAAATAAACCCCTCAAACTGACAGTCTGGTGGGGCTATACAAACAAAGCCTGCGTTTGCAGGCTAACACACAATTATTTCTGACTCAGTGCGATATATTGAGCCACTATAGCAGCCTTAGTTGGTGTGTGAATAACAAAAACAAGGGAGACAAGGGAGACAAGGAGGAGGGGGTAGACAAGGGAGAGGAATGTTTATAAATCATTTAGGATTGCTATACAATCCTCATTCAGCAGACACTTTTTCTTCATAGTCGGGTAGAATCTTTTCCAAATTTCGGAGCAGTGGCACACTCAATCCAGCTAACCCTACCAAAAACATACACACAGCGCAAATTACGTATAACATCGCCAGTCCCCCAGCCGTACCAGCACCGAATATTCCTGCAAAAATAACCGCTATGCTACTTTCCTGAGTAAAAGCGGGGATAAACACTTTATCTGCTAAGGGGCCAGCAACTAAAACGGCAACAGCTGAAGCTAATTGTAAAAGCAAAGAGCGTGCAGCAAAAACCCTTCCTTGCACATTAGGAGCTACCTTAGATAACCAGATTGCGTTATCGGCGCTTCCACCGGCTGTAAAACTTAAAGAACACAAAAATTGTGGAGGAATCCACACCCATAAAGTTCGACCTAAACCAAATACTATTTTTGTTAAACCAACACCCATCATTCCCAGTAAAATACCTCTAATTTTGTCTTTGAAACCTCCCCACTTATTCACAATTAAGGCTCCCAACACACCACCAAATCCTGCGGCTGTGATTAAGTTACCCAGCACTAAAGTATCATTACCTGTGCGGGCGAGAATCATGGGGATGTAAAGTGAACCTCCCAGGTCATGGGCAAAGAAAAATAATAAGTTAGTTATTAATAGTAATAGAAGGCTTTTGTGAGTAGTTAGGTAACGCACACCATACCCTAAATTTTGCCAAAAATCTTCTTGTTTTTCTGCTGTTTGGGCAGGCTGGAGAATAGGTATAAACAAAATGCTGGAAATGGCAACAATAAAAGTAGAAATATCAATTAGCCAAATGCCAAATAAACCAATTACTTTATAAAAATATCCTGCTAAAGCAGGTGCAATAATAATGGCACTGTGATGAGATAAAAACTCAAGACTGCTGGCACGAGTATAGTGTTGTTTAGGTATCATTAATGATACTGATGCAGAGTAAGCCAGATATTGAAATTGGCTAAAAGTCCCTACAAAAGCAGCTGCCACATAAAGATGCCAAATTTGTAAGGAATTGTTGATATATAAAAATAGAAGGGTAATAGTTGCAAGAACAGCAACAGTATCACCAAACATCATTAATAATTTCCGGTTATAACGGTCTACAATTACACCGCTAATGGGAGTAATAATAATGCTAGGAAGTAAGCTGAAAAAGCCTACGAGGGCGAGAGTAGTTGCTTGTCCGGTGGTTTCCCATGCCCAAATTTCTAAAGCAATGCCGGTCATTTGGCTACCAATCCCCGAAACTAGTTGACCTAGCCAAATGATGAGAAAGTTCCGCAGACTGGTGTTAGTTGGTTGTTCTGACATTAAATTTGACATTACAATTATTGGGTTACTGGGAAATAGAAAATGAGTTTTTGAGTAAGGATTGAGGACTCATAAATCAGTATTTAAAATCGTTCAGGATAGTCAGTTTTTGCGATTGCTTCGTTCCTCGCAATGACATATAAAAAAGTGGGATGCCCCCGATATGAATTTTTATATATTAGTCTGATATGTGAATAACTGAGACAAGGTAAAGAAATGTTGATCAGTTATTGCTGATTACTATAGTTTTGTAGTGCTGTTTTTATAGATAGACTTTTTATATTACTCTGATTTAAAGTCGATTTATTGTTATTGGTAAACTTAAATCAGAGGCTTTGAAGTATGCGGTTAGATTTGCGAGTAAGAGTGATGGAGATGAGTGTATAAAAAAGTGGTCTCCAGGAAATATTTCTAGTTGGAAGGAATTTTTGGTGAGCGATCGCCACGCTTCTAGTTCTTGAATACTCACTTCTTGGTCTTCTAATCCCCCAAAGGCGGTAATTGGGCATTCTAGCGGTGTTTCTTGGGACTGTTGGGTGTAAAGATAAGTTTCGGAAAGTGTCAAATCTGCCCGTAATATAGGGATTAATAACTGCATTAATTCGTCATTTTCTAATACTGAAGCAGGGGTACCATTCAGACGACGCAGTTTTTGTTTAAATTCATGTTCTGGTAGGGTGTGGATTGGTGGCTTTGATAGTGGAATTTGGGGAGCGCGACTAGCAGAAACAAATAGGTGCGATGGTTGTTTGTCATACTCTTGACGAAGATGATAAGCTAGTGCGGCACTGATTAATGCACCCATACTATGACCGAAAAAAGCAAATGGTTTGTCTAAATATGGTAGTAAGATGGGTGCGATCGCCTTTACCAAAGTTTCCATTTGCGTAAATGCAGGTAATTTCATCTGCTTTCCTCGTCCGGGAAGTTCTATGGGGCAAACTTCCACATTTTCAGGTAAGCTTGCATACCATGTCCGAAAAATTAACGAGCTACCACCGGCATAAGGAAAGCAAAATAATCTAAATTGAGCTTGAGGATTAGGTTTAGGACAAGTTATGTAAGAGTTGAATGTTTGTCTATTGGTCATAATCCTCATTCTCAATCGTAATTTTTGCAGGGTGGTTGATGCTTCTTTAGTGTTGTTGGGAAAAACCCTTTAATTAACCGCAGCAACTTGCATTTTATCTGTTGCCACCTCATCAAAATCGGTACTTGTTGATACTTCTTTCCAAGCGTCCAACCCTTCTTTAATAAATTGCAATGCACCATCAATGGTTTCTACTGCATCGCTTCCCAAAGCTAATCTGAGTGGTGGGACATCGCTATCAACTGCTTTAATCATTGCTAGAGCCGCTTTTTTGGGATCACCAATTAATTTAATTTTCTGCTCTTTGACATCTTGTATCCATTGGCTCATATCTTTAATAATGGGTTGGTATTCTGGGATTTTTGTTTCAACTAAGACATGAGATTTGTTGAAAAAGTCGGTGCTGAATGCACCAGGTTCAACCATTGTGACTTTGATTCCCAAGTGGGCAACTTCGTTAGCTAAACAGCCAGAAATTCCTTCTAAAGCTAACTTGCTGCTGATATAAATTCCCCCGCCTGCACCAGACATAAAGCAAGCTGCTGATGAGATATTGAGAATATGCCCACTACGCTGCTGACGCATATAAGGTATGACAACTCGCAGCATATCTATAACACCAAAAAAATTCGTCTCAAATTGCCGTCTGATGGCATCATCACTGACTTCTTCCAGGATGCCGGCAACTTCACATCCAGCATTGTTGACGAGTATATCAATTCTGCCAAAGCGAGCGATCGCATTTTTGACAGATTCTCTGACTTGTTCGGGTTTTGTCACATCAAGTTGCAATGCTAATGTCTGTTCTGGAAAGCTGGTGGCCAAATCTTCTAGCTTTTGAGGGTTTCGTGCTGTTAGCACCACTATTTCACCCTTCTCCAGTACTGTTTCTGCCAAGGCTTGACCAAAACCACTAGAACAACCAGTAATAAACCATACTCTTGTTTGTTTTACCATCGCTATTCTCCGTTTTTTTAAATTGTTGATAATGTAATTTATCGGTTGTTGTAGATATGTTGTGTGCAACTTTTCTACAGTATTTATAAATTCAACTTCTCATATAGCAATCCTCTCTGAGTTGTGAAAAATATTCTGTTTAACGAACCGCAAAGGACGCATAGACGCGATAGCGGCTTCCCGCAGGGTAGGACACAAAGAAAGAGAATAAAAAAAAGAGAGAAAGTTTCACAAATGATTTAGGATTGCTATAGTTACTGAATATTGCTAGAAGTAGCTTGCATTTTTTGTCTGAGACTCAGAGGCCTCATATCAGTCCAAACTTCTTTGATGTAATCTAAACACTTTTGTTTGAGTCCATTTTTGCCTACATCCTGCCAACCAAGGGGATTTTCTCTCTCTAATAGCCAAATAGAATATTGTTCTTCATGATTAACTACAACTTTGTAGATTGTTGTGTCTTCTTTCTCATTTTGATACATAATTTACCTCACATGATACTTGCAGAACTTTATTATCAATAACTCTGAAATACTCATAATTATGAGATTGCCAAAGTTTTGAAATATTTAGAAACAATTATTAGATAGAGAAGCGAAACATTAGATTTATCTTTTAATTTGAGATTGTATTTATGAAATCATTTTTTTACTCCAGCCTAACCAAATGGCTAACGCGATACTGCTTAACTGGTTCTAATTCCATGACTGTTGCTGAGTTACATACCGTCATCACCTCACCACAGGTTTCTATTCTGACTTGATAGCTACCTTTTGTTTGAGTATGAGGATCTATAAAATCAATTTGAACTTCTGCCCAGTCAGGCTGACATTCTTCCGCAACTTTTTCCATTGCTAGTACTTTTCCGGCTTTTAAACATTTCTGCCAACTCCAACCAGACTGCATCCAAATTTCACGTTCGGCAATTTGCTCAAGTTGGTTTAAACCTGCCCATCCTCGGTAATATTTACGCAAACCCAGAACTGAATCATTTTGTTCGACTAGTAAATCTAATACAGATGACTCCAGATGTCCCCAAAAATATCCTTGTGGTAAATCAATAAGAGTTGGCGCAAATTGATGACCACCAAAATGAGATGATTGCCAGACTCTTAAGTTTCCGTTGCTAATAGGAGCATATTGTTTGCGTAGTTGTCGATATAAAGGATTACCAAATCTCCCACAAGCTAAGTCTACTTGAGCATGGGTACAAATCATTAATTCACGAATATGACTTGTTTGTTGTTGATATTTTTGAAAATCTGATAAATTATTGGGTTTTTGTATTAACTGCTGAAATATTGCTGTTACTAAAGCGGCAGCTTGATTTTCAGGAACAATAAATTCCTGTTTTTCAAACTTAGAAAACAAATGTGCAGGACGATAGTAATACAATATACGAGTCAAACCAGGTTCAGAATATTCGCGGTCAGGGGCGATTAATACTGGTTTCAACTGAATTTTATATTTAAAAACTAACTCCTGATATGCACTAATTAATGATTTGATAGTGGGGTTTTGTTGATAAATTTCTTGCGGCCAAGGTTGGGGAACTTCCATAATTAGCCAATGGTCGCAAGCTATGGCTGTACCAATTGGATCTTCTTTATTGGCTTTAGAAACTACAGAACAAAAACGGCAATCTATTGTGTTGTTAATCATAGTTAAAGCTCTTAAAGTAGACTTGATCATGAAAATATTGATATGGTAGCAGTCTTTTGTATACTGCAAATAGTCTTAATGACCAAGGATATTTAGTGGGGAAATATTGTCTTTTTGGCTTTTTCGCTTCTAAAGCTTCTAAAATTACCTCGGTTACAATCTCCAGGGGTGAGCCAACTTCCCGATTATGCTTGATAACATTGTCTATATGAATTTTATGGTTTTTGCCATATAAAGCTTGATGTTCTGGGGAAATGTTAGCCAAGGTTTTCTGGTAATTTAGTTCTTGTTTATCCGCTTGTTCTGGGGTTATTAAGGCATCGGCTGGCAATATCGAAAGCACCTCAACACCGCTAGATTTTAACTCCATTCTTAAACAATCTGTCAGTGATTCCAAGGCGGCTTTTGTTGCGGATAAAATTCCAAAATATGGTACAGCGACTCTGCCACAAACACCACTAATATTGATGATTCTGCCCTTGGCTTTGCGTAGCATTGGTAAAAATGCTTGAGTCACGGCGATTTGACCAATCACATTGACTTCAAAGTTTAATCTAATATCTTCGATAGTTGTACATTCAATTGCTCCATTAGCAGCGACAACAGCATTATTAATTAAAGCAAATAATCCTTGTTCGCCAACTGCTAATGAAACAAAATCCAAAGCTGATTTAATTTGTTCTGGTTTGGTGATGTCCAAAATGATTGGTATTAAGTTACCAGACGCAGCTTGTTTGAGTGACTCAGCATCTTTTTCGGTACGGACTCCGGCAAAAACTTGATATCCTTTTTTGTCTAGGAAAAGTGCGGTGGCTCGACCAAGACCTGTTGATGTTCCTGTGATGACAACTGCGCCTTTATTACTTTGATTCATCTTTAATTACTCCCAGATAAAATATATTTTTGATTTCCAAATCACGGTATAAATAATAAGTATGATAAAACGAACCGCAAAGGACGCAAAGGGCGCGAAGAAGAGATAGGAGTTTAAGAGAGTTATTACGTAAGTCCTATTAAATGATTTACAACCATCTTTCTCCCTTGTCTACCTTGTCCCCCTTGTCTCTCTTTTCTGCATAATTCCTAAAACCTGCCAGAAACAAGAGATACCGACGATCGCTGATGTTGATTTTGAGCAGATACAACCATCTTAACGCCACTAGAAGGGTAACAAAGAAGACCATCAAATTTTGGCTTTTCTGGTTGTTGACTCACGAGCTTTAATTGATAGTGGGCAAGAATTGTGGCTAATACTAATTTCATTTCAAATAAAGCAAATGTGCCACCAATACAAACACGAGAACCACCGCCAAAGGGTAAAAATTCGTAGGTAGAAAATTGTTTTTCTAGAAATCTTTCTGGTTTGAATTGTTTTGGTTCTGGGTATAAATCTTCGCGCTGATGTGTAGAATAAATGTTGGCAATTAATATAGTTCCTGGACTTAATTGATAGCCCATAATTTCCACTGGAGATTCTACAATTCGGGGAAATGCAAACAGTTGAGTTGGGTAAATGCGTAAAACCTCGTTACACACAGCGTTGAGATAAGGTAAGGCTAAGATGCTGGTGATATCTGGGTTTTCGCCAAGGCTGGTAAGTTCTTCCCGCAGGCGATCGCACACATCAGGTAAACGGTGAATCCAGTACAAAGCCCAAGCGATCGCTGTGGCTGAAGCACCTTGCGCCGCCCCGATAGGTGAAATTAATAAGTCTCTGATTTCTTCATCTGCGATCGCTTCCCCCATCTCATCACTCGCTAATACTAAATCTGAGAGAATATCTGTGCGCGATAAATCTGCTTGCTGGCGGCGTGCTTGCACTTCATCCGACAACACTTGAAACATTTCTTCTCGCAGGGAAAGCAAATTTCCTTGGGGACTCCACCTCCCTAAATCCCATCCCCAAAAGGGTAGTTTTGTTAGCAGTTGTATCAATGGCGAGAGTTCATGTTTAAAAACAGTAGCGAATAAATGTTTTACTCTTTCATAGCGTTCTCCTTCACGCAATCCCATCACCACTTCTATACCTACCGCCAAAGTAATTTCTTCTAAAGCTGAGTAAGCCAGAAAAGGTTTACCAATGGTTTGTTGATTCATGATTCTTGCTGTTAGTTCGCAGATGCGTTTCCCACAGGTTTGCATCCGTTCACCATGAAAAGCCGACATTAACAGCTTGCGTCGATTTTTATGACGTAATCCATCTATTTGTAAAACTCCTTGTTCTCCTGTTAATAAAGCAAAATTTTGGTTTAATTCTCCCTTCGCTACAACTTCTTTAGTGTGGGTAAAAATCTCCTTGATCCCAGAAGGATTACTCACATAAATTGTCGGTGTTGAATCAAACATTACAGTCACAATGTCACCATAACGTTGAGCAATAGTATCCATATAGCCAAAGAAATCAGCCTCGAATTGCAAAGCCAGCAACCAAGCAGGAGTTTTTGGCCCAGGGGGTAGTTTCATCAGCCTCTTTTACTCCTTTGAGATAGTGAAATTACAAACAGCATCATCAATACAAATTTTTAATTGTTTGGCTAATTCATGAATATGAGGTTCCAGTAAAATTGAGAAATGATTGCCAGGAATTTCAATCACTTGTGTAGATGCACTACCATATTTACCCCAACCTAAAAAGGGATCATTAGTAGTCCATTCAGGATTATCAAAATCATGAACAATTTCTTCTTCGGCTCGCAAAATAGTTAAGGCATCAGGATAAACTTGCGGTACATAATTTCGCATCGCTTGGACATTAGCCTTGAAAACTTTGTAATGATGTAGAAAATCTTGAATCTCAGCTTCAGAGAAAATAAAGTTGGCTTTTTGATTAATTAAATTAAATTGCTCATGGAGTGATAAATCTCGCATTTCTTCAAAAGATAGCGATAAATTTATGTCATTCCAAATTTTTGTTTCTTCCGCCAACCGCAGCAAAAACTTGGCATCATCATCAGGACTTGTAACAATAGTTGTTTCTGGTAAAATAGCATCAATAATTGCCACCAAGCCTACTTTTTGACCTTGTTTTTGTAGTTGCTGGGCTATTTCAAAAGCCAGTATTCCACCGTAACAATGTCCGCCTAAAAGATAGGGGCCATTGGGTTGAAGTTGGCGAATTTCTTTGAGGTAGCGAGTTGCTAGTTTTTCTACGGAAATTATATCAGGTTGTTCGGGGTCTGGCTGATATTCTAATCCATAAAATGGATAGTCCTCGCCCAAGATTCTTGATAATTTAAAATAGGGGCTAATGTTACCGCCAGCACCATGTATACAGAAGAAAGGTAGCCGATTACCAGTTGAGTTAATGGCTACCAAAGGAGAATTAGAAGTTTCTCGCAATGGTTGACTAACAATTTCGGCTAGTTCTTCAATTGTTGGGTTTTCAAATAAAGTCGATAAAGGAAGGTTGTGACCAAATTTATCATAAATTTGCGCCATCACCCGTACAGCTAAAAAGGAGTGTCCGCCTAATTCAAAAAAGTTATCTTTGATGCCGATAGGATGAGTGTTTAAGATATTTTCCCAAATTTTAACTAAAGCTAATTCGTTGAAATTTCGGGCAGCAATTTTTGATATCTGGGAATTTTGCTGGATAATTTCAGTTTGAGGTAAGGCAGCTTTGTTGACTTTACCATTAGGTGTAAGTGGCAGAGCATCCAGTAAAATAAAAGCTGAAGGCAACATATAATTAGGTAATTTATGTTGCAAATAGTATGATAAGTCGGGAATTATATCTGACTTATCGGTAACGATATAGGCAAGCAAACGGGGATTTTCGAGATGATTATTGCTAGTAATTACAACTGCTTCTTGGACATCTGGATGTTGAGCGATCGCACTTGCTATTTCTCCTAATTCTACCCGGAAACCTCTGATTTTTACCTGTTCATCACGGCGGCCTAAATATTCCAAATTGCCATCGGGTAAATATTTAACTAAATCGCCTGTTCTATACAGTTTATCTCCAGTCATCCAAGGATGATCAATAAATCTTTCTTTGGTTAAATCTGGACGATATAAATATCCCTTCGCCAACCCATCACCACTAATATACAGTTCTCCCACTACTCCTATCGGTGTTGGTTGCAAATCACTATTTAAAACATAAGTTTGGGTGTTATCAATTGGACGACCGATAGGTACATTCTGGGCTTGAATAGGTAATAAACTAGTATCGTAGTAAGTTGCATTTGCCGAAACTTCTGATGAGCCATAAAGGTTAATTAACTTGGCAAATGGCATTAATTCACGGAAACTCTGCACCAGTTTAACCGATAATGCTTCTCCACTCGTTATCCAGAATTTGAGGTGTGATAATTTATGAATCAGATGGCTATAATTATCTAGAATTAACCGGAGTAATGAAGGTACAAGGATAATTCGACTAACTTTGTGATGTGCTAGAGACTCGATAAATAATTGTGGGTCAATTAAAGTTGTATTGCTGATAATTACCGTGGGGATTCCTTGTAGTAAAGGCGCAAAAATTTCCCAGACAGAATCAACAAAACTAATAGCTGTTTTTTGACAACAAACTTCTCCTGGCTTAAAAGGATAGGTTTTCCATAACCAGTGTAAGCCGTTGACTGTACCGCGATGAGTACCAAGAACACCTTTAGGTTTACCAGTAGAACCAGAAGTGTAGATAATATAAGCGATATCATCCGATGAATAAATGTGAATCGGATTTTCTGTACTTTCTTGCGCCAGTTCTTCTTGGTGAGTATCTAAGCAAATAATTTGAGCCGCAGATAATGATAGTTTTTCTAATATTACTTGCTTGGTAATTAACAGTTCTGCTTGGGAATCAGAGAGCATAAAATTTAAACGCTCTACTGGATAACTCGGATCGAGGGGAATGTATGTACCACCAGCTTTGAGAATAGCTAAAATCCCCACTACCATATCTATATCGCGTTCTAAACATAGAGCCACCAAAGTTGCGGGTGTTACACCTTGTTTTTGTAAAAAATGCCCAAGCTGATTAACTCTTTGGTTTAGTTGACGATAAGTAATTTGTTCAAACTCGCTAATTAAGGCGATGGAATCTGGTGTGAGTTCAACTTGCTGCTCAAATAATTGATGTAGAGATGCAGTTTGGGGATAATCTGTATGAGTTTGATTAAACTTATATAATAGTTGTTCTTGCTCTGAAGTTGTTAACAGCGACAATTCACTCAGGCGCTGTTCTGGATTAGCAATTATATTTGTTAATAAAGTTTGAAAATGATTGATAAATTGCGTAATGGTTGACGCATCAAAAATGTCGGTGTTGTATTCCAGAAAGCCTGTCAATCCTGTTTCAAATTCAGACATAGAAAGAAAGATATCTAATTGAGATGTCCCGCTATCAAACTCTAAAGTTTGCAAAGTTAACCCCGCTACTTCCTCCACAGTGCTAGGCGTATTTTGCAACACAAACATGACTTCATAAAGAGGATTTCGGCTTAAATCTCGTTCGGGTTGCAATTGTTCGACAAGCATCTCAAATGGTAAATCTTGATGAGCATACGCACCCAGAGTTACTTCCCTGACTCGATGTAAAAATTCCCGAAAACTTGGATTTCCACTGAGGTTATTACGCAATACTAAAGTATTGACAAATAAACCCAGCATTCCTTCTAATTCTGGATGGTTGCGGTTAGCAATTGGCGAACCGATTAAGATATCTTCTTGATTTGTGTAGCGATATAAAAGGATATTAAACGCCGCCAGCAAACTCATAAATAAAGTTGTATCTGTTTGCTGACTTAATTGTTTGAGGGCGTTTGTCAGAGATTTTGATAATCTAAAATATTGCTTCGCCCCAGCAAAATTACTAATTTGAGGTCGCGGACGGTCTGTAGGTAGTTGTAATACAGGTAATTCACCCTGGAGTTGTGCTTGCCAATATTGTAATTGATTGGCGAGTAATTCACCTTGCAGGCGATCGCGTTGCCAAATTGCAAAATCCGCATACTGTATTGGAAGTTCTGGTAAAGTTGGCGGTTGATTTGTCGAAAAAGACCCATACAGCGCGGATAACTCCCGCAAAAATACCCCGCAAGACCAGCCATCGGTAATAATGTGGTGCATAGTCACCAGCAAAATATGTGATTCTGCACTCAAGCGCAATAAATTCGCCCTAACTAACAATTCTTTCGCTAAGTTAAAAGGTTTTCTGGCAAATTCCGCCGCCAATAATTTAACTTCCGATTCCCAATTTTTACGAGATAAATGTTCACAGTTAATAAGCGATAATTCCCAATTTAATTGATGCGTAATTTCTTGGACAGGTTCTCCATTAACAACCTTAAAATTTGTCCGCCACACTTCATGACGCTTGAGAATCTCATTTAAACTTTGTTCAAGGGCGGGAATATTTAAATTTCCTTGGATATGAAAAGCAAGAGGGATATTGTAGAAATCACTCCCATGATAAAGCTGATCAATAAACCATAGTCTTTGTTGCGAAAAAGATAAGGGACTGTTTGAAATATTTTGGCGCTTAGGAATAACATCAGCTTTTAGTTTTCCTCCCTTCCATTTTTCTAAAAGAGCTTTTTTCGCTGGTGATAAATTAGAGTATTGTTTATCCATAATTATAAAATTTCCTTCATCGGCGTTCATCTGCGTGCATCGGCAGTTAATTATTCTTGAATTAGACATTACTTAAGAGTAAAGCTACCTCTTCCTCCGATAATTCAGCAATTTTTTCTAACATCAACTGTTCAATAAATTCTGCCTGCTTCACTGGAGTCATTGCTTCTAATAACAGGTCACGCAAAGGCAAATTCACAGGGAACTTAGCCCGCAAACGAGAAACTAATTGAGTTGCAATTAGCGAATCTCCTCCTAACTCATAAAAGTTATCGTAAATACCAATTTCTGCAATTCCTAGTACCGCTTGCCAAATTTCTGTAATTTGCTTTTCTAACTCATTCGTCGGCGCAATGTATGAATTATTCAGGCTAGGTCTAGAGTATCGCGGGGATGAATCTAATTGATGAGTAGATTGTGTATTTTGCCAAGAATCAAGGTTAATTGTTTGAGTTTTTCTGGTATTAATATCAACTGGAGAAATAATCATCTGAGTTCCTTGCGGACAAGCAAGAACTCGCTGAAATACTTCTATTGCTGCTGTTGGTGTAATTGCTAATGTTGTTCCAGAAACTTGCTCAGATATTGTTGATTCTTGGGCTGGATTTAGTTGTATATTATCCCAGTTAATAATATACCACGGATAAGAATTGTTTTGGTTACTTCGATTGCCCCAACTATCAATTAATTGATAAACTGCGGCATCTAAACATAAACCAAATCCTCCTAAAATCGCAGTTAAGGAAGAAAAAATACAGCCAAAATCTAGATTGTAGTTCTGTAATACTTTTTCTAAGACAGTAATTTGACTATGTTGTGATTTTAAGAGATTTTCTAACTCTATGGCTGTAATTTCTGCCAAAGAACCAAATATTTGTTCGTGCTTAATTCCAGTGGCATAAATCACACCATTAATTTGTTCAACATTTTCTGTAAGTATTTGCTGCATTTGCTCAGAATTAGTTTTATCGGCACGCAACAATAAAACTGCCGCACCGAGTTCTTCTAAGGCGATAAAATGTTGAATTTTCTGGCTGATAGTATCATCTGACGGATGAGTTTCTAGCCATTGTGAAAATTTCTCTGTTTCAGGAAATTGAGAACTTTCAATAAATATCAGCTTGGCTTGGCAAGTTGTTGTTAAATGTTTCGCCAGCACAAATTCTAGATTATCTAAACCACCTGCAAATAAGTAAGTACCCCGATTGCGGAAAGGGATGTTTTTGTCAACAATGGCATCTAAATGAACTGGTGTAAATGTTTGTACCCAACGATGGCGATCGCGGTAAGCAATTACATGATCTAAAGATGCAGAATTTAGCTCATTTAATAGTTGTTGAATAATCTGATTATTGCTGCGATCGCTATTTAAAACAATATCAATACACTGGCAACTAATATTGGAGTATTCTTGGGATATTACCTGACATAAACCTAAGATTGGCGTTTTTTCTGGGTTTATTTTTTCATTCCCATTCACCTCTAGAATGTTACTGGTTATCACCTTGATTTGTAGGCGGTTTTTCAGCTTACTAATACTTTGAGTTAAAGATAGTAAACTCTTGCATTCTAAATATTTGTCAGGTTGAGAATTTTCAGACTGATTTAAACTCCAACAGTAAGCAATATTTTCCGGTTGTTGTCCCGATGATATTAATTCTTTAATTAATAATTCATAGTCTGAGTTTGAGTAGGGATTAATTTGATAACTCGTTGTACTGATTTTCTTAAATTCATCACCTTGGCGAACAGTAAAAACAGTTTTACCTTGATTGTTCAACTTATCAAATATTTGCTCACCCACTCCCAAATCATCTACAAACAATAGCCATGTTGATTCTTCGACGGCTGTGGATGAATGAGTGAGTAAAGAACGTTGCCAAGAAGGAATGTAAAACCAGTCAGCAATATCTTGTTTATAATCATTTACAACAGCAGATGAAGATTGGGGATTAATCCAGTATCTTTTACCTTCAAATGGGTAAGTCGGTAAAGGCAGACGATGACGCTGTTCATGACGATAAAACCCTGACCAATCAATTTCTATACCCGCCAGCCACAGCCGACCTACTGTTTGTAATAAAAAGCAAATATCAGATTGTTGGTCTTTGATATGGCGTAACGAACTTAATACTTGTTGCTGAGAATTTTTGCCTAAATGCTGTGTGGTGAGTGTGCTTAAAGTCCGTCCCGGCCCCACTTCTAAAAACACACCATCAAACTGCTGAATTAGTTGTGATATTCCTTCAGAAAATCTGACAGTTTGGCGTAAATGTTGACACCAGTAATCAGGATTTGTGGCTTGTGCTGGAGTAATCCAAGTACCAGTTACATTAGAAATAAAGCTGATTTTTGGTGGATTGAGTTTAACTGTTTTGAAAGTTTCCCGAAATGCTGGCAATATTGGTTCCATCATCAGCGAATGGAAAGCGTGAGATGTGTGCAACCGCCGACATTCAACTGCTTGCACAGTTAATTGTTGTTCCAAGGCTGTAATTACACTGCTGATTCCTGACACTACACAAGCAGATGGACTGTTAATAACCGCAATTTGCAGAGATGCTCTGTACAAATCGGATGTATCTAGGAGCGACTGCACATCTTTGGCGGGTAACTTAATTGCCAGCATACTGCCTGGGGGTAGTTGCTGCATTAACTGTCCTCTTTTTGCCACAATTGCCAAAGCATCTTCTAAAGAAAATACACCAGCGATCGCCGCCGCGACATATTCGCCTATACTATGACCAATCATCGCCTCTGGATGCACACCCCAAGACATCAATAACTGCGCCAAGGCGTACTCTGTGACAAACAAGACGCTTTGAGTGAGGAATGTTTGTTGTAATTGATTTGCAGTCGCTTCCGTCGCCTCTGGATGGGGGTAAAGTAGAGAGCGAATATCTAAACCAAGATAAGGCTGTAAAATTTCAGCGCAAGTATCTACCTGTTTTTTATATACTGGCTCTAGTTCATATAATTCCCGACCCATGTTTGCATACTGCGCTCCTTGTCCCGAAAACATGAAGATGACAGGACAGTGGCTCGGCTGATAGTGGTGATTAAAAATACGTTGTGAGTCTTGATTATCCAGCAATTTCACTGCATCAGCATGGTTGTGACAAATCATAATGCGGCGATAATCAAAAGCCTGACGACCAACTTGCAGAGTATAAGCCACATCAGCCAGGGGAACATCAGAATTTTGCGTCAAATAATCGCGCAGTTGGGCTGTTGCTGTTTCTAAAGCTGTGCTGGTTTTCGCCGACAACAGTAACAATTGCCAAGGACGGGAAGAACTAGAAGGAGGAATGACAGGAGCTTCTTCTAAGATGATATGGGCATTAGTCCCACCAATACCAAAAGAACTTACACCAGCTCGACGGGGTGTGCTGTTGGTTTTCCACTCTGATAATTGGGTATTGACGTAAAAAGGGCTATTGGCGAAATCGATTTGGGGGTTTGGCTGCTGAAAATGTAAACTTGCAGGGATTTGCTGATGTTTTAAAGCCAAGACAGTTTTGATTAATCCTGTCACACCGGCGGCTGTATCTAAATGACCAATATTCGTTTTGACAGAACCAATGGCACAAAAACCTGTTTTATCTGTACTATGGCGGAAAGCTTGGGTTAACGCCTGAATTTCAATCGGGTCGCCTAAAGCCGTTCCTGTACCGTGGGTTTCGATATAACTGACAGTTTCTGCTTCCACCCCAGCCAAAGCTAAAGCTTCTAAAATCACTTCCCGTTGACCATCAACACTAGGGGCGGTATATCCTACCTTTAAAGAACCATCATTATTAACGGCTGAACCTTTAATAATTGCATGAATAAAATCACCATCATTAATTGCATCTTCCAAGCGTTTTAAGACGACAACCCCCACACCATTGCCAAAAACAGTACCGTTGGCATTAACATCAAAAGCTCGACAATGACCATCAGGAGATTTAATTCCCCCTGGTTGATATTCGTATCCAGTTTTGGGTTTAGCTGCAATCGTCACACCGCCAGCTAATGCTATATCACTTTCACCATTGAGTAAACTTTGACAAGCTAAATGTACAGCTACCAATGATGTCGAACAAGCTGTTTGAACATTAATACTTGGCCCTCTTAAGTTTAATTTATAAGAAACTAAAGTCGGTAAAAAATCTTTGTCATTGCCGATTAAAACTTGATAGCTGTCGGCTGATTCGAGAAAACTGCGATTGTTATATAAGTTAGAAAGTAGATAATCACTAGCAGCAACACCAGCAAATAAACCGATGCGATCGCGGTAAATTTCAGAGTTATAACCCGCATTTTCTAAAGCTGACCAAACAGCCTCTAGAAAAATGCGGTGCTGTGGGTCTGTAACTTCAGCTTCTCTAGGAGAAAAACCAAAAAAAGCCGCATCAAATAAATCAATATTTTCTAATATGGCGCTGGCTTTCACATAATTGGGATTGTTGAGCAATTTAGCATCTACCCCAGCAGCAATTAGCTCCTCATCAGTGAAAGTAGAAATTGACTCTACACCATTTCTCAGGTTTTGCCAAAAGCTATCAACTTTATTAGCTCCAGGAAACCGACCTGCCATTCCAATAATAGCGATCGCATCTTGATTATTTAAGCTATCAATAAAATTATTAGCCATATCCATAATTCAAAACCTGACAGTAAATAGAACGGTGTAGAGCGACATTTTGTAGTTGAGAGAAGGCAGAAGGCAGGGGGCATAAGGCAGGAGGGAAGAAGATTTTGGCTTAATTAACCTTTCTGAATATAGTTTTTTTCCCAACTACTTACTTAATGTTCATAAATCAATTTATTTTCAGGGGCTTGTGACAATATTACATAGGAAAAAAATATATTTTTTCCTCCTGCCTCCTGCCTCCTGCCTCCTGCCTTCTTCGGTCAATATGTCAGTGGCATTGCCGCCGCAATCTGAATTTGATCATGTAAAACTGCATCAATATCTCCTTCAGTAGTTAAAGGATTTGCAATCACCGCACGCATCGCAATCACTGGTATTTCCTTATCTAAACTAATAGTTGTTTTCGTCGTTCGGGAAATAAAAGTCCGTCCAATCTGACGCTGCTTTTTCTGCAAGCGTTCATTAAAATCATTGATAATTTGATTATCAGATTCAGTTAATTTTTTATTACTAACTACATCTCGAAATTGCTCAGGAATATAACGATAAATTAACAAATTTGTATCAGGTTGCGCTAACAATTCAAACTCCGGTAATTCCTCAATTTGTGCTGCCATATATTGGGTTTTGCGGATACCTTCATCAATCAAAAACTCATAACCATTCAGCCCAATTAACTGCAAACCAGCATGTAAAAACAACGCCATCCCTGGACGAGAACCTTCTAAAGCCCTTTTACCTAAATCAAATGACCCCTTACGCATCGTATAGCTGGCTTGTTTTTCAATTGCTGAAGCTAAATAAGGGTCACGGAAAAATACCATCCCAATACCCATTGGCAAATACAATTGCTTATGCCCATCAATTGTCACAGAATCAGCTTGTGCAATTCCCGCCAGTTTATGTTGGTATTTACGCGAAAAAATAACAGGGCCACCCCAAGCAGCATCGACATGGAAATGTACATGATTTTCTTGGGCAATTTCAGCAATTTCTGTTAACGAATCAACACTACCAGAATCGGTTGTTCCAGCAATACCAACAATGGCGATAATATGTAAGTTTTTGGCGCGGCATTCTGCAACAGTTTGGCGTAATGCTGGGATATTAACGCGATTATTAGCATCGACTGGGACACGAATCAAATTTTTAGTACTGATTCCCATTAAATCCGCAGCTTTATCAAAAGAGAAGTGCATCAATTCCGAACCAATGACCACCGCCCCTTCATAACCATAATAATTTAACGCTGCTGTTAACCCTTCTTTTTCTATACCTAAAAAATCATGAGTCGCGCCTAAAGATTTATTACGAGCGCACCACAAAGCCGTGATATTGGCTGTTGTCCCACCAGAAACCAAAACACCCAAGGTACTTTGATTATTCTGAATATGTTGATTGTAGAAATTATCAGATAAATGATAAATTTGACGGTGCATCATCGCCAAAGCTTCCCGTTCACAAAAGCTCAAAGCTTTAGCCGTTTCGATTTTGACAGCATTTTGATTCATCGCTGTCATCAACTTTGCCAAAGGGCGCACAAATGAAGGTAACGCCGAAGTCATGTGACCGATAAACTGCGGCGCAGATGTATGTATAGAATGAGCAACAACATTCTCATTCAAAGATTGAAAATAACTATCAAAATCAGTAGGTTGGGTAGGGATTTGACTATTGCCAAATTTGCTAATAATCCAGTCAATCTCAGCATTTGTATTGGCATCTTCAGCCATTAAAAAATCAGTCGATAAATCATCAACTATTTCATCGAGTTGATTTTCTAGATATTTCCCCTGATTTGGGGCAAATATTTGTTTAACATACTCACCAATATCAGTTTGTACGATTTTATCTGTGGGAGGAAGATTGTTTCGAGATAAAATTTCTGTTTCACTTAATGTCATGGATTTTCCTTTAATTACTAATATTGATGCTGTTACTTCTAACCTGATTAAAACTTACGCAGACTCTAAAATTTCTTGGCGTTCTTGGCGACTTGGCGGTTCGTAAAAAAATCACCAAACCTCAAACCCTCCTGCCTTCTCCCAAACTCACTCCCCTGTTTGATTAGTAGCAGCACGATATTCCTTCCTGGCTTGTTTACGACGCTGAGTCGAAGCAGTTCGCTGTTCCGCACGATGGGAATTTGGGATAGTAGATGTAGCAACTGTATATTCCTGACTAAAATATCTAGCCAAACGACTCACAGTTGGATATTGAAACATTTCTACCAACAGAAAATCTTTCTGGAGTATTTTTTGTAATTGACTGTGAACTTGAATTAACAGCAGCGAATGACCACCCAGTTCAAAGAAATTGTCATGAATTCCTACACGCTCAATATTCAATACTGCTTGCCAAACATCCGCAATGGTTTTTTCTAACTCAGTTTGGGGTGGTTGATAAACGGCTGTTAATTCTGGATGGGTTGTGTCTGGTGCGGGTAGTGCTTTGCGGTCAACTTTACCATTGGGTGTTAATGGTAGTGCTGCCAAAGTCACAAAAGCTGCGGGAATCATGTAGTTTGGTAACTTTGCTTCTAAAAAGCCGCGTAACTCCGCAATGGTTGGCGGTTGTTCTGAGTTGAAAACTACGTAGGCTATTATTTGTTGGGCATCCACAACCGTAACGACAGCAGCTTCTACGCCTGGATGCTGAATTGTCAGTGCTTCAATTTCGCCCAATTCAATGCGGAAACCACGAATTTTTACTTGGTTGTCAATGCGTCCAATGTATTCAATCTCTCCATTCGGCAAATAGCGTGCCAAATCCCCAGTTTTATATAATCGTTCTCCTGGGACATTGGCGTATGGATGAGGAATAAATTTATCCGCCGTGAGTTCTAATTTATTGAGATAACCACGGGCTAAACCAGCCCCACCAAGGTACAACATCCCTGGTACACCGACAGGCACTGGTTGTAAATTTTCATCTAACAAATAAGCTTGGGTGTTGTGAATTGGTCTACCAATTGGTGGTGTACCGCTTGCGCCCTTCTGTATCAAGGCAAACGTAGAATAAGTGGTATCTTCCGAAGGGCCATACAAGTTAAATACCTGTTGTATGTGAGCTTGTTGGTAAAGTTTCTGCACGAGTTGATTTTGCAGTGGTTCTCCCGCAATATTCACAGTTTGCACAGAGGCGGGAATATTATCTGTTTGGAGTAACTGTGCAATCACGCTGGGGACAGTATTAATTAAAGTTACACCACAGGTTGCGGGGAGATTGCTGATATATAGTGCATTCTCGATTAAAATTACCTTGCCACCACAACACAAAGGCACAAACATCTCGAATACCGACAAGTCAAAACAAATAGAGGTGGATGCTAAAACTCCCGCCCTTGCTTCTCGGCTAAAGGTTTTGTCTGCCCAATCTAACATTGCCACGGTGCTGGCGTGTTGAATCATCACACCTTTGGGTTTACCTGTGGAACCAGAGGTATAGATAATGTAGGCGAGGTTCTCAGGCGTGACGTCCGTGACCAGATTTTCCTGGCTGTGTTGGCTGATATTATGCCAGTCAGTATCTAAACAGATTACCTTGGCTTGGTGTAGGGGCATGACTGCCAGAAGTGCAGTTTGAGTGAGTAAGACTGGTGCTTGTGTGTCTTCCAGGATATAGGCAATGCGTTCACTAGGATAGTTGGGGTCGAGGGGGATATATGCACCACCCGCTTTGAGGATGGCGAGTAGTCCAATGATCATATCTAAAGAACGCTCCACGCAAATTCCCACCAACACCTCTGGTTTAACTCCCAGCGATCGCAAATAATGGGCTAATTGGTTGGCTTTGGTGTTTAATTCTTGGTAAGTTAATTGCTGATTTGCAAATTCTACGGCTACTGCATCCGGTGTTTTAGTTACCTGTTGTTCAAATAATTCATGAATACATAGATGTTGTGGATAAGCAACGGCGGTATCATTCCACTCCCGCAGTAATTGATGCTGCTCAGATTTATTCAACAATGGTAACTCTGACAAACGCTGCTGTGGATTTGCCACAATTCCTGCTAACAACGTTTGTAAATGACTTGCCATCCGGCAAATTGTACTTTCTTTAAATAAATCAGTGTTGTATTCTAAACTGGCAACTAACCCTGAATCGGTTTCTGTGACATAAAGAGTTAAATCAAACTTAGCACTATCACTGCTGCTATCTTCCGGCGTTAAAGTCAAACCCGGTAATTTTAATGCAGACATTGGCGCATTTTGCAGCACAAACATCACCTGAAACAGTGGCGTATGGCTCAAATCGCGCTGGGGTTGCAATTGCTCAACCAACAACTCAAACGGCACATCCTGATGTGCGTAAGCGCCTAATGCCATTTCTCGCACTTGTTTGAGCAGTTCTACAAAGCTGGGATTTCCGCCTAAGTTAGTTCGCAGGACTAAAGTATTGACAAAAAAGCCAATTAACCCTTCTATTTCGGCTCGGTTGCGGTTAGCGATGGGTGAACCAACCACAATATCTTTCTGTCCGGTGTAACGCCATAGCAAGATTTGGAAACTTGCCAACAAGGTCATAAATAAAGTACTTCCCTGCTGTTGGCTGAATTTCTGAAGGGCTGTTGATAGTTCTATAGATAATTCAAATGAGTAGGTTGCACCCTGAAAGGTCTGGATTGCTGGTCTGGGATAATCAGTGGGTAATTCTAAAACTGTGGGGGCGTTTGCTAACTGCTTGCGCCAATAAGATATTTGGGTTTCCAGGACTTGTCCTTGTAACCATTGTCTTTGCCACGCAGCAAAATCTACATACTGTATTGGTAGGGCAGGTAATGGTGAGGGTTGTCCATCACAAAAAGCTGGATAAAGGGCGGCTAATTCTTGTACCAGGATGCCAATTGACCAAGCGTCAGAGACAATATGGTGCATGGTCACTAAAACAATATGTTCTTGTTCACTCAGACGTAAGAGTTTGACTCTGAGGAGATGGTCGCGGCTGATGTCAAAGGGTTGTTGTGCTTCTAAGTCAGCGAGGTGTTTGATTTTGGCTGCTTGTTCATTGGTCTCCAGGTCGCTGAGATCAATGGTGGATAAGTTGAGGGGCTTTTCTGGTGCGATCGCAGCTACAACTTGTCCGGCGGTGGTGACAAAATTGGTTCGCAGTGCTTCATGACGGGTGACAATTTCGCTGAAACTTTGGGCTAAGGCGGCGACATTTAACTGTCCTTGTAGCCTGACTGCTGCCGGGATATTGTAGAACGGGCTATTTGGTTCTAGTTGGGATAAAAACCACAATCTTTGTTGAGCAAATGATAAAGGTAATTGTGGCGATCGCGCTATCTTTTCAATCTTGGTCGTGGCAATTGTCAAATCTGCCTGAATTGCTTTTTCAATTTCTTTCGCTAACCCGGCTATGGTGAGTTTTTCAAATAAATAACGTAAAGGTAACTCGATTTGAAAAACTTGGCGAATTTGGGAAATCACACGGGTGGCGATTAAAGAATGTCCGCCTAATTCAAAGAAATTCTGATCAATCCCGACTTTATCTATACCCAGGATTTCCGCCCAAATCCCGGCTAATAAATTCTCTATGGGTGTGGCTGGAGTCAGACTGGATGCTGATCCCGGTGTAAATTCCGGCGGTTTGAGGGCTTTGCGGTCAACTTTACCATTGGGTGTTAATGGTAGTGCTTCCAAAGTCACAAAAGCTGCTGGCATCATGTAGTTAGGCAACTTGGCTGCTAACAAATCCCGCAGTTCCGCAGATGTAAAAGTTTGCCCTGTGTGCGGGACTATATAGGCAACGATTCGTTGAGTATCGGCGGCGGAACCATGAACCGTCACCACAGTTTCTCTGACGGCTGGGTGTTGGCTGATGACAGCAGCGATTTCTCCCAATTCAATGCGGAAACCCCGGATTTTGACTTGATGATCAATCCGTCCCAGGTATTCAATGTCTCCGTTGGGTAAGTATCGCGCTAAGTCTCCGGTTTTATACAGACGTGCGGCTGTTTCGCTAAAAGGATTGGGGATAAATTTTTCGGCGGTTAAATCTGGACGCTGGAAATAACCCCTCGCCAGTCCCAAACCACCAATGCACAACTCTCCGGCTACACCCACGGGCATTAATTGGTGATTTTGGTCGAGGATATAAAGTTGGGTATTGGCAATAGGAGAACTAATGGGTACGGTGTGATCAACGGTTTTTACTTGACAAGCGGCTGACCAAATTGTGGTTTCTGTGGGGCCGTACATATTCCACAAACACCGACATCTCTCTAGCAACTGATTAGCTAATTGTTCTGGTAAAGCTTCCCCACCACAGAGAATTTTTAATTGATGATTACCATCCCAACCTGCGGCTAACAGTAATTGCCATGTGGCTGGTGTGGCTTGCATAACTGTGGCTTGACACTCAGCGATTTTTGCCGCCAACTGCACACCATCGGAGATAATTTCTTGGCTGGCAATTACCAACCTTGCGCCGACAATCATCGGTAAAAATAATTCTAAGGCGGCAATATCAAAAGAGTAGGTGGTAACTGCCAGTAATGTATCTTCAGCAGTTAAGCCTGGGGCTTGCTGCATAGAGTACAAAAAGTTAGTCAAGGCAAGATGGGGAATTTGTACACCTTTGGGTTTGCCTGTGGAACCAGAGGTATAAATCACATAGGCGAGGTTCTCAGTCGTGACTTCCGTGACCGAAGAAGCAGGGGGGAGAGGTGCAGGGAGCGGAGGGGAAAGATTCTCCCCCTGCTCCCCGCTCCCTGCTCCCCTGCCTCCCTGGCTGTGTTGGCTGATGTGATGCCAATCAGTATCTAAACAGATTACCTTGGCTTGGTGTGGGGGCATGACTGCCAAGAGTGATGCTTGGGTGAGTAAGACTGGTGCTTGTGTGTCTTCCAGGATATAGGCGATGCGTTCAGATGGATAGTTGGGGTCGAGGGGGATATATGCACCACCCGCTTTGAGGATGGCGAGTAACCCAATGATCATATCCAAAGAACGCTCTACACAAATTCCCACCAACACCTCTGGTTTAACTCCTAGCGATCGCAAATAATGGGCTAATTGGTTGGCTTTGGTGTTTAATTGTTGATAAGTTAACTGTTGATTTGCAAACTCTACAGCTACTGCATCCGGTGTTTTATTTACTTGCTGTTCAAATAATTCATGAATACATTTATCTAGAGCATAATTAGTTGCGGTATTATTCCATACTTGGAGTATTTGCTGATTTTCTTGTGCTGTCAGCATTGGTAGTTCCCGCAACTTTGCTTCGGGATTGGCAATAAAACCCGCTAATAAAGTTTTTAAATGCTCTAATATGCGGCTCATACTAGAACTTTCAAATTGATGATTATTATAGGAAATATATAAATTTAATGATTCTGAGTTTGGTACTACCTTCACCGTTATGGGGTAGTTTGTCCAGTCAAATAATGATTTAGAATCGACGACTCCGATATCTTCAACAATCGATGCTTGATTGTAATCTACTAATTCATTATCAAAAACTAAAATACTATCAAATAGTGGTAGACCGGGTGAAACCTGACTCCATTGTTGAATTTTGGATAATGGGCTGTATTCATACTCCCGCATCTGCACTTCTTCGGTTTGGAGTTGTTTCAGCCAAGAAGTAAGAACAGCATCATTGTCTACTTTTACTCGTAGTGGGAGTGTGTTGATAAACAGCCCAATCATCGACTCGGCATCGGCTAACGCCGTTGGTCTACCTGAAGATGTGGAGCCAAAAACGACATCTGACTCTTGACTATAACGGCTCAAAAGTAAAGCCCAAGCGCCTTTAATGATAATATTTAAAGTTAGTTGATACTTGCGGGCAAAAGCTTTAAGATCAGTTGCCATAGTTGCTGACAATACTAACTCTTGTCTGTGATAATCTGCTGGTTGATCAGCGAAATTAGCTGCATTTTTTCCAATCAGAATTGGTGTTGGAACTGTAAATCCTTGGAGTTTCTGCCGCCAAAAAGATTCGGCTTTCTTCTGGTCTTGTTGTTGTAACCAAGTAATATATTCTTGGTAGGGACGGGGGCGTTCTAAATATAAATCTTGCGCTTGGCAAAAGGCATCATAAAACTCATAAAATTCTTTCCACAGCCAGCTTAAAGACCAGCCTTCCATTAAGATGTGATGAAAGCTAAACACAAATTGATAATTGTCTTCAGCCATCTGAATTAATGTCAGGCGAATTAAGGGAGCTTGCCCTAGTGCAAAACCGCGATCGCCATCAGCCTTTAAAAAATCTGCAAACTGCTTTTGTTGCTCTTCTAATGATAAATGTTGCCAATCTTGAAATTCCCACGGTAAGTCTACTTGCTTATACACAACTTGATATGGTTTATCAAGATTCTCCCAATAAAATGCTGTGCGTAAAATGGGGTGACGATCTACAACTCGCTGCCAAGCTTTCTGGAACGCTGGGATATTAATTGGCGTTTGCAAAGTAAAATAATTCTGCTCAAAATACACCACCGAATCAGGTGCAGCCAACTTGTGAAACAGCATCCCCTGTTGCATCGGAGAAAGTTCGTAAATATCTTCAATATTGTTGGGTTTCATGACAAATTTCTCCTGCTTATTGACTGATTTGAGCTAACAATTTACTTAAATTTTCTTGATTGATATTTGCAGCCGCAAAATCAGAGGGGGTATAGTCTCCGGCTTCGGGAGACTGACAATGGCTGATCAAAGATTTGAGGGCTTGAACAAAATTTTGTAGTAATTTTTCGACTGTCTGAGGTCGATGAATATTTCGGCTGTAGTTAAAATCTAGTTGCAATTTGCCTTCAGTAATTGCCGCATTAATTTGGAAGAGATAAGGGCGAATTGCTTTTGGACTGGTGGTTGAACCGAGTGCTTCTTCTGTCCATTTAAACAAGGAATTTTGGGGCAAACTTTTACTCAGTTGACCAAGGTAGAGAAACATTACCTCAGCTTGGGGAAGAGACTGGAATTTTTCAATTATTACCGGGTCAGGGCTGAGGTAGCGTAACACTCCATAGTCAATACCATTACTCGAAGCATGACGCACTTGTTCTTTCACGGCTTTGAGTGCATCCCCAGAATTAACTGTTTTGTCTAAATCTAACAGTACAGGATAAGTAGTCGTAATCCACCCCACTGTTCTGGAAATATCGACATCATCAATTCCACCTGTACTCACTTCCCGTCCATTTTCATCAATATTAATTAGGAGTAAGTTTTGCTTTGTCCATTGTTTAAAAGCTTGTACCAGTGCAGTCAGCAAAACTTCTTGTGTATTCATCCGATACACTCCCGGAACTTCCTGAAGCAGCATTTGAGTTTCGCTTTCATTCAACGCAACTGAGATAACTTGCGCTTCGGAAGCTACAGTGTTTATGCCGTCAGGATAGTCTAAGGGTAAAGTGGCAACTTGCTGATAACGTCCGCTTAACCAGTGTTGCTGCTGTTGTTGTAACTGTTCGGATGCGGCATACTTCTGGAGACGCAACGACCACTGCTGATAAGAAGTTGTCTTTTCGGGGAGTTGAATTGGCTGTCCTTGACTCAACTGCTGATAACCAGTCTGGAGATCCTCTAATAAAATGCGCCAAGAACCAGGATCAGTCCCCAAGTGGTGAATCACAATTAATAAACGACTGTTTTGCTGCACACCCATATCAAACAAGGCAAAGCGGACAATTGGCCCAGTGGTTAAATTCAAACTGGCTTGAATTTCGGCGGCGGCTACCTCTAAAGCCGATTGTTGGGCGGTGGATGACAAAGCTGACAAATCAATATATGTCAACGGAACAAATTCTTCAGGCGCGGCGTTGACCTGTTCCCATCCAGAATCAGAACGGGTGAACCGCAGACGCAGGGCATCGTGATGTATTAATAGTTGCTTTAATGTTTGCTCTAAAATATCTAAATTCAGAGGTTTCACTACCTCTAACAAAATCGCTTGGTTCCAGTGATGAATTTCTGGTTGATTCAAGGCAAAGAACTGGTGTTGAGCCGGGGTCAGAGGTACTGAACCTGTGACTATACCTTGTTCAGCTTGGACAACTTGGGTTTTAGTGATTACCTGTGCTAATTTGGCGATCGTTTGATGTTCAAATAATTGCTGGGGTGTGAGTCGAAACCCGGCTTTAGTGGCTCTGGCGCTGACTTGAATCCCTAGTACGGAATCTCCACCCAACTCAAAAAAGCTATCTTCTACACCTACGGAAGCAATTCCCAGGAGTTCTTGCCAAATATTGGCAATGATTTGTTCTACTTCCGTTCTAGGGGCGACATAATCATTATCTAAGTTTGGTCTGAGATAGGCGGTGGTGCTGGTTGTTGGTGCAGTTTGAGTTTCGTCTATTGTGTTGGGCTGTTCCCCAGGGGCGCAACGCAAAACCAAATTAGCGGACGGATGGGCATCAACCCAGTAACGCTGACGTTCAAATGGATAGGTTGGTAAAGGAATACGTTGTTGTGGTGCATCGGTATAAAAACTTGACCAATCTACAGTAACCCCAGCTTGCCACAGGCGACCCAATGTCTGTAATAAATAGGCAACATCTGACTGCTGCTCGTAGAAATAACGCAAGCTGGAAAGCATCAAAGATTTATCGAGACATTGGGATGCAAAACTAATTAATGCTTGACCAGGGCCGACTTCTAACAAAATCGGATGATCTTTTTGCGATAATTGTTGGACTCCATCTGCAAAGCGCACTGTTTGACAAAGGTGCTGCACCCAGTAGGTGGGGTCTGTGGCTTGTTCGGCAGTAATCCAAGTGCCGGTGACGTTAGAAATATAAGGAATTTTGGGGGATTTGAGGCTAAATTGATTAACTAAATTGTGAAAAGTTGGTGCGATCGCTTCCATCATTACAGAATGAAAAGCATGAGAAGTTTGTAACCGCTTACCTATTAAACCGCGATCGCTCAATTTTTGTTCTAATTCTGCAACGGCATCGGGGAACCCTGCAACCACACATAATGATTCACCGTTAATTGCCGACAGGGAAATTTTCTCATTCAACCAAGGCTGTATCTCTGACTCGGAAAGCGGCACAGCCAGCATTGCCCCTGCTGGCAACTCATCAATCATCTGCGCCCTTCTGGCGACTAAGGTTAAAGCATCTGTTAAAGACAAAACCTCAGCCAAAGTGGCGGCGACATATTCACCAATGCTGTAACCAATCATCGCCGTCGGGCGAATTCCCCAAGATATCCACAACTGAGCCACAGCATATTCAATCACAAACATGGCTGGTTGCGTCAACACAGTTTGGTTCAGCCTTTGCGTGGCAACATCAGTTGATTGCCCTCCTCGTCCCAGCATTTTCCGCAAATCTAGCCCTTTTTGGGTTTGCTGGTTGTTATTTTGATGATTTCGGTTGGGATATAAAACATCTCGCAAATCCAAACCCAACAGTGGTTGAAGCAGTTCACAACATTCATCCACACAGCCGCGAAATGTTGACTCAGTTTGGTAAAGTTCCAAAGCCATATCAACATAGTGAGTTCCCAGCCCAGAGAACATAAAAGCAACTGGACGCGGTTGAGTTTTGTGGGCGACTGGTGGGGAATTTTGCAGCGCCTTGAGTGCATCGGGAATATCTCTACACACCACAGCACGCCGATAGTCAAAAGTTCTGCGTCCAAAAAGCAATGTGTAAGCCGCATCAGCCAGGTTTAAATCAGGATGTGCTTGCAAATAATCTGCTAAATTTGTGGTTGCTTTTTCTAGTGCTGATGCTGTTTTGGTAGATAAAACCAACAACTGATACTTTCTCCCCTGCCCCCTGCCCCCTGCTCCTTGTCCTTCCAATACTGGCGCTTCTTCCAAAATCACATGGGCATTAGTTCCCCCCAACCCAAAGGAACTAACTCCCGCACGCCGGGGAAGATTGTTAGTTTGCCATTCTGTAAGTTTGGTATTGACGTAGAAAGGACTATTGGCAAAGTCAATTTCAGGGTTAGGGGCAGAATAATGTAGGCTTGGGGGTATTTGTTTGTGCTTCAGGGCGAGGACAGTTTTGATTAACCCCACCACACCTGCGGCTGTGTCTAAATGTCCAATGTTGGTTTTGACGGAACCAATGGCACAGAAATTTGTTTTTTGGGTGCTGCTGCGGAAAGCTTGGGTGAGGGCGGCAATTTCAATGGGGTCGCCTAAAGCGGTGGCTGTACCGTGAGTTTCAATGTAGGTGATAGTTTCCGGTTCAACTTCCGCGACGATTTGGGCAGTTTTGATGACCTTAGCTTGAGTATCAATGCGGGGTGCAGTGTAGCTGACTTTGAACGCCCCATCATTATTAATCGCTGAACCTTTGATGATGGCATGAATTGTATCGCGATCGCTCAACGCATCTTCCAATCGCTTTAACACCACAATTCCCACACCCTCGCCACCTACAGATCCCTGAGCATCAACATCAAAAGCACGGCAATGCCCATCAGGAGACAGTATTCCCCCTTCTGTATATAAATATCCTGCTTTTCTGTCAGCATTGATGGCAACGCCACCAGCCAAAGCCATATCACACTCACCATTGAGTAAGCTTTGACAAGCCAAGTGAACTGCTACCAACGAAGTTGAGCAAGCTGTTTGAACTGCGTAACTTGGCCCTTCTAAGTTGAGTTTATAAGAAACACGAGTAGTTAAAAAATCTTTATTCCCAGCCAGAATAAGTTGCTGTGGATCAATAGAACCAATAATATTTTGATTTAAATAAATATTTAGTAAGTAGGTGTTCATCCCAGAACCAGCATAAACACCAATCGCACCTGGATAATTTTGGGAATCATACCCGGCATTTTCTAAAGCTGACCAAGCACATTCGAGAAAAACTCTGTGTTGAGGATCGGTAATTGTAGCTTCTCTGGGATTAAAGCCAAAAAACTCGGCATCAAAATATTCTGCGTCTTCTAATATTGCTTGGGCTTTAACATAATTAGGGTCATTTAATAAAGATGAATTTATTCCGGCTGCCAAGAGTTCTTCATCAGTAAAAAATGCAACTGTTTCCTTGCCTTGCTGAAGATTTTGCCAAAACTCATCAGTATCTTTAGCTCCCGGAAATCGACCCGATAAGCCAATAATTGCTATTTCTGAACCATTTAATGATGTACTAATACTCATGATTTTAAATACTAAACAAAATTAATCACACAATAACTCTCTGAAACTCTCTTTTCTTAACTCTCTAAAACTCTCTTTCCTTCGTGTCCTACCCTGCGGGAAGCCGCTATCGCGTCTATGCGCCCTTTGCGGTTCGTTTCTTAAAATTCTTCTTCATACATGACTGGTATTAAATATTTTGAATAGACTTAAGTTTTTGTAAACGTTTTCTTTGTTGAGCCTTGCCATCAGCAATTTTTTCGGTAACAATCTCTGTAATTTCAGCCGTTATTTTTTCCGGCTCAACTTGCGTTAAATAATTAGCTAAAGAGTTAATTGTGGGATATCTAAATAAATCAAGAACCGCTAAATCTTTGGTAAATACTTCACGTAATTTGCTATGCACTTGCACCAACAGCAATGAATGACCACCGAGTTCAAAGAAATTATCATGAATACCCACATTTTCTAATTGCAAGACTGTTTGCCAAATTTCGGCAATAGTTTGTTCAACTTCAGTTTGGGGTGGTTGATAAGCTGCGGTTAATTGGGGGCGAGTTGTATCAGGTGCAGGTAACGCTTGGCGATCGACTTTACCATTTGCTGTCAGGGGGAATGCTTCTAACAAGATAAAAGCAGCAGGAATCATATAGTTGGGTAACTTCGATTCCAGAAATTGACGTAGTTGCTCAATTGCAAGTGTTTGCTCAGTTTGGGGGACTAGATAGGCGACTAGACGTTGAGATAATGCTAATACCAAGGTTTCGCGTACACCTGGATATTGGCTAATGATGGCTTCAATTTCTCCCAATTCAATGCGAAAGCCGCGAATTTTCACTTGATTGTCAATTCGTCCCAAATACTCAATCTCTCCACTAGGGAGATAACGCCCCAAGTCACCAGTTTTATAGAGACGTGCGTTTGGGCGATCGCTAAAGGGATTGTCAATAAATCTTTCGGCTGTTAATTCTGGTCGATTTAAATAACCCCGTGCTACACCCGCACCACCAACATACATCTCACCCTTGACTCCCAGCGGTACTAGTTGCTGATAGCGATCTAATAAATAGACTTGCAAGTCAGGAATAGGACGACCAATCACACTCCCTAATCCGAGTTCTAAGTCTGCTTTGGTGAGTGGACGATAGCTAACATGGACGGTTGTTTCGGTAATACCATACATATTGACTAACTGCGGCAGTTGCTCTCCATGACGCTCAAACCAAGGTCTTAAGGTCTCCAGTTGCAAGGCTTCGCCACCAAAAATCACCAATCGCAGACTTAGCTGTTGGCTATTTCCCCAAGCTGCTTCTAGTTGAATAAGTTGGGTAAAGGCGGAAGGTGTTTGATTGAGTACTGTTACTTGCTGTGTGACCAACAACTTATAAAAGTCTTCGGGGGAACGACTCAGCCAGTAAGGTACTATGACTAGTCTCCCACCATACAGCAAAGCGCCCCAGAGTTCCCAAACGGAAAAATCAAAGGCGATGGAATGGAATAATGTCCAGACATCATTTTGATTAAATTTATACCAAGCTTCTGTAGCTGTAAATAACCGCGCTACATTGTTGTGATTGACTAATACGCCCTTGGGTTTCCCTGTTGAACCGGAAGTATAGATTATATAAGCTAAGTTAGCTGTTGTACATTCACTGGCGGGGTTAGTTTTGTCTTGCTTATTTATACTGTTATTATCCGTATCTAAACAAACAAGATTAGCTTGATGTGGCGGCAAATTCTCAATCAAATGCTGCTGAGTGAGTAGTACTGACACTTGAGCATCTTGCAAGATAAAAGCTAAACGTTCTGGTGGATAGGCTGGATCTAGGGGGATATATGCACCACCAGCTTTGAGAATAGCCAAGATACCGATTACTATATGGAGCGATCGCTCTACATAAATTCCTACTAATGTTTCTGGTTTTATGCCTAAAGTTTGTAAATAATGTGCTAATTGATTAGCTTTGGCGTTGAGTTCGCTATAAGTCAACTGCTCATCTTCAAATACTACTGCTACTGCATCCGGCGTGCGTTCTACTTGCGCTTGAAATAACTCATGAAGACATTGTGTTTGAGGATATATAATTTGCGGATCATTCCACTTATATAAAAGCTGCTGACGTTCTGATGTTGTTAATAATGGTAATTCTGATAATCGTAAATCTGGGTTAGTCACAATACCTTCCAGTAAGGTTTGTAAATGTGTCACCATCCGATTAACAGTAGTGTCATGAAATAAATCAGTATTATATTCAAAAGCGCCCACTAATCCCGCTTCTGTCTCTCGCATATCCAGGGTTAAATCAAACATGGCTGTGTGTGTTTGATTTTCCAAGAAATTCAAACTTAAACCTGATAGTTCTAATTCAGACTTAGGAGCATTTTGTAGCACAAACATAACTTGAAAGAGAGGCGGATGACTCAAATTGCGTTGTGGCTGCAATTCTTCGACTAATAAATCAAAAGGTAAATCTTGGTGAGCATAAGCCGCTAAAGTTGTCTCACGCACCAGTCGCAGTAATTCTCTAAAAGTGGGATTACCAGTGAAGTTAGTCCGCAGCACCAATGTATTGACAAAAAAACCAATGAGTTGTTCAGTTTGTGGTGAGTTACGATTTGCGATCGCAGAACCAACTAAAATATCTTCTTGACTGCTATAGCGATGCAATAGTGTCTTGAACCCTGCTAACAAAGTCATGAAGAGAGTTGCATCTTCATGACGGCTAAGTGTCTTTAACGCCTCAGTTAAATCATTAGATAAAGCAAATGATTTTCGTTTACCTCGAAATGTCTGAATTGGCGGACGAGGATAATCTGTAGGTAATTGCAATATCGGAATATTGCCACCAAGTTGTTTCTTCCAATAATTAAGCAGATTTTCCCGCACTTCTCCCTGCAACCATAGACGTTGCCAAACTGCAAAATCTACATATTGAATTGGTAATTCTAGCAATGGAGAAACTTGATTTTGAGCAAAAGCTTGATAAAGTGCTGCGACTTCCTGAATCAGTATCCCCATCGACCAACCATCAGATATGATGTGATGCACAGTAAAAAGTAGTACATATTCTGTTTTTGCTAATTGCAACAGAGTACATCGCAGCAAGGGAGCTTTATCTAATTTAAAACATTGGGAAGTTTCTTGCAGAATCAGTTTTTTAACTTCTGCTTCTCGCTCTATCTGTGGTAATGCTTGTAAATTAATTATAGGTAAGTTAAACTGCAAATTCTGGTTAATAATTTGCACTGGTTGTCCTTGATGGACAGCAAAACTTGTTCTTAAAATTTCATGTCTTCGGACAATTTCATTGAGAGCATTTTCCAATGCTTTTACATTGAGCGAGCCTTGAATTTGAATAGCCGCAGATAAATTATAAACGTTACTACCTGGTTGCAATTGGTCAATAAACCAGAGTCGTTGTTGAGCAAAAGATAGGGGTAAGTTATCCTGGCGAGGAACAGAATTAATCAGACATTTTCCAGACTTTAAAGCCAAATTATTATTACCAATAAAAGTAATAATTTCGGCTTTGCGTTCTGCTAGTTCAGCTTTAATTACTGGTGTGAGCGCACCTTTAGGGGCGTTACAACGCAGACGATTTTCTTCAACCCACAGCTTAATATCGAGATGACAAAGTTCAGCTAAAAACTCTGCAATAGTTTTCATATTTCTATCTCCTCCCGCTCTAAATCGTTCGCATCGAGAGAAATTAACTGTAATTGTTGAACTGTCAGTATCTTCTCGATTCGCTCGACTAATTGCGCGACTGTAGGCGCTTCAAATAAACTGCGTAAAGGTAACTCTACTTTAAATGCTTCTCGTAACCGAGAAATAACTTGAGTCGCTAATAAAGAATGTCCACCCAAATCAAAGAAGTTATCGTGAATCCCTATCTGTTCACGCTTTAATATCTGCATCCAAATATCAGCAACTATTTCCTCGGCGGGGGTACGGGGTGCAACAAAACTAACTGCTTCATTTTGGAAATTAGCTACAGGTAATGCCCGTCGGTCGATTTTTCCACTGGGAGTCAATGGTATTGCTTCCAGAGGTAAAATTGCCGCAGGTACCATATATTCTGGTAGTCTTTCTTGGAGTAAGTTGCGTAATTCTAGGATGACTTTGCTAGTGGCTTTATCATCTTGATGAAACTCAAAATCCAGCACAATATAAGCAACTAAACGTTTATCATCGGGATTTATCTCTTGCACAATCACTACAGTTTCTTTAACAGCAGAATGTTGGCTGATCAGAGCTTCAATTTCTCCCAATTCAATGCGGAAACCTCGAATTTTTACCTGATGATCAATACGTCCGAGAAATTCAATATTTCCATTAGGTAGCCACCTCCCTAAATCCCCAGTTTTATAAATTAAATCCTTATCTATTCCTGGTAGGGGTTTAGCATTAGTCGCAAATGGATTAAGTACAAAATTGGCTTTTGTCATTTCTTCATTCTGCCAATATCCCTCAGCCACCCCATATCCAGACACACAAATTTCACCGGGAAATCCAATAGGTACGAGTTGCATTTGAGGATCAAGAATATAGATATTTAAGTTAGCTAATGGTTTACCAATGGGAACAGTACGTTGATTTTCTGGTAAAGGTTGATCAACGATAAACTGAGTAATATCATCAGCCGCCTCACTGGGGCCATAAGCATTAACTACCTTAATTTCCGGGTACATCCTCAGCCATTTGTTGATTAGTTCCACGGAAACAGATTCGCCTGTCACCATCATCCATTGCAAATAAGGTAATAATCTTGCATCTGAGGGTAGTTGAGCAATGTAATCTAATAAACTTGATAGAATAACTGGGACTAATTCAACAATAGTAATTTTTTCTGTTTGAATAATTTGGAATAGTTTTGCGGGATTACAAATGGTCTCAGTATCGATAATGACGGTTTTACCACCAATTAAAATAGGCGCTAAAAATTGCCAAACGGAAATATCAGATGAGGCGGGAGCAGTTTGCAGAAAAGCAAAATTTTCATCCAAACTCAAAGCGTCAAATTCACCATAGATATGGTTGATGGCGCTACCATGTCTAATAATTACTCCCTTGGGTAGCCCGGTGGAACCAGAGGTATAAATCATATAAGCTGGATCAGTTCCTTGGTGCTTGACCTCTAAATCTTCGAGAGGTAAGTTACCAAAATCCAGTTCATCGTAAATGTTGATAGTATGAGTTGCGGCTAATACTTGCTTATCGGATTTAATATCTAAACAAATTAAACATTCTAAAGACAGGCAATGCTCTTGAGAAGCAACTAAAATATCTAAATACGCAGCATCTGTTAATAAAATTCTAGCGGCGCTATTAGATATCATGTATTTGATTCTATCTGGTGGATATGTGCTATCTATAGGGACATAAACACCGCCAATTTTGTGTATAGCTAGTATGCCGATAAGAAAATTAATATCCCGCTCTTTAATAATGCTAACAAAATCACCTGTTTGGACTCCTAATTTTGCTAACAATATGGCTAATTGATTAGCTTTAGCGTTTAATTGTTGGTAAGTTAATCGAGTATTACCAAAAACGGCAGCAATTTTGTTTGGTGTTTGTTCTACTTGTTTGGCAAATAATTGATCTATGGTTTGATTAATGGGATATAGTTTGGTATTGTCGTTAAATGTTGTTAATAAATTGGTGCGATCGCCTGCACTTAAAATGGTAATTTTAGAAACTCGAATTAAACAATTATTGAGAACAGCATCTAAAATATTAATGTAATATTTAATAATAACTTGAATACTTTCTTCTGTAAATAACAAATCGTTATAGTAGATATTGCCAGTAATTAAATTACCATTAACTTTAAAAGCAAAAGTTAAATCATTCTTGAGTGATTTGACATCTGCTAAACAATGTATATTCTCTAATAACGCTACTACGTCAAAAATAGGACAGCGATTCTGAGTATGCGGTAAATCTAATAATTCCATCAATTCATCAAAAGCATAGTTTTGATGTGTATAGCCATTGAGTGCTATTTCTTTAACTTGGACTAGTAAATCTTTAAAAGTTAGTTGATGATCAACATTAAACCGCAGAGGAATGACTTTGGTGGGTAAATTCTCAATCTTTTTGGCTGGTTGATAAATTGGCGAGCCAACTATCACATCATTAGTATTATTATATTTTCCTAGAAAAATAATTAATCCTGCTAACAGTACTAAGTAAAGAGCAAAATGAGAATTATTGGTAAATTTAATAATTTTTTGTGATAACTCACTGGGTATAACAAAGCTTACCGTCTTTTTTGTACCTTCATAGATTGCGGGTCTGACATAATCTGCAATCAAATTAGTTTCAGGTAATTCGCCAGCAAGTTGATTCAACCAGTAAATTTTCTGAGGAAATAAATTTTCAGCAGTCAAGTTATTTTGCGTTTTATTGGCAATCATAATTTACTTCCTCACTCTAATTAAAGAATTTCCCAATTTATGCAGCGACTAAATCATTAAAAGCGGATTTGAGAATTGCACAGCCTTTTTGTAAGGTGTCCATATCAATTACCAACGGTGGCAAAATTTTAATGACAGTATCATTTCTTCCTGCTAACTCAACTATTAAGCCTAGTTCAAAACAACGGGATGTTATTTTTTTAGCAAAATCATTACCGCCAAAGTTCTTGACATCAATTCCCCAAATCATCCCAATGCCACGAATGTCTATTTTGTTGCTCATAACGGCAATTTCTTGAGTGAGAAAGTTATTTAAATATAGTTCTTTAGCTTTAACATCTTTTTCCAGGTTACTACTTTCTCTATACTCTAAAGCTGCCGTTGCTCCAATAAATGCTAATTGATTACCGCGAAAAGTACCGTTATGTTCGCCTGGTTCCCAGATATCCAATTCAGGCTTAATTAATAATAGTGACATGGGGAATCCATAGCCACTAATCGATTTAGATAGAACCACCATATCAGGCACAATATCAGCTCTTTCAAAGGAAAAGAAAGACCCCGTTCTACCACAGCCAACTTGAATATCGTCACAAATTAACAAAATATCATGGTCATTACATAACTTGCGGAGGCGCTGCATCCACTCAACAGGTGCGACAATTACACCACCTTCAGCTTGCACTGTTTCAAAAATAATTGCTGCTGGTTTTTCAATACCAGAATTAACATCATTTAAAACTGTTTCGATATATTCTATAGTGTCAAACGTTTCCATGAAGCCATAGGGATAAGGCATAAAAGTTACATGACTTGCTGTACCAATTGCCCCGGCTCGAATTCCTACATTACCACTAATAGATAGACTGCCTAAAGTCATGCCGTGATATGCTCCCATAAAGGAGAATATGCCCGGTCTTTGCTTAACTTTTCTAGCTAATTTTAAAGCTGCTTCTACAGCATTTGTACCTGTAGGGCCGCAAAATTGCAGGCGATAATCTAGTTTTTTAGAGCTTAAGACTACCTCATCAAATTTAGATAAAAACTTCTCTTTGGCAGAAGTGTACATATCTAAAGCATGAGCTATACCATCAGCATCTAAATATGAAATGACTTTTTGTTTGATATAGTCATGATTATGTCCATAGTTTAAAGCACCTGCACCCGCAAAAAAGTCTATATATTCTTCGCCTGATTCAGCATAAACAATGGAATCTTTCGCTCGATGAAATATAGCAGGGAAATTCCGGCAATAGCTTCTGACGTTGGATTCACATTTTTCAAATGTATTCATATATGGAAATCCGTGTAGGAGTTAAAAAACCACAGAATCACGAGAAATGTTAAGTAATCAAGATTTTCGCAAATGACTTATGAGGCAGAAGACCAATCAAATGATATTTCTTGTTCTAAAATTGTAGAATTTTGTTGTTGTTCTGGTGTTTCTAAGGGTAAGTTTTTAATTTGGAAATGGGGATTAGTTATTAATCCTTGCAGCAGCATTTTAATATCTTGGAGAATACCAGTAATGGTAGTAGTTTCAAATCTTCTAGAATCATAGGAAATCGCTAGTAATAGCTCTTTGTTGGGGTAGACAACCAAGTTTAGAGGATAGTTATTGCGGTAATATATCTGTTTGTGTTGAAATTCAATATTGCCTTGCCAATCTCGGATAAATTCGCTGACGGGAAAGTTTTCAACCACGACAATACTTTCAAACAAAGCGAGTTTTTGGGGAATTTCGCTCCATTTATGAATTTCAATTAATTGAGAATATTCATAATCTCGGACTTCAACTAATTGCAGTTGAAAACGCTGTAGCCATGATAAGAAAAGCTGTTCAGTATCGATGCTCACATGGATGGGTAAGGTATTAACAAACATACCCACCATTGATTCTACTCCCTGTAAATCTGCTGGTCTACCAGTGACAGTACAACCATACAATACATTGTTGCAACAAGTATAACGACTCAAAAGCACAGCCCAAATACCGTTGATAATTGTTGCTAGGGTTAGACGATGTTGAGTCGCAAATGATTGTAATGCCTGTGTAGTTGTTGCTGATAGTTGAATTATCTCCTCGCTATATCTAACTTCTTGGTTATAAGATGGCTCAATTTTGTCAATTTTTTCGATATAAGTTAGAGGAGTTGGTGCTTTTATACCTTGCAATGCTTGTCGCCAAAAATTTTCGGCTTTGGTTATATCTTGCTGCTGTAACCAATCAATATAGTCTTTAAACGGACGAGTCGGTGCAAAACTGGGTTCTTTACCTTGACAAAGTATTCCATAGGTTTCGACAAACTCTTGGAATACTAATGAACCACCCCAACCATCAATAATGAGATGATTTAAACTCCATACATATAAATACTTATCATCGGTAAAACGAATTAAATTATGACGCATTAAACATGGTTGGGAAAAGTCAAAACTTTTTTGGCGATCGCTTACAATAAAAGCGTCAAGTTGTGCTTGCTGTTCTGCTGAATTAAGATTAGTCCAATCATAGCAATTCAGAGTTACTTCTACTTGTTTATAGACAATTTGTAAGGGATGTTCTAGTTCTTCCCAATAGAACCTAGTCCGTAAAACGGGATGTCTATCCATTACTAATTGCCAAGCTTGTTTAAAAGCTTCGATATTCAAATTGCCCCGGATAGTAAAGAGATGCTGGAAAAAGTATAAAGATAATTCACTATCAAACAGACAGTGGAATAACATTCCTTTTTGTACAGGTGTGAGTTCGTAAATGTCCGCAACGTTTTCTAATAGATTGGGGTCATCACAAACTCGTTGAATTTGCAACAATAAAGACTGCTGGGAATTATCTAAATCTGGTTCGTTATTTGACGGTGATTCTGTGGCTGGAATGGTGGGAGTAATGGCTAAATCTGTAGCTAATTCAGCAATTGTTTGGTAGTGGAAAAATTGTTGAGACGTTAATTGCAACCCGGCTTGATTCGCTTTAGCCGCAATTTGAATTGTATTGATAGAATTTCCACCTAATTCAAAAAAGTTGTCGTAGATACCTATTTTGTCAATTCCGAGAATTTCTTGCCAAATCTCAGCGAGGATTTGCTCAATTTCAGTTTCGGGAGGAATGTAATCGTTACCTAAATTGGGACGAGGATGTTTAGCTTTAGCAAGATTAACGGAAGATGATTTAACATCTAAAAGCTGTAATTGTTCTTGTAAATATTGGGGTGAGTTATTTTGCTTAATTAATTCTGGTAAATCTTGGGTGGAAACAACAATATGAGGTAGGTTACTGGCAAGAATGCGATTAAATACCTCGATACCTTCTGCTGGTAAGATACCTTTTTTGATAATTTCTGCGCGTTCTTGTTGCAGTTTATCTGGTAAGACGGTTTCTACTGCAAAGCCGACTTCTTGCCAAGTGTCCCAACTGATAGATACTGTGGAGCGATCGCTGATACAATTCCGATGAGCATACGCATCTAAAAAGGCATTGGCTGCACAATAATCTATCTGGCCAAATTCACCCAAAATAGAAGTTTTGGAAGAACAAAGAACCAAGAAATCTAAATTGATATCTTTTAAAACTTCCTCTAAAATTAACGTTCCTTGGACTTTAGCAGCTAAGACACGATCAGCCATATCCCGCGTTTTCAGTTGGGTAACACCACCACCAGGAACACCAGCCGCATGAATTACACCATGAATTTGACCGAATTTTCGGAATGTTTGCTCGATAACTGCTTGCATTTGTGCTAAATCAGTTACATCAGCACTAATAACTTCAATTTCTGCTCCTAATTCTTCCAGCGATCGCACTTTTTGAATTTGGCGGCTAATAGCATCTTGGCTATCATGATTTTCTAGCCATTCTTCCCACTCTGATCGTTTTGGTAATCCTTTTCTGCTCACCAAAATCAACTTAGCTTGCAATGTCTTAGCCAAATGTTCTGCTAATACTAAACCAATACCTCCAAGTCCACCAGTAATTAAATAAACGCCACCTTTTCTTAACTTGCTCTTGCTAAGAATACTCTCTTCTAAAGGAACTGTATCGAAAGTTTGCACCCAACGGTGTGAACCACGATAGGCAACTATTTCGTTAGTTTGTGCTAGTGTTAATTCTGCTACTAATTTATCGATAATTTTGGCAGACAAAGGCGTTTGATTAGCCGATACCATGACATCAACAAGGCTACAACTAATATTTGGATATTCCTTGGGAATTACTTTACAAGGGCCTAACACTGTAGCCTTCTGGGGAGATAAATTCTCTTCACCAGTGACATCATATAAATTACTGGTGACAACCATCAGCTTTAAGGCACCCCAAATATCTTGTTTGCCAATTGCTTGGGACAGAAACAACAGGCTATAAAAGCTCAAGTTCTCATGCTGCTCATCGAGCGTAATATATTTAGGTGTAACACTCCAAAAATGGGCAATTGTATTTAGTTTCAAGTCTCGATTTTGCAGTTCTTTTAACAACAAATCATAATCACCTAGTTGTTGAGGATTGATGCAATATACTTGCTCATCAAGCTGATGAAATTCTTCACCTAAGCGCACTGTAATGACATTTTGATGTTGTTGTGTCAGTCGTTTGACAAATTCCGAACCTACTCCATAGTTATCTACAAAAACTAAGCAATTTAATTGCTGTTGGCTCAGTTCTTCTGCTGCAAAATATAGTGGTCTTGATTGCTTCCATACTGGAATATAAAACCATTCAGCAATATTTGGTTTTTTCTCTAATAATTTTCGGGAATATTTTTCAGAAGTAGATGAATCTAACTCAATCGCATAACGCTGATTTTCGATGCCATGATGAGATACTGACTCTAATGATTCTTGAGTATTTGGAGAATCCAGCCAATAACGCTGACGCTCAAAGGGATAAGTTGGTAAGGGAAGACGGTAACGGCGTTCATTAGCATAAAAACTCGACCAATCAATCTTGATTCCCAACATCCATAAGCGTCCCAATTCGTTGAGTAAAAATGCTGTTTCTGAATGCTGTGGTTCTTGTAAGTTAATTTCTAGTACAATTTGCTGTTTATCTTGCAGTAACTCAGAAATTTCTGGCTGTAAATCTGCTTCTATTTCTGTCCAATATTGGGGGTTTGTTGCTTCGGTTGGAGTAATCCAAGTTCCACTTACATGAGAGATGAAGGGAATTTGTGGTGGATAAAGTTGGACTTTTTCTAACAACTGAGGAGCAGATTTCGCCACAATTTTTAAAGCATCTTCTAGTGAAAATACTCCTGCTAAAGTTGCAGCTACATATTCTCCCACACCTTGACCAATCATGGCTTGTGGAGCAATCCCCCAAGACATCCACAGTTGCGCTAAAGCATACTCAATCACAAACAAAGCACTGTCAGGCAAGCTTGTTTGTTGCAGTTTTTCTAATGCAATTTCCTGTTCGGATGGGTTGGGATAAATTACAGAACGTAAATCTAATTCTAAATGTGGTCTTAATATTAAGCAGCACTTTTCTATATGGGCGCGAAATACTGACTCCGTTTCGTAGAGTTCTTTACCCATATCTGTATACAGTGCATCTACACCAGGAAAGATAAAAGTTACAGATGGAGTTCCTGACTCTTGAAATTGAGTGATATTTTGTTGTAAAGCTGGCTGATTCAGTTTTTGAATTGCGTCTTGGAAATCGCTACAAACTAAGATTCTTCGATGATTAAAATCTTTACGTCCGACTTGCAAAGTATAAGCGACATCTGCAAGATTAATATCAGGATTTAGCTTCAAATGTTGGCTGAGATTTTGTGTAGCAGTTGCTAATGCAGACTCAGTTTTTGCAGAGAGTAGTAACAATTGCCAAGGACGAGAAGCACTAGAAACTGGAAACGTTGGTGCTTCTTCCAAAACTAAATGAACATTTGTCCCCCCCATCCCCAAAGAACTGACACCCGCACGCCGAGGAGTCGCATTTGTTTCCCATTCTCTAAGCTTGGTGTTGACATAAAAAGGACTGTTGGCGAAATCAATTTCGGGATTAGGCTGTTCAAAGTTGAGGCTTGGTGGAATCAATTGGTGTTTTAAAGCCAAAGCCGTTTTGATTAATCCAGCAACGCCGGCGGCTGCGTCTAGATGTCCGATATTGGTTTTCACCGAACCAATAGCGCAGAAATTCTTCTTCTGGGTACTCGCACGAAAAACTTTAGTCAGCGCCGCAATTTCAATCGGATCACCTAAAGCTGTACCGCTACCGTGGGCTTCGATATAGCTGATACTTTCCGGTTCTACCTCGGCTAACATAATGGCTTCCGCGATCGCTTCGGCTTGTCCATCAACACTGGGTGCTGTATAACCAACTTTCATCGCCCCATCGTTATTGATAGCTGCACCTTTAATCACTGCATATATGCAATCTCCATCAGCGATCGCATCTTTAACTCGCTTGAGAACAACTACACCCACACCATTACCCACAGTTGTTCCCTGGGCTTTAGCATCAAAAGCATAACAATGACCATCAGGCGATAACGGCCCCCCTGGTTCATAAAAATAACCAGATTTTTGCGGTAAGCGAATCGAAACCCCACCCGCCAAAGCCATATCACATTGATAGTTTTGTAAACTTTGATAAGCGAGGGTAGTAGCAACTAAAGATGTTGAACAAGCAGTTTGAACTGTAATACTTGGCCCGGTAAGATTTAATTTATAAGAAACACGAGTTGAGAGAAATCCTTTATCATTACCAATTAATTTTTGATATGATTCTCCCGAACCTAATTGGTCGTTTTTAACATCAAAAGATAAATAATTATTTAAACTAGCACCCGCATAAACACCAATTCTGCTGTTACACTTAGTCGCATCATAACCTGCATTTTCTAAAGCAGACCAAGCACATTCTAAAAATAGACGATGTTGCGGATCTGTGATTGCCGCTTCCTTGGGATTTAAATCAAAAAATGCTGCATCAAATAAATCAATATTATCTAAAATCCCACCAACTTTCACATAATTACTATCATTTACCAACGCCGCAGGTATACCAGCAGCAATTAACTCATCATCTGTAAATAAAGATAGCGACTCTACCCCAGCTTGTAAATTCTGCCAAAAACATTCTATATCGATGGCTCCAGGAAACCGCCCCGCCATCCCAATAATCGCAACCCCCTCCATTAACTCATAATTTTCACTCATATTATTAAACCTTTATTACTTTTAATCACTTCAAATTCTTAACGAGCAATTACTCTTTTCTTATCTTTCTTCGTGTTCGTGTCCTTTGCGCTCTTTGCGGTTCGTTTAATAAAAAACTCGATATTTTTCAGTCAATCACCTGAAAATTCACATAACCAGGCACATCTTGAATCCGACTTAAATCATTTTCAAAAATTACCAAATCGCCCTGCTTCTCAACTTCTCTAAACCCGGCAAACTTATAAGATATATACATCATCCGATTGCGATCGTTTGATAAAAATTCCGCCAACAAACGCACATTATGACTCTTCGCTAAACCCATCACATGATTTAACATAATTGTCCCCACGCCCCGCGACATCACCCGACAAGACATCAGCAACAGCTTAATTGTCCATGACAAAGGTTGACATTCAATTAAAACTAAACCTATCTTGCCGTAGCTACCATATTTATCTTCCAGACTAGCAATAAGCAATTTATGATTTTCGCTGTTCCGAAAATGATTTAGTTCATCGTAGGAATAGGTATAACCAGTTGTATTCAGTTGATTAGTTCTGAGTGTTAATTCTTCTGCACGTTGTAAATCTTCTTCTTGAGCAGTAGATATGGTGAAATTCATTTGGAGAGTAGCTAAAAATTCATCAGATGTACCGACAAATTCTTTCTCCGCATTTTGTCGCTCAATATCACTCAAATACATCAATCTTCTAATGCGTGAATCTTCCGTAATAAACCGAGGATTCATTACAGGCATATCTAAAATATTGCCGATTTCTGCTGCATTGATACAGAGAACTTCCGGTAAGGAAAACTTCACTTCTTCTAGCTCAAATAACTGATCATCAATAAAGGCGATCGCATCTAATCCAATATTGAGTAAATTAGCAATTTCTTTAACTGAATCAGCTTTAGAATTCCAATTAATTTGGGGATATAAGAAATACTCTTGTAAACCAAATTCTGCTAACTTAGCTATTGCCGTATGATGTTCATTTTTACTAGCTATAGATTGTAATATACCACGTTTATCTAAAGTTTCAATCAAATTTATAATATTTTCTCTCAGAGAGACTTGATTATCCTCCAGCAAAACACCGTGCCATAGGGTATTATCTAAATCCCAAACAACACATTTAATTACTTTTTTATCTTTTTGTTTACTATTTAAAGTTGGCTCTTGAACACTAACCATAGATTAATTTCTCTCTACTAATTGCTTATCTAACCCAGTAGCCACATTTGCAAATAGATAATCTTGATAACCAGACTCAGCAATTGTAATCTCTTGAATTTGAGTACTACCTTCAATAATTTCCATAATTTTCGAGTCGCGTAAATACCTCTCCACAGGGTACTCACTACTACAACCATTTCCACCATGCAGTTGCACAGCATCATTAGCTATTTTGGTAGCAACTGTAGATGCAAAATACTTGGCAATAGAAGTCTCAATAATAGAATTGGGGTCGTTAATATCTTTGAGATAACCAGCTTGATAACATAACAACCTCGCTGCTTTGGTATTAGCTATCATCTGCGTAATCTTTTGCCGAATTAATTGATGTTCTTTCAGATACACGCCAAACTGTTTGCGTTCATTTGTATACTTAATGCAAGCTTCTAAACAAGCTTGAGCAATACCAACACATCCTGCTGCTACGCTATATCTCCCATAATCAAGAGCAGAAGCAGCAATATAAGCAAATCCAAAACCTAATCTCCCAACTAAGTTTTCCCGCGGAATTTGACAGTTATGAAAATATAATTCTGCTGACATTGAAGCTCTCACACCTAAAATGCCAGACATTGGTTTGACTGTAAATCCTGGGCTATTTTTTTCCACTAAAAAAGCAGTCGGTTTACCTTCACATTGAGTAAAAACTAAGTAGATATCTGCTATTTGTCCATAGGTAATCCATTTTTTCTGCCCATTTAAAACATAAGCATCACCAACTAATACCGCTGTGGTTTCTACACTTTTCGCATCACTACCAACATTCGGCTCAGTTAATGCAAAAGCGGCGATAATTTCTCCAGATGCAAGTTTCGGTAGCCAATATTCTTTTTGAGCTTTATTACCCCATTTACACAAAGCATGAGCTACCATGTTGTGAACTGTCAGCAAACTTCTAATAGAAGAACATCCCCGCCCAATTTCTTCGTTGAGAATACCATAGGTAATCATATCCATTGCCTGACCACCATATTCTTCGGGTAAGATAGCACCGAGAAAACCGCGTTGAGCAATTTTTTTAATTAGTTCTGGTGGAGTAAATTCTTGTCTATCCCATTTACCGGCATCAGGAAATATTTCTTGGTTAACGAAAGCTCTAAATTCAGTTTGAGCGTTTTTTTGTTGAGCAGATAGTTCTATTTTCATCATAAATTCACTGTGCAAGAACAGCAGTTTTGCGTTCCACTAAATTGGCGATAGAGTTGATAGTGCGGAAATTCTCAAACTCTAAGTCTTCGTTATCAACGGCAATCTGAAATTCTTGCTCAACAAATAAAACAAGCTGCATCGCAAACATCGAATTCACAAAACCGAGAGCGAAAATATCTTCGTCTGGTTGTAAATCATGATTACCGAAAAACTTTGACAAAAAGGTTTTAATTTTAGCTTGTACTTCTTTCATAAGTCTTGATATCCCTATTTATTGGTATACGTAAAAACCTTTACCATTTTTTCTGCCATATAACCCTGCATCTACCATTTTTTTCAGTAAAGGACATGGTCGATATTTACTATCATTAAAGTTTTCGTACAAAACTTCGATAGAAAACAAAATTGTATCTAGTCCAATTAAATCTGCGGTTTCTAAAGGCCCCATTTTGTGACCAAAACAGCCTTTAAAGATTTTATCTACGTCTTCTGCTGTCGCTACTTGGTCTTGCAACAGAAAAACAGCTTCGTTAATGGTTAACATCAACACACGGTTAGAAACAAAACCCGGTGAATCGTTGACGATGACGCATTCTTTCCCCATCTGAGTCAACATTTGTTTGGCTATTTCAATTGTTGTCTCAGAAGTATGATACCCCCGAATCATCTCTACCATTGACTTCATTGGTACAGGATTCATAAAGTGAATACCCAAGACTTGATCAGGGCGTTTAGTCAGTGAAGCTATGCGAGTAATGGGGATTGCTGATGTATTGGCAGCAAATACACAATGTGGTGGACAGATAAAATCTAATTCTGGATATATCCCTTTTTTAATATCCCATTTTTCGGTAACATTTTCAACTATAAAATCGGCATTTTCTAAAAGTTTATAGCTGGTAGAAAACTCTATTTTTTCCAGAATACTATCTGGAGTTTTTGAATTGTCGCTTTTTTTGAAAAAACTCTGCAAGCGGATATTATTTCTAATTTCGTATTTAGCTTTATCAAGAATATCCTCAGAAATATCTATCAGAATTACTTCATGGCCTGTTTGAGCGAGGTTTTGTGCAACCCCTATACCCATTACCCCCGCACCAATTACACCTACTGTTTTAATATTCATAGTTTTAACTTCCAAATTTTCGATCAAGTCTCTAGGCCACTCTACGTTTAAACAGATAAAGAAAGATAATCACGAGAATCTTGAGCATAAAATCCCGCCCAATCTATTTCCACCCCTGCTAACCACAACCTACCTAATGTTTTCAACAAGAAAGCTAAGTCTGGTTTTTTATCGTAGGAATAACGTAGAGAAGGCAAAATTAGTTGACTGACGGCGGGATTATTTTCTAAACATTGCATTGCAAAACTACCAAGAGTTTGCCCTGGGCCTACTTCCAACAAAATTGGATATTGTTGTTTCCATAACACTTGGATACCTGGAGCAAACAACACTGCTTGACACAGATGCTTTACCCAATAATCTGGATTTGTCGCCTCTGATGCTGTTATCCATGTACCCGTGACGTTGGATATATAAGGTATTTTTGGTGCTTGCAAGTTAAATGTCCTGACTAACTTGCATAAGTCAGTACTAGCACCCGTCATCATCTGAGAGTGAAAAGCATGGGAAGTTTCCAGACGACGACAAGCTAAACCTTTTTGAGTTAATTTTCGTTCTAAAACTTCTATAGCCTCGATTTCACCTGCTATTACACCCATAGATGACCCATTCACCGCCGAAAGTGAAAGTTTGTCATTGAGGAGGGGAGATATTTCTGTTAGTGACAGTGGAACTGCAAGCATCGCCCCCCTGGGCAATTTTTGAATCATCTGCGCTCTTGCAGCAATTAGTCTTAAACCCTCGTCTAAAGATAAAACCTCGGCTATGGTGGCTGCGACATATTCACCAATGCTATAGCCAATCATGGCGGCTGGATGAATACCCCAAGATATTAATAGTTTTGCTAAAGCATATTCAATGACAAAAATCGCTGGTTGAGTCAGATGAGTTTGATTGAGTAAAGAGGTTGCAGCTACTATTGTTGTATCAGTTGGTGTCTGGCTGCGACCTAACATTTTTCGCAAGTCCAACCCTTGAGAATTGTCTGAAACTAACTGCTGTTGTTGTTGTCCAAGAGGATAAATAACCTCTCGCAAATCTTGACCAAGTAGGGGTTTAAGAAATTCACAACAGTAGTCAACACAAGCACGAAATAAAGGTTCAACTTGGTACAATTCAAGAGCCATATTGACGTACTGAGTACCAAGTCCAGGAAACATAAAAGCTACAGGACGTTTTTGTGTTTCCTGGATGTTTGTTAATAATCGTCTAGGGTCAGTAAGTGCCACTATAGCATCTTCTATATCCCGACAAACAACCATTCGCCGATATTTAAACGCTTGTTGTTCGCATTGCAATTTCTGTGCAACATCCCTAAGTTTCAAGTCACGATGTTGTCTCAAATAATCTGTAAGATTGACAGTAGCAGTTTTTAGTTCTGATTCAGTTTGAGCAGAAATTACTAGTAACTGCCAAGGACGAGGAGGAATAGAACACATTATTGATAAACTCCCAAATTCTCACTTAAAATCAGCGAGAATGATTGCCGACCTTGCATGATAGAAGGATGAATAACCTCTAAAGATTTATCTCTGTTTAGCAATATCAATCTATTTAAACTTTATTTTTAGGATTGATATTTATTATTGCTAAACGGATAGCTTACGGCAGACAAAGATTACTGGACTATCATCTCCAAAATCTTTAGAATCATATTGTTCAATTTCTCTAAAACCTGCATTTAATAAAGCAGATTTAATTTCTGAGATAGAATAGTCTTTTACTAGCATATCACTATCGGAACGCTGCCAAACTGCATTGATCAATTTAAAGCCAGTGAACTTAATTTTCCTGAGTTTTTCTTCTTGGTTATGGCTATAGTATCTTTCCAAATATACATAATTATCTCTGACATCAATTTTATTAAACCATTCAATATCTGACCCCTGCTCTGGTGATGTTGTATTCCAAATTTCATCTGCAAGTGGAGTTGTAAACGCAAAAATGCCACCATTGTTTAGTGTCGCGTATACTTTTTGGAAGACATTTGTCAATTCTTCTAGCTTGAGAAGATGACAAAAAACATCAATGGAAATAACTGCATCATAAATTGCTGGCAGTTCTAATTCACGTATATCACCAAGAATAAATTTACTTTCAGGTGAGTTTGTTTGGGCGATATGCAATAATTCTTCCGAAATATCAATACCAGTGGTTTGATAGCCTCTAGTATTCAGTTGTGAGACTGTACGTCCGTTAGCACAACCAATATCGAGAATATGCGCTCCTGGAGAAAGGTTTTGTAAGATTAAGTTTTCTAAAACAAGAATTTCTAATTCTCGTTCTTTGGCGAAGGAGTTATATACGGAAGCAATAGGATTATAATTGGCAACATTCTCAACTAAATACATAAACAATTTCTCCTTGCTGATTTCTAAATAAAGGCTGGAAATGTATCCAAATTAATGACGATATTTGCCAGTTTGATTGGCTCTGAGTTGGTTATATTTATTCAGGGCTACCTTTTGCTTTTGAATGCGATCGCGTATCATATCAAAAGCAGGTTCATCCTCTGTTTGGCTTAAATATTGTGCTAGAGAATAAATAGTCGGGTTCTGGAATAGCGTCACAACTGATATATCTTGCTGTAACATGGCCCGTAGTTGATTATTTATTTTTAGCATTAATAGTGAATGTCCACCAAGGTCAAAGAAATTATCATGAATACCTACCTGTTCAAGATTGAGAGCTTCTTGCCACAGCTTGGCAATTTTTTGTTCAATTGCTGACTGGGGTGCTTGATAAGTAGTGGTTAATTTTGGTCGTGTTACTTCTGGAACTGGTAAAGCACGCCGATTTACTTTGCCATTCGGTGTCAAAGGTAAAGTATCTAACACCATAAAGGCAGAAGGAAGCATATATTCAGGTAATTTCTCTTTGAGAAAATCCCGTAATTTGTTAACAGATAATGTAGCTTGTTGATGGGGAACTAGATATGCAACTAAGCGACAATCATTTGGTGTATCTTCCCTAGCTACTACTACTGTTTCTCGTACTTGTGGGTGTTGCTCTAATAAAGCTTCAATTTCTCCTAGCTCTATCCGGAAACCACGAATTTTTACTTGGTAATCTATTCTACCTAAAAATTCTATGTTTCCATCTGAGCGATAGCGTGCTAAATCACCTGTTTTGTAAAGGCGTTTTGGTAGATGAAACTCTGAATCTAATTCAAAAGCATCAAATTTATGACAAATAAACTTGCTTTTTGTTAACTCTGGTTTATTCAAATAGCCTCTTGCTAATCCTACGCCACTAATATGTAACTCACCTGGTACTCCAATAGGAACAGGTTGTAAATGTTTATCTAGAATAAATATCTGTGTATTAGCAATTGGCCAACCGATAGGCACAATTTTTTCATTATTTGCAGATTTACAGCGCCATGCTGTCACATCAATAGATGCTTCTGTTGGGCCATAGAGGTTATACAATTCTGCTTGAAAACTCTGAAAAAATCTTTGTTGCAAATCAAAAGACAAAGCCTCTCCGCTACAAATAACCCGCTTGATACTCTGACAGTTTTGATGTCTTGGTTCCTCCAAAAAAACTTGTAACATAGAAGGAACAAAGTGAAGTGTAGTTATTTTTTGTTGTGATATAAGTTCGGCTAGATAACACGTATCTTGATGACCACCAGGTTTCGCTACAACTAAACTTGCACCAGTCAACAAAGGCCAGAAGAATTCCCAAACTGAAACATCAAAACTAAAAGGAGTTTTTTGTAAAACCCGGTCAGATAATGTTAATTGATAAGCATCTTGCATCCACAGTAAGCGATTGCTCAAACCTAAATGAGTATTCATCACTCCTTTAGGATTACCTGTAGAACCAGAAGTATAAATTACATAAGCTAAATTTTCTGGATTTAGGTCTTTCGCGGTCAGATTTTGGCAACTGTAATTGGCAAATTCTCTACTTTGGGTGTCTATACAGATCAATTTCTCTTGATATGCTGGTAAATCATTGACTAGATATGACTGGGTTAATAGCACCAATACTTGAGCATCTGTTAACATGAATGCCAAGCGTTCTTTTGGATAGGTAGGATCTAAAGGTAGGTAAGCACCACCCGCTTTGAGAATTGCTAGTAATGCAGGTACGAGTTCTAGACTGCGCTGCATACAGACACCAACAATATCGTCTGGTTTTACTCCTATTTCTTGTAAATAATTTGCTATCTGATTGGCTTGTTCATTAACCTCTTTGTAGGTTAATTGGTGATTTTCAAATATGACTGCAACAGCATTTGGTGTTTGCTCTACCTGTGCTTCAAACAGTTGATGAATACACTTATCTTGGTGGTAGTTTGTCTGAGTTTTATTCCAATCTACTAATAACTGTTGTATTTCTGGTGGCGTGAGTAATTTTAACTCTACTATGGGTTGTTGGGGATTGCTAACTATACTTTCCAATAAAGTTTGGAAATGCCTCAACATTCGGGTAATGGTATCTGGATTAAACAAATCTGTGTTATATTCACAAGTTGCAATTAACCCTGATTCACAATCCTCCATAAACAATGTCAAATCAAACTTGGATGTACTGTTGTGTCCTTCTTCATACCGAACGGATACATCAGATAGATTTAGGTTGGGTTTAGGCAGGTTCTGGAGAACAAACATCACCTGAAACAGAGGATTGTAGCTGAGGTCTCTGTTGGGTTGTAGTGCTTCTACTAATTTTTCAAAAGGTAAGTCTTGATGAACATAAGCTTCTAAAGCTGTGGCTTTCACCCGCGTTAGCAACTCCTGAAAACTCAAATCGCCAGATAGGTCTGTACGCAACACTAAAACATTGACAAACAGCCCAATTAAAGAGTTAATTTCGGTTTTGTGACGATGAGCAATGGGTGAACCAACGACAATATCAGTCTGACCTGTGTAGCGATACAGCAAGATTTTGAAGGCTGTAAGCAAGGTCATAAACAGAGTTACTTCCTGCTGAAGGCTCAAATGCTTTAGTGCTTCTGTAAGTGTGGGAGAAAGAACTAATTTGGCTTGAGCGCCTTGGAAGGTTTGTACTGGATGACGTGGATGGTCTGTAGGTAAATTTAGTACAGGTAGCTCACCCTGCAATTTTTGTTGCCAATAAGCTAATAATGATTGAAGACGATCGCAATTAATCCATTTTTGTTGCCAATAAACCACATCTTGATACTGGATGGGTAATTCCGCCAGTGGCGAGAGCTTGTTGTTGGAAAATGCTTCATAGAGTGCGGCTAGTTCTTGAATCAAAATCCCAATCGACCAACCATCGGCAATTATATGATGCAGAGTTACTAACAATTGATAATCTTTATCATTTAATTGCACTAATTTAGCACGCAATAGTGATGGCGCAGATAAGTTAAATGGCTGCTTTGCAAACTCTGTTGCTAAACTTTGTGCAGCTGAATGGCGTTGGCTTTCTGGTAGTGAGCGTAAATCTTCAATCGTCAAATTTGCTAATACAGTTTGATTGATGACTTGAGATACTTGTCCATCAATTTCTATAAAACTTGTCCGTAAGACTTCGTGTCGTTGAATAATTACGTTGAGACTTTCTCTCAAGGCTGTTAAGTTCACACCACCTTGGAGGTGAATTACTAGCGGAATATTATATGTAGGAGAGTCAGGATTAAGTTGATGGATAAACCACAATCCTTGCTGAGCAAAGGACAGGGGATGAACTGAGGTGTTTTTTGGCTGTTGGATGAGAGATATAGATGGTAGTTCAGTCGTCGTGATTTGGGTGAGGATTTTAGTCACCAGCGATCGCGGACTCATTCCTGCAAACAAGTCTGCAATGGATATTTCTACTTCTAAGTCAACCTCAACCCGGTTTTTCAACTCAAATACTTTTAAAGAATCTAGTCCGAGAGTGCTTAATGGTGCTTGGGGAGGAATATTATCTGGTGCGATCGCTAAAACATTGGCTATCTGTGCAATCAAATATTGTTCTAAAACTGTCTGACGTTCTTGTATAGCCAGTGTCAACAGTTGAGAACGCTGTAATTGAATAGACTCTTGGACAATATCACTAGCTTTTAAAATATTGCTGGCAACTATATTCAGTTCCTCATTCTCAAACTGTGCGCGAGTGGCGCGGCGTTGAATCTTACCACTAGAAGTTTTGCAAATCGTACCTGGTTTAATTAAGACAACTGCATAAACTTGTACTTCGTGTTCTTCCGTCACCGCTTGACGAATTGTATTAATTACTGTTTCTAAATTTGGTTTGGCGCGAAACTCTAATTCTTGTACAACTACCAGCTTTTCTTCGTTGTTAACTAATACAGTAAATGCGGCATTAGCACCAGGACGCAAGGATGAATGACTGCGTTCAGCCGTTAATTCTATATCTTGGGGGTACAGATTGCGACCACGAATAATAATTAAATCTTTCGCTCTCCCTGTAATAAATAACTCTCCATCCTGCAAAAAACCTAAATCTCCTGTCCGCAGGAATGGCCCTTCGTCTGTATCTGCTAAATAAGCACCGAATGTCTCTGCGGTTTCTGCTGGACGATGCCAATATCCTTGACCAACACTCAATCCAGATACCCAAATTTCCCCAATTTCATCAGGTTGACAACTCTTGAATGTGTCTGGATTGGTAATTACTACCTTCTGGTCGGGAATAATTTGACCACAACTGACAAAGTAAGATGTATCGTCCCCTCCAACCACTGATGACTCTACAACTTGATGAGATGCTAATGCAGACTTCTGCACGGCTTTGATTTTTGGTGGCGCAGCTTTCTGTACACCAGCAACCATCAAAGTTGTTTCAGCCATGCCATAACAAGGATAAAAAGCTTCTTTGCGGAAACCACACTCTGCAAAAGCCTCTGCAAACCGCTCTAATGTATCGTGTCTGATCGGTTCTGCACCATTAAACGCTACACTCCAACTACTCAAGTCAAGAGTTGCTTTTTGTTCAGGCGTGATTTTCTGCACACATAAATCATAAGCAAAATTGGGGCCGCCACTGGTTGTCCCGCGATAGTGAGAAATTGCCTGTAACCAACGATAAGGACGTTGGAGAAAAGCCGCAGGCGGCATAATAATGCAAGGGAAACCCCCATACAAAGGTTGCAATATCCCACCAATTAGACCCATATCATGGTACATCGGTAGCCAAGTCACAAACTTACTGGCTGGCGAATGCTCCATAAATTGGCGAGTTGTTTGAGCATTGTGCAGTAAGTTTCCATGACTAATCATCACACCCTTGGGTGTTCCCGTTGAGCCAGAGGTATATTGCAGAAACGCCAAACTATCTTGATCAATGTGAGGTTGTTGCCAGTTATCTTCTATTCCTGGGGCAATATTATCTGTTGTCAGCCATTGCAACGATGCTAAATCAGTCTTTTGGTGCATTAAAGACTGCACATTCGATAATATATCCGTTGTTGTCAATGCGATCGCGGCTTGTGCATCTTGAGCGATCGCCTGGATTCTCGGTGTGTTACGCTGATTTCTCGGAGGATAAGCAGTAACAGCTACAACTCCCGCATATAAACACCCGAAAAAAGCAATTAAAAAATCTAGTCCTGCCGGATAAAGTAGTAAAGCACGTTCCCCTGTTAAACCCATAGCTTGCAATTGTGCAGCTGTTCGTCTAGCAAGTCTATCCAACTCTTGATAAGTTAACCGAGCTTGTTCTGTTTCCCCATCTAGTAAAAAAGTGAAGATATCTTGATTTGCTTGGGTAGAACTTCTCCAACCCAAAAGTTCAACAACTGTTTTACAGTTACTGAGGTGAAACTCATCGTTAGTGTGGCTTGTCGCAGAGGAGACATCGCTTGCTTGAAAGCTATGAGAATATTGATTCATTTTTAGATGACTAGATGCACTTTAATACACTACTTACTTTTATCTAGGCTTTATATAGCAGTAGTCAGATATGTTAGGACAATTTGAAAGCTTAAATGCCAGGAATAGTAAGACTTTTCCTCCTGCCTTCTGCTATAAATCTGCCCAGATAAAAATAAGCAGTTAAGAACCAGCAATAAAACTGTATTTACTGCTCAAAATCCTAGACCGAATATTCAGAGCGGTAATTTCATAACAACAATCAATCACGGCGATATCCGACTCTGAGCAAACTACAAGGTTTAGCCAGGGTTAGCTCATTTTCTGGAATACCCGATTCAAGTTAACCCTACCTGGGAATCCTCCCATCTAGCACCCCCTAAGAACAGCTACCAACAAAGGTTTTCGTGCAGAACATACTCCAAGCCTGAAACTCCGCAATTAACCCCCTGAATTTAACAGAGTTAGATAAAATCACCCTGTTAGCTACAACTGCAAAGGGTTTATCTCTTGCGTGAGTCAACCACTAACAGCACTCAAAGTCTGATTTGCAAAGATTTCTTCTAAAAATAAGTCTCAATATTATTGAGATTTACTTTCACTTAACATCTATCAACTTAACGAGAATTAGTTGCTTTAGCAATAGGGTTAATATATTAATTAATTATCAATAAACTTATAAAACATCATTTTTACCTATTTGAGAAATCCCCTGTGTCTAAAGCTAGGCTACATAGTAAAAACTTGACGAATCAGCAATTAAATGCGTAGTAACATTCATCTCATAGACCACTATATATATTTATCCCAAGATTTTTGGTGGGTTGACATATCACTTAACTCTCTCTAGAGAAAGTAACTGTAGCAATTATCATGGTTTAAATCTGTGTATCAAGCAAGCATACTACATCAGCATAAGTCCCGATTTGTAACCAGATAATAGACTGCTAATTGAAATAAATTCTCTACTATCTTGTGTTTTGTATTACTTCATACTATGATTAAACTCACTGAAAGTTAGTTGACAATAACTGTCACTAGTTGCTGTTCGTCTTCGGTAACGAGCAGGTGATTTTATTAGGTATGGGGACATCAATGAAAATAGACCAATTATTTCGCAGCCTTTTGCTGACAAGTGCGATTGTTTGTTTGATTGGCACTGCCGTTAAAGCCGAGGACGTAGAAGAAGATGGAATAGTCCAACCCTTAGCTCTCAAGGGAGAACAGTTAAGAGCTAAAAAATTAACTAATAATATTCCCCAACTGAGTGAAATCAAACTACCTGGGACTAACGCCTGGATGTTGGTACAAACACCAACCACCCCTACAAATCCAGAACCCAACAGTCAGACTCAAGTTGTACCAATTACAGGAGTCAAAGCAACTCCCACAGATAAAGGTGTGGAGATCATTTTAGAGACTACTGCGGGAGAACAACTGCAAGTTGTTAATCGTAGTAGCGGTAATAATTTTATTGCAGACATTCCTAACGCTCAGTTGCGTTTACCATCGGGTGATACTTACACATTTCGCTCCGATAAACCTCTGACAGAAATTACGGAAATCACAGTTACCAATGTTGATACAAATACTGTGCGCGTGACTGTAGTGGGAGAGAAAGCAGCACCGACAGTTGAGTTGTTTGATGATAATACAGGTTTGATTTTTGCTGTAGCATCAACAACAACGGCAATGCAACCTAGCACACAGCCAGCACCAGAACAGCCAGCCAGTGAAACCCCTTCAGAAACACCATCAGCGCCGCCGGATGAACCGATTGAGTTGGTAGTAACGGGAGAACAAGATACATATCGTGTACCGGAAGCGAGTACGGTGACGCGGACGGATACACCACTGCGAGATATTCCCCAATCGATTCAGATTATTCCCCAAGAAGTGTTGCGGGATCAACGCGCTGATACTTCCACCGCGCTTTTGAATGCTCCCAGTGTGCGTAACTCCGCACCTTCTAACTTTGACTCATTGCGGTTGCGAGTGCGAGGATTTCTTAGCCAACCTACTCTTGATGGGATTAAAGAGACTAATGGTTTTGGTTCTAATGTTGGGCCTGATCTGACAGGAATCGAAAGAATCGAAGTTTTGCAAGGCCCCAACTCAGTTTTATTTGGATCAACCTCTCCAGGGGGAACAGTCAACTTTGTCACAAAACAGCCTCTACGAGATCCTTACTATTTTGTCGAAGCAACTGTAGGTAGTTTTGATTTTTATCGTGGTGAGGTGGATTTGTCTGGGCCATTGGACGAAGATAAGAAGGCTCTATATCGACTGAACGCATCTTATCGGGATCAAGGGTTTTTTACTGACCGCAGTCAAACGAGAAACTTAGTAATTGCACCTGTTTTGAGTTTGGCATTAACCGAGAATACAAATCTGGCCATTGAAGCAACTTATAAATATCTAGAGCAGGAAGACTACAATTTGGGCTTACCTGCATTGGGAACCATCTTTACAAATCCTAATGGTCAAATACCCCGGAGCCGGATTACAAATGAAGGCGACCTGGATGTGACAAATGCCAGGATTGGATATCGCTTAGAGCATAAATTTAATGAGAATTGGTCGATTAATAATACTTTTCGATATGGATACCTGAACTATGATGCTTCTGGAGTCAATATCGGTACTCGCCTTTTAGCTGATAATCGGACACTCCTGAGAACATCCAACGATTTCAATGATCGGTATCGTGACTTTAGATTGACAACGAATGTAATTGGTAAGTTTGATACGGGTTCAATCAAGCATCAATTACTATTTGGTGTCGATTTAGGTAGGCTAAACAATACCTTAAAATTTACAGGTAGATCAGGCGCATCTATTGACATCTTTAATCCTGTTTACGGTCAAGCGCGTGGAGATGTGACATTTGAGCTTGATACTAAAACAGTAACTGATGAGCTTGGGATTGTCTTACAAGATCAAGTAGCGATCGCAGATAATTTAAAGCTACTCGTCAGCGGCCGATTTGATGTCTTCACCCAAACTGACCAAGACTTTCTTGCGGGTACAGAAAGCAGTCAAACTGTTAGTGCTTGGAGTCCGCGTGTGGGCATTGTGTATCAGCCAATCCAACCGATTTCTCTGTATGCCAACTACAGTCGCTCCTTTGAGCCAGCGATTGGTAGAGCCTTTGACGGTAGGGAATTTGAACCTACAAGGGGTACACAGTATGAGGTTGGGGTAAAAGCAGATTTGAATAGTCGGCTTTCAACTACCCTAGCTTTTTATGACATTACCCAATCGAATGTTTTAACTGACGATCCCAATAATGTTGGCTTTTCGATTCAAACTGGAGAACAGCGCAGTCAAGGTCTAGAATTCAGCATTGCTGGGGAAATTTTACCGGGATGGAATGTCTTTGCTAGTTATGCCTACAACGATGCTCGTGTGACAGCAGATAATAGCATTCCCGTTGGCAGTCGCGTACTCCAGACAACTCCTCATGCTGCTAGTTTATGGACAACCTACGAAATTCAACGAGGCAATTTGCAGGGATTAGGTTTCGGTTTAGGATTGTTTTATGTGGGCGATCGCGCAGGAGATAATGGGAATACATTTGAAGTTCCTAGCTATGTAACAACTAATGCTGCTGTCTTCTACAAACAAGACGGATTCCGTGCTGCAATCAATATCAGAAACCTCTTTGACGTAGACTATTTTGAAAATTCTTTCAATCGTTTGCGAGTCTCTTATGGTGAACCATTTACAGTCCAAGGTACTATTTCTTGGACGTTTTGATAATTGAATTTGTCAGAATTCAGGAGTCAGAATGTTGAGAAATTGAGGTAAATTCTGTTCAATGTTTATTGAGATTCTGAATTATGACTCCTGAATTCTAATTATTTCTGAAGATGTTATTCATCTTGTGATATCCAGCGCCAATTTATGAAATTTATTTCACGTCACTTTATTTCCCTATTTTTGTGCGGAATTTTAACATTTACACTTGTTTGGTTTGTTAGTCAAAGTGTGACTCCAAAAGTCAGTAACTCCAACTTTCTACAAAAAAGTGTCGCATGTCGAGTAGTTCAGCATGTCAAAGGAGAAAGTTGTATTCCTCTTAACCCAAAACGAATTGTTACCTTAGATTTCAATAGTTTTGCTGCTGTTTTAGCTTTAGATATCAAGCCGATCGCAACTTGGATAACCAATGAAATCGAAAGTGATTTTGATTACTTTCAAGGAAAAGCCGATGGAGTAGAAATTATCCGCAGTTCCAGTGGTCAAATTAATTTAGAGAAACTTCTCTTGCTGCGTCCCGACTTAATTATAGTTGTATCTCAACCATTCTTTAACAGAATCTATCAATACACCTCGCAAATTGCACCTACAGTAGTTTTACCTTGGATAGAAACTAAAGGAAATTGGCAACAACATATTCAAGATGTAGCAAATGTTTTTCAAAGAACACAAACAGCTACAGAACTTATGAATAAATATAATCAAAATATTCATAAATTAAAGCAGATAATTAATCATAATCAGCAAAAAATTCGGATATCATTTGCTTATGTGGCGGCTGGAAAATTAGTGCTAACTCGGAAACAATCTTTTGCTGGCAAAATTTTGGAAGATATTGGATTATTAAATCCAATTTTCGCAGAATCAGGTGATACAGATTTAGCGATTTCGGAGGAAATTTTACCGAAGATTAACAGCGATATACTATTTATTGCGTCTCTACGCAAAGATGATAAATTTGTGATTCAGAAGCTGCAACAAAAACCTCTATGGTCAAAACTCAAATCTGTGCAGCAAAATCAAGTATATTTAGTTGATTTTTCGGTCTGGCGTGGACTGAATATTCTGGCAGCTTATGAGGTACTAGATCAGCTTTATCAATCTCTCTTAAAAATTAGCCAATTTGCTTTTAACCATTGTGTGGTTTAGTTGGTGAATAATAACTGGACTTCAATCCACTAAATTTTCCTTTTCTTCTGGAAGTAAAGTGGTTTCTGCTGTGGGTTGCACACCAGGGACAGGTACAGCTTTTACTAGATGAGGTTTAATAATTATACTCACGCCAGTTCCCCAAGCGATCGCCACCATCCAACCTGCGAGAATATCGCTAGGAAAGTGAACACCCAAATACAGGCGTGTCCAGGCAATAGTTAATATATACAAGCTACCAACAATCCACACCACCCAGCGCCAGGAACTCTGCCAAGCTAAAATTAACAAGATAATCGCCAGGGTAGTACTCGTCATAGCATGGCCGCTAGGAAACGAAAAATCTAACTCTGGGGCGAGGGATGTCCAAAAATCTGGGCGGAGACGATGCCATAATTCCTTGGCTGTGCGGTTGATAAAGGCACTTCCCAAGGCGGTGATGAGTAGGTAAACTAGCGATCGCCAGCGTTTTTGCCAGAGTAATATCAGGGCAATTGTAGTTAAAATTGGCAGAACAGTCCAAAACGACCCTAACTTAGTTAGCGTCACCGCCAGAGTATCTAACTGGGGGTTAGCTGTAGAGTGAACCGCCAACAAAATTGGCACATCCCAAGGGAAGCCAGCTTGATATTGCCAAACTTGGACTGCCAAAACTTGAAATATCTGCAATGGTAAATATACCCCAAGAAATAGGAGTAAAAGCGATCGCCAACGAGCAACCAGCAAATTCTTGATAAAAGAAACAGGTGTCCTTTTCTCTGCATCCATATCAACTTTTGTTTTTTATACGAGGGATGACCAAGCTTTTCAAGAGTGCTGAGTAAAAAGCAAAATTAATTACACTCAGCACTTTCAACTCAGCACTATTCAGGTGATTGCAAACGTACAGCCACACTCCCCGCATGGGCTGGTAAACCTTCCGCCTCAGCTAAAGTCACCGCAGCTTTACCAATTTCTTGCAACGCGGCTTGATTGCATTCTAAATAAGTAATGCGTTTGAGAAAATCGTACACACTCAAACCAGAAGCAAACCGCGCCGAACGGGAAGTTGGTAAGACATGGTTAGGGCCGCCCAAATAATCACCTATCGCTTCTGGCGTGTAGCGTCCTAAAAATAAACTGCCGGCGCATTTAATTTGACTAGCTAGTAACTGCGGGTTATCAACACATAACTCAACGTGTTCAGGAGCCAATTGATTCAGCAATGGTATACTCTCTGCCAAATCACTCACTACAATAACTGCCCCATGATTTTGCCAACTAGCAGTTGCTACTGCTTGAGTAGACAGCTTGGTCAGAACTAATTCAACGGCGGTGATAACTTGCTGGGCGAAAGTTTCTGAATCAGTAATTAAAATAGATTGGGCGCTTGGGTCATGTTCTGCTTGCGATAATAAATCCCAAGCTATCCACTCTGGGTTATTTTTATCATCAGCTACCACCAAAATTTCCGAAGGGCCAGCGATGCTGTCAATACCCACAGTTCCGAATACCTGCCGTTTGGCTTCCGCAACATAAGCATTACCAGGGCCAACAACTTTATCTACAGGTTTAATAGTTTCTGTGCCGTAGGCGAGGGCGGCTACTGCTTGCGCCCCACCAATACCATATATTTCTGTTACCCCAGCCACCTGCGCCGCCGCTAACACAGCCGGGTTAATTTCACCCCGTGGCATAGGTACTGTCATGACAATGCGTTCTACTCCGGCAATTTTGGCAGGTAAAGCATTCATCAACACCGAACTGGGATAGCTGGCGCGTCCACCAGGGACGTAAATACCAACTTGCGAGAGAGAAACCCAATTTAAACCGAGTTTTACCCCTGTTGCATCGGTGTAACCAATATCTTGGGGTAGTTGTTTTTGGTGAAAGCTGCTAATGCGTTCGGCGGCTAATTCCAGGGCGGCTTTGACATCAGCAGGACATTTGGCGGCTTGGGCGGCGATAAAATCAACACTCAGATGCAAAGATTCCGGGCTGAAATGGTCGAAACGGCTAGTATATTCCTTAACTGCGGCATCACCCCGCACTTTTACATCAGCCAGAATGCCGCGTACTGTACCACTAACATCAACCGTGGCTTCCCGGCGATTATTGACGAGTGCTTGGAACGCGGTGGAAAAATCTGTGTCAGTTGTTTTAAGTAGCTGCATGGACAATATCTTTGAAATCAGTGCAGGTTAGCAGTCAGGATATTAATTAGTGTAGAGTATGAGGCGATCGCCCGGTGGGGTTGCTGGTAAATCTTGAAAGGATTTGACTCCTGAGCTAGTTTTTGGCTAACGGAAAATAGATAAGTGATTGCAGTTTCAGTTTCATCGATAGCACAACAGGTTTAACCTAACACAGTGCATAATTTATAGATAGAATGCTTCAAAGTCCGGCAAATAGATTATGTCAGCGAAGGATAAATTTCACAATATTGTGAAATCAGCATTACAAAAAGATGGTTGGTTAATTACTGATGACCCCCTGTACATTAGCTTTGGTGGAGTGCAAATGTATATTGATTTGGGGGCTGAGAAACTAATTGCTGCTGAAAAAAATGGTCAAAAAATTGCTGTTGAAATCAAAAGTTTTATTAGTACATCAGCCATCGCTGATTTTCATACTGCCTTTGGTCAATTTCTCAACTACCGTACTGCATTGAGACAAAAACAACCAGAACGTATTTTATATTTAGCAGTTAACCTAGAAACGTACAACGATTTTTTCATGCTTCCCTTTACCCAAATGCAAATTCAAGAATATCAAGTCAAGTTGTTAATTTATGATGTTGATACTCAGGAGATCGTAAGATGGCAAAACTAGATAAATATCGGCAGTATGTTCAGCAACTCCTAACAAAATATGCCAGTTATAAACCTGCTTATGGAGATATTGAAGTAGAAACTATTTTTGACACAGAACGCAATCATTATCAAATTGTCCATATCGGTTGGGAAAATAAATGTCGTGTTTATGGCTGTTCAATGCACATCGACATCAAAAATGAAAAAATTTGGATTCAGTGGAACTCAACTGAAATAGACATAGCGGATGAATTAGTAAAAATGGGAGTACCAAAGCAAGATATTGTAGTTGGCTTTCATTCACCTTCTATGCGGAAGTTTACAGATTTCGCAGTCGGTTAAAAGATATTGGGTGTTGCTGATTAGTAAGATGATTTTGACTTCACGCAGAGACGCAGAGGCACGGAGAAAAAGAGTTTGAGAATCGCACCCGTCCAAATATCTAAACCCACTGCGCTGGATATACTTGATAATAGCGTTGCAACAACTCATAAAGCTGCGAATGTTTCTCTAACAATTGCTGTGGCTTCTCAAAAAAAGTCTCAGTCGCTACGGCAAAAAATTCGGCGGGATTAGTCGCGCCATAACTATCAATTACAGTTTTAATATCTTGTTGAATATCACTACAAAGTTGTTGATATTGTGCTGTCATTACTTGCGACCAAACAAGATAATCTGATTTGTTGGGTAAAATCGGTACCCCTTCCGCTTTACCATCTTCTTGATCTAATTGATGGGCAAATTCATGCAGCACAACATTATGTCCATCACTCCAATTTTGGGTGTCTCTTTGCACCTGTTCCCAAGATAAAATGACTTGGTCTTTTACCCAAGATTCTCCTAGTCTGGCATCGCGTCTTTCTTCTACAACATAATCACTTACAGCCACAGTTTGATTGACAAAATAAGTGCTGGGATAAATCAAAATTGAGCGCAATTTAGGAAAGTATTCGCCGCGTTCATTTAATAGGAGTAAACAAGCAACAGCCGCAATCGTAATTTTCATTTCTGCTGTGACTTGCAAGCCTTGACAGCCAATAAATTGTTTTTCTGCTAAAAAGACTTGAATATGTCCTTGTAGCCGTCGGCGTTCTTCGGAAGTCAGGCGTAAGTAAATCGGGAGATTATTTTCAATAACAGCACTCCACAGTGGTGGAAAAGGACGCTTTTTAATGCGATTTCGCCGCCGTTTAGTCAAAATGGGACTGATAAAAATTGCGGTGACAATCAATCCCAGGATGATAAAAATAATAATTGCTGCACCCATTGATTTTGTATGATGCTGTGCTACTGCTAGTTAGTATAGCGATCGCACCGCATCACCAGCCATTACACTAGACACATACCCAGATAACTTCATCCCCGCTATGTCTCTTGCTCAAGATTTCAACACTCGTCAAGACACACCAGAAGATGTTATCTTTCCCCCTGGTGACTTATATAGTGATGAGCCTCCGTTGGAAACTGAACTGCATCTACGACAGATCATCTTACTTTTGAAATGTCTGGAATGGTTGTGGCGGGACAGACAAGACTTTTACGCAGCGGCTAACCTGACAATTTACTACAGTCCTAACCAGCGCAAATCGGAAGACTTTCGCGGCCCAGATTTTTTTGTAGTCTTAGGAACGGAACGCCGAACAAGAAAAAGTTGGGTAGTTTGGCAAGAAGAGGGCAAATATCCTAACGTAATTGTCGAAATTCTATCGCCAAAAACTGCGGATACCGATAAAGGTTTAAAAAAGCAGATTTATCAAGATACTTTTCGTACCCCTGATTATTTTTGGTTCGACCCAGAGAGTTTAGAATTTGCTGGGTATCATTTGTTAGATGGAGTGTATCAACCTTTAGAACCAAACCCTCAAGGGCATTTGTGGAGTCAACAGTTAAATTTATATTTGGGAATTCATCAAGGATTATTGCGATTTTTTACACCTTCAGGCAAATTAGTTCCCACACCAGAAGAAGTTGCAGAACGTTTAGCTGCGAAATTGCGAGAATTAAATATTGACCCAGACACAATTTAGTTTTTATATCTCTACAACAAATATTTTCCAGCGAAAAGATCCGCGACTTCTCAACAATTCGGAAATCTGAGTACACAACTGCCGTAAAATTAACATCTATCCGGCATCTGCTACCCTTTGACACCCATGCTTTGTGACTACCTAGTACAAATCCTGACCGCCCGTGTGTATGATGTTGCCCAAGAAAGCCCTTTGGAATATGCCCCGAATCTTTCCCAGAGACTGAATAACAAGCTGTTATTAAAGCGGGAAGATATGCAGTCGGTGTTTTCTTTCAAGCTGCGGGGTGCATACAACAAAATGGCAAACTTACCGCCAGATTTGTTAGCACAAGGTGTCATTGCAGCTTCGGCGGGAAATCATGCCCAAGGTGTAGCTTTAGCTGCTAGTCGTTTGGGAACAACTGCGATTATTGTAATGCCTGTAACTACACCCCAAGTCAAGGTAGATGCAGTTAAAGCTAGGGGCGGACAAGTTGTTTTGCATGGCAATACTTACGATGATGCTTATGCTTATGCGCGACAATTAGAAGCCGAAAAAGGTTTAACTTTTATTCATCCTTTTGATGACCCTGATGTCATTGCTGGTCAGGGAACCATCGGGATGGAAATTTTACGACAATATCAGCAACCCATTCACGCCATTTTTGTGGCTATTGGTGGCGGTGGTTTGATTTCGGGAATTGGGGCGTATGTGAAACGGTTACGTCCAGAAATTAAAATTATTGGTGTGGAACCTGTTGATGCTGATGCCATGAACCAATCTTTAAAAGCCGGAAAACGGGTACGGCTGTCGCAAGTTGGTTTGTTTGCCGATGGGGTAGCAGTGCGGGAAGTAGGGGAAGAAACCTTCCGCCTGTGCCAAGAATATGTAGATGAAATTATTTTGGTGGATACAGATGATACCTGTGCGGCAATTAAAGATGTTTTTGAAGATACCCGTTCTATTTTAGAACCTGCGGGGGCATTGGCGATCGCAGCTGCCAAAGCCTACGTCGAACGAGAACAAATTCAAGGACAAACCTTAGTTGCTGTGGCTTGCGGTGCAAATATGAATTTTGACCGCTTGCGGTTTGTGGCTGAACGCGCTGAGTTGGGTGAACGCCGGGAAGCCATATTTGCAGTCGCCATCCCCGAAGAACAGGGGAGTCTGCGGAAGTTTTGCGAATGTATTGGTCAACGCAACTTAACTGAGTTTAATTATCGCATTGCCGATGAGAAGGAAGCCCATATTTTTGTCGGTGTGCAGATTCAAAATCGCGCCGACAAAGCCAAAATGATAGAAACCTTTGAAAACTGCGGCTTTAAAACCATCGATTTAACCGATGATGAACTCACCAAATTACACTTACGCCACATGGTAGGCGGACATTCGCCCCTCGCCCACAATGAATTACTGTATCGCTTTGAGTTTCCCGAACGTCCTGGTGCCTTGATGAAGTTTGTCGGTTCTATGAGTCCTAACTGGAATATTAGTATGTTCCACTATCGCAACAACGGCGCAGACTATGGACGCATTGTTGTGGGGATGCAAGTACCACCCCACGAAATGCAAGAATGGCAAGCTTTTCTCGATACCCTTGGTTATCAGTATTGGGATGAAAGCCAGAATTTGGCATATAAATTATTTTTGGGATAGTACTACAAGGCAAAAGTAAAAAGGCAAAAGTCAGAAGGCAAAAGTCAGAAAGAGATTTCCCTGTTTGTCACGATAAACTAAACTTTCGCTAAAATCAGGGTGTTTACTTATTTGTGGTTAAGTTGTGGCTACTGTATCTTGTCCTCGTTGCCATCAACTCGTTGAGAGTCAGGCTATTACCTGTCCTTATTGCCGAACAACACTCAAAGCTTTTGGTCATCCCGGTATTCCCTTACATCGCGCTACCGGAGACGAATATTTGTGTGATAGTTGCACCTACCACGCTGACGACACTTGCAACTTTCCCCAGCGTCCCTACGCCAAAGACTGTACCCTTTATCAAAATCTTGCCGAGTACCAGTTACAGCAAGAACAACAGCGTCAAGACAACGGTTTTTCTACAACTTTTCAAAGTTGGATAAAACGTAATCAAACTTGGCTGTTGTTACTTGGTTTATTACTCATTTGTTTATTGATAGCTTTGTCAACATCTTAATATTTTGATAAAACTAGTTTTCAAATATCAGCAATTTTCACCACAATGAGGTATATTCATCTAGCCTCTAGCCTCTAGCCTCTATCAACTTATATAGCAGTAGCTAAGTTGGTTAGGAAATCGATAAATAATCAAACTTAGACACCACAAAGTTTTTAACCATATTACCTGTCACCTGCTATACTACACTCAACCGAAAAACGCTGTATCAGCAATTTAGCGATTTCATCTGGTGAATGAACAATAAAATCTGCACCGTGAGTTGTTAATTCTTGCTCAGTTCCATAGCCGTAAGTAACGCCAATTGTTGTTAAATTATTAGCCTTAGCTCCGATGATATCGTGTTTGCGATCGCCCACCATAATTGTACTCGCAGATAACAGATTTTCTTGAACCAAAATATAGTGAATTAAATCAGCTTTCACACTCCGCGTGCCATCAAGTTCACTGCCATAAACCTTATCAAATAATGTTGATAAACCAAAATACTCAATAATTCTTGCTGCATAAATATCAGGTTTAGAAGTTGCTACAAAAGTTTGATAACCAGCCGAGCGAATTACCTTCAGAGTTTCTATAGTCTGCGGATACAGAGTATTTTCAAATAACCCAATTGTGGAAAACCGACTACGATACAGAGAAATTGCTTGTGTAAGTATTGTCTCATCTGAGGTTTGTAATAGTTGAGAAAAACTATCTTTAATTGGCGGGCCAATACACCAACTCAATTCATCAGGTTCTGGTGGTTGATAACCAAGTTCAGATAAGGCAAACTGAATACAACTAGTAATTCCTAACTTCGGGTCTGTCAATGTTCCGTCTAAATCAAACAAGATAGCCTTAGCAAGCATATTTTTTATTTATTGAGGAGATATTTCAGAGGTGCAAAACTCATGAATTACTATGTTTTTCTGCACTTAGTAACGCAATTCCCAATGTCACTACACCAATTCCTAAACTCTGAATTACAGTTAAAGTTTCGCTAATTGTTGCCCATGCAACTAAAGCTGTCAAAGCTGGACTACTAGCAGCAATAATCGAAGCTTTCGTAGCACTAATCATCTGAATTCCTAAATTATTGAAAGTATGTCCAGCAAAGCTGACAATACCCGAAAAAATACTACCAATCCACATTGGTGTCCAATCAAGTTGACTACTGGGAAGAGGCCAGAAAAGTAAGCTAACACCAGAAAGCAGCAAAGTAGAAGCAAAACTAATCCAAGTGAAGGGAACTGGATGAAATTTTTCTAAACATTTTTGGGCGATAACGCCATAGAAAGCATAAACAATTCCAGCACCCACACTTGTGATAATTCCTAAAGTAATAGCAGAACTACTATAACTATTAGAAGATGGCGGAATAGTTAGAACACTACCTACTAAAATAATACCCATTACCAGCCAACGAAAACTTGTCGGGCGATCGCCAAAAAATTTCCAAGCCAACAGTGCAGTAAACACAGGGTAAGAAAAGAACAAAGTTATGGCAATTCCCGTCGGAATCAAACCGATCGCAATGTAGAGTAAGGCAATATACACAAACATTAATACTCCACAGCCACAGGCTTGGCGCAAAACATCCATACGATGATATTTAAAGACATCTTGTAATTCTTTTAACGCTGATGGATATAACTTGAATGCTAGAGCAGCCATGAGTGGAACCACTAGCAGCATCCGCATAAACATCAGCAAAAATGAATTTGGCAAGTCTGGCTTAACGTATCCACCAAGTAAAAACAAGCCAAGTACGAGATGTTCTGAGAATAAAACTCGCACAGTCACGTTGTGAAACGCCAAAACAAAAGCAGATAAAAGAACTGTCAGGATGCCTAACACGCTCAAAAGGTTTCTAAATGACAATCTGATTGTAGTGCTGAAGCCGTTATTTTGCTTGACTAACAGCTCACCAGGCATAATTTTGAGAATTGTTCTAGGGTGCGATCGCATGTTTTCTGCATTAATTTTGATGTACACCTAGTTTTTTTTTCAGTCTAAAGTTATAATTCAGTGTCAGAAAAATCTGCATTTGTTAGCAATTTCCGAAGATAAGCTATGGGTTTTTCCGAAGATAAGAGCCTATCCGAACTTAACAGAGTTACCTCTTGTCAAAATTGACTGGTAAAAAACCTGAATTTCTCTCTATTGTTAGCTTTGACAACTTAGCAATTAATAGTCATTAACTTATTGCTTAAGAGCCTAAACTGCGATTGTCTTCATAGAATTACGCTGTTAAACTAAATTTACTTAGTAAAACAAGCATTAATTTAAAAAATCTAATTATGCCAAGTACCTTAATTAAAGTATAGTCTGATTCAAAAATTTTTGCACAAATAATTACTAATCGTTCAATTGGCTTATCTTGCTATTGATTTTTTGGTAACAATTTGGGAGTCATAATTCAGTCGCCAGAATCCTAGAAAAATCAGAAAAATTCATCAATCAAAATATCAATTATCTGGTGTTTTTTTAACTTCTACCTCCTGAATTATGATTGCTTAATTCTCACCTGTTTTGGGCTTTTAATTGAAAATATACAACAACATCAAAAATGTATATCATGGCTAGTTCACTACAGTTTCACTGTATAATTAACAGTCGTTGTGATGTGCCATTAAAGCTTAAAGAAACTTATCATCGTTTGGGAAGATGGTATCCAGAAGAAACTAATAAACCAAAAGATGTGCCAGCAAAACAAGTGATTAAAGCATTTGCTTCATCTGGTCGCACAGCTTCTTCATCAGGCACAGAAGGATATGTAATTTACCAACTGGGAAATGACCCAAATGCCTGGATAAAAATCTATTGGGATGTACCTTGGCTGACTGGCTCAAACAATAAATTTAAAGTAGAAACCTCTCATGAAGATATCATAGTTCAGCCTGATGGTTTTATTGGCTCTGGCTCAGTAGAAAATGTTCTCTTAAAAGTAGTTGATTTAAGAGATTAAGTAAAGATAGCTCACTCAGTTAATTTATAGGTCTCTATAATAAGCAATTAATCATCTAATTTTCTAGCCTATTCTTTGCTTAATTTTGACATATACACTCATAAAGCTAGTATTTAAAATTCAACTCATAATTATCAATCCCTTATTGAGGACTAAAGGTAAATATGCAACTCCAAGAATTAACAATCAATAATATTAGTCCTCTAAAAAATTGGGATTTAATTAGTAGAGGCTACAATATTCTAGAAATCGATCCATTACATTTAGTTAATAGTTCAGGTTTGAGAATGGTATTTGATTTAGAAGCTACTATTCCCATCCTAGATGGTAATGGACTTAAACCCCCTGAAGTTCTACATATTTTTGAAAGTAGTGGCTTATTAAATTCCACTACAACAGTAATTTTTTCTGCGTATGATATTCAAAAATTTTTGCATCAATGTATCAACTTTGGCGTTAGTGACCCAATAGGAGAATTATTTGCTTATAGCCGCAGTAACACCTATGAAAATATCAGTCAAGAAACGGAATATAATGAGAAAGTCTTAATTTACACTAAAGTAATCATCAATAATTATAAACTCCAGCTAGATAACACCAAGCCTAAAAAATTGAATAGCTATTTTCAAAAATTAGTTGCAGAGGTTTATCATAAATCATCGTTATTAATCCAAGAGTTTGGTACACATTATGCTCATACAGTGTTTTATGGTGGGCAAGCATATCATCAGTTAGCTTTTACAAAAGAAGACTACATCTCAATGGTCGGTAATCATATCAATGTCAAGACCGAAGCCCAAGGCACTTTTGAGATTTTAAAAGTTGGAAACTCGATTGAAAATGCTCCAAATCTACATCATAAATTTCGTGAGCAAATCGCAGATCAATGTAGTCAAATAACTTATAATGGCGGCACTTCATTCCACAGTTTTCATGACTGGGCTAAATCTGTCAAAACTGCTCCCGTACCTATAAAATTAGAATTAGTGCCTATCTATCATTTACTAACAAAAGAATATTTTCCGGAAGATGCAAATATTGAACAAAAACAAATATATCTCAAAAATGAAATAGATAAATACATCATAAATAATGGGCATAATCCATCACAATCAGTTATTCGATATGGTGATGAAATTGAAATGAGTATTGCAGCTCAAGGTCAATCTCGCTATCTTTGTCATACCGACAAAGTTAAATATACTAAGACAGAATCTGATTCGCAATGTCCTAGCAGTAATCAATTATCAAAATACAGATGGAAGATTCTTTCAACTAAGAAAGAAGATATTAATCAACCTGTCAGAAATAATGACTTAGTTGTCCTTCAAAGTCAAGTAACGAACTTTTATTTAGATGCTAAATCAGGAAAAGATGAAACTTATTTTCCAGGTGAGGGATTAACTTTTGCTAACCAAGATAATCCGCAAGTAGTCAGTGCGAAGTGGAAAATTGAGCAGATGAATCTAACTGAACGCCGAGAAGTAGTAGATGGAGACTATTTGAGGCTACAAACTCAATGGCAGAATGATGATGGTGAATATGGTTATTTGAAAGGTGAAACTAGTTTATGCACTCCTGAAGAACAAAAGGAAAGAGTGTTTTCTTTTGGCAAAGGTCGTCATCAAAGTGGCTGTTATTGGAAAGTAAATAAAGTTGGATATCATAACAAATTCACAGCCGAAACATATAACAAAAACAAAAATCATAGAATTACAAAATCATTACAGTTATACTGCACAATCAATAACCGTTGTGATTTACCATTAAAGGTTAAAGAATATCATTATGCAGAACAATGTTGCCAAAATCATGAGTCTAGCCCACCAAAAGATGTAGCAGCAAAACAGGTAATTCAAGTATTGGCTATGTCAGGTACGGAAGGTTATGTTATTTATCAACTGGGAAATGACCCAAATGCCTGGATAAAAATTTTTTGGGATCGAATCAGTGGATTTCAAATAGAAACATTCCATAAAAATATTGTTGTACAGTGTGATGGCTTTATTGGCTCTGCTTTGGTAGAAAATGTACTTCTCAAAGTATCTGATTTTCGATAGTTAGCAATTGTGTAACTGAAATTGTTAACCAAATTAATTCGGATTAAAAACTCTAAATATTTAGTTGAGTTAACTTGTATGTTTATACAATATTTGCTCTAACCAATCAGCATTAAAGACAAATTTATAAATTCGGTTATGAATTCGGAGATTTCCTTGCTGCTTAATGACTAAACCAGATAACAGCAATTCCCTTTCCTCTAGGCTATCAACTGCAACAATTTTGCCTTGATGCCAAATTTCTCGATATAGCTTTAATCGGGCAATAGTTTGTGATTCAATATTAAGCAGGCGATCGCGGATAGTTTTTAAATGCTCAGGTTCGTCTTGGGCTTCCCAATTCTCAATTACTTGGGTTTGGACTAAGTTGTCTATCCCACTGGCTTCACTACCTTGAGGAATACTGATTGAAGAATTCCGAATGAGTTTACAAAGTTTTTGGGTGAGAAAAGGCTGTCCACCTGTCCAGGCTAACACTTCTTTCAGGACATTCTGAGCATTACCGACTCGTTCTGTTAATCCTTGTAGTAAAGGTTGAGCTTCATGCAATTGAAAACCACTCAGTTGAATAGCTTGGCCAATGTTAAAGGGAGTACGTTTCTTATCTAGAATTAATTGCGAAGGGTGTGCTACTCCCAACAATACAAAAGTGAGGCGTTGATATTTTGGCAGATCAGCTCGTTTATTATAAAAATTCCGCAGTAGGATAAAGAAATCATCGATCGCAAAATTCAAGTTGAGTAGGCTATCAATTTCGTCGATAAAAATTACAATGTTTTGCTGAAGGTTTTCTAATACTATTTCATCGATAAACTTACTCAAGCGTTGCACTGGTGATAACAATTCATGTTCACGCCACCAAGTACGAATATTCACCTGAGCTAAAAGATTTAAACTGCTGGCTAACATATAAATGAAACCTGCATACCACTGTTCTAAAGTTAGCTGCTGATTTCCAATTTCCGAAATATCCATAGCTGCACAAGCAAAATTCTCTGCTTGTAGTCTTTTCATAATTTGTACTCGTAAGCTAGACTTACCCATCTGTCGAGCATTGAAAATGTAACAAAACTCTCCCTGTTTCAAAGCTTTGTAAAGATGTCTATCAGCTTGGCGGACAACATAAGTTGGCGCATCTATGGGTAAACTTCCGCCTACTTGATATTCATAAGAGAGAGTTTGTTCTGTACTCCTTAATAAAGCGTTTTCAATTACTAGTTCAGCTTGCGTAGCTTTGAGAATTTCTAAAGTTTGACTTAACTCCTTGGTGCGCTCTTGCACTTTAACTTCTAAGTTGCGGTTAGATTCTGCTAATTGCTCTGTGGCTCGTTGCAAAGCTGTATTTTTCTGAGCCAGTTCTTGGGTGAATTTAGCTCGCTCGGCTTCTGCCTGCTGACGTTGTGTGATATCTTGAAAAGCTGCGATCGCATAAATAATTTCACCTTTATTATCAAAAATTGGCGTTGCTAACACCTCCAAAGGAATAACTTGATTTCCAAGCTCCAATTCCAGATCATCAATTACAATACTTTCACCATGCAAAGCTCTGATAATTGGCTGCTTCTCCATCGGATAATGTTTAGCTGTACCTTGGAGATAAGCTTGATATATCTCAGTTAATTCCGTAGTTGTAGATTGAGCAATATTCCCTTTACCTAAAATTTTCTGTGCAGTTTGATTTGCATAATCAGCTTGTCCTTGGGTATCAACCACAAATATACCCACTGGAACAGCTTCCAAAATCTGCGTTAACTTTTTCTCACTTTCCCGCAATGCTTCTTCTGCCTGCTGACGCTCTTGAATTTCCTGCTTAAGATTTTGATAAAGTTGGGCATTTTGAATAGAAATTGCGGCTTGAGAAGATAAAATTTTCAATACTTCTAATCTTTCAGCAGTGAAAGCACCAACCGCCAAATTATTTTCCAAATACAATAAACCAAAAAGCTCACCTTGATGGATAATCGGTGTACATAATACCGACTTTGGTTGATGTTGCAGAACATAGATATCTGTCGTAAATATTCCCTCATGAACTGCATCAATTAAAATGACATCCTCTCTAGTTCTGACTACATAATTAATTAAAGAATTAGGTAACTGTTGACTAGTTTCTGCCAACAAAGATTGACATACTACTACCTTAGAAGTATCTACAGCACCTTTAGCTTGAATCAATAACTGTTCTTGCTGCTTTAAAATTAAAAAACCAGTTTGAGCGCCAGCATTCTCAATCACAATATTCATTAACTTTTCTAGTAAATTTTCTAAAATAATTTCACTAGCAAGTGTTTGGGAAGCTTTAATAATTGTTGTAGCGTCTAATACTTGTGAACTACTGCTAGTAGTAGAAGAATTAGAAGTCTGAGTTTTAGCTAATGTTGACTCTTTTTGGGAAACAAGGATTATCTGTGAATATTTTGCTTCTAAATCTTTAACTTTAGCGATTGCACCCCAGCAGATATAACTATAGTGGGCTTTGGTCATATAAGTTCTGGCGATTTCTTGTCTTCCCAAAGCTAAATAAAACTTGGCTGCTAATTCATAAGCAAGTGCTTCATCTTGGATATATCCATTATTTTTAGCCCCAGCAATAGCTAAATCATAAAGTTCCATTGCTGACAATGTTTTTCCTAAGAATCTAGCTTTTTCTGCTTCTACTAGTTGATATTTATGCAGATGATTTATTGGAGCATGTTCCGCCCAATACTTCATGATTTCTTGATTTTTTCCTACTTGCTTGATGTAGGTTCCTTGTTCATTTTTATTCCGCACTTTAGATGATAAAGTATCAGGATATTTGGCTAATAATGCTAAAGAATAAAACCAGTTGTTATATCTAAATAATACACCTGTTTGCATGAATAGACTATATTGCAATGTCAATTCTACAAACTGCAAACACTCTTCATATTTTTCAAACAGATAACAAAGCCATACTTTATAAGCATAAACATCAAATAACGGTAAAATATTTTTACTAGATTTAACAGAATTAATAAATTCTTGCTCATCTAAAATCTCCCCAGTTAATTGGGTTTTAATCACAGATTGATCACGCAAATTTGCAACTAATTGAGCGCAGATTTTAATTAAGCCTAGTTGATGCTTTTGCTCAAATTTGCTGACAAAATCAATATATTCCGATTGAGTTTGGGCAACAGTATCTAAATGTTTACCGATAAAAAAGATATGAGCGCAATAAAAGTTAGCTGCATGGCAAGCATATTCAATATCACCCACTTCTAAACCACTTTCAATTGCTTCATATATCGGATTTATAGTTGCTCGAATATGCTCTTTGTGGTGAGTCAGACTAATCGAAACTGTTAACAAAGATTGAGATTTATATTTTTTAGCATTTAATTGATCTAACAGTTGCAGAGCTAACTGCCCCATCTGATAACCTAAATTAATATCCGGCACTGACCAAGCCATTAACTGACCATAAGCCGCATAAGCAAATATACATGGAGGGGAATTGCCGTATTGTCTCGAAAGCTCAACCATTGTGTGCAGAATGGGAATTGTGATGCTGCTTTCAGCAAAACAAGCAGGAGGCCAAAGTAACATTAAAATTTCCATTGCTGCTAATTTATATTTATCAGTCATCAGTGACAGTTGAGATAACTGCTCAATATCAATTGCTGGTGGTGATTTTACTAAAGTAACACCTAGCATTTCTAACAGTTGCTGACCAATATCTAAAACAATATCTACTTGATTTTTAGCTAAATAAATTTTAATTTTTAGTTGATAAAATTTCACTCCATCAAGAAGATGACTAATTTTTTTGATGGCTTGATTACATAAGAATAAGGCTTGCTCTAGATTAATATTGATGTATTCTACCTCTGCTGTTTCTAGATAAAAATTCCAAGTTAAGGTATATTGACTTGTCCAACTATCAGGACTTAGCAGTTGTAGACCAATATTTAAGTATTTCACAGCCGCTTCATAGGCTGTAGCGGCTTTTGCTTTTTGTCCAGCTAGGAGATTTAGTTGCGCTAATTCATCTTTTTCGATTTGTGTTTGTAGTAAATCAATGCCAAAATTCAATTGATTGACTAGGGCAAATATATTATCTTTTTGGGTTTCTGGTGAAGTATTTTTAAGGAGTAGTTTCCCAATTTTTAAATGAGTAGTTTTTCTTTTAGTTTCAGGAATTAGAGAATAAGCAGCTTGTTGTACTCGGTCATGTAAGAATTTATAATTAATTTTCGTATTGCTAAATTGCCAGAGATTTGATTCTTTCTCTTCAAAAACCAAAGGTATTTTATAATTGGAAGATAAGGGCAGAATCAAACCTGCTTGCAAAGCACTCCATAAATGATTAGCGGTGATAATCTCTGAATAGTCATAGACGGCTGATAAAACTTTTAAATTAAATTGATTACCAATACAAGCTGCTAACTGCAAAAGTTTCTGTGTTTCTAATGGTAATTTACGAATATTTCTGGCAATTAATTCGACAATATTGTAGTCAGTAATACCAACAGATTGAATTTCCTGAATGTCCCAATGCCAACTATCTGTAGCTACATGATATACCAAGAGATTTTCGCTATATAGACTTTTGAGTAATTGAGTTAGAAAAAATGGATTACCTTGAGTTTTATTAAAAACCAACTCGGCTAATAACTCAATTTTGTTAGTTATATTTCCTTGATTGAGTGTATCTTCTATAATTTGTTGGACGTGAGTAATTAACAGAGGTTTGACAGTGATACTATGCACCACTGTGTGTGTTTGACGGATTTTTTGTAGCGTTTGAATTAATCTATGAGTCGGGCTAACTTCGTTATCGCGGTAAGCACCTATTAAGAATAAATATCGGCTACTTTCATCTGTCGTCAACAGTTTAATTAATTTTAAAGATGCGGAATCTGCCCATTGTAAATCATCTAAAAAAATAACTAATGGATGTTCTGCTTGACAAAAAACATTAACAAATTGTTGAAAAACGCGGTTAAATCTATTTTCGGTTTCAGTTGTACCCAGTTTAGGAGCATCTGGCTGTGAACCAACAATTAATTCTACTTCGGGAATCACATCAATCAGCACTTGGCCATTAGCACCGAAAGCTTCGCGTAATTTCTGTTTCCAAATGGCTATTTGCTGTTCATTTTCTGTTAATAGTTGACGAATTAACTCTTGAAAAGCTTGGATGAAAGCCGCATAAGGAATATCTTGTTTAAACTGGTCAAATTTACCTGCAATAAAATATCCTCTAGCTGCAACAATAGGTTTGTGAACTTCATTGACAATCGATGTTTTACCAATACCTGAATAACCAGAAACTAGCATCATTTCTGTTGCGCCTTGGCTAACTCGCCAGAAAGCATCCATCAATGTGGTAACTTCTGTTTCTCTACCGTAAAGCTTTTGCGGAATTAACAGTTGATGACCGCGATCGCGCTGACCAAGTGTAAAATCTTTAATGTCTCCACCTGCTTGCAACTGTCTAAGACAAGTTTCTAAATCGAATTTCAACCCCTCTGGACTTTGATATCTATCCTCTGCGTTTTTCGCTAACAGTTTCATCACAATATCGGACACAGCTTGTGGAATGTGCTGATATTGCTTGGGTGGGATGGGTTTTTTAGCAATGTGACAGTGAACTAACTCTAGTGGATCATGATTGGTAAATGGTAATTTACCTGTCAGCATTTCATATAAAGTCACACCCAAAGAATAAAAATCGCTACGATAGTCAATCGAGCGATTCATCCTTCCTGTTTGTTCTGGTGCGATGTAGGCTAAAGTACCTTCTAATAAGTTAGGGTTGCCAATAGCCGGCTTTTCTAAAAATAGTCGGGAAGATAAACCAAAGTCAGTTAATTTTACCTGTTCACTTCCTACGTTGATAATAATATTACTGGGCTTAATATCTTTATGAATAATTGCTGCTTTCTCTAAATCAATTAATGTTTCTGCTAAAGCGATCGCTATTTGTAAACACTCTATAACTGTTAATTGCCTAGATAGCAGAATTTGACTTAAAGCTTGACCACCAAAATCTTCTAAAATCAGCGCAAAAGCATTTTGATATTTTTCTAATTTGTAAGCTTTAACAACTCGCTCACTCACAAAATCTTTGAGGATTCTATATTCATGGCGTAAACGAGTAATTTCTTCTAAGGTAGGATATTCAGACTTAAGGAGTTTAATAATTACTGGTTGTTGTTGTCGTTTTTTCCTACCTCGATAAACAACTGTACATGTACCTTCATGAATCTTTTCAAAAATGTCATATCCTGCTATCTGAATCATGATTTTGAACAGCTTGATTATGTTGGTTAAAATAAAGACATACTACAAGCATATATCGACAAGATTTATAGCAATACGGTTTAGATAAAAATATTAACCGCCAATGTACAGCAATCAACGCCGATAAATTAAGGATTTAATTGATTGATTTAGCACCTAGCCCCGACGAATGGAATTCGCACGCCAGTGAGGGAGTCGGCAAAGCCGACAACAGTCGCCTCAAGTCGGGAAACCCGCCCACGGCGCTATCTCCCCAACGCACTGGCTCGGCTATAAAAACAAAGTCCGCCTACGCGGACTAACATGAAATCAAGGGTTATGGTGGAATATATAAGGTATTTGGTATTAGTCAGAATTGTGACTCCTAACTAAAGATTATTTACCTAAATATGCTTCTAAAACTTGGGGGTTGGATTGAATTTCGTTGGGAGTCCCATCAGCTAAATTCTGCCCTTCAGCCAATACCCAAACTCGATCGCACAAGGACATAATCACATCCATATTGTGTTCAATAATTAAAAACGTCAGACCTTCTTGGCGGTTCCAAGTGACAATGCGATCGCATATATCATCAATTAACCTCGGATTTACCCCGGCGGCTGGTTCATCCAACAAAATTAACTTGGGATTCGTCATCAACGCCCTCCCCATTTCTAACAGCTTGCGTTGTCCACCAGACAAACCCCCGGCATAGTCTTGGGCTTTATGCGCCAACCCCACAGACTCTAACAAAAACATTGCCCTCTCTTGCAATTCCTTTTCTTCTTTAGCGACTACGTGGGGTTGGAGTTGCACTTGCCAAAAACTTTCGCCTGTTTGCTTTTGCGCCGCCAACAGCATATTTTCTAACACCGACAGCCGCGAGAGAGTCCGCGCTACTTGGAAAGTCCGCACTAGTCCTTGTTGGGCAATTTGGTATGGTTGCAACTGCTGAATTTGTTCGCCATCAAAAATCACTCGTCCTTTATCTGGGCGAATAAAGTTAGAAAGTAAGTTGAATAAAGTAGTTTTACCCGCACCATTGGGGCCAATCAACCCAGTAATGCTACCTTTGAGAACTTCAATTTGTGCCTCATTCACTGCTTTGATACCGCCAAAACTTTTGCAAAGTCCAGAGGCTGCTAATAAGGGAAGTGGCGGTGATTGGTTATTTACCAAGGGTAAGTTCCTCCTTTTTCCCTAAAATACCTTGAGGTCGCCAAATCATTAGCACCATTAAAATTAAACCAATGACCATAATCCGAAATGCACCCAGCCGCGCTTCATCTAAGGGAATTATTCTGGGCAGAACTTCTCTAGTAATGGCATCGTAAGCAAAGTAAATAACTGCACCTAAAATTGTGCCGATGTTATTCCCAGAACCGCCTAAAATTACCATAATCCAAGCGTCGAAAGTTAACTGCGGCTGGAAGTTATCAGGATAAATGGCGCTTAACTGCCAAGCAAAAAACGCACCCGCCACACCTGCGATCGCACCACCTAACATCAGAGATTGAATTTTGTACCAAAAAACATTTTTACCCAAAGCTTTCGGTACTTCTTCATCTTCACGGATTGCTTTTAAAACTCGACCCCAAGGCGATCGCAATAAAATTTCTAACCGCCAAAAAACAAACGCCAACACCAACAGCGACAACAACATCAAACCTGCTTTGGGGTTGTAATTATACAAACCAATCACACCAGAAATATAAATTGCGGCTGTCAACAAACCCAAAACAATCCCCACCCCTAAACGTGATGCTAATTCTTGCTTGCTGCTGGTTTTTTTAGCAGTATCCGCCGCCAACAATCTTTGGGCTGTACGAATCCATCGCCACAATGTGAAAAAAGTTACAGCCGCCAATAAAGTCAACAACCCAATCATGATCAAGCGAACTACTAAATTAGGTGCTGTTGAGAATGGGATAACATAACTCTGCACTCCAAATGCCCCAGATACCCAAGTATCACCCACGGGTAACTCTTGGTTATTCACCACCAAGCGAATCAGTTCCCCAGTACCAATAGTGACAATCGCCAGATAATCTTCCCGCAGACGCAGAGTCGCAAAACCAATAATTAAGCCCAACAACGCCGCAGCGATCGCACCAATCACAGCCGATATGATTAAAGGAACGCCTTTTAAACTTAACAATACTGTTGTATAAGCTCCCAAGGTCATAAAAGCAATATGACCAAAGTTAATCAACCCCGTAAAACCCCATTGTAAATTCAGTCCCAGACCAAACAGGGCAAAAATTGCCGTCGAAATCGCCAAAAAAATTAAATAATCAACCATCTTTAATCAATACTCATCAGTCAATAGTTATTTTCTCTTCCCTTATCTCCCTTGTCCCCTTATCTCCCTTGTCCCCCTTGTCTCCCTTGTCCTTCACACCCCTACACCCAGTCATGCACAAGATACTACCTCTTCCCGTTCACCATTGCCAATTTTTGGGAACAATAGCCTTGACTTTTGGAACATAGTTTATTGATATATGAACTTGCTGCGTATAAGAATCCATCATTTAATTGAGCAATTGGGTGACGAAGAACTCCAAAGCGTCTGGGAGAGTGTTCACGCTTTACATTGTGACTTTTATATGCTCAAAGCCATACAAAAAGTCAAGCGATCGCAGCAACCTTGGGATATCTTGACTCAGGAAGAAGCGATACAAATTTTAATGTTTTACTGATGCAGTGATGAAAAAGGGATTAGAGGCCAGAGATTAGTCCCTAGCTGACATCTTATTCCCCTAAACCCCTACACCCCTATCCCCTTATACCCTCAAAAGAGGTGATGCCTAGTGAGTGTGGAAATGCGCTATGCCAGGTCTTTTTTAATGGATCTGAAGAGTTTAGAACCTGCTGCTTATCAGCGAGTGTATGATTTTGTGTTTTTTGAATTTGGAGAAAAGTGGCAGTTGCATGGTCTTCCTGAACTGCGACAGCTAGACCATGAAGGCATTTTTCACCGTTTTACCTTGGATGATTATTTAATTGGGATTGAGATTAGGGGAGAAATAGTCAAGTTTCTGCGAGTCATACCTATGCCAGATGTTTAGGACAGAGTATTAGCTCAACACTTAAAACTGTATAAGGCTAGGCAGGGATGCACCTGAGCTTACATTAAACTTGTCATGGAAAAACAACTTACTTGAGATTTCCCTATGGATGCAATAGCACTTTGGCAAAGATACCAAGATTGGTTATATTTCCACGAGGGATTGGGACTATACGTAGATGTAAGCCGGATGCGGTTTGATGATGCCTTCGTGGAATCATTGCGTCCGAAATTTGACAAAGCATTTGCGGATATGGCGGAATTGGAAAAGGGTGCGATCGCCAATCCCGACGAAAACCGCATGGTTGGACATTACTGGCTGCGAAACCCTGATTTAGCACCCACGCCAGAACTCACCCAAGAAATTGTCCAAACACTCGAACAAATTGAAGCCTTCGCCGACAAAATCCAAACCGGCGCAATTCATCCGCCCAAAGCTAATCGTTTCACTGATATCATCTCCATTGGTATTGGTGGTTCTGCCCTCGGCCCCGAATTTGTCGCCGAAGCCCTCGCCGCCGATTTCCCCCCCCTCAAAATTCACTTTATTGACAACACCGATCCCGCAGGTATTGACCGCGTTCTTCACCAATTACGCAACAACCTTGCCAGCACCTTAGTTTTGGTCATCTCCAAATCAGGCGGTACACCAGAACCCCGCAACGGCATGATTGAAGTTAAAAAAGCCTACGCTGGCAACAATCTCGATTTTGCCCAATATGCTGTAGCCATTACCAGTCCTGGCAGTAACTTAGATAAAGTTGCCCAGTCTGAAGGTTGGTTAGCCACATTCCCCATGTACGATTGGGTGGGCGGCCGTACCTCCGAAATGTCTACAGTGGGTTTAGTCCCAGCAGCACTGCAAGGCATTGATATACGCGCCATCCTCGATGGTGCTAAAGAAATGGATGATGCCACCCGCGTTGCTGATATTAAAAAGAATCCAGCCGCTTTATTGGCATTGTCTTGGTACTACGCTGGCAATGGTAAGGGCGAAAAAGACATGGTTGTTCTGCCTTACAAAGACAGCTTGGCACTGTTCAGCCGCTATTTACAGCAGCTAGTCATGGAATCTTTGGGTAAAGAAAAAGACTTAGACGGTAATGTTGTCCATCAAGGTATTGCCGTTTACGGTAACAAAGGTTCAACAGACCAACACGCTTACGTCCAACAATTGCGTGATGGTGTACCAAACTTCTTTGCTACTTTGATTGAAGTTTTGGAAGACCGTCAAGGTCAATCCCCAGAAATAGACCCAGGCGTGACATCTGGCGATTATCTCGCCGGTTTCCTCCAAGGAACACGCAAAGCCCTTTATGAAAATCAGCGCGATTCAATTACTATAACGATTCCTCAAGTTAATGCCCGCACAGTCGGCGCTTTAATTGCCTTGTATGACCGTGCTGTTGGTTTTTATGGCAACTTGGTAAACATTAACGCTTATCACCAACCAGGGGTAGAAGCAGGTAAAAAAGCCGCCGCCGCTATTCTGGATTTGCAAACTAAAGTAGTTACTGTTTTGCAAAGTGAAAAAACACCCCTTTCCTTGTCAGAAATTGCCGAAAAAGTGGGTGCTAAAGAAGAAGTAGAAGCAATTTACAAAATTCTGCGTCACTTACACGCCAATCAACGGGGTGTAGTGTTGCAAGGCAATTTTGCTCAACCAAACAGCTTGAAAGCTTCTGTTAGCTAATTTGTTCTAAAATTTCTCGCTCAACAACAACCAAGCATCCTGACCTGAAGTCATACCTTCAACAATCAGGATGCTTAATTATACAGCAAAGTGCTGAGTTAAAGATTTTATTCCCCCTGCCCCCTGCCTTCACACCACACTCATCAACCTTTGAGTAAAGTAGCTCTTCGGTAAAAAGCAGCGATCGAGGAAAAAGGGATTGCGGATATTTTCACTGACAAAATTATCAGACTTATGCAGATGACAGAATGGTGGTACAATTCCCCAGTCTTCTGCTAACCAAATCCAGTATCCTATTTCAATTCTGCCGTAATTTGAAGCTGTGAGAATTTCTCCCACACTGTTATTGAGAGATACTAATTCTGGCGAACATTTAACTTCAGTTAATAGCCATGCTAATTCTTCGACAGAAAAATGAAACCTATGCTCGGCTGCTATTTTAATAAACTGTTGGGGATTTTTAGCAGCTAGTAATTGTTCTTTTAAAGATGGGATTTTTTGTGCAGCATCCAACAAATCCCAAATTTGTTTTCTGGTAATCACAAACCACGCAAGTGCTTCTTGAGTCAATTTGTAACCATTTTCTTTAGCCAATAGCAGAAATGCTTCAATGCTATCGATTTTTTCTAGTTGAGTGCTGAGGAAAAAATTCTGTTCTACTAATGATAAAAAATCAATAATTTTCTGCCATGTAAAATGGTCAAACTTTGGCAGTAATTTGACTTTTTCTTTCCAATAGAAATACTTATCCTCACTCAAGAATAAATTCCAGAGTTGATAATACATAATGTTATTGGTTTTAGTTTTAATAACTGTTAGGGATAATTACCAGTGTAATAAGTATAAGTTGGGTTTATCGACAGTATTAACTCAACTAATTTCTGTAAATGAAGTTACACAGTAGCTAAGTATAAAATTTTAGTAAATTTTAGAACAAGTTATCTTTACATTTACGGAAGTTGTCATTTTTTGGGGCTAGGCGATCGCTCTTGCTCATACTTATTCACAAAGTCACTGATACAAATCACTTCCTCTGCTTCCGCTCACCGAGCGAAGTCGAGGTGATGCTTCCTCTGCTCGTCTATTTGTGTCTTGTGTAAAGTGAAACGTTATCAGTGCATATTGTAAAGCAAGGTAATTTTTTAGCTAATTATTGAAATTTTTATACGCAAAACTTAGTACTTAACTCAACATAAATTTGTATATAAATATACAAACAAACCAGCAATATATGAACTGGTCTACATCAGCAGATACACAAAACAGTTTTGATTTAGTTAACAACATATTTCTAGAGAATGAATGCAGATTCTCTCAAAAGCAGGAGTAAATACTGCAATTATTCCTGCATGATTTTAATAATGAAAATTACAAATATTTGCCAATAACACAGCCTTTATAAAATGCAAGGTGATCACAAAATAAATGAACACCATATATCAAAAACCTAAAAAAGCTCCCTTACCTGCGGCTGTATTTCTTTCCACTTTGCTATCAGTTCCTTTGTTAAGTAGCTGTGGTGATGGCTCCCGTACAGCATCACCTCCACCACCTGTAGATGACACGGTTGGTAGAAACGTCAATTATCCCACTGCTACCAACCAACCCCAAGCTAAAAGAGGATTATCTACAGGACAAAAAGTAGCCATTTTAGCAGGTGCGGCTGCGCTTTATTACCTCTATCAACAGCGCAAAAATGCCCAAGGAGCAGGGCCAAATGGTAAATATTACCTGTCTAAAAATGGGCGTGTTTACTACCGCGATAACCAAGGTCGCGCTCACTGGGTAACACCGCCACAAGAAGGAATTCGCGTTCCAGAGTCAGAAGCACAGCAATATCGAGATTTTCAAGGCTATAACGGGCGCTCTACAGGTCGTGATTTAAGAGATATTGCTCCCCAAGAAGCGCCAGCTTACTAGATTTAACCAAAAAATTTCAGGAGAATAATTATGGTAGACGGCTTTTTTCAAAGAGCGAAAGAGTTTTTCGCTGGCTCAAATAATGACGAAGTTGACCAAGATTTAGACCGCGAGGTGCGCCCAGCCAGCGAAGACCCTTATGGCGACCCCGCAGATCAGGACTATGGCAATTTTACCCCAGCCAGCCAAGACCCTTACGGCGACCCTGCTGATGAGTACAGCAATTACAGTCCAGCGAGTGAAGATCCTTATGGCGATCCGGCTGATGAATATGGACGCGAGTAATAACTAATGTCGTGACGATAGATTAAACTGGTGTTGATTTTAGGCGGTGGTAGTGATTACCATTGCCTATTTTTTTTAATTAACGAACCGCAGAGAACGCAGAGTTATTTTGATAGTAGGGATTGGGAAGAAAGAGCGATCGCCCTTACGTTTTTATAATAGGAAATGAATACATCATCCTATTAATAATGGCTGAATCAACCGCAAAACAACCCGCACGCCAAGGCCGAATATTTCCAGAACGAACTTTATCACCTGAAGAATTAGCTAGACGCAAAGCATAAGATGAAGCATTTTATCAGCGTTGTCGAGCAATTTTTGAGCGAGTGCGTCCTGAGTTGATTAAAGAACATTACGGTTGCTACATTGCAATTGAACCAAATAGTGGTGATTACTTCATTGATATTGATAAAGAAATGGCTAGTCAAAAATCACGTCAGCAGCATCCCCAAGCTATACACTTTATGTTTTGCCTAAATGAAACTGGAACTACTGGCAGAATATGATTCAGGGTAGTTTTGGACAAAATTAAATATTAATGTTTTTAATTTCGTTCCAGCAGGCATTAATACTATAGGACTAGTATTTGATTTCTGAAAAAACTCCGTACATCTGAAGAGACATAAAATCAAAGGTAGTGTTTCGGATAAACCATTCAAACATCCACTTTAAATGAGAGAATGTTGGAATTAAAGCACA
>NZ_JACJSD010000113.1 GCF_014697615.1 Nostoc sp. FACHB-280 | reverse complement strand
AAGGAAATAGAGTTCAGCACCTAACGCTTGCGAGTGGTTAGAATGCTGGGAGAGAATCCTAGCCAGAACCTTGAAAACTGCATAGAAACGCGAATAAAAGCAGGCAGACACAGACATGAAGATGAAAGTGTTTGCATGGAGAAAGCCAAGTGTATTGATTGTGGTCAAGCGAAAAAGGGCTCATGGTGGATACCTAGGCACACAGAGGCGAAGAAGGACGTGGTTACCGACGAAATACTCCGGGGAGTTGGAAGCAAACATTGAGCCGGAGGTGTCCGAATGGGGAAACCCTATGTACTACCTGTTGAATATATAGACAGGAAAGAGCCAACCCAGCGAACTGAAACATCTTAGTAGCTGGAGGAAAAGAAATCAAAAGAGATTCCCTGTGTAGTGGTGAGCGAAAGGGGAAGAGCCTAAACCAAAGGGTTTACCTTTTGGGGTAGTGGGACAGCAATATCGAATCTAGCGGTTAAATGAAGCAGCTAAATACTGCACCAAAGAAGGTGAAAGTCCTGTAGTTGAAAACTCAAGGATAGAAGCTGAATCCCGAGTAGCATGGGGCACGAGGAATCCCATGTGAATCAGCGAGGACCATCTCGTAAGGCTAAATACTACTGTGTGACCGATAGAGAACAAGTACCGCGAGGGAAAGGTGAAAAGAACCCCGGAAGGGGAGTGAAAAAGAACATGAAACCGTGAGCTTACAAGCAGTGGGAGTCCGATTAAACGGATGACCGCGTGCCTGTTGAAGAATGAGCCGGCGACTTATAGGCACTGGTAGGTTAAAGCGAGAATGCTGGAGCCAAAGGGAAACCGAGTCTGAAAAGGGCGGTAATCAGTGTTTATAGACCCGAACCCTGGTGATCTAACCATGGCCAGGATGAAGCTTGGGTAACACCAAGTGGAGGTCCGCACCGACCGATGTTGAAAAATCGGCGGATGAGCTGTGGTTAGGGGTGAAATGCCAATCGAACCAGGAGCTAGCTGGTTCTCCCCGAAATGTGTTGAGGCGCAGCGGTAACGAATATACCTGGGGGGTAAAGCACTGTTTCGGTGCGGGCTGGGAGACCGGTACCAAATCGAGACAAACTCAGAATACCCAGAGAACACGTTGCCAGTGAGACAGTGGGGGATAAGCTTCATTGTCAAGAGGGAAACAGCCCAGACCACCAGCTAAGGTCCCCAAATCATCACTAAGTGATAAAGGAGGTGAGACTGCATAGACAACTAGGAGGTTTGCCTAGAAGCAGCCACCCTTGAAAGAGTGCGTAATAGCTCACTAGTCAAGCGGTCTTGCGCCGAAAATGAACGGGGCTAAGTGATGTACCGAAGCTGTGGGATTAAGTAAAAATTAATCGGTAGGGGAGCGTTCCGTAGTAGGGAGAAGCAGTAGCGGCGAGCAGCTGTGGACGAAACGGAAGTGAGAATGTCGGCTTGAGTAGCGCAAACATTGGTGAGAATCCAATGCCCCGAAACCCTAAGGGTTCCAGAGCCAGGTTCGTCCGCTCTGGGTGAGTCGGGTCCTAAGGCGAGGTCGAACGGCGTAGTCGATGGACACAGGGTGAAGATTCCCTGACTATGATATGGGAGCATGACAAGGGACGCATAAAAAATAGCTACACCCTAATTGGTTTGGGAGGGGTTTACGAACTCCGAGTAGTGAAAGATAGTGCCAAGAAAAGCTGGTCATGTGATGAACATATCGTACCCGTACCCGAAACCGACACAGGTAGGGAGGTTGAGTAAACTAAGGGGCGCGAGATAACTCTCTCTAAGGAACTCGGCAAAATGGCCCCGTAACTTCGGAAGAAGGGGTGCCCACGAGAGTGGGTCGCAGTGAAGAGATCCAGGCGACTGTTTACCAAAAACACAGGTCTCCGCCAACTCGAAAGAGGAAGTATGGGGGCTGACGCCTGCCCAGTGCCGGAAGGTTAAGGAAGTTGGTTAGTGGCAACATGAAGCTGACGACCGAAGCCCCGGTGAACGGCGGCCGTAACTATAACGGTCCTAAGGTAGCGAAATTCCTTGTCGGGTAAGTTCCGACCCGCACGAAAGGCGTAACGATCTGGATGGTGTCTCAGAGAGAGACTCGGCGAAATAGGAATGTCTGTGAAGATACGGACTGCCTGCACCTGGACAGAAAGACCCTATGAAGCTTTACTGTAGCCTGGAATGGTGTCCGGGCTTCGCTTGCGCAGGATAGGTGGGAAGCGGTGAAGCACTCCTTGTGGGGAGTGTGGAGCTAACGGTGAGATACCACTCTGGCGAAGCTAGGATTCTAACTTACTACCGTGATCCGGTAGAAGGACAGTTTCAGGTGGGCAGTTTGACTGGGGCGGTCGCCTCCTAAAAGGTAACGGAGGCGCGCAAAGGTTCCCTCAGCACGCTTGGAAACCGTGCGGCGAGTGTAAAGGCAAAAAGGGAGCTTGACTGCAAGACCGACAAGTCGAGCAGGTACGAAAGTAGGCCTTAGTGATCCGACGGCGCAGAGTGGAATGGCCGTCGCTCAACGGATAAAAGTTACTCTAGGGATAACAGGCTGATCTCCCCCAAGAGTCCACATCGACGGGGAGGTTTGGCACCTCGATGTCGGCTCATCGCAACCTGGGGCGGAAGTACGTCCCAAGGGTTGGGCTGTTCGCCCATTAAAGCGGTACGTGAGCTGGGTTCAGAACGTCGTGAGACAGTTCGGTCCATATCCGGTGCAGGCGTTAGAACATTGAGAGGAGCCTTCCTTAGTACGAGAGGACCGGGAAGGACGCACCGCTGGTGTACCAGTTATTGTACCAACAGTAGACGCTGGGTAGCCAAGTGCGGAGCGGATAACCGCTGAAAGCATCTAAGTGGGAAGCCCACCTCAAGATGAGTGTTCTCACCACTTTAAGTGGGTAAGGTCACCTGTAGAACACAGGTTCTTAGGCGGTAGGTGGAAGTGCAGTAATGTATGTAGCCGAGCCGTGCTAACAGACCGAGGGCTTGACCTCTACATTTGGTAAATCGCGTTTCTTGCAGTCTTCAGGGTTTTGTGAGTTTGAGATTTTAAATTTTAGATTTTGCTTTGCTCATTCCAATCTAAAATCCCAAATCCCAAATCCAAAATCGACAAGTTTTCCTGGTGCCTATGGCGCGGTGGAACCACACTGATACATCCCGAACTCAGAGGTGAAACGCTGCTGCGGCTACGATAGTTGGAGGGTCGCCTCCTGCCACAATTGCTCGGCGCCAGGTCT
>NZ_JACJSD010000112.1 GCF_014697615.1 Nostoc sp. FACHB-280 | reverse complement strand
CGACCGACCTAGGTTGACCATCTTGCTCTCTATTTGCTTTATGCTTTCGATTTCAAGTTGGGTAGGTCTCCCTAAAAGGAGGTGATCCAGCCACACCTTCCGGTACGGCTACCTTGTTACGACTTCACCCCAGTCACCAGCACTGCCTTAGGCATCCCCCTCTCCTAAAAGTTGGGGTAATGACTTCGGGCGTTGCCAGCTTCCATGGTGTGACGGGCGGTGTGTACAAGGCCCGGGAACGAATTCACTGCAGTATGCTGACCTGCAATTACTAGCGATTCCTCCTTCACGAAGGCGAGTTGCAGCCTTCGATCTGAACTGAGCTCCGATTTCCGGGATTTGCTTGCTATCGCTAGCTTGCTGCCCTCTGTTCGGAGCATTGTAGTACGTGTGTAGCCCAAGACGTAAGGGGCATGCTGACTTGACGTCATCCCCACCTTCCTCCGGTTTGTCACCGGCAGTCTCTCTAGAGTGCCCAACTTAATGCTGGCAACTAAAAACGAGGGTTGCGCTCGTTGCGGGACTTAACCCAACATCTCACGACACGAGCTGACGACAGCCATGCACCACCTGTGTTCGCGCTCCCTAAGGCACTCCCAGCTTTCACCGGGATTCGCGACATGTCAAGTCTTGGTAAGGTTCTTCGCGTTGCATCGAATTAAACCACATACTCCACCGCTTGTGCGGGCCCCCGTCAATTCCTTTGAGTTTCACACTTGCGTGCGTACTCCCCAGGCGGGATACTTAACGCGTTGGCTCCGGCACTGCGAGGGTCGATACTCGCAACGCCTAGTATCCATCGTTTACGGCTAGGACTACTGGGGTATCTAATCCCATTCGCTCCCCTAGCTTTCGTCCCTCAGTGTCAGTTGCGGCCTAGTAGAGCGCCTTCGCCACCGGTGTTCTTCCTGATCTCTACGCATTTCACCGCTACACCAGGAATTCCCTCTACCCCGAACGCACTCTAGCTATGTAGTTTCCACTGCTCTTATGAGGTTGAGCCTCACTCTTTAACAGCAGACTTACACAGCCACCTGCGGACGCTTTACGCCCAATCATTCCGGATAACGCTTGCATCCTCCGTATTACCGCGGCTGCTGGCACGGAGTTAGCCGATGCTTATTCCTCAAGTACCTTCAGTACTTATTCCTTGAGAAAAGAGGTTTACAACCCAAGAGCCTTCCTCCCTCACGCGGTATTGCTCCGTCAGGCTTTCGCCCATTGCGGAAAATTCCCCACTGCTGCCTCCCGTAGGAGTCTGGGCCGTGTCTCAGTCCCAGTGTGGCTGATCATCCTCTCAGACCAGCTACTGATCGTCGCCTTGGTGCGCTCTTACCACACCAACTAGCTAATCAGACGCGAGCTCATCTTCAGGCAGCAAGCCTTTCACCTCTCGGCACATCCGGTATTAGCCACCGTTTCCAGTAGTTATCCCCGACCTGAAGCCAGATTCTCACGCGTTACTCACCCGTCCGCCACTAAATCCTAAGATTCCGTTCGACTTGCATGTGTTAAGCATACCGCCAGCGTTCATCCTGAGCCAGGATCAAACTCTCCGTTTTG
>NZ_JACJSD010000111.1 GCF_014697615.1 Nostoc sp. FACHB-280 | reverse complement strand
TCCGTCAAATAAACTCGGTATCCTTGCTCTAGTAAAACTTTAATCAGGTCAAAGTAAAGTCTTGTGCTGCGATGTTCCTCTCGGCAGTACTTTGAATGCAGAGCGTATGGCGTAGCAATTTCAATCTTTTCTACTCTTTTATCACTTTGCCTTCGAGGGTCTTGTCCAAGGATGACAATTGTTTTCTTATCTTGAATATTGTTATTTAGCTCAAGTATGCTGGGAATATCCACTCCAATTATCCAGGCATCATCATAAAATTTTTGAAAGCCTTCATTATATGAATGAAAAATACTTCTAGGAAAATTACATTCTAGACAGCCTTCTCCTTCAAAGCATTTCCGCATTTTTTCATATATTTCAGTTAACTGTTCTTGCGAGATATTGAAAACATTAGCTAACTGTTGAGATAAATTTTCAAACTCATTATCTTTGAAATTTGAAAACAAATATTGAGTCATATAAAATTCGCTAATTCCTTGTATAAATGTGTCACTTTTGGCAAAGTTTGTTTTTAAACTTATTCACTTACATCTAATTTTGGTTTTTGAAAAGTAAAGTTAACTGTAGTTTTACTTTCAATTACTCGACGGATTTCTTCATACATGGGGTAGTTGCCAATTCCACTCAGATAAGCCCAGCCTCGTGTTCTAGTTAAAGCTACAAATAGCTGGTTCCGAAGTGTAATACTGCTTTCATTCCTTGCTACATTGTCTAATCCCAAAATATAGACTATGTTTGCTTCATGCCCTTTAGCTCGATGAATTCGAGATACGGTAATACCGCCTTCATGCCAAAATTTATTAGGGAAACTAGCATTATTATTTAACAAGGTATTATTCTTTGATGCTGTAGGAAGATAAAAATCAATTCCGCAATTTTTTAAATAAGTTGCAGTTTTATCTTGCAGTTGGATATCACCCAAAACAATCACTAAAATATTCCGGCTAGGTTTCAACTTTTCATCAAATATATTGCTTTTAATTTTTACTACTAACTGCTCCAATTCAGCTTGACGAGAATTGTAAGTTTGAAATTCTAATACTTCTGCGTCCCAAAGTGTATGGACTGGATTGGGTGAATTTTCAACTGGTCTATGTAAAGTAATTGTTGAGCCTGGTTTTCTAAAATCTCCTGTTACCTCATAACCTATTCTCAACCAATCTCTTTGATTCGTAAATCCAGCTAATAATCCATTTGGACGTAGCAAGCCCATTCCAATAGCATGAGCAGCCATAAGAATAGTACCAATGAAGGTGATTTTGAGGTACGGGAAGAGATATTGTGAGGTATTTGTTAGATACGAATGTTTGCGCTTGTTATCTCAACAGTAGGTAACTCATTATTCGAGAGCGATTACGCTCAACTAATGTCGAAGATATTGATTTCAAAACCTGATTATTGGCTTGGCGCTTTAACTGGTCAATCACCACAAAACGAATATCCCGTTTTTCGACAATCTCTTTAATTCCTGATTCTTGAGGATTTAAAAATTCTGGCTCTCCCAGAGTAGCTATGCTAGAATAGCATGAATAAAATCAGTATAATTCAATAGAATTAGCAGTAATTGGTGGCAAAAGCCCAAGTAGGGAAAGAGTTATACAAGCAATTGGCAATATAAACA
>NZ_JACJSD010000110.1 GCF_014697615.1 Nostoc sp. FACHB-280 | reverse complement strand
CTTTCTACTTTTCCACACCACAAGCATTTACCAGATGATGTGATAAGTTCTGACAAACCTGAAATTACTCAAGTATTAAAAGAAGCAACAGAGTTATTAACGTACGATCATTACGAGACAAAGTAATTATGGAATTCAACCCAAACAACAATGTTGTTAAACTCTGTCTTCAAGGTATGGGCATGGAAGAAAAAGGCAAACCAGAAGAAGCAAGTAAACTGTTTCAAGAAGCCTGGAACGAAGCGACATACGACTTGGAAAAATTTATTTCAGCTCACTATGTAGCTCAATATCAAAAAAATGTTGACGACAAATTAAAATGGCTCGAAATAGCTTTGCAGTTGGCATTAAAAATAAATGACGACACTGTTAAGAGTGCAATACCTTCTCTATATTCAAACATTGCCAAATGCTATGAAGAGTTAAGCTCACCTGACAAGGCAAAAAAGAATTATGAATTAGCAACTTCGTTTCAGAATAAACCTTCTGACAAAGGCCCCTTCTATCATGGGACGAAAGCCGATTTGCTCCTTGGTGATTTGCTGACAGCAGGGGGCAGTTCTAATTACAAAAGAGAACTCAAAATGAATCACATTTATTTCACAGCCCTTGTCAATGGGGCGGGACTAGCAGCTGCATTAGCAAAAGGCGATAACCGTGAACGTGTTTATATCGTTGAACCAACAGGGGAGTTTGAAAATGATCCGAATGTTACAGACAAAAAATTTCCGGGCAATCCGACACGCTCATATCGCTCCCAAGCACCATTAAAAATTGTTGGCGAAGTCACAGATTGGGTGAGACAAACACCTGAAGAACTCCAAAAATGGCGTGAAAAGTTGGCCAATAACAAAGGAGAAATTATTATATTAATTAGTTTCTAAAATTCCCACACCCTGCTCACCGATTGAAGACCGCTAAATTCAAAATTTAGCGCGGTGTTTCACCATTTATTCATCCGCCATCCACTGCACCCAATCGGGAGCCGCCGCCACCAATTGCCCAAACATCGCAGGCTCCGATTCCTCAAAAGCCACCATCACTCCCCACCTTTCATCACTGCTAAGGCTAGAGAGGAATTCTTTGACTGCTCCCACACCATGTTTCACCCGTTCCATGACCAATGCAGTATAAGATTTAACTTGCTGCCACCACGAATCAATCGGATTTTCCTGTCCGTCCACCCCCTCCCAATTATTACTTCCACTTACATTAATGGGGGGCGTGGACGGGGCATTAACACCATACATAGCCTGCATCCTAGCCGCATACGCCGCCTGAGATTCACTTTCCTCCAGCCGCCGCCGTTCTCGTTCTTCCTTCTGTGATTGCCGATACACAAACACCTGACGGGCAAAAGCAACATCCTCAGTACTTAATCGGTAATACCGCACCCGTTGACCATTCTCGGTAGGCCGCCGCGACTGGGTAGTTAAAGCCAGTTGCCCCAAGTACTGACTCAAAATCCACACCGGAGACTCATCGAGAGGGATGGTCAAGTTGAGGATGCCTTTAATATGTGGTGCATTGCGTTTGGAAAAATCTGCTAATGCTTCAATACTCGCTTCATCGCCCTTAATCTCCACCCCATCCATCAAATCAGTCAGTATTGCGCGTAACCCCAATCGGTGGCGCATTAACCAAGAAGTGGAATGATTACCCCAGTCGGTGCAGATGGGCAAGCGATCTCGTTCCGTCCTATCTCGTTCTGCCACAACAAAAGGCGGCGTAACAAACTCCCGCCCATGCTCGTCGGCGATCGCTTCAAGGGGCGCTGCTAAAATTGCTTCAAGCGCGACAATCTTTTTAATCAGCCGTCCGCCGTCATCCTTCTCAACCAACTCAGGAGTGACAGTCATCCCATAAGTATCCCAAATGCGGAATTTTTCGCACTCTAACGCCTCCTCTGGCTTGAGATAATCCTGGTGCTGTCTTGCTGTGTAAGTTTTTCTATCAATATCTT
>NZ_JACJSD010000011.1 GCF_014697615.1 Nostoc sp. FACHB-280 | reverse complement strand
GCTAACTTGGGTATGGAAGTAATGCACGAGCGCAATGCTCACAACTTCCCCTTAGACTTGGCTGCTGGTGAGCAAGCTCCTGTTGCTATCTCTGCTCCTGCTATCAATGGCTAATTTGCTCTGATAGCAATGTTATAGCCTCATAAAGTAGAAGAGTGAAGAAAAAAGCCCTCCATTTTGGAGGGCTTTTTTCTTCGTTAAGCTAAAAGATTATAATCATTGTTTGGTAGACTCTCTAAGAATCAAACTAATTAAAAATATTGATGGAATTAGAAGCTCTGCTCAAAAATCACCGCACAATTAGAGCTGTAGGGTTTGATGATGCTCCTTTTATACGAAGTGCAGATAAACCTGTGGGTGTTGCAGGTGTAATATGTGCAGATACTCGCTTTGAGGGGATGGTTTGGGGAGAAATACAACCTGATGGTTGGGATGCAACTGAAAAGCTGTGTCAGATGCTAATTGGTGGCAAGTTCTTACCGCATTTGCATGTAGTGTTGTTAGATGGAATTTCTTTAGGCGGTTTTAATATAGTTGATTTGCCATTATTAGCGGAAAGATTAGAAAGGCCTTGCATTGCTGTGATGCGAAAGCAACCTAAGTTGAACGCAATGATTTATGCGATGCAGAGATTACCACATCCTGAAAAAAGATTAGAAATAATACATCGTGCTGGTACTGTTTATGAATATCCACCGTTTTATTTTCAGGTTTGTGGTGCCGAACCTGATATTACAGCTCAAGTACTTCAACAGTTGACAGACTGTGGTCATGTTCCAGAGGCTTTACGTTTGTCGCATCTGATAGCATCTGCGGTTGTGAAAGGGGAGAGTGGGAGACAGGCTTGATAGCGATTGGGGAGTGGGAGAGACAAGGGAGATAAGGGGGACAAGGGAGACAAGGGAGACAAGGGGGAGTTAGGAATGACTATTGACTATTGATTCTTGGACAGCCACTTCTTTCAAGATGGTCATTGGCCCTGTGTTTTTGAGGAGTTGCATTTCTTGTTCATTTCGTACTAGTAATGCACCAGCGAATCCTAATGAGTTCACAGAAATGGATTGGTATTTTTCTTGCGATCGCGGTACGATTAACATCCATTCTTTAGTTACTAGTAAGTTGTAAGCCGCAGATGGTGTTTGACTATCAACTATTTCTATCCCCACAGCACTTAACAAATTGTGATATACCTGCCAAATCGCTTCTGCTGAGGTTAACGGAGATTCTAGCCAATTAGGATCTAAAGTTGCAAAGGCGTTAACAAACGGTAGTTGCGATATTTTTCCTACACCATCTTTCAATTCTGCTGATGCTAATAATGGTTGAATAGGTATCTGCACTCCAGCAGGAGCGAGTGGTAAAGGTACTATCTGTAAATGTTTGTGTCGCTGACTAGCGCCTGCGGTTTTACCACTGTTGTAAAAAGCTAAACCATCAAAGTCAGCTAAACAAGCCAATAAAGCAGCAAAATCTTCTGGTGTGAGTAGGCTTTCTTGTTCTTCAAAAGCACGGGTAATGAGCAGCAGATGATAGTCAACAACGTTGAATTTGTTCAAAATACAAACATGAGTATCGGAAATTTCCGCCACGAATAAATCTTGTTCATAGGGAAGGAAAGGGTTGAAATCCTTACCAACAGTAGTTTGTTTATCTTGCTGTTTCTTGGCTGTGTCTTTGCGGGTTAGATTCGATAAAATTCGGACTAGAAAGTTAACGCCATCTTGCTCAACAAATTCAAATTCTGTCGGAATAGAGAGCAATGCCCCACATTTGAGAGCATATAACGTAGTATCTTTGACACTTGTCCATAAAGTGCCAGTTTTTAGTAAAATTTCTCCCTTAAGCATTGATGAGTGCATGATTTAACATTCATCAGTCTAAATCAGGTTCAACGCCAAGCGATCGCAATTGTGCAATTAATCTTTCTGTTTTTTGTCGTTCCTGTTCGGCGCGTTGTCTTTCGTATTGTACTTGTTGACTTTCTTGTTCAGTCGGAGTCAATACCCAATTGCCTCGATGATCATACCAACGTAACCAAGGCTGTTCAGCACTTTGATAGCAACCTTGCCATATAGCCAAGCCTAATTCTAATTCTGGTATCCAAAAGCGTGGTTCTGTTAAAGCTACTTCAGTATAATGACCACCATTTAATTTAAAGATTTTTAACTCATATTTGTAGCGATCGAAAATTGCGTAATAAGGAATTCGCAAAACTTGTTCATAAACTTGCCATTTTGTAGGCGGTTGTTCTATATCTCGCAGGGTTTGACCTAAATCTTCTTTTTCTGTACCAGGAGACAGCAATTCAATCACAATAAAGGGGTTTACTCCCTCTTGCCAAACCACATAACTTAAACGCAAATCTCTTTGTTCGTAAAGCCGCGAACCACCCACAACAGCAAACCAATCTGGTCGCTTGTACCACAATGGATGACGCAAATCGTAATATAAGTTTAAGTCACTAGCGGTAAATACTTGGTCGCTGGGGTAATTTGGCGGACGAAATGTTTCGTCTAACAAGCGTGGTTGTAATAAATGAAACTGATCTGGCAAACCAGGCTCCTCTGAATCTTCACTCTTGAGGTCATACATTGTGGGTAAGAATTCTTTGGGAGGGCGCGGTGGGTCAGTTTGATACATAGTCAACCAGTCCTGAGATTGAGACGCTTGAGTTGATTATTCAACTTAGTTTAGTTAGGGGTAAATGAACGAAAGAAACTTTTAACCCGGAGGTACGGTAAACACCATTATTCATATTTTAATAAGTAGCAGCAAAGTTAATCAATAGTTAAGAAATAGTCGAGAATTTACTGAGTACGGTAAACTACCATACAATGCTTAACAAATAGCCTTTAGAATAAAAGACAAGAAACAAATTGAGGAGTCTTGCAAGATGCAAGTTTCATACGATTCTGATAAGCGCAAGTTGCTATCATCTCTGTGTCATGGGGCGATTTTTTTTAGTACGGCGTTGTTTTCGGTTGGTGTACCGATTGTTATTAACATTATCTCGGATGACCCAGTTGTTAAAAGTAACGCTAAAGAATCAATTAATTTTCACTTCAATGTTTGGTTTTGGGCAACTGTAATTGGTGTTCCCATTGCTGTTTTATCTTGGTTGACTTTTGGTATTGGTGGAATTTTGTTTTTTCCCGTTGTTGCTTTTGGCTTTTTATTACATTGGGGATTAACAATTGTTGCACTTTTACACTGCTTCAGTAATCCTGATGAACCTTTCCGTTATCCGTTTATTTTCCGAGTTTTCTGATTGTTATGGGTGTAGATAAAGTTGGTTATAGAAAGGGATGATTTACTCATCCCTTTTTTATTAGACAATGTTATAACATTTATCAGTTGAGTGCAGTACAAGTAGATAGGGAATAGAGGCTAAAGGCTGGATAAATGTAACTCACTGGAATGAAAATTGCTATAGGAATATTATTCACAAGTGATACATACAAATTATATTTCAATACAGTTAAGTTAAGGTGATGAGAGTTGATTGCTCAATTTCTGCTTTACTTATCAGACAATCAGCAAGATTTGGGGGATTCTCCCCCATACCCCCGATTGGGGGACGGTTGCGTCCCCCAAACCCCCTCCAAAATCATTTTTTTGTTTTTTATTGAGTCCTAATTTGCTGGTGTTATTGTAGTTTAGTTTTTTTATAGCGGTTCTCATTCTAGTAGGATAAAAGCAAGAATAATTAACCACAGATGAAACAGATAAGTTTGTACCTCATGAGACTAGAAAATGATATATCTGAACCGTATTGAATTACAGCATTTTTCATCTCAATGAAGTACATTACTCTAGTACAACAAGGCAAAAGTCAAAAGGCAAAATAAAGAATAGCCTACCACAAACATTTTAACAATTTCTGATAGTCTGTTTATTTATGCCACCCTGTACTAAACTCTAGTCACTAGCCTCTAGCCTCTATAAACTGTATTTTTAGGTGTACTGTTTTTTGAGAAATATAATCAGATTTTTACCCATTACCAATGAAAAATTAACTAGTTATTTAACTTTATCACTAGCCAAATTATCCCAGAGAAATATCTAAAAACATCATCACTACACAGCCAAAAATGACTCCGAATGTTCCTTATTTTTCTAAGCCTTTGCGATGTGATTCGGGAATAATTTCATCACTAATTACATTATACTAATTAAAAAAATCTACAGATGTAGGTTGGATTGAGAAATCAAAGCTAAGACTTAAAACCTGGTATTTGTTGGGTTTCACTTCGTTCCACCCAACCTACAAATTTAGTACTAAGTATATAAATTTTAGCAGTAATACAAAGTACTTAATTATGGCGATGAACGAGAGTGGCGCTGGCTTGATTTACTGGCATAAGGATGACTTCGTTAATGTTAACGTGGGGCGATCGCGTGGTGCAGAAAAATATCACATCAGCGATATCATCAGCCGTTAAGGGATTTACGCCTTGATAAACTCGCTTGGCGCGTTCTGTATCGCCATGAAACCGCACTTCACTAAATTCCGTTTCTACCATACCAGGATCAACAGATGTGACGCGGACTGGAGTACCTAACAAGTCTTGTTTTAAACCTTCGGAAATGGCTTTAACCGCAGCTTTTGTTGCACAGTAAACATTTCCACCAGGGTAAGTTTGATGTCCGGCGATGGAACCAAGATTTACCACATGACCTCGACCACGGCTGACCATTCCGGGAACGACATAGCGGGTGAGGTAAAGTAAACCTTTGATATTGGTATCTATCATTTCTTCCCAGTCTTGAAAGTCGCCTTCGTGCAGCTTATCTAAACTGCGACTCAAACCAGCATTGTTGATAAGAATATCTATATTCGACCATTCAGCAGGCAGATGATTAATTGCTGATTCTACCGCAGGGCGATCGCGCACATCTAGCTGTAATAAATGAGTGGCTGTACCAAATTCTTGATTTAAGCTGTCTGCTAACTGCTGCAAACGTTCCAGCCGTCGCGCCGCTAAAATTAACTTTGCACCAGCACCTGCAAAAACTTTGGCACAAGCAGTACCAATTCCACTGCTTGCGCCAGTAATGAACACAATTTGATTTTGTAGAGAAATCATTGTTAGTCAAGAGTCAATGGTCAAGAGTCAATGGTCAATGGTTAAGAGTCAACAGTCAAGTACAAACCAATGACTAATGACTAATGACTAATGACTAATTTTTCACCACTCTTAAACGCTGACTTACCATTGTGATTCCTTCACCGCGAACAATTACGGCGGAAATCCAGTGATTACCGGGTGTTGCTGGGGCGCGTCCAACCTTAAAAATGCCGCCGGATGTGAGTAATTGCAAATCTAAAGGTGCGGGGTTGAGATATTTTTCGATTTTGACAGGTTCTTCCGTTGCTGCTCCTAGCAGAAAATCCTCTCCCAGTGGTTCTTTCACAATGGCATCAAAACTATACTGCTGCCCAACTTTTACCTGCTGGGGTAATTTAACATCAAGTTGGGGTGGCTGATTACCTCTAGTAATCAGAGTCCGTTCTCCTAAGATGTCTTGACTGACAATTTTACCGCCTGCAATTCTTTGACGGGATGTAATTGTGGCATTCAACGCCAAGTTATTAGCGTTAGTAGATGGGGCGCTAGAAATGTTAGTGACTGTTTCGGCAATAATGGCATTACCTTCAGCTTTCCAAGATTGCAGCTTTGTGGTGTAGCGTAATTGCGGGTATTGTTTCCAAAGAGTCACCAGGGCTTTTTCCAAGTTTGTACGGTTTAAGCCATCTCCATTGGTAAAATTGGGACTATAGAATTGAAGTACGGCTTGAGCATTGCCTTTATTAGCGGCTGTATCAATTTGTGTTAGTAAATTATTTAGTTCTGCTGGTGGAGCTTGGGGAGTAGCGGCTTGCACACTGTGTAAACTGCTAGTTAAACCAAGTGTGAGTAGCGATAATAACAGCCAACTTGGAGTTAAAAATCGGGGTTGGCGTTTGCGGAATATAGGAATAATGTTAGTCATTGGTAACAGTTTACTGATTTTATTCATGAAGGTCGGGAAATTGTTTTATCTTAGTTAAGCTAGGCGCTAAACGGTAGAGGTTTGATGACAAACGCACCGATAAGATTACTCATAGCTGCCAGTGGGACTGGTGGACATTTGTTTCCGGCGATCGCACTGGCAGAAAAACTGCCAAACTATGAAATTGAATGGTTGGGTGTGCCGAATCGACTAGAAACGCAACTTGTTCCCAAACAGTATCCCTTGAATATTATTGAAGTTGAAGGGTTCCAGCAAGGGTTCGGACTTGCATCTCTCAAGATTTTGGGTAAACTCACTGGTTCGATTATAGAAGTTCGACGAATTCTCAAACAGGGTCGATTTCAAGGGGTGTTTACTACAGGCGGTTATATTGCGGGGCCTGCGGTAATTGCGGCGCGTTCTTTGGGGTTACCTGTAGTTTTTCACGAATCTAACGCTTTACCAGGAAAAGTAACAAGGTTTTTTGGCCCTTGGTGCAATGCAATGGCGCTGGGGTTTGAAGCGGCTGCTAAGTATTTACCCAAGGCCAAAAATGTTTGTGTTGGTACACCAGTGCGATCGCAATTTTTAGCAGCAGAAGTTCCCCCGTTAGATTTAAATATTCGTGAAAATGTGCCGTTAATTGTGGTTTTTGGGGGTAGTCAAGGCGCTGTGGCTGTGAATAAATTCGTCCGTCAAGCTGCGAGTGCTTGGTTAGATACTGGTGCTTATATTGTGCATTTAACAGGCGATCGTGATCCCGATGCCGGGATTTTTAAACATTCGCAATATATAGAGTTACCTTTTTATGACAATATGGCGGCGCTGTTGCGACGTGCAACTTTAGCAATTAGTCGTTCTGGTGCTGGTAGCTTAACAGAATTAGCTGTGTGCGGCACACCCGCAATTTTGATTCCTTACCCCTTTGCGGCGGAAGATCATCAATCTTATAACGCCGAGGTATTTACTAACGCTGGTGCAGCAATTACTTACAAACAATCGGAATTAACCGCCGAAAAATTGCAAACTCAAGTTTTAGAGTTATTGCAAAATCCCGCAGAGCTAACCAAAATGGGGGAAAATGCCAAAGCGATCGCAGTTCCTGATAGTGCGGATAAATTGGCTTCTCTGTTGCGAGAAGTGCTGGAAACTTAAATAATTCAGCAAATAAGATTTTAGGCGTTGCAGAATTGCGGGATGATTTATCTCACGCAGAGGTGCAAAGACTCAGAGAGAATAAGGAGTTAAAAATTTCCAAGACATCAAATTCATCCCCTCATTCAGCAATGCCAGATTTTACAAAGAGACACGAATTTTCGTGTCTCTTTTTGTTTTATAACCAGTATTTTGGATAACTTCTATCTTTTGCTAGATTATTAAAAATCACAGCACACAATACAAGAATAATAGAACCTTCTAGTACAGGAGTTACAAGAAATTCCCAAGGAGCTTTAGTCATCATTACAACTAATGTAACTGCACCAGAAGGTGGATGCAAAGTTGCAGTTAATTGCATCACTCCAATAGCAGTAGCAACTGCCATTCCCATTGCCCAAGGTTCTGAACCAAAAACATGCAGAACCATCAGACTGACCATAGCAGCCAAACAATTACCACCAATTACATTACGAGGTTGAGCCAAGGGACTATCAGGTACACCAAAAATCAAAACGCTAGTAGCGCCAAAAGGAGCGATTAGTAAAGGAGAATTGGTTTTGACAGAAAGGTAAGCTGCTAAAGCTATGCCAAAAAAACTACCGCACCAACTCCAAAAAATATGTTTATGATGAGGTATATCTAAAGAAAATGAGCGTTTATTTGCGCGAATTTTGAAGTAATAACTATGTAATTTATAGTGAAGCTTTTTGATATATATGTAATTGATTTGTTTTTTTGGTAAAAAGCTTTTCATGATTGATTATGAGAAGTAAAAAAATGTATTCAGTACCTCAGCAGATTAGGGAGTGCTATAGTAATTTGCTCAATCCACCCAGCCCTCCTTCAAAAGAGGGGAACCGGAAAAACATATATCAAAGTCCACGGCAGATGCTACTCTGCGAGAAGCCGCGCCGAGCGCGTCTACAAGTCAGGAAATCCGCCCAACGCACTACCTACCCTTTTTCAGGGGAATTTAAGGGAAGCAAAATATGTGCGACTTCACATTAAATTGGTATTAGAAAAAACAACTATTAGAAAATAAATCATATTAAATATTTATGCCATTTTAGAAAGCAAGCTTAATGTCATGGAATTATGACATTGTTTTTTAGAATACAACTTAAACAACTCAATAAAACCTTGACAAGATATAAATATTTAATAATAAGTATTAAGTATAATTATATTGATGTAAACAATAATTGGACTTTATTTTTATTTGCAAATATTTTTTTAATAAAAAAAGCTCGGAGTTACTTTTTCAGAACTCCAAGCTTCAGCCTCAGAACCAATCTAAATCTTATTTACTATTTACTCATCACTAAATAAATACCCCAAATCGCCATTGCACGGAGATAAGTACTGGCGCGGAAAGTCCCGGCGGCGGTGATAGCTTCTGGTGTGCGGAATTGCAAGCCGTTGTTGTAAATTTGCTGCACAACAGCTTGTGTGACTCGCAAAGCTTCATCCTGCATTCCCATCTGCACGAGAAACGCCGCTAGTCCAAAATTGATTCCTGTCCACACTTCTAAAGGATGGGTGGCTTTGGGGTTTTCTGGGGAACCATCGGGAAGTACACCATTCGCCGCACCAAATTCACCATTTTGGAACTTCAAGAAACAAGCATCATAAACAGTCTTGAGAGCAGAAAGGGCGCGATCGCTCGGTACAATATCTGGTAGTTCTAATAATCTGGCATAAAATTGCCCACATAATTGATCTGCCATCACCACCGCAGAACCACTGCCACTATCTAACCGATAATACTGCCCGTTCCACAACTTTTCCTCATAGATAGGACGAGATTGCGCTAACCATTTCTCATAGATAGACTTCTGTTTCTCTGCGCCCTCTACACCTTGGCGGTTCGTTATTAAAATATCACTAATTGCGATCGCCGCTTCCAAAGCCGCCAACCACAACCCACCACAATAAGCACTCACACCCTGTAACCGCCAATCATCAAAGGTTTGGTCTGGTGCGCCAGAATTCTCTGGAATACCATCACCATCTTTGTCGAAAGTTTTCAGATAATCGAGAGTTTGGACAATTGCATCCCAACAATCTGCCAAAAATTCTATATCATCAGCACCAGTCAGCAAATAATCGCGGTAAACTTGCAAAACAAAATCAGAGCCTAAATCCTTCCACAAATTACAGTCTTGATAACAGGTGTAATTCGTCTTCTCCCAAACATGTTCATTGGGTGCGCCTAAATCGTGGGGTGTTGCACCTGCAACCTTACGGGCGGCGGTGGTTGTATCTGCGCCAATGGTATAGTAGTAGCCAATAATTCTCTGATGGTCATCACTTTGAGGAATTGCCCTAGCAAAAGCCCGCATCACAGACTTTTCTAATTCGGGGAACAGCAACAGCAACCCAAAGGAACCGTATAACCGCACATCTAAACTTTCATACCAACGGTAATCTAAACATTCCAGCACGGCAAACTGGCCGATAGGGTCGAGTTCTGATGCTGCATTCCAGAGAGTACCACCGCTAGTTAAGTCGTATAACTCGTTAAATAAGGCCATTTTGAACCAATCAGGCAAATCTTCGCGGTTGAGAATTGGTGCTTGCCAACTTTGAATTTGCGATCGCCATGTTTGATAATTTTCTAAAGCAGTAGTCGCAATTTCCCAAGCATGATTACCATTTTTACCAAAGAAATCTGTATATCTGCGGTAATAATTCACTCCCGCCGCAAATTCTGTTACAGGCAAATCCCAAGCCAACACAAAAGGAATTTCTAAAGTTTCCCCTGGTTGGAGAGTAAAGCGAACTGCGATCGCACTTCCTAATTGTTGATTTTCTACTGCTGGATTTGTATCTAGATAATTAGGCAAAGAACCATCACTAGCAAAGCTTTGCCATACCTCCTCACCTGTACTTCCAGGATGCCATTTGCTGTGGTGAAAAACTTCCACTTGCGGATGTTTCACCGTTGCAATACACCAACTCCCGTCACCTTCCTGCAAAGGTTCAGTAATTCCAACCCTTCCTAAGAAACAACCAAAGTATTCCGAATTTTCCACTACCTGATTGTAATTTCCCTGACTTTCACCCCAGCGTGGCTGATACTCATAAACTGGGCTACCATCATCGCGGATTTTGATTTTTGGCGACTTCAACGCATTAGTAAACCAGCCCACCATATTTTCCCAAGTCAACATAATGCTGAGAGTAATTGGTGCATTACTGGGGTTATGCGCCTTCCAAACAAACACCGCCACAGGATAGCTAGTTTCTTGATAATTATTTGCCCAGATTGGCGAAAACTGCTCACAAGTTAATTCTGCTTGAAAGACATTTTCATACACAAACCAACTACGTGGGTATAAAGCATGATATGTCCCTGTGGAAGTTGACTCACTACTGGCTGGATACCATTGCCAAGCCTGGAGACTAGCATCTTCCGGTGATTGAGTAGATAAAGCATAGGCTTGAGAAGATGTACCATTCGACTCAAACACACTGAATTGACAAGCAGGAACATTTTTAAAGATATGTTCACCGCCATCGATGTGCCACAGGTTAAAATCTCCCCTCGAAGAACGCCCAATACAGCCTGCACCAAAACCACCCAAAGGCATTCCATGCCAAGGGCCATCGTCAAGATTGCTGGCGTAGCGGACGGTATAAGGTTTGTCCCAGCCTAAACCGATGGGACGATTCCAAGTGTAAGAGGGGATTTCCGGGGAGTTTTGATTTGTCATCGCCTGATGTCACAGCGTGCAGTTACGCTAAGGAAGCTTAACGCGATGTGTAATTTTTCTCAAGTTTTTTCTGTAAGTAAAAATGACTTCCTTTAGAGAGATGAACTGTCAAGCTAATATTTCTACATTAATCACGGATGTCTGCTTAAGCACTAGGACATTTTAAGGCTTAACGTTTTGTTAAGCCTTTTTCTTTAAAATGACTGACGCAGTGAGATGAAAAATAAAGGGTTTGGGGAAAGGTTTAGGGGTATGAGGGTGTCATGGTGTAGGTGTGAAAAACCTTTACACTCCGTACTCCGAGGTTATCATGCAATATTTTAATTAAAAAAATGCAATTATTACATGAATGCGGATGCAATAAACTCTGATAAGTGCGATTCTCTTTTATGTAGGAATAGGTTGATGCTGATAGAGATAGATACCCCTGGTAAAAACCGGGGGCTTTTTATTTGCAACCTAGGGAGATTAAAGTTTTTATCTGCTATGGAAATCTGGTTTGATTTCTGAATTGACTGGTGTGGTGCGCGTTCGCAAAGCGTCTCGCAGAGAAGCGCAGCGCAAGCGCGATAGGCAGGAAGTAGGGAGTGAGGAGTGGGCATTAGTGTCAACTTCAGGTAAAACTCATATCCCGCAAGGAACTCAATTTCCTTGGTCATAGCAAAAGCTATCTTCAGATGACTAAAATATCCCCCAACTTTTTTAGTCTACTTAAGTAGCCTTGAACTTGAGTTCAAGGTGGGTGACGAAGCCCTCTGATTGTTTTCAGAAATCAAATATTTTTTGTGTATTTAAATAATTTAGTGTCACTTACCAACTTTTTCCATGTTAGGTTGGTAAATAATAGATGAATTAAAAACTGGAAATGAGTTTTAAACGCATTTTAGCTTTTAGTTGTTGGTTATTCTTCGCTTGCCTGTTAGTTATTGGTTGTAATCAAGCAAATACGCCTAAATCCGCCACAACTAATAGTACAACAGCCCAAACCACAACTTTAACTATTTCAGCCGCAGCTAGTCTCAAAGACGCACTCGACGCAATCAAACCAATTTACAATCAGTCAAACCCAAGTCTAAACCTAGTCTACAACTTTGGTTCATCGGGTGCTTTACAGCAGCAAATTGAACAAGGCGCAAAAGTTGATGTTTTCATCTCCGCCGCAACTAAACAAATAGATGCACTTGCAAAAAAGGGTTTGTTAGTTGATGGTACTAAGAAGGATTTATTGAAAAATCAATTAGTATTAATTGCCCCACAAAAATCTACAAATATATCAAGTTTTCAAGATTTAACTTCACCCCAAATTAAGAAAATTGCTTTAGGTGAACCCAAGAGTGTACCTGCGGGACATTATGCTCAACAAGTTTTGACTTCGTTAAAACTTGCTGACAAACTCAAAGGTAAAGTTGTTTACGCTAAAGATGTACGCCAAGCTTTAAATTATGTAGAATCCGGTAATGTTGATGCTGGTTTAGTTTATCTTTCCGATGCGAAAAGTAGCTCAAAAGTGAAAGTAGTAACCACTGCCCCAGAAAACATTCATTCTCCTATTATCTATCCAATCGCAGTGATTAAAAGTAGTAAAAATATTAATGATGCTAAAGATTTTGAGCAGTTTTTATTTATTAATAATGAAGCCAGAAATATATTTGAAAAGTATGGATTTGTGTTAGCTGGAAAATGATTTTATAAGGCTGTGGCTCGACTGCGCTCACCAACCACAAGATTTAGAATATAGCAGCAGCCAAGTTGGTTAGGACATTGATAAATCATGAAACTTATACAAAATAAAGCTTTGAACCCTGTCACCTGTCACCTATTAACTGTCTCCTGCTATAAATCAAAGAAGAAAATATTGTTTACTGTTTATTGCCATTAAGTAGTAGGACTAAATTAAACCTAACTTAAAATTACCGGGTTTCGACTGCGCTCAACCCTCTTATTCTCAAGGATTGAGCATTGAGCGAAGTCGAAATGCGTCTTCTAAATAATTGTGTCTACCTACTTATCTCTTGGGAAAAGTTGGAAATATTTAATTATCTAAGAGTATGCCACAGGATTTATCACCGCTTTGGATATCACTGAAAACTGCGTTATTGGCAACATTTATTACTTTTTTTGTGGGCATTGCTGCGGCTTATTGGATGCTCAGTTATCGTGGTAAGGCTAAATCTTTAATTGAGAGTATTTTTGTTGCACCGCTAATTTTGCCACCAACAGTTGTGGGTTTTTTACTGCTGTTATTTTTTGGCAAGAATGGGCCTGTGGGGAAATTCATGGAACCTTTTGATTTCACGATTGTTTTTACTTGGTATGGTGCAGCGATCGCAGCGACGGTGGTTTCCTTCCCATTAATGTATAAAACTGCCCTAGGTGCTTTTGAACAAATTGATGGTAATCTGCTGCGGGTGGCGAGAACCCTGGGTGCAAGTGAATCTAGAATCTTTTGGCGAATTAGTTTACCTTTAGCCTTACCGGGAATTGTAGCAGCGACGACCTTGGCTTTTGCCCGTGCTTTGGGTGAATTCGGTGCAACCTTAATGCTGGCTGGGAATATTCCTGGACAAACTCAGACGATTCCAATGGCGATTTATTTTGCGGTGGAAGCAGGCGCAATGGATGAAGCTTGGTTTTGGGCGATCGCAATTATGGTAATTTCCCTATCGGGGATTATTGCGGTAAATTTTTGGCAAGAAGTCAAAGAAAAGGGAAGACGCAAGGAAACAGGAACCAGAAAATCAGAAAGACGAGTCGCTCAGTCTTATGCTGTGTCTGCGCCAACTTCCGAAATCGGTTTATTTTTAGACATTGAAAAAAAATTGCCCAGTTTTCATTTGCAAGTTTCCTTTAGCACCAACGAACAACCACTAGGCTTGTTGGGCGGTTCCGGCGCAGGTAAAAGCATGATTCTGCGTTGCATTGCAGGAATCGAAACGCCAACTAGAGGGCGAATAGTTTTGAATGGTAGGGTGTTGTTTGATTCTGAAAAAGGCATTAATGTACCTAGCCGCGATCGCCACATTGGTTTTTTAGTCCAAAATTATGCTTTGTTTCCAAATATGACAGTGGCGGAAAACATCGCTTTTGGCTTACCCAAGGGCTTATCTGCGTCAAGTGTCCGACTGCAAATCGAAGAACAACTAGTAGCGATGCAGTTATCAGGATTGGGCGATCGCTATCCCCATCAACTTTCCGGCGGTCAACAACAACGGGTAGCCTTAGCCAGAGCCTTAGCCAGTCAGCCAGAAGCATTACTCCTCGATGAGCCATTTTCCGCCCTCGATACTCATCTGCGGAGTCAACTAGAACAACAGATGACCGAAACTCTAGCCGATTACCAAGGTGTGGCTTTATTTGTCACCCATAACATGGATGAAGCTTACCGCGTTTGTCCAAATTTATTAGTCTTGGAACAAGGTCAAGCAGTTCATCACGGTTCCAAATATGAAATTTTCGAGCATCCCGCTAGTGTGAGCGTAGCTAAATTAACTGGATGTAAAAACTTTTCTCGTGCTGCTGTTCAAGGAACCCAAACAATCCAAGCCCTAGATTGGGGTTGTCATTTGCAAGTTGTTCAACCAATTCCTGATGAACTCTCTCACATCGGGATTCGCGCTCATCACCTCATCTTTTCCGCAGATGAATCTCCCGTTAATACCTTTCCCTGTTGGTTGGTGCGAACCAGTGAAACACCCCACCGCATGACATTATTTTTAAAACTACACAATGCCCCCAATAATCTGCAAGACTATCACCTACAAGCCGAGGTCTTTAAAGAGAAATGGGTGAATATCAAAGACAAACCTTTCCCTTGGTACGTGCGTTTAGACCCTCTGCGTTTGATGTTGATGGAAAACTAGTATTTTTTTGAGTAGACAAGGGAGACAGGGGAGACAAGGTAGACAAGCAGAAGTGATGATAATGTCTCCTCTGCACCCTGACTATATATCTATACTTCAACTGCTGTTGAAAATTATTTATTGACAAATCCGATATATCGGAATATATTTTATTTAGTAGTAACGATATATCGTGATACGTCAAACAAACACAAGGAGTTACATAATGTTTAGACAATTTCATTCACGTTTTCCTATACCAGCCCATGCTGGAGAAGGATTTGCCCAGCAATTTTCGGGAGGTGGACGACGTGGACACAGAGATTTATTGGGTGATGAGCCACGCAACCGGCGCGGTGACATCAAATTGAAACTGTTGGGACTTTTATCGGAGCGTCATCAGCATAGATTTGCCCATCAATTTGCTATGGGTGGGCGACATGGACATGGACATGGACACCGGGGTTCATTTGGTGGTGACTGGGGAGATGAGCCACGCACTCGTCGCGGTGACATCAAGTTTATGCTGTTGGGGCTGTTGTCGGAGCGTCCCCAGCATGGTTATGAACTGATTAAAGAGCTAGAAAATCGTCGTGGAGGCTTTCGCAAACTGAGTCCAGGTTCAGTTTATCCAACGCTTCAGATGTTGGAAGAAGGCGGTTATTTGACTAGTGAACAAGTCGAAGGTAAACGTGTCTACACAATTACAGATAGTGGTAGACAGTTACTGAGCGATCGCCAACAGCAATCTCCTTCAAAAAATCCTTATGACAGTTTTGCAGAAAACAAGCCTTCGGAATTAATTGAGTTGCGCCAAACTTTAACAGAGTTAAATGATGCAGTCGTACAAATTGCTCGCAGTGGCAATTTAGAACAAGCAAATCGAGTCCGGGAATTGCTTGTTCAGGTCAAGCGTGAGATTTACAAATTGCTCGCTGAACAGTAATTAAAACAGGAATTTAGATTAGATAGGAGGTTGTGATGTCAAATGTCATAAATTGCCCAACGTGTGGTGCTGTATGTCGTCTTCTTGGTCAAGATAGTGAGGGTTTACCTCAAATCCAAGCGTTTTCCCATACTGATGTAGAAAATAAAATTGAGCAGTTAAAGAAAACTGTGCAACATCTCCAAGAAACTCTTCGCACCGAACGAGCTAATGCAAAAGCTCAGATTCTCAATCTAGAAACAGAACTGACCTTGAGCCGAGACGCGCGTCGTGCAATTAGTGAGTAGAGCCAGTAATTTAGTCTATTTTGCTAATATTAACGATATTGCTGGGCTTGAGTTTCATATAGGTAGGCGTAGCGATTACCCATTTGGATCAGTTCGTCATGAGTCCCACTTTCAATAATTGTGCCGTTTTCCATCACATAAATGCGATCGGCCATTTTGACAGTAGACAAGCGATGACTAATTAAAATCGCCGCCTGATTTTGGATAAGTTGACGGAATTTTTCAAACACTTCATATTCCGCTTTCGGGTCCATCGCACTGGTAGGTTCATCTAAAACGATCAACTGGGAATCTCTTAAGAACGCCCGCGCCAAAGCGATTTTTTGCCATTGACCAATACTTAATTCTTCTCCTTGGTCAAACAATTTACCCAAAATTGTGTCATAACCTTTGGGTAATTTGCTAATGACATCATCCGCACCAGAACGACGCGCTGCCGCTATAATACTATCTCGATTAGCTGGCAGGTCAATATTAGCTAACCAAATATTTTCTTGGGCGGTAAAGTTGTATTTAGCGTAGTCTTGAAAAATTACGCTGATGTCGCGGCGTAATTCAGAGATTTGATAATCTTTAATATCAACACCATCAATTGTGATGTAGCCAGAGGAGGGATCATACAAGCGACACAGCAATTTAATTAAAGTCGTTTTTCCCGAACCATTCTCACCTACCAGTGCTACTACTTCTCCTGGTTTAATACTCAAATTAATATTATGTAGTGCCTGACGAGTGGTAGTAGAATATTGAAAACTTACATTATGAAATATAATACCAGACTGTATTGGTCGTGGTATTGGTTTGGGATTTACCGGCTCAATCAATCTAGGCTGGAGGTCGAGAAACTCGTAGAGATTAGCTAAAAATAAATTATCTTCGTACAGCGCCGAAACGTTGGCTAATAAACTTTTAATATCGTTTTGTCCTCGTTGGAGTGCTTGGTAATAAAGCACTAAATCACCCAAACGCAGAACACCATTGATAGCTTGGTAGATAATTAAAGCATAAATCGCAAATATGAGAACTCCAGCGATCGCTTCGGCGAAAAAGTTAGCAATAAAGCGCCTGGTGAAAATTTTCAGGCTTTCTTTATAGATTTGTCTGCGGATACGCAGATACCAATCACTAAAATAGTGACCTAAATCAAATAAGCGAATTTCTTTGGCAAATTGGTCTGATGTCAACATCCACGCTAAATAAAAACCTTGGCGTTGCATTGGTGTCCATTTGCGCTGCCAATCATACATCACGCGGCTATATTTGATCCGCACTAACATTGCAGGCAAAGCAGCGACAAATAAAACCCCCAAAATTCCCCAATGTAGTGTTAGCAACAAACCAATCATTGCTACTAACGAAATACTATTTTGACCAATTTGTGCTAGACGATTGAGAATTTGTGGTGGTCGATAAGGTGCTTCTTGTTGCGCTCTTTGTAAGGTATCGTAATATAAGGGATTTTCGTAATACTCTAAATCAGCCGCAATCGATTTAGCATTAATAATTCCTTGCATATAGTCAGTTACCCGTTGGGAATGGGCAGTGGTGACTAGTTCTGTTAAGGAGTTAGCCAAGGTTGTTAATAAAGTAACTCCACCCGCCAGAGCAATTAATATTAAAACATTCCGAAATGCTACGGTCTTATCTGCTAGGCTCAAGTTAGCAGCGACCGCATCGATAATCAGTTTTGAGAGATAAATTGAAACTACAGGTAAGATACCTTGAATTGTCAGTAAAACGACACGGGCGATCGTCCAACGGGGGCTACTTTGCCATACTAGACGCAATGCCGGCAAAAGTCGCAGAGTATTTTGCAGTTTATCTCGAATTTTTTTGCCTAGTTGCATATTTAAAATGGCGATCGCACTAAATTTAATTTCTTAAACTTTGATTGTAACTGGAGACAAGTTTCTTTTAGCTACATCATTTTCCACTAGCTTCACCAACTCAGGTAGTGCAGCTAAAGAACGTTGCCGTCGTAAACTACAAATAGGCACTTTTTGAACTACACTCATACATTGCTGGAAATGTGCTTTGAGAAATTCTGGTGCAGTCAAGGCTTGCATTTCCCTAGAATGTCGCACTAATTCACCAAAGCTTTGTTTTGGTTCTAAAGGAACGATTTCTGGGTGGGTTCCGCCAGCTAACACATAAATCTTTTTCAGGGGTACAGATTTCTGAAAGAAACCATCTTGGAGTCGGTGAACCCGCTTAATAGTTTGGGAATTTAGTAAAGGTAAACTATCTGGAACATGACCAAAAGAAGCCGCAGCATCAGGCCACAACTTAATTTGGGGGAAACCCGGAATGACTAGCGGCTGTTGTTCACCAACTTGAATTGCCAAAACATCATCTGTCAAAATGCTGTAGCCGTGAGCGTGAAAACATTCCGCTAAGGTTGACTTGCCAAAGCCAGAGTCAGCCATAAAGGCAACTGCACTACCATTGATGACTACACTACTAGCATGAAGTACAAGCAAGCCCCTCTGTCTGAGCAATACGCAAATAATCACACCCAAGAGAAAAGTCCGAGTTAATGCTTCATCAACACCAGGGTTGGGATCAAGAACAATTTCTTTACCATCTTTCACCAACACCATACCGAATTCGTCAATTCTCGCTAATAGGTAATTGCCTCCATCACTACGCTTTTGTTGTGGATCATTGAGCTTACCAAAACGGATCACTACATCTGCTGGTTTGTCACTGGGGATGAGTTCAGGTAAGGGTAATTCCGAGTGAATGCCTAGGTTGTATGCGGTGTAAACGTGCATCGGAAATATTATTGGATAAGAAGTGAATAATTATTTTATTTACGCAAAACTCAGTTTTACTAACGCTTTTGAGTTGACAAAGCCCTGACAATCTGTAATAAAGGAAGCCATCAGGAAAAAGCATTCCTGATGTTTCCAAACATCTCATTGAGATTTTGCAGTAATCCTAAAAAAAGCTAGTTTTTAGGATTACTTTATTTACTAGCTCTAGATTTGATTTAGGGATAATAGTATCAGTGATGCTATTACACCTATATCTTTGCTAAGGCTATGGTTGAGGAATAAGTACCCCATTTTGAGAACCATCTAGTCCTAGTACTTCACCAGGAATCTGAGTAGGATTGTTACCGATTTGGAAAGTATCTTTTGGGCCTGGTGTACCAAAAGCGTGGGTAACATTTTCGACACTACCGTAGTTTGTTAATTTGGGTGCTTCGTAAGCTTTTTTCATTGTTTGGGTCTCCTGTTTGTTTTGTTTATTTCTTACTAAACTAGTGGCTTTAAGAGAGTAACCAACTCAGCCTAGGTAGGAGCAGGTTAAAAATAAACTGCCCCTAGTCAGACTTATGGTTTTAATAGGGATATAATTCAGCCCAAGACAAGTGTTAAATATTCATCTTCCTCGATCACTACCTACGGGAATAAGTATTCCATTACCAGCAGAACCACTTAGTCCTAGTATTTCGGCAGGAAACTGAGTCGGATTATTGCCGATTTGAAAAGTATCTTTTGCACCATCACTGCCAAAAGCATTAGTAATATCTTGAACGTTACCGTAGTTTGTTATTTGAGGAGCTTCGTAGACTTTTTTCATATTTTTGTCTTTTGTTGGCTGCGTTTATCTCTAACTGGAACATCTAGCCGTAGTCACTTAGGGTAGGTCAATCTTAATTACTCACAGCCTTATTGGCTTGGAGAGCCTACCAAATTCAGTCTAGGTAGGAGCAGGCTAAAGATGCACTGCCCCTAGTCAGACCTATGGTTTGTTTTAGTTATGATTTAGCCAAAGAGCGAATGTGAAAAATTACCAGTTTGGTATTTTTCTATCGTTCTTGGTTTTAGCGGGGAATGAGTACTCCATTTTGGGAACCACTGAGTCCAAGGGTTGAACCAGGAATCGGAGTAGGATTAGTTCCAATGAAGAAAGAGTCTGTTCCACCTGCTCTACCAAAAGCATTAGTAACGCTTTGAACACTACCGTAGTTTGTGAGTTGGGGAGCTGTGTAAGCTTTTTTCATTGTTAAGTCTCCTGTTTGTTTTGTTGGTTTCTGACTGGACTAGATATTGGCTTTGAGATATTCACCAAATCAGTCTAGGTAGGAGCAGGCTGAAACTGCACTGCCCCTAGTCCGACTTATGGTTTTTTGGGTATGATTCAGCCACAGAGAAAGTGTTAAAGCTTTCCAAACTGGTAATGTTGAATCATCGTTTATATCATCTGTTGTAGATATAAGGTTGTTGTAGAATCTGTGTAGCAAGTTGATATCCACAAATTCTTGAATATTACTAGCATCACCAGTCATCACTTCATCTAGTAACCCGCGATCAAGATGTAATAATCCGCGTTGGAAGTTTGGTGTCATATCGGTTTTGCCGCCACGCCACTGCACTTCTTGGGGAAGAATACCATCTAAAGCTCTCCGCATAATGAAGCGAGACCATCCTTGATGGAGCTTTTGCTCTGGTGGTAAAGATAGGCAAAATTCAATCAAGCGTTTATCCATAAAAGGATGACGTGACTCTAGAGAAAATGCCGCAGAACATAAATCTCCCAGTTCCAGTACTGTGGTGAACAAGGCAGAATTTAAGGTACGCCACTGTTCTTCTCTAACTGTGATAGCAGGGCTTTGGTATTGTTCTGGAGATGCTGTGAGGGGATTGATCCCGATTTGTTGGGCGAATTGCGGGTTGATTAAAGAAGTGACTTGGGGTTGATTTTGTTTGGAACCACGGAGCGATCGCCAAATCTTCAAGATATACTCAGGAACTAAGGGTTTAATTCCATATTTGACAAATAATCTCCGCCGCGAAACTCGAAAATGCTGTCCAATTTGCCAAGCCGTTTTCCCAAAAGAGAGATATTTTCGCTGTTTGATTAATTCTTTTAAGTAGGTAATGGCATATTGATAAAAAAGGGCTGCTAGTGATGTATTAAAGTGTTGAGATATGGCCTTAGCTTCTTGAATAAATTGCTGCCATTTGCCTTGACGTGCTAATTCGGCAAAGTATGTCACACCATGAGATACGGTTGTATCACCATCAAAACCATCCAAAGAAACCCGAATACCTGCTTGTTGGGTGGCACGATTTAACCCCCACACGAGAAAATGGCTAGGCCCAATAAAGGGTTCTTCCATATATTTATAGTAGTTCTGCCATTCTGATAAGGGGCCTGATTGATCAGCATGGACGTAATGGGGGACAAATCCACCTTGGTTTAATACAGGGTTAATGTATTGACGTTCGTCGCATTCTGGAACTTCTTCAAAGATGTTAGAGAAGGTGTGAAGTTTTATACCTTTGGTTTGTAAGATATCTCTGGCTACACAAGCAATTGAAGAAGAATCTAAGCCACCACTCAAATGACAACTAACAGGAAATGCACTGCGTAAACGACAACGAACTGCTTCGGTAAATATCTCCCGGAAAGCGGCGGCATATTCGGCATCAGAGTTGAGTTTTAACTCTTCCCCAATTTCTAAAGACCAATAGGAGCGAGTTTTTAATTTACCTGTGACACTCACTGTCATTGTGTGCGCCGGAGGCAATCGATGTATATGTTTGTAGGAGGTAAGCGATTTATCTTCTGTGAATGGATGCAGGTGATTAGCGATCGCAATTTCATTCACCTTTTTCGGCACTTCTGGTAAACACAAAAGTGCTTTCATTTCCGAAGCAAAGTAAAATTTCTTACCTGGTTGATAGCAGTAATATAAGGGTTTGATGCCAAAATGATCTCTCGCACAGAATAATTTCTGTTGATTTTGATCCCAAATTACAAATGCAAAGTCACCAAGCAATTTGGTTGGGCATTGTTCACCCCATTTTTCGTAAGCTGCTAGTACTAACTGGCTATCTGTGATTTTTTCTGGTGGACAGTGATGAATTGATAATGCAGAAATTAGTTCATCACGGTTATCTATGCGTAAATCGGCTGTAATGACTAAGTTAGCGGTGTGATCAACAAAAGGTAATTTTTCTAGCAGTGATTCTGGTGTCGTCCACAACATCCGATGACCTAAGCCAACTACACCAGCACACCAGATATCTGCACCATCCGGCCCCCGATGAGTGATCGCATCTACCATCAAGACCAGCTTTTTTTGTTCAATTACCTGATTGTCTAGATTGTAAATGCCAACTATACCGCTCATGATTTATGTCCTTGAAAAAGACGGCAATGGAGTAAAGCGCGAGAGATCAGGAAGGTAGCCAATGACAACATACCCTTGAGTTTCAATCCAAGCATGAGCCTCTAAATTGCCAGCTTCACTTTTAACAACTCCGATTCGCAATTCTGGTGTGTAACCATAACGAGTCATTAATACTTGGCAAGTTAAAGCCCGCGCTAGGCACTTGGCTCCACCTGGTGTGTAGCGCGTGCTAACATTTATTGCCCAAACAATTTTGTGCAGAGAAATTGGTTCTAACTGGAAATTTGGTTTACTGATTTTGTTGATCAGTTTTCTTAAAGTATTAAACGATAGTAACCACATTCCTAGCCGCACTAACCCCAGCAAAACGAACGTCTTCAATAAAAATTGGCGATCGCTGTTGCTGAATTGCCATAATTTAAGCAGACGCTTCATTGTTTATTTCTATCAATCCTTTTGCCGCTAAATCTTCTAGCAAAATTGAGATATCATTTTTGCAGACATCTGCATCTACTTCATATTCCGCTAGGATGGCATCTTCAATTTCTTGGACAGTCTTTGGTGATTGGATGAAATTCCATATACTGGCTCCCACTTGATTCAAACCATAGTAAGCACCAGATTTAATATCAAGGATGACCACCTCTCCTTGCAAGTCTGAACAGATTTGCTCTCTGGAGGCTACTACACTCAATTTTTCTGATGAACTTAGTTGTGTTGGCATTGTTTATAGTATAATCACTGATTCTTAACTGTTCATACTAAAAACAATTTATATCACCCTTGTGGAAATTACCGTTACGTAAATGTGATATCTTCATCCTTTGTTTTAAAAATAGCTAACTTTATAAAGCAATTGTGAAGTAATATAAATAGGCAAATAGTGTGACTGCTGAAGATTAATTACTTACTTATATCTACCAGATTCTGAGAATAATTTGATAGCATATTCAAGTGATAAATACATCAATCATTAGTTCAGTAATGACATTACTGATACAGCTATTTGCCGCACAATTAATCAACATCTTTGCCTAGTAATAGTCGAAAAATAACTACAAGTAGTCAAATAGCAAAAAGTATCCTGAGTAAGAATTCAGCACTCAGGTTTCAGAAGCCAGAATTTAAGAACAATTCAATATGATTAGTCTATTGATTGAGATAAATTTGACTCAATCTCCCCACCTTCTAACTACTGAACTCTTCCTATACTTTTAATTATTTCTATCAATAAAAATATTTCAAATTAACTTGCCCTAAGTCAATATATCTTTTGAATGATATTTCAACTTGACTTGAAAAGTATTTTTATTTCATTTGGCATACCAATACTATAATTCACCCCTTTAGACTGAATTACCTATAGAAAGTTCCCTGAACAAGAAACAAGTTTTTCAGTTTACTTACAATGATGATTTCAACTTAAAGCTTTAAATCGGGATGACTGGATTCGAACCAGCGGCCCCTTCGTCCCGAACGAAGTGCGCTACCAAGCTGCGCTACATCCCGCCAAAAAAAGGTAATATTTTTACTATAATACCATAAATGTCCCAAAAAAGGGAGTAGGTTGAGCAACCAGAAATTTAGCGGAGAAAAAACTGCATAGATGTCATCAGAACAAAATGACCAATGACAACTATATATATAGATTGCTTGCTAGGATTAGATTTGTATAACTTTCAGTGGTAAAAGCAGATTGTGACAGTAAAGCCAGACTGGTTGCGAGTTAAAGCGCCTCAATGGGAGCGCGTTGGTAACGTTAAAGAAATTTTGCGGGATTTAGCACTCAATACGGTTTGCGAGGAAGCATCCTGTCCCAATATTGGTGAGTGCTTCAATGCAGGTACTGCCACTTTTTTAATTATGGGGCCAGCTTGTACCCGTGCTTGTCCTTACTGTGACATTGATTTTGAAAAAAAACCAAAACCTTTAGACCCTACAGAACCAGCAAGATTAGCCGAAGCAGTGCGGCGTATGAGGCTGAATCATGTTGTGATTACTTCTGTTAACCGAGATGATTTACCAGATGGTGGTGCTTCGCAGTTTGTGGAGTGCATTACGGCGGTGCGAAATGTGTCACCTCACACCACAATTGAGGTATTAATTCCTGATTTGTGTGGTAATTGGGATGCTTTGGCAATCATTCTACAAGCTAATCCAGAAGTGGTTAACCATAATACAGAAACGGTTCCTCGCCTGTATCGTCGGGTGCGTCCCCAAGGAAAATACGATCGCACACTCGAATTATTGCAGCGATCGCGGCAAATAGCACCTTGGCTCTACACTAAATCTGGCATTATGGTGGGTTTGGGCGAAACCGATAGCGAAATTCGCCAAGTGATGCAAGACTTACGGGCAGTCGATTGTGATATTTTGACAATTGGGCAATATCTCCAACCCAGTCAAAAACATTTGCAAGTCGATACGTTCGTTACTCCAGAGCAATTTGCCGCATGGCAAGCCTTTGGTGAAGAACTCGGATTTTTGCAAGTCGTTTCTTCTCCCTTAACCAGAAGCTCTTATCATGCAGAACAAGTCCGGGAATTAATGGAACGTTATCCTCGACGAGTGCTGAGTGCTGAGTGCTGAGTGTGAACAAGTTTTTAGTTATGAATTTTTAAATGGTATTGACAGTGGTGCAAGAAACTACCATTGCAATTTTAGGTGCAGGTGCTTGGGGTACAGCTTTAGCAAATCTAGCAGAGGCCAATGGTCACAAAGTTAGACTATGGTCGCGTCATGGCACAGAAACACTAGAAGCTGTTATTCAAGATGCTCACATAGTGCTATCTGCTATTTCTATGAAAGGGGTAAGAGATGTTGCTTTGCAAGTAAAATCTTACTCCCTTTCACCAGAAACAATTTTTGTCACAGCAACAAAAGGGTTAGAGCCAAAAACTACTGCTACGCCGGCGCAAATTTGGCAAGCTGCATTTCCTGATCATCCAGTAGTGGTATTATCTGGCCCAAATTTATCAGCAGAAATTCAACAATCATTACCAGCTGCAACCGTAGTGGCCAGCAACATCACCACTGCGGCAGAAAAAGTACAGTTAATATTTTCTGCACCACGTTTCCGAGTTTATACAAATCCCGACCCCCTGGGTGTGGAATTAGGGGGAACACTCAAGAATGTGATGGCGATCGCAGCTGGTGTCTGCGATGGATTACAATTGGGAACCAACGCCAAAGCTGCTTTAGTCACCCGTGGACTCACAGAAATGGTTCGCATCGGCAATTTTTTAGGTGCGAAGACGGAAACTTTTTATGGTTTGTCAGGTCTGGGAGATTTGTTAGCTACCTGCAATAGTCCTTTGAGCCGTAACTACCAAGTCGGCTATCAAATGGCTGGTGGTCAAACCCTGACAAATGTCCTCGCTAATTTGCCAGGAACGGCCGAAGGAGTTAACACTTGTCAAGTTCTGATGCAATTAGCCAAGCAGCAAAATATTTATATGCCAATTACAGAGCAAGTTTATCGCTTACTCCAAGGTGAAGTTACTCCTCAACAAGCACTTGATGAACTAATGCTACGGGATATCAAGCCGGAATATCATTCATAGTCATTCGTCCTGTGTCATTGGTCATTATTTATTAGTTATTCTCCCTACACCCTAACAAATGTAGGTTGTTCTGGCTGATCTTCCTTGTCTCCCTTGTCCTATTGTCAACCAGATTGTAAAAAACCTACATTCCTAAGATCACCACTACCCATACATTTTTATCTCCACATATTCCCGAAAAATCCCTAGACAGAAAATACTAAATCGTCAGGAAATTACTTTGATAACCATGTAGATATGACTAACCCAATGTTAAACATAAATTTACTGACAGATGTTTATACCAGTTAAAAAAGTAACATTTAATACTAATTACGTCGAAATGCTGATTAGGTAGCTCAGAATTTAAAGCTTATTTGTAGATTTGAATAGCTATTGGTTCAATCAAATGTTCAACGGCCGAAGGATTTCGGCATTAATGTTGGAAACACTAGTGCAGTTTTTGAAAAAAAATTGTATTGGAATCCTCTACCGTGTTATTTCATCGTAAATCACGGGAACAATAGCAACAGTTGATTTTGATTAGCTGACCCTTCGGGGAACGCAGTCGCTTACGGAGGTTATGTCCTCCCGCCGCGCTGACTCACCGTAATCTATTGTTACCTGGAGCCATTGAGACGATATGCCAGCAACATCTTTTTACCCGGATGCCGCCTACAATTCCCAAAAGTCCCGCCAGGTTTTAGACCCAGATATCACGGTTGACGACGGTGATTTATCGGTCGAAGAGCTTCACGATTTGGAGATAGTTTCTGTTGACCCTGCTAGTTTTGGCGCAAATACTAATCGCCGCAGTACAGACCTGGTACGTCTATATCTTCAGGAAATTGGACGAGTCCGGTTGTTGGGGCGTGATGAAGAAGTTTCAGAAGCTCAAAAAGTTCAACGTTACCTACGGATGCGGACAGTACTTGCCAATGCTGCCAAGCAAGGTGATGCTGTAGTTGAGCCTTATTTGCGATTAATTGAAGTTCAAGAGCGTTTAGCATCGGAACTTGGCCACCGTCCATCATTAGAAAGATGGGCTAATACTGCTGGTGTGCAAGTGTCGGATCTCAAGCCGATTTTGTCAGAAGGTAAACGCCGTTGGGCTGAAATTGCCAAAATCACAGTCGAAGAATTGGAGCAAATTCAATCTCAAGGACTGCAATCTAAAGAACACATGATCAAGGCGAATTTACGTCTTGTGGTTTCTGTTGCCAAGAAATACCAAAATCGTGGCTTAGAATTATTAGATTTAGTCCAAGAAGGAACTCTTGGTTTAGAAAGAGCCGTAGAAAAATTTGACCCCACTAAAGGTTATCGCTTTAGTACTTATGCTTACTGGTGGATTCGCCAAGGGATTACAAGAGCGATCGCAACTTCTAGTCGCACAATTCGCCTCCCAGTTCATATTACAGAAAAATTAAACAAAATTAAAAAAGCGCAACGCAAAATTGCTCAAGAAAAAGGTCGGACTCCGACTTTAGAAGACTTGGCAATTGAATTAGAAATGACACCATCTCAAGTGAGAGAAGTGTTGTTGAGAGTGCCACGTTCTGTTTCTCTAGAAACCAAAGTTGGTAAAGATAAAGATACAGAGTTAGGAGAATTGCTAGAAACCGATAGCGTGACTCCTGAAGAAATGTTAATGCGAGAATCTTTACAAAGAGACTTGCAAAATCTGTTAGCTGATTTAACTAGCCGCGAACGAGATGTCATTCTGATGCGGTTTGGTTTAGCTGATGGTCATCCTTATTCTTTAGCCGAAATTGGCCGCGCCCTGGATTTATCACGGGAACGAGTACGCCAAATTGAATCGAAAGCTTTGCAAAAGCTCCGTCAACCCAAGCGTCGTAATCTGATCCGCGACTATCTAGAGTCTCTGAGCTAATTGATGTATGAAGTGTAAAGTGTGTAGACGCGCTTTGCGCGGCTTCTTGTTCGCGTAGCATCTCCCTTAGGAAGAAGGGTAGCGTGACGTATGAAGATGAAGTTTTATCCTTCATTCTTTACACTTTCATAGATTTTTGACTTTGGATTCCTCCGTTTTAGCACAGTTAATTTGGGTTTTAGTGCTAAAAATTCTCTAGCTTATGAAAAACTTTTGCAGCTAGTCTTGGCTATACTGCCAGACACTGCTGCTGAATTGTCCGAGAGTATGGGATCGCTACTCAAGTAGGGATTTAAGAACTTTACGGATTATTTATGGGAACTTAACAAAGATTGTCAATAAGCATTGTTTGTTGCAAATTGCTCCGAACATTTGTTATATTCTCAACTAATAGGCTTTGTTGAGAAAAATTAGTATGACTGTCTACACAACTACTTCACTCAAAGCAGAGTTAAATGAAAGAGGCTGGCGTTTAACTCCCCAACGAGAAACAATTTTACACATTTTTCAAGAGCTACCACAAGGTGAACACCTCAGTGCCGAGGATCTTTACCATCGATTAGAAACCGATGGCGAAGGTATTAGCCTTTCAACTATCTACCGGACGTTGAAGTTGATGGCACGGATGGGCATTTTGCGGGAATTAGAATTAGGCGAAGGTCATAAACATTACGAAATTAACCAACCTTACCCGCACCATCACCACCATTTAATTTGTGTCCGGTGCAACAGTACAATTGAGTTTAAAAACGATTCGATTTTAAAAATTGGTGCGAAAACTGCTCAAAAAGAAGGGTTTCATTTACTCGACTGTCAAATGACCATTCATGCAGTATGCCCCAAGTGCCAAAGAGCATTAATGCCGCTATAGCATTGGGGCAGGATAACTAAAGGAATGTACTCACATCAATTTTGGATTTTCTCGGAACTAAAAAATCTAAAATTGGCAGAGTTATCGGAGGGAAGCAACCTATTGGGGATTCACATCGACAAGCCAAAGCGGATGTTAAAAACGTCCGCTTCTAATATCACTGAGACTGACACCGTAAAATTCTTGTGCTTGCTTAATGGCTTTTCTTGTGTCTTCTGCCATAACACCATTGAGCTTTCCTTTGTAAAAGCCCTTGTCTCGCAGCCGTCGTTGAATTTCTAAAACACTAAAGTCGCTCTTGGGCGCATTGCTCACCTTACTATATAACCTAGCTCTGGTGGTAGGGCCAGCAACTCCACTGGCAGCTAAGTAATTATCACCTTGAAAGCGGCGTACAGCCTCGGAAGTATAAGAACCAAAGTAACCGTTTGGTTCTCCTTGTAAGTATCCGGCTTTAATTAATTGTTCTTGCAGCATTCTCACGGCTTCACCGCGATCGCCCATGCGAAGATTATCTTTATCAGCTGCACGTCTTGGTGGAGTATCTCTATCTTCACCATAACCTACACCGCTCCCTGGCAGTTTGCTGAGAGTTGCTGGGCCAACAATCCCATCAACGTTTAGTTTATAAGCTTCTTGGAACCGCTTCACCGATTCTTCGGTAATTGGGCCAAAGATACCTGTCGCATTTCCGTAGTAGTAACCTGCTACCCGTAATTTTTCTTGCAGAACTCTCACTTGTTCCCCTTCATCACCTCTCATTAGGTATTGAGAATTACTGCGTTTGGTAGCTTGAGTTGTGGTTTTGTTGACTGATGTACTAGATGTACTAGCAGCCGCAACTCTTGTGGTTTGAGTTGTCCGCACAACTGTTGGCTTTTTAGCTTGGTTAGTTGTAGATGACTTACGCCAGTTGTCTAGTTTTTGGATTGCGCTTGCACCCATCACGCCATCAACAGGCAAACCCGCAGCTTTTTGGAAGCGTCGGACAGCTTCTTCTGTGGGAAAATCGTAAACTTGCGTGATGGGCGCTTGATAAAAGCCTGCTTGTTGGAGTTTTTGTTGCAGACTTCTCACAGAAGGGCCTTGATCTCCTCGCTCTAGAGCCAAGACACTATTAACACTACTGAGAATAGACAAGGTAAGCGCCAGAGGTAACATATACTTCCAAGCCTTACCAGAAAGTTTACTCCAGTCTGGGGCTGAGGCTTTGTTTAATAAATCACTCAGCAACACTAAATCACTGGATTCACAGTCTTCATAGGCGAAAGCTAGGTGCAAATATGCAAGGTTGTCCATAGTAGATTCCTACACCGTTGATTTGTCTGGAATATATTTTTCTTCGATGGCTGCTTCTGCTTGATGTACTAAATTTCTTAAATTTTCCAGTGTCAGTATATCGACATTCTCCCATAAACCACGCTGGTGTGCTTCAAGTAATCTTTCAGCAATATCACGCAACGCATGAGGATTATTGTACTGAATAAATTCGGAAACGGTAGTATCAAATAAATAAGACTCCGCTATCCCTTGATACATATAGTCTTCTACGCATTTGGTCGTGGCATCGTAGGCGAATAAAAAATCAACAGTTGCTGACATTTCAAAGGCACCTTTATAACCGTGGCGCATAACTCCGGCAATCCACTTAGGATTAATCACACGGGAACGATATACACGCGCAATTTCTGTTTGCAGTTTGCGGATGCGGGGATTAGCGGGAATAGAATGATCACCGAAGTAAATTTGCGGATTTTTGCCTTGCAAAGAACGGGCTGCAATTGTTAAACCACCTTGAAATTGATAATAATCATCAGAATCGAGCAAATCATGTTCGCGGTTGTCTTGGTTGTGCAGAACAATTTGCATTTGTTGTAAACGTTGCCCAAATGCTTCTGGTGCAGCAATTCCGGTGAGTTTGCCTTTTTCTTGATTGGCAGTAATACTGCTGTAGGCGTAACAACTCCAGTTGATGTAGGCGCGGGCTAAATCTTGGTCATCAGTCCAATTTTGCGATTCTATTAAACCTTGGAGTCCCGCACCGTAAGCACCGGGTTGAGAACCAAAAATGCGATAACGCGATCGCAACTTGGCCTCTGATTCTGGTAATCCTTGCGTCACCCAATACTCTGTATCTTGCTGCACTTGTGCTGCTAAGGGATTTTCCTCTGGCGATTCATCTAAGTCGGCAACTGCGATCGCTGCTTGTTCAAATAAGTCAATCAGATTGGGGAACGCATCACGGAAAAATCCAGAAATTCTTAAGGTAACATCTACACGCGGACGACCCAAGATTGACAAGGGCAAAATTTCAAAATCGATGACTCGCCGCGCCGCACCATCCCACACAGGACGCACACCCAACAAGGCTAAAGCTTCGGCAATGTCATCACCACCAGTCCGCATGGTTGCTGTCCCCCACAAAGATAAGCCTAGTGTTTTAGGATACTCTCCATGCTCTTGGGTATAAGTTTCGATTAAGTTCTCGGCTGCCTTTCTGCCAACATCCCAGGCTGTTTCGGTGGGTAAGGCACGGATATCTACTGAGTAAAAGTTTTTGCCTGTGGGCAAAACTTCTGGTCTGCCGCGTGTGGGTGCGCCGGAAGCCCCACTGGGGACGTATCCGCCATCAAGTCCATGCAGTAAGTTGGTGATTTCTGCGGGGGTTTGTTGGAGTGCGGGGAGGAGTTTGGTGTTGATCCAGTGAAGAGAAGTGCTGAGTGCTGAGTGTACTTCGACTGCGCTCAGTAACCGAGGTGTGCTGAGTTGTTCTACTAGTTCTGCGGCTTGTTGTTCTAGGAGTTCGACTACATCGCCGATGGTGCGACAGGAGTTAAGTTTCACGCAGAGGCGCGGAGGCAAGGCAGCGCGTTGCGGGGGTTCCCACGGCAGTTCCTTCAAGTCGGCAAAGCCGCCCAACGGACTGCCTCCCCGTTGTAGCGACTGCCGCGCGGAGTGAGAGTTTGGGAGGGTGAAGGGGGAGCTAAATTCGTCGGTGAGGGGGTCTATGTCTAATCCCCAGGCTTGGGATAGGGCGCGGGTGATGCCGATGGAATGGCGGTTGGGGATGCGGGCGATCGCAACTATTAAGTCTCGCAGTTGTCTACCTTGGGGACATTGACCGAATATATGCAAGCCGTCGCGGATTTGGGCTTCTTTGAGTTCGCATAGATAGCCATCTAATGAGTTTAATATTGATAATTCAAAGTTGAAGATGGCTTCTTTGTTTTCTAGTCCTAAGTCAAGGTGGAGGTTTTCTTTGATGACGAGTTCACGGATGCGATCGCGAATGGCTGGTAATCTTGAAGGGTCTAGGCTTTCGGCTTCGTAAAATTCATCAATTAAGTTTTCTAATTGTTGTAATGCCCCATACAATTCTGCACGGGTCATTGGCGGTGTGAGGTGGTCGATAATCACAGCTTGGGCGCGGCGTTTGGCTTGAGAACCTTCACCCGGATCATTGACAATAAAGGGGTAGAGGTGAGGCATTGCACCAAAAGCTACTTCGGGATAACAATCGCTGGATAAAGCCAAGCTTTTTCCCGGTAGCCATTCCAGATTGCCATGTTTGCCCAGATGCACCACAGCATCCGCACCAAAGCATTCTCTTACCCAGTAATAAAAGGCTAAATAAGTATGGGTTGGTTCTAAATCTGGGGCGTGATAATTCAAGCTAGGGTCAAGGTCATAACCTCGCGCTGGCTGAATCCCAATGAAAATGTTGCCGAGTTGAATTCCGGGAATGGGTATAGTTTCATGACTCCCGACTCCCCATCGTTCATTGATACCTTGCTGAACTGATTCTGGTAATGAGGCGAAATATTCCTGATATGCTTCAATTGAAAGACTTTGCTGAATTGGGCGTAATTCTCTGGCTTCGGGGTCATTGGTTACACCATCTGTAAGACGTTTGATTAATTCGTTACCATCTTTCGGTAAGTCATCTACTGCATAACCAGCAATTTGTAAGGCTTTAAGAACTTCTACGCAACTAGCCGGAGTATCTAAACCTACACCATTAGCAAGACGACCATCACGGTTTGGGTAGTTAGCCAAAATTAAGGCAATGCGCCGTTCTTGGGGTGGTTTAGTTCTGAGGCGTACCCAGTTAGCGGCAAGTTGAGCGACAAAATCGATGCGATCGCTCACTGGTTCATAAACAACTACATCTGTTTCTAAGTCTGAGTTGCGTGTTTGCAAAGCTTTAAAAGATACTGCACGGCTAATAATTCTGCCGTCTACCTCTGGTAGTGCCACATTCATGGCAATATCACGGGGAGATAAACCTTGGGACAGCGACTCCCATTGTTCCACCGAACCACCACTGAGAATTACTTGTAAAACTGGCACATCTAATTTTTGCCAAATTTCTGTTTCTGGTGCTTCTGTGTCTAAACGTGCCAAAGAAAAACTAGTAGTATTCAACAGGATGGCAATTTGTTCAGCATCTTTTGGCTGAACAATTTCGCTCAATTCATCTTGTACACTGGGGTCACGTAACGAAGAAACAAACACTGGCACTGGTTGTAAGTTTCTCTGCGCTAAAGCTGTACACAAAGCATCAATCACCTGAGTATTTCCCGCCAGATAATGAGCGCGGTAGAACAAAATACCCACTTTGGGGGAGTTGGAAGTCGGGAATAATTGATTTTCTTCCCCCTTGTCCCCCTTGTCTCCCTTGTCTTCCTTACCCCCCTCTCCTCCCCACTCATAAAACCCCACACGAGGAACAATTTGCGGCGGTAGGGGTTGAAAGGATGTTTCTAAACAAGTGTCAGCAATAAATTGCAAAGCATTAACAAAATTATTAACACCGCCTTCATTGAAGTATTGCCAGACTTGGTTAACAATCTCTACAGGTACAGTAGATTGAGCGACTAATTCTGGGTCTAGGGCATCATCCCCTGGCATTACAATTAAGGTTGTACCGTTACGTTGTACAATTTCCTGCACCACTTCTAAACCGTAACCCCAATATGCGCGTCCGCCTAAAAGACGTAAAATAATTACTTTGGCGAGTTCCAAAACTTGCTCGCTGTATGTATCAATAGTGATTTGTTGTTGTAACTGTAATAAGTTAGCGACTCTTAATGCAGGAAAGTTCGTCGGTAATTTGGTAACTGCTGCTGCCAAAGTTTGAATGTCAGTATCCGCAGCCGTAATAAATACAAACGGTGCGGGAGTTTGTTCTAAAAACATTAAACTTTCTGACTGATTCCATCCGACTGATTTAGCATTTATTCGGTGCATGATCCCGCCTTACCGTCTTAAACTGTTGGTTAGAACACGATTAAAGAACATTTCAGCCTAGCACAGCCAGTTGCTAAACCAGAGCTAACGCTCTTCCATAAACTGGTTCTTCAACCCCTCTCACTAGACTTTGAAAATGCTTAGTTCACCTGATTTGAGCTTTTCTCAAAATTTGCCTTTAGTTGTATTTAATCAACTTGGGGAATTATTACAGCAAATGGCTCAATCTGTGGAAAATTCTGTGCTAGTGCTGACAGAAGCTGTGCTGGCAAGAATTGTCATATCTGAAGAATGGCAAAGTCAAAGATTCACTTTGGTGGTTTCAGAACAGTTTAGTGCGCTGTTACTAGGCACTTTGACGCAGGAGGCGCAAGAAGCAGAAGAAAATCTCCACTCAGCACTCAGCACTCAGCACTCAGCACTCAGCACTTTCAACTCAGCACTCAATACTAGGTTGACGTTTCATTCAGAAGCGATCGCCGCCTTTGTTGGCAACTTGAAGAATTTGTTTGCTAATGATTCCGAGACTTATCAAAATCTTGACTACTACAGTCAAATTCTCCGTCCTAATGATGCTACCCTCCAAAGTCAATTCACGCTGTTGTTATTAAAATATCTACTACCTGCAAAAAATCAGGCGGTAACAGAATCTCTGAATACAAGTCAGTCTGGGAATGCTTGTCAAGCGATTGAAATTGCTTTACAAAAACAAATCTCCCAAGAGCGATTGTTAAATCAAGTCACAACTCAGATTCGCAAAAGTTTAGATTTGCCAGTGATTATGGCAACTGCGATCGCCCAAGTGCGTGAGTTTTTAAAGTTAGACAGGTTAGTAATATATAAATTTGAAGGGTCAAGGGTCAATACCCAAAACTCCACAGCCAATGGGCAAAGTCCATCTCCACCCCTCATCCCTGACTGGCAAAAGTATGGTGGTTGTATCGTTTATGAAGTCAGAGCGACGGATGAGATTCCTTCAGTGTTACATTCCCAAGAGACAACTTGCTTTACTCGCCATTCTCCTTGTTGGGATAAGTATCGCCAAGGTTTTACTTTAGTGGTTGAAGATGTGGAAAAAACTTATGCTCTAGAAGAGTGTTTGTTGAATTTTCTTCGCGCTAATCGTGTTAGGGCAAAGTTAGCAGCCCCAATTATGTTTGAGGAAAAACTTTGGGGTTTGTTAATTGCCCATCAGTGTGATGCACCCCGCCAGTGGAATGATAATGAGAGAAATTTACTTTCTTCCATTGCTGAACAATTAGCGATCGCTATTCATCAATCAGAGTTAATGCGATCGCTCACTCAAGAAAAACAAACGCTCGAACAGCGAGTGTTAGAGCGTACAATGGCTTTACGGGATGCTTTATTAGCTGCTGAAGCTGCAAGCCGTTTACGTAACGAATTTCTTGCCACTATTAGCCATGAATTACTAACACCGTTAACTTATGTAATTGGGATGTCTTCTACTTTGTTACGTTGGCCGATAGGTGAATTGAGCCAACGACAACGAGATTATCTGCAAACCATCCACGACAGTGGCGAACATTTATTAGAAATGATCAATGACATCCTGGATTTATCACAAATCGAGGCTGGTAAAACAGTTTTAAATATTAATGAATTTTCTTTAGCAAAGATAGCGGAAAGTGCTATTTCTGCCTTAATTGATAAAGCTAATAACCAACAAGTTACACTTAAACTCGATTTACAAATTGATCCTCGACGCGATATCTTTAGTGCTGATGCCGAGCGGATTGAACAGATTTTATGGAATTTGTTAACCAATGCCATTAAATTTACACCAGAAGGTGGCAGTGTCACCCTGAGAATTTGGGTAGAAGATAATACTGCGGTTTTTCAAGTTGAAGATACAGGCATTGGGATTTCTGAAGAGCAATTACCATTAATGTTTGAGAAATTTCAGCAGTTAGATACACCTTATCGTCGCCGTTATGAAGGTACTGGACTGGGTTTAGCTTTAACTAAACAACTTGTCGAACTACATCGGGGTCGAATTGAAGTAGAATCTACTGTGGGTATCGGTTCTATCTTTACTGTCTGGATACCGCCTCAGTCTGCGAAAGTTCTGAGTGCTGAGTCATAGCACCGTGAGATAACTATAGTATTCCTATTTGAGATGAACCACAGAGACAATTTGAACGCTTGAATGCCAGGAATATTAAGACTTTTCCTCCTGCCTTCTGCCTTCTTCTATCAGGGAGACAAGGAAGATAGATATTTGTAAATGATTTAGAGTTGCTATATGTAATCAATGTGAATATGAAAGTCAAACAAAAATAAAAATCCTACTATGGCAGAAATTGAAGACTTAGGTGTCAGTGTAGAAGAATATTTAGATGGCTTGGCCGCAGGCATTGATATCTTAGAATTGAGGCGATTAGAAGCTAGGGGGATTCCTACCCATTTAGCTTTAGAATTGATGAAAATTATGCCAAAAGTAATTGATGGCACAGCTAGTCCTGAAGAAGTTGTCAGAGGATTAATGATTTTGACTCCATCTCTCAGAGAGCAACTGGAATAATTGAGATTATATATACAGTAGTTCTATCTCAAATGACCAATGACCACTTAATTCATACCTTAAAAAACGGACTGATTGTATCTTGCCAAGCACCTGTTGATTCACCTCTACATGAACCAACTATTATTGCTGCAATGGCGCAGGCTGCGGTTAATAATGGTGCTGCTGGGGTACGTATAGATACCCCAAATCATATACGTGCAGTAAGAGAGCGCGTGCAAGTGCCAATTATTGGGTTATGGAAACAAGTCATTCCTAAATACGATGTATACATTACACCCCAGTTTCATCATGCTGCGTCTGTGGCTGTGGTTGGAGCCGATATAATTGCGATCGATGCTACAACTAGACATCGCCCTGGTGGTGAGACAGTAGCAGAGATCATCAGCCGCATACATCAGGAATTAGAGAAACCAGTGATTGCTGATGTGGATACCATTGAAGCCGCTAAAGCCGCCGCTGCTGCTGGTGCAGATGTTGTGGCGACCACTCTTTATGGTTATACTCCCAAAACTAATAATGATTCTCCGCCTAGCTGGGAACTTTTAATTCAGATGTTAGAGGAGTTAAAAGTGCCGGTAATTTGTGAAGGCGGCATTTCTTCACCACAAATGGCACGTCACGCTTTAAATTTAGGTGCTTATGCCGTTGTAGTTGGTACTGCTATTACTGGCATTGATTTGCAAGTGAAGAATTATCAACGGATCATGCAAAACTGAGGATAATGTTGAATACTATTCCACGGAATTCCTGATACAAATTCCTTGGCCTGCTCTTGCCACTCTAGAGCAGGTTTATTTTAGACCAGGACTTATGCACAAAGATTATCTGTGGAGATTGGGTGTAAGGGTGAAAGGGTTTGGGGGTAAGGATTTTGAATCAGTACACCCTTATACCCCTGAACCCCTACAACCTCGCTAAAACCCTTGATTTTTCGTTTTGATGCGTAAGTCCTACATATAATTCGCTAAGAATGATACAGTAATGCGATCGCTCCACTTTGTTGGGTGAAAATTTTATAACTTCAGATTTCTTTCTAATACCCTGCTTGCTTATCTACGACATTGCGTAAAGGCTGGCCAGTTTGGTAGCGGTTGAAGTTATCCAGAAATAATTCTACCGAACGCTGTTTAACTTTGGGAGAATGACCAGAACAGTGAGGGGTAATAAAAATATTGGGGACTGACCACAAAGGACTGTCTTCTGGTAATGGTTCTGTAACTACTGTATCTAAAGCAGCGCCAGCAATCCAACCTTCGGTGAGGGCTTTGATTAATGCTGATTCATCCACTACCGCACCACGAGCAATATTAATCAGATAAGCATGAGGCGGCAGCGATCGCAATACAGTCTCATCAATTAAATTATGGGTTTCTGCTGTCAGAGGTGTAGCAACTACAACATAATCTGCCTCTGGTAAATATGAACGCCATTCATCGACACCGACAACCTGATCGAAATTTGGTAATTCTTGTGGGTGACGACGAGTACCAATAATTTTCATCCCAAAAGCTTTAGCGCGGGAAGCGATCGCTTGACCAATACCACCAGCACCAATAATTAATAAAGTAGCATCAGTTAATTCTTGAATCGGAAAACCTCTTTTCCAGTGGTGTTCTGCTTGTAACGCTTGCAATTCAGCCAGATTTTTAGCATGGGCAAGTATATAAGTTAAAACAAATTCTGCGATCGGAATTGCATGAACACCTGCACCATTCGTCAGAATCAAGTCATGTTCTAAATAAGTCGGAGTCAAAATATGATTTACCCCCGCATTCGGCGCATGATGCCAACGTAAAGCGGGTGCTGCTGCTAACACTTTATGTAACACATAGCTTTTGAGAAAAAACCAACTTAAATAAATCTCTGCATCCGTCGCATCTTGATCAAGATTGCCATCACTATCAACCAGTACAACCTTAGTCTCTGCCGATAGATGCGGTTCAATTTCGGCAGCGATTTCGATAGGCAAAATGATTTTCATAGTTTAAGTTACCGAATTACAGGGTCGTCTTTTCTTGTGCGGAAACTTGACTGGGATCAGGATATGATGGCGTAGATTTTTCTATCTACACCATCACAACCCCTACACTCCTTTGTCACACCCTTTACTTTTCCTATCACCACATTAGTCTTTAATTAATAACTGCCCAACTGCAATAATTGTTTGTAAGCATAACTGCCTTCTCGATTCATTACCTGGTCAAGAATTGTTTCTCTAATGCTCACAAATTCTTCATTACCTCTATCTCTGGGGCGTGGGAGATTAACTGGTAAATCGAGAGCAATTCTGCCGTCGTCAATGACAATTACACGGTCAGCTAAGGCTACAGCTTCTTCCACATCATGAGTTACTAAAAAAGCTGTAAACTGCTGTTCTTGCCACAGTTTTTCAATCAATTTTTGCATATCAATTCGAGTCAGAGCATCTAACGCGCCTAGAGGCTCATCTAATAATAATAAGCGGGGTTGACTCACTAAGGCTCTAGCTAAAGATACCCTTTGTCTTTGTCCTCCAGAGAGTACAGATGGCCATTCATCACTTCTATCTTCCAATCCCACCTGTTCTAATGCCCACTGGGCTTTTTCACGCCAATTATTTTGTAATCCTAAGCCTACGTTTTGAATGACACGCTTCCATTCTAATAACCGAGGATCTTGGAACATCACTCTGACGGAACTACTCAATTTCCGTAATGGTTCTCCATCTAACAGAATTCCACCAGCACTTGCTTTTTCTAACCCAGAAACAAGGCGTAATAAGGTACTTTTACCACAACCACTACGTCCAACAATGGCAACAAACTCTCCAGGTGATACTTCCAAATTAATGGAATTTAAAACAGTTTTTTTGCCGAAAGCCTTCGTTAAATCTAAAATACTTAGTTGGGTTCCTTGTGGATGAATACTCATAATACCTCCTTAGTACATTGTCCATTTTTGTTTGTGAGAAAGTTTACTCCCTACTCTCTTTTTTGATGAGAAGTGAGAATTACTAGACATTTTGATAATTAGGATGCCAAGCCAACCATTTTCTTTCTAAAAATCTGGCAGTTGCATCTGCTAATTTACCCAACAAGGCATAAATAAAAATACTCAAAACTACAACATCAGTTTGCATAAATTCACGGGCATTCATCGCCATGTAACCTAATCCAGAATCAGCAGCGATTGTTTCTGCAACAATCAGTGTTAGCCACATAATTCCTAAAGAAAAGCGCACACCGACCAAAATTGAAGATAATGCCCCTGGTAAAATAATTTGCCACAAAAGTTGTATGGGTTTTAATCCATAGACTCGTCCCATTTCAATCAAACCTGGATTGACGCTACGAATCCCATGAAATGTATTTAAATATAAAGGGAAAAATACCCCCATAGAGACAAGAAATAATCTGGCTTGATCACCAATACCAAACCATAAAATCACTAGGGGAATTAATGCCAAGTTAGGGATTGTTCGTAGCATTTGTAATGAACTATCCAAGAGTTTCTCCGCAACAGGAAAAATCCCATTGAGTAAACCCAAACTAAACCCAATACTACCCCCAACTAAAAAACCAGAAATTGCTCGTCCGGCACTGATTCCTATATGTTGAAATAATTCGCCACTGGCAGCTAATCTAAATGCTGTAATTACTACACCACTTGGCGCAGGTAAAATCCGATTAGAAAGTAAACCAACTCTGGATGATAACTCCCAAAGTATGACTACACTAATCGGCACAATCCAAGGGACGATTTTTTGGACTTGCTGATTTTGGAATAACTCACTCAGCGAGATGCTGATATTTTTGGTATTTTTTAAGGTAATAGTCATGAGGCACTCGTTAGTTGTTTCGCAAATTTTTCACTGGCGATAGAAGTCAAAACTGGTTGTGTGGATGGTGTCGGTTCAGTTTGTAACGGCAGGTGCGGAAATAATAATTCGGCAGTCCGATAAGCTTCTTCTAGATGGGGATATCCAGAAAAAATAAAGGTTTCTATGCCTAATTTTTGATACTCCAACATTCTGGCGGCTACGGTATCGGGATCACCAACTAATGCTGTACCAGCACCACCTCTGACTAATCCAATTCCTGCCCAGAGGTTAGGGCTAATTTCTAGAGTTTCTCGACTGCCGTTGTGTAGTTGTGTCATACGTCGCTGCCCCTCGGAATCAGAACTGGCAAAGGCTTTTTGGGCTTGGGCGATCGCATCTTCATCGATGTATTTAATCAAATCGTTGGCTGCATCCCAAGCGGCGGACTCGGTTTCACGCACAATGACGTGCAAGCGAATCCCAAAACGCACGCTTCTACCTTGGGCTGCTGCTAGTTGCTTAACTTCAGCAATTTTTTGGGCTACTTGTTCTGGGGGTTCTCCCCAAGTTAAATAAGCATCTACGTGTTTGGCGGCAACACGCTGGGCTGCTGCTGATGAACCGCCAAACCAAAGTGGTGGATAGGGTTTTTGCAGGGGTGGAAATAGCAGTTTACCGCCTTGAATATCAAGGTATTTACCTTTAAAGTCCACTGTTTCCCCACTCATAATTCCCCGCCAAACTGTGAGGAATTCATCAGTTAAGTCATAGCGATCGTCATGACTTAGATGCAAGCCATCCCCTGCTAATTGCTTTGGTTCTCCACCTGTAACGACGTTAATTAGCAATCGCCCATGCGACATTCTGTCAAACGTTGCTGCCATCCGTGCCGCAAAGCTGGGTGAACTAATTCCAGGACGAATCGCTACTAAAAACTTCATCCTTTTGGTAACAGAGATGAGTGAGGCGGCTGTTATCCAAGCATCTTCACAAAAAGGCCCTGTGGGCAATAAAGCGCCTGTATAGCCTAAGTTATCTACAGCTTGGGCAATTTGCTGTAAATACTCTGGAGTTGCATCCCGTCCCCCAAGTTGTGTTCCTAAATAGTGTCCGTCACGCGCCGTAGGTATAAACCAAAGAATTTGCATTATTGTTAAGCTAACTTAATAAACTACGGTTTTTCGGTAGAGTTACCGTATTTAATAGTGATGATTATACCGTAAATCATGAGAAACACAAGTCCAAATTTGACAATTTCTTTTTTTGTCTTAGAAGCTAAAGGTAGTCCGCAATGCACCTACCCAAATTGCATCGTTAGCATTGTTATGTTCTGGACTGGTAATCACAAAAAAAGTCGGTGTCACCCGCACGTTATCATTCACACGGAATGTATAAAAAGCTTCTAAATGTAAAGAAGTGTCTGGGTCTTCTCGACGTGCGGCGTTTGCTCTAGGCCGATAATCGTTGCTCGTAACTTTTGGTGGTACACCCACGATAAATCCACCAACATTACCTTCTTTAAATAAGTCTGGAAAAGCAAATGTGAGTGCGCCATTAATAATTGTGGCATCGTTATCAGGGCCACTTTCTTGATGAGCTAATGTATAACCAAACCAACCACCGACAACAACGCGGCGGCTGGCTCTCCAGTTAAATTGCAGCCCAAAGTTATCGCTTGAGGTGGAGTTTTGCTCAAACGGATTTCTGGCAAAAGCACTACCTGTACCACCAGTCAAGTTAAACCCAGTTCTAGTCCCAAAATATTTATGTGCGTAAGTTAGACCAATATCTAACTGACGACTGGGTGATAAAGTTAGCTGACTAAAGATGATGTTATTAGCATCAGTAAATCCGTTACCGGTGCCATTAGGGACACTAGCCTGGAGGTTATCGGCTGTGTAGGCTAAACTCAACTGTATTTGATTACTAAATTTGTAACCTAAAGCTGCACCCGCACCATCAAAACCAGGTCTGTAAACTGTTGGGTTAAATGTGGCAAATCGAGAAACAGCACCATTCAGTCCACCAATAGCAGAGTTTAAAGTTGGAGCATAAAGAGCTGGTTGCAATGCTCTTGGCCCCACCCAAATAGTGGCGTTTTTCCCTAGAGGAAAACGGTAGACTAATTGGCTTAGAAATACGCCTTCATCATTACCTCTATCAAATGTGAACCGCGTCATGGCTGTGCCAGTGCTGCTGGTTAAGTTAGGAATAGTATTGGATGATAAGATGGCTGAAAGTTGGTCTCTGCCTGTAAAGCTAGTTTGTAAAATTAACCGAGAGCGATAGCCAAAAACGGTTTGAGTATCATCTTTTGTATCATTGGCTGGGCGATTATTGGCGCGATCGCCAAAGGTGTCAGCTACTATAAAGACAGCATCACCCACTAGTTTGGTAGTAGTAGAAAACTGATTTGCTTCTACTTCCGCAGTCCGCGCTTCTAAACTATCTAGCCTTGCGCGTAATTGTTGTAATTCCGGGGCGAATTCTGCTTGTAGTTTTTCCAGCGTCGCTAAATCTTCTTTTTTAACTAAATCAGCAGTATTAGAAGCAATCAACTCACTCAGGCGGTCAAGTGCTGCATTTAAACCTGCGGCGAATTCGTAGCGACTTAAAGCACGGTTGCCTTTAAATGTACCATCTGGATAGCCTGCGATCGTACCATAGCGTTCTACCAGAGATTGCAAAGCCTGAAATGCCCAATCTGTTGGTCTGACATCAGATAGTTGCGAAACTGATGTAACTTGTCCAGTCATTTCAGTCGAAGAATTGCTAACTCCTTCACTTTGAGTAGTTGGTGAAGACGTTGCTTTTGGAATATCCTGCGTTACTTGGGTTTCTGTTGGTACTGCCTTAGAAACCTCTGCGTTTGCTACTGAAGACAGAAATAAAAATCCATAAAAGACGGTAGGGATAACTAGCAAATAGTTCCACAAAAATTTAGACATGGGTTGTTCTCGCAAAATTCTGGATTTATGTTCTAGCAAAAGGTAATAGAACCTTATGTAAGAGCAAAAATAGGGAGTATATTATTCCTGGGATTTGTATTTTCCCGGTGATTAAGTTGCAATATTCAATTGTTAGCTATCAATTTCTGCAAAACAAATTTTTAAGAATGCAGGAGCCAGAATTCAGTAGGTATAACGCTGAAAAATCCCAGAAAAACAATATTTATGAATTAAATAGTTGATTATCTTAGATTTCTTTTAAAAGCTGACCTTTCTACAGGCTCATTTCCTTGCAGAACATCTTTTTTGAACTTAGGAGTGCTGAATTCTTACAGAATAATTAACCACAGATAAATTTGTTTCCGAAAATACAAAATCTCGAATTGTATGAATTATTAATTCAATTGCCCTGATTGAATTAATAAAATTGTGCTGATGACTAATTCTTTCAGATTTTATAGTGTATTTGTCAAGCGAAAAATTCAAATTTTTATACAAATTTCATGACAAATAAACGCTGTTTGGCAAAAATCATACATTTTTAGTAAAAATTTTTAACTGGCATAATTCAGCTTGTAAATCTAGTGATAATATCTCGAAATACCTAGTTAATATCTGGTTTCACTAACTCAACAAATAGCTGAGTTAGGCAAGCCATGATGTAAAAATAGCCCTAACTTTTGGTCTATGTTTGATACTAGATACTAAAACAACGGTAAATCGATAGATTTTATGTTGTTTGTGATTACTCTTGTGATATTTGCATAAACTAATGTAAAAAGCAAGGTACTTGTCTGGTCTAAAGGTTGCTTCACATAAAGTTACTTGGGAATTGATCACAGAGGCTTGCTTTTTTTAGAGAACCATGAGAGACTTCGTTATGGTTAAAACTACGGTAAATTGGTCAAGTTACCGTATTAATAGTTTCGGGTAAATCTGCTAGTAACTAGCCGCAAAAACCGATGTATTGAGGCTGTTAGTAAGCAGTTAGCAGAGTAGGAAAGAATTTTCTCCGGTGTGCAGCTATCAATGGGGAGAGAAGGTGAATGTTGAAGACGTTAGTAAATAATTTTGCACTCAATTTAGAGGCTGATGTACTTGTAATTGGAGGTGGCCCGGCAGGTACATGGGCTGCGTGGAGTGCTGCGTCTGGCGGGGCGAGGGTGGTTTTAGTAGACAAAGGTTACTGTGGTACGTCGGGATGTGCGGCGGCCTCTGGTAATGGAGTTTGGTATGTACCACCCGAACCAGAAGCACGAGAGACTGCGATGGCGAGTCGAGAATCATTAGGGGGATTTTTAGCTAATCGCCATTGGATGAAGCGTGTTTTGGATCAGACATTTACGAACGTCAACTTATTAGCTGATTGGGGTTATCCTTTCCCCACCGATGATGAAGGTAAACCATATCGGCGATCGCTGCAAGGCCCAGAATATATGCGGCTAATGCGGCGGCAAATTCAACGGGCAGGCGTAAAAATCTTAGACCACAGCCCCGCCTTAGAACTTTTAGTAGACGCAGAGGGCAAAGTTGCCGGCGCAACTGGGATTAACCGCCAAACTCACGAAAAGTGGAAAGTCATATCAGGAGCAACCATCATCGCCACAGGTGGTTGTGCATTCTTGAGCAAAGCGTTAGGGTGCAACATCCTAACTGGGGATGGTTACTTGATGGCGGCAGAAGCAGGTGCCGAAATGTCGGGTATGGAGTTTTCCAATGCTTACGGCATCTCTCCTGCCTTTTCCTCAGTCACCAAAACCCTCTTCTACAACTGGGCTACCTTTACCTACGAAGATGGCACGCCCATACCCGGCGCAGGTTCCCAACGAGGACGGTCTGTGATTGCTGAAACCCTATTGCAACAGCCTGTCTACGCAATTTTAGATCAAGCGTCCCCAGAAATGCGCTCATCTATGCGTTCTGCCCAGCCCAACTTCTTCTTACCATTTGACAGAGCGCGAATTGACCCATTTACCCAACGTTTTCGCATTACCTTACGCCTAGAAGGTACAGTACGCGGTACAGGTGGCATTCGGATTACCGATGAAACTTGCGCTGCTTCCGTCCCTGGATTGTATGCAGCTGGTGATGCTGCTACCCGCGAATTAATTTGTGGTGGGTTTACAGGTGGCGGTAGCCATAATGCAGCTTGGGCAATTTCCTCTGGTTATTGGGCGGGAAATTCGGCGGCGCAGTATGCCTTAAGCTTAGGACAGCAAGCAACTCAACGCCTAGTTCGCGGCGTGGGTGAAGCAGCATTACAACCACAAGCTGAGAACGCTTCTAGCCCAAACATCAACGAATTTATCCAAGCAGTACAAACCGAAGTCTTCCCCTACAATCGCAATTATTTCCGCACAGAAAAAGGCTTATCCGATTCTCTTTCCCGCCTGGATAACCTGTGGCAAATAATCCGCGATACCCAAATAGAAGACAGTCAACTCATCCGAGCGCGAGAAGCAGCCGCAATGGTAGCGACAGCAAGATGGATGTACAACAGTGCCTTGGAACGCAAAGAAACACGGGGTATGCACAAACACCAAGACTATCCCCAACAAGATGCTAATCAACAGCATTACCTAATTAGCGGTGGTTTAGATCAAGTTTGGGTCAAAACTCAACCACTCAGCAGTACCGATAAATCTTTATCAGTAGCAGGAGCAGCAGCGTGATTGAGTTAGTCAGCGAGTCACGATGTATTCAGTGTAATCTCTGCGTTAACGTTTGCCCTACCAACGTATTTGATACTGTACCTGATGCACCGCCCACAATTGCACGTCAAAGCGATTGTCAAACCTGCTTTATGTGCGAATTGTACTGCCCCGTTGACGCTCTTTATGTAGCACCAGACACGGAGCTACAAACCTCAGTTAACGAGGCAGAATTGGCGGCTACCGGATTATTAGGCAGTTACCGCAAAAATGTTGGTTGGGGAAAGCAGCAAACTTCTACTGCCAAAACCGACCAAACATTTCAAGTCTTAAAACAGATGAAATAAGGAGAACTTAAACAGTTATGCTGTCGTTCGCAGTAGGAAATAGTTTCTTCAGACCAAAAACAATATCAACTGTAGTTGTTTGCTTCCTGCTGCTACTAACAACAGCTTGTAGCCAAGGCAGTAATAGTTCTAAAGTCCAAGCAGAAAACGTTAGTCCGGCTGTAACTACCTTACGCATAGGCTATGTGGGGAGTGCAGAACCTACAGGGCCTTTAGGTTGGGCAAAAAAGCAAGGAATATTAGAACGAGAACTGCAAAAATCTGGATTTCAGAATATTACCTTTGCCAGATTTGGTAACGGCCCAGATTTGAATGAGTCTCTGGTGGCAGGACAAATAGATGTTGGTTTTTTGGGGGATACACCAGCCGTAGTTCTGAAAGCTAGGGGTATTCATACCAAGTTGCTGCGGATTACTCAATTTAATAACACCGCTTGGCTAGTAGCGAAGAAAAACGGGGCAAATTCTTTAGCTGAACTCAAAGGGCAGAAAATAGCTACCCAAAAAGGCTCATACATGCACCGCTACCTGTTGGGTTTATTAGATCAGACAAAATTGGCTAAAGATGTCAAAGTTGTTCACTTAATGAGTACGGAAGCTAAATCTGCTTTAGAACGTGGTGATATTGCGGCTTATGCAACTTCTAGTGATATGGGGCCTTTTCTCAAATCCCAAGGGTTTCCGATAATTGATTCATCGGCAGATCATCAAGGTTTGTCGGGGACATCATTAGTAGTTGCAACAGAAAAGTTTCTCGCCCAAAAGCCAGATTTTCCCCAAAAATTCAATACAATCCTGACAACCTCTGTCAAAGATTTAAAAGCTAACTCCGAAGAATATTACAAATATCACGCTCAGACTAGTAAATATCCAGTCAACATTATCAAGACATCGTACCCGCTCAATCAAGTGCCTGAAGAACCATTTCCATCTGAAGGCGTAAAACTTTTAGAAGGTACGAAAAATTTTCTGGTAGCGCAAAAGTTAGCGAAGTCAGACTTTGCTTTATCTGATTGGATGGTGAAATAGTCTTGCATCATCTCTAGTCTGGGTTAAAAAAGATTGCCATCCCCGCCATGTACTGAAAACATATAACCGGGATTATTCCTATGACTATTGCATTAGAGCGGCCGCAAAAATCTAAATCGGCGCAGATTCGGGAAAAATTGGGTTATCCCATCATTGATACAGATGTTCATACCCAAGAATTTCCCCCGGCTTTTTTAGATTATTTAGAGCAAGTTGCTGGAAGCAAAATTGTTGAACGTTTCCAAGACCATTTACCAGGTTCATCTCGTTCTAAATGGTTTAAACAATCTTGGGAAGAACGCCGCGCTTATCGGACTGCACGTCCACCATTTTGGACTCGTCCAACCAATGATGCGCTGAATTTAGCCACTATTAGTTTGCCAAAGTTACTACACGAAAGACTGCAAGAAGCTGGTACAGACTTCGCAGTTGTGTATCCTAACTTGGCAACAATGGCTCCCCACATCGGTAACGAGGAAATGCGGTTGGCTGTTTGTCGGGCGGTAAATACATACCACGCCGACATTTTCCGCCAATATGCCGATCGCCTGACACCGATCGCAGCGATCCCAATGAACACCCCCGAAGAAGCGATCGCCGAATTAGAATATGCCGTCAAAGTCTTAGGATTAAAAGCTATTCAAATCCCCGGACATGTCCGCCGTCCGATTCCCGCCTTTGAGAAGTATGGCGAAGAAGTTGCCAATGAAGCTATTTGGATTGATACCTACGGCTTAGATAGTAAATATGATTACGACCCCTTCTGGGCGAAGTGTGTCGAATTAAAAGTTGTTCCTACCACCCATTCTAGTGGTATGGGCTGGATACAACGTCGTTCTATATCCAACTATCAATACAACCACATTGGACATTTTGCTTCTGCTGGGGAAGCACTCTGTAAAGCTTTGTTCTTCGGTGGTGTAACTCATCGCTTCCCGACCTTGAAATTTGCCTTTTTAGAAGGCGGTTCGGCTTGGGGTGCGAGTCTCTACACCGATTTGATTTGGCATTGGGATACTCGCAACAAAGACCACATGCTGGAATTTAATAACCCAGCCAATGTCAACCGCGAAGAACTCTTAGAGTATTACCTCCGCTATGGTGGCGAACATGTACATGGCCGCTTGGATGGCTTGGGGAGTGGTTTAGGCTTCCACGCTGATTTGGTAGCACCCCATGATCCTGGTGAACTGGATGAGTTTGCGTTAGCAGGAGTGAAGCAGCCAGAAGATATCCGCGATCGCTTCTTAAATAGCTTCTACTTCGGCACAGAATCAGATGATACCCGTGTTGCCCATGCCTTTAACCGGAAGGCGAATCCTTATGGCGAGCGCATCAAAGCTTTCTTAGGTTCTGACTCTGGTCACTGGGATGTGCCTGATATTACTGCGGTTGCGGCTAATGCCTATTCTTTTGTCGAACGCGGGATTTTGAACGAAGAAGATTTGCGTTATTTCTTGTCGATTCATCCGTTGGAATTGTACACCAGCCTCAACCGCGATTTCTTCAAGGGAACGGCGGTGGAAACAGCAGCACAAGAGTATTTGGCAAGTCAATCAGTTTAACGAACCGCAAAGGGCGCAAAGGGCGCGAAGGAGAGTTTGAGAAGTTGTTTGCGTGAATTTCCTAACAGATAAATCATACCTCCTGCCTCCTGCCCTCTGCCTCCTGCCTTCTTAATTAAATTAAGGTAAACCATCATGACCATTGCCTTAGAACGTCCACAAAAATCTAGGTCAGCGCAGATTCGGGAAAAGCTGGGTTATCCGGTCATCGATACCGATGTCCATACCCAGGAATTTGAACCAGCAGTCTTAGATTATTTAGAACAAGTTGGTGGAAGTGCGATCGCCGAACGATTCAAAGAGCATTTACCAGGGGCTTCCCGCTTTAAGTGGTACAAGCAAAGCTGGGAAGAGCGTTTTGCATATCGCACCAATCGGCCTAACTGGTGGGGTCGTCCTACCAAAGATACTTTAAATTTAGCTACTATCAGCTTGCCGAAGTTACTGCACGAACGACTGCAAGAATCAGGTACAGATTTTGCTGTCGTCTATCCTAACTTGGCGACGATGGCTCCAAATATTGGCAATGAAGAAATGCGTCGGGCTGTCTGTCGGGCGATTAACATTTACCACGCTGATATTTTCCGTCCCTATGCTGATAGAATCACCCCAATTGCAGCTATCCCAATGCACACGCCCCAAGAGGCGATTGAAGAATTGGAATATGCGGTGAATGTTTTGGGACTGAAAACAATTCAAATCCCTGGTTACGTGCGCCGTCCGATTCCGGCTTTTGAGAAGTATGGCCCGGAAGTAGCCAATGAGGTGGTTTGGATTGATAATTTTGGCTTGGATAGTGAGTATGATTACGATCCATTTTGGGCGAAGTGCGTTGAATTAAAGGTGATACCAACGACTCACGCTTCTAGCCAAGGTTGGACGACTCAACGCTCAGTTACTAACGCCCAGTATAATCACATCAACCACTTTGCGATCGCTGCCGAAGCATTGTGCAAATCTTTGTTCTTTGGTGGTGTTACCCGTCGCTTCCCCTCCTTGAAATTTGCCTTTATGGAAGGTGGTTCGGCTTGGGGTGCTAGTTTATACGCTGATATTATCTGGCATTGGGAAACCCGCAACAAACAGCATTTGTTAAGTGGGAATGACCCCAGGTTGGTAGATAAAGAAGCCCTCACCGAATACTATGCGCGTTATGGCGGCGAATTAGTGCATGGTCGGTTGGATCAAATTGGCGATGGTTTGGGATTCCACCATCACTTATTGGCTCCTGAAGACCCAGGTGAACTAGACGAATTTGCCTTAGCTGGAATTGAGAAACCAGAAGATGTACGCGATCGCTTCTTGAATCACTTCTACTTCGGCACAGAATCCGATGATACCCGTGTATCACAGGCATTTAACCGAGCAGCCTTACCTTTTGGCAATCGAGTCAAAGCTTTCTTAGGTTCCGATGCTGGTCACTGGGATGTGCCGGATATTACTGCTGTTGTTGCCAATGCTTACGCAATGGTAGAACAAGAAATCATCACCGCAGAAGATTTACGTTATTTCCTCTCCATCCATCCTTTAGAGTTGTACACCAGCCTCAACCGCGACTTTTTCAAAGGTACAGCAGTTGAAAAAGATGCAGAAAAATATTTGACTAGTGCTGGTCGCTAGGAATTAGGAAATAGTTAAGTCAAAAGTAAAACATACCTTTGCTTTTTCCCTTTTTACTTTTGACTTCAACACAGTTGTCTACTCGTTAACTCTAGGGTGGGCATAATTAAATGTCCATCCTATTTTCCTAACTTAAAAGGAAATTTTATAATGGTACAAGCATTAAAAACCCTTCCTAATTATGACCCAACCTTATTTGAAGGTGCTGCGGAAGGTTACGCTCAGTACAGAACGAAATATCCACCTGAGTTATTTGCTAAATTAACAGAAATATTTAAGCTTAACGGTCAAGGCAGACTTTTAGATTTAGGTTGTGGCCCAGGATTAATTGCTATCCCTTTGCGGACTAAATTTTCTGAAGTAATTGCGATAGATCCTTCTGCCGAAATGTTGCAAGAAGCGCAACGCCAAGCAGCAGCAGAAGGAGCAAATAATATTACTTGGATAGAAAAAGGTGCAGAACTTATTGACTCTAGTTTAGGAATATTTAATTTAGTTACCATCGGTAGAGCTTTTCATTGGATGGAGCGAGAATTAGTATTAGAGAAACTTTATGAGTTACTGGCTGATGATGGTGGGATAGCCCTCATTAATACTAACGAAAACCCTTGGTCAAGTAATCTTCCTTGGAAACAAGCTGCTATTAGCGTTGTCAAAAAATGGCTAGGTGAAGAACGTCGGACTGGACAAAGAGGACAAGGTGTTCGTAAACCAGTAGATCCGCCCCATGAAGTGGTAATTGCTAATTCTGCTTTTGCTCGTCAAGAAGTGTTTGAAGTTCCATTTCAAAAAACTTGGACAGTCTCTAGTTACCTTGGCTATTTATACACAACAGCTTTTGCCTTAAAGATTTTCTTTGGTGATAATGCTCCAGCATTTGAAGCTGATTTACAAGAGACATTATTAGCAGTTGAACCTTCTGGAGAATTTACAGAAGAAATTACAGCTAATATTCATGTGGTTTGGAAGCATTAACCAAGTAAAATTTCCAAGTTAAAAAGAGGGTTAATGTCATAGATTTTGATTAATCTACAACCTTCCAGAATATAAGTTTTTAAAAGTTGCCTCCTAACAGTTGATTGAGTTTTCAGTCCCTCATCGAGTCAATACAGGGTGGGTAATTAATATCCACCCTATTTCTTAATTTTTATCCAGGCATTACTCAGCGAATTATGTCAATATCACCCGAAAAATTTAACTTCCTGAAACATCTCAAAATTAACCGTCGTTCTCTACTATTTGTAGCTGGTTATTCTTTAGCATTATCAACGACTCTGTTTAGTTGCAATGCACCATCTAACAATAATCAACCGCAAGCATCTGCACCTAATAATGCTGCACCAACAAATACTAATACTGAAAAAAAAGTGGTGCGAATTGTGCGGTCAAAACAACTTTCAGCACTAGCTGTTTTAGAAAAACAAGGTAATTTAGAAAAACGATTAGAAACACTAGGTTATAAAGTAGAATGGCCAGAATTTGCTGCGGGGCCACAACAATTAGAAGCGTTAAATGCGGGTGGACTTGATATTGCATCAACCGCAGAATCACCACCAGTATTTTCCCAAGCCGCAGGCACACCTCTGGTCTATCTAGGTACTACGCAACCTAGTGGTAAAGCTGTCTCGCTGTTGGTTCCAAGTAACTCCCCTGTGAAATCTATTGCTGACTTGAAAGGTAAAAAAGTTGCTTTTCAAAAAGCCTCAATTGGTCACTATCTTTTAGTTAAAGCCTTAGAATCAGGTGGATTAAAATTAAGCGATGTACAGTCTGTATTCTTACCTCCACCTGATGCTAACGTAGCATTTAGCCAAGGCAAAGTAGATGGTTGGTTTATTTGGGAACCATTTGTAACTAGAGCCGTACAAAAGAAAGTTGGTCGCGTACTTTTAGATGGGGGAAATTTACGCGATACAGGTAATTTTTATTCAACCACAAGAGATTTTTATCAAAAGCATCCTGATGTCATTAAAGTGTTTTTTGAGGAGCTAGAAAAAGCAGAACTCTGGACTAAGGAGAATCGCGCAGAAGTCGCAAAATTACTAGCTCCAGTGACTCAGCTTGATGCGCCTACTTTAGAAATTATGCACGAAAAGTATGACTATGGCTTGAAACCAATTACCGAACAAGTAATTGTTAAACAACAAGAAGTTGCAGATAAATGGTTTGCATTAGGTCAAATACCGAAAAAAGTAAATGTGAGAGAAGGATTTTTAACTCCTGAAGAATATGCCAAAATCACTCCTGCGGATGTGTTGGCGAAAAAGTGAGAAATAGGGAATAGGGAATTTTGTAGAGATTTTTCGTGCAACTGTGAGGAGATATTATGCCAACATTGACGTTAACAGAAGTAAAAATTACCCAAATTGATGCACCTTTGGGGGCGGTAGTAACTGGGTTGGATGCGAGTCAACCTGTTGCACCGGAAGTAATTTTACAACTGAAACAAACTTTGCGCGATCGCCACATTTTAATCTTCAAAAATCAAAAGTTGACTGATGACCAACTGGTGAATTTTGCCTATTATTTTGGCGATTTATATGTTCCCCCAGATGATGTTCCTGTGTTGGCTTCTCAACCAGGTGTCACACCAGTAGTAATTAACGTTTCTAATGTTGATGGTGGCTATACAGGTACGGGAGAATTAGCCTTCCATTCTGACCACCATTGGACTCCACGTCCTTCTGCTGGTTCGTTGCTTTATGCTTTGGAAGTTCCTAGCCAAGGTGGTGATACTTATTGGTTAAACCTGAATTTGGCTTATGAAACTTTGGATGAAGCAACTAAACGCCGAATTGCAGATTTACAGTTAATTACCTACAATCCATTTTTACGGGAACGTAACGCACCTAAAACCAAATATCGTCTTGACCGCAATATTCCGTTAATTAGTCCTGTTTTCCCCCATCCGTTGGTCAGAACACACCCAGAAAGTGGTAAGAAAATTCTTTATTTGGACTACGCCACAGAAGTTGAAATTGTTGGTTTAGAACCAGAAGAGGGTGCAGAACTCATCGAACAGTTGCGAGAACATTTAAATCAACCGCAGTTTTACTACCAACACAAATGGTCTGTCGGCGATATTGTTTACTGGGACAATCAAGCTACCTTACACTACCGTCAAGCTTTTGATCCCAATGAACGCCGCGTGATGAAGCGAGTTAGCCTCGCAGGTAGCCGTCCTTTCTAAATTTGAATTTCCCAGGTACCGTACCGCGTGATTTTTTGGAGTAGCACTACCTACTCCAATTTTTTATTTTTCTCTACCAAATGACATTATTTCTCAAAACTCTTTTAGCTTGATATTTGTCAGGAGTCATTATAAGATGACATAGTTTAGTGATAATAGGTGGCAATAACTATGAGCTTTTCCAGCATTGCTATTGAGCAACGTTCTAAAGAAGCTCAGGCTCTGAAGTTTGTTCTGGGTTACAGTTTGGTGGGTTCTCTGGCGTTGCATGTTGCATTGCTGGGTTCTGGGATAGGTAACTTTTTGACAAGATTACCTGCTGATGATAACGAACCAATAGAATTAGCGATCGTAGAAGCTCCAGCTACTCCAGAACCAGAAATAGAAAAAGCTCCGATAGAAGAAAAAAAGGAGCCGCCTGATCAAGTTGTATCTCAGTCTGAAACTCAGATTCCTGAAAGGTCGCCTGTTATTCCTCAACAACAGTCAGTAGCAATTGCTCCAGTCCAAAAATTTGTTGAAAAGCCTCAAGTTCAGCCTGTTCAACAACCAAAACAGCCTGTCTCATCAGATAAACCTTCAGCTACCACAGCTAGAACTACCCAGACATCGACCAGCACTAGTACTACATCTGAATCAAGCAGTACTGATAACGGTGGTAGTTCAGGATCAAGTGGTGGTACGGGAATTTTAACTGGGAGTGGTAGTGGTATAGGTGTAGGTGTTGGAAGTGGCAGCGGTACAGGCACTGGCATTGGTAACGGTACAGGCACTGGCACTGGCACCGGGACTGGGAGTGGCAATGGTACAGGTACGGGAACTGGTAACGGTACTGGTACTGGTACAAGCAATCCTAATCCAGTAGCTGTTGCTCCCAGTCAGCCAAAAATCGAAGCACCAGCGCCAGCATCGACCAATCGTAGTAGCGGTAATGGCCGTGCCGCCTGCCGTCAGTGCGATAACAAGTATCCCGAACAAGCCAGACGCAGAGGTATTGAAGGCAAGGTAGAGGTTGCCGTTGATACTGATGCTAACGGTAATGTTACTAATGTGAGATTAACTCGTTCGAGTGGTAATCGAGAGTTAGATGAAGCCCACCTGAGACAAGCTCGTGATTGGAAGTTGAAGCCAAGTGAAAGCGGTAGACAAGGCGTATCAATTTCTACCGATTATGCAATTCGTGGCTCCCGAAGATATCGAGAAGCCCAAGAACGTAAACGACAAAGACAAGCTAGAGAAACCGAACAAAGAAATCAAGCGACAGCCACGGCTAATCAAAGTACAACCAGCGAAACTACTAGACGTAGGCGCAGTTTAACTTCTGGAACTATTGTTGATGTTCCCCCAGAAAGAAGACCGATAAGAGAAGCAGCCACCACATCCGAAAGTACTCCGTTGCGTCGTCGGTTACGTCCACGTACTGAAACTGCTGCACCAGCATCACGTCCGAGTCAAGCAACAACATCCAGTGGTGAAAATAACGCGCCACGAGTGCGTCGCCGTCGTCGTCCAGATTCTGCTACCACATCCGATAGTGCTAGTAAGTTGAGGAATGCGCTGCGCCGTTCTCGACCATCATCTGAGTCTGCCCCTGCTGCTGCGCCTGGGGAGTCTAAGCAATAGAAAGGGGTTAGGGGTGAGGTTGGATAAGTGTCTGGCCTCTACATGATTGACTTGCTATTTTTATCTCAATACGGTTCAGTTAAGGTGATGAGAGTTGATTTCTATAAGCAAGATTTGGGGGATTCTCCCCCAGCCCCCGATTGGGTGACGGTTGCGTCCCCCAAACCCCCTCCAAAACTACTTTTTCGTTTTTTGTTAAGTTATAGCAGTAGCTAAGTTGGTTAGGACATCGATAAATCATAAAACTTAGACACCACAAAGCTTTTCACCTTGTTACCTGCCCCCTGCCATATCATTTGCTGGTTTTGTTGTAATTTTGTTTTTTTATCTGAACCGTGTTGGTTTTTAGCGTGGATATCTGAGACAAGGCGATTTATTATCTGTGGTGGCTTCATCACCATAAATTGCCAAGGTATGATATCCAGGGTCAGAATCTGTATACAGCACGCGAAATGTGTAAAGCTTACTTTTGCCTTGCCCTTCAGTAATCACGGTTAACAGTGTTTTATCTGTGTTGGGAAGTCCAGGAATTTTTAACTTGGGAATGCGTCGCATTTGAATTACATTGGCGGCGGAGTTTTTACAATCTCCAGAATTGAAATTTTGATTTTGTCCGAACTGGGTACAAACTGGCCCGTCAAAGTCGATGGTTACTTGTGATGGATCATTTAACCAGACTTTTTTAATTGTTTCACCAGCCGGTAAAAAGCTTAAGTTTGTACCTTGCACATAAGATACGGTAATAGTTGGTTCTATACCACTTAAACCTTGTGCTTGACAAGAAAGCATAGAGCGCAAAACGGTATTCTGGGCTATGGCTCGGCCAGCTAACAGTATGACTCCGGTGGAAACAATTAAGGAGGCCAGAGAGAAGAAAGGAGGAAATTTAACATTTTTCATGACTGCGATCGCTAAACTAAGTCAAAATTAAAACTGTAATTGCTGATTGACATAGACTTCCACTTCTTTACCCGCAGAGATAAACCAGACGTTAGTTTGTTGAGTTAATCGAGCAATTTCTTGCTGGTTTCGTTGGGAAATTTGGGGAATGACAGAGTTAAAACCACCTTCTAAGATCCCAGCTGCAATGTTACGTCTGGGGTTAGTATTACTCACAATCGTACCTGTAGCAGTTGTTGTGACTACTTGAGCCTCTGTACGGTTAAATAACTCTGCGGCTTTACCAATACCACCCAATACAAATAACCCTAAATCCATACTTGCGATCGCACCACCAGCATTAGGAAATTTATTTGCAATTAAAGGTCTACCTTTCACACCACGAATAATAATCGCATTTTTAGGCAAGGTTGTTTCTGTTAAAACACCGTCTTTTTGCGAGACAATTTTGGTCACATTCAACTGTAACAAACCTTGATCAGACAAAGATTTAATTTCAGCTAATAACTCTGTTTTTGCCGGAATTGCAACTTGACCGTCGATAGATTTTAAAGGTTGTTTTAATTGAATAACAAAGACATTTTTATCTTCATCATCATCTCTGTCATTACCTCTGCTTCTGGTAGTTTCGCCAAAAATCGCTGTAGCAACTACAGCCTTAGTACTAGTACCAACTGCTACCGTCTTCGGCCCTTGAGTTTGGGTTGTACCAAGCCCAGGAGGTGTTTGAGGTTGTGGTTGGGTTTGGGGCGGTGTGACTTCTGGTGAGGTAACTCTATCGTTATTGTCAACTGGGGGAACTTGACTGATATTTACTCCCGATGTTCCAGTGGTGGAAACTTGACCATAACTGCCTAATTTAGCTAACTTTGACCATTCTTGTAGCGGGTCTGGTGGAGCAGGTGGAGTTGTCACAACTGCTTGTGGTGGTAATTCTGGGACTGAGCGAGTTTCGGGGATAAACGGTGGCACAACAGCAGGTCTGGCTAGAGGTTGATTAACTTGACGTGGAACATACACTACCTGGGCTGGTGCTTGGACTGCTGGGCGGACATTTCTGATAGCTGTACGCTCAGGTCTACTATCTACCGATGACACCAATCTAGCTGGATTTCGCAAGCTTTGTTGCGATGCGGCGACATCATCGGCTTGTTCGGATAGGGCTAATTTTGTTTTTAAATCTTCGATTTGTTGTTGTAAGTCTTGCTGGCGGGGTGCTGCATTGGCTGCGGCTGGAGTGGGAACGGAAACAGGACGAGTTGCTGATTTTTGACCACCGCCGCTCATAATTTGCGATAAAAAGCCCCCAGCTAACAAAACTACTACTAAGGTGGCAGAGCCAACTAAAGTTAATTTAGCAAAAGGATTTGATGATAGGGGTTGGGTGGTTTTAACTTCTTGTGGTTCTTCGATTAAAGCTTCGGGAATGTCTGGTTCTTCGGTGGCTTCGACGTTCACCGTTTTTGATTCATCTTCAAAACCCACCAATCTGGCAATTTTTGATTCCCAATCAGCAGATTCTGCCTGTTTTTGTGAATCGGAATGAGCGCGATTTGTGAGACCTTGAGGGTTTATTTCTGAAGAAATGGAATATGAAGTCATGGTATATGGCTTTGGTAAAAATGTTTAAGAACAATTTTTGTCTTTTATGTCACATATATTGTAAATTTGTAGCCTTGCTTCGCCAAGACGGTAAGCAGCTAAATGCCAGGATAGCGGTTTATCGGGTAATGATGTTAAAGGTTCATCAACAACCTGAACGAGAATTTGTTTATTAAAAGGACTGGATACTCCTAATTTGTCATAATTAGTAAAACTTAATTGGTGAGCATACATTTCTACTTTCCAGGTTCCCTCTGTGATTTTGGTAGGTTGGGAAATACTATCAATCACTAATACATATTCACTACCTTTATTAATAGTTTGAAATTGTGAACCAGATTTTAAACTGGTGATTTCTAAGAGTAATTTTTGTTTAATGTTATTGGATACCATCTGAGAACTGATATCCCAAGCTGTTTGCGGTGGTTGTTGATCTGACCAAGTGAGCATTAAACTCACGGTTTCGCCCACAAACCGCCGAATGGTTTCGGGATATCTTTCAAAGCTGGGTTTAGGATCTACTGTGACGGCTTGACCATCTATTAGTTGTACCAAACTTTGGGGCGTTAGTTGTTGTTTCAGAGCTTGTAACATTGACCCATGAAACATTAACAGCAGTAAGGCAAATATATTTAACCCAAAAGTAGCGACGGCAAATAAGGGGAGAATGTTGCTTTTTTTATTTTCGGTTTTGAGTATTTGCATGAATAATATTTAAGTAGAGCGACGTAAATATTTGTAGTTTGGAAAAGGCAGGAGGCAGTGGTTCGGCTACGCTCACCAACCAAGGAGGGAAGAGGATTTTAGTTTAATTAATCTTTATTAATATAGTTTTTTTCTTCGACTTACTTAGTGGGATTAGGTAATGGGATTTAATTATGGCTCTCCTAGACTAGCTATAGCAAATTAATACTTAATATCAGGTTAAATCCTTACATAGTCTGGGATTCAGGAGTAATAAAGTAAATTTTTATTAAATCATTGTTTTTATATTAGCGAAACCTTGTTATATCAATCATTTGAGCCATTTTTTAGTGTTAATTTATCAACCCAAGTCTGGGAGAGCCTTAATTATTTAGCAGATTTATCTGAGAAAATTACTGTTTGATTTATTATTAAGACATTGCTTAGTTTGATCATCTGGTGAATTATATTCATCTATTAAACATAAGTTCCGAATTTCATAAATTTCTAATTTATCTGTGCGGGTACTGTATATGGCTTTTTGTAAGTCTGTGCTATTTTCACTCAAGGGATAGGGAAAATAATCAACTGCACGGACTAATAAATCTTTATTAAATGCTGTAACTTTGCGGCGATTATCTGAGCGTTTGGTTTGTACTAAGTCTGCTACCATGCTGACACGCCATTTACCAGGGGCAATTTTTTGGGGCGGATAAAGGCGCTTGATTACTAGTTGGGCGGTGATGCTTTGGCTGTTGTTAGCAAAAACTTCTGGGGGTGTGAGTTCGGCGATCGCACTTAACAAACCTTTACGAAAGTCTTCGGAAATCGCAAAACTCGCTATCCAAGTACTAGTGGTGACGTTTCTGTTACCACCTTTGAGAGTTCGCACTTGAATTCCTGGATCTGGTTTAGGTTTGGCAACTTCTTCAATATTTTGGGGTGGTAAGTTTCCTGACCAATTAAACATAGCAGTCATGGTTTTACTGACAAACAGGCTGATGCTTTCCGTGTGCCGTTCTAACTCATCAGTGGCGGTGGGTGTCTTACCATCAATCATCTGTACAAAGTTAGGTGGTTTTCTCAGACTCAGTTGTCGGATATTTAAACCTTGAATAATAAATAAAATTAACACTAAGATTTGCAAACTGAAAGTGGCGATCGCAAAAGTTGTCAATACACTTCCTGTTTGTTTGGCTTGTCTTTTTTTAAGTAAATTGACCATACGATCTGGGGAGTAGGGAGTAGGGAGTGGTGAGTAGGGGAAGAAAGTCTGTCTTTAAATTGCTTGAAAGCCTTATAGCATTTACTAGTTAACTAACGAAAAAAATCTATCTGCGTCCATCTGCGTTTATCTGCGGTTAATTATTTTTGTCTGTACCTCACTAGGTTAAGAAAGGTTATATTTACTATCAGAGTTTCTTCATTTCATACTTCAGACTTCAGACTTCATACTTTTTTTGCTAAATTCTATTCCTCACTAAACTTTCAGTATTATTAATCGCGCTGAAAACTGCGAACCCTCCAGCCGCAGCCAAGAACAACGATAACAACGGCGCTAAAATTCCCAAAAAGATAATAAACCACATTAAATCAGGACTGGTGTTAATATCTTGTCCTGGGCCATTAATAATCACTGCGGATGTTAATGCAGCCACAATATTAAAAGAAATTTTGGCAATTCCCGCCGCTAAAAATCCGGTAATCCAAGCAAAAATCGGCTTACCTGCTACAGGTAATAATGAAGCGCCGACGGCTATAGGGCCTAAAGCTGCTATCAGCAACATCGTAGCTTCTAGCAAATTTTGAAAAGCATATTGTAATGAAATTAAAAAGTTTTTAATAGTTGTTTGTCCTGTATTACCTAACAGAGCGTTAAATGCTGCATCAGTGATAATTCCTGTACCGAACTTAATTTGATTAACTTGATTTTCTAATCTATCTATCCAAGTTCGATTACCATATCTATTTCTATATTCTTGCCAAAGGTCATCAATTTGTTCAGTTGCTTTATTTAAACAGTCAGTTTGTTGTTGACCAGTCAGTGCTTGACAAGGACGCAGTAAGGAACCTGCAACTTCTTCCGCCACACTCATGCTAATGGCTTGCTGATAAGTTTGTTCAGCATCGGCTGTGGTGACTACCTGTTGATTTACTGTATTAATAAAATTCCTCACACCCAAAGTCAGGTTAGAAAGTGCGCTACCATTGCCAGGGTTACTTAATAAAACTACCACTACAAACGGCCAAATTAACCCAGATATCGGGCGAGAATATTCACTGTAAATGACATCTTTCAGCCATTGCACCATAAAAAACAACAGTGTTCCAACAGCAAAAAATACACCTAAATTGGTGATGGCTCCATACAAGTTATTACTAGTGTTATTTTGTAATAAATTCACCCATTGATTATCCCAGCTTTCAGCGATACTTTTAGCTGTTGTTGCTCCATTTTCTAGAGTATCTGTAATGCCGGGAAAAACTTGTGCAAGATAAAGCTGCATTTTAAATCACATTGTTTTGATGATAAATGATTATGGTTCGCGTCCAAATAAATCTGTCTGTGAAGCAGTTCGTAAAAGTCTGGCTGCTTCTGTAGCCGAATCAACACGCCGAGAACGGTTTGCTTCTTCAACTTGCTGAGAAATATTCGCTAAATTTAAATTAGTGTATTGTATTGACTGATTTGTTTGGATAGTTTGAGCAAGATTTTCCGCGTTAATTTTTGCTTGTTCTTGGAGAATTTTCACAGTTGTGTCTTGTTGTATACTCGATTGACATAAAGCTTGACTAGTGGGCATTGCTGGATTATTTACTGCTTGACACACCTGGTCTTTAATTTTGTCAAGAAAACTATCACCATCTTCAATAGTCTGGGCAATAGTTTCAATACTTCTTTCTGTATCTTCTAATTTAGTTTTTAAGCGTATTTGTCCCTCTCTACCTAGCACCCCAACTACCGCACCGCGAGTAACTACGCGATTAACTTCATTACTCACACCTGCACCATTGACTGCGGAATTATTTTCATATCTTCCTGAGATGGAGTTGATAATAATATCGTTGCGTACTTGTCTCCCAGCCGACACTGGATCAGGTAAATTCAAGTCACCACTGTAATTACTCAGCGCCCCTTGAGTTCTAATATCTAGCGGTCTAAAAGTTTCATTAACATTACTTCTGAGATAGTTTTGTAAATCTACAGAATAATATTGAAAATCAGTCCAAACTTTGCCGAGTTGTGCCATTGCTGGCAAAATTAATAAGCTAGAAAAGATGAATGTGAATAAAGTTGTTTTCCGCATAAATTTTACCTGAGATTGTGTGAGGAATTGAATTTAGGCAAATTAAAATTAGTAAATTTTCTCCCTTGCTCTCTGCCCCCTGCTCCCTGCTGTCCCAATGTACTTTCTTATATGCTTAACAGTTTATCCTCCGCGCAGAGAGGCTAATAATTGACGGGCAAAAATAGAAACAGCTTCGTATTTATCACTGTGTTGTTGCATAACTTTTCTGCGGGCAGTTTGCTCATGGGGGTTATTAGCAACTACCGCTAATTGTTCGTAACCTGGATAGTAGCGGCAAAATGTATAGATGCCGTTATCATCTAATAACCATTGGCTGTAAACTCCTTCTTTGCGCGGGAAAAAGCTTTCAGAAGCATTACGGGCAATAATATCGCGGGGATATTTCAATATATTGATGAAACTATCAACGGCGACTGGTTGAATCCGTCCGATGAGTCTGGTGGATAAGTTTTGCAGAATTTTGGATGAGGCTTTGGATTTAGCAATGGTATCGGGGTCTTGAGCTGATAAGATAACGCGAATACCCGCCTTGGCACCGTTGGCACAAATTCTGCCTACTAAGTCGGCAATTTGGTCAAATTCAAACAAAATAGGCGCTTCATCAATGAAGAATATAGAAGCGGGACTACTTAAGGCGCGGCGCAAGGCGGCGGAATAGGCGCTTAAAGAAAGGACGGCGGCATCTTCGTTGTCAGCGAGGTTTCGCAGGGCAAAAACTAAAAGTTGAGCATCGGTGGGAAAGCTGGATGGTGCAGAAATAGCTTGTCCAACGCGGCTGGATAACCAAAACCGCAAGCGCAGTTGAATTTGGCTGAGTGCATCTTCGACTCGACCACTCACAGAATCGAGACGCAGATGTTCTGGTGAACAGAAATAGAGAAAATCTTGTAAAGTTGGGGTTTTTTGCCATTCTGGGCTGCCAAATCCACCGTTGATGGCGAGGCGATAGCGTTCTTGAATACCTTCATCAGCAAAAAAGGCTCCTAATGCAAGGTTGAGGAGAGAACGTACAGTTTGGGAGAGGAGTTGATTTTCGCTGGATGAGCCTAAGACCATTGTCATTAAGGCTGATTCGAGAAAGGCGACATAATCCAGGAGGCGATCGCGTTGTTCTTCCGCAGAGAGCGATCGCAAATCTGGTTGTTCAAATAAGTTATTCGATTGTTTGGAAATATCAAAGTACGCCCCATTCCCTTCCATAAACTCGGTATAGTCGGTAAAGGTCGATGACCCATCTGGTTTGGGGAAATCTAGAGCCACCACAGGAATATTATGAGCTAAAGCCTGGGTTAAAATTCCCGATACCAACACAGATTTTCCGGCGCGGGTAGTAGCAAACAACGCCAAGTTTTTGTGTTGGTGAAACATATCTAAATGTATGGGTGTGCCACCTTCTTCAGCTATTAACTCAAAGCCATATTTATCGCCGGCTTTGGTCATTACTAAAGGCATTAATCCCGGCACTTCACTGGTTAAATACAATTGTCTACGGTTAAAGGGTTTAACTAACAAACCTTCCCAAACAATTGGCAGAGATTGTAACCACACTTTCCAGGCATATTCTGTTTCTCGAATTACTTGCGCTGGACGTTGAAAACAGTTTTCAATATATCTGATGGCTTCATCTAATTTTACTTGGGTGGGACGATGCACAAAAATGGCAATCCCTGTATGAATCGGTACGGCTCCTTCATACAATTGTTCTTGGGCTGCGACCGATTTTTTTAATTTTAATTGGGCATTGACATCAATTGTTTTACTTTTTTCTTGTGCCAAAAGTGCTGAAACATTTGACTGTTTCAGCACTCGTTGTAAGGTGGTTTTGACTATGGCAGGATTGGCGGCGGTTAATTGACAAAATATTTCGGTATCAACTACGCTTTCTCTCGCTAATAATTCCCATAAGTACCGCAGTTGGGAAAATTTATTCGGCCAACCACCGGGTTTTTCCAGAAATGTCATCGCGCCGACGTAGTGATTGTTGATATATACCCAACGGCGATCGGCACGAGGTACACTGGATTCCATCAGTAAAGTTGTACTGTGGACATTCTCGACCAACAATTTGCTACTCGCTAAATCAGAGTTAACTTGTTCATGTAATCCAGTTTCATCTAATGTAAGTAATTGCGGAATTTCTATGGGGGTTGTATCGTTAAATCTCAACCAAACTTCTTCCCAAAGTTCTTCTGCATTTAAAGGTTTAATATCTAACCCCATTTTGTTAGATAACAACTGTTCCCAACGGCTAAAACCTTGTTTATAAGCCTCGGTAATTACAGTTTCAAGGCGTTGATTCTCGATTTCTTCCAGTTCGCCTTTAAATTTCAACCACCAAGATTCTGCTCTAGCCAATAGTTTTTCAATCCAATCATCGGCATTAGTAGAATGTGGTTCTACGGTATAAGTAACATAAATACGTAAAAATTTTGGTTTGCGAATGCCAGAATTAGTTAACTCTCTAATTCTGGCTCGTTCTGCCATAATTAAATATTTAATGTCATTCGATGGCGTGGTTTTAATTAAATCAGCTAGTTCTTGCTGACGCTGTTTATCAGAACTAAAAGACCCTATATGTAAGGTCATTCTTTCGCCTTCAGGGATATCTTTTAGCCCAGATTCAATATTATTAAATATAGTATTTATCTGTTCACTTCTTAAAGTGGTATGGATGCCTTTACATTCAAAACCAAAGACAAAGCAAAATCTATCTCTTTGCGTGCCTTTCGCTAAAATATAAGCGCCAAGATCACGTCCATCCACTGCAATACGGAGCATTGTTGCTAGGTGTAAAGCGTCTTCAAATGGCGTTAATCTACTTTCGTTTCCTGGGGTGCCGATGCTCTTTTTTCCGATTTTTTGCTTCATGATTAATTTCCAGCAAGCTTTGATAACGAGCAAAGCCTCTAGTCCAAGTGGGAACTCCGATAAATTTACTTAAAAAACGCCAACTCCTACCACCAGATAATATCCACCAAGTTGCGATTCCCCAACCAGCAATTAAAAATGTCCACAACCATTTTTGAAATTCATCGGTGAACAAGCCACCAAAAACGCCATTGATAATAAAGTAGGAAGTTAGGGCAATTACTAACCAAGGAAAAATTTGATCGGCAGGAATTGGCCCTAATGATGGTTGTGCGCCTAAAATCTGATTGACTGGTCGAAAATCTTGCTCTCGTTCTTCAGACATACCATTAATTACCAATCACGAAGCCTGTCATGACATCGGCAATTGTGACAGCCAAAACAACTAATAATGGGGTTCTTGCAATACTTTGCCAGTCTTCATCTTTTCGCACGGCATTAATTACCCCAATCAACGAAACTGCAATATAAAGCAGATAAATTCCTCTGAGAACATTGAATATTAAACTAACAGCTGTTTCTGTACCAGCACTATTCGTATTAGCACCTTGTGTCAGATTAGTTTTGAAAAATCTTTCGGCTTTGCCAAAAAATTGGGCTTGGGCTGGGGCAGCCAAGTAATCTAACCAAAATAAGCTTAAAATTACGATTGGTGCCAAGATTTGTAAGGCAATCCGCCAACGACTGGGTAAGTTGACTAATTGCCCAATTTGTTGTATCGATATAACAATTAAACTACCAATTAATAAACAAAAAAGCAGTACAGGGCTGTGTAAGCTAATCACACTCAAAAATACAGTGCAAGCCAGCAAAAATGGCACTGACTCGAAAAAGGTAATCCGCCAAAATTCCAATTTTTCTTTGATATTAGGAAATTTATTGCCAGCATTCTGATTGTCAATTTTGCGAATGTTGTCTGCTCGATAACCCTGTCTAAACATTTGTGAGTTTCCTTAGTTATTTAAAAAAAGTTTGTTGTTGTTGTGGGAAAACCATGTTAATTTATCACAAATGATGATTCATATAATAAAAATTATGTACCAAGTTCATGATATATATTCAGTCTCTTATTAATTATTAAGAACAAGTTAACCAGTTCTTAACATTGAGTAAAAGCTTGAATACTTTACTTTTCTTTAAGTTTTTGTTTTGGGAGAAAATTTTCTTCTTTAAGTTTATTTATTGCCGAATTAATTGATTTCATCAAAACTTTTTACTCCTGAAAAATTTACTTAAATGTGATATTTTTATCTGGACAAATGCTAGATATTTAAACAATTTGTGATTGATACGCTATTGATTGCACCTGTGTAACTCACAATGTGTACTGAAATAGAAAGCTAGTGTAATTGTGCAACAGTTGTCAATCACGATGATAGATGTTGTTTGCTGAAATCAGGGCTATTTTTTACACAGTGATCGCCTCAGCTTGTATTCCTACAGGCAGATAACCACTGTAGCGTTAATCTGTGATTATGCTTAGGACTGAAACGTAATTTTAGAGCCTTTTCATCAACGAGCGATCGCTTACAATACTGGTGATAATTAGCAGTAAATGAGCTTTGCTCTACGTGATTACCCGCAATTTTCTTGAGGTTGATCTGGAGCATTGGCACGTTTTTGTGAAAGAACTGTAATTTATCAGTAATTTTGTCAAGTCTAGCACAATCGGGAATATTTTTTTTACATAAAAAGAATAAACAATAGGCAGAGAATGGAACTAACCAGCCAATTAGCTGGGTTTGGCAACTCAAGCCTACACTGATGCCTAGCACAGTTGTAATCGGGAAATGTACGGTGAATGGGTAAGATAGGGTTTTAATTTCACCCAGTAAACTACTGAAGTAAACGTTACTTTTCCGCAAATAACAGTAGGTTTAGTTGGGGAATTATGAAAATTATCAAAAAATCTCGATCAGAGTTTTCTCGGTGTCGCATATAACTCATAATATCTTCACATTCAAGCGAAGAATTCTTTAAGTTGCCGATGAATACGAATGCTCGTTTACAAGCAATTTTAACTGACACAGCGATCGCAACTGTGTTACCCGCGATCGCCCAAGTCAACTTACCTAACTGGTGGTTAGCGGGAGGTGCAGTCCGCAACAGCGTTTGGCGGTCAATGTTTGGCGAAAACTGCGCCTTAGTCATCAATGACTTTGATATTGGCTTTTTTGATGCAGATGGCGATCGCTCTCAGGAATTAGCAGCCAAAACCAGTCTTACAGAGAAATTCCCCAACTATAAGTTTGATGTCAAAAATCAGGCTAGTTTTGCGCGGTGGCGACCAGGTAGGCGTACTTATACTAGTACTGAGGATGGTATACAAGATTGGTTACACACCGCTACTGCTGTTGGTGTGAGGTTAAATAACCAAGGCGAATGGGAGTTTTTGACACCTTACGGACTAGATGACTTGTTTTCTGGCATTATTCGACCAACACCAGCCCATATTCACAACCCAGATGCTGAAAACAAAGCAGCTACATTTCTCGCTAAGTGTCCCTATTTGAGATTGGCATAAGAAGGAGACAAGAGAGACAGATTTATTCTATAGGTTGTCAACAACTGCTCTACAAGATTTATAGAGAACTGAGATTAACAGTAATTCTCCATCATCAGACAACAGAATGACATAAATTAGTAGCTTTGTTTAAGCGATCGCAAAACCAAACAAAATCTGGATGATTTTCAGTTCTGTCACCTGTCACCTCTTCTTATCTTTTCGTTATTTATGTATTAACTTTGCAATATTTGTTAACCAATTCTATTAATAATACTTCGTCCATTAATTTGGAGCAGTATCGCTATTAGTTGCTTATCAGTATTCACTCTCAGGCATTATTGATTAATAGTTTTGATAAAGAATTGTATTGTTGAATCAGCATATACTTATGGCTATTCCTATACTGGATATTAATTTCCACACTGTGCGATTTGCACTAGGGGGTTCCAATGGTTCATACTTTTGAGGTGTTGGTTGATATTAAGGAATATGCCGATCAAGCTAACAGTGCCTATCAATGCGGAACGTCAAGATACGAGATTAGTGCTGAGTCAAAAGAAAAAGCAGATGGTATGGCAAGAATTCAGGCTAGAACTGAACATCCAAAAGGCACTGAATATGATGTTAGAGTAACCAGACTCTTGAGATAAAGGACAGTCTGGATTCCACAATAAATTGATTAATTGTTCTTGTTTGCTAGTAATAATAAATAACCATTAGTTGTGCAGTTTTCCAAAAATAAAATCGATATTTTGTGCAGATATTTGTTGCCATGAGTAAAGTTGCAAGAAATTAATATCTGCATAAGCTATGGAACACTGCACAACTTCCCAATTGAAAATTAGTACTGATTAACTTGATGGGGAGAGGATTTTGGTAAAAAGTGCCATCATTTTCACATCTTTAAATATTTCTAGATAACTATATTTCTGAATTTCTTGCTGATTTTTTGGGAAAAAACAACCCAATCCGTAAAAATTATTATATTCTTTTCTTTGCGATAGACTAAATAGTCTGCCGTTATTTTTATATTGATAAATTATTGATGTTTGTATAAATTCTCGAAAATTTTGCAATAAAGTTTGATTTGCCCCTGATTGTTCAGTGATTTTTGCTAAAAAACTGACCAAATCAACTAGCTTATCTTCCATATAAGAATAAAATTTGATTTCATTTAAGTTAATGGCTTTTGTATTTGCTGCCATAATTGAATCAATCAAAGGATTAATGATTTTTGGTAAATCACGCAATCTATGATTATGAGTGACAGTGTAGCTATAATACATATCACTTTGTTCAAATTCTATGATTTTGGTTGCTAATTCTCCACCGTTGATTGCTGGATAACGCCCCAAAAATTCTAATAAGGAAACATAATAATAATTCGGCGCTCCTAAAGTTAGTTGGGAAGACAAAGTATATTTTGCTGTGTCTCGAAAAGTATAATGAGCTTCTATCGTTCCTTTATTACAGTTTTGAAAAAAAAGTAATTCTACACGCTTACCTAATTTGTTATTAAACTTGGTGATCACTTGACTGAGTTTTTCAATATTCATCCACTTTGTTTGGTGACTCAAGCCAAAAATAGGATGTTCATCAGGACTAATTTCATCTAAACGTCCACCATGTCCTAAAATTGCGATCGCCCATTTTTGAGCTTGAAATTTCGATTTAGCCCAATCAAGATATTCTGCAAAAACCTCATCACTAGCACTGTTAGCAGTATTTATTTGCTGCACATCAACTTTAGCTTGAGTAATGATATATCTCGAAAGCTGCCGTTTACCACTAAAATCTGCTTGCACTAACACCAATATATTTGGAGATTGGATGCCTTGAGTCAGCATTTCAATAATCGGATTGCCAACTTCCCATAAATCATTGTCATAAGGCATCCAATATAAAATTATCCAGTCAAAGTGTGGCGGATCACTTTTACTGGCTGATGCTAAAGAAGATTGTGCTGAAGAATTGAGAATCCCAGTGTGGACGAAAAAAGAAGTACTACTGATAGCACCATACTGAATTAGTTTTCGACGTTTCATAAAATTGGGTTTACTCTCCGCAAGTAAACTGATTTTTAAGTGAAATTCTGCTCATTCCAGATGTAAATAGCATAATTACTTTCATGATTTTTGCAACAAATACATAACTAACTGTTCACCTGCGGTATCGATATGGCGTTTTAGTAACCGCACGGCAGTTTTTGGATCTCGTTGTTTGCAAGCATCTAAAAGTTGATAGTGTTCTTTTTGGGAACGTTCTTGATAGTCCATTTGTGCCATTTGCATACGCACATAGCGATCGCAATTTATATGCAGATTTTTGATCATTGCTAATAGTCGCGGACGTTCTGCGCTGGTGTAAAGTGCGGCGTGAAATTCCCAGTTAAGTTGCGCTAACAAACCTGCATCAGTGGTTTGATCAGTAGTTTCTAGAATTAACGCAGCTTTTTCTAAATCTGCTGTGCTGAATTTTGGTATCGCTAACTGTATGGCTTGGACTTCTAAAGCACTGCGAATCTCACAAATTTCTTGCGCTTCATTGGCTTTGAGTACCGATACCATCGCACCACGATTCAGATGCAGTGTTACTAAGCCTTCTGCTTCTAATTGACGCAAGGCTTCCCGCACAGGAATGCGACTCACACCAAATTGTGTGGCGATTTCATCTTGTCTGAGAGATTGTCCTTCTTGAAAAATGCCGCGTAAAATTGCTTCCCGCAAAGCATCGGCAATTAAATCGGGGGTGCTACGTTGTTGTTGCAGCACATTGGCAGCTAAATCATTTAAGTTCATATTTTATATTGTATACAATTTAGGAAATATTGTATACAATATCCAAAGTTACAGATAATTCCCTTAACCAAACGGGAGACTAGTTATGAGCATTGCATCTCAAACAACAGACCGAGTTATTATTTTCGACACCACCTTGCGGGATGGCGAACAATCCCCTGGTGCAACCCTAAATGCAGAAGAGAAATTAGCGATCGCTCATCAACTAGCTCTCTTGGGTGTAGATGTGATAGAAGCGGGTTTTGCTGTCTCTAGTCCGGGAGATTTTCAAGCCGTCAAAACCATTGCAGAACAAGTCGGAAAAGCAGACGGGCCAATTATTTGCAGTTTAGCCAGAGCCACCCGCAAAGATATTCACGCCGCCGCCGAAGCTTTAAAACCTGCCGCCCATCCGCGCATTCACACCATGATTTCGACATCTGATATTCATCTGCAATATCAGTTGAAAAAGTCTCGTAATGAAGTGTTGGCGATCGCTCAAGAAATGGTGGCTTATGCCAAATCCTTTGTCGATGATGTTGAATTTTCGCCAATGGATGCTAGTCGGACAGAACCAGAGTTTTTGTATCAGGTGTTAGAAACTGCGATCGCCGCAGGTGCAACCACAATCAATATTCCTGATACCGTTGGTTACTGCACCCCCAAAGAAATCGGAATTTTGATTCAAGGCATTCGGGACAATGTGCCGAATATTGACAGAGTAATTCTTTCTATCCACACTCAAAATGATTTGGGTTTAGCAACTGCCAATGCTTTAGCCGCCATAGAACATGGTGTGCGTCAAGTAGAATGCACCATTAACGGCATTGGCGAACGTGCTGGAAATGCTGCATTAGAAGAAATTGTCATGGCTTTGCAAGTACGGAAACACTACTTCAATCCTTACTTTGGCCGTTCTGTGAATTCTGATGTACCCCTCACCAACATTAAAACCCAAGAGATTTATAAAACTTCTACCTTAGTTTCGCAGTTAACCGGAATGCTGATTCAGCCAAATAAGGCAATTGTGGGTGCAAATGCTTTCGCCCATGAATCAGGCATTCATCAAGATGGCATTATCAAGCATCGCCAAACCTACGAAATTATGGAAGCTGCATCCATTGGCTTACCAGAAAATCGCATAGTTTTAGGCAAACACTCAGGACGAAATGCGTTCCGTACAAGGTTAAAAGAATTGGGATTTGAACTGAGTGAAGCAGACTTAAACAAAGCCTTTAACCGTTTTAAAGAAGTTGCAGACAAGAAAAAAGAAATCTCTGATTGGGATATAGAAGCACTTGTGCGGGATGAAACCCAAAATCAAGGAGAAAGCGGTTTTCAACTCGAACACGTCCAAGTAATTTGCGGTGACTGCACTTGCCCAACCGCAACCATTACAGTTGTCACACCCGACGGCAAAATCCTCACAGATGCGAGTGTCGGCACAGGGCCAGTAGATGCCGTTTATCAAGCAATAAACCACTTAGTACAAATTCCCAATCAATTAATTGAGTTTTCTGTACAGTCTGTCACAGGTGGAATTGATGCCTTGGGAACAGTCACAATCCGCTTGGCATATCAAGATAGAATCTTTTCTGGACAAGCATCCGACACAGATATTGTCGTCGCCGCAGCTTACGCCCATCTCAATGCTTTAAACCGCCTTTATCATTACTTGCAAACTCAAAAAATTCTTGCTCAGGTAAGCGAGTAGAACTTTCTATCTAGCACTAGGGTTGAGGCAAAATCAAGTCAAAAGTTAAAAGTCAAAAATTCTCTTACTTTTGAATTTTGACTTTATTGTATGGGTGGGGATGTGTATGTAAAACCCTGACGCTCCTACACCTTCACACCCTTACATCCACTCTCAAGAGACAATTCTTGTTTTGTATTCATTTAGAAAATACCCTAACATCTTCCTAATAGCAGATTTTTTCTGTACCTATAAATTCATTTAGCTTGATCTATTATGTATACTACGGTTAATATATCGAATATGAGTACTATAGATCATGGTGTCTTTACACTCAAGCTTATCTACCGCACCTACTAAAAACGCCAAGCAGCATTTTACTAGGCGCTCATTTTTGCCAGATCATCAAAATGTACTTTGGCAAATCGAAAAAGGATTCGTACGTACTTATACTTACTTAGAAGATGGTACAACAGTTGCTTTAGGATTATGGGGGCCTGGGGATACTGTTGGTAAAGCCTTGTCAAAAATGGAACCTTATCAGATGGAGTGCTTAACCAAGGTAGAAGTTAAAATCTTGCCCATAGAAGATTGGTATCAGGCGCAAGAAACACTACTAGCACATATCCAACAAGCTGAAGAATTGATGGTAATTCGGAGCTATAAAAAAGTTGATACTATGCTGATTAAATTATTAGCATGGTTGTCAAAAAAATTTGGTTCACAGGTTGAACAAGGACGTTTAATAGATATGCGTTTAACTCACGAAGACCTAGCAGAAATGCTTGGTTCTACCCGTGTAACCATTACTCGCATTTTAGGACAATTTGAAGATGAAGGTTTGATTGACCGTCTCTCTCTCCATCGCATTGTCGTGAGAGAAGAAGACATTTGGTACTATGAAATTTAATGGTAGCAACACGCAAAAATATTTATTGGCTGATAATTTTGGGGGAGAAAGAAAGCTAAAGCCTTGAGTAAAGTATGGAGAAGGAAGATTTAGAATTATCAACTCATTCATTTTTCTTTGACCCACAATGCTAACCCACCTCCACGACCACGGGCAGCGATAAAATTGTCTGTGACTAAAAAGAAAGCAAAAAATGGCAATTTAGCTATGGGTTGATTGTCAAAATCTGTTGTTTGTGATTTGTTTTTACCTAGAGGTTTGTTATAGATAGTCTGACCAAATACACTAATTTGGATGTGAGTAAAATCAAATGCCAAGAGGTTTTTTTTGCCTAAATATTTAACTGGGCCTGTGAGTTTTAACAACGCAGACCCTAGTTTTACCTGATTGCTGATTTCACCTGTGACTGGTGTTGTTTGACTAAAGGAAATATAAGTTGGCGTAAACTTAGGCCAATAAAAACCTTTGCCTAAAATAATGCCGCCACGCTGTCTAACTTTACGTGTCCCGGTGGCAAAGCAAAGTCGCCATGTTCCGACAAGAGAATCAAAAGTATAGCTAATGCGTTGCTGTTTGGCAGCTTTTTCAGCTTGTAATAAAGCATCAACTACTACTTTAGCTGATGGGCGATCGCTACTTTGACCAGCTCGTGCTAACGTGGCGACAAACTCCGATGCCTCAATAGATGGTAACTCAGCAGTCATGAATAGTTAACTATTGTGAAGATGACTTTGGTCTTAGTCTATCGCGCCAACTTGGTGTTGATGTTCCAGAAGAACCAGAAGAACCAGAACTATTACTAGTGGAAGCAGGTTGGGAATTACGCGGTGCGTCAGAACCTGATTCTGTTCGCCTGGATCTTCTGCCAGAACGAGATGGTTCTGTGGCTGTGGCACTAGACTCATTTTCAACGGGAGAGCGTCGCACCCTTCTGGATGTGTCACTGCTGTCTTCTTGGGCTTGATATCGCCGCCGTCTTCTGGGTGTTTCTGTATTATCTTCTTGTTGCTGGTAATTACGTCTACGTCGTCTGCGTGATGAACTGCTATCATCAGAGTCGCTGGAATTTACCTCTTCATTATCGTCACTGGAACTGTTGCGGACTTTCTTTCCTTTAACGGGTTCGGCTTTGATTGTGCCTTTGCGACCTTCTAATTTTGGCCTTTCGGGGAATTTTTCAACTGGCATTCCCTCTGTTGCTGTTTCCATAAATTCATGCCAGGTGTAGGCAGCACTGCTACTAGCGCCATAGGTAGGGCGGTTATCATCGTTACCTAGCCAAACACCTGCCACAACTTGCGGAATGTAGCCAATAAACCACAAATCTCTAGCTTCGTCGGAAGTACCGGTTTTGCCAGCTACAGGCCGATTATCGAGTTGGGCTGCTGCTCCTGTGCCTTCGACAACCACGTTACGCAGCATCCAAGTCATGATAGCGGCACTATCAGCATCTAAAGCCCGTTGAGATTTAAAATCTGCTGACCAGATAACTTGACCTTGGCGGTTCAGAATGCGCCGAATACCGTGGGGTTCTACGTGTAAGCCCTGGGTGGCAAAACTACCGTAAGCACTGGTCAATTCTAGAAGGTTGACTTCATTGGAACCAAGGGCGAGAGAATAATGGGGATTCAGTTTTGATTTAATGCCCATATTGTGGGCTAATTTAATTGTTGGCTCAAATCCCACATCTAGTAATACTTTCAATGCAACTATATTCACAGATCGCGTGAGAGCATCTCTCATGTCTATCAAGCCCCGGAATTTTTCGCCATAGTTTTTGGGTTCGTAACCATCGACGACAAAGGGAGCATCTAAATAAGTATCGTAAGGGCTTTTGCCTGTCGCGATCGCCGCAGCGTAGACAAATCCTTTAAATGTTGAGCCTGGTTGACGTTTAGCTTGGGTGACGCGATTAAATTGGTTTTTGCCAAAGTCTTTACCACCTACCATTGCTTTAATTTCACCACTGCGGGGTTCAATAGCAACTAAAGCAGCTTGCTTAAAGTTTTCCCAACGCCCTTGATTTTTTAATACTTTTGTAACCGCGGCTTCGGCGGCTTGTTGCCATTTCGTTTCTAAGGTGGTTTCTACTGTTAAACCACCAGCCGCCAGCACATCTGCGGGAACATATTTGGGTAATTCTTGCTGGACGTAGCTGGTAAAATACGGTGACTCTACTTCTAGCCGTTTGGGCAAGCTAGTTTTGACAACTAACGGTTCTTGAGCAGCTGCTTGACTTTCAGTAGCGGTAATAATGCCATCTTCCCGCATCCGTTGTAAGACTAAATTGCGTCTTTGTTTAGCTGCTTCTGGATTTTGGGCTGGAGAATATAAACTCGGTGCGGGGGCTAAACCAGCAATTGTAGCTGCTTCGGCTAAAGTCAGTTGGTCTACTGGTTTGCTGAAGTATACCCAAGCGGCATCAGCCACACCATAAGCCCCGGAACCTAAGTAAACCAAATTTAAATAACGTTCTAAAATTTGGTCTTTAGTAAATTCTTTCTCAAGTTTTTGGGCAAGACGGACTTCTTTAAGTTTGCGCCAGATGGTTTTTTCTTGTTTTAAAAATAAAATCCGAGCTAATTGTTGGGTAATGGTGCTACCACCTTCGACGACATTTTGCGATCGCAAGTTATTTAAACCTGCTCTGGCAATACCTTGGGGATCAACACCATTATGTTCTGTAAATCTGCGATCTTCTGAGGCAATAAAAGCTTTTTTTAAAGTATCGGGGATTTGTGTGATTTTAAGTTGTTCTCTGGTAGCTTCTCCTTGCTGTTGGAGAATTGTTCCATCAGCAGCTTTGATGGTTAAGGTTTGCTCCCGAACCACAGCTTGCAATTCGGCTTTATCTGGCAGAGTTTTATCTATGGATGTAACGATATATTTCGCACCAACCACACCACTACCGACAGTCAGTACTGCCCAAAACCAAAAACGACGATAAAACGGCTTTTCCCTACTGGTGAATATAGTTACTATTCCAGAGGAAACATGAGCCACCCGGCCAAATAGTTGGCTAACTTTTCCCACCTTGGTTGGGCTTAAGCTCTCGTCGGTGGATTCCTCATTTTTATATTGATTCCCAGGCGACAATCGCGCTTCCTCCTTGTCAGAGTCACTCAAACTTTGTTGGTTGTTGCTTGAACCAGGAGGTGAGATTCCCCACGTTAGTTCCTTGCTACAAGTAAGCACAGGTTAACTGCCTAAAAGAGATTTTAGGACTTAATTAACTGTGTTCGTGTTAGTATATTATCCTATAAATAATTAACTGAATTCATTGCTACATAAAATATTATTCTGGTGTTTAATAGTCGAGTTTTGTCAAGATTCAAGCCGTAATTTTATTTAATTCTTCAAAGAAAAATTGTTAAAAGTATCCGGTCTCAACGGGGAGCAAAAAATAATAAATCATCCTGATGATAGTGGGCAAGAATTTCTTAGTAGTAAGCAAGGTGTACAGATAGCGGTAGCACTAGGAAGCAATCTAGGTGATTCTCAGCAAATATTAACAGCCGCGATCGCCAAGTTAAGTGCAGTACCAAAAATGCAATTAACAGCAACATCCAGGTGGTATAGAACTAAAGCAGTAGGTCCGCCGCAGCCAGATTACATTAATGGCTGTATTATCATGCAAGTAAACATCTCACCGCAGGTATTACTAGAAACTTTGTTAGCCACAGAACAGCAATTTGGACGAGTCAGACAAGAACGTTGGGGGCCGCGATCGCTCGATTTGGACTTGTTGTTGTACGATCAAGTAATTCTAGACACGCCAAATTTGCAAATCCCCCATCCGCGAATGCGAGAGAGAGCATTTGTTTTAGTTCCCTTAGCCGAAATTGCGTCAGATTGGATTGAGCCAGTTTCCGGATGCACGATCAAACAGTTGGTAAAAGATGTAGACTGTTCTGATGTACATTTACTGAAGAGCAATTAAAGTCACTACCCATAAACAAGCAAAATCCTGATCCCACAAACGACAAACACTGTTTGTTCGTTGATTTTGAAAAGATAAAAACATCACTATGCCATTAGGTAGAGAATTACCACAGTTATTAAAACAGCGCCTATTTCACAAAGGACGCAAATTTGATTTTGAAGTGAATCGTTTGCGTTTACCCAACAAATCCGAAGGGGAATGGGAGTGCATTCGTCACCCCGGCGGGGCGTTGGCTGTACCTGTCACCAATGAAGGAAAACTAGTGCTTGTGCGTCAGTATCGCTTCGCCGTTCAAGGCAGAATCTTAGAATTTCCCGCAGGCACTTTAGAATATAACGAAGATCCCCAAGCAACAGTCAAGCGGGAAATTGAAGAAGAAACAGGATATAGCGCCCAAAAATGGCGCAAACTCGGCGAATTTTTCCTTGCGCCGGGATACTCCGATGAAATTATTTATGCTTTTCTCGCCCAAGATTTAGAAAAGCTAGAAAAGCCGCCTACCCAAGACGAAGATGAAGACATTGAAACAGTCCTGATGACACCAGAGGAACTGGAAGCCGCAATTTTACAAGGCGAACCAGTCGATGCAAAATCAATCGCCAGCTTTTTCTTAGCGCGTCCTTTTTTATAGTTGTTGTTGGATAATCAAAAGCGATCGCTCGCTGATTCTACCAGACTCAGAGCGATCGCTTTTGCTTTGAGATTTATTACCATAAGTTAAGCAGAAAAGTAGGTTGAGGGAAGCGATAGCGAAACCCAACAAAGTATGCTTGGATGTTGGGTTACTCTTCGAGAAGCCGCGCGGAGTTCGTCTACGTTCCTCAACTCAAGCTACGACACAATCGGTTTTTGGTCTTAATACCCTTTTACCCTTATTTTTCTGGAGATTAACTAACTCCAAATCCACTATATTCTCTCATATATGGAGGTTGCAGTCCCAGAACAATATCGTTTTTTGCAACTCCTTTAGCTATTAATATATCAGCAATGATTGTGTCTGTTTGATTGCGTTGAATCCAAATTTTTTCTTCTCTAATTTCTAAATGAAGTACACAGTTGTAAATCCGTCGATGTTCGTTCCACCCCAAATCAATTAATAAGTAACGATCATTGACTAAATCAAAAACTGTTTCTGATTCAATCTCTCCCCCTAAAACTTTTCCTTGAGATTCTTCTATTAATAACTGCTGAATACATTGGCGATATCTGGTTAATTTACCCATACATTTGTCTCTAGCAGACATTCTATTTTTTATCCCGATTTATCCAAATCCCGCGCATCCCAACAGCCTTCGCCCCTTGATAATCTTCCACAATGCTGTCGCCAATGTGCCATGCTGCTGACGGCGAACAATCATGTTTTTCTAAAGCAACGGCAAAAATTTGGGGATCGGGTTTAGCCGCACATGCTTGAGTGGAAATTGTCACCGAGGTAAAGTAGTCACTAATTCCCAGACTTTGTAACACAGAATAAATTCGAGAATCAAAATTAGAAATAATCCCTAGTTCAATTCCCAAACGTCGCCAGTTCATTAAAGATGGGACGACATCAGCATAGATAAACCAAGGTTCAGCCGTGCCGAAATGAATGTAAAGTTCGCTAAAAAAAGCCGGAAAGTCAGAAAATTGCTGGAGAACACCAGCCGTCTCAAAGGTGTTGAGGGCTATGACACGCCACCAGTCAAACTCGCGTTGGGGTATGTCGGCTGGTTCTGCATCTAAAAATATCGGTGGTGGTGCAGCTTTAAAACTTTGGATAAATGCTTGATTTAATCTGGGCGCAGAAACTTCCACACCAAATTCTTTGGCTATCTGACTATATACTTCGCCTACACTGCCTTTGACACCAAATATTGTGCCGACAGCATCTAGAAAAATAACTTTCGGTCGTTCCATCAAACTGTTTGTAATGAATGTATTTTGAACGTGATACTAATGTGAACCAAGACAAGGACAGATGGATTGATAGAACCCAAATACTCAAAACAATTCCCCAGACAAAATAATATGAGATTAAATTGATTGGGAAATTGTCTCTATAATAGGACGGACTAGCCAGTTAAAGCCAACTTTGAGTTGATGTTCTAAAGTCGGCATTCGATATAAATAAGCAAGACGACGCGCCACATAGCCTAAAGAACCGTCGAGTTTCACGCCTAAACCCGTGAGAGTGGCGTTATCTGTACCCAAGGCCAGCATTTCGCCAAGTTTTTGATAACGGAAGGGTAACAAGGGGCGATCGCTCAAAGAAGCCCAGATATTCCATGCAGTATAATCAGCTTGTTGAAAAGCTGCTTGGGCTGTGGCGGGAATTTGTTGATCTTCTGCATCTCGACAGTCGGCTAAATCTCCCAAGGCGAAAATTTCTGGGTGGTCAAGTACTTGTAAGGTTGGTGTGGTAGTAATTTGATGACGCTGGTTTTGTTTCAAAGGTAAGTTTTTCACCACAGGGGTGACTTGTGTACCTACAGTCCAAATTACTAAATCTACAGGAATGGTATCTATCTGATTTTTATATTCCAGGGAAATGGTATCTGCACCAATTGATTCAACCTTGGTTTCTAAATCAATAAACACACCCCTGGCTTCTAAAGCTTTCTTGGCGGCTTCACGGTTAAACTCTGGGGAAGTGCGTAAAATTTGGTCGCTGATTTCAATTAACCGCAAACGTGCTTTTTCGCCTAGTCTGTCGGCTAGTTTACAAGCTAATTCCACACCACTGTAACCAGCACCCACAATGGCAATGCGGATTTTATCAGCCTCGGATTCTGCTAAAATTTGCAGCCGTTGTTCTAGGTGGTAAGCATCATTGATAGTACGGAAAGGCAAGGCGTAGGATGTAGCACCGGGAACCATATCAAGTGGTGTTTCGCCGCCTAAAGCCAGCACTAAGCGATCATAAGGAATTTCTGGCCCGTCTTGTAATTGTACTCTTTGCTGGTCGGTGTCAATTCCTGCGACTACTGCTTGGTAAAAACGTACACCTGTACCTTGGAGAAGTTCGGCAAAGGGAGGCGCAATTTCCCAAGTTTGCAATTCCCCTGTCAGCAATTCGTAGAGTAAGGGGGAAAATAGAAAGCGATCGCTTTGATCTACCAGTACAATTTCGGGTTTTTGCTGCGATTCCCAAGGTAACTGGCTTAAGCGCAACGCTGTGTAGAGACCACCAAAGCCTCCACCAAGGATTAAAATTCTTTGAGTTTGTTGAGTCATCATTTGTATAGGATGGTTAATCCCAGTCGTCCATCTACCTCTCAGTGTAATGATTTTAGGACTGACTCACAAAGATTTCCTCTGGGGATTGGGTGAAAAAGTGAAAGGGTGTAGGGGTGTAAGGGTGTAAGGGTTTTAGATACATACACCCCCATACCCCTACACCCCTTCTTCTGAGTTAATTACCACCAGAAGTCACTGCTTTATTATGTACGGCAGTATCTTCAGATTTTCTGTGCCATTCGCCATTTTGACCTTGTTCGTATTCGTTGCGTACACTATTCCAAGCAACATTAGTAGCACCTTCTTCACTTAACCCATCACTTTGGGAAGCGTTGAAAGCGGCAAAGAAAATTTGTTGAGCGTGTTGAGGAAGTTTGTCTTGAATATCTTGAGGTAATTCTTCTATTTTGTTATAAGGCATAAACTAACTCCAGGATTTTGACCTGGGTACATCCTAAAAAATTTAGTAGTGAAACTTCCTCTGACTTTCAGTAGAAATAGATAATGAATATAAATAGGTCAACAGAAAGATAGCAGTCCTATTAGAGAAATGAACAAAAGAGACAGGGAAGACAAGGTAGATAGATGTTTGTATATTATTTAGGATTGCTATAGCAGTCTAAACCATTTGTGCAATTCTCTTTCTTTGTCTATGCGGTTAGTTAAAAAGAATACTTTTTCATAACTCAGATAGGATTGCTATAAAAACTGAGATGCACCCTTACAAACATCTCCCCCTTGTCTCCCTTGTCTCTTTTATTCACATATCAAACCAGATTTACATACATTACAAGCTCACATAATCGCGCCATTTTTCTAGCATTTTCGTACTTATACCGGGAATACGCTCTAAATCTTGGAGTGATGTAAATTTTTGTTGTTGACGCGCCATGATTATCTTTTGAGCTAACTTTTTACCCACACCGGGAAGAGTAGTTAATTCTTCCAGACTAGCTGTGTTGAGATTGATTTTTTGCGTGATTTGATTTTGACTGGAAATTGGTGCAGATATTTTCGGACATTTTTTAGTTTCTGCTTGAATTTTTGCTTGGATTTCTGATGGTAAACCAATTTGTGCTTTGGCATAAAGACGGGCAAATTCTCGCACATAATGAGCGGCAACTTTAGGATTTTCAATCACCATCAGAGTTTCATCGTTGCCATTGTTAGCTGCATCCGACCAATTATGCGAGCCTGTGATGACTATTTGATTATCAATTACAGCAAATTTATGATGTAATAAGTCGCCTTTGGCTAATACAGGTACACCAACACTATTAATCGGATTTGTCCAAGGTTTATTATCAATTTCATACTTACACTTATTACTCAAAGCCACTCCCAGCATATCTAAAGCTTCGCTGTAATAACGATAGGCAAACTGACCATCAATTAAAGCCTTAATATCTATATTTTGTTGATGACGCTGTTTTAAAACATTAGCAAGTTGCTGTTCAGAAAATACAAATAATGCCAAATCAATTGATTTCGTAGCAGCATTTAACTTTTCACCAATTAAACCATTACTAGTCTGACTCCAAGGTTGAGTAGGAGAAGCCGGAGAAAACTGGACTGTAATTTTACTATCACCAACAGTAATTTGTTGGGGAGGACGCAGTGGTTTTTTAATGCCAAATCGGCTATCTAGCTTACCTCCAGGGCCATCACCCCACATAATATTAAACTCTTGGGTAAACACAGTTGCTAATTCTGGGCTGTCAATTTTAAGTAAATTATTAGCATTACCTAAACTGCTAGGATTGGTAAAATCGCCAAAAGTGTCGCTGGGTGTGAAGTTAGCCGAAGTTACAATTACAGTGCGATTATCCACAATCAAAAATTTGTGGTGCATTAAATTACTACCTGCGGAACCATCAGCTTGATCATCGATTACAGGAGTTTTAGTATTTTGTAAAATTACTAATGCGTCTCTTTGATTAATTTCTTCTGGGCTGAGTTGGTTATCTTGATTTAAATCAATAAATTTATGAAATTCTTGATATCTTTCTCGTTCTCTAGTGGCTAGTTTTTTAACTTCTGCTGCTGTAAAGCTACTCCAAGGACGGCTATAAGTATTTTCTAAAATTACTCTCACTTTTACCCCGGCTTTTTGTCTGTCTACTAATGCTTGGGCAACTTTAGGTAAGCGTAATTCTTGGACTGCTACATCTACTGTAGATTTCGCTTGAGAAATAGTATCAACAATGATTTTTTCTAAGTCATCACCTAGTCGAGTTTGCTGACGGTAATATTCACGATATTCTGAAGATTCAGACTGATTTAAATAAACTTGAATTAATGGATCTTGTGGTAAAGGCGATAAACCCTGATGAGATGTTTTAGCCTGTTGACAAGCTGTGGTAACAAATATTAAGGCAAATAGCCAAAAATACCTTGATCTACGAAAAATTGGCACGGTAATCTGCTAAAAGTAAATTGGTGGCGAACATAGTTATTGTTCCCAAAATGCAGTACGCCAATTTAAAGAGGTAAACAGCTTGATCGGCAGTTAAAAAATCTTCCTATTGATGCAGATTAATTCACATTTTCTCAAGATTTAACCAGACAGCTTTGTATGGTGAAAATAGTGAGTAGCCCATTGTCCGTGTCTTTCCGCTCAAGTGTTGTGATATGCAAATATATTTAGACTACAGTGCTACTACTCCAACTCGCCCAGAAGCGATCGCAGCGATGCAAGCAATTCTCACGCAACAGTGGGGTAATCCTTCTAGCTTGCATGAGTGGGGACAACGGGCGGCGATAGTTCTGGAACAAGCTAGAGTTCAAGTTGCAGACTTAATTAACGCTATTGATTCAGAATCAATTATTTTTACCTCTGGCGGTACAGAAGCCGATAATTTGGCAATTATTGGTGTAGCGAGGCTGTACCCTGTACCGCAACATATCATTATTTCTAGTGTGGAACATTCCGCCATTTCGGAGACGGTGCGAATGCTAGAAATGTGGGGTTGGGAAGTTACAAGTTTGGGAGTGGATAACCTGGGAAGAGTTAACCCCCTAGATTTAAAAGCTGCATTGCGACATAACACCGTATTAGTTTCGATAATTTACGGACAAAGTGAAGTCGGGACAATTCAACCGATTAGCGAATTGGGTAAAATAGCGCGATCGCATGGTGCAATTTTTCATACCGATGCAGTGCAAGTTGCAGGACGTTTACCCCTGGATGTGCAGACATTACCAGTTGATTTACTCAGCATTTCTAGCCACAAAATCTACGGGCCGCAAGGTGTCGGGGCATTGTATATTCGTCCTGGGGTAAAAATTATGCCTCTGTTAACTGGTGGTGGACAAGAAATGGGCATACGTTCGGGAACGCAAGCTGTCCCGATGATTGCTGGGTTTGGTGTCGCTGCTGAATTAGCCGCCAAAGAACTACCCACCGAAACACCAAGGTTAATTTATTTGCGCGATCGCTTATTTGCGTTGTTAGCAGATGTCCCCGGTTTAATACCCACAGGCGATCGCATCCATCGTTTACCCCATCATGCAAGTTTCTGTCTAGAATACGCCGACGGTGAAAAACTTAGCGGTAAAACTTTGGTACGACAATTAAATTTAGCAGGTATTGGCATTAGTGCTGGTGCTGCTTGTCATAGCGGTAAACTCAGCCCCAGCCCTATATTATTAGCAATGGGTTATTCCCAAAAAGCAGCCCTGGGAGGTATTCGCATTACATTAGGAAGAGATACCACGGAAGCAGATATTGATTGGACAGCGATGGTTTTGAAGCAAATTTTACAACGACTCACCGCAGATTTTACCTTAGCCACACGTTGATATTAACTAAGCTTCCGGTTCAACGCCGAGCGATCGCAATTGAGCAATTAAGCGTTCATTTCTTTGGCGTTCTTGTTCGGCGCGTTCGTCACCAGTCAACAATAAATTACCTTGCAAATCCCACCAACGTAACCAAGGTAATGCCATATTTTGGTATTCTCCCTGCCAGATACCTAACTCCACACCTAAAGAATGTATGGGATAATGCCCACGTTCATTTGCTGATAACAGTTGATACTGTCCTTCAATTAAGTGATAAACTTCCACACTAGCTTTACTTACTTCATAAATACCGTAAAAAGCCGGATGAATTACTTGTTCATAAATCCAAAATTTGCCTTTCAAGGGAGTTTTATCTCGCTCCTCACTCCCATCACCAGAGGCAAATTCTAAAGCAATTAATGGGGAAATATACTCACGCCACAACACGTAAGAACGTCGTGTTTGCCCCTCAAATGAAGGCGGTACATTTCCTACATAAAACCAATCTGGTGCTTCTGCGCCTTTCTCTGGAGGATCAGTTAATCGCCAATAAATACCTAAATCTTGGCCAATACAATAATGACCGTCAGGATGTAATTGTTTGAGTACGGGTGTAATCGAGTCAGTCAATAAAATACTTTGGGGATGTTCTTGCCAATTCTTTGCAAAAGTCCCGTCTGATTCTGGTAGCTGCGTATGGTCTGGGAAAGGAGTAAGTTCTTCAGTAGCTCGATTGATTGCAGAGGTCATAAAACACCTTTGCAGGGATAAGGATTGTTTTTTAGTTTAGCAACTAACGGCGAAACATTTGGTCATCAGGTATCACACTGCTCAAGGTTGGTTATGGAGTCAGCAGCTAGAGTTGTATTTAGGAATTGCTCAAAATAAATTACGCTTTTTTACGGCTGAAGGTGAATTAGTTCCCACACCAGAAGAAGTTGCATATCAACAAAAACAACGAGGCGATCACTTGGCCGCAAAACTGCAAGAATTAGGTATTGACCCCGATTCTATTTAGTGGATTCACTTCTGACTTTTATTTAAGAAAAGTAGGTTGGGTGGAGCGATCGCGTAGCCCAACATCTAAAATCATTGATATTGTTGGGCTTCATTTCGTTTCACCCAACCTACACTCTCATTACTAAAAAATAAACTTTTGACTTTTGACTTTTAACTTTTGACTTCCCCAACGGGGTTATCGGATTTATGAAATGTTGATTATTGCGTGGGAAAGGCGGCTGAGATAAATGTTTACAAACTTGTGAAAGCTTTATATGTTACAGTTTACAAGTCTCGACGCGAGAGAAGAGAGTAATGCATTCTGCGTCTGTGTCTGTGACACTCCTAGGTAGGTTTTATGTGCATAATACACAAGGGTATATAAGGGTAAGTGTCCCTTATGTGCAGATGTATTATATAATACTTCATCAATAGAGCGTATCCATTGCGTTTTCACTCTCCACCCCACCGCATCAGCGAAGCGACAATAAGCTTTGTAGAGTTTATCATCTTCATCCCGCACTCTACCACCTAAACGTTCATATATCGATTTGAAAGGGGCAAGAACCTTATTGAAAGGTGAACTTGTTCGGCTTCCTTCCAAGATTCCACCAACACTGAGATAAATTTCTTTCTGGACACTAAACCCAAAGCGTCCATTGCTGTAATCAACCCATAATTTATCAATAATCCTTAAATCCTCACAGGGAAAATTCCTAATGTCATCTAGTTCTAGATAGCCTTGTTTTTCTTGTCCCGCTACTTTCAGCATCAGCTTAAATGTTTCCTTATCAGCCTCTTTCCACATACCTGCTGCTAAATAGTAGGCGAGTTGATGATACTTTTCTGGTATGCGAAACCGAACTAGGCGGAATGTATTTGTTGAGGTTTCCCGTTGATAACAAATTCCTGCTTCACCAAATCTCTCTCTAGTTTTTTCACTCAACCAAGCACAAAACGCATTACTTTTTACAAAGTCTAGCTGATTGAGGTTGTTTTCCAGAGTTAAGCCTGAGTTACTGTTGTTTTGTTCTAATAAAAACAGCCGATATTCTGCTTCAGTGATATCAGTATCATCGACTTTTTGTAATGTCCAGATTTTTTCACCTGCTGCTGTTATGGTAACTCCAGGTTGGTCTTCGGTTTCTGCACTACCTAGAAAACAATCTTCGTTGAGATAGTTTAGCCGTTTTTGCAGTTGCACTGATGCGGCTAATTTAAAAACTTCTACGTCATTTGACTGTAATCCCTGTTCTACCTTGTCGAGTAATTCCTGCTCTTTTTCTCGACTAACTCTGAGCTTATTTTGCAAACACTCGTAAGCAAGGGTGAGGTTTTCTACAGTTGGTTTATTTAATGCTGCATCAATTAGTTTATCTATTTTCACCTGACCTGCATAGAATAAAATAGTTTGTCTCCACCAGTCCAGGTATTTTTTATCTTTCGCAAAAACTTCTAATACATCAGGTTCATGTTCGGCTTTGGTGAGTTCAACCGCCGTTAAATATTCTTGAAATGTACGATGGGTAAATTCATAGAGTTTTTCTTGTTTGCGATCGCTCAACAATTCTCGCACACCAAGGTCATCTTTCTCAATAAAAGCCTCTGGTGTAAATTCTTTTCCCGCTTCAACCATCTGAGCTAATTCTTGTTGCAGAAAATCTTTGGCAAGAAAAATATTACTGTCTTGACTTTTCTCATCTAGGGTAAACTGAAGTACTTGGCGTTTCGTCATTTCCAACGCGAGTGCTTGCAAAGCTTCTTGCTTTTGTTCTGGCTTGAGTGGATATCGGGTAGTTCCAGAAACAGATTGTCTTCCTTGAAGAAGTACATCACAAACTTGCTTATACAGTCCAATTCTGGTAGGAGCAAGACTGGTTTTCTCTTTATAAGTATTAATAATTAATGCCAGTAACAACGGATTTGTTGCCATTAAACGCAGAGAAGGAACTGCGTTAATTTGACGCACTAATTCGTCTTTTTTAGATTCGGCATTTCTTCGCAGTTGTTTTTCTGATATCCCAGAGTTACGCCGCTTCTCTAGATTAAAATACCACTTATAAACAAATTCATTGCGCTGTTCTGTTGTAAATGACCTAACAAAATAATCCGGGGTATTTGGCAGAGGTGCTTGATTGTAAGCTTGTGGCCGCGATGTGAGAATGAAAGGCAATTTATTGTTATAACTTTGGAGTTGCTGAGAAACCCAAATGCTTACCTGTTTTCGATGCTCATCGTCGGCAATTTCATCAAGCCCATCTAACATTACCAGACATTTGCCATCTTTAAGCTGCTTGTTAAACCAATCTTGAGTTTTTGATGATTCATCTTTCTTCGCCTTAGCAATGACTTGCGCCAGAGAAGAATTAGTATCCGCCACAATAATCGGAGCAACATCTCTCAACCGCAACAAAACAGGAATAAGTTGAGGCAAACCCCGATACAATTTTGATTGTTTCCGCAGTGCAAACAAAAGGGTGATGTGTCTTAAAAGTGTGGTCTTTCCTGAACCCGGAGCGCCTAAAATTACCAGTTTGCGCCACGCTGATTTTTTGTTTGTAATTCCTCTTAATAAACTGCCAATTTCATGTTCTTTTTGAATGGTAATACTTCGAGAAATTTCTGTTTGTTCAAAAGCCGGATTTTGCTCTATCTCAGTTTCTTCGTCAACCGTCAAATCTTGAGGGTTATAAACTGGCTTTTCACAATTAAAGCCTAAAGGGACAAATACATTCTCTAAATCTAACCCTTCACCACTAAATCCGCGTCCCTGGTATTCTTGACATTCTGCTGTGATTGTAGCGAGATACTCAGCCCCAAATTTATCTGTAATTCCTGTCCACCATTTGGGAATTTGCGTAGCCAATAACCAGTCTAGAAATTTATCAAAATAAGGAAGCAACTTACTCCCAATTCTAATAATGAGCGCAACAACAAAAGTGATTCCTAAAAAAATAACAAACTCTCGCCATCGAGCATTTTTGGCATGATCAGCCGCAATAGCAACAAAAATACCCGGTATACCCCATCCAACCAATTTGTTGTCTAAAATCTTTTGTACCGATTCCCACCAAGCTGGTTGATTATCTGGGCTTTGAGTCATAGTGTAGGTTTAAAACTATGGATCGCTTGTGAAATAATACCTGCTGATAGCAGTATAAGCGATCGCTACCTCCGAAAAATTACTTAATAAATAATTTTAGAAAGTTTTAATCAGATACTCAGTTTCTTGCTGAACATCAAGCGATCGCACTCTCCAATAAACTAAGAAATGCGATCGCTCATCAACATTCTGTCGTAAGGACACAAGGTTTTGTCGTAAGGACATAAGGTTTTGTCGTTAGGACAAAAGGTTCTGTCGTAAGGACACAAGGTTTTGTCGTTAGGACACAAGGTTTTGTCGTTAGGACACAAAGGTCTGTCGTTAGGACGCAAAGTTGTGACGCTATTACTCAATTAAATTTAGTCACATCTTGCACCCAGCGACTGAAGTCACGGCTACACGGACAAAACCCGCCTGCGCGGGTTCAAAAACTTTGATTTTATGAGCTTTCTGCGTAGGTAAGATATTCATCAAAATCATTATTTACCTGAAATTGCTGAATATGCTTTTTATTTTAATACACTCCATAAATCCTAAAAATTTTCTCATCCTTATTCAAACTCCTTTTATAAACTGCAATTCAAGCACATTTAATTAGTTATAAAAATATTTAAGCAAGTAATTGACAAGTATATTTTTATACTTTAACATAGATAGCATGAGAAAGGCGATCGCCGTCCTGTCAAAGTCTGCAATCGCCTTTCTTTCAACACCTAAATAGGAGTCGATTATTATCATGGCACAAGAATATAAATTCGGTGATGATCAAGATTTTGCTCAAACACCACCAGAGCAATTTTTGAGAAGGGAAAATTTTGATGCAGCTACTCCTAAGCCATCTAATCAACAGCCATTACCCAACAGAGAACCCATTAAACATTTGTTGATTGGTTCGCCCAAAGCTGTCACTAGTACAATACATTATTTGCAGGCGATCGGTTATTCCGAGGTGGGAGATTGGAGTCCACTAATTCCAACCGACAAGCCTGATCAAGTGATGAGTATTTTAATCCGTCAAATTTTAGTTGCATAACTAACCACAACACCCCGGCTTGTTTCACAGTCGGGGTAATTTTGCAGCTAATCAAATTTTTGGTTCAACAATAAGCGATCGCAGAGTTTATACTAAGTTTTATATTTCACCGTGGGAAGATGACGACCAACATAGCCAATAATGACTCTTCCTGGTTCTTTTGGAAAGAAGTGAATTCGCCAGTTACAAAACCTTAATTTAATATGCTTCTCAAATAAACGCTTTTCACCATCGGGGCAAAGAAACATTCTTTCATTTTTATATTGATTAAGAGTTGCTTCACTTTCTCCCGACTCTTCAAGAGCATAACCTTTAACATTGAATGAGCCAGTTTTCCAGTTTTCTGTACATTGTTGGAGTTCATACAAGATTTTAAAGACAGGCTGAAGTTCTAACTGTCTAGTACGGATATTTTTTAACTGCTTACCAACAACTTCACAGAATTCTAAGTTTGGAAATAATTCTGTTTTCCGATTCCATATATCTTCCCCGTCAATAACCATGTCACGAATACGCTTTTGTATCCATTCTTTATGTTTATTGACATGATGACTGTAGCTAGAATGTGGAATCTCTAGACTTTCATTAAAAATCTCTTCATCTTCATTAATTTGTATTGTATCGATTTCTATATTGCTACAATTCCAGCATTCATCTGATGTAAAACTTACTGCTACGGTATCAAGTAAATGAGCAATACCAAGTCCAATAGCTAATTCTCCCCCATAATAGAATTCAGATAAGCCAGTATTATTTTCAATATCGTGAATATCCGAATTTCCTAAATCTATGGATAAAGGAGCTTTAGTAACAAGAGTTTTGATAAACAGTCTTTCTCTTTGATCTGCATCATTAAACCAATGACCTACAGGATAATTAGGTGCGAGCATGATTGTATGAAAATTTTCTTGAGAGCGAAGGCTAACCTTAACACCCTGTGCAGTAAAAGCTTTAATAGTTTTAATTAACTCAGACATCCATTGTTGCGCTATGCGCTCATTTTCGGCTAGATTTCGCAGAGATAATTCATTGAATATTAAATCAAGCTCCACACCCTAATCTCCCGTAGCAGGTTCTAACAAAGCATCTAAGCTTTTTTCCCATTCATCAAAAAATCCATCAGGCCATCGGTCAATTCTACCGTCCCGATCAATACTTGGTGAAATGACTTTTGTGTACGCCTGTCCCTGGTTTTCTTCACGTTGAAAGTAATGTAATTGCACATCTTCTGGTTTAAGCTTGCCATCATGAACAGCAAGACGAATCCCGTTCAAAACATGGTCGCTGTGAGTTTCTATCACTACTTGAACACCACAACTCGCTGCAAGTGCTAGTAATTCACCCATTTTGGCTTGTCCTCTGGGATGAAGATGAGCCTCCGGATTTTCAACTAGTATTAGTGTATCAGGTTCTGATGCTAGTACTGCTAAAATAATTGGCAAAGTGTAAGTAATACCAAAACCAACATTAGTTGCACGGTAAGGATTACTATCTCCATAAAAATATTGCATATTCACCAAACCCATATCTGAATTTGATGTGATTTTTATACGTGTACCAGGGCTAACCTCTCTCATCCATGCTTCAACTTGGTCTATCAAATCCATTGATTTGGCATGTGGATAACTTAGGTTAGCGATAGGAATAGCTTTACGTCCATAAACATAAAGGAAATGTGCTGCATATTCTCCTTTAGTGCCGAGTTGTTTACGTATTCTGACTTGATAATCTAACGTTTCATTAAATGGTCGAGGCCCAAGCCGTTCTGCTTGTAGATAGTGGAAATTTTTACTGAAAAGGCTGGATAAGTAAACTTCAGAATTGATTGATTCTAAGGCAATATTTAAAACATCTGCATCTTTCTTCTCTAGGTCGTAATTAAAGTTCCATATTCCTTTCCTATTATCTTTCCAGGCAACTTCAAAACTAATATAATTATCTTTTGCTCTTTCACAAAACGAATCTTGAGCAGTACCAATATGAACTAATTCACCGTTTAACGCTAAACCTGTTTTTGGTAATAATTCTTGTTGGTAAGATTGACGCAGAAGTAGCAAGGATTGTAATACTGAAGATTTACCAGTACTGTTAATTCCTGAAAGTAGAGTTAGTGGTCTAAACTCTAAAAACTGATTTTCAAAAGTTTTAAAATTGATTAACCGTAGTGAAAAAATCATTTCAATACTTCCTGAATTATTTTCTCAATAATACCAAATCGATACTCTATTTTGTTTTCAGCTTGAGAAATAGAAGAGAAAAATTCTTTATCATTATCTGTATAGAAAATAAAATTATCAATTATTTTTTGTTTACGTTCTTTTAATACTTTAATTTCTTCATCATTCAATTGACTAAGGTTTACTGACCAAGCTTCAAACAAAGATTTATTAAGAGGAAATTTTCTTTTATTTTTATTAGACAGTTTACGAAAAGCATTTTCTCCAAAAATATTAAATGCTGCTATCATAGCTTTTTTAAAACTGGTTTCAATTTCATTTAGTTCTGCTTCTGAAAGATTATTCACTTTGGACAAACCCTTACTTAAAAAAGCATCTCTAGTATCTTTCTGATAATCTTTGTAAGAATTTAACTTAAAAGCTATAAAACCAGTAATAAATTCTCGATCATCCATACGTTTCTTCTTGGACTCACTAAGATTTATAACTCGCCTAAATTCTTCAGTTACCGCAAGTTTAGCTAAAAATTTGTTGGCTTGACCAGGATTAAGAGCATGGCGAATTTCTTGGTTGGAAAGACGTACACCTCCTGTATTAATTCGTTTGAAGATATTATATTTTACTTCTATAGGTGTACCTTTTTCAATTAGATAAACGGTAGGTTGAGTTTCAAGGATGCGTCGTTGATATCTTGGTTCTAATTCATCATAAGTTTTACCCTCAAGATTTGTTAGGTATTCTAGTCCACTTAGCTTCAGATTTTTCTCACTGACAAATTGCTTTAAAGCAGATAGACGTTGTAATCCATCTACAACTAACCATTTATCTTCATTAGTTGCATCTATATAGAATGCGGGTAGAGGAATACGAATCAAAATAGATTCAATTAATCTACTTTTAACATCATCCTTCCAAATATTAGCCTGGCGCTGAAAATCAGGTGCTAAATCTAGCACTTCTTGATCAATACGTCTCAGTAATTGTTCGATTGTTGGCTCCCTAGTTACAATATTTATTTTTTCTGGATCATAATCAAAAGTATTCTTTTCATATTGCTCTTCCTCATTCTCATCTTCTTCGTTAATCGTGTCTTCATTATTGATATAATTTTGCAAATTTGTCACAGTAAATCCTCCATCCAGATATGTAATAAATATTAATTGTTTTGAGTATATGATTTAGATGTCTAATTTGATGAGATACTAACTTGATTATAAGAGTTTTATAATTTGTAGAGACGCGGAATTTCACGCCTCTATATAAATTTTGCTTCAGCCTAAATTACGATTTTGTGATCTTCGTTACCTCCGCCAAATCCAAAATCTTGGGAATCAAATCTTCCCGCTTCACAGCCATCATGTGGACACCATGACATAATTGCCTTGCTATTTGTACTTGTTCGGCGGCAATTTTGACACCTTCTTCTAGGGGGTGTTTGGCTTTCGCTAACCGCTCAATAATGTGTTCTGGTATATTTACACCTGGAACGCATTTATTAATAAATTGAGCATTTTTCGCTGATTTCAACAGAAAAATTCCTGCCAAAATTGGCTTGTTATGCACAGATGCTATTTTATCCATGAACTTTTCTAGTCTTTCAAAATCAGTGATTAATTGACTTTGAAAAAACTGCGCTCCGGCTGTAACTTTGCGTTCAAATCGGCTTTGCAAACCAGACCAACTTGCACATTGGGGGTCTACTGCTGCACCGACAAATAAATCTGTTGCGCCATCGGTCAAGGGTTTATCGTTGCAATCAACACCTTGATTCATTTTTTGAATTAGTTGCAGCAGTCGCACTGATTCTAAATCAAATACACTCTTTGCATCGGGATGATCACCTGCTTTTACAGGGTCGCCTGTTAAAGCTAAAATATTCCGAATACCCAAAGCATGAGCGCCCATTAAGTCGGCTTGTAAGGCAATACGGTTGCGATCGCGGCAAGCCATCTGACAAATTGGTTCAACACCGTTTTGTAATAAAATCGCTGAAGCCACCAAAGACGACATTCGCAATACAGCGCGGCTACCATCAGTAATATTGACAGCATGAACTCTCCCCTTAAGAGTCGCCGCCATTTCAATCATGTGAGCCGAATTTGCCCCTTTTGGGGGTGCTACCTCAGCAGTAATGAGAAATTCACCTGCTTGGGCAGCTTGCTGAAATAAGCTCAAAGCAGTAGGGCTATGGGTGTGATACATACACATTAATAGTCTGGGTTTCTTCCAGGGTATAACGAATCACACCTCAAAGCGTCTATAAAGGTAAAGAGTAACCCAAAGCCAATTTTACTTGTGTGAGAGTTTGATTGGCGATCGCTTGTGCTTTTTCCCGTCCATCACGCAACACAGACTCTAAATAACCTTTGTCATCCATAATTTGCTGATATTTTTCTTGGATGGGTTTTAAAGCATTAATTGCTGTTTCTGTCAATAAAGGCTTGAATTGTCCCCAACCCATATCTTGGCATTCTGCTGCTACTGCTTCTTTAGTTTTGCCAGACAACAACATATACAAAGTTAACAAGTTATTACACTCTGGGCGTTCTGGATCATCAAAAGTTAAACCCCGTACAGGATCAGTTTTGCACCGCTTGATTTTATTTGCAATCTGGTCTGGTGGATCTAAAAGATTAATCCGGCTTAACTCTGACGGGTCAGACTTAGACATTTTGCGTGTCCCATCAGTCAAACTCATCACCCTTGCGCCATCTTTCCGAATCAAGGGGTCTGGTAACTTCAAAACTGGTTGATCCTTGGCAAATTGATGATTGAATCGATTAACAATATCCCTCGTCAGTTCTATATGTTGCTTTTGGTCTTCACCCACCGGCACTTTATCAGCTTGATAAAGCAAAATATCAGCCGCCATCAGCACTGGGTAGATTAACAAACCTGTACTAACATTTTCTCCTTGTTTAACAGCCTTTTCCTTAAACTGAATCATATCTTGTAGCCAGTTTAAGGGAGTGATGCAGTTAAGCAGCCAAGCAAGTTCACTGTGTGCGGAAACATGGGACTGGACAAAGATACTGGAGTGGTTTAAATCAATCCCACAAGCCAGGTAAAGTGCGGCAATAGTGTAAGTATCTGCCGCCAAAGACGCTGGATTATGCGGTACAGTAATCGCGTGTAAATCCACTACACAAAAGAAATTTTCATACTGGTCTTGGATTTCTACCCAGTTGCGAATTGCGCCTAAGTAGTTACCTAAGTGCAGATTACCAGTTGGTTGAACTCCCGACAGCACACGCTGCTTACCCATAAATTCACTCTAGTTCTTGCTAAATGTTCATGCACGTATTCATCCCTATGATGCCGTGTCACACGGCATTATAGACTTTTTATGGGTCAAAGGTGGCAAGATGGCAACAACTTGAGTTCTCAAATGGACTGACACGACTAAAATTTTGCATTAGAATTCTCTTCTGTGATTGCTCACGCCACAAAACTATATTTCTGCACGAATTTATCCTTGACACAGCAATATATATCGGTATGTTATGGATAATTCTTAATTTTTAATTAAGTAAAAACTTCAAATTCAGATCAATATTCTAGAAAGAACACAAGGCTGTAACCCTCTTTAATTCTGCTTTATCTCAACAAGAAATATTTACAATACCCTACTTTTTAACTTTACAGACAGTAGGTAATACTTAAATAGTGCTAGACCACTTTCAGTATTTTGATATGCGACAATTATTTCAGTATCTACGTACCTGGGTCATCGTCTGCCTGCTGTGTTTGGTCTTAGGCTGGACACTACCTGCACAAGCAGCTACCGATATTGACTCTAAACTCGAAAAGCAAGTTTTAGAAATTATCCGTAACAATCCACAATTCGTTATTAACTCTCTGCAAGAGTATCAACTGGCTAAACAAGAAAAATTACAGAAAGTCCAACAAGCTTTTTTAGATGATTTAAAATCTAATCCAGCAAATATCATTGGCGAATCACCAACAACTGGTGCAGCTAAATCTAAAACTGTACTAGTTGAGTTTTCTGATTTTCAGTGTCCCTACTGTGCAGAAGTACACAAAACTCTGAAGTCAGTAGTAGACAAGCACAAAGACGAATTGACATTGGTTTACAAGAATTTCCCTTTGACTGGAGTCCATCCAGAAGCATTCCCCGCAGCACAAGCGGCTTGGGCTGCTAAACAACAAGGTAAGTTCTGGGAATACCATGATGCTTTGTTTGAAAATCAAAAGCAACTAGGTGAAACCTTATACGTGGATATTGCGAAAAAACTGAATCTCAATTTGGTGAAGTTTGAGAGCGATCGCAAATTGGCAAAAACAGCCATTGAAAAAGACCTTAAACAAGCGAATGATTTAGGTATCGCTGGTACACCATTCCTAGTGATCAACACTGATAAATACACTGGTGCAGTCCAAGCCGCCGACATTGAAGCGAGATTGGGTAGTGCTAGTTAAATAGATAGAATTATACACACAAAGATTGTAAACATTGGGTGTAAGGGTTTAGGGGTGTATGTATCCAAAACCCTTACACCCTTAATTTTTCGTATCAAAGAACAGCAAAGGACGGGTAGGACACGAAGTTATAGCAATCCTAAATAATTGATAAACATCTCTCTCCCTTGTCCACCTTGTCTCCCTTGTCTCCCTACTCCTAAAGACTTTTTCGTTAATCTTCCAATGATTGGGCTTGTACTTCTACCGCAGTCACATCAATTGTGCCTTCTGGTGCAAAGCGTTGAAAGTGGCCTTTCTGGACTGATAGCTGTTCGCCACAGTTAGGACATTGTAATTGGCTATTGTTCAAACCCGTGAATTCGTAGGCGCACACAGGACACTTGTCAGTCACTAAGTTGCGTTGTAGCCACCAGCGAAATCCAAAGAAAGCCACTACAGGCGCTAGTGACAGCAATGCAAAAAGAATAAATAAAGATTTTACTAACCAACCCAGTCCCAATGAACCTAGCAACCAGATAACTGCTAAGAAAGTGAGCAAAGGGCGGAGATTTAGCATATTCAATTGTGAATTGTTAAAGCTCATTTTTTAATTACAGTCTTGCTCTCTTTCTAGGATAGCGAGTTTAGAGATGGTCAATGGTCATTTGTCATTTGTGATTGGTTAAGATGCTTTTACTAACGCTGCAAGCTGCTGTTTAAAGGCTGCTGTCCCAAAATGCGCGATCGCTTGTTCTCGCAACCACTTACCATCACAGCGTTGATCATTCTTTTGTAAAATTTCAATACAAGCTGCGGCGACAGCATCAGCATCACGGTGTGGCACTCGCCAGCCTAATTTACCATCTTGTAAAGGATCAGCCGAACCGTCTGCATCACCCGATAAAACTGGGATACCACAAGCCATTGCTTCGAGATAAACAATACCAAAACCTTCTTGAGAAGGCATGATATAAGCATCTGCTAGGCGATAATGGGCGATTAAATCTTCTGTAGGGACAAAACCAGCAAACACAACGCGATCGCTTACCCCCAAATCTTTGGCTAACTGGGCTAATCGCGGTTGATCATCACCACGCCCAATCACCAAATATTTCACTTCTGGGAAAACCTGGGCGATTTCAGGTAAAGCCCGAATTGTCACATCTACACCTTTATAAATATCACCCGACCACAGGCGTGCCACTGTCATCAAGACTTTAGCATCTGTTAACCCATACTTTGCTACTAATTCTGGTAGTTTTTCCCCTGGGGTAAATTTATCACCATCAATTGCACAAGGCAGCATTTTCACTTTTTTCGGGTCAATCCCATTAGCTGCACAAGCGCGATCGCGACTATAACGGCTGATTGTCCAAATTTCACTGGCGGCTGCAAGGGCGCGGCGTTCCGGAGTTTTTAATGGTTCCCAGACTTCTTTACCGTAGGTGAGGACTGTGTAGGGAATACCTAACGGCTGACAAAGAGTTTGGATTAAGACGGCAAGTTTAATATGACCACAAAATACACGTTGGGGGCGTTTTTGTAAGAGAAACTTTAATAAAGCCCCAGCCATCGCCATTCTGCCGATTTGCGGCGACTTATTTTTAAAATAATGAAATTTTACACTCTCAGACGCAAAAGGATTGGCACAGTCTAGACTATCTCGCAAAACAAAGACATCTGTCTTGTAACCTGCATTTAACTCTGTATAAGCCTGAAAAATATCTTTGACATAAGACTGAATCCCGCCTTCACAACCAAACACTTCGATAAAAACGAAAAAATGGTGAGGAGTTGTGTTAACTTTGTTAACCCCTTGTGGTTTTTCTTCTGTTAAATCAGTCAGCATTTAAGTTTTTATTGATACAAGTTCCACTTTATTGCAGCCTGAATTATCTTTAAGCTGCTGCCAAATCTTAGCAAAAGTGTCACTAAAAATCGTATGCTGACTTTACTAAACTGTGTATATTTTTTATACACGAATTTTGTATTTGCCCTTAAATTCCCTTATCTTTCACCATTGGAATTTATTGGCGACTGTACTCAATAATTAACAGACAATTTCGCTCATCCGCACTACGCTCATAAACCACCCGATCAGTTAAACGCCTCAACAAGAACCAGCCATAACCGCCTTCTTGTGGCTTACCGAGTTCCGGCTCGACGACTTCATCAGGATTAAAAGGCTGGCCATGATCCCATATTCTAATTTCCATTCGGTCAACCCATAGACTCAGTTCAATATCTATGGTTGTTTCCAGTGGTAAAGTCTTATGAGCATGGCGAACTGCGTTGGTAAAGCCCTCTGCTAACGCTAAATTCAGGCGATATAGTTGGTTTTCTGTCCAACCACGTTGACATAGATATTTGAGACAAAACTGCTCAAACCATTGTTGAACTTTATTTAAGAGCGGAAGTTCGCTCCTGACAGTCAGATGGTCGCGCTCCACCATTATCAGCATTGACCTTGACTTAAGTATTAAATAAAAAATGTTTTGACTGGTTGAATTTGGGAGATTTTTAGCTTAGGTATAGCTGTGATGTCACAGGACAAAGTTAAATTTCCTAAAATCTGCTTTGCTGTATACCCCAAAAATCTCAGGTACTGCCTAGTACAGTTCGGCGTAAATAAACAGACCCTCAGAAATTGCTAAAAAGCTTGGTATCACTATTCTTCCTTTTGCCTTTTGACTTTTGCCTTTTTCATTGTTGTACTAGATTACTAAAATTGACGCTTGTTATTTGTTTAACTAGCATATTTCAGAGAGTATGAGTGGTTTTAGCCACCACTCACACCCTTTTACATACTAATCAAACTTACACAAGCGTCAAAGCAATTTTTGGTAACTAATCTAATTTAGAAAAGTCCCAAGGTCAAGGATTTGTCTAAAGGTAAAGCTGCGCCAATACCCAACCACAAAGTTACCAAAGTGCCAAACAGAAATACTGTAGTTGCAACTGGACGACGGAAGGGGTTTTGGAACTTATTCACGTTCTCAATAAAGGGAACCAGAATTAGTCCCAGGGGTACGGAAGCCATTGCGAGAACTCCCAACAATTTGTTAGGAAGCGATCGCAAAATTTGGAATACAGGGTACAAGTACCACTCTGGCAGAATTTCCAATGGTGTAGCGAAAGGATCTGCTGGTTCACCTGTCATTGCTGGATCTAGTACAGCTAGAGCCACAATACAAGCGAAAGATCCCATGATTACAATTGGGAATACATAAAGTAGGTCATTGGGCCAAGCGGGTTCACCATAATAGTTGTGACCCATTCCCTTAGCGAGCTTGGCTCTTAAGATAGGATCGCTCAGATCGGGTTTTTTCTGTGTTGCCATTTTTAAATGCGTTCTCCTGCTGAATTTCAGTTAAGGCATTGATGTTAGCCATTTGCTTTGAGGCTACCCCAGTCTTGTCAGACAGGGGAATAGCCATTATTTCTTAGTCAAACTGTCTGTGATTTTTTGCTGATGTGCCATATCTAATTGTTCATCAGTTTAAAACAAACAAATTTGTCTGGAAATAGCTAATGCCTGTTCACATTTTGGCTGAACCAACAATGAAATTACAAAGGCCCGGAAATGCCTTGTTTGCGAATCATCAAGAAGTGGAACAGCATGAAGACTGCAATTAGCCAAGGTAGAACAAAGGTGTGGGCGCTGTAGTAACGAGTTAATGTTCCTTGACCAACACTAGAACCACCGCGCAACAAATCAGAAATCAATGTCCCAACAACAGGAATCGCTTCTGGTACACCACTCACGATTTTCACAGCCCAGTACCCTACCTGATCCCAAGGCAAAGAGTAGCCAGTCACTCCAAAGGAAACGGTGATCACAGCCATGATGACACCACTTACCCAGGTTAATTCACGGGGCTTTTTAAAACCACCAGTCAAGTAAACCCGGAAAACGTGCAGAATCATCATTAACACCATCATGCTGGCAGACCAACGGTGGATGGAGCGAATCAGCCAACCGAAGTTTACTTCGTTCATGATGTACTGTACAGAAGCATAAGCTTCTGTAACTGTTGGTCTGTAGTAGAACGTCATGGCAAATCCAGTAGCAAACTGGATGAGAAAGCAGACGAGAGTAATTCCACCTAGACAGTAAAAGATGTTGACGTGGGGAGGTACGTACTTGCTTGTTACGTCTTCAGCAAGCGCCTGAATTTCCAAGCGTTCCTCAAACCAGTCGTAAACGTTGGCCATACAATCTCAAGTTCCTAAAAAATCGGTTGCGGTTGATAAATCTCCCAATTGGCAATTTTGGGATTTTCACAAAAAGGTTGTTTGTTTGGTTTTTTTGCTTTCAGAGTGATGAGCGTTTTCAGCAACTTAACACTCTGTAAATATGAAATATATGGCGTTCTCTTTGCAACCAAACACTTAAAATGCCAGTTCCAAAGTAGATTTTATCGTTTGTAGAGTGCCTTGTGTACTCATAGATTGCCTTAACAATTTGATGAGAGCAATGCACTACTTCTATAAAAAAAGTAACATAGTCGAGAGATAGATTTCATCAACAACGAGAGAACTGGGCAGTTCGATACAATTTGGGTTCAGGTGGAATTGAGAATGGGGTTCATGGAAAAGTACGTTTTTCGGGTGGTTTTGTCACTATTTTTGGCATTTTGTTTGGCGATTGGCGGGGTTATCCCAGGTGCAACAGCATTGACCGGTGAACAAAAGCTAGTTTCAGAAGTTTGGCGCATTGTCAATCGCACTTATTTAGACGACACATTTAATCATCAAAACTGGGCGACCGTTAGACAAAAAGCCTTAGAGAAGCCTTTGACTAACAAAGAAGCTGCTTACACGGCGATTCAATCCATGCTCAAGAGTTTAGATGATCCTTTTACCCGTTTTTTAGATCCAGAACAGTACCGTAGCTTGCAGGTTAATACTTCTGGAGAATTAACTGGAGTTGGGTTGCAAATCGCCCTCAATCCCCAAACAGGTCAATTAGAGGTGGTTTCGCCGATTGAAGGTTCACCAGCCGAGAAAGCCGGCATTAGACCGCGCGATCGCATTCTCAAAATTGAAGGATTTTCCACAGAGAATTTAACCTTGGATGAAGCAGCAGCCAGGATGCGCGGCCCTATTGGCAGTTTAGTAACGCTGTTGATTGAGCGTGATGGCGAAGCACAGCGAGAAGTTAGTATTGTGCGCGATCGCATTGAACTTAACCCAGTTATTGCCAAATTGCGTACTTCTTCTCAAGGCACATCCATTGGCTATCTTCGTCTGACTCAATTTAACGCCAATGCCTCTACAGAGTTGGCACATGCTATTAATAGTCTAGAGAAAAAAGGCGCTGCTGCCTATATTTTAGATTTACGCAATAATCCAGGGGGACTTTTACAGGCTGGCGTGGAAATTGCCCGGCTGTGGTTAGATTCTGGCACCATTGTCTACACGGTGAATCGTCAAGGTATTCAAGGCAGTTTTGAAGCCTTTGGCCCAGCACTCACAAAAGACCCCTTAGTAATTCTCGTCAATCAAGGAACTGCTAGTGCTAGTGAAATTCTGGCTGGCGCATTGCAAGATAATGGCCGCGCCCAATTAGTAGGCGAAACTACATTTGGTAAAGGCTTAATTCAATCTTTATTTGAACTGTCAGATGGTTCTGGTTTAGCAGTCACAATTGCTAAATATGAAACTCCCCAACATCGAGATATTAATAAACTTGGAATTAAGCCAGATAAAATAGTTACCCAACAACCCATTACCCGCGATCAACTCGCCACAGAAGCAGATTCCCAATATCAAGCCGCAGTCGAGATATTGGCACAGAATCCTTTAGTTGTGGGGAGTAGGGAGTAGAGAAAGAATTTAGGTTTTTTACAATCTGCCTGGAAATGGGAGAAGGGAGACAAGGGAGACAAGGGAGATAAGGGAGATAAGAGAGAAAAAGTTAACATGAAAGTTTTTACTCAGCCTTTGAGCAAAAACTTTCTCCTTCCTACTCCCCACACACCACTTCCTACTCCCTTATAAAATCGGTTGTACCTGCAACAAGTCGGAGAAATCCAAGGCTGCTAAACGCTGGTATGCTTGGTCTATTACACGCTTACCTCTCAGAAAACCTGTATTCGCACCCGGACAAATATACTCAAGGGTGTCTGGGGTAAAGCATTTTAGTAAAGATTGAACATTTTTAATTTGTCGAGGCCAGTGAAAGGTTTTAGCGGTGCGTAATGGTACTGGTTCACCTTGTTGATTGGGTAATAAATGCCGACCAGAAAATAAAACACCGCCGAATGTGCTGTCATAAAGGCAAGCGGAACCAGGGGAATGTCCTGGTGTCCAAATAATTTGGGTTGTGGAAGTAAGAATAATTTCTTGGGTAAAGGTCGTAACGTTTAAATTAGGTAATAAATACGCTTCTTGTTCTTGAATGATCACCTCACAACCCAAAGCTTGCTGGAGTTCTGGGGTTTTGCCAATGGCACCACGGTGGGTAATCACTAGCCAGCGTACACCCCCATGCGATCGCAAAAAATCCAGATTTATTTGTTCTAACGCTGGACAATCGATGAGGATATTCCCTTCATTTCTTACAATGAAATAGGAGGTTCCTCCTAATGTGTCCCGATTTGGCACAAAAGCAAAAATGCTTTCAAGTACAGGCCGTGGTGCTTTAGCATGATGACCGGGTGGTTGAGGTAAGGAACCCATGAGAAAAACTATACGAAAATGAGGAGTGGTAAAAATTTAATCACAGAGTTGAACTGCTGATCCAATTTTCAGCTTGAGATTGTCCAACAGTGGTTTTATTAGCTTTTGTGCTATTCATCTGTGGTCATGATTGAACAAATTGTTACTAAGAAAATTCTGCCTTAATAGTTAACTATTGTTAAAAATTGGGGTTTGAGATTCTGCTTTGTAGTGATGACTGTGGTGCTGACACTACTGGCGGGATATTTTTCCAAATTATTAAAGAAAACATGACTTTTTGGTTTCTCCTCCTCCTAGGAATAGCTACTTATTTGATGGTGCAACGCAGTGCGATTGGCATTACACATACACCTGTTTGGTTGTTATGGCTAGTGTTAATGACACCAGCATTACTGTTGACTGGATGGACAGCCAGATATGGCATTAAACAACCGCCGCCACCATCACTGATTCTCGGTTCTTCTATTGTTTGCCTTTTGTTATACTGGCTGTTATTTCAATGGGGACGAACAGCGTCAACAGACAAGCAAACTGAACCCCAAACTCCCAAACCAGAATCGGTTATCCATCCTACCGCAGAACCAGTACCAGTGCGTCCCATTGAACCTACCGAAGAAAGCCAGCTGCGAAATTGTTTTCCCTGGTCTGTATACTATATTCAAAATCTTGAGTATCGACCCCAAGCGATTATCTGTCGTGGACAGTTACGAACTACACCACAGCAAGCGTACCAGCGGATTAAGGCTAACGTCGAATCACAATTTGGCGATCGCTTTTTGCTCATCTTTCAAGAAGGCATAAATGGTAAGCCCTTTTTTGTCTTAGTGCCTAACTCACAAGCTGCTTCAGCAGTTAATCAAAACAAAACCGAAAAATTAACTAGGCCAGGATTGGCACTTTTACTATTAATTACAACTCTTTTCACGACCACATTTGTGGGAGCTAGAATATCTGGGGTTGAACTAACAACATTACAATCTAACCCCTATAGTTTACTAGAAGGATTGCCATATTCCTTGGGGTTAATCACGATTTTAGGCATTCACGAACTGGGTCATTACTTGACGGCTAAGTTCTACAGAATTCGCTCAACTCTGCCATATTTTATCCCCATGCCTTTCTTCTTGGGGACTTTTGGTGCATTTATTCAAATGCGTAGTCCAATTCCTAACCGAAAAGCTTTATTTGATGTCAGTATTGCTGGGCCAATTGCCGGATTTATCGCAACCTTACCGATTTTAATTTGGGGTTTAGCTCATTCTGAAATCGTCCCAATAAGTGAAAAAATGGGTATTCTCAATCCTGATGCTCTGAATCCGAAATATTCTATTTTATTAGCATTGCTTGCCAAGTTAGCATTAGGCAGTCAACTCACTGCTAAGTCTGCTATTGATTTACATCCTTTGGCCGTGGCTGGTTTTTTAGGATTAATTGTCACAGCCTTAAATTTAATGCCTGTGGGACAACTTGACGGCGGTCACATTGTTCATGCAATGTTTGGGCAACGCACCGCTATGATGATTGGTCAAATAGCGCGGTTGTTACTGCTATTACTGTCTTTGGTACAGTCAGAATTTTTTGTTTGGGCAATAATTTTATTATTTATGCCACTAGTTGATGAACCAGCATTAAATGATGTCAGCGAATTGGATAATGGACGCGACATTTTGGGATTAATGGCAATGGCTTTATTAATTATCATTATTTTGCCATTACCACAGGCGATCGCTAACTTACTCCAAATTTAAACATCATTACCTACTGACTAAATTGATAGTAGCCCACCCCGCTAGGAGCGCTCGCTCCTCAAGTTTAAGAAGGCAATCGCTATAATAAAACCATTATCACTGAAGAAAAATCAACAATGTCCATTACACTCGATTTGCCACCGAAAATTGAGGCGCTGCTGAGACAGCGTGCTGAAAGCAACGGACAAGATATTTCGCAAATGGCGATCGCCGTTCTGACTTTGGGGCTGAGTTTGGATGATAATGATTTTTGGCTCTCCCAGACTTGGGTTGATAAATTAACACTAAAAAATGGCTCAAATGATTGATATAACAAGGTTTCGCTAATATAAAAACAATGATTTAATAAAAATTTACTTTATTACTCCTGAATCCCAGACTATGTAAGGATTTAACCTGATATTAAGTATTAATTTGCTATAGCTAGTCTAGGAGAGCCTGATTTTTTTGAGGCTTTAAAGGGAATTCAATGCGGGCTTGATGATTTTGAAAGAGGACAATTTTCGAGTTTAGAAGACTTTATTGACGAACAAAATCAAAAATATGGATTGTCTCTGAAAGCATTGCGAGCGATCCAAAAGTAAAAATTATGGCTTAAAAATTCGGTTTTCATCAAAAATATGACATTCATAGAGATTCCAGTCAGAAAAAGAGAGACGTGCAACATCACACGTCTCTACTTTTTTATGAAGCTGAATTACTAACTTCTGCTGCTTTTGCCGCAGCTGAAGCACCACCCATCCGAATTTCTGAAGTAAAGGAAGCCATACTAAAGCCCCCAAAACGTTTGAGAATACTCACGCGCATTCTTAGATTGGGACTGGCAAACCACAGGCGTTCTTCAGACCACATAGTTTCGTATTCTGTGGTTAAAGTTAATGCGTCATCACTACCCATCTTGTAACGTCCGGCGACAGGGGCTTTTTCGGCATAACCCATCTCGCGCAGTAATTTACCTTCACTGGGATTATCAGCATCGGGTACAGTAACTAGCACCGTTGAACCTGTGTGTTTTTCTTCATCCCATTCCATCGTGCCGTTCCAGGTGACTCTTGCACCACAGGTAGCTTCACTGGGGTTCACTTCGTACTGTTGACACAGTTTGATCACTTCGGGATGATCTGCTGCCAACATCTCAATTACAATATCTGATTTGCCATCTTCAGACTGTTTAAATGCTAAGTGATGGCTAGTGCGGTGTGAAAACCATTTACCAGCACTTAATTCAAAAAACTCTTCAATATTCATGAATTAAATTACCCTGCATCGAAATACTAAAAGTCCCTCTTATTATTAAAAGGTAGCAGGAGAAGGAAATTTTATGTTTGCTTGCCTTTTTCTTCAATTCGCTTGAGGCCGATTCTTGCTGCTTCGGCAACGTTAGGATGGCTATCTTTCTCTAAATATTTTAAAGCGGAGATACTCTTAGGCGTGGGAAGATTCCCTAGGGCTTCTGCCAGTCTTTGTCTAACGAACCAATCATCTGATTGAGCAAATTTGAGAATACTATCAACTGCTTCTAAGTCGCCAATTTCGCCTAGTGCAGAAATCGCGGCTTCTTGTAAAACCGCTTCACTACTATCCAAAGCCTGTAAGAGAATTTGACGGGCGCGTGGATCTTTCAGATTGCCTAAAGCGACAGCTGCACTAAAGCGGACTAGCCAATCAGTATCTTCATAAAATGCCCTAGCTAATGCTTCAAATGCTCTGGTATCACCTAAATAGCCCAATGCACCAGCCGCATCAGCACGAATGCCATAATCTGGGTCAGTTTGCAAAATTCTGACCAAAATAGCGTAGCATTCGTCAGTTTGCTTGACTCCCAAGGCAAAGATAGCCATAGAACGCAGTTGTAGGGAATCGTCATCTAAGACTTTTTTAATTAACGGTACTGCATCTTCAGCAGGGACATCGCGCAGACTGGCAAGTGCAACCATGCGATCGCGTAAATTTGAACTTTCTAACTGAGTAGAAATTTCTTGTAAGGGTAGAGCTGCCATTAATGATTTAAGCACTTTCTTTACTTATCTTTACTTTACCTGATTTGCCAATTAGACTGCCGCCAAACTCAGATGTAAGTTTGGCGTAATTCCCGAATTATCCAAGGTAAGCCTTAAACGATGGCAAATTACTGAGTGCTGAGGAGCCAGTGTTGTGATGTTAGCGCAGTGGGAACATCGCAGTTCACAGAAAGAGGTTTCCCCAGCAGGAACTGTCACGAATGCTTTCCCACACCAGTGATTAAAATTTCATCTCAGTAATATCAATCATTTATTATACTTAGCTTATTAGATATCTTTGAGGGTGACAGGTCATAAAAAGTACTTTATATATAGAATCTATGCAGTTATTAATAAACACATGAAATTATCGTACTTAATACTCAGCATTTTAATTACTTTTTGTTATACTCAAATCTTTAAACCTAGTTTATCTTTAGCAAAATCAGATTTAATTTTAGAGGAAAAATCTAGCATATATTTACTGGCAAAGTCAGATTATCTATCACTTGTAGAACAACAAGTGATTAGTGAGACGAATAAAGTTAGACAAAATCCTCAATCATATATACCAATTTTGACAAATTATAGAAAAAATTTTCAGGGTAAACGTGTTAGATTGTCCTCCAATTCTTACTTAATTACCCAAGAAGGAAGTAAAGCTGTTGATGAGGCGATCGCATTTCTGAAAACAGCAACTCCTGTGGGAGCATTAAGCATATCTAAAGGAATGTCTTTAGCGGCAAAAGCTCATGTTAAAGACCAAGGTAATAAAGGTACTATAGGTCATTATGGTAGTGATGCCAGCAGTCCTTTTGAGCGCCTGAATCGCTATGGTAAATGGCAGATGACTGCGGCTGAAAATATCAGCTACGGCCCAAATACAGCCCAAGATATTGTTATGCAATTAATTATCGATGATGGAGTCCCATCACGCGGTCATCGCACCAATATCTTTAACTCTGCATTTAAAGTTAGTGGTGTTGCTTATGGAACTCATAAAATCTATAAAACCATCTGTGTAATTAACTATGCGGGAGGTTTTCAAGAGAAAAATAATTAAACTGGCAAATCTCTGATAAGTATGTCAAGATGAATCAGTTTGTTATGGTTAAGAAAACAATTATTTGCTCAGAAAATAAAGGACAATTATTCTTTAATTTCTATTTAAGTGATTTTACTAAGTATATTACTGCGATAAGTTTAATTTAACTAGCTGGCGACTCCAACCTTAAAGTAAGGTAAATTTGTTTTACTCAATAAAATACGTATTTTTACTATGTAAAATAGGATACGTTTGTTTTATCCTAGATACTTGAGAAAGTATTCAACAAAAAGCAAGTGACTACAAGTAAGATTTTTCAACATTCAATCCAGGATACGAGATTTTGAGGAAGAGCAATGCCAGGAAATGAGTGGGAAAAAATACGTCACCTGTTGGTCGTCCAAGACTTACAAGGGCAAAGAACCATCCCACTACAAGAAACCACTTATTCCATTGGTCGAGATTCCCGAAATGCGATTGTGTTGCGATCGCGTTCCGTATCTAGACAACATGCCATTTTACTGCGTGTGACTCTTCCAGAAACTGACCAGTATGGTTTTCGGATTATTGATGGCAACTTTAAAGGTAAGTCTAGTACTAATGGCTTATATGTCAATGGAATGAAATGCGTCTCCCATAATCTTCAGCATGGAGATGTGATTGCCTTTGGCAATAATCAAGTCCAAGCCAAATACTATGCAATTTCTCATATTTCGGAAAAAGCTTTTTCCGAAAGCGTTGATATTGACAACATATCAGATTTTCTCTTAGAGCAGGCTCATGCAGCCAATCCTTTTCCCACCTTAGCTGTTGATCCTAACTTTGAGGCGGCCAGTGAAACTGCACTAGCACGCCTAGCATCCTTTCCAGAACTCATCCCTAACCCAATTATTGAGATGGATTTAGGGGGAACAATCACCTATCTCAATCCAGCAGCATCTGCGAAATTTCCCAAGATTCGAGAAATCGGTAACAAGCATCCTGTACTGACGGGGTTACTTAATGCCTTGGAAGATCACCAGCTAAACTCTTTTTCCCGTGAAATCACGGTTGATCAAGAAGTATTTGAACAATTTATTCACTACTTACCTGAAAGCGACTTAATTAGAACTTTTATTGTTAGGGATATTACAGAACAGAAGCAAGCAGAAGCAGAATTGCGTCAACGCGATCGCCTATTGCAAGCAGTAGCCGAGGCTGCTAACTATTTGCTAGTGGAAATGAATTACGAAACTGGCATAGATAAGGCTTTGGCGGTACTGGGAGAAGCTGCCAAAGCAGATCGTGCCTATTTATTTAAAAACCATTACCATTCAGATACAGGCGAAATGGCTCTTAGCTTGCAATTTGCATGGAAAAGAACTCACTTGGCCGCTTCTCGTTTTCACTGGCAAAATCAGCTGTATCAAGCTTCAGAACTAGCACGTTGGTATGCCACACTCTCTGGTGGAAAATCTATTAGTGGTAGTATCCAAGAATTTCCGGTAGCAGAACAAAAGCTATTGGCCAGAGATGAAATTAAATCCTTGCTTTTAGTTCCCTTGCGCCTAGAAGATGAATTTTGGGGTTGTATTGGTTTAGCCGACTGTACTCATGAGCGTACATGGTCAAGACATGAGGAATCAACACTGTTAACAATGGCAGCTAGTATTAGTGGTGCTTGGCAGCGTCAACAAGTAGAAGAGAAAATCCGCTACCAAGCACTCCACGATATGCTGACAGGATTACCCAACCGTTTCTTTTTTAATGAAATCTTGGCCAAAACTTTAACCAACGCCACACGCAATCGTGAGAGTTTAGCAGTACTGTTTCTGGATTTAGATCGCTTCAAAGTGATTAATGATACGTTAGGGCATACCATTGGTGACAGATTATTACAAATGGTGGCGCAAAGGCTCAAAGAATCTCTCAGAGAAGGAGATACTGTCGCTCGTTGGGGAGGAGACGAATTTACAATTTTGCTGCCGCATATTAATTACCTTGATGAAGTCGCTCAAGTAGCCCAAAAAATTCTACAAACCTTAGAAAAGATTTTCTGTCTTGATGGCCATGAACTTTATATCAGTGCGAGTATCGGTATATCTGTTTTTGATGCACATAGCCATGATGTGGAAACCTTAATTCAACATGCAGATGCGGCGCTATATTATGCCAAGGATGAAGGCAGAAATAATTATCAGTTTTATACCACTACTCTCAGTGCCAAAACTCCAGAACTGCTCAATTTAGAGAAAAGTTTGCGTTATGCCGTAGACAGACAAGAATTGACGGTATATTATCAGCCTCGTGTCAACATTGTTACTGGCAAAATTACTGGTATGGAGGCTTTGGTGCGCTGGAAAAACCCAGAGATGGGACTAGTTGCACCAAATATATTTATCCCCTTGGCTGAAGAAAGTGGATTAATTATACCAATTGGTACGTGGGTATTACGCACAGCTTGTATACAAAATAAAGCCTGGCAAGCAGCAGGTTTGCCGCCTTTGACGGTGGCTGTAAATCTTTCACCTAAACAGTTTCGGCAAGCTACGCTGGTAGAAGATGTGGCTAAAATTCTAGCGGAGACAGGATTAGAGCCACATTTTCTGGAGTTGGAAATTACCGAATCAACAGCGATCGCCGATTTAGAATTTACCAGAAATGTTTTACAAAAATTAGAATTAATGGGGGTTCATCTTTCCATTGATGACTTCGGCACCGGACACTCTTCACTTTCACGGCTGCAACTTCTACCACTACATAACCTAAAAATTGATCGCTCCTTTATTCAAGAGCTAACCACAGATGTCCGCGTAGCTCATATCGTTAAAGCAATTGTAACTTTGGGGCGTAGTTTAGGGTTAAGACTTACGGCTGAAGGTGTAGAAAAGCAAGAAGAACTAGATTTCTTAAAATCTATTAATTGTGAGGATGTCCAAGGTTACTTCTTCTATAAACCAATGCCAGCAGACAAAGCTACAGAAGTTCTGCAAAACAGACATTTTTCTGAAGTAGAGGAGAAAAATGGAGTAGGGCATAAATACGAAAAGTCTGAGGTTTGACAGGCAGGACTGACGCACAAAGGTTATTTGTTAAGAATGCGTGTGAGGGTGTAGAGTGTGTCAGGGTGAACATCTACACCTCCATAACTTTGCCCAAACCCTTGCTTTTTCGTCTGACTATTTAACTTAACGACCATCTTTGTGCGTCAGTCCTGGTAAATTTAAGAGTAAACCCTGAGATTATTTCGGACAGAATAGCTATCTAGTGGGTAAATTGGGTATATATCCAGAAAATTTTTCTGTTCAACCTAACCCACATATCGGAATGAGAGAACATTATCGAGATTTCTTAATTCGTAACTGGGAAAAGGGCGATCGCACCAGGGCGGCCGCAGTCATCAGTTATGTATTATCAGAATACGGGTTGGGTTGGGAACCCAACGCTGCCGACCGAGATGTATTGCAAGTTGAGGAATATTACTTAGCAACAGGCGGTGAATTTTGGGTAATTGAACACCAAAGCCAGATAGTGGGTACTGGGGCATATTACCCCATAAACCGTGGAAAAAAAGCTGTAGAAATCCGCAAAATGTATCTTTTACCAAGTGTCCGCGGTATCGGTTTGGGGAAATATTTGTTACAACAACTAGAAGCAGCGATCGCTAATCGTGGTTTTCAGCAAATTTGGATTGAAACAGCCAGCATATTAGTAGAAGCCGTGAAGTTATACGAAAGTAATGGTTATCAACCAGAAACGGGTGTGGAAACTGCACGTTGCGATCGTGTATATGTGAAATATCTAGACTAATTTTCATGGCCAGTTGGCAGAATCATTTTCAAGATTTTCTGAACCTGTTTTTACAGTCCCATTGTCCTTTGTGTCAGCGAAGTACAGCTAATACTTTGTGTGTATACTGTGCTAGACAGTTACACAACTGCGGTCAAAAAAACCCTAGTGCATCATGGCAAGGTGAAATACCGATATTTGGGTGGGGTGCGTATGGTGGTAGCCTCAAAAGAGCGATCGCAGTAATGAAATATGAAAACCAACCAAATATTGCCCGTATCTTAGGTACATGGTTAGGTGAGGCATGGTTATTAAACTCACCTCAACGTCATAACCAACTGTTGGTTATACCTATACCCATGCACCCGCAAAAGCAAAAGCAACGTGGTTATAATCAAGCTGCGTTAATCGCCGAAAGTTTCTGTCAGACAACTAAGTTAAAATTAAATCTAAATGGTTTAGAAAGGGTGCGAGAAACTCAAGCGCAGTTTGGGCTATCGGTATCTGAACGCGAAAAAAACTTAGCTGAAGCCTTTGCTGTCGGTAAAGAATTTCGCCGTCACTGTCCCAGTACTCCAGTGTTGTTAATCGATGATATTTACACTACTGGTGCAACTACCAAATCTGCCGTACAAACACTTCGCCAGTCGGGAATTACAGTGTTGGGGTTAGCGGCGGTTGCGATCGCTATCAAAGACCAACATACTAGTTCATAGGCGAGTTATATCTGACAAATCTATAATTAAGCGAATACCTTGTGTATGGCAACACAGCCCGAAATTATGAGTAAAGCTTTTGCAGCAAGTTTTAAAAAATTCATCACTGTTCCTACGATTTTTCTGACAATTAGTATCAGTGCAACAACAGCATTCGCCCAAAGCAAGTTGTACAGTCCAATTCCGTTAACTAATTTGACAGAACTTTCCGATACACTCTCGGAAAAAGATATACCCACAGGACAGGGTGGATTCGCCCGTGACTATACAGTTAAATTGAATAAAGGTGATAACCTGGCAGTTGATTTATCTTCCGAAAATTTTGACTGCATTATTACGCTGTTAGCCCCAGATGGTTCAACGGTGGCAGAAAATGATGATGGCCCCGATGGTACAAGTAACTCCCTGTTATTTACCCGCATCAACGAAACAGGAATATATATTATCCGCGTTCGCTCTTTTGGGGAAACTGGCGTGGGAAACTTTAAACTGAAGGTGACAAAATTGCAACCAATTAAGTAAAGTGCTGAGTAGTTAGATTGCCTCTTTCTCTCTAAAAACCGGTTAACACACAGAGAAATAAGGCTTCTGTCCACTCAACGACTGCGCCGTAGGTATCGCCTGTGTGTCCGCCTAATTTGTGATTAAACCATAGACCTGTGAGAAAGGCGATCGCACTGCCAGCTAGTATCATTGTGAGTGGGAGAAATAGGTTTTGGCTATCTATCAACCACAGTAAACCACTCATACTCAACAGTAACAGCAATCCCGGAATCACATCTTTATAGGAACGAATGGCTGCTTTGTGAAATGCACCTTTACCAGTGGGTTTAAGGTAAGGATATCGCCAGATTGCTAGTTGTTGTCCCCACCTTCCCCAACCGCAAGCTGCCATTAAGATTAACCAACGGTGAGTTTCAATTTCTGTTAAGGCTACGGTTTTTAATAATACTATGGCGATCGCTGTCATTGCCCCAAACGCACCAGTGGCACTATCTGTCATTACTTCCAACCGCCTTTCGGGATTGCCTACTGCTAAACCATCCGATGTATCCATTGCACCATCTAAGTGTAATCCTCCAGTCAAAGCAATCCCAGCACAAATAACTAAAGCAGTGCGAGTTAATACTGGAAGACTCAAATAACTCATACCAGTGTCAAATAGACCTAAAATTCCTCCAATTACTAATCCTACTAGTGGTGCAAAGCGAGATACCTCCTGAAAATCTAAGCCATTAATGTTAGGAAAAGGCACAGTACTATAAAATATGGCACTAGCTATTAAGTTATACAGTAATGTTTTACACCACTGAAAAGTTTTTGTCATTTTAGTTACTTTTATTCAGAAATATTTCAGGGATAATATTGATTACTGTGGTACAACCACTAGTAAATAAGTTTAAAGCTTTGGATAAGATAGCTATTAGTTTACAGACTCATCTGAAAAATTTTGTTATGCTGGACTCGTTAAGCTAAATTTTTTGGCTTGCAATGATAACATAAAAAAATAAATTTAACAACGTAAAGCTAGTGCGGAATTTTGTGTATTCATTAGCTTACAAATTAGATCGAGAGTATTGAAGCGATCGCACCACAAAATTGATATTTTTTAAATGTAGGGAACTAATTAAGCTATTAATTTAAGTTTTTTTTAGCTGCGTTCTCATCTTTTTCCTCTCTTTAAATTTCCTATGAGTCATCATCTACCCGATACCAGGATACCGGCTCCGTGCATTGTTGACACGGGCGTGATTGTGAATAAACTCGACATGCGGCGATTACTTTCTGATTTAGGTCGAGTTCACTATATGTACACCCACGGAGAGCAGGTAGTCAGCGAGGGTGAAGGAGATGTCATAGAAGTTTTTGCAAATCCCCAGCGTTCTACTTTAGTAGCTAACAGTGCGCTTTATTTAAACGTGTATAGTTTTGATTATATTGAATTAAAGCAGTTATCCCAACAAGAAACTTGCTTTGATTTGATGCAAGAAGGAATGTGTCTGCGCTTAATACCCCTCACTACCCCTATCCAAGAGCGTCGAGAGAAAACCTTTAATGTCAGCGCCATCGAAGCCATGATGGAACAAGTACTCTCTGCTAAATGGGATGCAGAAATGGATGATGACTGCACTGATTCGTTTTAGAATTGTCATCTGTCATTTGTCATCTGTTATTAGTAGAGGCACAAAGTTTTGCGCTCACATAAACCAAGACGATTAATAATTGCTATAACCAAGGACAAATGACAATCACTTAGTATAGTTATCTAATTTTTACTTTGAGCGATAATTTTTCTTTTCAATCCTTAGCTCGTTGTAGTCAAACAAAAGCCAGAGCCGGGATATTCTTAACGCCGCACGGTGCTGTGGAAACCCCCAGATTTATGCCTGTGGGGACATTAGCTAATGTCAAAACAGTCACACCTGCCCAGTTGAAAGATACTGGCGCACAGATGGTCTTATCTAATACTTATCACTTGCATTTGCAACCAGGGGAAGCAATTGTCGCAGGCGGTGGTGGCTTGCATAAGTTTATGGGCTGGGATGGGCCGATGCTCACTGATTCTGGTGGGTTTCAAGTATTCAGCTTGAGTGAGATGCGGAAAATTACGGAAGAGGGTGTAACATTCCGGTCGCCTCACGATGGGCAGATTATCAATTTAACACCAGAACGTTCCATAGAGATTCAGAATACTTTAGGGGCGGATGTGATTATGGCATTTGATGAATGTCCGCCTTACCCCGCCACTCGCCAAGAGGTAGAAACGGCTACTCAAAGGACTTACCGTTGGCTAGAACGTTGTATAGTCGCCCATAAACGTCAAGATCAGGCATTATTTGGAATTGTGCAAGGGGGCGTGTATTTAGATTTGCGTTCCCAAGCGGCTGTAGAGTTGGCTAAATTAGATTTGCCTGGATATGCTATTGGTGGTGTGAGTGTGGGCGAACCCGCAGAATTAATGGCTCAAATTGTCCAAGCTACTGCACCATTATTACCACCAGAAAAGCCCCGTTATTTGATGGGTGTGGGGACTTACCGAGAAATGGCGATCGCGATCGCTTCTGGTGTAGATTTATTTGATTGCGTCATCCCGACTCGTTGGGCGAGACATGGTACAGCAATGGTCAAAGGTGAACGCTGGAATTTAAAAAATGCTAAGTTCCGTGAAGATTTTGCACCATTAGATGAAACTTGCCCTTGTTATGCGTGTCAAAATTTTAGTCGGGCGTATATTTCTCATTTGGTGCGATCGCAAGAAATTTTAGCTTACACTTTACTCAGCATTCACAATATCACCGAACTGATTCGGTTCACCCAGAAGATTCGCCAAGCAATATTAAACGATTCCTTTCTAGAAGAATTTGGTCATTGGCTAAACTCACCGGAAACTGGAGAATAAGGTTATGGAGCAAGTCACACTCCCAGATGTTCTCACCCTGGAAGAAACCTCAGCATATCTCCGACTACCCATTGAAACAGTTTTGCATCAAGCTGCTCTTGGGAATATTCCAGGGCGCAAGATTGCAGATGACTGGAGATTTCTAAAGGTGGCGATTGATGACTGGCTACATTCTCAAAGTAGTCGAGATATTATTCTCCAACAAGCAGGAAGTTTAGCCGATGATGATTCATTAGCCGAATTGAGAAACACTATCTATCAAGCAAGAGGACGCTGAGAAGTTGATTGTTCACAAAAAAATAGTCATTTGTGCCTACCCTGCGGGAAGCCGCTACCGCGTCTATGCGCGAAACAAAGTGTTTTCAAGTTAAGTGGACACAATTATTTAGAAGACGCATTTCGACTTCTCCCCAAGGGAGATGCTACGCGAACGCTCAATGCTCAATAAGCCAGCGAGAAGAGGGTTGAGCGAAGCGATGCACTGAGCCTGTCGAAGTGTCGAAACCCGGTAATTTCAAGTTAGGTTTAATTTAGTCCTTCTACTTAGAGTTTACTTAAGTCATATTGGTATTAAAATCTGAAGGTAGGTAAACCTATTTATTGGTATAACGGCAAATTAATCGAGTCCCAAACCCTGGAATTGGATATTAACGATCCGGGGTTACTTTATGGTGCAACAGTGTTTACTACGCTGCGGGTTTATGAAAATTCCCTCGATAGTAGTTTAACCAACTGGCAGTCACACTGCGATCGCCTCAAATTCAGTTTACAAGTTTTTGCTTGGCAACAACCAGATTGGCAGCGCATATATCAAGGCGCACAAATTCTTTTACAACATTTCCCCGTTCTCAGAATTACCTTGTTTCCTGATGGTAGGGAGTGGATAACTGGTAGAAATTTACCAGCAGATTTATTAGAAAAACAACAACATGGGGTGAAATGCGCCATTGCACAACCAGAATTTTCCCGCAACTTGCCTTCTCATAAAACAGGTAATTATTTGGGTGCTTGGTTAGCGAAAAATAGTGTGCAGAATTTAGCCGCCCAAGAAGCGATTTTAGTTGATGGGGGGGGTAATTGGCTAGAAACCACCACTGGCAATCTTTGGGGATGGCAAGATGGTAGGTGGTGGACACCGCCCGAATATGTAGGGATTTTACCCGGAATTGGGCGATCGCAAATTATCCAATGGCTGCAAAATCAACAGCTACAAGTGCGAGAAGAACCTTGGACACCTGAGTTAGTCACGGGATTTGAAGCGATCGCCTACACTAATAGTGTGGTGCAAATTATCCCCATTCATACCGTTGAGCAAGCTTCAGGGTCGCTACAATATAATCCCTACCATACGAATTTTCAACAAATTAGGAGGCTTTTTAGCATGACAGCCGTACCATTTTGAGATACCTTAAAATAAGTTAACATAATTCTTAATAATGCCCTCTCATACAGAGACACTCCGCGAAAGCACAGAAAATACAGGAGATAGACCTCAGTGAATAAAAGATGGAGAAATGCGGGGCTGTACGCGCTACTGTTTATTGTTGTCATTGCGCTGGGAACAGCATTCTTTGACAAACAACCACAAAACACACAAACATGGCGCTACAGTCAATTTATTCAAGAAGTTGAAAAAGGTAGAGTTACACAAGTTAGGCTGAGTGCAGATCGTTCTACAGCGATCGTCAAGTCTCAGGATGGAACTAATATTAAAGTTACATTAGTCAACGACCCCGACCTGATTAACACTCTCACCTCAAAAGGCGTTGATATTTCTGTATTGCCTCAAACCGACGAAGGCTTTTGGTTTAAGGCACTGAGCAGTTTATTTTTCCCTGTACTGCTGTTAGTTGGTTTATTTTTCTTACTCCGCCGCGCTCAAAGTGGCCCCGGTAGCCAAGCAATGAACTTTGGTAAATCTAAAGCCAGAGTACAAATGGAACCTCAAACTCAGGTGACATTTGGTGATGTTGCAGGTATTGACCAAGCCAAGCTCGAATTAAATGAAGTTGTAGACTTTCTTAAAAACGCTGATCGCTTTACCGCAGTCGGTGCCAAAATTCCTAAAGGAGTATTATTAGTAGGGCCTCCAGGTACAGGTAAAACCTTACTGGCTCGTGCTGTAGCTGGGGAAGCTGGTGTACCTTTCTTCTCCATCTCTGGTTCCGAATTTGTGGAAATGTTCGTGGGTGTGGGTGCTTCCCGCGTCCGTGATTTATTTGAACAAGCTAAATCTAACGCTCCTTGTATCGTCTTTATCGATGAAATTGACGCAGTTGGTCGTCAACGGGGTGCAGGTTTAGGCGGTGGTAACGATGAACGGGAACAAACCCTCAACCAGTTACTCACCGAAATGGATGGTTTTGAAGGTAACACAGGTATCATTATCATTGCTGCTACCAACCGTCCCGACGTATTAGACGCAGCTTTATTACGTCCTGGTCGCTTCGACCGTCAAGTTGTGGTAGACCGTCCCGACTACGCCGGACGTAGCGAAATCCTGAAAGTTCATGCGCGTGGCAAAACCTTAGCCAAAGATGTGGACTTGGATAAAATCGCGCGTCGTACCCCTGGTTTCACAGGTGCAGATTTATCTAACTTGCTCAACGAAGCGGCAATTTTGGCAGCACGCCGCAACTTAACCGAAATTTCGATGGATGAAATCAATGATGCCATCGATCGCGTGTTAGCTGGCCCAGAAAAGAAAGACCGGGTAATGAGCGAAAAACGCAAGACCTTGGTAGCTTATCACGAAGCTGGTCACGCTTTAGTTGGTGCATTAATGCCCGACTATGACCCAGTACAAAAGATTAGTATTATTCCTCGCGGTCGTGCCGGTGGTTTAACTTGGTTCACCCCCAGCGAAGACCGGATGGACACAGGTTTATACAGTCGCTCCTATCTGGAAAATCAGATGGCTGTGGCATTAGGTGGTCGTCTTGCTGAAGAAATTATCTTTGGTGAAGAAGAAGTAACCACAGGGGCTTCTAACGACCTACAACAAGTAGCAAGAGTAGCCCGTCAAATGATCACTCGCTTTGGGATGAGCGATCGCTTGGGGCCTGTGGCGCTGGGTCGTCAACAAGGTAATATGTTTCTCGGACGCGATATCATGTCAGAGCGCGACTTTTCCGAAGAAACTGCGGCTGCTATTGACGAAGAAGTGCGGAAACTCGTAGATACAGCCTACACCCGCGCCAAAGAAGTATTAGTCAACAACCGTCACATTCTTGATCAGTTAGCCCAAATGCTGGTTGATAAAGAAACAGTAGATGCTGAAGAATTGCAAGAAATTTTGGCAAATAATGATGTGAAAACTGCCGCCTTTGCTTAATCAACTGCGGTAATCATCTAAAATTTGGATTTGGGGTAATTCTTTTTCAGAACTACCCCATTTTTTCTTTGAATTCTTTGTGTCTTACCCTGTGGCTGATATTGAAACAGCTAATTTTCTGCATTAGATTTAGATAAAATTAACCGCAGATGTAGACGCGCTTTGCGCGGCTTCCCGAAGGGTACACGGATAAACGCAGATAAAAATGAACTTGACAACTAACCAATCCTCAGAATTTGCTATATATGATTCCGGGATGCTGTCAGATTATGTCACAGCCTTAGCTTGGTCTCCTGGAGGTGAAATTCTCGCGGCGACATCTGCGGCTGGCGAGGTGGTGCTATGGAATGATGGCAATGCCATAGAGTTGCAAAGTGGTGGCGGTAAATCAGTAGACTGTGTGGCTTTTTCGGCTGATGGCAAATTTTTAGCCGTTGGTGGACAGGATGGACAAGTCAAAATTTGGCGGGAACAGGAACTCATCGCCACCTTAGAAAATGCACCAGCTTGGGTAGATAAGTTGGCTTGGAATCATACTAGTAACTTACTGGCTTTTAGTTTGGGGCGTTACGTCCAAGTCTGGGATGCCGATTTGGGTGAGATAGTCGTCACCTTGAATTTTGATAACTCCTCCGTTTTAGGGATAGATTGGCGTAGTGATGGCCAGTATTTAGCAATTAGCGGCTATCAAGGAGTCAAGATTTGGGAAAGTCAAAACTGGGATGAAGAACCTTATTTTCTGAGTATGCCAACTGTCAGTGTAGCTATGGGTTGGTCGCCTGATAGCAAATACTTGGCTTCCGGTAATATGGATCGCAGCGTCACAGTGTTGGACTGGAGCAACCCCGACCCCTGGATTATGCGTGGCTTTCCTGGTAAGATTCGGCAGTTGGCATGGTCGGAAGCTACTACTGAACTGGGTGCGCCTATACTGGCTTCTTCTAGCGTTGAGGGTATTGTCGTTTGGGAAAAGTTAGAGGATGAGTCTCTAGGTTGGGAAGCGCGAGTGTTAACTAATCATATGGATGTGATTAATGCGATCGCATTTGCACCCCACAGCTTCTTATTAGCCTCCGCCGGCGCTGATGGTTTATTGTGTTTGTGGTCAGAAGCAGCACAAGTATCTCAAATTCTCACAGGTGCTACCGCCGGGTTCTCTACCTTAGCTTGGCATTCTCAAGGCAAGTTTCTTGCAGCAGGTGGTGAACAAGGCGAATTAATTATCTGGGCAAAGGAAATCTGAAGTCTGAAGTCTGAAATACTCTCAGATTTTCTTTATGTATTTTGTTTTTTACTTAACAACAAGGTAGACAGAGTATTTATTGATCAATGCCTACTTAGTTTATGGCTTATTCCTGAATATTTAATATTTCACTGTTATCTAAGAATAATGATTATTGTTAAATTTATTCAGGAAAGCTACTAGCCCTTGATTATGCTCAATAAGTTGCTATTTAATACTTTGTTACGGTCTGCTTGTGTTACTGTTTTAATTGTCTTGGTTGGTTGTACAAGACAAGCAACGAAAACTACCTTCACACAAACAACAACAGCAGATGAAAATCTACCCAAAGTTGTTGCTACAACCAGTATATTGTGTGACTTAATCAAACAGGTTGCTGAAAATACAGTCAACCTTGCTTGTTTAATTCCCCCAGATATAGACCCTCATAATTACCAACCAAAAGCCACAGACAAGGAAACTATCGACCAAGCTAATCTGATTTTCTACAATGGCTATAATTTTGAACCGGGCTTAATCAGAACTATTAAATCAAGTAGTAATACTGCACCAAAAATAGCTGTGAGTCAGTTAGCAGTCCCAAAACCGCAAAGATTTATTGAAGATGGCAAAAGAGTTATAGACCCCCATATTTGGCACAATCCGAAAAATGGCATCAAAATGGTTGATGTCATTAGTAATAATCTGAAAAAGCTAGAGCCTAATAATGCGGCAATTTATAATCAAAATACTAAACAAATTAAAAGTGAATTAACTCAATTAGATAGTTGGATAAAAACCAGAGTTGCTAGTATTCCTAGTGATAAACGTGAATTAGTCATCAGTCATAATGCACTAGCTTATTATGCCAAAGCTTATGGGATGACTTTAGTCGGGGTATTGGCTGGTATTAATCCTGAAAATCAACCAACAGATAGGCAGTTAAATAGTTTAGTTAAAAATATTCAAAAAGCTAAAATCCCAACTATTTTTGCTGAGAAAAATATTAATAAACAGTTAATTCAATCGATAGCTCAAACAGCAGAAGTCAGAGTTTCGGAAAGGGAACTTTATACAGATGGTATTGGAGATGCCAATAGTTATCAAAAAATGTTGGAGGCTAACACACGAACCATTGTAGAGGGTTTGGGAGGCACTTATTTAATCTTTGAACCGAAAGCTAGTAAGTAGCCGGATTGATTAAATTGCTAGTTTATACCAATTCTATGTCAGTCTGCGTTTAATCTTCATATCTCTTCTTTCTTTGTATTCTTTGCGCCTACCCTGCGGGAAGCCGCTACCGCGTCTATGTGGTTTGTTCTTTAATTCAGTGCATCTTCATGCAGAATTTGTATTAGATGTTTGGGTATGAGCGAATGAGAATAACTATTAGTCCGTTTTCCATACCTCAATAGTTTGCTGATTTTGAGCATTTCTACCAAAGCCTACTAATATTTGACTATCATTACTCATTGCTATATCAATAATGTCATTTTCGCCCTTGATTTTTCCTACATTTTTTCCATTACCTATGTCCCAAATTTGAATTAAGCCATCGCTACCTGAACTAAACAAGGTTTGATTATTAAAGTTGAATATCAAATTCCCGACATGATCAAGATGCTCATGAAATGGAACATTTTTAAATTTATCAACTCTTTGAATTTGTTCTCCTGTCTCAAAATCCCAAATTTTAATGCCATCATAGCCACTTCCCGCTACTAATTTTCCATCTTGACTAAAGGAAAGTTTGCGTACTGCGATCGCACCATGATTATCTAATATAAGTAGTTCTTTTCCTGTAATTAAATCCCAGACCTTTATTTTGTCATCAAAGCCATCTTCGCCAACCACAGTTTTACTATTTGGGCTAATAACCCACATTACAGTATATGTTCCAAGATATCTGCGGATTTTCTTCCCACTTTGTAAATTCCAAATTATCGTACCAGCACTTCCTTGAGTAAGCAAAATTTGACTATCAGTACTAATGTTTATATAGAATATCCAACCACTACTTCTGAATATACGAATCTGTTTTCCAGTTGCTAAATCCCAAGCTTTGAGAATATTTCCACCAGTCAATAGAGTTTTTCCATTTGGAGTGATTGCTACAGCATTAAGACTTTTTGTCAAATTAATAGCTTTGGAAGATTCAGTTAGCCAAGAATTGATAAGCTGTCCAGATTGCATATCCCAAACTTGAATTGTAAAATCTTCACTTTGATAAGTTACTAAGATTTTTCCATCATAGCTCAGGGTTTTTGAAGTAAAACTTGAGTTTAGGTAAAAAGTCGATTGATATTTAAAAAATTTGGGTATATATTCTGTCAAATTGCCACCTTTATAGAAACTCATCTCTGTCAGTTATGTTTGAAAATAGGTGCATCGGATAAATTGAATTCTTATGGCTGAGGACGAACCCAGAATAGCAGCCGCCACCCTGCATAAGTTTTAAGCCGTGAACAATTGATAGATAGATTGCTTAACATTTAGCAACATATTATGTAAGTAATGTAATGTCAAAGAGTAAACTTTGGTATCAAAGTTAATTCTCTAGATTTAGCTGTGATAAATTAATAATTGAAGTTGAGAAACTTCCCTGGCAGATCAACAGCCAATGTTCAAGTTAGTTATGAGGTAAAAACGCTGTTTAATTTGAATCTGTCTCGCATAAACGACAACACCCAACTCGAACACTAATATTTCCTCCTCTGGGTAAACTGAGGCGTTATAACTGATAGTTGAATGTATATCGGTTAAAGCCTAAGATGAATGATGTATTTGAGGAAATTGCTAAGTGAGTAGTAGTTTGGGTGTTGTTGTTTTGAGTAGGTTATAGGTGACAGGTTACAGGTGATAGGTTAGAGAGTTTTTTAACTTAACAATTTACCATCCCCAAGTACCGGGGCTGCCTTTAAATGGCCCGACAATATTATTAGTCACCCAACCACCGTAGAAGTTTCCTGGTTGTGGCTGGACTTTTTCACCATCTACATAACAAGCATCCATTAAATGAGCATAAAAAGCCACATGGTCTTTAATGGATGCAAACGCTGATGTTGGGCTGGGATAATACCAAGCGGCGTTTTGGACTTCTTTATCACCAACGCGAATGGTGTAATAGCCTGCGCGTCCTTTCCACTCGCAAAAACTAGATTGTGGTACTGATATCAAATATTCCATTTTGATATCTTCAGGGGGAAGGTAGTAAGAAGGTGGATGGCTGGTTTCTAAGACACGTTTGGCGTTGTGGGTGTCTGCAATGGTTACGCCATTAAAAATTATCTGTATGTGTTTGTTGACAGGTTCTAAGCGCGGGGGACGGGGATAATCCCATACTGATTCTTGTCCAGGTGCTGGTTCGATGCGTTGAGGAAAAACCATACAAGTAGGTAGAAATAAATATGCGATCGCCTTTACTTTACCGTAAAGTTATAGGTTGGTGTAAATGCGATCGCTGTAACAAAACTCAAAGCGCCAAATTTAGCGGACTTCTTTCAAACTATCCACTTGCTTGGTAAACAACTCAGTAAACAAACTCATGACTGTTCTTTCTTCACGCACTTTAATGTTAGCTGTGATTGACATCCCAGACTGCAAGGGTAGTTGTTTCCCATTCATTTCGAGTGCTTGCTTATCTAAGGATATTCTGGCAGGGAATCGGTAGAATTTATGAGTTTCATCTGGTGGTAAAGCATCAGAACCAACCGAAACTAATTCTCCTTTAATATCACCAAATTCACTGAAAGGAAAAGAATCAATTCTGATATCCGCCTTCATTCCTTCCCGGACAAAACCAATATCTTGATTAGTAATAAATACGTCAGCAATATACTTATCGTTGGGGACAATTTGCAGTAATTTTTGGGTTGAATTGGCTACAAACCCAGGATTTTTTGCTTGTAAATCAAAAACTGTCCCACTCACAGGTGCGCGGAGTTCTTGGTATCTGAGATTGAGTTGAGCTTGGGAAAGTTTACTGGTAATATCTGCTAAACGTTGTTCGTTTTCTAGGACAATTTTGATAAATTGGCTATCAATATCTGCGATACGCTGTTTATTTTCTGAGATTTTTTCTAAAACATTTTTACCGGAAACCGCTACAGTATTAGTTAGTTCTTGCCGTCCTTTTTCAATTTCATATTTGAGGCGTTTATCTTCTTCTTGTAATTGGGCGACTTCGGCTTCTAGGGTTTGGACTTGTTGTTGTTGATTCAGATATTGTAACTGAGAAATTCCCCCTTCTTCAGCCAAGGTTTTCAGTCTACTGAAAATCTGCTGTTGAATTGCTAAACTTGATTGGGTATCAGCGATTTTAACTTGGTTTTGGGTTAGTTGTTTTTTGGTTTTTTCAATTTCTAATTGTGCTGCATTAGCGCGGGTAGCTAATTCTAGTTTAGACACTTGTAGACGTTGTTGTTCGTCTACGCCCAGCCCTTGAGTAGATGAGGAATTTCTTAGTTCTTTGCGTAACAATTCATTTTCAGCAACTAAGGCGGCGCGACTTTTCAACAAAAATACGGCATCTGTTGGTAATCTACTACGTAAAAATTCTAATTCTGAACCAACAGTATAACTAGAATTCATCAAGCGGCGATAAATTTGGTTTTCTCGAATCAAACTATTCCGTACTTGAATTAAGGAATTTAATTCGGCTATAGTCGCAACGGTTTCAAAGGTGAGTAATAAATCTCCTTGGTTGACTTTCTGCCCATCTTTTACATAAATTGCTTTGACGACACCATTGACTGGTGCTTGCACTTCTTTGACTGTTCCTTGAGGTTTTAATTGTCCAGTCGCAGGTACAACTTGTTCAATTTTGGCAATACAAGCCCAAGCAATACCAAATCCAGCTAATGCTATCAAGGTCAACATAATTGTGCGTGACCAAACTGGAGACTGGCGTAAAACAACCGATTGTTCAAAGTTATCAAATCTTTGATTAATTAAAGGCTGTTGGGAAACTTTCTTTACAGATGTTAATACAGGTGATTCGTTAGGAGTTTCGGGATGATGTTTACCGTTACCATTATTGCCATTGAGACGATTACCATTTATTTGAGTCATAGCAGTTTTACCGTTGAGGAATAATGAGTGATTAACCCTTGACTAATTACAAATTAACTTCTTGCTGTTGATACAAATAAGAATAATGACCTTTAGCAGCCATTAAATCTTGATGACTTCCTTGTTCTATGACTCGGCTTGCGTCCATGACAACGATAGTATCTGCATGGCTGACGGTGTTTAGGCGGTGGGTAATGAAAAATACTGTACTACCTTGAAAGGCTTTGGCTAAGTTTAAACAAACTTGGCGTTCTGTAGGGTAATCTAAGGCACTGGTAGCCTCATCTAAGACTAGCAGTTTTGGTCTTTGAAGTACAGAACGAGCGATCGCAATTCTTTGTCTTTGTCCCCCAGAAAGTCCCGCACCTCTTTCACCAACACGGGTATTGTAACCGTTGGGTAAGCCCATAATAAATTCATGGGCGCAAGCCACACGGGCGGCTTCAATAATTTCTTCGGTGGTTGCTTCTGGGTTAGTTAAAGCAATATTTTCTTGTACTGTCCCATCAAACAATAATGTTTCTTGGGGAACGACACCTATTTGTCTTCTTAAAGAGTAAAGTTCGACTTTGGCAATATCATAACCATCAATTAAAATTCTGCCGGATTCCACATCATACAATCGCAGCAGTAATTTCATCATTGTACTTTTGCCAGAGCCACTCTGCCCGACGATACCAATAAATTGTCCGGTGGTAAATTCCAGGTTGATATTAGTTAGTTGTAAGGGGCCATTGGGGTTAAAGCGGAAGGAAACATTATCAAATTTCACTGCGCCTTCAATGGCTGGTAAGGGAATGTTACCTCTGTCTGCTTCCCCTTCTTCTGGGGTATCAACAATATCACTTAATCGTTCTAAAGATAAGGCAGTTTCTTGGAAGTTTTGCCAGAGTTGGGCTAAACGTAAAATTGGGCTGGTAACATAACCAGAAATAATCCGAAACGCAATTAATTCACCTAAAGTCAGTTCACCTTGTAAAACTAAATAAGCACCCACCCATAAAACTAATAAACTACTGAGTTTATTGAGAAAATTACTAGTAGAATTAGCCAAGGTGGAAGTAACAACAGTTTTAAATCCTGCGCCTACATAACGAGCATAACGCTCTTGCCAGGAAAAGCGCGATCGCAATTCGATATTTTGCGCTTTCACTGTTTGAATACCAGACATCACCTCAACTAAATAAGACTGAGTTTCGGAGTTGCGTTCGGCTTTGTTGCGTAACTGTTTACTAATTGTGGGTGAAGCAATTAAAGTAATTACCACAAATATGGGAATTGTTCCTAAACCAACTAAAGTTAGCTGCCAACTGTAAAACAGCATCACCACAATGTAAACTACAGAAAATAAGGCATCTAACCCGACAGTTAAGGCTGTCCCGGTGAGAAACTGACGAATATTTTCTAACTCGTTGATTCTGGTTGACAATTCACCGACGGGACGGCGTTCAAAATAGCGCAGTGGTAGTCTTAATAAGTGGTCAATAATTTGTGAACCCAAACCCATATCAATGCGGTTGGTTGTATCCACAAATAAATAAGTCCGCAAAGTCCCAATTACCGCTTCAAACAGTCCCACTACTAACAGTAACGCACCCAGAACATTCAAAGTACTAATACTGTTTTGGACAATTACCTTGTCGATAATTAACTGAATTACCAGGGGATTTGCTAGTTGCGCTAACTGGACAAAAAACGAAGCAATAAATACTTCGATTAGCACTCGACGGTAGCGCGACAAATAAGGTAAAAACCACGATACACCAAATCTTTCTTGTGGCGTTTCTTTGGTAGCACTTAGCAGTAACACCCGCATTTGTGGCTGGTAATTACCGTCTTCGAGTTCTAAATTTGCCAGTAATTCTTTTGGTTTACAGCGTACTATACCTTGGGATGGCACACCCACAACAACATGATGTGCATCTGCTGAATACAACACCGCAAAATTGTTGCGATAACGAATGAGTGCTGGTGTGGGGAGACGTTCAATTGTCGATGCGGGTAAATCTACTAACTGTGCTTTTAAACCAATTAATTCTGCTATATATGCACAAGCCGGGAAAGATATACTACCTTGGCGTTTAATTTGTTCCGATAAAATGCGCCGTACAACTTCTCGACGTATGGGAATTTGTAAATGCTTGGACAGCATTTGAAAACAAGCAAAGGTGGCGTTGACTTCTCCGCTACCACGAACAAAGGGGTATTTCAGGTGCTTTTGTTTTTTTGGTGCTGGATAGTCTACCGCCGTAATTTCTTCCGGTGCGTAGGGAATATCTAACTCATCTGTAATGTCTGTTTGTGTATCATAAATAGACTCTTCCTCAGCCTGAGAATAGTTATCTAAAAATGATAAATCTCCTGGTGCAAAACCAATTAACCTTGCAGGATTTCTCCCAGTAACTTCTATTGTGGCTGCATTTAAGTCTAGGCGAGAACCTGGAGGAAAATTCTTAACTTCACCCCCACTCACAAACCAAATGCTATCAATATCTAGCTGGTTAGATGATTTTTTGCCGGGTGATAAGTATTGTATTTGAGTGTTGAGTAAAGCTTGTTCAGATAATTCCAGAAAATTCGTGACAGAATTGGCTTGTTTGGCGACTTGTACACCCAAAACACTGAAAACTTCGGAAATATGGCTGTGGTTTTGCCGCGTGTAGGCAAATTCTGGATATTCTGTTATGAGGCGCGAATATTCTTCAATATTTAAAGCTAAACATATCACTTCCGTGGAAGCGATCGCCACTTCACAGGGAACCTGACGCAAAAAACTAATTTCCCCAATAGCTGCACCCGGTTTGAGCAATTTTAATGTGATAGCTGTTTGGGTTTGCGGTTCATATCCCAACAGCCGTACTTGCCCTTCATACAAAAATATGACTTTTTGTGGTACTGTTTCGTTACCTATAATTTTCTGCCCAATACGATAGCGCCAAGCTTCTAATTTTTCCGCAATACTCACAATCACTTCGGCAGGTAATTGCTCAAATCCTGCTAAATCAGCAATAAACTCTTGAAAGGCGCTTTTAATATAGGTCATACTTAAACTTGATTTGATATTGGGAAAAACTTAAATATTGACTGTGATCAAGATAATCAAAAAGAAATTAATTTATATTATGCTTTGGTTAACTAGATCGCTTAAATTTCAACTAATAAACATAGCTTCTATACTTGTTAAATAAATCAGATTTTGTTACTTGATAGCTTTACTTTTTTAGCTACAGCAAAGTCTTAATACTAATTAATATTCTCTGAAAAATTAATAATACATAGCCTATTTAACTTGAAAAATTGTACTGAATCAGATCCCCGATTTCTTCAAGAAGTCGGGGATCTGGTTGTTCACGTAAAATAAAACTATCACAACCTCGTGTATGGAAATCGTAAATTATTGGTTAAAAATTTTAGGTATTTATCAGGTTGCATTTAACAGTGCTTGAGTGACTTTTTCCAGTACCTTTAAACCTTGTAAAGAACCACGAATTAGCCGAGTCGCTGCGATGGGTTGACTGATTAAACCCCATGCTAAAGGTAAAGTTTGCAATGAACCATCGGTACTAATAGCATCGGAAAGGTCAGGAATATCATGTAAACTGTCATCACTGACCACACGCAAGACAGTGACTTCAATTCCCATCACTTGAAAAAACTGTAAAGCGGCAAAGCTTTCCATATCAACAACATCACAGTTAGATTTTGCCGCTAAGGAGAATTTTTCTGTAGCAGACCAGATGACGCGATCGCTTGTCAAGCCTTTCACCACTGAGACTTTTGGTAGTACAGCAGATAACTGAGTCATCAAGGTGCGATCGCATTCTTGCACAAGTCCTTGATAAGTGCAATTTTGATACAACACAACATCCCCAACAGCGTAATTCTGGCGCAAGCTCCCACACAAACCCATCACTATTACCTTGGCTGGCGAATGCTGTTTGTCCAATTGTTGCAAGTATTTCGTCAACGGCTGCATTCCCACTGGTATCGCCAAAACCGTTGGTGTTGACCTTTGACTTTGACGCAAGCCACGACACACAGCTTTATACTCTGCACCCTGCGGCACTAAAATCACAGTGTTCATTATTAATAATTTGTGTGGAGAATTATTTTGCGAAGGGGGACAAGGGGGACAAGGGAGACAAGGGGACAAGGGAGAATTATCAGTTCCGTGCTGGTGAATGTTTCAGCCTTGCAGCCACTTCTTCCCCCTACACCCTGGTTACTGAGCGTAGCGCCGCCCTGAGCCTGTCGTTCGCGTAGCGTCTCCGGTAGGAGAAGGGTCGAAGTAACACCCTTGCACCCCTAAACCCTGGTTACTGAGCGAAGTCGAAGTAACCCCCCTACACCCTTACCCCCTCCCCAAACGCTTTCCGTTTCGGTAGTAACTGGAGAGTATTCCAAGCTGTGGAAGCGAGTCGAGGTAGCAGTTGTGGTTGCAATATCCGCGAGTCAAACTTACTCATTCGCCGTTGATTTTCTTGGATGCACACTTTGAGAAATTTTTCAAGTGTTAAATCTTGACTAAACACACTGGCTCCACTAGCAGTAAAACCTGCACCATTGGGATCAGATTCACCAATGGCTTTAACCACACTGCTCAAGGCTCTGCCGTAATACCAGAGAGTTTTAGCACTCCGCAGGGGTAAAAATCCATCACCACGTTGAATTTGTAAATCAGTGAACCAGTTGACAAAAAATACAATATGCCGTACTTCTTCATCAACAATTGAGTCAAAGATTGTGAAGATTTGCTCAGGAAAAACTCTGGCTTCTCGCGCAATTTCAAATAAGCCAAAGGCGAAAAAAGAATCGAGACATTCTTCAAAACCAAATTCAATGAATGTCTGTTCAAGGTTGGCGGGAATTTCTATGGGTGGACAAGCAGGCATAGGAATGTCACAACGCTCAATAAACACTTTCAGCAACCGAGCGTGACGAGATTCTTCTTCACCTTGGAGAGCGATCGCATCTTGTAAAATGCCACTGTCTAAAGTTTTGGCATATTCACTGACAATAACACCCGCTTGACGCTCTTTATTCAAAGCCTGACCCCAAAAAGGGATGCTTCGCAAAAGTTCCAAAGCTGCATTATCCAAATCAGGCCAAGGGAGATGCTCAGGCTCATATTCCCTGTAACTCTCCATAAAACTACGACAGAATAATTCCCTATGGTCAACAGAACCAATCTTCATAATTAAATTTATGTGTGCTTAAAATTGCCGTTAGAACCAGGACTATGTAGTGAGTAACACAAGTTATTTCTCAGCATAGAGTAATACATTACTGATTACCTAGTGCTGATTGCCCAGTATTAATTATTAAGTGTTTAAGTAGAAGAAATTTTTTGACCGTTTATCCTTTATGCTTTTTTAAGAAACCCATTAAGTAAAATTGCCCACCAAAGGAAACTAAACCACCCAAACTTTAGACGATTAATGTAGCATGACAATTAATTGGGACACCAGCAAAATTTTCCAAGATGGTAAAGGTTAGTAGCGCAAAATCTGCACGAGAACGCTTCAATATCTCCAAATTGGCCATTGACTTCTCGTGGTTGACAGTGAGTTTCTGGATTGCTGTAACGGTAGCTGGGCTTTTGGCGTTCAGTTCCCTCAAGTATGCTTTGTTTCCAGATATTACTTTCCCGGTGGTGGTAGTTAACGCCACAGCACCACTAACAACAGCAATTGATACAGAAGCCAAGCTCACAAAACCAATCGAAGAGCGCCTCCGCTCTGTAGAAGGACTAGATGATCTGCGTTCATCTGCTTATCCTGGTCAAACGGCAGTTAGTTTAGCTTTTGCAGTTGGTACTGATTTAGAAAAATCCACCAACAATGTAGAAGCTGCCCTGAAACAGTTAAGTTTGCCACAAGGGGCAAATTACAAAATTATTCCCCTGAACTTAAACGAATCAGCCGCCGTTAGCTATACCATAGAGAGTGCTTCGCAGAACCTCACAGAATTGACCAAAGTAGCACAAGACAAAATTATCCCAGTTATTACCAAAGTACCGGGAGTCTTGAAAGTCAATTTGTTGGGAGAGCCTAGCCCTACACCCGCATTACCAAGCGCCCAAAATGCAGCTGCGGCACTTCCCCAAGGTGGAGCCACATTAGTTCGGTTTAATGGGCAAGATGCACTGGCTTTTCAAGTCATCAAACGGGGTAACGCCAACACCTTAGAGGTTGTGAGTCGGGTAGAAAAAGAAGTTCAAAAGCTGAGAACTAACCTCAAGGATGTCAAACTAACCTTAGCTGCTACCCAAGCCGAGTATATTCGCAATGCCACCAAGTCAACCATTGACGCGCTGATTGAAGCCATAGTATTGGCTATTGTTGTGATCTTTCCTTTCTTGTGGAGTTGGCGAGCCACATTAATTTCGGCACTGGCGATTCCGACTTCTTTGTTGGCAACATTTATTGTCATGGCAATTTTCGGTTTCAACTTAGAAACCATTACATTGTTAGCTTTGGCATTAGTCATTGGTAGCGTGATTGATGATGCCATCATCGATGTCGAAAATATTATGCGGCATATTGAAGAAGGAGAAAGCCCTCGTCAAGCTGCCTTCTCAGCCACCAGTGAAATTGGGTTAACCGTTGTCGCCACCACAGCTACAGCCGTGGCAGTGTTTTTACCAATTGGTTTGATGGGTGGTGTCGTTGGGCAGTTCTTCAAGCCCTTTGGGATTACAGTTTCCGCTTCTTATATTGCTTCTACCTTAGTAGCTCGGACACTGTCACCAGTTTTGGCTACTTACTGGCTCAAACCAATCTCTACAAATTCCCCCCGAAAGGAAGGAAAGCTATGGTCAGGCTTTGCCCAAGCTTACCGGAAATTGCTTTATTGGTCGTTAAATCACCGTAAAACAGTGGTTTTATTAGCTATTCTCAGCTTTGTTGCGGGTATTGCCCTAGTGCCATTCATCCCCAAAGGCTTTATCCCAAAACTAGACCGGGGCGAATTTAATATTACATATACGGCTCCCTTACCACAAATACCTGATATTGCCGCTTTGCAAAAACAGGCAGCACAGGCAGCACAAGCCGGGATTCCTTTGTCATCTCAACCCCCAATTTCTCTTCCCAACCCGCTCAATGATTCTCTGGAAGTTGCCAAGAAACTAGAAGCGGTGGTGAGAAAATCCCCAGCCGTGGAAACAGTATTTGCTACTGTCGGTTCCCGCGAAGGTGAACCCAATAAAGGTACGCTTTACGTCAAGCTGAAAGAAGACAGAGAACTAAAGACGGCGGAAGTACAAGACCAGATACGCGCTCAGTTGCCTAATTTACCAGGCGTAACTACCAGCGTGGAAGACATTCAATTTATCGATACTGGTGGGCAAAAACCTCTACAAGTGTCATTACGCGGCGAAAATCTCCAAGAACTGAACAAAGCAGCCCAAGCGATTAAAGAACGTATCGCCAAGATACCGGGATTTGCGGATGTGACGGTAACAGGTGACAGTAAAAACCAAGGGGGAATTTTTCAAATTGAGCGCCTGAATAATCAGCGTGTGGCTTATATCAGTGCCAATCTAGGCCAGGATTTGTCTTTAGGTAGTGCCACAGACAAAATCGTTGCAGAGGCCAAAGAAGTTTTACCTGCTGGTGTAACTTTAGATTTGGGTGGCGATTCTGCCCGTCAAAACGAAGTATTTAGCAGTTTTGCTTCTACTTTGGTACTATCGGCACTTTGCATTATTGCTGTACTGATTTTGTTGTTCCGCAGTTGGATAGACCCTGTAGTTATTGGTGTTTCCTTGCCTTTATCAATTGTGGGAGCCATGCTGGCTTTACTCTTTACCAAGAGTGATTTTGGCATGATTTCCTTAATTGGGTTTGTATTTTTGTTGGGGCTGGCTAACAAAAATGCGATCGTGTTGGTGGATTACATTAATCAACTGCGTCAAGCTGGTTTAAGCCGCAAAGAAGCCATCTTGAAAGCTGGGCCAGTACGTCTGCGACCAATTATGATGACCACTGCTTCCACACTATTAGGGATGTTACCCATTGCTTTGGGTCTGGGTGCTGGTTCAGAATTGCGATCGCCTATGGCTGTGGCTATTGCTGGTGGACTCGTCACATCAACTATCCTCAGCTTAATTGTTGTCCCCGTTGTTTACGCCATCTTAGATGACTGGTTTCCGCGCTTTCGTCAGGAGGCGAAAAATTAATGCAGGCCTTTGTTACCGGGGGAACTGGTTTTGTCGGTTCCCACTTGGTGCGGTTATTACTGCAACAAGGATACACAGTCAAAGCTTTAGTCCGCCCTAGTAGCAATTTAGCCAATTTACGCGGCTTGGATGTGGAACTGGTGAAAGGCGATTTGACAGATCCTGAAATTTGGCAACAAATGCGGGGTTGTCAATATTTATTCCATGTCGCCGCCCATTATTCTTTGTGGCAAGTAGATAAACAACTACTGTATCGTTACAACGTCATCGGTACGCGGAATATCCTCGAAGCAGCCCGCAAAGCCGACATTGAACGCACTGTTTACACCAGTTCAGTATCGGCAATTGGGGTAGGGGCTGGCGGTAAACCTGTTGATGAAAGTTATCAAAGCCCAGTAGAAAAACTGATTGGTAGTTACAAACAGTCAAAATTTCTTGCCGAACAAGAAGCCAAACAAGCCGCCGCCAGAGGACAAAATGTCGTAATTGTCAATCCTAGTACACCCATTGGTTCACTAGATATCAAACCTACACCCACAGGTGATATTATCCTGCGGTTTTTGCGGCGAGAAATGCCAGTTTATTTAGACACTGGGCTAAATTTCATCGATGTGCGGGATGTGGCTTGGGGACATTTACTAGCGTTGCAAAAAGGGAAAACAGGCGATCGCTATATATTAGGACACCAAAACCTCAGCCTCAAGCAATTACTAGAACAACTTTCCGAAATTACTAATTTACCAGCACCCCAACGCACCATTCCGGCTTGGATACCCTTGAGTGTGGCTTGGATTGATGAGAAAATTCTCGCACCGTTAGGAAAAACGCCTTCCGTACCGATCGATGGTGTCCGTATGGCTCAACAACACATGTACTATGACGCGAGTAAAGCTGTCCGTGAGTTGGGACTACCCCAGTCTCCCTTAAAAGCAGCACTTAAAGATGCTGTGGATTGGTTTATTGCTGAGGGTTATGTCAAATGAAGTCGGATAAAGAGGCTAGGGGCTAGAGGCTAGAGGTTAGTATTTTTACTCAGTACCCAGCACTCAGCAATTTTTACTTATAAGAGAGGAGTGATAAAAAAGTGGGAATTAATTTACAACAAGCGATGGATATCGGGAAGTATCTGGTGACTCAGCGTTTTTTAGGGCGCAAACGCTTCCCCTTGGTATTGATGCTAGAACCATTATTTCGTTGTAATTTAGCTTGTTCTGGTTGTGGCAAGATTCAGCACCCTGTGGAAATTCTCAAACGTAATCTCACACCAGAAGAGTGCTTCGCCGCCGTGGAAGAATGTGGCGCACCTGTAGTTTCTATTCCTGGGGGAGAACCACTACTCCATCCCCAAATTGATGAGATTGTCCGAGGCTTAGTAGAACGCAAGAAATATGTTTACTTGTGTACCAATGGCTTGTTACTCGAAAAAAGCCTCGATAAGTTTCAACCTTCGCCTTACTTTACCTTCAGTGTCCACTTAGATGGAATGCGGGAATGGCATGATAAATGTGTTGATCGCAAAGGCGTGTTTGATACTGCTGTCAACGCCATTCGTGCAGCTAAAGCCAGAGGTTTTCGCGTCACCACCAACACCACCATCTTTGAAGGTGCAAATGTCAAAGAAATGCAAGAATTCTTTGATTTTCTCGAAAGCTTGAATGTTGATGGGATGATGATTTCCCCTGGTTACAGCTACGAATGGGCTCCAGATCAAGACCATTTCCTCAAACGCGAACAAACCCGCGCCCTCTTCCGGGAAATTCTCACACCCTACACATCAGGTAAGAAAAACTGGAACTTCAATCACAATCCCTTGTTCCTAGACTTTCTGATTGGTGAAAAAGACTACGAATGTACACCTTGGGGAAGTCCTAGTTATAGCGTTCTTGGCTGGCAAAAACCCTGTTATTTGTTGAATGAAGGACATTACACCAGCTTCAAAGAATTGCTAGACAAAACAGATTGGAGTAAATACGGCCGCGCTAGTGGTAATCCCCAATGCGCTGATTGTATGGTTCACTGCGGCTACGAACCAACCGCCGCAATGGATGCAATGCAACCGCAAAACATCGCCCGTTCCCTGAGTACGGTGTTTGGTAAGAGTTAGCCTTAAAAGGGAAGAGTATTTTAGTAGTGGCGTGTCTAGACTAAAATAGAGCATAAAAATGACTCTTGTGGTGTGGGCATCCTGCCCGCACCGGACGGGCTAGAAGCCCATCCCACAAGAAATTTATAATGCAACATTTAAGGCTTGTCACGCCAGTAGGGTGCGTTGCATTTTGCTTCAACGCACCCTGCTTTAGCATCGACTTGGTTTATTACTTATGCTGCAAGTGCGGTTGGGAGTTGGTTGTTACAAACTTTTGGATACGGGTGGATTCTGTTTTTCGGTATTGTCTCACTTATGTTTGGGTTTGGGAGCGGTTATTTCATACTAAAGAAAGAAAACTCTGTGAGTAAGGCTGTGGGTGCGGCTGTGGGTGCGGCTGTGGCTGTGGCTGTGGCTGGGGCGGTTATGGCTGGGGCGGTTATGGCTGGGGCTGTGACTGGGGGTTTGGCTGGGGGTTTGGCTGTGGCTGGGGCGTTTATGGCTGGGGGTTTGGCTGGGGGTGGGGGTATCTATGTGGGTTTGTATGTGGGTGTCTATGTGGGTTGCTATGTGATTTCGGCTGTGGATTGGGTTATCAATTTGGCTGAAGACTCATTTACAACCGTACTAATACTATTAACATTAGGATTTGGAGCTAGTGTAGGAACTGGGATAATAGCAAGCTTTCTAAATCCATTTATTTTGTTAGCACTAACAGGAACCAGTTTACCCGCACTTTCTATGCTGCTTTTTTCACCCTTAAAAAGACGTAGGTTAATTACTAAATATCGCCAGTCTGAAGTGTCTTTAATTAAACCGTAATAAATATAGATATGGCAGAAGCTAAAAATGTACTCGGCACAGATTTAGAAGTTTGTTGTACTTCACCGATGACAGGTTATTACCGTGATGGGTACTGTAGCACTGGTGGGCAAGATTTTGGAATGCACGTTGTTTGCGCCCAGGTGACAGCCGAATTTTTGGAGTTTACCAAATCGCGGGGTAATGATTTGAGTACAGCATTTCCTGAATATAATTTTCCCGGATTACGCCCTGGCGATCGCTGGTGTTTGTGTGCAGCCCGTTGGCAAGAAGCAATGGAGGCGGGTTACGCGCCCCCTGTCGTTCTTGAAGCCACCCACGCTAGAGCCTTGGAAGTTTGTTCGTTAGAAGATTTAAAAAAGTACGCCTTTTCTGCACCTTAACCTTTAATTTAAAATACAGACGCGAATAATCACGTCTGTATTGTATGGTTACTTGCTTTTGAGATTTACGACGTAGTTAAAAATTTGGGTTAATAACCAAAATACACCACAGTCTAAAAATCGGCACTATTAAACTTGAACTTACTTAATCAATCGTATTGAACAAAGTTATTTAACTAGCTTTGGCATTAACAGCATTTAATTGCTCAAGCAAGGCGATAACTTCACTACGGCTAAGTTTCTCCTTACCATTGGCAAGAGCATCAATCGTACCATGTGCCAAAGTTAACGGAATTTGACAAAAGTTTAAAGCTGGGCCAGCAGGTAAAGCTTGAGTATAAGCATCGGCTAACGCTAAGTTGCGTAGGGCATACTCTTGCATTTCTGTGACTGTCCAACCATCTGGAAAGAAGTTGACACCACGTCCCATATCTTCAATATGGTTGCGGAGGATGTTGACAGCTTGCAAGCCACGACCAAAGCCAATTGCTAAAGTACGGTTGGTTTGCGTACCATCATACCAAGTCCATAAATCTGAAAGTAACAACCCAACTGCACCTGCAACTCCAAAGGTGTAACGATCTAAATCAGACTCGGTTTCAATTTTCCAGTTTTTTTCTGCCCAATCAGCCATCCGATCAGCCATTGCTGCGGTGGCATCCCAAATCCGTGGTGCAATAGTCTCAGGGGCTAATAAAGACCATTCTCTGACTCTCAGAGTTACTTCTGCCAAAACATCCTCGTAGCCGCTAAACCCTACGGAAAAAGCGTCAACTGCAAAGCCATCTACTCCTGCTTGTAATGTCAAACTAATATTGTGTAATAGTTGTGCCTTTGTTGAATTATCCAGGTCTGGATGATCTTCAATTTCATCAATGGCACGCATACACAAATATGCTGATGCGACGGCTTCTTGCAATCCTGACGGTAAAATACTAATTGGAATATAAAAAGTTCGACTAGTTTCTTTGAGGATTTGCAAGGCATCACCACGTAAATCCATGTTGTCACTCCCCTCTGAGTTTTTACACCACATGCAGTTGAAAGTTGTTTAATGATCCGGGATATACTTTTTACCTTGAGATGGATTAGTATTTCATCTCAAGATTAATAGTCTTTGTATCATAATTAACGACAAATTCAAACCGATTAAATTCATGTCTAGTATATAAGACTTTGGTTACTGAAATTTGTTCTGTGTGATTTGATATCTGAAGTAAGCGCAATTTTTTGCTGTAAATATAAACAACTGTGCTAAAATTCAGCAGTTTATCTAATTTGGCTTTTCAGTACTGATGAGCGAATTGATACGGGCAGATAGTCCCGAATTCGGAAGATAGCATAAAATTCTCGATCAGATTTCTGTATTGTAAAAATATTATGAAAAACCAAATAAAATTTCTCAAAAAATGCTTCTAACTATAAATATCAACAATTAGCTCATTGTAAAGTCGGAAAAAACTTTAGCTATTGACCAATTAGCTTGGCAAATACAATATTGCAGCCTAGACAATAATTTTTACAGCAAATTCACAAGATAAATCTCATTTGGCCAAGCACAATCTTTTTCACCAACTTGCCCAATTAAAACAGTAGTAATCAAATAATTTTTAAAGTTAAACCCCCACTCTAGTGTAGTAGGGGAGTTAATAGTTAAAATCTCATGTCACTTATTAAAGTGGCACAGAAACTAATTTTTCCGATTGATATGAGATACCGGCTTGTTTAAAGCGGTGTAAAGCTTCACCTAAGCGATCGCAATCGGCAATTAAACTAATCCGCACATAGCCTTCACCCGCAACCCCAAAGGCATTCCCAGGAGTCACCACCACGCCTGTTTGTTGCAAGACATTCAAGGCAAAATCGGTGGAAGTTTTACCCACAGGACATTTCACCCAAAGATACATGGTGGCTTTGGTTTTAGGAATATCCCAACCCAACTCTCCTAAACCTTGAATCAAAAAGTCGCGGCGGGTACGGTAACGCTGTTGGACTTCGTGTAAATAGACATCTGGCAATTGTAGGGCGGTTTCGGCGGCTGTTTGCAAGGCGGCAAAAATCCCGTAATCCAAGTTGGTTTTCAGCGTCCGTAAACCTTGGATAATTTGGCTGTTGCCGACAACAAAACCTACCCGCCAACCAGCCATATTGTAAGTTTTCGATAAGGTATGAAACTCTACGCCAATTTCTTTAGCGCCAGGAATTTCTAACAAACTGGTGGGTTGATAACCATCAAAAGCTAACTCGGCATAACACAAGTCATGCACCAACAGAATTTCGTATTTTCGGGCGAAGGCGACAATTTCCTCAAAAAATTCTCGCGGTGCAGTGGCAGCAGTGGGATTGCTGGGATAATTGAAATAAAGAATTTTGGCTTTTTGGGCAACTTCTTCGGGAATTGCGGCTAAATCAATCAACCAATCATTTTCCGGTTTGAGAATCAAGTTATGGACTTGCGCCCCAGCAATTACAGGCCCGCGAAAATGGGCGGGATAAGCTGGTGAAGGTACTAAAACCACATCACCAGGGTTAATATAAGCCATTGCCAAATGCCCTAACCCCTCTTTAGAACCGAGTAGCGGTAAGGCTTCGCTATCGGGATCAAGCACTACACCATAGCGGCGATTGTACCAGTTGGTAATCGCGCGGCGAAAACTCGCAGTTCCTTCAAAGGGCGGATAACCGTGATTGGCAGGATTTTGCAAAGCAGCGATCGCAGCTTCTACGACTGGTTGGGGTGTGGGGCCATCCGGGTTCCCCATCCCCAAATCAATCAGATCCAATCCTTGTTCCCGTGCCTTAGCTTTGAGTTCATCCAGTCGGGCAAATACATAAGCTGGCAGTTTCTGTATACGTTCTGCTGGGGCAATCCAATTCAGTGTCATTGATGTACCACTTCTTGATACAGTTGATTTGTGAGTAAAATTTCTCTCATACATCACAGTTGGCGGCTGCGGATCAATTTGAGAAATCTATAAAGTGAGCAAAATCTGAGTTTGGTAATCTTGGCAAAAAATCAAGTCTTATTTTGCCAGCCAGAAGTTTTTTACTCTTCAATTGGCTGATCACTTGTCTTTACTGCCACCCGACTGCTTGATTCTCGGCTATCGGTGGGTGCAGTTGTCGAAACCATCGCCGCCATCAGCTGTTCCAGTCCTACCTTGAAAGGCAAACGGTGAATATCCGAATTTGGTGCGAGGGAAATTTCAGCTGCGGTTTTTAACTCGCTCAATTTAATGTTGCCTAAGCCCAAATCGTCTAATTGTTGGGGCAAGCCAATCTCTGCATAAAACTTCAACAACTGTTGCCTAGCAGTGCTGGCTAACTGATTACCCAAAATCATTTCTTCTAAACGCAGTTGCACCAAGATACCAAATGCGACTTTTTCACCGTGGATGCTGGTGTGTCCGGCAATATGAGTTAAGCCGTTGTGTACAGCATGGGCAGCAACAGTACGACACTGCGCCCCACCTAATCCGCCAATCACTCCGGCTAGTAAAACGGTTGCATCAACAACTTCTTGCCAAACTTCACTGCCTGGTTTTTCTAAGGCTGCGGCTGATTTTTGGAATAAAATATCGCGTAAAACTCTGGCTTGTTGGACTGCGGCAATAATTAAAGTCTGTTGTAAATGTCCGCTACTCACCGAGGCTTCGTACCATTTAGCGATCGCATCCCCAATGCCAGCTACTAAGGTGTGTTTTGGTGCGGTGGCAATCAAATCATAGTCCAGAATCAATAAATCAGGACAGCGAGACAACGCCACATCATACAAAAAAGCCCCTGTCTCAGAATATACATTAGAAAGGGCTGTCCAAGCGGCACAGGTAGCGGCGGAAGTGGGAATTGTCACCACTGGTAACTGCAACTGAAAAGCAACTAGTTTTGCTGTATCCAATGCTTTACCGCCACCAACACCAATAATCATGTCGGCTTTGTGTTCTTTCGCCGCCTTCCTTAAAGATTTCAAAGTTGCTTCTGAACAATCTGCACCATAGGAAGCTTGAGCAGTATGCAACTGTTGTTGTTCTAAAATTGGCTGTAAAGTATTTTGAGTAATCGCTAGAGTATGATTGCCTGCAACTATTAAAGGACGGCTGCCTAAAAGCGCAATCTCTGTTGGTGCTGCTGACAATACTCCAGATCCACGGATGACTTTTGCCGGAGCGATCGCCAGTGCTGATAATGAACTAGATGTTTGAGTAGACAACGTAGTAGCTGATTGATGGGGCATATAATAATTAGTTAGGCAAAACCTGAATTTGTATTGATGCTAGTAGGATTACATAATATTTAGAGAAGGCAGTCGCCTATCAACAAAACTCACCATCACTTACGACCAGCACCCACTAAAAATTTTTCCATTGATAAAATTAGTAAGTAATATCTTAATCTAAAAATAATCTCTATTGTATAGTCAAATACAAAAAAAATTGATGTCTCCCCAAACACAAAAATCAGAATTTGCTGTTAGGGAATATACGTATAAGTTAGCAGAAAACTAAAATTATCTAAATAATGCGATCGCTCCACAATCACAGTTAGGACTTACCCAGTGTAGGAGTGAGTGAATGTGTTCAAAAGAGGATATTCACATATTGCACCTAGCCCCGACGAATTGAATTCGCACGCCAGTGAGGGAGTCGGCAAAGCCGACGACAGTCGCCTCAAGTCGGGAAACCCGCCCACGGCGCTATCTCCCCAACGCACTGGCTCGGCTATACAAACAAAGTCCGCGCAGGCGGACTAACAGAAAATCAAGGTTTTTAACCCAATACGGTTCAGTTAGTACTTATTTCTTATCTTCGCGCTCTTTGCGCCCTACCCTCCGGGAAGCCGCTACCGCGTCTATGTGGTTCGTTAAAAAAAATGACTTTAACAAAGAGTTTTAGTCTTAACTGAACTGTATTGGTTTTTAAGCCGCGCAGGTGGTCACTGAGCTTGCGATGCCCTGAGCTTGTCGAAAGGTCGAAGTGCGGGTTTAGTTTGTATAGCCCCAGACTTTAGTTTGAGGGCTATGTGCTGAAAGTGGATGCACTATTCCCCCTACCTACACTTTTTGAGTTGGAAGTCCCTAAGCAGTAGGCTTTGGCAACTGAGCAAATTTATCTTGATAAATCTCAACTGACATATTCACATCTTCCCGTGAAGCCAGATTGCGCTTAATTTGACCAAGGTAAAGCGGTACAGAAACTCCAGGTTCAGGATGTACCAGAGTACGAGCGCGAATTGTCAGAGAATTATCGCCTTGCTTACCTAAACGACCATAGGAATATAAATTGCTGGCGGCTTGACGCAAAGTTGCTTCTAAAGCTGAAGGGGAAATTTCTGGATTAATGGAAATTACTGCTTGGGTGGAACCATTATCATAAACCAGGGTATATTTTCCGGCTCCGGGAATTACTGTGCGACTTAAGGGTACTAAAGATAGAGCAAATAACCCGCCTGTTAGCACTAGCATAAAGCCAGTTGTACCTACCAGCCGAAAGCGAATGCCCCATTTAAAAATAAAAGCCAGTATTGCTAAGGCAGCAAATACTAATGTAGCAATACCCGACCACTGGGTGTATTGAAGAAAGTCAGCTGTTGAGAACATACAGATTGGCTACTTGGGTGTCTTAACAAGATTTACAGACACACCCATTTTACCGAGTACTTACACCCTAAATAGCAGAAGGCAGGAGGCAGGAGGCAGTGGTTCGGCTACTTCGACTGCGCTCAGTACAAGTTCGCTCACCAACCAGAGGCAGGAGGAAAAGAGCTATCATTCCTGGCATTTAAGCTTTCAAATTGTCCTAATCTGACTACCGCTACATGTAACTGATGGAATTCTTTGAGAGAGTTGCTATTCATCAGATTAATAGTCTCGTGCTGCAAGTTGCGATCGCTATTCCAGCCCTTAACCAGAAGCTAAAAATTGTGCCTTTTCATCGCAATCACTTATAGTAATACGCTTATTTGCTTGGTAATTAACGTTATATCTTATACTTCTGGCAATAATTTCTTTGATGTTTACCTTTACCTGCTAGTATTCTCTTTTAAAGAGGATCTCTTCTGCTAGATAATAGGCATAATTTATCAAGCTAAAAGAGAAATCCTTATGAAATAAGACTTTGGCTTAATTGAATTTGCTCCTGCCTATACCGCAACCTAATAATTACAGCATTCATAAAAATTCAGATTTTTCAACTATCATACGGAAGAAAATAATTCATACTGAATGTATCTTTTTGAGGAAGTATTAATTATAACTTTGTACATTTATTTACGTTAATGTCTAATAAGACAAAGAAAATGTATAAAAATTAAGAAATACATATTTTTTTTTATTAAGTGTTATCTATCTTAATCTTTTGAATGTCAGGAAAATATAACAATATCGTAACTACACTTAAAGTGTAAGTGATTTAAAATGCTAGTATTATCTGGATAAAAATAAAATTTTTATAGAAAGAATATAATTAATCAATTTATTAAAGAAATTGACTAAATCATTTTACAAATACTTAGAAAATTTTAGTATTTTATGTCACGCTGTATCAAAACATATAATTTGACTTAATTAATTACACAGAATTACAGTTATCTTTTCTTGAAAATTATTAAAAAATAGTGAAACAACTTAAGTCTTGAGTTTAAAACTTCATTAAACAAAGTCTCAAGACTGGTTCGATATAGTGGCATAAACAAACGAAAACAAATTTTATACTGCATAGAAAAGCAGTATAAAAATTAAGGTGCTGTTCATTAAAGTTTCGACAATACTCTAGCAAATCTAATTTATTGGTGAGTGTCTTGTGGTGGCTATTGCTGGATATTTAGCTACCTATCGCTCATAGCTGAAATCTGGCTCTGCGTGAGACTATTTTTGTATACGCAGATATCAAATATTTTTCTGCAAAATTAACGTGTTTTTTGCAGCTATTTTTTTATGGCTGCAAAGTAAATCAAGCATGAATAAGAGTTAAATATCTGGTTTCTAGCTGCATAAATTAGTTGCTGCAAGTATTGTAAGTGCAAGTGTCAATCTCAGAATTAGCCACTATCCAAAACTTCAGGAATTGAAAACTTATTACAATTGCAGAGGACTTATGGAAAAGTTGGTTTTCCCCGATTTATACTGCCCATTTCCTTCCCAGGTTAATAGATATGTTGATCTGTTGGAAGAATCTGCTTTAAATTGGGTTACAAAGTATAATCTTCTAACTAACAACTTAATATATCAACGCTTTTTAAAAGCAAAATTTTATATGTTAGTTGCACTTACCTATCCTTGCTGTCAAATAGAAGAACTAAAAGTCGCTAACGATTGGATGAGTTGGATATTTATTTGGGATGACCAATGTGATATGTCAACCTTAAAGCCGGAAGTATTAAAGGCTTATCATACAAGGTTTATTCAAATATTAAAAGGAGCAAAACTTACTAATGAAGATATACATCTTAGTTATGCTTTAAGTGATATAAGAATGAGAATGCTACGATTGGGTAGCCAACAAGTATTCAATCACTTCATTAATACTTTTGAAGATTATTTTGACGGTTGTGAAAAAGAAGCAAATATCAGTATGCTGAAAATAATACCTAGTGTGGAAACTTACATGAATATACGTAGGGCAACAATAGGAGTAGAAACTTCTCTTGCATTAACTGAATTCTGCGATAAATTACAGATTTCAGATTTTTTGAGGAATCACGATATTTTAAACCAAATAAAGCGGATGGCTACCAATATTATTTGCTGGTCTAATGATATATTTTCATATCCAAAAGAATTGGCAATTAACCATGTTCATAATTTAGTATTAATTCTTCAAAATCAACAAAAAATATCTTTGAATTCAGCAATTAATCTTGCCGTAAACATGCACAATCAAGAAGTTAAAAATCTAACTAAAATGGAGGCATGTATTCCATCTTATGGAGAAGAGATAGATAATGAAATTGCTCAATATTTATCAGGAATACATGCTTGGATTAGTGGACATTTAGCATGGTATTCCTATTCTGGAAGATATCAAAGCCTTGAAACAATAGATTTAGCTAAAGTTAGTTAGAAGTTATTTGAGGTGGAAAATATTTCCAATTCATCTAGAATTTCTCAAAATTCAAAAGATATCAATAAAATGTTGTAATGGTATATTCGTATGCAACTACCAAATCAGTTGAAAACTGCTGCTTTGATACAAAAGCTCCATTGGGTTGCTGATCCTGTAGGATATATGAAACAGGCAAATAAGCAATATCCAGATATCTTTACTGGTAGTATAGTTGGTTTTGGAGATACTGTCGTATTTGTCAGTCATCCTCAAGGAATCCAAGAGATTTTAAGCAACGATAGAAAACAGTTTACAGCACCTGGAAGCTTTAACAGAATAGGAGAACCAATCGTTGGTAGTTCTTGTATTGCTATGCTTGATAGTAGCCTTCACAAAAAACGCAGACAACTGTTGATGCCTGCCTTTCATGGAGAACGAATGCGAGCTTATGGTCAAATAATCTGTAACTTAGCTGAACAAGTTTTTGACAACTTACCTGTAGAACAACCTTTTTCAGCTTGTGTTGCTATGCAAGAGATTTCTCTACAGGTAACACTACAAACTATTTTTGGATTATATGAAGGTGAACGTTATCAAAAAATAAAGTATCTGCTGGCATCGCTTCTAGATTTGTTTAGTTCACCACTTAGTTCCAGTTTACTAATGTTTCCTTTGTTGCAAAAAGACTTAGGTGCATGGAGTACTTGGGGGAGATTTTTGAAGTTACGGCAACAAATTGATGAGTTGCTTTATGCTGAAATTAACGAACGTCGCCAAAGATTTGATCCAAATCGAATAGATGTTCTCTCTTTGCTAATGTCAGCAAAAGACGAAGAAGGCCAAGCAATGACAAATCAGGAGTTGCGAGATGAATTAATACTGATGATGTTTTCAGCCAAAGAAACTTCAGCAATGTCGATGGCTTGGGTATTGTACTGGACTCACTACAAGCCTGAAGTTCTGGAAAAACTACTTGAAGAACTTGCCAATCTTGGTGAATCACCAGATCCTATGAATATTTACAGACTGCCTTATCTGACAGCAGTCTGTAATGAAAGTTTGCGAATTCATCCAGTTTTAATGTTGACTTTGCCTAGGGTAGTGCAAGAACCCTTAAAATTGATGGGATATCCATTAGAAACTGGAACTGTTGTAGCTGGCTGTATTTATCTTACTCATCACCGTAAAGATTTATATCCAGAACCTGATCAATTTAAACCAGAACGCTTTCTCGACAGACAATTTTCCATTTACGAATTTTTACCTTTTGGTGGTGGTTCACGCCGTTGTATTGGTGAAGCTTTGGCTTTATTTGAAATGAAGCTAGTAGTCGCAAAAGTTCTATCTAATTATCAACTTGCTTTGGCAAGTCGAGAACCAGAGCAACTTCATCGGAGAGGTTTTGGTGTTGGTCCTACTAATGGAATTCAGATGTTAATTCGTAGACCACGTAACCCTCATAGGTCGTTAGTAAGTACAGGAATTACATCTGCGTCATAAGTTTAGTCACTTTACTGCTTAATTGGTATTTCAATCACAAACTCAGTTCCTTTACCAGGAGTAGAATTACAAGTTAACTGACCCTTGTGTTTATCTACAATCACCTGATAACTAATAGATAATCCCAACCCTGTACCACTACCAACTGGTTTTGTAGTAAAAAATGGGTCAAAGATTTTCTTCTTAACTGCTTCAGTCATCCCACAACCATTATCAGCAATGCGGACTTGCAAAGTATTTGAATCTTTTAGAGCAGTATAAATATGAATTTGGGGTCTATCAATATTAGCTCTTGAATCATTTACAGCATCGATCGCATTACTCAAAATATTCATAAATACCTGATTCAGTTGACCAGCATAACAACTGATTTCAGGTATTTTTGCATATTCTTTAATCACTTCTATTTCCACAGCATCACTTTTTGCTTTAAGTCTGTGCTGTAAAATCATCAAGGTGTTATCAATACCTTCATGAATATCAACAGTCTTCATTTCTGCCTCATCCAAGCGTGAGAAGTTACGCAAACCTAAAACTATCTTGCGAATTCGAGAACTACCAACTTCCATAGAATCAAGAATTTTTAGCAAATCTTCAGACAAGAACTCTACATCGATTTCGGCGACTTTTGCTATTAATAAATCGGAATCATGAGAACATTCTTGCTGATAAATAGCCAATAACTCTAACAAATCTTTGACATATTCACTAGCATGAGCAATATTGCCATGAATAAAGTTAATTGGGTTATTAATTTCATGAGCAATTCCCGCCACCATTTGACCCAAAGAAGACATCTTTTCGCTTTGAATTAACTGGGTTTGTGTGCGTTGTAATTCTTGCAATGCTTCTTGTAAATGTTGATTTTTATTGTTTAGCTCTTGCGTTCTAGCTTCTACTTTTACTTCTAAGCTATGGTTGTATTCTTCTAAGTTTTGATTTGCCTGAGCTAGATTATTGTAGAGTATGGCATTTTCTAAGGAAATTGCTGCTTGAGTGGTCAGCAGTTTTAAAACCTCAACGCGATCGCGGGTAAAGGCTCCAGTAGTTAGACTATTTTCCAGGTAAAGAATACCCAGCAATTTACCTTGATTTATAATTGGAATGCACAAGAGACTTTTAGGCTGCTTGCTGATAATGTAGCGGTCTTCCGCTAAGAAATCAACAGTCTTTGCATCATCAACTACAAATACTTCTTTAATGCGGTTAACGTATTTAATCAAAGTAATCGGAATATCATTGCTGGATTCAGCATAAATAGATGGTAACTGTGTAGAAAGAGATGCAAAATTTTCACTAGAACTGAGAGCTACGACCCTTAATTCTGAGTTATGATTTCCACTTAAAATTAAGGCAGATTTAGAGGCTCCAGCATTTTCCATCACAACTTGCATTAATTTAGACAGTAGTTGATCCATCTCAATTTCTCCAGAGAGTGTTTGAGAAGCCTTGATTACAGAAGCCAAATCTAGTGATTCCGAAATACTTGTTTTAGAACCAATAAAGCTTTGATAGGTATTTTGAGTTGAGATAGATTGATAAGTAGGAATGGAGATTCTTTCAGCTAGTTGAAAACTCAGCTTTTCTTGCTGAAGTATGGGCATAAGTAATTGAGGATAGCGTGTTGCTAAGTCGTCAACTTTTGCTTTTGCTCCCCAACGAACATAACAATAATAAGCATCAGTGAGATAAGTTTGAGCGATTTTCTCTTTGCCCCACTCTAGATAAAATTTAGCTGCTAGTTCATTAGCCAAAGCTTCTTCATTGATGTACTCGTTTTCTTTAGCGAGAGAAATAGCACGATCATAAGATTCGATCGCTTCTAGATATTTACCTGTAACGCGATATTTTTCTGCTTCTACTAAATAAAATTTGTGCAGGTAATTCATCGGGGCATGATGCGCCCAATTTTGCATCTTTTCCTGATTAGCTTTGATTCTATCGAGTAAAGAATTTTGTTCTATTGTGAGAATCTCATCATAAGTATCAAGTCGCACTAGCGAATCATAAAAATAGAAAAGAGGCATAACTAAATTGCCAATTCCACTATTTAAATAATGTTCTGCCACATCTAAGTTTTTAATCGCTTGGGTAAAATCTCGAAAGAGATAGCAGAGATATGCTTTATTAAAGTGTAAATATAAAAGACCTACTCCATCTTGAGCTTGCTGGTGAACTATTATCATTTCATCCTCATTGTAAGCTTCACCAATCAAACAAATTGCTTTTTCTTGAGTCTGTAACAAATTTAAAACTGTTTGGCGATAAATATTATGCCATTTCAGTATTGTTTCTTGTTTGATTTGAGATAGGGCATCACTATATTTTGCCATATCAGATGCTAATTCATTCAATTCTTTGCCTGTAAAATATGAAGAATATGAATGACTATAAATACAGTAGGCTGCGAATTCTATATCCCCTGTTTGTAAACCAACTGAATAACCTTCTAATAAAGGATTAATTATAATTTTAGTATGTTTTTTCCAATGGGCTATAGTGGCATAAAAGACTTGAATTACTTTGGATTTTAATTCTTCAGCACTAAACTTATCGATTAGGTTTACAGCTAGATTCCCAAACTCATAGCCAGAGTCAATATCTCTCATGATTCCACTCAGGATTAAGCCGTAAAGGACATAAGCATAAGCAGACAATTTAGCATTACCATATTTGAGAGATAACTCAACTTGTTTAATGACAATCATGATAAAAAGTTGAGGATATACTTGATATACCCAACCAGATACCCCAGATAAAAGACGCATTATTACAAGTGATTCATCAGCTATCATCTCTGGTAATTCAATTAATTTTTCTATTGATTTACCATCAAGATTTGATTTTATTTCTGCTATTGCTAATTGAAGGTCTGATGAATCAGAATTTTGCGGAAATTCAACACCCAATTGTCGTAAAACAGTGAGTGCAGTATTAACAGCTTCCAATGCTTTATTTTGTGCGCCGTAAGCTTGAATTTTGACTTCATAGACTTTTACTTGCTCTAGCAGAGTTTTAGCTTGTGCTAACACAACATCAATTAATCGCTCCATCTGCTCAAATTCACCAGCCAGGTATGCTGCTTCTGCTGCTGTCTCATACAAAGCTAAGGAAAGTTCATATTGCGTTTGCCAGCTATCAGATGAGAGGAGTGTGATTCCAGTTTTTAAATACTTAATTGCTGTTGTATAAGCTGTTGATGCTAAAGCTTTGCGTCCAGCCAAAAAATTCATTTGAGCTAGTTCATTACGCTGCGTCTGCTCCGTGATCAGTTCTAATGCAATATTAAATTGATTGACAATCTGAAAAATCTTATCTTCACGTTCTGCTACTGGAATGCTGTTGAATAGTAACAAGCCAATTTTTAAATGGGTTTGCTGCTTTTGACTTTCCGAAATTAATGAATATGCTGCTTGTTGCACCCTATCATGAATAAATTTGTATTTTGGAACTGCAAAACTATTGTTTAACAGTTCTGGAGAAGAGTTAGAAATTTCGGTATTTTCTGCTGATTTAGAATCAGTTTGAAACAACTTATAAACATCATTTTGTGGTAAAATGATGCCTTCATGTAAAGCTATCCATAAATCTGAGGCTGTTTCTACTACAGATTTTTCATTGACGATCGCCAGAGTTTTTAAGTCAAATTCATGTCCAATACAAGCTGCCATCTTTAATATATTCTGTGTCAATGGGGGCAGTTTTTCGATTTGCTGTGCCATAAAATCGACAACATCATCAGTCAACACTAATGCTTGGATTGCTGCCAAATCATATTGCCAGTAACCTAAATCGAAGTTAAATTTAATGATGCCGTCTTGATGTAGTAACTTCAAAAACTGAGTTGTAAAAAAGGGATTACCTTTGGTTTTTGCAAACACCATTTGACCCAGAGTTATAGACATTGCTTGAGGACAATGTAAAGTATCACTAATTAAGGTATTTAAGTGAGTTTGATGGAGAGGAGTTAGGGTAATCTGATTAATTTTTGCTCCTGCTTGCTCAATTTGTTGCAATGTTAAGCAGAAGGGATGTGCTGGATAAACTTCGTTATCACGATATGCACCAATTAATAAAAATTTTCCTGCTGTGGGGATAACTTTTTGTTCATTATCACCTTCCCAAACTTCTTCCTCAAATACAGGGTTCCATAAGTTATTTGTGAGTTCTGGTGTAACTACATTAGACTCTTTATTACTGGTTGAAGTTTGACTCATTAAGAGTTGGATAAACTTCAAGGAAGTGGAGTCTGCCCATTGTAAATCATCCAAGAAAAGCACTAAAGGATGTTCTTTGGTGCTGAATACCTGGATAAACCTTTGAAATAACAAATTAAATCGATTCTGAGCAGCAGTTCCAGAAAGTTCTGCAACGGCTGGCTGTTTACCAATAATCTGTTCTAGAGCCGGAATTACATCGATAATTACCTGGGCTTGTTCACCCAAGGCTGAAAGAATTTTGTCTTTCCATCGGCGAATTTGAATATCAGTTTCTACTAAGATTTGTCCTATCAAATCTTGAAAAGCTTGGACTAATGCCGATAAGGGAACATCTCGTTGGAATTGATCAAATTTACCTTTGATGAAATAACTACGCTGTCTAGCAATTGGTTTATGTACTTCATTGACTACGGCGGTTTTACCAATTCCAGAAAAACCAGCAACGAGGATCATTTCTGTGGTACCTTTAGCAACTCGCTCAAAGGCTGCAAGTAAGGTAGCAACTTCTTTCTCACGACCATAGAGTTTTTCGGGGATGAGAAAACGGTCAGAAACATCTTTAGTCGCTAACTCAAAAGTGGCTATATTACCGCTTGTTTGCCATTGCTGATAGCAAAGTTCTAAGTCATACTTGAGTCCGTACGCACTTTGATAGCGGTCTTCAGCATTTTTAGCCATTAATTTGTTGATAATGGCTGATAAAATTGGCGGATGATTGGGATTAATTTGATGTAGGCTTGGTGGTTGTTTCGCAATATGGGAGTGAACCAACTCCATCGGTTCAGTGTTGTTGAAGGGTAACTGTCCGGTGAGCAGTTCAAAAAAGGTGACACCTAAAGAGTAAAAATCGCTGCGGTAATCAATGCCACGATTCATTCTACCTGTTTGTTCAGGAGAGATATAAGCTAGTGTTCCTTCTAAGACATTGGGGTTTGTCAAGTATTGAACTTCTCTGGGGAGGAGGGTAGCAATACTGAAGTCAATAATTTTGATTTCTAAAGTCTGGGGATGAATCAGTATATTTGCGGGTTTGATATCTTTATGAATAATCCGATGACGATGTAAACTTTCTAAAATAGATGCGATCGCAATAGCAATGGGAAAAAATTCTTGTAGAGTAATCCCAGACTCTTGTGTAGCTTTGTTATACCTGCCCCAATCTTTAAGCGATATGCCGCCAAAGTCCTCCATGATTAAGGCATAGCGATTACGATAGTTCTCTAAACACAGATGTTTGACTATTCCTGGTAGATTGAGATCCTTAGTGATTGTATACTGATTCCGAAATTGGGCAATTTCACTGAAGGTAGGATATTCATTTCGGATCAGTTTAATTACTACTGGTTGTCGATTTTGTTCTTTAATTCCTCGATAAACTAGGGTCTTGCTACCACAATAAATTTGCTCTACAATTCGATAACCACTTAAAGAGAACACTTTATCAGAGAATGCTAACATTGCAGTTATAGTGGGAGTATTTTAACTGCACTTAGTATTCCCTTAAACTTGTCTTGTTTAACATCAAAATATTTTTTTAACAGTTCTACTGAGTTTCTCTTCCTGCCAGGATTATAGCTTTCATGTGACTAGATTATGAGAATATTTATCAAGTATGAAATAAACCCTTTATATTGAAAGTCTGGGGCTATACAAACAAGACCTGTCTAGCCTATGGGCAAAGGAAAAGGCAAATACAGGATAATTGTATGCTTGTTTATATCGGTCGTTATCAAGATTTTTGATAAATTTATAGTCAATTTTCAGACAAGTGGTTATATCAGTTTTATCCAGTTTTGATGTTTGATTTTTACAAAAATTAAGTATATTTGAGGTGAGCATTCACTAAATATGTTTTATGTTTATCGAGATTTTTACTGAAAATGCTCACCCTACTTATAGTTTAAAGATTAAGGCTCTACACTAAGTAAGTCGGTGGGAAAAACCAAACTATATTAAGAAAGGCTAATTAAGCTAAAATCCTATTTCCTTCTGCCTCCTATCTCCTGCTTTTCCCTAAATACAATTATTTACAATAATCTACTTAGTTTATCACTTCACTAAAGCGAGAATAATGCCAATTAGCGAACCTAAAAGTAGCACTGTTCCACTCATAGTAGTAATGGCAAAACCAATCATTCGTTTTTCTGCGGCTTGATAGTATCCCCAAGCGTAGACAATGCGACCTATGAGCCAAATAGCACCAATTACTGCTCCCCATAATGGATTTATGTAAACAGAAAACAACCATAAGCCAGGGAGAAATAAAATAGTTTGTTCTAGAGTATTTTGCTGAACCCTTAGCACTCTTTCAAAGTTGAGATCGCCTGTCATTTGGGGAGGCATAACTTTATATTTTGCTCTAGCTCGACCAACATTAATTGTGATGACTGAGTACAGCAGTAGTGTTAAAACAGTAATCAGACTAGTCCAAGGTGACATATTCAAAACCTCATTGCTCATCAAAGTATAATTCTTACCTATTTTGTAGAGACTGTTGCCAGAAAACTCAATATGCTGACATAAAAATTGAGCGATCGCACCAGTTCTTAGAATAGTGTTAAAATTTGAGAAAATTATTCTAGATATGTTGTAATTTCTAAGGCTTTAGTTTATTATTCCTGGCTCAATTATATGACTAATAATGTTATACAAAGTCTCCAGCAAACTTCTCATAGTCTGCTGATGATGAGTGAATCGGAATTTCCATTTGCAGTTGTTTTTTGGTCTGGAGAAGGTCAAGAAAGTTTAACTAATCAAAAACTGCTTCAGCTAACAAATCATCCCGTAGAAACGCCTATAGAAATAGTAGAACTAGATTATTTTTTTCGTAACTTAGCTGAAGAAAAAGAATGGCACGATGACATTCAAAGACAAGATGTACAGAAATTTCAATCTTTAGTCCAAACACTCAAAAATAATCTCACAGATATCAAAGTTTATCGTTTAGGGACGATAGATATTGATGTTTATATTATTGGTAAAACTCCTGCTGGTGATTTAGCGGGAATTTCTACAAAAGTTATTGAAACATAATTTCAGCATAAGTTGTAGGGTTGAACAAACTTCGCCAATGGTAACAACCAAAATCATTATGTAGAGACGTTACATGTAACGTCTCTACTCCACTAATATACAAACTGCTGCAAATAATACACACTAAAACAACTGAGTGTGAATGCAAATAACTATCTTTATAAATTATCGACTCTAGCCTCAATCGTACTTTGAATAGAGGTGGAAACTTGAGAAAGGAAATCGTACCCAGTTCTTGATTCCAAAGTATCAACACTCACTCTATAATTTCTCCAATTTGCATTTCTCACGCCCTGTTCATTGGGTATATCAACAGCAATTACCCTAGTAGCATTAGTTACGCCATTAACTCCTAAACCTGGCCTATCTAAAACTACAATAACCTTCCAAGTTCTGGCGGGAACCGTGACTCGACCACTATCAATAGTAGTGCGACTACCGCTTGATCCTATTCCACCAGTGCCGTAACCACCAGCAATAATATAAAGTTCTTTACCTTGAGTAACTAAACTTCTAGAATAATCTTCGAGATTTGCCCAGACACCCTGATTATTATCAGGAGCTTGAGGAATGATATTTGTCATTAAGAAGGTAGCAGAATTATTAGTAATTGTATTAGTTCTATCGGCGGAAGGAGCCATGTGTCCTCTATCAAAGCCGCTACCTGTGTAACTACTATTAGTAACTCGATAGCATCCAGAAGGTAAGGTAGTATTTGCACGAAAATCATCTTGGCGTGGCGCACTACCTAACCATGATGAGTTTAATTGCCAACTTACCCAATTTGGGATTCCTTTGGCACAGTTATGTGAAGTTACATACTGGGGTTTAACTAATAATAAGTTATTGCTTGTGGTACCACTATTTGTCGCACCACTTGGGTTTCCCATTGTTAAATGAACACTGGAGTTTTGAGCAGTAAGTGGCTTTTGCGAGCTATTAAAGATAGCAAAAAATACTGCTGGTAAGGCAATAGGTAGAATCAGTTTGGCAAATTTAGACTTTTTCATTTGTAGTTACTTATTTAGGCAAAACAAAATGATTTCTGTAGGCAATACAGAAATAAAAGAAAAGTTAGCGAATGAAATATAAATCCGGTTTAATAAGGAGAGATAAAAAAACCGTAAACCGGACATTAATCTTTGGTAATGATTAGTCCTAAATATAAGTACAATTTCTGAGCAGTAATTTCCGCAGGAGTAGGTTGCGAAAAGAATTAAAATTTAGGCAAAGCCGATATTGTCAATTCACAATGACGCTCGCAGGCTTGCTCCCCTGCTTCTTCGGTCAACTTCTACCGACTAAGCTGGCGACTACTGTAGCTAATTCAGCTGGTTCGATGGGTTTAGGTAGATGTAGTTGAAAACCTTCTTGAATAGCACGCATTCGGTCTTCGGTTCTGGCGTAGGCTGTAAGGGCGGCGGCGGGAATTTTACCGCCTTGTTCTGGAGGTTGCGATCGCAATTGCCGAATTAATGAATAGCCATCTTCACCGGGCATCCCAATATCACTAACTAACACATCGGGTTGCCACTGAGCAATCATTTGCAATGCTTCTGGGACTGAGCCAACGGTTTGTACTTGGGCTTGACATTGTTGCAATACTGTGGATATGTACTCCCTGGTGTCGGCTTCGTCATCTACAACCAAGACGCGCACACCAGCTAGGGAGGGAGACGCAGGTAAAACATCAGTATTTAGGCTGACTGGTGCAGATATGGTTTCTTTGTTGGGTAGTAGTAAGGGTAATTTGACTGTAAAGGTTGTACCTTGCCCTTCTCCGGGGCTATCGACAGTGATAGTACCACCGTGTAACTCTACTAAGTGACGTACAATTGCTAACCCTAACCCTAAGCCACCGTGCGCCCTGGTGCTGGAACTGTCGGCTTGACGAAAGCGGTCGAATACGTAAGGAAGAAATTCGCCGTTAATTCCTATACCTGTATCTATAATTTGAACTTGGGCGTAACTGATAGATTCGGAAATATGACCAACAATTCTGGCAAGTCTAATTTCTACTTTGCCACCTTGGGGTGTAAACTTAATGGCGTTTGATAGCAAATTCCAGATAATTTGTTGTATGCGATCGCTATCACCAGAAATTAAAAATTGTGATTTCTCATGATTCGCCCATGCAAATTGCAACTCGATTTCTTTGGCTTGGGCGGCTAAAGTAACAGTTTCAATTGTGGATTCAATAATAGTGATTAAATTACAGGTAGCGACTTTTAGCCGTAACTTACCGCGAATCATCCTGGAGATATCGAGTAAGTCTTCAATCATTTGGGTTTGCGTCCTCGCATTCCGTTCTATGGTTTCTAGCGCCTTACCAATTTGAGTTTCGTTGAGTTTGCGACTGCGTAGTAGTTGCGCCCAGCCGAGAATTGCGTTGAGGGGCGATCGCAATTCGTGGGAAAGTATAGCTAAAAACTCATCTTTCATTCGGTTGGCTTGCTGCAACTGCTCGGTTTGCTGCTGCAAGGAAGTAATTAAACTTGCACGTTCCATTGCGATCGCAATTTGATCACAAACCGCCTGCATCATACTTCTTTGATTTTCGGTGAAAAAATTACGACTGCAACTACCAAAAGAAAGAGTACCGAACAACTTGCCTTGGGCGATTAAGGGGTAACTGAAGTAAGCCTTAACACCGAAAGAACGAATTAATGCTGTTTTAGGGTCAGTTGATTGCTGGACGTTTTCGACATAAATTGATTGGCGATATTGGGCAACTGTACCACAGACTGCTTGTCCAAATTCTAAAAACTCAATTTCTTTAGCGATTTCTGCTGTCACGCCTCCATAGGAAACGAGACGCATTATTTGCGAATTATCCTCAATCAAGAAGTTGAAGTAAACATCTAAACTAATTTGTTCTTGCAAGTGAGAGAAAACATTGTCAATTAGTGCTATTGGTTGCTGGCTAGATAATAAGGCACTGGCGGTACTAAATAGTAATTGCAACCTTTGATTACCTAGTGATAATGCTTTTTCTGCTTGCTTAAGTTTAGTAATATCTTGGAATACTAATATGCAGGTAGCTGGATAACCGTGCATTGCTGGCAACGTATCCGCAAAAATTAATAAAGAGTATGTATCTTTGCTGGTATGCCAATCTACTTCCATACCATTCAAACGTTCGCCACGGGCAACACGTACCCCTGGCATTTGCTCATTGGGGATGCGATCGCCTGTAGCATCTGTATAATAATATGCTGTGTGATATTCTTCGGCTGGTATGCCCTGGGGAAATTCACCACCTGCTAACTCATTGGCTGTGCGATTGGCAAATGTCACCTTTGCTGTTCCAGGTTCAATCAACAGCAATGGTCTAGGCATAAGATTTAACACATCTTCCAGCCATTTGCGTTGCTTTTGCTGTGATTCTTCGGCTTGCTTGCGAATAGTAATATCTAAAAATGCCCCAATACAACCTCTGGTGTTGCCTTCTTCATCAAACAACGGTGCAACATATTCTAATAAGTTGGTGACTCGGCCATTTTCATGAACCACATCCACTTCCAAATCGAGAACTTCTACACCATGCGTGGCTGCATACTGCATTGGTAGTTCTTCTGGCGATAATTCTCGGCCTTCGCTGTAGACTTTAAATGTGTTGGGTCGTTCTGCGGTAGGCGCAGTTAGAGAAGCATTCACATCTGTGGAGATACCCAGTTGCTTGGCTAAACAAGGGTTAACGCGAATATTTCTGCATTCAGGATCTTCCGCAATACCAATTCCTATAGGAATCACATCTAATAAGGTTTGTAGTTCAACAACTCGCCGTTGTAAATCTCGATTGAGTTGGAGAATTTGTTCTTGTGCTTGTTGACGTTCCGTTAAGTCCAGAATAAAGGCTACAGATTCTTCCCTTTTTTCTCCCACGAGAACATAACCAACTAACACAGGTATGCGATGACCATCTTGGCGGAGATATGCTTTTTTGTATGGTGTACAAGCGCCATTAGCATTACTTTGGGCTTCGGCGATCGCTTGTGCATCTAAATCCAGATACTCTGGTAGTGTAATTTTGTCTCGTTTTAATTCACCTGCAACTAAATCTGCGCGAGTATAACCAACCATTCTGAGAAATTCATCATTGGCTTGGTGAATATTGCCATAAATATCACCCAACACAATTCCAATGATGTTTGCATCTACGAAACTTTTAAGTTTTTCTTCATATACTCTCAGTGCTGTTTGCGTGTGTTCATTCTTGAAACACAGCTTTTCTACTACAACCGCACATTGCCAAATTAACAAGGTAAAAATAATAGTCAAAATTAGGGCAAAAATTGCTATGGCAAAAGCTGGATTATAATGTCCTGCTTGTTGACCTTGAACAATTAACCAGCCTAATAATAAAGGTACAGCGATCGCACCTATTAATAAACGACGTGCCAGTAAACCGCCATAACTTTCACTGGTAATGACACGCATAAATCCTTGGTCAGTATTTGACCAGAGACTTCCTATACACAGCACACTAAATATTAACACTGTGTGTAACGCCATTGGTGTGCCATTCAGAAACAAGCTGTAGAGAATTTTGATATTGTAGGTGTAACCAATGAGTGCTTCTAAAGAAATTACGCCAGCCATGAGAGTCAGAATTTGACTATACCAATAGTGGCGATGGTGTCTTGGATAGATCAAAATTTCTAATGCACAGCCCAAACAGAAAAAGTTAATGGCGGCGTTGATTCCCATGCGTCCGGGATAAAATGACAGAACAGAATTTTGTGTATCTCGAAACAGCAGCTGATCAATACCAAAATTCCAGCCAAATAAATATTGAATGATTGTGAGTAAGCCAATAATTATGGGGATGAAACTAAATACTCTCGCTAACCAGAAATAAACTTGCTGTTTGCGCTTGGCTGTTTGATTTTTGTTGATTTGTAGCAACCACAGCGACACACCTAATAAGATAAAACATAATGCTGTGTTCGCTTTCATGGTAAACAACCTGGGGTTGTTCCCCATTTTGAGAAATCCAATGTCGAACATCCACCCAAGCAGTACAAAACTACCGATGCAGGTGGCGATCGCTGCTGCAACCTTAACTACTGTTGAATTCCGTGCATTTTGCATTTGCAAGCGGTTGCTGTTTAACATTGATATTTTTTACCGCATCTTTAACTAGAATAACTTGCTGAAATTGCGCTGCTGCGTGCCTTTACATCTTGTATTGTGCGTCTTTGATATGACAAGAAATGAGCAATCTTTTACCTATATATAATAAAACTCAGAGTTGTATTATGTCCGCTTGATTACTTACGAAAAGCTTTCGACTTCACCCAGACAAAGCTTTGCTTCGTCTCCCTTTGCCATGAACGGGGGTGAAGTGCAATCATTTGGGGAATCATAACTAATTAATCTGACATAATATTAATTTTGACGGAGCTTTTATTGTTTCCTATCTCCACAATTGTTACAACATTTAATCTCAGATTTCTCGCTAATAAAATGACAAGCTTCGTTGTTGACCATCATCTAAAAATTGCTGCTGGCCTACACCTACAAGTTCCACAATTATTTGTCGCTGTGGAGGTATCCAGTTGCCTTGGCTGGTGCTGATGTTGACTATTGTTTGATTAGTATCTGTAAGTACAGTAATTTTTCTGAGAGAAAAATTTTGATGGCGATACTCAAATGTTTGTCCATCGTCTTCATAAAAACTATATACACTATTACCAGGCCAAACCCGCAAGCGCAGTTCATCAGAGGGAAATTCGTCTACATATTGCATCACAGGCTGCATAGGAATCACCCCTCCACCACGCACATAAAGCGGCATTTTTTCTAAAGGTGCATGGGCAAGAATATGAGTTTCACCTTGATAAGATTCGCCACTCCACCAGTCATACCAAGTCCCTGCGGGTAAATACACTACTCGATGTTCCACCCCAGGGCGATAAATTGGTGCAGCCATGAGTGAATCACCTAACAGAACTTGATCATAAAGAGTGTAGGTTTGGGGATCGTTGGGAAAATGGTAAAGTAAAGGTCTTAAAATTGGTGCGCCTGTGGTCGCAGCTTCCCAAAATAAACTGTAAATGTAAGGCAAAAGCTGGTAACGCAGATTAATATATTCTCTACAGATATTTTCAGTGCGATCGCCAAATACCCAAGGTTCATGACGCGCCGTAGACATAGCCGAATGACCACGCATCAACGGGTACAGCATTCCCACCTGCATCCACCGCGCAAATAGTTCCGCCGTCGCGTTTCCCGCAAATCCGCCAATATCACAACCCACAAACCCCACACCCGAAAGTCCCATATTGCACAGCATGGGTAGGGACATTTCCAAATGTTCCCACAAAGAATGGTTATCGCCCATCCACACCGCAGACCAACGCTGCACACCAGCGTAACCAGAACGAGTTAATACAAAAGAACGCTCTTGTTGACGATGTTGTTGCAATCCCTCAAAACAAGCTTTTGCCATCATCAACCCATACAAATTATGCACTTCAGTATGAGTTGCATTTTCCCCTTCCTCTCCTTGCGGCGCATCCAAGGGAAACCAAATCTTCTCCCCACCATCCCCAAAAGGACGACTATCAATAGCAGGTTCATTCATATCATTCCAAATTCCTGCCACACCAATATCTGTCAGACTTTTGTGCAGATTCCCCCACCAATGACGTACATCAGCACGCATAAAATCAGGAAATACAGCTTTTTCCGGCCAAACATAACCGTGAAACAAACTTCCATCAACTTTTCGCACAAAATAATCGTGGTCTAATCCTTGGTCAAAAACCGGATAATCTGCTTCTGGTTCATACTTAACCCCAGGGTCAATAATTGTGACTGTTTTAAAGCCATCTTTTGCTAAATCAGCAATTAATTTTTCTGGGTTGGGAAAGCGTGTGGGACTCCAAGTAAACACCCGATAACCGCGCATATAGTCGATATCCAAGTGAATCACATCACAAGGTATGCGACGCTGGCGAAATTCCTGAGCTAATTCTCGCACCACATTTTCAGATTCATAACTCCAACGACATTGGTGATATCCTAAAGCCCATTTAGGCGGTAAAGGCATTCTCCCTGTTAACTGAGTATAAGTATGAAGAATTTCGGCAGGTTCAGGGCCATAGATAATGTAATAGTCCAACTCACCACCGCGAGTTTCCATTTTCCACACACCCGGTTGGGCTGCACCGATATCAAATTGACTCCAGAAGGTAGTATTGAAAAAAATGCCATAACCAAGATTGGGACGCAAAGCCATAAAAAATGGAATTGCTTGGTACATTTCATCAGTGAGTGCATCGTAATCTAAAGCATCAGTTGTCCAATTGGTTTTAACTTGACTGAGTTTATCTAAAAAGCCTGTACGTTCACCAAAACCAACAAAATGTTCATTGGCTGCAATTTGCTTCCAGCCTGCAACTGCACCTAAACGCCAACCAATTCCCATCTCTGCATCTTCGGCAAAAGGACGATTTGCTAAATCAAAACAGCTAAGATGAAAATTTTGCTTTTGAATCAAGACGCGAATTTTTGCTGTTGTAATTTCTAAAGTTGTTTCGGTTTCTTGTACTTCAAAAGGTATTTGTTCCCATTCTCCATCATCAACATTTACTGCCCAATTACGACGGGGTAAAAATTCGCCCGTGGGTGTAAAACGTACTCGAATTAAATTTGCTGCCAGGATGCTAAGGCTGATGCGTGAATTATCACATATCAAATTAATAATATTTTCTTGCTGATGAACTGATTCGACCCTACCAACTTGTTGCCAAGGTTGGTTAGTAGTCGGGAGTTTTCCAAAATATTGTGGCATAATTATAATTTTTTAGCAGAAATAATTGGCAACTTCTCTATATTAAGCACTGTTATTTGATTAGCGAACTCATCATTAAATATCTTGATTGTTTTAGCGATCGCATCCCCTAGGAAGTAGATTATTGATATCTATCTTGGTATAGATACCTACTTTAAAAATAAAGTTTATTTTAGTGCAAGAGTGAGTTCAGTAGAATGTTAATTACATTCTGATAAAAGCAAAGGTTTGAAGACAAGCTAAGGCTGAGAAAGAAAAGGAAGTTTGAAAATATCATATTCTTTTTCTTTCTCCCTTTTGTATTTTTACGATTTTTTCAAAGTTAAGCGATCGCCTGTATTTATCTCTCATCAAAGTTTAGAAGAATAGAAAATTTATTTGTCTTCCTTCGCAAGAGAGAGGACTCATTTATGTCTATTGTGAGATGATGCGATCGCTTGTTTATAAAAAAGCAACTTTCAAATTTCACATAATATCCCAGCAAAATTAACTATCTTCAGCCAACGTCGATTTTTTGGCTGCTTGTACTAATTCTTCTTCAGTGCATTGATATAAATCCCGCAAACGAAATACTTGCCATACTTCCATTTTGGGTGTTGTTCTACCTTTCTCCCAGTTGCGAATTGAAGATAAAGCGCAATCCAATTCAATAGCTACATCACTAATTCTTAAGCCTGTACGTTGTCTTAATGCTCTTAAATCCATATTTTTGGGCTTTAAAATTTTTTGGCGCTAAAACTTGGCGCTAATAATTGACAATTGACAAACGATATGGGATCGGGATTCAATTTTTGTTGAAGAGGCGTTAGCATCCCCGCCAAGAGACTCGCTAACGCCCTTTACTAAACTCCTTATGGATAGATTAATCATGCCACAAAACACTAATTACAAAGATTTTGTCTCAGAAACTCAGACCTACGCTTACAAAGAACGTCTAAATTCTTGGATTGTTGCGCGGTTATTTCCAGATATGCAACGGGTTACAGTTGCAAGATTTCGCAATCGTTCCGATGCAGACGGTCATTTACAAAGCTTACGTAAACTCATCCCAGACGCTAATTTTGTGGTTGTGTTTGACTGTCCACGCCAAAAAGCGGTGATTTAAGTAGTGGCGTGACCCGACTAAAATAGTTCAGAAATATGATTCTTGTGGTGTGGGCATCCTGCCCGCACCGGACGGGCTAGAAGCCCATCCCACAAGAGAATGTTTATGTTTACTTTATAAAAAATTACTGATGATCAGTAAAACCATAACCACCACCGCCAGGAGTCTCAATCACAAACACATCATTAATATTCATTTCCACCACAGCTTTACTACCTAAATCCTCAACAGTTCCATCACACCGTGCAACATAATTTCGTCCGACTTCACCGCTTGCGCCACCACATAAACCAAAAGGCGCAACTATGCGATAATTTGACAAAATTGCTGCGGTCATTGGTTCTAGAAAACGCAAGCGACGAATCACACCATTTCCTCCATGATGATATCCTTGACCACCGCTATTTTCCCGAATAGCGAAATTTTCTAACACAATTGGGAAGCGCCATTCTAATACTTCGGGATCTGTAAGACGGGAATTAGTCATGTGGGTGTGAACTGCATCTGTGCCATCAAAATCTCTACCTGCACCGGAACCACCGCAGATAGTTTCATAATATTGATAACGCTCATTCCCAAAAGTAAAATTATTCATCGTTCCTTGAGAAGCAGCAAGAACACCCAACGCACCATATAAAGCATCGGTAATCGCTTGGGAAGTTTCCACATTTCCCGCCACCACCGCCGCCGGGTAAGCAGGATTTAACATACAACCTTCAGGAATGTGAATTTCTAAAGGTTTGAGACATCCAGCATTTAACGGAATATCATCATTAACTAATGTGCGGAAAACATATAAAACTGCCGCTTTGCAAACTGCGGCTGGGGCATTAAAGTTATTAGTTAACTGTTGGCTAGAAGTACCTGTAAAGTCAATTTTAGCACTGTGGTTTTCTTGATTAATTGTAATTGCAACTTGAATCACGCTGCCATCATCTAAGGCATAGCTAAAACTACCATCTTTTAAAACTTCAATCACACGTCTTACAGATTCTTCAGCATTATCCTGCACAAAATTCATGTAGGCTTGGACAGTTTCTAAGCCGTAGTGGTCTACCATTTTTAACAGTTCTTGTACACCACGTTCATTGGCGGCAATTTGGGCTTTTAAATCTGCTAAATTTTGGGGAATATTGCGTGCGGGGTAAGGTTCACTGGTGAGTAAACTAACTAATTCAGGTTCACGGAATTTACCTGCTGCAACTAACTGGAAATTATCGATTAATATGCCTTCTTCAATTACATTTGTACTATTTGGCGGCATTGAACCAGGAGTAATACCGCCGATATCTGCATGATGTCCCCGTGAGGCGACGTAGAATAATGGGCGTGGTTCGACTGCTTCGGCTGCGCTCAGTACAAGTCCGCTCACCAACCGAGAGTGGGGGAAGACGGGGGTGATAACGGTAATATCTGGTAAGTGAGTACCGCCGTTGTAGGGGTTATTGGAAACAAAAACATCACCGGGTTTGATGGTTTCGCCATAGTTAGCAATTAAAGCTTGCACACTTTCACTCATGGAACCCAAATGAACGGGGATGTGTGGAGCATTTGCAACTAATTGTCCAGCACCATCAAAAATTGCACAGGAGAAATCTAGCCGTTCTTTGATGTTGACAGAGGAACTAGTATTTTGTAAGGTTATACCCATTTGTTCGGCGATCGCGCGAAACAGATTATTGAAAATCTCCAACATCACAGGATCTGGTTTTTGTCCTCTGTCATTTGTCATTTGTTCTTTGTTTTGTGCAACCCCAACAGTAGACAACGCAAGATGATTGCGTGCAGTTAACTCAGCTTGCCAATGGGGTTCAATCACATTTGTACCCGTCGCCTCTACAATAATGGCAGGCCCTGCGATACAATCTCCTGGCTGTAAATCTTGGCGTTGATACACTGGCGTAGTTTGCCATAACCCAGCAGTGTACATTTGTATAGTTGCTACTGCTACAGGCTCTTTATTATCTCTACGTGTAATTACAGCTTCCTCCGGCGCATCATGCTTCTCCACCACCTCAACCGCCACCGCTTCCACAATCAACTGCTTCTCAGCCGCAATAAACCCGTAACGCTGACGATGCAACTCCTCAAACTGACACTGCATCATCGCCACATCTGCAAAATCCACAATCAACGGTGCATCAGTACCCTCATATTTGAGATGCACCTTGCGATAAATCTCTAAAGAGGGTGTAAGGGTGTCAGGGTGTAAAGATGTAGTCTCTCCTCCCTCCGCGCCCTCTGCGCCTTGGCGGTTCGTTTCCCCTACCGCCTCCGCCACCAACCCCACAAACTCTAACTCCAACTCCTCCAACAAACCCTCACTCAAAACCGCTTCCACCGACTTCTCGCGGATGACCCGTACATCTGCCAAACCCATACCATAAGCAGACAATACCCCCGCATAAGGATGGATAAATACCTGCTGCATCCCCAAAGCATCGGCAATTAAACAAGCGTGTTGCCCACCAGCGCCACCAAAACAACACAAAGTATACTCCGACACATCATAACCACGCTGGAGGGAGATTTTTTTGATGGCATTCGCCATTTTATCAACTGCGATCGCCAAAAATCCTGTAGCGACTTCTTCCGGTGTTCTGCCATCTCCAATTTCCGCCGCCAATTGCTGAAACTTCTGCCTTACCACCTCTACATTTAAAGGTAAATTTCCATTCGCCCCGAATACTTTGGGAAAAAACTCTGGTTGCAACTTGCCCACCATCACATTGCAATCAGTCACCGTCAACGGCCCGCCTTTAGAATATGCTGCCGGGCCAGGATTTGCCCCCGCCGATTCCGGCCCCACCCGATACCGCGAACCATCAAACTGCACAATCGAACCACCGCCAGCCGCAACGGTATGAATTGCCATCATCGGTGTTCGCAGACGCACTCCCGCCACTTCGGTTTCAAAGGTGCGTTCATACTCGCCGTTGTAGTGCGCCACATCTGTAGATGTACCGCCCATATCAAAGCTGATAATCTTGTCAAATCCAGCCATCTGGCTTGTTTGGACTGCCCCAACTATCCCACCAGCCGGGCCAGATAAAATACTGTCTTTGCCTTGGAAGTTCTCTGCATCCGCTAGTCCGCCGTTGGATTGCATGAACATTAATTTAGTTGTTTGTCCTTTGTGGGTAGCTGATGACAATTGATGGGAGACTTGATCAACATATCGCCGCAAAATGGGGGATAAATAAGCATCGACAACCGTTGTATCACCCCGACTGACTAATTTCATTAAAGGGCTGACTTGGTGAGAGATGGAAATTTGTGTAAATCCAATACTATTGGCTAAAGATGCAACTTGTTGTTCATGGGTGGTGTAGCGGTAGCCGTGCATAAACGCGATCGCACAACAGCGAATACCATCATTGTATGCTGCTTGTAATTGTGGGCGAACAGCATCCAGATTTAACAGGATTAATTCTTCACCTTGGGCGCTGTAACGTTCCTCTACTTCAATTACTCTTTCATAGAGCATTTCTGGCAAAATTATTTGACGGGCAAAAATATCGGGACGGTTTTGATAACCGATGCGTAGGGCATCCCGAAATCCTTGAGTAATCACTAAAACAGTGCGATCGCCTTTTCTTTCTAATAAAGCATTTGTAGCCACAGTTGTTCCCATTTTAATTGCCGCAATGCGATCGGCTGGGATTGGCGCATCAGCAGCAAGTCCTAGAATTTCTCGAATTCCTTGGACTGCTGCATCTGTATATTGTTCAGGATTTTCTGAAAGTAGCTTGTGAATTATTAACTGGTCATCAGGACGTTTTGCCACAATATCAGTGAAAGTTCCACCTCTATCAATCCAAAACTCCCAACTTGCAGCCGATAATGATGCCCCATTCATTCTTTATTCCTTAAGGTTTATTTTGCTACTTTTAACACAATCAAACATAATATTGAAGACTTGATTACGACACAATCAAATGCAGCGCGATCGCTGCAAGAAAATGTAGTGTATTGAAAGATAAAATCAAGAAATAAACTTGTAGATTGACCAACTATAGCTCAACGATTTAAAGCCAAACGCCACAGCCGCACACCTTCATAATCACTAGCAGCTAGAGTTTTACCATCAGAACTCAGTGCTACTTCAGTTAAAGAAAATTTAGGAAGTGTTTTCCAACTAAATAATTCTTTGCCTGTGCTAACTTGCCAAATATATAAGCCATCTTTACTTTGTGCAGGGGGAATCTGTATATTTTCACTCTGACTAATCAATGTTTGACTATCTGGTGTGACTAGCAAGGTGTTGACTGTTCCGATGTTGGGAATAGTTTTTACGACTTTTTTCGTGTTCATATCCCAGATTTGCAGATTATTGTTCTGGGCGGTAATCAGGGTTTTACCATCAGGTGTAACAGTTAGTGTAGTGACTCCTTTGCCTTGATTATCACCAAAAGATTGTAGACGCTTACCTGTATTAATATCCCAAATTTCTATTTGGTTACTGTAGGAACTGTTGGCAACGACAATAGTTTTACCATCAGCAGTAATATCCACAGGATAGCTTGACCGCAGAGTACTGATGTTGACAGGCATAGTACGTAATAATTTGCCAGTGCTAAGTTCCCAAACTCCCACATCTAATCTAGGTTCCTCTGTCTTATAGAAACCAATTAGGGTTTTACCATCAGGAGTCAACTTGACAAAATTAGAACCTTGTAGCCTGTGGAGAATTTTACCTGTTTCCAAATCTCGGATTTGTATTTGCCCTAGTGCAGCTGTAACTAAAGTTTTGCCATCGGGAGTAATAGCGATCGCTTCTGTAAGATCATTGAGAGTTGTGTTACCGTTGTATGGGCCTGGGAATGTGTGAAGTAATTTACCAGAATCTATTTGCCAAACTCTCAGTTCATCAGAATTAGCAATCACTAATTTGTTGCCATCACGGGTAAATGCCATACAACGGATGCCGTTATATGATGAGCCAAATTTTTGTTCATAGCCGATGATCTTGCCAATGTTGGGGAGAAAGTTTTCCTCTTGTCCATTAGATTTGACAAATTGAAAAGACGGAGGTGCTAAGGTCACATACATTGAAATTGCCATCACACTGTAGGTGAAAATTAATCCAATCAGCGTAAAACGAGGCTTGAGTTGAGAAGAAAGCTTGAGTCCACAAATTCCACCCACCACACTACCGATAATCGAACCTATTGGTGCGACGACAATGAAATGCAAAAATATCGACAGTCCACCATAAGGGCCTCCTGTGTAAGTCGCTGGACTGGCAAAAATAGGAATCATTGCCAGCAGCATCATACCGAGAAAAGAACCCAACATCGCAGGTATCAGGATATCTTTCCTTCGGTGGGTAATTTTGCCCATAATTAACCCAACAATTCCACCAACGATAGTCCCGATAACTAAACTAATTAAAGTTGCATCTATTAGTTTTGGCAGAATAAAAATCAAAATAAATTCAAAATTAATTAAATTCATATACGCAGAAATCAGCTATATTCTATTGGGCTAAAGGCGATCGCAATCAAACGAAATCTCGCATTGCAATCATGACAACTAATTTAACCGTCTAATTCCCTGTTCTAAACCTTGGCAAACACCAGTGAGAAAATCTAAATCTAAGGAAGCAATATTATCACTAGATTTGTGATAATGGGGATTCCGTAAAAATGCCGTATCTGTCACCATAATTGCGGGATAGCCCAAATCCCAAAATGGTGCATGATCACTAAGTCTGGTTTGACGTACAATTAAGCCTCGGTTGGGTACTGGCAACCACTGACTAGCTACACCTACTTTGCGAATACTTCGGCTGAGGCTGATTAAATCACGGATTGTCCGCAAATTGCCGATTAAAGCAATAAAATCACCTTGATTTGGGTAAAATTTCTCCAACGGACTAGGGTAACTTTGGGAACCTGGAGTAGAAACGCAATAACCCAGCATTTCCAAAGAAATCATTAACCGGAGTGGTTGCTGTTGTTGATGCAATAAAGCTGCATATTCCGCACTACCGAGCAAACCATATTCTTCCATATCAAATGCTACTAATCGCAAGGGATATTTAGCTGGTTGTGCGGCAAATTTCCTGGCTAATTCTAATAACACCGCCACCCCTGTCGCATTATCATCCGCCCCTGGGGTTCCTGGCACAGCATCATAGTGCGCCCCCATCAAAATCGGGGGCAAATCTTTGTGCTTCCCGTCAGCAGATAAATTTAAAATCAGGTTCTTACAGCTTTTCCCATTCACTTTAAAGGTGTGGATTTCCACACTTCCCCATTGGGAAAATTGTTGACGAATATATTCTTGGACAAAGAAATGTCCTGCTGTTGCCAAGAAAGGATCACGTTCTCTTGCAATTTCAGAGAGATGGATTTGTAATTGCTCTTGTAAATTCAACGGAAGTATTCAGGATAAAGTATGAAGTTAACCCACCAATAATTAGTAGTTCTGCCAAAAATCAATTACAGAAGTGTGGATTTCCCAACTTAAAGCACTGATAAAGTAGAGTTTTTCCACTATGGAGATTTCCCGATGCTGGGACATACTTAGCGTCGTGAATGCTATCCTAGTCTTGCAACTAGCTCTTTAACCTTAAATTTATTCAGCTTTTGCCTCAATTGATTATTATACCATTGAGGTGTTTTCCACTAATAGCTTACTGCTATTGGTAGTCTTGGACAATCATAATAAATTAATAGATATAAGACGCACTAGGAGAAGAGTAACGCATGGGCAAGGTAGTCGGCATCGACTTGGGTACAACCAACTCAGTAGTCGCCGTGATGGAGGGTGGCAAGCCGGTGGTGATTGCCAATGCAGAAGGAATGCGAACAACACCCTCCGTAGTTGGTTTCAGCAAAGATGGCGAGAGAGTGGTTGGGCAAATGGCAAGACGGCAAACCGTCCTCAACCCGCAAAATACTTTTTTTGCAGTTAAACGCTTTATTGGGCGCAAGTATGGCGAACTGAATCCCGAATCGAAACGTGTGCCGTACACCATCCGCAAAGACGACATCGGCAATATTAAAATTGCTTGTCCCCGGTTGAGTAAAGATTTTGCCCCCGAAGAAATTTCGGCAATGGTACTGAAAAAATTAGCTGATGATGCCAGCCGTTATTTAGGTGAACCTGTTACTGGGGCAGTTTTGACAGTTCCGGCTTATTTTAACGATTCTCAGCGACAAGCCACCCGCGATGCGGGCAGAATTGCTGGTTTGGAAGTGTTGCGGATTCTCAATGAACCCACCGCCGCTTCTTTAGCTTATGGTTTAGATCGGGGTGATACTGAAACCATCTTGGTATTTGACTTGGGTGGTGGGACTTTTGACGTATCGATTTTAGATGTTGGCGATGGGGTATTTGAAGTTAAATCAACCAGTGGTGATACACAACTGGGGGGTAATGACTTTGATAAAAAGATAGTTGATTGGTTAGCAGAACAATTTTTAGAGACGGAAGGTGTAGACTTAAGACGCGATCGCCAAGCTCTACAAAGGTTAATGGAAGCTGCCGAAAAAGCTAAAATCGAATTATCGGCGGTGAGCGTTACCGATATTAACCTACCCTTCATCACCGCTACAGAGGACGGGCCAAAACACATCGAAACCCGCCTGACTCGTTCTCAATTTGAAGCTTTGTGTAGTGATTTGCTAGGACGTGTCCGCACTCCAGTCAAACGGGCATTAAAAGACGCAGGACTTAGGCCAGAAGACATCGAAGAAGTTGTGTTGGTGGGCGGTTCGACGCGAATGCCAATGGTGAAACAATTAGTCCGCGATTTAATTGGCATTGAACCCAACGAAAACGTTAACCCTGATGAAGTCGTCGCTGTGGGTGCAGCCATTCAAGCAGGTATCTTGGCTGGGGAACTCAAGGATTTGCTGTTATTGGATGTCACACCTTTATCTTTGGGACTGGAAACCATTGGCGGTGTGATGAAAAAACTCATCCCCCGCAATACAACCATCCCCGTTCGCCGTTCTGATATCTTCTCCACTTCCGAGAATAACCAAAACACCGTGGAAATTCACGTAGTCCAAGGTGAAAGGGATATGGCAGGAGATAACAAATCTCTGGGACGGTTCAAGTTGTATGGCATTCCCCCAGCACCGCGAGGCATTCCCCAAGTCCAGGTATCATTTGATATTGATGCCAACGGGATTTTACAGGTAACAGCTTTAGACCGAACGACAGGCAGAGAACAAAGCATTACCATTCAAGGCGCTTCTACCTTGACTGAATCGGAAATTAATCGGATGATTCAGGACGCGCAGAAATACGCTGATGTTGACCGGGAACGCAAAGAACGTGTCGAAAAACGCACCCGTGCAGAAGCATTGATTTTACAATCCGAACGCCAACTGCGAGAAGTCGCCCTAGAATTTGGGATGCAATTTGCCCGCAGTCGTCGTCAACGGATTGATAATATTTGCCGCGAACTGAAAGAAAGTTTACAAGCCAATGACGATCGCGGTATTGATCAAGCCTACGCCGATTTACAAGATGCCCTTTATGAACTCAACCGAGAAGTCCGTCAATATTACGCTGAAGACGAAGACGACGACTTGTTAGGCACAATTAAAGAAATCTTCACAGGCGGCGGCGACAAAGAACGCGATCGCGAACCAGATTACTACCGCGATAGCTACCGCGATCGCGATTCCTACAACAGCCGCGATTACGGTAGGGATAATGGTAGAGATTACAGCCGAGATTATGGCAGAGATTACGGACGAGATAGAGATAGCCGTTCTTCCGCCTACGACAGCCGCCCCACACGCCGCCCATCTCGCCCCAGTTATCAAGATAATTGGGATGATGAAGATGATTGGTTGTAGTACTCCCCCTTCTTTACTTGATTGAGAAACTTGATTCAAAATACGGATTTAGTCATTGGTGATAAGTATTAAGTAATTGGTAAATAGTATTACTAGTTACTTAAAAATTATTACCAACCTCTAAAATCTAAAATCTAAATTTAAATAACTGACTATGCAAAATTTGCAGAATTTCCGCGATTACTACGAGATTTTGGGAGTACCTAAAGATGCCTCTAATGAAGAAATTAAAAAGAATTATCGGCGATTAGCTAGACAATATCACCCTGATTTGAATCCAGGGAATAAGGCAGCCGAAGAAAAATTTAAAGATGTGAATGAAGCTTACGAAGTGCTTTCTGACACTGCTAAAAGGGCGCAATACGACCAGTTTAGCCGCTATTGGAAGCAAAAAGGCTTTGCAGGTAACAAACAGCCGCCCAAAGCCAAAGCTTGGGGAGAAAAACCAGGCGATCGCACCAACGGTAATCAAGTAGACCCCAGCCAATTTGCTAATTTTGAAGACTTTATCAATCAAGTCGTCGGTGTTGGTAGTCGCCAAGACACCAGAAATGGCAATACGGCTAAAACCGATCCGTTTCGTTCGCCGAATAGCAAAGTTCAATACACAGTTCCGAAAAACCCACCAAAACCAGCACGGCGAGATATTGAAGCGCGATTAACCTTACCATTAGAAAAGGCTTATCAAGGTGGTAACGAACGCATTCGTTTAGAAGATGGGCGATCGCTAGAAGTGACAATGCCTCCAGCGATGGTAACGGGTCAAAGTATTCGGCTGAAAAATCAAGGAATTGGTGGTGGCGATTTATACCTCAAAATTACCGTCGAGCCACATCCTTTATTTAAACTAGAAGGCGCAAACATTTCCTGTCAAGTACCAGTCACTCCTAGCGAAGCAGTTCTTGGTGGATCTGTCGAAGCACCGACCCTCGACGGCCCCGTAAAAATGACCATCCCACCCGGAGTTAGGTCTGGTCAAAGATTCCGCCTGGCAAATAAAGGCTACCCCACCGATAACGGCAAACGCGGCGATCAATTGGTAGAAATTCAGATAGTTACACCCAAAAATATTAGCCCTGAAGAAAAAGAACTTTACGAAAAAATTCGACAAATTGAAACCTTTAAACCTCGTACTGATTTAATCAGTTAGGTGTCGATTGAATGACAGGATAAGGGAAGGGAGACAAAGAGGACAAGGGAGACAAGGGGGATAAGGGAGACAAGGGAGATAAAAGTTTTTTTGAGTCAATAATTATCCAATTTGTTTTTTATTGCTTTTAAAAAAATAAATAAACTTATGGGGTGAAATCAACTTTGATTTATCAATCCTAAATAATTTAAAAACCTATATCTCTCCCGTGTCTCCCGTGTCTCCCCTATCTACCTTGTCTCAATTAGAACTACCATACTCCATCCCATTAGCCTCAGCGTAACGGTGCATAAAACGCATAAAGCGTTCCCAATGATCATCTTGTTCAATCTCAAATTGGCATTCTACCCGTTGTAATTCATCACCCTCATCACCACCAAAAATAAATCGAGTTGAAGAAGGAGTTACGCTAATTTCACCTTCTTCATCAGTTAACAGTAAGGAATTTAAAGATGGTTTCGTAAAACTATTAAAGCCTTCTAAAGCTTGTAATTGATTAAAAGTCATAGCGACAATGCGGTTGCCAGAAACTTTGCCACGTCGCAAACTCACATTGCTGAGTTCTTCAAAAATGCCTGCAAAAAACTGAATTGTGGGTGTGGTAGATGTCATGAAAAATGCCAAGTTACAAATTTATCTTGGGGGATAATACTGAGGGTTAATGGCTGGTGATTGATAGCCAGTCATTGGTACGTTATTAGGAATAGTAGGATTCATTATAGGTGATTGATAACCACTCATGGGCATCACACCAGTAGTATTAGGTACGGGAGAACTAATGGCTGGGGATGGATAAGTAGTGGTGGGTATATTAGTATTAATTGTATTTGCTGGACTACTTTGACTGAGGTTTTCGTAAGTAGTCCGAGAAATGGAACTAATGAGTTTTTCGGCACGGGGGTCATTGTTGGGGCGTTTGACCATCAAGGAAATGATGTAACGCTTACCATTGGGAATATCTACTAAACCCGTATCTGCCAGCATTGTGCCAATATCGCCTGTTTTGTGGTAAATTCTGGCACCTGCACCTAAACCAGAAGGTAGGAGATTATCTCTTTCGGTACGACGCATAATATCCAACATAATATCGCGCGATCGCAGACTCACAAAGTTACCTTGATTCACCATTGCCATCAAGTTGCCCAGTTCTCTGGGACTGGTGATGTTTGTGCCTTGTAAATCTGGCAATTTATTTTTAATTACTGTTGTGGTTAATCCCCAACTGCGAAAACGTTGATTTAATGCGTCTATGCCTCCCAGTCGCGCAATCAGCATATTTGTGGCTGTGTTGTCGCTGATGGTAATCATTTTGGTGGCAACTTCCAACGCACTATATTGTGTGCCAACAGGTTTAAATTGGAAATTCCCCGAACCACCAGCCACCATATCTTGCTGCATGGTTAACATTTCATCAAGGCGGATTTTGCCTGCATCAACATCTTGAAAAAACGCTACCAAAATTGGAACTTTAATGGTGCTGGCGGCTGGAAAACCAACGGAAGCATTAATATCTACATAGCCACCATTATCTAAATCAACTAAGAAAATACCTGGTGTCAGGTCTGGGGTAGTAGCTGCCAAATTCTGCACAGCATTTTTGAGTGGAGTAATTTCTTGGGACAGGTATAAACCGGAAGTTGGCGCTACAGGATTAGGAGTGCTTTGTGGCTGGACTTGACCAGAATTATTAGTATTTGATGACACGGGCGAGTTGGAATTGATGCGAGTAGCTGGGTCGAGAGCTGATAACACTGTACCAACGATCGCACCCATACCGACTCCCACAATTAACAATCGCAGGATATATAACATCGTTCTCGCCATTGGCTTGAGCCGTGTCTTTTTTGACACTCTTTTAGTTCCTTTGGGCTGTGGCGGCTTTTGTACCCGCACTGTTTTTACCTTAACAGTGTTGGGGTACGGGGGTGGAACATAAGCGGGTTTTCTGGGGATGGGTTTGACAGCCGTTGGCATTACTAGCCCTTGTCTTGGCCGGGGAACTCCGCCCATTGCGATCGCGCCTGATGCCAGCATCTGTTCTCTGCTCACAGGACGTTGCTGTGGCTGGGGAACTTTTGCTTTTTTTGGTTGTGTTTTTGGAGCTTTGCGCGATCGCGGGCGGCCATTTACGGGTTGTCGCCGCGAGAAAGCTCTTAGTTTGTCACTTGATTCTGTCACTGGTACTCCTTGTGACTCACTCGAATTTTTTCTTGCAGACTTCCGGCCTAAAACTGACTGTTTATACAGCTTGATGCTGAAATCAACTTTGACTACTCAGTAGTGTGTTTAGTTTAAGCCATATTATCTATTTTGAGGGAGATTCCGTACATATTAATCGATACATCATAAGTTTTCATCATCATTACGATTGTTTAGCACCCACTCTACTTGCCGAAAAATTCCCCGCAACATTGCGACTTCATTAGTTGTCAGTCGGGCGCGATTATATAGTTGACGAAATTTCTCCATCCGACTCGCGGCTGTATGGGGATAGAGATAACCAATATCTAACAGTAGCGATTCTAATTGTTGGTAGTAGGCTTCTACCAGTTCAAAAGGCGCTAATTCTGTTGGTTGACTGATCTGCGGTTGGGCGATTTCTACCTGTTGCGCCAGTTCATAACAACAAATCCCGACAGCCGTGGCTAAATTTAATGAGGGATATACCTCACTGGTGGGAATGCGGATAAATCGCTGGGCATAATTTAATTCTTCATTACTTAATCCCCGGTCTTCTCTACCAAAAATCAACGCCGAGGGTTTGTCTGGTTCTTCGAGTAACCAAGGTAAGGCGGTACGGGGTGTTTCTAACGGTGTTCCCGAATCACGCACACGCGCAGTAGTGGCGATCGCTCTGACACATCCTTGCAAAGCCTCTGGTAAAGTTGCTACCTCTTGGGCAGATTCTAAAATATCCTTGGCATGGACAGCCATTTTCATCGCTTCTGGCGATCGCGGGTCACATTGGGGGTTAACTAATATGAGGTTGTACAAACCAAAATTTTTCATCACACGAGCGATCGCACCCACATTAATTGGGCCAGCTGGTTCTACCAACACAATCCTGACCCCAGTTAATGCCATTTTCTATCTCTCCATATTTTTTACTTTGTGCATTTTACATAATTCGTGATTAAAACCCACAGAACAGCACCAAGATACTACCAGTTTTTATTCAATAGGACAGTTGGGACTAGGGCCTTTTAAAGAATAGTGATCAACCTGTACCCAGCTATCTTGTCCTAAAGCCCAGAAACCAGTAAAAATGTTATGAGTGGTAGTATTCCCCGTACGGAACTGTAACGTTAGCTTTGTATATTGTGGTAAATTGCCAAACTTGAGTTCAGACCAAACTTTCTGTTCAGTATCACGCACTCCAAAATATCCATCTGTGACATTGGGTGATGTCCGCACATAAGCTTCTAATATATAGTTAGAATTGGGCTGAAGACGTACTTGCTGACGAATGCCATTCCAATCTGAAACATTCCGCATCCAGGCATTATTTTTACCACTAAAACTATATCCTTTATTAACATCAAAACCTGCACGTCCTTCAGTTTCCCAATAAGATGAGGGATGTGGTTGTTGCTCAAAGTCTAGATTGCCATAAGGGGCTGTACATGATGCTTGTCCTTGATTTATAGAAATGTTGGTTAATAATATCGAACTAACAGTAAGAGTAAAAATATTAATGAATACGCCTTGGATAAGCAATTTTATATTTTGGGGTAATTTTATTAAGTAATCAGCTAATTGATGGGACATAATCTTCAGTAAAACAGCTTAAATAATTTACGCTACGTCATTGCTGTAGAGACTGGGTGTAAGGGTTTTAGAGAAAATCTATACCCCTTAACCTTCTCTCTAAACCTTGTTTTTTCTGCGTCAATCATCAGCATTAATTGTTGGAGATGTTTAATGCAATGAATAACTTACCGATAGAGCGGATTAGTGATAATAAAAGTTGCATCCTGTCTGAATAAATCACTACCATCTGATGGTTCTAACCACAACTCAAAATTTTTGTGACGGATATAGTGTGCGGGAAAGTTTAGAGATTCAAATGAACTACTATGAGGATTATCACCAAATAGTCTATTCTTAATGCAAAAGGTAGCATCTTCTCTAAATAACTGCTGATTGATTCTCCTGGACAACTTGATCTGGAAATTTTCGTGTCTTAAGAAGTGACCTGGAAAGTTAACAGATTCAAATGAGCTACATTTGTTATTTGCTAATCCTGGAACTATTTTAAAGGTTGCATCTTTTCTTCCGAGTTCATCACCAATTGGCTCTATATAACCTACGAAATTTTTGTGGCGAATATAGCGATCGCTCAAATTATACGACCTAAAAGAAACCGCTTCATTGCTGTTTTGAGACTGCACTGATGAAGCTGATATCAAGAATATCCCCCAGACTGAGAAACCTAAAGTTGAAACACTCAATAATTTTTTTAGCCAGTTAAATCTCATTGAAATAACTACTGATACATATACTAACAGTAGTTTAACTGAGATTTTTCAGCTTAAAATATTTTTTTGATGAAAAAATCAGTAAGAAATACTCAAGCTGTGACTAGTACAACAAGGCAAAAAGCAAAAGGAAAAAGAAAGAATAATGATACCACAAGCCTTTTAGCAATTTCTTATGGTCTGTTTATTTACGCCTTATTGTACTAGTTTGTTTTATCTACTGCTTGTCTGAAATGAAGATATGCGTGGAAGATATAGAAAATTTCCGGGTATGAGTAAAAGTCTTGTCTCATACCCCAAACCTATTCTTAGCGTTATGATTCTGTAACTTGAGAAGAACGCAACCGAGGTTGACGACGCAAATCAGCTAAACCCACTCCTGCTAAGAATGTACCCCCCATTGTGATTGGTTCTGGTACAGGTTCCGCATTTCTGGGAGTTAGTACGACATAACCGTAGCTCTTACCGTTATCACCTTGGGCTAGAATTTGTCCTTTATTATTAATGGCGATCGCAGAATAAAAGTTCCATCCTAAACTGGGATCTGTGAGAGTATCTAAGTCAAAGATTCCTGTACTTTCGCTCCAGACAAAAGCTCCATTTTGCTCCTCATGAAATATCAATTTGTAGTCACAAGTTCATAAATCTATCTTTTGGTAGTTGTATTGTGTAAATTTTTCTAATGCTCATATCAGCCAAGAATTGCAATGCAGAGTTTGCAAGTACCTGGATTATAAAATTCAGCGTTTTTTCTACTGATTCAAGTATTTAATTTTCATGAAAAATCTATACAAAGAAAACGAAATATTTATAATCTTCAATACACTCATTTGTGTTCTCATAACAAAGATTTCTTGAAACCACAAATCATCTCAATTAATTAAGGGTTACATCAATTTTTATTAACTAAACCAGAATACATCCAAAACTATCTGACAATTTAGCTATTAATTCTGACAAATGACTAATTACAAGCTTTCTATAGTTAAGCGATCGCCTGTGATTTTGCTCAACCGAGAGGTATAACTTTAAGTTTTGTTAAATTAATAACCTTTAATACGCATATTCAAAAACATGCAGTATAACTTAGCAGGGCGAAAAGTAAGTTAGACGCAAAAGTTAAATTATTATTTAAAACTCATAGCTTTCAAAAGTATGTTTGCTGTGACTGATTTGCTTTATCTGCCTATTGTCTGATAATTAAGATATATTTAGGAGAACCCAAAAAAATGCAAAGTATTGTTAAAAGAACTCTTATACTTTCCTCCACAGCAGCGATCGCAGTTACATTCACAGGTTGCGGCGAAAGCAAAGTAGCTCAATGCAATAAAATTATCAAAGTTGCTAATCAAGCAGTAACTTTAAGTCAAGAATTTAGCAAAAATCCACAACGAGAAAAAGGTTCTAAAGCATTAACAGAAGTTGCAGGTAAAATTGATACTTATGCTAATGAAATGAAAGCATTAGAAATTAAAGATGAAAAATTACAAGGCTTTCAAGGACGATTTATCAAGTTATATCAGGATACCAGTAAAGGTTTACGTGATACGGCTGCTGCTGTTGATAAGAAAAATCTCAAAGCCGCAAATGCTTCTTTAGCATCTTTAAAAAAGAGTGGGAGTGAAGAAGGTGCAATAGTCACTGAAATTAATAGCTACTGTTCTGGGAAGTAATTGACATGATATTAAACGTCTTAATTTAATAGGTTCCTAAAAGGGGAAGTACTTTTTTCTTTAATATCTCAATTAAAGCTGGTTCCATATATTCAAAATCATCTGGGATATCTAAACAGATGATTTTCTTATTTTTAAGAAAATGTTGAAAGTTTTTGGTCAATTTGCGTTTATGGGACTGTTCCATAACAAAAATAATATCAGCCCATTCAATTGCTTCTGTAGAAACGGGAATTTCAGCGTAATGGTCTAATCCTGCTGAGTCGGTTTCTAGTCCTTCATATTCTGCAAATACTACCTCAGCCGTAGGACTCCGCAATTTATTTTGACTACAGATAAATAATAGCTTTTTCATTAATTAATACTATCATATATAAGTAATCCTAAATCATTACAAACATTTCTTTTTCTGATTTTTTCAACAGGATAGTGACCAAAATTTATCCCAAAAGCTGTTTAACTGATACTTGAATCTCAGGAAATGCTAATGGTGTAATTAGTCCTTCAGCAATTGTCTTAAATATTTGAATATTTAATTTTTCTATCACAATATGAAATTATTCATTGACAAAATCAATTCAGAAATCGGCCAAATTTTAATTGTGACTGATGGTGAAAAACTCTGCGCTTTGGACTTTGCAGATTATGAATCAAGAATGCTGAATTTGTTGCAAAAGCGTTATGAAAGCTTTAATTTTGAATATATAAAAAATCCCCAAGGTATTAGTAATAAAATTCAAGCTTATTTTGCAGGCGATCGCACCAGTTTAAACAATATTTCCCTCAACACTGGTGGGACTGTGTTTCAGCAGCAAGTGTGGCTTGCATTGCGAACAATTCCTTGGGGTACAACTATTGCTTATGCTGAGTTAGCCGCGAGAATTGGTAAACCGACAGCCTATCGCGCTGTTGGAATGGCGAATTCACTTAATCCCATTGCACTTGTGCTTCCCTGTCATCGAGTTGTCGGTGCGAATGCTGCGCTGACTGGTTATGCAGGAGGTTTAGAACGCAAGCGTTGGTTACTCAATCATGAAGGTGTGAAATTGATTTAGCGTAACCTCAGATAGATGCGGAGAATCTCTAGTTTATGAGAAATATGACAACACATATAAATCTGACAACCAAATAATTAGGTACTTATTAGTAGTGAGAAAAAAGCAGTACAAAAATTCCTGGAAGCAGGAAATAAATGATATTGTCCGGGGAATTTGTGGAGGTTTTTTATTTGGCATTCCACTAATATATACAATGGAAGTATGGTGGATTGGCTCATTAGCAAAACCAAGATTAATTGCAATAGCGATCGCCTTAATGTTTATTGTAGTTTTTTTACTCAACTATACAGAGGGATTTCGGAAACGCCGAAATACTTGGCGACTAGATGAAGCTGCAATAGACACTGTAGAAGCAATGGCGATTGGGTTTGTTTGTGCTGCATTTATGTTGTGGTTATTGCAAGAAATTACCCCAGCAACTTCCTTAAAAGAATCATTGGGAAAAGTGGTATATGAAGGCGTACCATTTACCCTTGGTGTAGCTTTAGCTAACCAATTTCTCCAAGAAGGTAATCAAAATAATTCAACTCCAGCCACTCATAAAAATAATTTACACGCCACATTAGCTGACTTAGGCGCAACTGTGATTGGTGCAACTGTAATTGCTTTTAATATTGCACCAACAGATGAAGTTCCTATGTTAGCGGCGGCTATTTCTCCGCCTTGGTTATGGGTATTAATAGCTGCGTCTTTAGTAATTTCCTACGCTATTGTCTTTCAAGCTGGTTTTTCCGACCAAAAAAAACGTAGACAGCAAAAAGGAATTTTTCAGCGTCCACTAAGCGAAACTACAATATCTTATTTAGTATCTTTGCTGGCTAGTGGAGCAATGCTATTTTTCTTTCAAAAGCTCACTTTATCAGACCCTTGGATGATGTGGCTAGAACATACTTTAGTTTTGGGATTACCTGCGACTATTGGCGGCGCGGCGGGTAGGTTAGCAATATGATGGAAACAGAACCACAACCGGAACGCTCTTTAGCTGAATGGATCACATTTGGAATAGCTTTATCTATTCTGGCAGTTGTGATTAGCTTAGTTGGTTATATGTGGCTGAATGAAAAAAATCAGCCTCCTATTTTGTCGGTAAATCAAAAATCAGCAATTAAAGAAATTGAGGGGAAATTTTATGTTCCCTTTGAAATAGTTAATGCTGGTGGTGAAACTGCGGAATCAGTACAGATTATTGCTGAGTTAAAAATCGCTGATCAAGTCATCGAAACAGGAGAACAACAAATAGATTTTTTATCTGATGGTGAGAAGGAAGAAGGTGCATTTATATTCAGCAAAAATCCCAGTCAAGGACAATTAAATGTCCGGGTTGCCAGCTATAAGTTGCCATAATTTAGGTGTGATATTTTGTCCGGTAAAAGACTTCTCATTAAGATAGCAGAGGTGCAGAGGACGAGGATTTGATATTTCTGCACAGATTCTTAGACTCGTAACTGATTTGCCGGACATGATTTAAGGCTTTAGGAGTCAGAATATTGATCAAAATCAGAACAATTGTGACAAATCAATTTAGGAATCATGTTTAATTTTTTCTAAATTCTGATTTCCGACTCCTGAGTGCTGAATTCTTAGAGTTAATTTATCTTTGATTTGCAATTTGCGGTGGCGGTAAGATGACTTTTTTGGCTAAACCCAAACTTTTTAAAGCTTTAATACTCCACCAAGTAATGTCAATTTCCCACCACTGAAATCCAGATTTGGCAACATGGGGAAAGGTATGATGGTTGTTGTGCCAGCCTTCACCGTAAGTTAGAAGTGATACCCACCACAAGTTACGTGCGCCATCATTCGCGTCAAAGGTGCGATAACCCCACAAATGTGATGCAGAATTAACAAACCAAGTGGAGTGCCACAATAATACTGCTCGCACAAACATTCCGTAGATTACGAAAGACCAGCCGCCTAGAGCATATAACAATAATCCGAAGGGAATTTGCAACAATAAGAAGTAGCGATCTAGCCAACGATAGAAAGGTTGTCTTTCTAAATCTGGGGCATATTTTTTATAAGTTTCATAGTCAAAAAACTCTGGGCGGGGATACAAAATCCATAGTATGTGACTCCACCAAAACCCCCGTTGGGCAGAGTAGGGATCTAAGTTAATATCTTCTGTATGGGCATGGTGCTGGCGGTGTCCACCAATCCAAAAAATCGGCCCACCTTGAAGTGCTAAGGCTCCGATAATGGCGATCGCATATTCTAACCACTTGGGTACTTGGAAACTCCGATGGCTTAATAGTCGATGATATCCTAAGCAGATGCCAATACTACCAAATAACCAATGGAGAAACACTAGCAATCCTAGCGCCGACCAAGAAAAAAACCAAGGAGCCAACAGAGCTAAGGCGTGAATAGTTGCAAAAAAAGCCACATTCACCCATCTAAGGCGAGGTGATTTTCCTGTCTCAGAAGCAACCGCCAGATATTTTGCAGTCATAAACATTTCCGTTGATGGATCATGAAGTGATTTGCTGGGATCTGGGTAAACTTCCCCAAGAAATTTCCCCATTCTGTAAACTAGTTCGTTACAGTGAACTTAAGCAAGTATCACTTACATTAGGCATCGTAACAACTATTGGTTTTTTATGCAAGTGCCACTTGCATTATTTCTTATGGCATCTCAATCAATCTCAGCCCGTCAGCGTCTGATCCAAGCAGCACTAGAATTATTTACTACACAAGGAGTTAGTAATACTACTACTCGCCAAATTGCTGAAAAAGCTGGAGTCAATGAAGTGACTCTATTTCGCCATTTTGGCAATAAACATGGTCTCCTGTTAGCAGTATTAGAAGAATCAGCAGCATTTAAGGATTTGGGAGAATCTTTAGTCCAGAGGGCTACTCCTCCAGGTAACGTTTATCAAGCCCTGAAAGATTATGCAAGTGATAGCTTACATACATTAGAACGAGTCCCAGAGTTTGTGCGGTCGGTAGTGGGTGAAGCAGACCAATTTCCTGCTGAAAATCGCCGTGCGTTGGGGAGAGGATTAACAGAAGCTAACCGCTATGTAGCGCAGTATTTAGCTACTGTCATCCAACAGGGAGACCTAAATACCTATCTACCGGCAGAAAAATTAGCCAGTTTACTCAACGGTATGATCTTGGGATATGCGGTGATTGAATTTACAAGTGAATTTCATGAACTATGGGAAGATAGAGATGATTTTTTAGAGAATTTAGTGGAGTTGTTTTTACATGGAGCAATGTCTACTGCTCCCCAATTAACCAAAGAAGCTGTAATTATCAAAGAAGTAGCTGATTTGCCTGGGATTTTAGTCCATAAAATTCTGCAAAACTCCAGAAAATCGGGAATAGAAGATTATGCTTTAGCATACCTGTTATTTGGTGCTGGTTTATCTGTTTCAGAGATAATCAGCTTGCAGCGATCGCACCAAATTTCCGATACTCAAGGACTAATTCTGCAAATCACTACCCCAACTTTACCCCGCCAAGTGCCTGTGAACCAATGGATTTTAGGTAAACACTACGGTTCTCATACCAACAATCCTTTGATTAAATGGCTAAAAAGTCGCAAAGATTATCATCCGGCAATGTTTATTGACAATTTAGGTAATTCTCTTTCTGAGTCAGAATTACTGCAACGTTGGAAGATTTGGACTCAAGACTTGTTAACACCCCAAGGTAAACCACCAGAAATTACTCAAGCACAACAAACATGGTGTGTAGAAATGTTAATGCGAGGTGTGAGTTTGGAAGATTTAAGTATTTTAACAGGCTGCGATCGCTCCCAGTTGCAACCTTATGCTCGCCGCGCCAAAGAAAAAGCAGCCTTAGAAGCAGCAATTCGTTTAGATCATAAGCCAGCATGAAGTAATAAGGCAAAAGTTCAAATTTAAAAGTTAAAAGCAAGAAAAATATTTGTAAACGCCTAAATGTATCGATTTCTGACTTTTTACTTTTTACTTTTTACTTTTTACTTCTCAAAGCTTTCTGTCTTATAGTAGATGCCTAATAGCTGTATAAAAATGAGACTTAGCTGAAATCACCTCTTGCCTTGTTTTATGATGACGCTCATCCAGAAAGTTCATGAATCAGAAAATCAGGAAAATCTTCAAGCAGTCGGGGGTCATTCCTTATAGAGTGCAGAATGGCACCATCGAAATCTTACTAATAACAACCCGCGATCGCAATAATTGGGTAATTCCCAAAGGCGGAATTGCCAAAGGTATGAGTCCGCCTGCTTCCGCCGCCAAAGAAGCTTGGGAAGAAGCAGGTATCATTGGACAAGTAGATGTCAATGCCGTAGGTAGTTACAGATATCGCAAACGCGGCAAAATCTACCGAGTGCAGATGTATTTACTGTTAGTTGAAATGCTAAGTGAAGATTATCCTGAAGCTGGGCTGAGACAGCGAGAATGGTTAGATGTGAACCTTGCTATTCAAATGGTCAAGCAAAATTCCCTCAAAAAGATTTTGCATCAATTTCTCCAATTTCAATCAAACTCTTGTCTAGCATTTGTCAACACACAAACTTCAGCATAAAGGCAAGAGATAAAGCAATGATTCCATCAAGGTAAAATTCCGAATTTATCTGTGAAATCAATCCAAAATCCAAAATCCAAAATCTAAAATTGTCCGACGCTTTTTTGATACTATAAAAATTCCGACTCGTTACATAACGATTGACCTATGAGCAAAGGCACCCTGTTTGATAAAGTTTGGGACTTACACACCGTTGGTACACTTCCTTCAGGGCTGACACAACTATTTATCGGCCTGCATCTAATTCATGAAGTCACTAGTCCCCAAGCCTTTGCGATGTTGCGCGAACGAGGTCTGAAGGTACTGTTTCCCCAGCGCACTGTAGCGACAGTAGATCACATCGTACCTACGGATAATCAGGCACGTCCTTTTGCTGACAGTGTGGCAGAAGCCATGATTCAAGCTCTGGAACAGAACTGTCAAGAAAATAATTTAACTTTTTATAATATTGGCTCCGGCAATCAAGGTATAGTCCACGTCATCGCCCCAGAATTAGGATTAACCCAGCCAGGAATGACGATCGCTTGTGGAGATAGTCATACATCAAGTCATGGTGCATTCGGTGCGATCGCTTTTGGTATTGGGACAAGTCAAGTCCGCGATGTTCTCGCCTCCCAAACCCTAGCCCTCGCTAAACTCAAAGTCCGCAAAATAGAAGTGAACGGCACTCTCAACCCCGGTGTCTACGCCAAAGATGTAATTCTGCATATTATCCGTACCTTGGGCGTGAAAGGTGGTGTTGGTTACGCCTATGAATTTGCCGGCACTACCTTTGCAGCCATGAACATGGAAGAACGGATGACCGTCTGTAACATGGCAATAGAAGGTGGGGCGAGATGCGGTTACGTCAATCCCGATCAAGTCACCTACGATTATCTCCAAGATAGAGACTTTGCCCCCAAAGGCGCAGACTGGGATCAAGCAGTAACTTGGTGGGAATCCATCAAGAGTGATGCTGATGCCGAATACGATGATGTCGTTGTCTTCGATGCCGCCGAGATTTCACCAACAGTTACTTGGGGAATCACCCCCGGTCAAGGAATCGGCATTAATCAATTCATCCCCAAACCCGAAGAACTGGCGGAAGAAGACCGTTTTATTGCCGAAGAAGCTTATCGCTACATGGATTTATTACCCGGTCAAGCAATCAAAGGCACAAAAATCGATGTCTGCTTTATTGGTAGCTGCACCAACGGTAGACTCAGCGATTTGCGAGAAGCGGCGAAAATTGCCCAAGGTCGTCGCGTGGCTGAAGGAGTCAAAGCCTTTGTTGTCCCCGGTTCCGAAAGAGTGAAACAAGCCGCCGAAGCCGAAGGATTAGACAAAATCTTTGCAGCCGCAGGTTTTGAATGGCGAGAACCAGGATGTTCCATGTGTCTGGCGATGAACCCCGACAAACTCCAAGGTAGACAAATCAGTGCTTCTTCTTCTAACCGCAACTTTAAAGGCAGACAAGGTTCCGCCTCTGGTCGCACATTACTGATGAGTCCGGCGATGGTGGCGACTGCGGCTATTAAGGGCGAAGTTGCTGACGTGCGTGACTTGCTGTAGGAGAAGGCAGGGGGCAGGAGGCAAAAGCTTACACTCAGGAATTTGGGTTAACAAACCACATCTTTTTTATCTCGCGCAAAGGCGCAAAGGCGCAAAGAAAATTATGGGAAGTGAAATTCAACAAGTATCTGGGCAGGCTGTACCTTTAGTTGGGAATGACATTGATACAGACCGGATTATTCCTGCCCGTTTTTTAAAGGCGATTACTTTTGATGGTTTGGGTGAAAATGCGTTTATTGATGACCGCACAGCTTTAAAAGGTGAACATCCCTTTGATAAGCCCCAATATCAAGGCGCAAATGTGTTGATTGTGAATCGTAACTTTGGCTGTGGTTCATCGCGGGAACATGCGCCACAAGCGATCGCTAAATGGGGTATTAAAGCTTTAATTGGTGAAAGTTTTGCCGAAATATTTTTCGGTAATTGTGTGGCTATTGGTGTGCCTTGTGTAACTGCGGATGGGGCAACTGTCAAACAATTACAAGAACTGGTAACAGCAAATCCCCAAGCAACGGTAACAATAAATTTAGAAACCTTACAAGTACAAATTGGTGACTTTACAGCCCCAGTTTTCATCGGTGAAGGTTCTAGAAATATGTTCGTTTCTGGTAGTTGGGATGCTTGCGGTCAGTTAGTTGCTAACGCTGATAAAATTCGCTCTACAGCTACGAAATTGCCTTATGTCGGTTGGGGTAAGTTAGCGGTAAGTTAATCAGAATTGATGGACAAAACTTAGCATAACGCAACCTTGAAAACCACCTTTGTGAGAAAAGGGTGATGTTATGCTAAACAAAAAAGCCTTGGGAAGTAAAATGCAATGAAGACTCGTAGCTTTACAGTGATTCTTTATAAAGAAGATGATATGTACATAGCTGAATGTCCAGAAGTTGGCACTGTAGATCAAGGTGAGACTATTGAACAAGCGATTATCGGTTTGAAAGAGGCTACACGGCTTTACTTAGAGGAATTTCCTCTACCTGATACATCACCTAGATTTGTGACCAGTATAGAAGTCAGCTATGCCTAAGCTACCACGGATCTCAAGCAGAGAAGCGATTCGCACACTGGAGCGGTTGGGATTTGAGCAAGTTCGTCAAACTGGTAGTCATGTTGTTATGAAAAAAGCAACCGCAGATGGCGAAATTGGCTGTGTTGTTCCTGTGCATCAGGAATTGAAGGTTGGGACCTGAAGGGGTGACAAAGCGGCTGAAGCCGAGGAAATAAAAGATTGTGACCGTTTTGGGGTAAAAAAAGATAGGTCAGGTATTGTCAACAAGACCTATCAAATGATAATGTTACCTAAATTCTACCAA
>NZ_JACJSD010000109.1 GCF_014697615.1 Nostoc sp. FACHB-280 | reverse complement strand
TTTTCAAAGCTATGCTTCTCTAAACTTTTAATATTTTTGATTTTTGAACCCCCAAAACCTGATTTTTTCGTTCCATGAGCTAAGTAGTAATATTGTACTAACTACTCCCCAGAAGCTTTCAATGCCGGCATTTCATCTTTCCTAGACAAGTCTAATAATAGTGAGGGGTTCACCTGTTTTTTGCGCTTGGTTAATTAACTTTTGAACAGTTTTAGGCAGTTCTGCAAATGTAATTTGTTTCATGGGAATTTCTGAAGGTTAAGGGATAGGAACTTACTTTGTTATCTTTCCTCATCATAATGCTTCTATTAACCAATATTTTTCCCCGCTATTTCATCGTTCCCCTTATCGCCAATTTGCGCCACCGTCTCAGGTAGATCAGAATTTAAAATGCGCGATGAAAAGTTTCATGGTTAGCAAATGTTGGGTTAACAGCAGTCTCTGGATATTTGATGTTGAGATTGATTTGAATCATGATATAGCAATCCTATATGATTTCTAAAGTTCTGGTTGAGACAGGGAATAGGGAGTAAGGATTAGAGTTGTTTGTAATTCAGCTAGAATTGCTATGTATAGTGAACACAATAAATAATAACTATTCTTAATTTAGTGGTAGATAAACATTAATAAATACGAAGGTTAGACAAAATACATAATTTGCGATCGCCTCACCAATCAAAAACAATTCAAAACTTATCTTTTTGTTCTATTAATGAAATGTAATTTTATCATTGAAATACAAAGGTTAGTTAGCTGTATGGTTAATTTTGTCGATTTTCAAAGAAAATGCTATGAATAATCTCTAATAGCTGATTTCTACAAATAATTCGATGACTATCTATTTTTATAGCACCCGCGAACAATATGGTTGCTTCTCCAACTTTTCTGCTCACGGATTTGTGTTGGAGGATTTATACTGGTATACTAGCGAACATTATTTTCAAGCACAAAAGTTTGTTGGCACATTTCATTTAGAACAAATTCGTTTGGCAAAAACTCCTAAAGAAGCCGCAAAAATGGGTAGAGAAAGAAGCCGTCCTTTGCGCCCAGATTGGGAGCAAGTCAAAGACGGTATTATGAAAAAAGCAGTACTGTGTAAGTTTGAAACTCATCCAGATATTAGAGAAATTTTACTCAGTACAGGTGATGAAGAAATAGTAGAAAATTCTCCCATTGATTATTATTGGGGTTGTGGTGCTGATGGTAGTGGCAAAAATATGTTAGGGATAATCTTGATGGAAGTGCGCGAGATTCTACGCCCAGAAGATGGCACCAAATAGGGAAGGGTTACGATAAAATAAACTGGCTACTGTTAATTGACCGTCTGCTAGATATGTCATTTCAGGTATTAATGTAATTTTATTAATAGATGTTTACTTAGAATTACAAAAGCCTGGTTTTTGTAACTTTAAGTTAAAAATAACAGAGTGTGAAAGGAGGCATTAAAGGAGGAAAAAATATGCTCTTATCAACAACCAAGGTCAAGAAATATTGTAAATGGTTTTGGGATGAAACCCTGGGCGGAGAATATGATGCTTGGGGTACTAGTACTTATTTTCTCGAAATTGGTAATGATCTATATCCTATAAGACAAATAGAAGTTTACGAAAATGGCAACGTCTTATTTTATGATAGTAGCCACTTCGCAGATAATTACGGAATGTTATGTGATAAACCAATTCAAGAAGAAGATATTCGAGAATTTGGGATTACTAAAGCAGAATTTGAACAAGTATGGAATACAAAAATCCCAATGAATCGATAAGTTTGGGTAGTAGAAATTAAAGTTTTGCTGACTTCAATTTTAAACAGATAAATTATAACTGCGTGCAATAGTCCAGTGGCGATCGCTTGATTGATAAATTTTCACTCCAGCTAACCCGACACTAGTCACCAACTGATTCACCTCATCTAGTGTAAGCGCAGCGTGGAGAGAATCTCGAAATAACTTTTGCTGACGGGGATCATAGTCATAGCCAATGCTGGATACTAAAGCATTCATGGTCTCTTCGTCGGCTGGACGTAATAAATCACGAATTAGCAAGCCGCCGTTTGGTTTACTAACTCGCTGGATTTCTTGAAAAAACGGCAGAGGATCAGGTAAATGGTGAACCAAGCTATTAGAAATCACCAAATCAAACATTTCCTGTGTGTAGGGTAACTGTTTTGCATCCACCAATTCCAAGGAAATTTGCGACTGTAAGCCAGCTTGCTGAACATGCTGCGTAGCAATTTTGAGCATATTCTGAGCTAAATCAATAGCAATCAATTGCCATTGGGGACGCATTTGAGCGATGAGAACTGGGATACGACCGGGGCCAGTTCCAGCATCCAGTACTAAGCATGGTTCTGTTGTACCCAGAGCGATCGCTTCCTTGGCAAAAGCTGTGTTAACCTCAGTAAAATCCATCGCATCATAGTCAATGGCTTCTTCCCAAGTGTCCATAACTTCTGGTTCCAACACTCTTTCCATCATCAACCCTGCTATTCAACCAACAATAACTACAGTAATCGTTTTCTATTAAGAGTTACGCAAAAAAACGAAAAAATCAGGCCACACCCCCCTTTCAAGGGTAGGGGTTTAAGAAAGAGGCAGTTGAGCTAGTAAAATACAGAACTGAGGACAAACCGCAAAAATAACTAAGGTAGATGCGGCAAAGAATTTCAGGGTGTTGGAGGTAAGAATGCAGG
>NZ_JACJSD010000108.1 GCF_014697615.1 Nostoc sp. FACHB-280 | reverse complement strand
GTACCATCGTTTGAGTAAGGATTACGAACGTCTTCCTGAAATGAGTGAAGCTGCTATATATGCCGTTATGACTCGTATTATGTTACGTCGTCTAGCCGTCTAAAGATTTACTTTATAAATGGTCTCTTAGCACTCAGCACTCAGCACTCATCTTCGGACTTGACTACTAAATCCCGATGCTTTAAATTGCTTTAACTTTAAAGGTAATGGCTGATTTGCTGGTACAGAAATTCTCAACTCAAAATCGCTAATTCCTGGTGGAACTTCGGCAATAGAACCAAGGCGGGTACGATTTTGTAAAACTGAGTCATTGTTAGCATCGTATATCCGACCATAGATATCTGCATCGTAGACGGTTTTATAAGTGCCGTTTTCGGCTTTGCCTATGACAATAAAGCAATTAGCCGCCGTTGCACTACCGCCACTTGTAACTGCCCCTTTAGCTAGTTCTGGGGGACAATCTTTATAAGAAATGTCAAATAATCTAATCGGGGTTAAAGCCTCGGCTGTGGGTGTGATTACCCATGACAGAAGTGCAAACAGACAAACAGTAAATATTAGCTGCATCAGTTTTGAGTAGTACTGCATAACCAAAGTTGGGAAATTCCATAAAAATACTTTGCTGTGTTGTTTTTTCATATTTCACACAGGTAATTAATTACTCTAATTGAACTTAGTGTCGAAAAACTCGACATTCAGCACTATTTTTAACCTCAGCTTACCTGAATTTTGCAACCAAGGGATTGCAGACTTTAAATTCTGCGGAGTATCCATCAAGTTTTTTTGATGAATTTTTGTATTCTCTAGTTGACATACCCATAATACATCAAGAAAATTTGATATGAAGATAGATGAACTTAGCGACAACACAGGAAAAGAAGCCAAGTTTTAGCGATTAAGTTTGATTTTAGGTGCACTTTGATGAATCATAATCCGCAAGCTAGTCCTAGTCGGATACAAGCAGGCAGTAATCTCAGTTTTTTTGAAAAATACCTCACTGTTTGGGTATTTTTGTGTATTTTTGGCGGAATTGTTCTGGGTCGATTATTTCCAGGAGTGGCGGTAGCACTGGACGCAATGAGTGTATATCAAGTGTCGATTCCCATTGCTGTCTGTTTATTTTTCATGATGTATCCCATCATGGTGAAAATTGACTTCACCCAAGCGACAAATGCTATCCGCGCCCCCAAACCAGTAATTCTCACTTTGGTAGTGAATTGGTTGATTAAACCTTTCACAATGGTGGTCTTTGCTCAATTTTTCTTAGGGTGGTTATTTCGTCCTTTGATTGTTGGAAGTGAAATGATTCGCGGTGGTGAAGTTGCACTGGCTAATTCTTACATTGCCGGCACAATTTTATTAGGAATTGCACCTTGTACAGCAATGGTGCTGATGTGGGGATATCTTTCTTACGGCAACCAAGGACACACCTTAATTATGGTGGCTGTAAACTCTTTGGCAATGTTGTTTTTATATGCGCCTTTGGGTAGATGGTTACTAGCGGCGAATAATTTAGCTGTACCTTGGGAAACTATTGTTTTGTCGGTACTAATTTACGTGGGTTTACCGCTAATAGCAGGAATGTACAGCCGTTACTGGATTTTTAAATATAAAGGTAAGGAGTGGTTTGAAAGACGATTTCTTAATTATTTGACTCCTGTGGCGATTACGGCTTTGCTATTAACTTTGGTGCTGCTGTTTGCCTTCAAGGGTGAACTAATTGTGAATAATCCCTTGCATATTTTGTTAATTGCTGTACCATTGTTTATTCAAACTAATTTCATTTTTTTAATTAGTTATGTAGCAGGATTGAAGCTGAATTTAGCTTACGAAGATGCCGCACCAGCAGCATTAATTGGAGCGAGTAATCATTTTGAAGTAGCGATCGCCACGGCTGTGATTTTATTTGGCTTAAGTTCTGGTGCTGCACTGGCTACAGTGGTAGGGGTTTTGATTGAAGTACCAGTTATGTTAATGCTGGTTGAAGTTTGTAAACGCACAGCAAGTTGGTTTCCGAGAGAACCGGAGAAAGCAACCTTGCTAGATCCGCGTTGTTTTGGAGATTGCAAATAATCACAACTATCAGTCACAAAATAAGGAATTGATTTATGAAACGTGTCATGTTTGTCTGTAAAAAAAATTCGGCTCGTTCGCAAATGGCGGAAGGTTTTGCTAAAACTCTGGGACAAGGAAAAATAGCCGTAACTAGTTCCGGGTTAGAGGCGAGTCAGGTGAGGCCAGAAGCGATCGCAGCGATGCAAGAAATTGGGATTGATATTACTAATCAGCATTCCAAACCCCTCAGTGATTTTCAAGCCGAAGATTTTGATGTGGTGATTTCCCTGTGCGGTTGTGGGGTGAATTTACCGCCGGAATGGGTGGTGCGCGAAGTATTTGAAGATTGGCAATTGGATGATCCAGCAGAACAGCCAGAAATTTTCCCCAGAGTGCGCGATGAAATTAAAGAACGGGTAGCGCAATTAATCGCATCGGTAAATCAAGCATAGGATTAACAGCTTAGTTAGGGTTTAGTAAAGAAGCCTTGTCTGAGGGTACAGATTTTTTTCAGACATCAAATATGAGTTTGATATCAACTTATTGATTTTTCACAATTTACTTAAAAGTTAGCGATCGCGCCTCTGCGACAAGAGAATGTAAAATTATATAGCGTTTTCCAGTCTAATGAGATACAGTAATTAGATAAGATATAGATTATGAGAAGATATAAATGAAAGCATACTCACTTGACTTTCGGCAGAAAATAATTGATGCGTACTTAGAGGGTGGGATCTCACAAAGACAGTT
>NZ_JACJSD010000107.1 GCF_014697615.1 Nostoc sp. FACHB-280 | reverse complement strand
CAAGTTTTCCTGGTGCCTATGGCGCGGTGGAACCACACTGATACATCCCGAACTCAGAGGTGAAACGCTGCTGCGGCTACGATAGTTGGAGGGTCGCCTCCTGCCACAATTGCTCGGCGCCAGGTCTCTTCTTCTAAAAGCTCCTTAGTGCTAATGATATTACTAAGGAGCTTTTTAGTGTTTTTCTATTAATAGAATAAAAAGGAGATAGTTGAAGAACTTATCCCCTTTTTGATTGAAATATCCAATCAGATGTTATCTATAAATTAGACATTTGCTCCAGTTGCACTTCCACCCAATCGTTCTTGAATTTTGGCTTTAGCTGCTTTAAATTCTGTAGCGAGTTGCTCACTTTGTTGAGTATTCAAATTGTTGCGGATGGCAGCAAACATTGTGCTTTCTTCTTGACGAACGTGGTCGCCAACGATATCCATCAAATTTCTGATTCTATCTTTAAATTCAGAGGTTGAAGGACTAATACCTTTAATTTGATTTAAAAGCCGCTTCATTTCAGCTTGTTCATCATAGAGTTCTTGGGTATCACCTTCACCATAGAAAGAGCGAACTCTGGGGTAAACTACTTCCTCTTCAGCTTCAGCATGGGCAGTTAAATCTTTGTAGATTTGACCAAAGTATTCTTGAATCTTTTGAGGATTATTGCTTTGGAGCAATTCAGTGAACAAGATATTTACTTTGTTGTGATCCAAGCGAATCACGTCTTGAATGTTCATATCTTGTTTGTCAGTACCTTGGGTAACAGCACTACCTACTGCACCGCTAAAGGCGGCGATCGCATCTTGTACCCTTGCCCAAATTCCTTGGTCTGCATCTTGTCCAGTTAACTCACGCACACCGAGTATTTCTAGAATACCTTTGAGTTGTTCTTGGTGAGCGCGGTTTTCAAAGTTAACGGGATTAATAGGCCCAATAGCTGCCATCACATCAGCACCAACTTTTTGTGCTGCTTTGTGTACTAACAACCCACTCAGAACTTGTTGATGCTTTAATAATTCGTGCTGAGATACTTTTTCGTAGAAACTCAGTTCCGAACCTTGCATCAGTTTGCGAACTTGTTCAAGCATTTGCTGAACAGTTTGTTTCGGTTCTTGCTGAATACCATACTGCACAATTACAGTTTCTATAATGCCCAGATTTTTTCTATCATCTTCAAGAAAATCCCGGATGCGATCAGATATTTCACTATCGGTAGACTCTCTCAAAAACAGCTCTTCATTCTCAATAAGTAACTGTTGAACTAATTTAATACTAGCTAATTTACTAGCAATAGCATTGCGCTTTGTATCATCTAAAGTTGATACCATTCTGAAGTTCTCCTCAAAAAGTAATCAGATTATTACTAGTCACAGCTTGTCATAGGAGTTAATCATATTCCCTCCTTCTTTTGAGCGATTAATTAGGTAACTCTGGATAGAAACACAATTTTTTTTACATAAGTATCTCTGATTCTTCTTTTGGAGATACACAGAATAAATTTTGTCTCCATCGTTAGATAGATAAAATTTTGAAATTATTTTTCTAAATTGTCCAAAGAGAGTCAAAAACGAGATAAGAACGCAATGTCAGAAAGTCCTGGGATAGGAGAGCAAGCACTAAATAAAGCTGCCGAAATAGGATTATCTAGTCAATTGGATGAGGTAGAAAATTTAGATGTCAATATTAAAACTGATCCACTAAAAATAGTTCAGGGACAAGTGGATGCAGTAGAAATATCAGGCGAAGGTTTGGTGATGCAGAAAGACCTCCGAATGGAGGAATTAGAAATGCAAATGGGGAATGTTGCTATCAATCCTTTAAGTATAGCTTTTGGCAAAATTGAACTGACTAAACCGACAAAAGCTAGTGCGAGAGTTGTATTGACTGAAAATGATATCAACCGTGCTTTTAATTCAGAATATGTACGATCGCAACTTCAAAGCCAAAAAGTACATGTCAATGGTCAATCTAGAAGTATAGAACCACAATATGTAGAATTTCAGTTACTTGATAATCAAAAGATATGGCTCAATGCAACTATTCAATTAAAGGAAACAAGAGAAACTCAAAAAGTTGCTTTTTCTGCAATGCCCAAAGTTAGTGCTAATGGAGAAACTGTATCTTTAGAAAATGTCGAGTATGGGGAAGGTGAAGAAATCTCACCAGAATTAACAAAAGCTTTGATTGAGCAAACTAGTGAAATTCTCAATTTATCTAACTTCGATTTAGAAGGTATGAGCTTGCGAGTTAAGCAGTTAGAAGTAGAACCAGGTAAATTAACACTGCAAGCAGAAGCTTATGTAGAACAGATTCTCTCAGCTTAAACAAAAGGATAATTATTTATGGAAACTATGGAAACTTCAGAAACAACATCGGCTTCTAGTCCTTTTCCCAATATCCCACCAATTATTGAGAGTGATGATCGAGAGTATCGTGATACTGGCGTACCTAGCACAGTTGCGATCGCAGGACATCCCTTACACCCTTTAAGTGTAATTTTCCCGATAGCCTTTTTAGCCGCAGCTTTAGGAAGCGATTTTGGCTATTGGCTAACTCGTGATTATTTCTGGGCGCGGGCTTCTTTGTGGTTGATTGGACTCGGATTGGTTGGAGGTTTAATTGCAGCTGCGATTGGGTTAAGCGACTTTTTGAAAATTGAGCGAGTCCGTAAACGCACTGCTGGCTGGGCGCACCTAATCCTAAATGTTTCTATCTTAGTTTTAACGCTGTTTAACTTTCTTTTGCGTTGGGGTGATGCAGAAGCTCGAATCTTACCTTGGGGACTATTGATATCTCTGGTTGTGGGAACATTAACTAGTGTTTCTGGGTGGTTTGGTGCAGAACTCTCCTATCGCCATAAAATTGGCGTAGTTGGGGCTGGTAGTAAAAGATATCCGTAACTTTATTTGAGATTCAAGTTATGAAGGCTAGAATTTTGTTGAGTCTCTAACTTTGGAAAAATACGTCACAACTGTAGCTCAAAAATATTCAGAGGCTATTTATAAAGTAAATCTAAAGGCGAGTAGGAGGGGATGACGGCAAGAATTAAAATACCTGATATGCAGTGTATTTACGTAATTGCTTATGGCACGAAAGTCTTATCCCACAGACTTAAAT
>NZ_JACJSD010000106.1 GCF_014697615.1 Nostoc sp. FACHB-280 | reverse complement strand
AGACGGGGTGAATGTGTCTAAAAATACGCTTTGTTATTCTATCCGAGACACTTATAGTCTGAAAGCCTTTCATATCAGTATTTTCAGCTTATCTTGCCCCTAGTGACAGCTTCGCTAGATCCACGCCGGCTTGTATGCGCCCAGCTTCAATGCGGGAAAAGTCGAGTAAAGTATTAACTAGCTTGAGTAGGCGCAGAGAATTACGATGGGCAATTTCCAGTTTATGGCGATCGCTCGGCAAAGGCCCTCTAGAATTAGCTAAAGCTTCTTCTAATGGCCCCAACATTAAAGATAAGGGTGTGCGGAACTCATGGGTAATGTTACTAAAAAAGGTTGTTTTTGCCCTGTCTAATTCTGCTAAAGCTTCGGCGCGTTGGCGTTCGGCTGCGTAAGCATCGGCATTGGCGATCGCTGTGGCAATATTATTAATGACTAAATCAAAAAATCCCTGGTATTCATCATCAAATGCCCGTTGCCGATTAATGCCAAGTACAACTATCGTGGCTAGTTCTGGCTTACCTGATTGGGCGATGGGAATAACTAAAGCTGATGAAGCTGAATTTATGCGAATTTCTTCCGGCAAATGCTCAATTATTCTGGTTTGTTTGAGTTGCTTAACTTGTGCCAACTGCCAAAAATCATTTGCTTGGGTTAAGTCAACTTGTTCCGGAGTCACTAAAGTTCCAGCAACTATGCCAGATGTGGCTACCAAACGTGCTTGTGTACCACCTCCTTCTACTTGATACAGTAAAGCAAAAGGAATATCTGCCAGATTTTGAGCGAGGGTTTCAGCCACAATACTGTAAGCTGCGGCTACTGTTTTGGCTGTTGCAGTGTTAGCGGCTAGTTCTCTGAGTGTGCGGAGACGACGTTCGCTAATTACCTTTTCGGTGGTTTCAATAACCGCACAAAAAACTCCGCCTACGCCCCCGCTTTCATCTCGAATTGGACTGTAAGAAAAGGTAAAATAAGTTTCTTCCAGGTAGCCATAGCGATCCATAAATAATTGCAGATTCTCTGACCAAGTAGGCTGACCTGTATTTAAAACGCTGTCTGCTAAAGGCCCGACCACATCCCAAATTTCTGCCCAACAAACTTTAGCCGACTGTCCTAAAAATTGTGGATGTTTACTAGCGCCCAGAATCGGACGGTAAGCATCGTTGTAGATATTTGCAAATTCTCTACCCCACCAGATAAACATCGGGTAATGAGAATTCAAAATAATGCTGACCGCAGTTTTTAAACTTTGCGCCCATGTTGATGCTGAACCTAACAAAGTTTGCGACCAATCAAGCGATCGCATCAGAGCACCCATTTCTCCACCGCCAGCAAAAACATCCTCAGAAATGTTGCTATTCATTTGATGATTCACGGGTTTAACTCCACTTGCTGGCAGAGTTTAACTTGTAGCGTAGATGCGATCGTCAATAACTCTGATTGTTGATGCTGATTTTTGCAACTTTCACCAATTACCGATGCAAATCCAAACACCATGAGTCGTCGCTGAGAGGCACACTGTCGAACTCCACGCATCCGTTCACTGGCTTTTGTCAGCCTCAACAATGCAGTTTTTCTACTTTTCTTTCCTTGAACAACATCTTGCATCTGCCTTTAGTGATCAGTCACATAGCACTACGTATTTTATTCTTATATTAATTTACCAATGGTGTATCTACCTTGAGATTTAATTTTACATATTAAGAAGTAGCAAATTATATAAGATACTCTAATTAGGAAAATTTTAATAGCAATCCTAAATTCTTGATAAGTGTCTCTCTGCCTTGTTTTCTTTGTCTTTTTGGTTCATATATCAAATAGTGCTGAGATGTGCCATTTTTACTCCATAAAATCATGTAGAGACGTTGTATACAACGTCTCTACCACTCATTTTGATACTTCAATCCTGCTTGAACTTGGATGATGTTAACCGATGTTAACCTTAACTACTTTTTGTTTTTCTGCTTCTGATTTTGGCAAAGTTAACCGCAAAATACCATCTTTATAGTCTGCTGCTACTTTGTCATTTTGTACTAAAGAAGGTAATGGAATTATTCTTTGAAATCTGCCATAACGGAATTCCGAACGACTGATGCCTTTTTCTTCGGTTTTAGTTTCAGATTTACGTTCACCGCTAATAGAAACTGCTTCTGGTGTAACTTCAACATTGATATCTTTGGTATCTAGTCCTGGGACTTCTAGCCGCAGATGAATTGCATCGTCTGTTTCTTCTAGTTCCGCAGCCGGGACAAAATTAAATGCAGTTCTTTCACCACCATCGGTAGGTGCTATTCTATCAAACAGACGATTCATTTGCCGCTGTAGAGTTTCTAGTTCTCGGAACGGTTCTAAGCGTTCAATATCACGAAATGGTTCCCAACGAATAAGTGCCATATCTATCACTCCTAAGATGCAATATTTAGGATAATGAAGCTTAATAACAGGCTTATTTGTCAGTCTGTAATAGTTGAATATTTTGTGGATATAAAGCCTAATCTCAAGCTTCTTGATTACACCTTAGCTTAAGATACCCCGGTTGGAGGTTCGGTTTTATAACAAAGAGCGATCGCAATAACCGTACCCACTTACTAATTTTATATTTTGTCATAGGAATTAGTCAAAATAGTCTTTTGATTTAATATTTAATCTGAATAAAAATTCCAAGGAAGTGTCATAAGTATTAATGTTTATATTACCAAATATCAAAATGCGGTTTATGTCTTTATGTCCGCGATTTTGAATCGCTAGGGCTGAAGCAAATGTGACTTTTAATTTTGATGTCAAACCTCAATATTTTCTCATAATTAAATTCGGATTGATATATAATTTTATTCTCTAATATTAAAAGTTATAATTTAACCAGATTAAAATATAATGCTATGCCTGCCAAAGACCTTTATCACTATGCTGTAAAAAATGCTTTGATTAAAGATGGATGGCTGATCATTGCTGACCCTTACATAATTAAATATGAATATGCTGAACTTTATGCTGACTTAGCAGCAGAGAAAGCAATAATCGCAGAACGCCAGGGGCAGAAGATTGTAGTCGAAATTAAAAGTTTTGTAGGTAAATCTCAGATGTAGGACTTTCATAACGCCCTGGGACAGTATATCGTTTATCGTAATCTCATCCAAGTCAGTGAACCCGAATATAATTTGTACTTAGCAATTGACGACATTGTTTATGGTAACTTTTTTCAACATCCATCAATTCAACTTATTGCCAGACAAAACAACTTGCAACTAATTATTAGACTTGTCTAGGAAAGATGAAATGTCGGCATTGAAAGCTTCTGGGGAGTAGTTAGTACAATATTACTACTTAGCTCATGGAACGAAAAAATCAGGTTTTGGGGGTTCAAAAATCAAAAATATTAAAAGTTTAGAGAAGCATAGCTTTGAAAA
>NZ_JACJSD010000105.1 GCF_014697615.1 Nostoc sp. FACHB-280 | reverse complement strand
CTTTCTACTTTTCCACACCACAAGCATTTACCAGATGATGTGATAAGTTCTGACAAACCTGAAATTACTCAAGTATTAAAAGAAGCAACAGAGTTATTAACGTACGATCATTACGAGACAAAGTAATCATGGAATTCAACCCAAACAACAATGTTGTTAAACTCTGTCTTCAAGGTATGGGCATGGAAGAAAAAGGCAAACCAGAAGAAGCAAGTAAACTGTTTCAAGAAGCCTGGAATGAAGCGACATACGACTTGGAAAAATTTATTTCAGCTCACTATGTAGCTCAATATCAAAAAAATGTTGACGACAAATTAAAATGGCTCGAAACAGCTTTACAGTTCGCATTAAAAATAAATGACGACACTGTGAAGAGTGCAATACCTTCTCTATATTCAAACATTGCCAAATGCTATGAGGAGTTAAGCGAAGCTGACAAGGCAAAAAAGAATTATGAATTAGCAACTTCGCTTCAGGATAAACCTTCTGACAAAGGCCCCTTTTATCATGGGACGAAAGCAGATTTGCTCCTTGGCGATTTACTGACAGCAGGGGGCAGTTCTAATTACAAACGTGAACTCAAAATGAATCACATTTATTTCACAGCCCTGGTTAATGTGGCGGGACTAGCTGCTGCGTTAGCAAAAGGCGATAACCGTGAACGTGTTTATATCGTTGAACCAACAGGGGAGTTTGAAAATGATCCGAATGTTACAGACAAAAAATTTCCGGGCAATCCGACACGCTCATATCGCTCCCAAGCACCATTAAAAATTGTTGGCGAAGTCACAGATTGGGTAAGACAAACACCTGAAGAACTCCAAAAATGGCGTGAAAAGTTGGCCAATAACAAAGGAGAAATTATTAATTAGCGCGGTGTTTCACCATTTATTCATCCGCCATCCACTGCATCCACTCAGGAGCCGCCGCCACCAATTAATTGCCCAAACATCGCAGGCTCCGATTCCTCAAAAGCCACCATCACGCCCCAACGCTCATCACTTGTAAAGGTAGAAAGAAACTCTTTGGCTGCTTCTACACCGGACTCAAAGAGTTCCATAAACTTCGTACTATGATATTTAACCTGTTGCCACCAAGAATCAGTGGATTTTTCTTCTCCCTTAATCTCCTCATTAATGAAGAGTGTGGACGTATACTCATTTCGGCTGATTTGTTCGAGTTTTTGTCTGTGTTGTGCGAACTACTCTACAGAACCCCAAAACCAATTGCCTACGGCACCAGGTTCTTTTTCAGTTAGAAATTCTCTCTTAGCACAAACAAACTCTTTTTTCGAGAGAATGCCGTCTTGATCGATATCAAGCTTAGAGAAAACAAAAGCTGATTTTTCTGCATCTAGTTCAAACACACTGAAAAAGAGACGATGCTCTTGTTGTGATATGTGACCATCACTGTCTAAATCAACAATGTCAAACAAAGTTTCTATTAAAGGGTCACTATAATCTGGATTTAAAATTGCTGTTTCTATGCCCTGACAAAATTCTTCAGGACTCACCTTACCATCTCCATCCAAATCTGCTTTAGACCAAAAATTCTCCCAAACATAAAGCCACTTAAACAATATATCTTTGTGAATATCTGAACCAAGTGTTGCACTACGAATATTGGCGAACCTTTCAGCAAAAATCTCAGCATCTTCTTTCCCGATGAAGCCTGAATTATCGGTATCCAGACAGGAAAAGTGATGCAGTAACTTTTTTCTATGATATTCGCTTAACAATTGCTTTTCCTCTTTGATGACTAAACATACTTAGATTACCACATCAGTACTTAGTCGATAACCACACTTGTAAGTATTATTAATAAGATATTTTTCACTTAATATTTTTCAAAAGTTTTTGGACTCATTTCTTGCACTATCAACACAAGTTGCAGCTACATAAATGGATAGTTATTAAATTAGTTCAGAATATGGTTAAGATGTAAAAAAATAGCATTTTTTCTTCAGGGTCAGAATCGTCGGCATCAATCACGGTATAGCCATCAGCTACCAACCCCTTCAGCACAAATTCCTGATAACGGCGCATTTGGACGTTAATGACCGCACCTCGCTTACCCCAAGTCTGCAAAGATTCGGGCTGGAAATTTTGGTCAATGAACGAGTAATCATCATTGTCAGCCGCAGACAACAGAGCAATGTTAGCCTGTGTTGCAATATCCTGACTCCGCAACAATCCACTCATAGAAGTTGAACCATTGCCCACAGTCCCCATCCCATACCGACTAACCCAGATGTGACGGTCAACAGTTTCTCTTAACCGTGCTAACATCTGCCGTACAGAATCCACAGGCTGAACTCCCTGAAATATCTCCCAAACCGAATCAAAATGGCTTTGCGGTAACTATTCGCACTAGAATGATGAGCTTCATCAATAATGACAAGCTGCGCCTTTGGGTAAGTTTCTCGTCGTGAAAGAGTTTGAATACTCGCTACCTGAATTAATGAATCATTCGGCTTGTATCCAGCTTTAATAATTCCTGGTTGTAATTTTGTCACTGCCGCTAGTTTCTCGGCCGCCTGGAGAATTAACTCTTCTCTATGAGCAACTACCAAAACACCTTCACTTTGGGCAGTCATCTTAGATGCTATGGCGGCAAAGATAATTGTCTTGCCACCACCCGTGCTTAGTTGCAGTAGTACCTTTCTAATTCCACTATTCCAAGCAGCAAAAGTTTTGGAAACTAAATCTTGTTGGTAATCGCGCAGGCTAAACATTCTTAGCTAATTTCTACTCCTAATTAGAGAAATATTTCTACCTATTTTAAAATCAGGAACCTCTATTTTAAAGTAATCTGTAGATGATGATTACCTAAATTTATATGAGTGCAACTATTCCCCAAAAAACACGAAAAAAACTCAAACAAGCGATAGGTGCTAAAATTTTTCATTCTGTTAATATCATAAGCGTCTTCCTTTTACTCACCAGTGGATTACGAATTTATAACGCAAATCCTGTGTTTGGTGGACGTTCTGGTTTACACATTCCGCCCATATTTACTTTAGGAGGTTGGTTGGCAGGAGGTAGAAACTGGCATTTTGCTGCTATGTGGTTATTTTCTTTAAATCTATTATGGTATGGACTTTATATTTTAATTACTCGACGTTGGCGACACCGATTTGTGGGTACTAATGACCTGAAAGCATTACAAAAAAGCCAAAATCCTCAACGCCTAATTTATGCTTGGCATCGAATTGTTTATACATCTATTATTCCTGTTCTGTTATTGGCATTATTCACAGGTATAGGTATGTATAAACCTGCTCAATTTCCTGGAATTGTAGATATGTTTGGCAACTGGCAAGCACTAAGAATTGTGCATTTTGCTTCAGTGCCAATGGTAATTGTATTTATAATAATTCATTCGACATTAGGGCGACAAGCTGGCGGTGAGCAACTACCAGAATCAATGTTTTGGAAGATATAGCCCTTTGGAAAGATGAGTTTAATCCATCAGGAAATGGGTAACAAACTTATTCCTCAGCACGACCTCTTCCTCAACAGGTGCAACTCAACCCATCCATTCCACCCAATCGGGAGCCTCAGCCACCAATTGAGAGAACATCTGAGGTTGGTTTTCTTCCATTTGCACCATCACCCCCCATCGCTCATCCGAAGTGAGTGTAGAGAAGAATTCTTGAACCGTATCAACTCCCATTTCTACCTGTTCTATTAACCTTGCAGTATAGGATTTAACCTGCCGCCACCAATAATCAGTGGGATTTTCCTGTCCGTCCACACCCTCCCAATTATGACTGCCATCTTCAATAATGGGGGGTGTGGACGGGGCAGAATTAGGACGGGGGGCAAGGGTGCGGGGGTGCAGAGGGGAGGATGGATGTAAGTTTGCTCCCCTGCTCCCCTGCGCCTCCGATCCTCTGCTTTCAAGTCCATACATAGACTGCATCCTAGCCACATACGCCGCATTCTGCGCTTGCTCTTGTTGCCGCCGCCGTTCTCGTTCTGCCCTCTGTGATTGCCGATACACCAACACCTGACGAGCAAACGCTACATCATCAGGATCAAGATGATAATACCGCACCCGTTGACCATTTTCGGTAGGCCGCCGCGACTGGGTAGTTAAAGCCAGTTGACCCAAGTACTGACTCAAAATCCACACCGGAGATTCATCCAGTGGGATGGTCAAGTTGAGGATACCCTTGATGTGGGGTGCATTGCGTTTAGAAAAATCCGCCAATGCCTGAATCATTGGTTCATCGCCTTTAATCTCCACCCCATCCATCAAATCTGTCAGTATCGCCCGTAACCCCAACCGATGACGCATTAACCAAGAAGTGGAATGATTACCCCAGTCTGTGCAGATAGGCAGACGATCTCGCTCCGCCCTATCCCTTTCTGCGACCACATCTGGCGGCGTAATAAACTCCCGCCCGTGTTCATCCGTAATAACTTCCCCCGGCGCTGCTAAGATTGCTTCAAGTGCGACAATCTTTTTGATTAACCTTCCACCATCGTCTTTCTCGACCAACTCAGGAGTGACAGTCATCCCATAAGTATCCCAAATGCGGAATTTTTCGCACTCTAACGCCTCCTCTGGCTTGAGATAATCCTGGTGCTGTCTTGCTGTGTAAGTTTTTCTATCAATATCTT
>NZ_JACJSD010000104.1 GCF_014697615.1 Nostoc sp. FACHB-280 | reverse complement strand
GGCGTGGATCTAGCGAAGCTGTCACTAGGGGCAAGATAAGCTGAAAATACTGATATGAAAGGCTTTCAGACTATAAGTGTCTCGGATAGAATAACAAAGCGTATTTTTAGACACATTCACCCCGTCTCAATTGGCAACCTGACATTGAGATCCAAACGAAAAGTACCATAGGGATTAACGTGACCCCAAATTAAAGGCGAAAGCGCACGCAAATCCTCCAACTTCATCAACTTCATCCATTGTGGTTGAGACAAAACCTCCTGAATCATTAAAGTATTTATATATACCAAAGATATCTGGAGTAAATGCAGAGATAACACAGCTAATTCTTGGTCGGACAAACGATTAGTAGCAATCTCCCCACCCTTGCCATAAAAAATAAAACTGTTAGCACTATTCCAGTTCTCCACCACGTTGAGTCCAGCATTTATCTCTTGTCGCAGTTCAACCGAATGCAGGTATTTACATAAAAATATAGTTTTTACAGCCTTGCCCAATTCGGATAATGCTTGATAAGTAGGGTGTAATAAATTACCCCTAGTAAAACGCTTTAAGATGGCTTCAGTTTCCGCCATACCCAAACGCAGAGCTGTAGCATACTTCACCATCTGGTCGTATTGTTGACGAATTAAATCCCAGTTAATAGCGCGAGTTAAAATCGGTTGCAAGTTTGGATAAGCATCATTATTTCCAGTTGACGGGCGGTATAATTTCTGAACATTAATACGTTTAAGACGCGGCATTAACTGAAAACCCAGTAAATGACAGAAAGCAAAAGCCACTTCATTTTGACCGTGACTATCCACATAATTTGTCTCCACTTTCATTTCAGTACAGTGGCGTAATAATCCTTCAATCATGGCAGCCACTTCAGAAGAAGAACAAGTTTTTAACTGCGAGTAAATACAAACAGAATTCTTCTCAACGTGCCAATAAATCATCACACCCCGTCCACCATAACGAATGTGCCATTCAGTCATTAAATTTTGATCCCAAGCACCAAACTTTTTCGAGTCAGAAGCGCAGGCGGTTGTACCCTCTCCCCAAATAGTGGGAATTCTGGCAGTAAAAATTGCATTTGCAACACAGGCAATAGCATTGCGTAATTGTTCTTTCTGAATAAAATGACGCTTGACATGGAGTAAATCTTGATAATTATCGCCTTTAATCTCATCACTTAAACGCTTTAATCCAGTATTCGTTCCTAAACCATATAAACAAAGTAACAAGCGTTTTTGTAAAGTATAGTCGCCTAAAACCTCTCTGGTTGATACAGTCCGAAAGTGTTGGCTAAAATTTACTCGTAAATCAGTTTCTTTGAGAATATCTAAGAGGCTAGTCATCCGCCAACGTCTAGTAATTTCACTTTTTAAACGAGTCAAATTAGCAGGTTCATTTTGAGGATTTAAAGGCGAAACACAAATTCGACTTTTACCTGTATTTTTAATTGTGACTAATTTATTCTTAGGTATTCCTTTAGAAAATAAAGTTAATGCTTCATCCATCTGTTTTTGTAAATTAGCAATAAAGACTCCCACATCTGATGGTTGTTTCAAAGCTTGGAAATATTCTAATCTTTGTGCCTCAAAATCAGCAGGTAAATCTTCTTCAGGGTTTCTGTAACGATTAGCTCCTACAACCCAGATTTCTTTGCATCTGAGCTTTTCTCTCAATGCTTGCAGCACGCTCAATTCATAATTAATGCGATTAACTTTGATTTCGTCGTCTGCTCCAGTCTCTAAGATAATTTCTTGCCAACCACTACGTAATACCCCTTCAATGGGTATATCTTCTCCTGCATCATAATAACGCTGTTTACTATCAGCATACTTTTTAAGTATTGATATCGCTTGAATAACTGGACGGTGAACTTCATTATTTGAACGGAATTCTAGCTTGTTTAAAATTAATGGTAAAATTCGACGATAATATCCACCATAAGAAGAACGCATCACCGTATAAACTTTCTCACGGTAAGCATTCCCTGTAGATTTATACTCTTTCACTAAATTCTTGAGAGTTACCTCACTTACCACCGGAAAAATCACATCTTTGACTGTGCCATCAGGTGTTTTCAAGGAAGCTTCTGCCATTTGGTATAGGAGATTATTCTTTCCATGAACCCGTTTAAAATCCTGAATAAGTTCTTTATCTACACGTTTTTCTGCATTGGCACCTATGCGATGCACAATCTGGATGAGTAACTCTACTAAATTATCTATAACTTCTTGACTTCTGAGCCAACAAAAAGCTGTAAATAGTGTGTAGCGGATATGTTCTGGGTGACGGCGTAAGTCACGAGGATGTTCAACAATTACTCGACTTTTATAGACTTGGAGAACTTTGGTGGGGATTTTTTTAAATAAGTCTGCTGGTAATTCTAATTGCTCAAAAATCTCTAACTTAGCGACTTCTTTTTGAAAACTTTCTACACCAATTCTCCCTGGGTCTGTTTTTAATTCAGCCCATGTTAATCTGGAAACATCAGTGTTGATTTCTGAGTTGTTCGTGTTATCTAACTGTTGAGATAATTGGATATCTCCCCGATTAATCAGTTGTTTATCATGATTTAGTTCTGTGGTATCATCTAATTCTTGGTCTGAAGCTTTCTCCTTCAAAAAATCATCTATCCACTTTTTAGATTGGTGAGATAGTTGGGAAGCTATGTCCCGAAAAAATTTAGATTCAAAATTTCTAATAGCAGAGCGAATGATACGTTCTAATCTGGAATCTGTTGGTGGCTCAAGTTTTAAATTCCGTAGTCTCGCTATGGCGGCAAGTTTTAGTTGTTCAAATTTTAAGTCATAAATTAATGCTTGTTCAGCTAACCAATTAGTTAATTCTTTAGCATCACTAACTTTGGTTTCTCGAAATCCAAAGAATTCTCTAATTTGAGCGCGATGATATTTTATGGAGCGTCCTTGCCAATCGTAGTAAGAGTACTTCTCTGGGGGAATATCTAAAAGTTTGGCAACATAATTAACAACGCTTATGGAGATTTCTTGATTATTAAGAGGGAATCTGGCATAAATCTCAAAAAACTTCAGCAATATAGCAAAACCTAACCTATTCTCGTCATTTTTTTGATTCAGTAATGCTAATTCTTCTGGGAGTAGCGTCCAATACTCTACTAATTCTTCTGGCTGCCAGGTTTTTTTCATTAAGTCTCACTCTTCAACCAAACAGTATTCTACCTTCTTTGGGGTAGGAATCTTTAACTGAGATAAAATGCTGTTTCTTGGTGAAGAACATAGTGTAACTGAGTGATTCTATATAATTGCCCTAAAGGTCAGCATCTGGAGCAGAATTAATCAGTATATTCAAGGCATGACGTGCGGCTGATTCTGATTTTTGTGAGGTGACTTTAGCGTAACGTAAAGTTGTCTGAATGCTTTCATGCCCCATTAACGAGCATAATTCTTCAATACTGATTAATCCCACTCTTTCTGTAGCAAATGTATGTCGTAAATCGTGAATGCGACAGAGTTGAAGTTGGGGATACTTGTTGGTTATCTCCCGCCAATAATCATGCAATGTATGGTAGCTGATTCTACTTACTTTTAGAGTGACTGGATGTTGTGCTGTAAATAAGGCATTTGTGTTTTTATGCCGTGAGTATTTTAAGTATTTAGCAAGTGCTAAAGCTGCATCATCGCTGTAATAGCACCAACGTTGTTTGTTACCTTTACCCAATACTTGAAATTTCTGATTATTAATATCTACAGAATCTATATTTAGGGCTAAAAGCTCTCCTATTCTGCATCCTGTGCGATGCAGTAAATGAACTATTGCACTAAGACGTAAGTCATATTTTACGGCAGCATATAGTATATTTAGTTGTGATTGTGTTAGATATCTTATTGTATCGTCGCTTTTATGTTCGCCTTTCTCTCTTTCAGGTAGACGTTGTTTTAGTCCCCTGATGGGGTTGGATTTTATATACCCTTGTTCTACTGCAAAGTTAAGCAAACTTTGTAGTATTGCTTGATGCTTGTGGTGTGTTGTGTATTTTAAATGACTGAGATTATTTAGATACTCAACTAATGTTTGCTTACTGATAATTTCTATTGACCAACTTCCATACTTTTGCAGTAACAGTCCGAGGGTCACTTCATAGGTTTCTCTAGTACTTGGTGCTAGACCAGGGCGCTCTAAAAATTCGGTCGTGACAGTGGCTAAAGTTACACCCGATTTCACGGTGGTTTATGTATTTTTGACAAGGTTTTTTATCAATAAATTATATATCTTTTGAGTAGTTAATTAACAGCTTTTTATGGATACTTTTACAACTCCTCACCCATCTGAATCCCTTGCTAGTTACGTTTCACGGGTCAGGAAGAAACTCAATTTGACTCAGTTGGAGTTGGCGGATGCTGCTGGTATACACGGACGCTCTGTGGGGAAGATTGAGCGGGGGCTTACAGCCAAAATTAATCGTAAGACACTTCAGGGAATAGCCCTCGCACTTGGCGTGCCTCAAGAATATTTAGATGCTGTGATCAAGGGTGAGGAAGTATCTCAGGTTAGAGGGGTTAAGTTTTGTCCCCAATGTTGGAATCCTGGTGCGGCGGTTGACCCTATGTGGGGTCATGTCAAGGCCAAGTTTTGTTATCTGTGCGGTACACCGATTCGAGCTAACTGCGCGAATTGCGGTGAGTTGGTGTTGTCTCTGAGACACAGATTCTGTCCAATTTGTGGCTGTGCTTATAAAACGCCCGTCAAAACTGCTAAAACCCAATCATGAACTTTTTTTTCTCAAACCCAGATTCCACAATACTTTCAGCCTATCTTGCCCCTAGTGACAGCTTCGCTATATCTACGCC
>NZ_JACJSD010000103.1 GCF_014697615.1 Nostoc sp. FACHB-280 | reverse complement strand
TTTTGACAAATACTCAGCACTTTCTTGAACTTCTAGATTGAAAGGGCGTGCCATTGCTTCCTCATGAGTCTTTTTCTTCCATGTTCTTTATTCTACAGTTCTATGCACGCTCATTTAGACTTGGTATCACCTACATCAATATACGCAATATGGCGTAGCGTGAGATATGAGCCAGTGCAGGTATCGGATAACTTTGTAAAGTGCCTTATCTTCCAAGGTAACGTAATGTAAACATATTTAATGTATAGTATATAACTATATAAAGTGATGAACACTTATAAAAAACAGTTTAGCGATTAATTTAATTAAATACAAATGTACTAATATTTGCAATAGTCAACTATTTCAAATATTATTATGCGCTTCGCTAATGCTATCGAAGGTGATTATCCACCAAAGGAATATAGAGTTGATCCTCATAACTTTGGTGAGGATGATCTAGCAAAGTTGATTTTTCTAATCTCTAAAAATGCTAGTGAAACTGAAATCGATTCTTTTCTTAGACACAATCTCTCTTTATTATCTTTCACGTCGGCTTTCTTTCGTACTGGTCATCACGATAGTTGGATTATTAAACAACCCATAATAAAACCTTCAGGTTTTGTCAATGGAGACGGGAAAATTCCAGATTACCTGTTTGCTGGAGAAAACTCTGATGGAGTGACATGGTGGGTTGTTGATTTAAAGTCGCCTAGAGATCGTCTTTACAAAGAAGATAAAAATGGTCGAATTGTTGAAACTGCTCAATTAGCAAGTGGTATTAGTCAGATTAAAGATTACATTGGTTACTGTACAGAACATCAAGGATATATTCGAGACGCACTAGGAGTAAGATCATTTACCTCTCCTTTTGGCGTGCTGATTATTGGCCGAGAATCTGAACTCAAGCAAGATTTAAGAAAGCAAGCTTATAAGGCACAATTTAATAATTTTACACACAACATTCAGATACGAACTTTTGATTCTTTTCTGCGGCAAATTGAATTTTATTCAAGAAGTTCATATAAGCTCCCGTTTCTTGCAAAGCTTTATAATTCGTTCTTCATTAAGGATGAATTATCACCTTGGGATAGGTGGTGCAAGTATTCTCCATCTAAAGATTAATCGTAAGAGTTTTAATGTAGATGTTAGTGTTTATATTCATCTTATTTCAATAAATTTTGCATAAAATTACATAATCGGAAAAAATAGAATGACTGAACAAGAAAAACAAGCTTTGAATAGATTATTAACAGCCTTAAAACGACGACTTAGCTTGCAAATTTGCCTTTTTCAAGAAATAGTATTTGAGTATGGTACAGCAGATGCGATCGCAGAGGATAATTTATCACAAGAGATAGTTGTGCATGATTACGTTTTCTACTGTTTTACAAAGGCTTGTAAATCATTGATGTCTGTCTCGCTACTACTTGATAATAGACTGCCTGAAGATGCCATGATTCTTTTACGTAGCGTTTATGAAAGTTATTTACATATAGTATATGTGCTGAAAAATACTGAGCAGATAGATGAATTTGTACAAAAAAAGATTGGTCTTTATACAGGTCGATTTAAACATCCTGTTTCTAAAAAAGGAAATAAGATGTCTAACCAAGTCATAGATTCTGAAACTGGTGAGATATCAAATTACGGCATAGGTATGTCAACTTTAGTTTACGGAAGTAAGTATCAGTTTGACAAAGAAGTTCATACTGTTATGTTTCCATTTTTGAGTGAGCATACTCATCCAAATATGATTGCTTCTGGAAATTATCGGGAGGATGATATTTATTACTCATACTGGGAAGCATCGAATACTCTGCAATCTACATTTTTTGCAGTTTATCTAAGTACGCTAATTCTAAGTGAGGCATTAACATTTGAAAAATTAGTGGAGGCAAAAGAAATTAAGTATCAATGTCGGCAAAGTATAAAACTATGTAAGCGTTTTGTTGATTTAGTAGAGAGTCCAGATCCATTTGATTCATTTCCTAATAATGTACAAAGTAGGCTTGTTGAACTAGCGGAACATTTAAGTAAGCGTAGGTATGCTTATTTAAAGCCTTATCCTCAAAGCAAGCAGATAAATACATAATTAAGGAATCATACAGGCGATCGCTCTACTGTTTGGGATGAAGTCATGCGATCGCTTACACTAAGTTTGTATAACCGTGACTCAAAGACTGGTCTGGCTTTCTCAGACTGAGCCACAAAAACAATTCATTCCGTTTATTAATGACTAATTCCTTTCAGCTTCAGCTGTTCAACTCAAATTCTGATGATTTGCCAAAAATTGTTAAAGAAAGAGCAGGAACTTTCACTGACAATATGAAATTACCTATTCATAGGTGGTTTCGTTATTCTGCTGGTTTCTCTGCTGCTTGGGTTGAACAATTAATTAAACACTTAGAACCTCAAACTATTCTTGATCCATTTGCAGGTTCTGGTACTGCTTGTATTGTTGCTGATCAGTTGGGCGTTAGTTCTTACGGTGTGGAAGCACATCCTTTTGTTTATCGACTAGCTAAAGGAAAGCTGTCATGGAATGTAGATAGCTATGATTTTGTACCAGCAATAGATGAAATTAAAAATTTTGCAGCTAATTTAACACTAAAATTACCTGAAAATATTCCCGCTTTATTAAGCAAGTGTTACACAGAAGAAACGCTAATAAATCTCTTAAAAATCAAGCAAGCATATCTGGAAATTGCGCCAAACTTATCTGAAGATTTGCAATCTCTAATTTTTTTGACAGTTTGCGCTATTTTACGCTCATCCAGTCATGTAGGTACGGCACAATGGCAATATATTCTCCCAAATAAACGCAAAATCAAAATTTGTGAACCTTTTGAGGCACTAGATAAGCAAGTGTCTCTGATGCGAGAAGATATGCTTTATATGCAGTCTCTTGCTAAAGTTAGCCGAGCTAACTTGATTCAAGGAGATGCAAGAAATTTAGCAGGTATTCCAGATAATGTAATTGATTTAGTTATTACCTCTCCACCCTATGCAAATAATTATGATTATGCAGATGCAACACGTCTCGAAATGACTTTTTGGGGTGAAGTTAATTCTTGGGGAGATTTACATGAAACAGTGCGTAAATTTTTGATTCGCTCAAGTTCACAACACGTTTCTAAAGAAAAACTTAGCTTAGACACTCTGATAGCTGAATCTGTTATTGAACCAATCAAAGATGAACTAATACCTGTTTGTAAAGAGTTAGAAGAAGTTAGAGCAACTAAGGGTGGAAATAAAGCATATCATACAATGATTGCAGCTTACTTTGCTGATATGGCAAACGTATTTTATGCTCTGCGTCGAGTTACAACAGATAATTGTCAAGTTTGTATTGTAGTGGGAGATTCAGCACCTTATGGTGTATATGTTCCTGTTGAGAAGTGGTTAGGTGAGTTAGCGATCGCAGCAGGTTTTGATAGCTGGTCTTTTGAGCAGATTAGACAACGAAATGTCAAGTGGAAAAACAGAAAACATGATGTTCCACTCCACGAAGGAAGACTTTGGATAGAAAGCAAGATTATGGCACAGTCACCATCACATAAATTTGGTCAAGCATTAGGAAAACTTCTAGAAGACATTGTTTTAGATGATATTCTCAAACCCCGATTACAGCAGTTTGCTCAAACCAAAGATTATTATCTCGATTCCCAAAAAGCGCGTCCAGCCAGAACTGGTAAAAAAGTTACTTGGGAAGATAAATATGGTAATAAACACGATTTGGATTTTGTGATTGAAGTTGATGGTACAGATGATAAAATTGGTAGACCAGTTGCATTTATTGAGTCAGCATGGCGGAGATATACAAAACACTCCAAAAACAAGGCTCAAGAAATACAAGGAGCGATATTACCGATTATTGAACTTCATCATCTGTCAGCACCATTTTATGGAGTAGTATTAGCTGGTGACTTTACTAAACCAGCACTAGAACAACTAAAAAATAATGGCTTTGCAATTATTTATATTCCTTATAAAGATGTAGTCTCAGCATTCAAATCAATTGATTTTGATGTTGCTTTTGATGAAGATACTCCTGATGCAATTTATTCAACAGCATCAAAGAAATTAGCGAGTCTTAGTAGTTCAGATAAAGAGAAACTGAGACAGGCTTTAATGCAAGTGTCTCAAAAAGAAATAGACATTTTTATGGCAACGCTGAGAAACAGTCTTGAGCGTTACATTACTAAAATAGTTATCATGCCCCTTTTCGGAGTAAAATATGAGTTTGAGAGTATTGATAATGCACTTCAAGAGTTAAATACAGTTGATATTGACAACCCTGGTGGCAAATTTGAAAGGTTTGAAGTTATTGTAGATTACAACAACAATGATACGATTCGGGCAACCTTCCAAAATAAAACTGTGCTTGCAGACTTTCTAAGAAAGTTAGAAGATTAATTTTGTGTAAAATTTAGCTGGCGGGAACTTTTAACCAGTTCTCACCAACGCCCTAATTGTTGAGTGTAAATTTAATTCAGGCGATCGCACTAACTCTGCTTAATATTCCCACACATCAATTAACTATTTTGAACCATCCATACTAAAATTCCCAGAATTTCTTCCACAGGCGGGAGAGGATAATCCATCAAATCGATAGTAACAACATTCTCTTCCAACTTCAAAAATCGCCATTGCGTACCATTACTAATCGAACCATAAATAACCGAAATCGTCCGATTTTTTGCAGTATTGAATCTTTGTGCTGCAACCATCTCTGCAATACATTGTCCAAATCCAGTTCTTAAGTCTGCTTTTTTGGCTTCTACAATTACAACTACAGGTGCTTCAATTTCTAAAACTTCTGGCGATTTACTTAACAGAAAATCACACATTCCATTCAGTCCAACTGCCTCATCGACTGTAAAATCTTCACCAGAAAATAAGCTAATTTGACGGCTTAATATGCGTCTAACTTCTAATAACACAGGATAAATAATACCTTCAGAACGCGCTTTTTCACTAGCAGAAGCAGCCAATGGTAGACTTTCTTCAAGATATGCTGTCAATGTAGCAGATGCTTCTATTGGTTCAGTTGGGGGAATAAATCGCCTACCTTCTTGTGTTTTTAACCCGAATGCTTCTTTAACTTTACTGATAGTTGTAAACTGACTATAAGGCATAATTACTAATTTTATTTACAAGTCTAGATTCAGTTTAGCGATTTAAAACTTGTTTTCAGCAGTAGCGATACCTCCGGTAAGCTAGGCTAGGGCATATATCATAATAAAATCAAGGCACTGCAAAACTATGGCTTACAGTGACTTTACCCTAGAAAAGGCTGCTGCTGTTCTGGGAATCACCACCCAAGAAGCTGATCTGTTTCCCCAGCTTGTACCTCTTCCTATACCTGCTTGGTTGGATGAAACTCTCAAAAAGCGAACCCAATTATAGCGGTTCCTGCTTGAGTAAAATACACTATGGGATAATGGAGTATATTAACGTCTAAGTAATTGTGAAATGAAACCTTACTCCTGTGATCTGCGTCAGAAAGTAATTAACGCATATAACAATCA
>NZ_JACJSD010000102.1 GCF_014697615.1 Nostoc sp. FACHB-280 | reverse complement strand
AAACTTTTTTGCCAAACTCAAGCAATATCGAGGGATTGCGACGCGCTATGATAAACGCGCTACCAACTTTCTAGGTGCAATTTATCTTGTTGCTTCTATTATTTGGCTTAATTGATGACACGCCCTAGTAGATTTAGAAAGCACTTCAAAAATAATACAGGGATTTAGTACTGTGTCTTTTCGTTTTTCTTGGAAGACGGCTTCATCTTTGATGATCAAAACATCAGGATATGTGTATGCTTGGTAACGCGGAATCCAGAGCCGCAAGTCATTGGCATAAACATTATAATTTTGTTGTTTCAGGCTGGGTGAAAGAGCTAATACTAAGTTGATAATAATTTGGTTATGATTAAGTGAGCCTCCGGTCATTGGTATAATTTCTCCATCACTATATTCACTGCGGTACTCAGCAGCCTCTTCATGTGCCAAGTATTCCTCAGTGGAGTATTGACGGGGGGGAGTCTGCACAACCATAGGATTTATTTAACCAGGAAACATTAGCCTCATTATAAATAGGGCGATGAGAGTTTTGCGATCGCTCCTCATTGTTTACAGCAATAGATATATTTAAATTGTTCAAGAAATACTATTATGTTGATGACAACGGTGGAACCTCAAAATCATGAAACGAGCAAACATTATGAGATGAATTATTTAACGCTCTCACCAATTTTGCATCAAGAGTCAGTAAAACAGCATTAACTTGCTGCGACAGTGCAACATAACAAGCATCATAGGCAGAGATATTGTAGTTGATGGCGATATTCACCGCGTCCGCCATTAAATTAGCCGTCGAGACAACACGTAAGGGAAAGTTTTTGAGCGTGGCTAAATCTGCTGGTACATCTGCAACAGCATAAAGTCTGGCGCGGACATATTTCCAGATGATGTTGCCACACTCAATGTAAAACAGGTCTGGGACAAAGATTGCTGTTTGAGGATTGGCAAGGTGAGCAAACAGTTGATCAACTTTTGGCATTAGTGGATCATCAGGTAGAAATTGCTTAATACCTACACTGGCATCCACAACGCACCTAATGGTAGTAGTCATCTGTCGCGGTCTTCTCGAATTAATGCTGTACTATCAGGCCATTCCACATCAGTCCGACGATTTTCACGACGAAGGCGAATCTCTTCTAAAAGTTTAGGGACATTTTTGTACCTTTCGTCTTGTGTTGGCTGTGTTGTTGTCTGCAACGCCTTCTGCAAGATAGTAATAACTTGAGCATCAACTGAGCTATTTTCCGCTTTCGCTAACTCTTGCAGTTGTGCATACAACTCATCAGGTATGTTCAAGGCATTAAGGGTAGCCATTTCTCTACCTCCCACAATAATTTATTGGTAATCGTAGCACAATGAGAGTTTAGAAAGTGGCGATTGTATCTCTATTTTGAGACAGTTTAGTTAAGTATCCACTATGATGATAATACCCAAAAAAATAACTCAAGTTTTGATGTTACTTTCAAAACAGATGATTTCTAAAGGGGTATTAAGTGCATACTTACTTTGAAGAATTAATTCTTATGAGCAGCAATATTTCCAGTTCATTAAAGCTTATTATTTGGCAACCATGTCGTTGGAAAAATAAATATTTAGATACAAACACACATGGTTTAGTTGATCCCACATTCTATCAGGAACAAATTTATTCTTGGGAACCCTTTGGAGATCCATTTGGTTCAGTAACCAGTAGTGAACAGACTCAACGATTAAGAGAAGAATTAATTGAAAAATTTACACTAGAAATAAACCCAGAGAAACGTGGAATTGAACACTTCAAGAAAGTTATCCAAGTAATAGACGAGATTTTGTCTAATGACGAATCATCTTGGAGTGATTTAGAAGAGCTTGGAGGCTTATCTAATAGTGATAGTGTCAATCTTCGTCAACATCAACTTCTAGCCTTACGCCAGCATATTCAGTGGGTGTGTGATACGTTTGTTAATGTTCCAGATGTCAATGTGTCCATTCATTAAAAAAATAAGCATATGGAATTAAAATTATTCAGTAAAGAAGATGCACTAAAATGTCTTGCCCAACTAGGTAAGAATGGTGAACCATTTGACATATTTCTTGGTGAAGATATTTGCTTTGGGCGTGACAAATGGGTAAACGTTGGGACTATTAGATTACAACCAGGAGGGAAATATCTTGAAAATGAAACCAGATACGATGAGTATTGTGCTGCTAAATTTGGTGGCTTTGAATGGCAACTACTATCCTCAGAAAAACTCAATGAGAATATTACTAAAGATATTGAGAAGCCAGATAATAAAGATAGAGTTCAAAAAGCTTTTAGAGAAGGATTACAGGATGTACTCCGGAGAACTCTCTTACTTTTACCAACTTTTGATGTTGAAACTATTGCCAAAATACCTTTGCAAAAACCGATAACGATTGTTACAGATACATCAGCTATTCACCAAGGAGGGCTTGATTTTATATGTCGGTTTCTTAGCCCTTGGGCAAGAATAAAAGTACCAGCTATTGTTCATATGGAAATAATCAATCAAGTAGATAGGTACTTTGCAACTCGCAGATACAATCAAAAAAATAAAAAACCTGTTTTTGCTGCACTTCGAGAACATATTCTCAGCCAAGGTGGTCAACGAACTTTACTTCGTCTGGAATTTTCAGATACGGAAATAGAACGTGGTGACTTAGGTGCAGATCCTCTGCGGGGTATTGTGACACCGAGTAGCGATCCTGAAGATGGTAATCTTAAACTACAAGAGATTGTTAGGAGTTTTGCTGATCGTCTTATTTTAGAAACTGCACGACGCTTTCAAACTCAAGTTCGCCCGGATCATGCACTGGCTCTTCTAACTAGCGATCAAGGTCTAGCCAGAATGACGATGGCTGAAGGAATGGATGTATTCTTTTTTGAATCTCGTTCTTTTCCTAAATTTGATGATAGAAAACTCACAGGCTGTCTTTTTCATCCTTTCAGTCAGAAAATATATACAGTACCACTAACAGATGTTCTTTGGGAATTAGCTGTATCTTTTGGATGCCTTCGCTTACAAAATTCCAATACTAACGAGTCATTAGAATTATGGGGCATACCGAGTGGGGAATATACTTGGCAGCCACTTCATATCAAAGATGATCTTCTTTGGGGAAATTTTCACTATGGAACACCCTTTACTACCACAGATAATACCTCTACTTTACTATCAACAGATATAGAAAACTCAGGTCAGACAGATGTAGTTCCTAGCCAAAATATAGAAACAAGAGCTAAAGCATACGCATTTAGTCCAGATCAAATGCTATTGCTAATGAAAATGTTAGTAGAAAAGCGAGAATTAACTAACCAAGAAGCTCAAGATAGATTAGGATTAAAACATCAAGATCGTTACAATTTGTACAAAAACTTTTTAAAGAGTGGTTCATTTGTTGAAGTTAATGATAGCAAAATTTTCTGTACAGAATTACTTAATATTTTTTGGAAAAGCATCTTGAATGAAGATTATCTAAATATTTTATTATATCTGAATAAAATACCCTCATTTGAGGCATTATATAATTATATAAATCAAGGTAGGAGCGTTGAATATAGCACATTACCAATTTCAAATAAAGCAAAATCAACTTATGTCAAGCTTGGTGAAATAGCTTGTGCCTGGTTGAATATACAAAACCAAAAAATTGTTGCCACTGATAACATACCTGATTTAATAGATTTGGCTAATTTAGCAGTAGAGGTTTACAACTCAATCCGTTCACAGGTAAACACAGAATGGATACTTACGGGTCGCTGGTTAGAAGAATTAGCTATTAAATATGCTATTCATCCTATATGGGCAAGAAAACTTGTGCAAGAAGCACAAGAACAAACCTTAATTAATCTCTATGCTGAAGGCTCTACTCCAGATACTCGTTTTGAACAGCACGATTTATGGATAATTAAGACAAGTGACGGGCTTCCACAGTTAGAAAAAGTTTATTTGTATCATGGAGATTTTCTGATACCTGGTACATCTGCCGTACGTATCAAGCTAGAAGGAGTTAAAAATGCCTCTTGAAAATCTATTTACAAATGAGGAGACTACTAACGCACCAGAAGAACAACCGAAATTACTATATAAAAAGTTTGGCGTGTTGAGTAACCCTTTTCCTAGTGCTGGACAAACCAGTGGACATCCGCATATGTCAACACAAGCAGACAAGCAAGTTGATGATGCAGTAAAGACATTCTATTCAGATCGTAAGTCTCATGTAATTTCAATAACAGCGAGTCAAGGAATTGGCAAGACCAACCTTCTGAATGCTTATGAAAATGCTTTACGTGAAAAACTTTCTCCACAGGGTTTCTTCGTTATTAGATACGTCCCAGATCCCGAACCATTTTTTGATCCACTCATTAGGTCTATATTTGAAAATTTGGGAGAAGACTACTTACGTCGTTCAATTAATGCACTTGCTAAAAAGAAACAAGAAACAGATGATATTGATAAATTATTAGACTTTATACGAATGAGTGAAATTAAAACAATGCTTAAGGCTCTTTTAGAGGTTAAGCCAGGACAAAAACTAAATGAACGTATATCTTTAGCATATCAATGGCTTTTAGGATTACCAGTAAGAAAAATTCATCAAACTGAATTAGGAGTAAATTTTCGTCTAGATACTGTAGAAGCGAAAACAAGAGCATTACGAGATATTGTGTTTTTTGGGTCAGAAATGAAGACTCTAGAGGGTATTTTCATCCTTCTTGATGAATTGGAGAAGCAAGATTTTAGCTTATCTAAAACTATAGTTTTAAGATATTTGTCAGCCCTTCGCGCTCTAATTGATGCGTTACCTAAATATCTTTTCTTAATGGTTGCTTTAACTACAGATGCCCTTGATCGTTACCGTGAGATGCTTCCAGCTATTAGAGGTCGCCTTGCTAATGAAGTTCAACTTTCATCTATAAGAAATGAAGATGAAGCAGTAAAATTATTCCGCTTCTATCTGGAACAGGCCAAAATGGAAGCCAGAAATTTTGCACAAGACAAACAATTACAAGCAGGAAGTGATGTACTTTTACATGAAGACTCTGCCCGACTTTTGTTTCATCAATTATTGAAGGGTAGTAACATTCAAGGAGTGCGTCAACGTGATTACTTGAATGCACTCTATGATAAAGCAAATGAGTCTATAACTAAATATCTCGAAAAGCTTTAGTCATATATTTGACCTGGGTGCCACACAGAGAAAAAGTAGATCGTTTCCTCACATAAATCTGTACGCCGATAATAAAGTTCTTTAATGTTCAGGTCTGAAAGATTTATTCTTATGTAGTCTTATGTAGCCTATTTTTTATATTTTTTATACAGTTCTATAGTAGGAGATAACACTTGCAACAAAGGTTCTGGGTTACGCACAATAAATTTATTTACTGTTACACTAGTATATATACTCATTAAGCTATGATGTAAAGCCGATCCCTCCCTCTCCCATCCTTTCAAGGGTAGGGGTTTAAGAAAGAGGCAGTTGAGCTAGTAAAATACAGAACTGAGGACAAACCGCAAAAATAACTAAGGTAGATGCGGCAAAGAATTTCAGGGTGTTGGAGGTAAGAATGCAGG
>NZ_JACJSD010000101.1 GCF_014697615.1 Nostoc sp. FACHB-280 | reverse complement strand
CTCCTAAAAATTCAAGATTCTCAATTTAGGGCAATGCTGAGAGTGCTAAACACTTTTGGTGGCTTATCCATTTCTGTACTCCAACTCTAGAAGCACTAGCAATTTCTCCTCCACAGCAGTCAAATAAGGACGCTTGGGCTTCCCCAATGACTGCAACAGATTTTTGACTGTCTCCAAAGAGAGAATCGGAATATATTCTACTGATGCGATCGCATATCTCTTGCATCTGTTGGCATTCGGCAGGCAGGTAGTTGTAGGACTTCAAGTGCTGCACCCCAACCGTTAGTTCACCATTCCAGGTCCTTACGGTACAGCTAAACTCACCAACATGAGTTACGATACACCAACAGCCACCCTTGCCCCGCAAATCAGGATTATCTTTGACTAAAATCTGGCAAACTTCACCGATCTGGTAGGTGTTGGGTACTTGGGTACGTTCCATAATTCTTTGCACAACATCAGTTACGATTCTGGCACTGGGAACTTTACCGCCAGCAACGTGGACTGCTCTTTGCCACACTGCCTGCTGTTGCTGGGGTTCGAGCTTTGTTAACGGGCGGACTTGACGCTCACTCGTTGGCAGAATTTGTGTCCCAATGGGACGCATTTGTTCGTCGCTTAATTCAATTTCGGCTTGTGTCCCAATAGATTGCTCTTGCTCATCACTTGAGTCAGTTTCGGTTTGTGTCCCATTGGGACACATTTGCATGAGATTATCTACCACAATCGCCGCTTCAATCAACCTGTAAGGATGACGACGTTCAAACCCAAACCTGTCTTTGCAATACTCCTCAAAGGTTTTGTGCGTGGAACGGTATAACCTGCGATCGCGTAATTCTGCCAAAGCTTTACCCGCTTCAAAAAACGCCCTCTCGACCTTGCGTTCCAAATGCAGGCGATCGCTCTGCTCCTGCTCAGTCAATTCAGGAACTTCAATGGCAACCACATCAATTGTTGCTGAAGCTGGATCTTCTAGAAAGGAGATGTCTGAGTTGGGGGATGAGATAGAGGTGGCTTTTTTGCGCTTGGAGGGTGGCTTATTCATGATTCCACTTGTTTAGGTCAGTGGTTGTTATCCAGATTCAGTAGCAAACCAACTCCAAGAATCTTGCTGCCATGAGATAAATGAAGCTGCCACCAAAGAAGTGCTTTTGAGGATTGGGTTAATAGTCCCTGCATACCACCAAAAGCAACACGCTATGATGCCTGTTCTTTCGGTTCATCAGGAACATACATTAACAAGTCACCCGGTTGGCAATTGAGAGCTTTGCAGTATTTTTCTAACGTCTCTCTCTCTAGTCTGTCTGGCATGACCCTAATATTTTTATGCTTGCTAATAGTCACAGGGTGCATACCTGTCATCTCGGCAAGTTGTTTGTAATCAATTTCTCTATCAGCCATTAACACGGCCAAACGCCACTTAATCGGCATTGATTTCTCTATAAATGTTGGCATCTTTTACATTACACCTCCTTGAATTTGCCCTTTAGTAGCTGCGACTATAGCATAAGCCGCAGTGAAAAATCTATTAGTTACTAGCTTGACTTCATTAGTCGTAGCGACTAATATAATAACCATAGAGACAAACAAAAGGCAATCGCTCTTAGCCTGGAAAACTTGTGCGATCGCCTTTTGTCCTTACATTCAAGGAAATATAATTATGACTCATAACGTCTATACCCAACAACAGCTACGCTGCAAATCCCTCCCCCAGCTAAAGCGCATCTACAGCGAAATCGGCTGCACACTCGAAGTAAACGACAGACGATGCAAGGACGAATGGAGAAACGCGATCGCAAAATATCAATCCGCCCAGCTTCAGAAAATTGACGAACAGGACATAGCCCAAGGCGAATTCGACCAATACATTGCAGACCAAGCTCAGGCTGTTGCACCCGAAGAATTAAATCGCAGACCAAGCTCAGGCTGTTGCACCCGAAGAATTAACAGTAAGAGAAATATCTTTTTACCACCACGAATATTACGCCGTTGACAAGTTAGTAGCGGCCATCGACTATGACAATGACCTCACGCAGCCTTGGGTAGTGACAATCAACAACGCCGAAGTATTTCGTGCAACCACCCCAATGATGTGCGATCGCTACATCCGCATACATTACAAAGACGGCTCTCTGCCAGTGCAAGAACAGGAAACATCCACCAGCACAGGTAATGAAATTATGTTCCAAATTGTCACCGAGTGCGACAAATATGGCTTGGAACTGTTGGATGACGGAATTTACACCAGCAATGGCGAGAAGCTAGGCGAAGCCGGCTGCATCAATGGCAACTGGTGGTTCACAAGCGCAACAAAAGCCCATCCAGAGAAAATCTTTTGTGATTCTGCTGCGGATACCGTGTGGTTGCTTCAGATTTCGGATGAGTTACCAACGGCTAACGAATATCTGCAATATCATCCGCTTGAGCAACTGTCTTCGGGGGAATTGCAGGGGTTGTTTGAAACTGCGGCGTTAGTGGCTGTTTAAGTAAAAGTGGGCATCAAAAGCCCACTAACCAGATTTGGCTTACTCGTTTCAAATATAACTATCAGCTTGATAATAACCCTCAGTAATTGTCCTCACAAATCACTTCATTCATAGCCAAAACCATGACTTGTGCAATCATCACCCTTGAACGATGCTGGTATCTGTCGCCACCTTGGGGTCAGCAGATGCCCTCGCTTGAAGTCAATCTGTCGGAGAAAGTCTACCTCACTGATTCCAAAACATTCGGCTACTGCTGCGGGGTGTTGTGGCAGGAAGAAGGATGAGTTTATACGTTCACAGTTGATCGCTCCATCACCTACGCCACCAAGCACAAAATTATCGGTACTGGACAGGTACAGTCTACATACATGAGAAAACCTGCGTTTGTGCTGGGCGATCGCATTATGCTTCGCTTCGACAGTCACGCCACGAAACAAAGGCTGATTCTGGGGATTGTGTTAGTGAATAACGTTTGGTTCTACGTTGTAGAGCTAATGTCCCCAGCTTTGGTTCGACCACTGGCTGCATCTGTTCGTTTTCCGTTGGTGGGTGAAACAGATTTGATTCGGGTTCATGTTTAACCAATTTTGAACAACAACCAAAAGGACTTAGTTATGTTGGTACACTTTTGGCGCGACTCAGAAATTAACCAAATGGCTCAGGATGGGCAGATAGGAAAATACGCCATCCCCAAGGGCTACGTAAATGGCACACAAATGTGCAAAGCTAACGGTAAGTTTTTAGCCGACTACACCAAGCTCAAGTCTACAAAGCAGTATTTACAAGCACTTTCTAACGATATGAAGATCATCATATCGTCGCTGGTAATCGAAATCCAAGCACATGGTAGTGAACAAAGCACTTGGCTACATCCTGAAATTGCTGTTGATTTAGCTCGATGGGTTTCAGTGGAGTTTCGCGTTTGGGCTAACAGAACCTTGACAAAAATAATCGTAGCTAGTGAGGTAGAACCAATACCCGAACCAGAACCACCCAAAGCCATAGCTCCGTCTCACGAAGCTGCACAGTTAGCCATGATACTGGGTGAATTTGCTGGATTAGACAAATCCCTCACCGCGCAGTTAGCCGTTAATGCTGCTACTGCTGTTAACCCTGCTCTCAAGCCGGCTGCTGATGAACTCAAGACTGCGATCGCTTCTACCAATTCTGCTGAAGACGCATTTTTGAATGCAACCCAGATTGGTGAAGTAGTCGGAATGTCTGCACGGGCCGTTAACAACTGGCTGGTACAGTCTGGACTACAATATCGCACTCAGGATAAGAAAATCCCATATCGCCCTACTGAATCAGGTAAACAATGGGGGCGGATGGTTCCAGCGTTGGCTAGGTCATCAAATCAAACTGTGTTTCAACTGCGCTGGTTGCCCACTGTGACAGAGTTATTTCAGTAGCTTATTGCTTAATTATGAACGAAGAACAAATCAACGAAATTGGTCAAGAAATTAGCCTTGCATACATCTTTCATGAAGGTTATGGCTATTTCAAAAGTGCAACCGTCGCTCAATGGCTGGGTGTTGAGTCTCTACCGGGCTGGCCACACAAAACCATACTTGATTTAATTGCTATCGATTTTATTTCTGATGCTGCTGCCGAAGGAAATCAAGGGGCTAAACGATTAACATCTTATTTTATGCTGCATGGCAACTATTCTGGCAGACAAACAATTTTAGGAGGTAACGCCAACCTAAATTCTTTTGAAAGTATGCTGACTGCCATCAATCTACAGAAAGCGATTGCACCACATTTTATTCCCCAGTTTGAGGTTTAGATTATGTCTCAGTAACGGCACTCAAGCAAGCGGGGGCTTTGATTAATACTGGATGGTCAATAGTCAACAGTCAACAGTCAATAGTCATCAGTCAAAAGCTAGTGCAGACCAAAGAAAACGAACACACCCGATAATTTTTCTATAAAGCTACTGATTAAATGTGATGAACTGCCCCAACTGTGGAAGCTCAGAAATTTATCGGAAAAACTTAACTCACATACGAGTGTACTGTGACAGATGCAGTTATTCCTGGGAGGTAAAACAAGCCAAAAAACCGTTATTACGAGAAAAAGTTTACATGAGCCGAGGTTCTATGAGAGGAACTCATCATGTTTTTGTTTGGTACTGTCCAACTGACTCCTCAAGATTTTCTTTTGCGCTCATTTATAGTTCGGGAGTTTGTATGTTTAATGAGTTTGCTGATGACCCATATTTGAGTGGCAGTTATGAAACACCAGAGGAAGCATTAAAAGCAGGAATCGCGGAAGTTAAAAATAAAGATTAACCGAAATCAGAGTATTGATTATTATGTGACTTTTTTCAAAAGGATGATAAAAAATGAACCGTTCAGATATAGCAAAACTTGAATCATATCGAGAACAACGAGATTTTGAACTTTCAGGCAAGAGTTCTTTAAAGTCCTTTTTAGTATTTCAAGAGAGTTTCCTTTATTCATCCAATGAAAGGCATATTCAACGATTAGAATTAATAGATAAACATCGAAATAGTTTGTTAGTGAAAATTATAGGGGCGAACTTATTCATTGACCCTTCAAAAATTATCGGTACTGCATCCTTTTCTGATGATTACCTGATTGAAAAAATAGATGATTTTGACCCAGGTATTTGCTCTAACTGCATTAATTATCATGGGGTGCTTTATGGAAAAGCAAGATTAATATGCGCTATTTACCCTGATGGATTTAATCACAATTACTGCCCTGATTATTCTCCTTTTGAGAAGGTAAAACAATGACCAAAGATGAATGGCTTTTACAAGGACAAACACTATTCGGACAAAACATGATGCAGTGGAAATTTAAATGCCCTTACTGCGGACATATTGCCACTGTTGCAGATTATAAAAATGCTGGCGCACCCGAATCAGGCGTTGGATTTTCTTGTGTAGGGCGATGGCTAGAAGTACACAAAGAAGCATTTGATGACAAGGATAAACGCAAAATTCCTTGTGACTATTCAGGTGGTGGATTAATTAACATCAGTCCTGTTGATGTTGATGGAAATATGGTTTTTGAATTTGGAGTTTAAACATGAAAGAACTCGGATTATTTCAAACAGATGCACTCATTGAAAAATTAGCCAAAGCATTCTACCGACTTCAAGGCTATGTAGTTAGAGATAACTACCGAATGCAAGACTCTACCCATCCGGCAGAAAAAGCTTGTGTAGCAATGGCGTTGGTTGCAATTGAAGAAGTCGAATTTGAACTAACTGGTAATGACGATGAAGAAGTTATTACTTGGCAGCAAGGACAGCCATTAAGCGAAGACCGCCAATACTATTTCTGCAAATATGAGGACTTCACCTCATACAAATATGACTCGTGTAGAAGTTTATTTAGAGAAGTTGAGAATTTATGTTTTTGACACTCTCAGGTCTAAAGACACTGAGATTCTGCGGACAGAGTAGCTTTTGGTAGTGTCCAAAGTCTTACTCTCGCTACGGTCGTCAAGCACCGTCTACCCAGTTGGCTAAGGTCTAAGCCT
>NZ_JACJSD010000100.1 GCF_014697615.1 Nostoc sp. FACHB-280 | reverse complement strand
ATCAATTGAAGACCTAGAATATTTATTACATCAACTCTTAAATGAAGGAGCGTTAATTATTAAATGGGGACGAAAACTCAAAAATAAAGGCGATACTATTATCACAATTTAAATGCACAAGAGCTTATCCTAAACTTGTATTATTAGTATTTAATTCAGCCTTATTATCAAGCAGCACCGAACCCCTTGTACTTATATTGATATCGCCTGCATTGCCTTTACCAGAATTTATTGTACTAATTTTACTATTTCTTATAGTTAATAAAGGAGCGTTGATATTAATATAACCACCATTACCATGATGAGCATTACTACTAATAATTAGTTCCTCTAATTCGAGTGGGGTTTGACTTATGAAAGTAATATTTCCTGCTCGTCCTGTTAGGGTAGATTCACTAGTCACATCACGATCAGTTGGTTTTCCTTTTCTACCTTTAATTGTAATAATTTTGGCATCAATTGTAATATTTCCTGCATTTCCAGTTTCACCAGTACTTTGATCGTTTTTAGTTTGCGTTACAATCGCACCAGCTTGGTTAGCAGTAACTTCAACTATCCCTTGACGCGCCTGTAACGTAATATCACCAGTACTGCCTGCACTACTCCCTGATCCAGCAGCAGTTGAGTTTGTAAATATGCCTCCTGTAACCTTAATATCACCGTTGCTGCTGGTAATTTGAATTTTCCCAGAGTTTCCAGCATTATATTTTCCTCCACGTGTGATTACGGAAGCATTAATAGCTCCGGCATTATTTTTATTATTTAGGTCTGTTGATCTGATTGTGATATTACCACTGCCTTGAATAATAATGTTACCCCCATTGCCTGTATTAACTTGATTATTATCTATACCAGAAAATATTTGATCAGTTGTAATATTTCCTTTGGATTGAATAAGAATATTTCCCCCATTTTTAACGTTAGAAATGTTTTCTTCTCCAGAATCTATTTGCTGGGTTATGATATTTCCTGACAACTGAGGATTAGGTTGATATTGATTTGTTAAAAATATCAACCCTCCTTGATTTATAATATTGCCGTTGATAGTAATATTCGCATTTGTTGGACTATTGGTTGTCGTAGGATTTTGCAGATTGAATCCAGTCAGTGAGTTAGGTGTAAAGTTTGCAGTGCCAATATAACTAGAATCGACCCCTGCTCTAATGTCTAAGGTTGGTGTTTGACTACCATCAATCTTTATTTTTGTGCCATCCGATAGCGTGACGGTTTCTTGAAGAGAATTAATTGTGCTGTCTACGCCAGTGATTTCAACATCATCGGTAATATTAATACTCCCACCCGCCAGAATGTGCAAAGATGCTCCTCTGTAGCCATCAAAACTCACATCCCCAGTGGCGCGAATTACAGGAGCATGGGGACTAAATAGATTACCTAAATCGCCGTTCAACTTTTCTATCCTCAAATTACCCCCAGCCCAAAAATGTGCATCGCCGCCAATGGTATTTTTAGACCTAAATACCATATTCCCAGCCGAAAAAAAGCCACTATTTGGGTGATTTAAGGCATAAATATCAACTTTCTGATTACCTTGCGCCAGCAAATTCCCGCCCGCCACCACAATGAACGGGATACTTGCGCTATCTCTAACTTTTAAACTGTCCTGCGCCTGTAATGTTAAATCACCACCAGCTTGGAGTGTTCCCTGTAAATCCAGATTTTCTGCATTCAGCGTCAAATTTTTGCCTGTTACCAAGTTCCCTTGACTGGTAATGTTTGCGGTTGGCTGCAAACCATACTGCACACCCACAGGTACACTCATTGTTAACAGTGGCGGTGCTTGGGGATTAGTAGCACTAAATTCACTACCATCAGGAAATTGAAAACTGTTGGCTGTGGTAGCTAAAAATGAACCTTGAATATCTAACTGGGCATTCGACCCAAAAATAATCCCCTTGGGATTGAGCAAAAACAAATTAGCTGCACCATTTACGCCCAAAGTCCCCAAAATATGAGAAGCACTACTACCCGTAACTCGACTAAAAATATTATCAACGCCTGTAGGGTTGGCAAAATATACTCTCTGCCCATTGTTGACATTAAATTCTGAAAAACTGTGATATAGGTTGCTGCCTCTTGCAACACCGCCTTCAATTAAGTTAGCTTCATTTCCTTTAATGTTGACACCAGTTGTAACGCGGGAGTTTTGATTTCCCAATGTGGAATCAGGTGTAATTTGTGCCAAGCAAGCATTACTGGTCAATATTGATCCTACAGCGATCGGGATTATGGCTATCTTTGCTGAGAAGAATCCTGGCTTACCTTCAGCAAAGTTCCTGCGTTTATTCACTGTTAACTCAAATTCTGTGAAGACTAAGCATAAGTTCATCCCCAATTAAAATCGCTACATAGTTCTTTGTCAAGAATTTACATAGATGTTTTTTGCATAACGTATATTTAACTACTGCCAGCAAGGTTGGAGATAATCATGAACTGGTACTAAACAAAACTTAATTAAGTACCATCAGCTTATCAAAATTCATATTATTTACTGATGTTGCAATACCTCTACACCTTCTCTCAAAAGTAGGTTATTTTTAGTAAGTTAAGCAGCCGATAGTCAATTTAATTACATTTAACTTACTATGATGTGAATTGCAGATTGAACATTAAACCCAAAACAACTACGGAAATTACTTAAACTTTTGCAAGTTCCATTTCAATTCAATGGTAAATTCCTTTAACCTAACTTTAAATTCTCAGCAAGCAGCAGTAGCAGTAACAGTATCCCAAACTACTCAACTACCAGAAGCACTAGCGCAATTAGGATTAAGTCACTCCCATCCTGTTTTAGTCATCGTAGGAGGAGCCAGTCTGATTAGTGAAGTAGACTTCTTGCGTATCCAAAACCTGTTTGTAGAAGTCTTAGCACCAATAGCTCAAAGCTTAGGTGCTTATGTGGTAGATGGAGGTACTGATGCGGGAGTTATGCGATTGATGGGTAATGCTCGTAGCCAAATTAATGGTGATTTTCCCTTAATTGGTGTTGCTCCCTTAGCCAAAGTAATTTTACCTGAACAGACTGTCTTAAGTGAGGATGCTACAGCCCTAGAGCCGCATCATACTCATTTTGTGCTGGTTCCTGGCAATAATTGGGGTGATGAGTCACCTTGGATAGTTAATTTAGCAACTCTTTTAGCTAATCAAGCACCTTCTATTACAGTCTTGATTAATGGTGGTGAGATTAGCTTTATTGATGCCTTAAATAGCATTATTGCTGGACGCTTAGTGATAGTAATTGCTGGTAGTGGCAGAACAGCAGATAAGCTGGCTTCTGCCTTAGATAGAGATACGACTGATGAACGCGCTCAAAAATTGGCAGCATCAGGTCTTTTACAAAAAATAGACTTAGCCGCTAAACAAGACGACTTAATCAATGAAATTACACAATTATTAGCTTAGGTAGTGAAAAACTATGGCGAAAAAAGATGCTTACCAAGAATTTCTTAAGGAAAAATTTACAAGTTTAATTGATTCCTTAAATATTTCAGAACTCCAAAAAATATTTTTAGCTTCACGCTGGTTAGACCAAATGTTATGGATGGAAGGTCAAGCCGGTAAAGCAAGAAATATGTATTATAAATTGCGGCTGTTAACCATTATTGGTGGCGTAATTCTTCCGGCTCTAGTCAGTTTAAATATTAATAGTTCTAAAATGCGAGAAATTGTAGTGATAGGAACTTTTGGACTGAGCCAAGTTGTAGCAATCAGCGCAGCTATTGAAGAGTTTTTTCATTATGGAGAACGCTGGCGACACTATCGACGCACAGCCGAATCGTTAAAAACCCAAGGCTGGCAGTTCTTTGAGTTGACTGGGCCTTATGCAGGCTATCAGGATCATGAGCAAGCATTTAACGTTTTCGCTAACCAAGTAGAAGATATTATTCAAAGGGATGTAGAGGTGTATGCTACCCAAGTTGTACAAGAAAAGAAACAACAAGAAAATAATAATGATAATAAACACGAAAAGGTAGCTTAATCGCTATAGCGGATTTATAGCAGGACTTACGCAAAAGTATCCCGAAAAGCTTAATTCATCCTAGACGCGAAGCTGCTTTCCAAAGGGTATCGCCAAGTCGCCAAGAACGCCAATAAGTCGTATATTCTGCGTAAGTCCTATATAGTAATCGTAAATCGTTTGTAAACAAATTCTCTGTTGCTTTCCTTTGTATACTTCTTTTTCAGATATTATAGACTATCAAATAAAAGTAAAAATATTTTCTTTAGAAGCAGTTGATTATATTCCTAAACTTTTGAACAGTTAGGAGTCATTTTGAGAGTGTAAATAAACTTGCAGTTATGTCTTTTGCGCCAGTAATTTATGTCTTTTTAAATTTACATTTTTGGCTGTGAATTATTAGCTGAAATCCCAAAAAGCTTATATCTTATTAGTTATCCCAATTATTGAAAATCAAGCGCCAAAGACAAAACTGAAAACAACTGATTTGCATAGACAACATCCAGCAAACAAGACTTAATTTCTTCAAAATTAGGATTTCATAACATGATGTTAAATTCTCGTTCTGCTGGAATTTTTTGGCAAGCAGGTCTATTTTTTGCGGGATTAATTAGCTGCTTAAACTTCACTTCTACCCCAGCATCAGCACAAGTATTAATAGAAGACCCCATCAGCGATTTTTCTTCGGGAGATGCAGGTTCCTTTGCTGGTGCAGTTGTATATGTTACTCCCAGTGCTTATTTATCCACTGTTGCTGCTCAAATTAATCCCCCTACAGGCACCTTTTTTGCTGGATTCAATGGTAGTTATACAGTTACAGGAGTTTCATATATAGATCCAATTACTCATATTTCCACACCAAGCATTACACTCCACACAGGAGGATTATTTGCACTACCTTATACAACACCAGAAGGTTCAATTCGAGGGGCTATAGTCGAAAAGCTCAGGTATGGTAATTTAACACTAGATGAATTTACAGCACTTGTCAGAGCGGCTGTAGGTAATGATGGTTTAGAATAGTACGAAATTGTGGAGGCGTACAGTTAACTAGCTGTACGCCTCTAGTTTATGTCAAGGCAAATTTTTCTTGGAGAAAGTAAGCACTAAGTACTCTTAACAATAGAAAATCTGTAGTTGCTCGTTGAGTGTCATTCATTTCAGGCAATTTATCTAGCAACTGCACGATCGCACCTTGATTATAAAAGGGTAGATGAGACATTGCTGAACTCCTCAGAGTGTCTTGAATGAGTTGTTGTAATGGTTCGTTGAGATTAAAGGTAGAAGGTGGTGCAATAAATGGATGCTTTTGGCGTTTGTAGACTGTATCTGTAATGAATGGTTTGGCTGCTTCTCGCAAAACATATTTCTCTGTTAGTCCATTAATTTTCAAAGAAATAGGCATATTCCGAACTAATTCAACTACTTTATGATCCAAAAATGGTAGTCTGCCTTCAATTGAATGTGCCATTTCCACACCATCACCCAACATTCGTAAAAGGTAATTGGCTAAATTTGTTTTTGACCACAAATAGAGAGATTGATTTACAGGTTCTCTACCGTTCAATTGTCCTTTAACATCTATATGGTTGAAAAATTGGCGATACACATCTCGTCTATGAAATTGGTCAATTAGTTCTTGTGAATAGAACCGCAGAGACTCCACATGCCTTTGTGCCGCAGCTTGCATCCAGGCTGGAATGAAATCTAACAATTTTTCAATGGGATTTAAATCTGGAATTGATTCTTCTTCTGCAAACAACAAACCCACGGAAACTTGATTTTTTTGTTTTAATTCTGCTAATAAAAGTTTGATGTTTTCTGGGTCTTCATCTTCTTGGTGGTAAATTAATTTATCTTGGCGAAAATGCACATATCCACCAAAAATCTCATCTGAACCTTCTCCTGTTAGTACCACTTTATAGCCTGCATCTCTAGCGGCAAGACTTAACAAATATTTTGCGGTAGTATTGGCATTCATACTTAACATTTCACAATGCCAAATTGCATCAGCAAAATGATCAGCGATATCTTTTTGATTAACGGGGATAACTTGGATATCAGCCTGACAATGTGCTGCTGTTTCCTGTGCGATCGCAGCTTCATCGTAAGCTGCATGTTCAAAGGCAATTGTAAAAGCCTTGAGAGGTTCAGCACTATGAACAGCGGCCATTCCTAACACTGTAGATGAATCCAGTCCACCACTGAGATAACAGCCAACTGGGACATCAGCCCGGAGACGTAATTGAATTGCTTCATCTAATGTTTGGCGTAGTTGTTGAATGTAATCTTCTGGATTATGGGATAAATAATTATCACTTTGGGGATAATCAAAGTCCCAATAACGATGTAGACGAATACTTGTATGTGATGCTAATAAAAAATGTCCAGGCGGGACTTGATGAACATTAGCATATAAAGTCCGACAAGAAGATAAAACACCCCATGTATCTTGCCAGAAACTTTCATAATCCCAACGCGCAGGGACACCAGCAGCAAACAAAGCTTTGACTTCTGAAGCTACATAGAGAATATCGTTATGAATAGTGTAATACAATGGCTTATACCAAGTCTAAATGAGCGTGCATAGAACTGTAGAATAAAGAACATGGAAGAAAAAGACTCATGAGGAAGCAATGGCACGCCCTTTCAATCTAGAAGTTCAAGAAAGTGCTGAGTATTTGTCAAAA
>NZ_JACJSD010000010.1 GCF_014697615.1 Nostoc sp. FACHB-280 | reverse complement strand
CCTGCATTCTTACCTCCAACACCCTGAAATTCTTTGCCGCATCTACCTTAGTTATTTTTGCGGTTTGTCCTCAGTTCTGTATTTTACTAGCTCAACTGCCTCTTTCTTAAACCCCTACCCTTGAAAGGGAGACAAGGGAGGAGGGGTAGACAAGGGAGAAAAAACTTAGTTAACTCAGTTTCTACCTTGTCCACCTTGTCCCCCTTGTCTACCCTGTCCCCCTCTCATCCCTCAATCAAGCCTGACTAGTCACCGTCACGGCTGGTGCGACAGTGTCTTTCTGCACAGGCGGGTGATTGACGATAAAGACTGAACATTTGGCGTGATGCAGCACGTAGTTACTCACACTACCCAAGAAAAATTCTGTGAACCCAGAACGTCCCCTATGCCCCATCACAATTAAGTCTGCATTCCATTGAGCAGCCAGTTTACAAATAGTAGTACCAGGGTTGCCTAAAATTTGGCTAAATTCTGCTGTCACATTGGCTGTGTTGGCTTGAGCCGAGAAAGACTGCAATATCCGCACGCCTTCGTCTTTAAATTTATCCCACTGTTTTTGGTATAAATCTAAACTTTGGGCGCTCAAACCTGGATAGTAGTCAACATTAGATAACATGGGAATATAAGGGCTACCTTCTTCCTCTGGAGAGAGAACATGTAGTAGCAAGAGTTGGGCGGATATAGCTTGGGCTAAGGTCAATGCTTGCTCAAAAACCTCTGTTCCCATTTCCGAACGATCCAATGCGACTAAAATCTTTTTCAGCATATAGACCTCTGGCTGTAATTGCGAATAACTTGGAAGTTTTTGGTTTTTAAATGCAGAATCACCATAATTGAGAAATCTGCATCTGTTTTTGGCAAAAATTGCAAAAATAATTTATTTAATAGCTGTAATCATCGAACACCCTGTATATGACATCTATCTTTAATTTATAAAGAAAGAATTTGAGGAACTTGTGAGGATGATCCCGCCTGGTATGACGGAATTTAGATGTTGTGACTGCGATGAATCAGCACTCAAGATTGTTATGTGAGGCGATTTTCAGCTTTTAACGACAATGCAAATCTGATGAGTTTTAAAGTAATACCTTAATAGTTATTTCAGAATTTCACTGTGCCAGCAAAAGCTTTAAGGGATGCTGTTAATTTTAGAGCTGAATTATCTCGGCAACTATTTCTAAAGATTGATAAATGTTGATAATTGTGAATTAAACTTAACATTAGAGTATGAATACTTTAATATGCTTTAAAGCGCAAATTGTCAATCTTAATTTTGTTTTGAATTTTAATTTTTCGACTCATTATCTATATAATCTTAACGTTAGGAAATCTTAAAATATGAAAATTTTAGTTGTCGAGGATGACGAGTTAAATGCCTATGCACTAACTGCCGTTCTTACCAACCAAAACTATGCAGTGGAAGTGGCAAATGATGGTGAAACTGCTTGGGATTTAATTCAAACTTATAATTATGATTTAATTTTATTAGATGTAATTTTGCCGAAGTTAGATGGAATTAGTTTGTGTCGGCAAATTCGCTCCAATAATTTGCAAATGCCTATCCTGCTGTTGACCGGATGTGATAGTAGTCATGAGAAGGCAATTGGCTTGGATGCAGGGGCAGATGATTATGTCGTGAAACCATTTGCTGAAGAAGAATTGGTTGCCCGTGTCAGGGCTTTATTACGTCGTGGTGGTGCATCATCACAACCTATTTTAGAATGGGGAAATTTACGCCTTGACCCTAGTAGTTGTGAAGTGATTTATGGCAACGAATTACTATCATTAACTCCAAAAGAATATGCACTTTTGGAGTTATTTTTACGCAATAGTCGCCGCGTATTTAGCTGCGGGATGATTTTAGAACATTTGTGGTCTTATGAAGATACACCAGGAGAAGAAGCAGTGCGGACTCATATTAAAGGCTTACGCCAGAGATTAAAAGCTGTGGGTGCGCCTGGTGATTTAATTGAGACTGTGTATGGAATTGGCTATCGGCTCAAACCCCAGGAAGAAGAGAAACCCGCAACAAAACCAGCTAAATCTAAAAACCAGAAACCCAAAGCCGAACTATCATCGCAACAACAAACACTCCAAGCGATCGCAGGAGTTTGGCAAAGATTTCAAGGGCGAGTCGATGAGCAAATCAAAGTCATCGAACAAGCGGCTTTTGCTGAGTCAGGTTTAAATGGGGAATTGCTCAACCAAGCAACTAAAGAAGCCCATACCTTAGCCGGCTCGTTAGGGACATTTGGCTTTCCGACTGGTTCAAAGTTGGCGCGTCAAATTGAGCAATTACTTAAATCTGGTCAAAAGTTAACGCCAGAAGAAATTACTCAAATGCAAACTTGGGTAAAATCCTTGCGCCAGGAAATTCAAACTCAAGGTGAGGAGGCAAACTCAAGAACATTTGATAGTAGATTACCTTTAGTTTTGGTGGTTGATCAAGACCAGACTATCGGGGAACAACTGAGACAAACTACGGCTGGTGCAGAATTTCAAGTCAGCATTGCTACAAATCTAGAGTCTGCCAGAACTATACTTTACCGCGACCATCCCAGTGCAGTGTTACTTGACCCTAATTTTTCTGACAATCAAGAAGATAGTTGGAGTTTTTTAGCAGAATTGGCACAAAGAAAACCACCTGTGCCAGTGTTAGTTTTTACCGAGCAAACAGATTTAGGTAATCGCTTGCATCTGGCGCGGCAAGGGGGACATACATTTTTGCAAAAGCCAATGTCTGCCGAACAAGTCGCAGAGGCGATCGCTCAATTACTCCAACAATTACCCCACGGCGAAGCGAAAATCCTGGCTGTCGATGATGACCCAAAAATTCTTGCGTTGTTACAAACTTTACTCACACCTTGGGGTTTACAAGTAATTGGCTTAGATGATCCGCGTCGGTTTTGGGAAACTTTGGAAACAGTCAAGCCAGATATGTTGATTCTGGATGTAGAAATGCCCCACAGCAACGGTATTGAGTTGTGTCAAGTGGTGCGAAATGACTCTCATTGGAGTGAGTTACCGATTTTATTTCTCACAGTCCATAGTGAGGCGGACATTGTAAATCAGGTGTATAGCGTTGGTGCTGATGATTTTGTCAGCAAACCCATTGTCGGGCCAGAACTGGTAACTCGGATTGTCAATCGCTTGGAACGGATACAATTACTCAAGCGGATGGGACAAACCAAGCAACAACCGTCCCAGGAAACAGCGTCTCTTTCATCTTCAACATCTAACTTTACGGCTGACTGGCGTACCATCTTTGAAGGTGAACCGGAATGTGTGAAAGTAGTAGCGGCTGATGGCACAATTTTAGAAATCAATGCTGCGGGACTGGCGGTTCTTGAAGCTAAAAGCAAAGCCAAGGTGATTGGTAAATCAGTTTACTCTTTGATTACTCCAGAATATCAAGCTGCATTTCGCCAACTCCATGAAAGTGTTTGTCAAGGTAATAAAGGTGCTTTGCAGTTTGAAATGATTACCTATCAAGGTCAGCGTCGGTGGATGGAAACTCATGCTGTACCCCTACAAAATCAAACTGATGGCAAATTTGTCCAGTTGGCAATTACCCGCGATATCACCCACTATAAACAAGTAGAAACCGAAATTCGCCGCATTAATCGCACACTCCAGACATTGAGTAGTTGCAATCATATTATTGTCCGCACGCAAGACGAACTAGAACTACTCCAGAAAATTTGCCAAATTATTGTGGAAGTTGGCGGTTATCGGCTGGCGTGGGTAGGCTTTGCGGAAGATGATAGGGACAAAAATATTCTACCAGTGGCGCAAGCTGGCTATGACGATGGCTATTTACAAACACTCCAGCTTACTTGGTCGGATACTGTGCGTGGTCAAGGGCCAACGGGTACCGCCATTCGCACAGGTAAAACTTGCATTATTCAGAATATTTTAACTGACCCCAAATATGAAGTTTGGCGCTGTCAGGCAGAAGAACGGGGTTATGCGGCGGCGATCGCTTTACCTTTAAAAACAAATAATCAAACTTTTGGCGCGTTGAATATTTATGCGGCGGAACCAAACGCTTTTGATGATGATGAAGTGCAGCTATTAAAAAAACTGGCAGAAGATTTAACTTATGGTATTGTCGCATTACGCAACCAGCGCGATCGCACTTTAGCCGAAGCAGCATTACAACAAACTCAAGCCGCCTTACAAAAAGCCAATAATGAATTAGAATTACGAGTTGCCGAACGCACGGCCGAGTTAATTACTGTCAACCGTCAATTACAATCAGAACTAGATAAACGTCAACGTATCGAAGAAGAATTGCGAGTTTCTCAAGTAAAATTAGCCCGAATTTTAGATATTGCTGATGATGCAATTATTTCTATAGATAGCAACCAAAGTATTACTTTATTTAACCAAGGAGCCGAGAAAATCTTTGGTTATACGGCTCAAGAAGTGATTGGGCAGAAATTAGATATACTTTTACCATTACGATTTACCCAAGCTCATCGTCAACACGTATCTGACTTTGGTAAATCAGCAAATTTAGCCCGAAGAATGGGAGAACGGCGAGAGTTATTTGGTAAGCGCAAAGATGGCAGTGAATTTCCGGCGGAGGCTTCTATTTCTAAGTTAAATATGGGTGAGGAAGTTTACTATACAGTGATTTTGCGGGATGTCACAGAACGCAAACAAGTTGAACGAATGAAAGATGAATTTGTATCTGTTGTTAGTCACGAACTCCGTACACCTTTAACATCAATTCATGGTTCTTTAGGAATGCTCACTAGTGGTTTATTAAAAGCAGATTCAGAGCAAGGCAAACGGCTGTTGCAAATTGCCATAGATAGTAGCGATCGCCTGGTTCGATTAATTAATGATATTTTAGATATTGAACGCATTGAATCAGGTAAAGTCAAGATGGCGCGGGAAATCTGCGACCTTGATGAATTAGTGCAATCAGCAGTCAATATTATTCAACCTTTAGCAAATAAACAAGGCGTACAATTAGCAATTTCTAGCTTATCGGTGATGTTATGGGCTGATCCCGATCGCATTGTCCAAACATTAACAAATCTCTTGAGTAATGCCATTAAATTCTCGGCGAGTGAGGCGACAGTCTGGTTAGAAATTCAGCAGCAACAAAATGAAGTTTTACTCACAGTTAAAGATACCGGACGAGGGATTCCAGAAGATAAATTAGAAAGTATTTTTGAGCGATTTCAACAGGTAGATTCCTCTGATTCACGTAACCATGATGGTACAGGGTTGGGTTTAGCAATTTGTAAAAGCATTGTGCAGCAACATGGCGGGCGAATTTGGGTGGAAAGTACTTTAGGAGAAGGTAGTACATTTTACTTTACCCTACCCGTTTATCAAGCTCCACAAATTACTGATGTAGGACAACCAACTCCTCACTGCTCACTGCCTGTTGCTTATTCTCCCTTGGTTTTAGTTTGCGATGATGATCCAGATATTTCTAATGAACTGGAAACTTTATTGCAAAAAGGTGGATATCGAGTAGTAACAGTTGCTACTGGAAAAGAAGCGATCGCCACCGCATCAATTCAACAACCAGATGTGATTTTACTTGATTTGCTGATGCCAGAAATGAACGGCTGGCAAACAATGGCCATTTTAAAAGAACGTGCTGATACGCAACATATTCCGATTGTCATTTGTAGCGTTTATCAATCAGAAACTAATGGTAAACCCATCACAGATTTTGCTGATTGGGTAAGTAAACCAGTGCAAGAAAGTTACTTATTACAATCCCTAAAACAAGTTGTTGCCAAACCATCGAAACGCGCCCGAATTTTAATTGTGGAAGATGACAACGACTTAGCACAATTATTAATTACTTTATTTGAGCGCCATGATATTGAAACTTGCTTGGCACAAACAGGCAGAGAAGCCATTCACCTCAGCCAAGAATTGCATCCTGACTTATTAATTCTTGATTTAATTTTGCCAGAAAGCGATGGCTTTGTGGTAATTGATTGGTTACGACAACACAATCATTTATGTACCATGCCCGTAGTAGTTTACTCTGCCAAAGATTTAGACGAGTCCGAACGCCAACGACTTAAATTAGGCTACACCGAATTTTTAACCAAAGGACGTGTAACCACCCAAGAATTTGAACAAAGAGTAATGGACTTACTTCAGCGCATCACTCATCATACAGTTGAGAGTGATGAGTCTTAAGTGCTGAGTGCTGAGTGCTGAGTGCTGAGTCTTGAGTGCTGAGTTGCTAGTAAAATATTTTTCTCCCTTGTCCCCCTTGTCCCCCTTGTCCCCCTTGTCCCTACTCCCTACTCCCTACTCCCCACTCCCCACCTTTACAGATAATTTCAACAATCAAACCGGATTCCTATATATTGGTATGAATTATGGCAGTAAAACGGATTCTTGTTGTAGATAACGAACAGTATATTCAAGAAGTTGCCAAAATTTGTTTAGAAACCGTCGCTGGTTGGGATGTGGTGACAGCCAGTTCTGGGAAAGACGGTATTACACAAGCCGAGACTTACCAGCCAGATGCCATTTTACTCGATGTGATGATGCCAGATATGGATGGAATCACCACCTTTGAGCAACTCCAAGCCAATGCAGCCACAAAAGAAATTCCCGTAATTTTATTAACCGCTAAAATCCAAGCCAGCGATCGCCGTCGTTATGCTCAAATGGGTATAGTAACAGCGATCGCAAAACCTTTCAACCCCCTAGAATTAGCTAGTCAAGTCGCCACTGCCCTTGGTTGGCAATTAGAGAATTAAAAGTTTAAACTTACCCAGGAACTAGACTGACATTGTTGAATAAATCGCTGGGGAATTTCTATACTAGCTCCCCAGTGTAAATGGATGTATGAAGCATGAAGATTAATAGGTAAATTCCAGCCTTCAAAGCCTGTATTTTCATCGCAATCATAGCGGTAAGTATCAAACAGTGGTTGATGAGAATTGGCTTTTAAAGTTGAGCGATGAAATTCATGTCCGTAAACATTTGTGCCGGCATTTACTAATAAACCATCTTGTAACGCTACGGCTCGACGATACCCCAATGTTAAACGTTTATCCATACAAGCAGATGTGGGAATTATCCCTACCATTGGGTAAGATTTACCCTCAAAATCAATGATTTCTCTACACAAATACATCAAGCCACCACATTCAGCAATTGTTGGCATCCCTTGAAGAATTGCTGTTTTTACTGCTTGCAAAACATGGGTATTTTTAGTTAATTGTTGAGCAAATACTTCTGGGAAACCGCCACCAAAATACATACCTTGAATATTTGGCGGTAATTCTGCATCTTCTAAAGGACTCCAAAAAACTAACTCTGCACCTAATTTTTCCAGTAAATCGAGATTGTCTTGATAATAAAAATTAAAAGCGCGATCGCACGCAACCGCAACCCTAACTACAGAAGACGATTTCCCCAAACAACCAGAGTTATTCTCTCCCCTGTCTCCCTTGTCCCCCTTGTCTCTCAACAAAGGTAATAAACTTTGCCAGTCAAAGCAAGCATCACCTAAATCTGCTAGACGTTCTATAACTGCGTCTAATTCGCTGAGTTCGGCTGTGGGGACTAAACCAAGATGGCGGTCAGGAATTGTAATATTATCTTGACGACGCAGCACACCGAGAATCGGGAATTGTAGAGATTTTAGAGCATCTTTGAGTAAAGAAAGATGGCGATCGCTCCCCACACGATTCAGCACTAAACCAGCTATTTTAATTTTAGGGTCAAAGGTACAATAACCGTGAGCGATCGCCGCTACAGAACCCGATAACCGACTACAATCAACTACCAACACCACAGGTAAATCGAGTAACTGTGCAATGTGCGCTGTACTAGCAAAAGTGAATGGATGTAAAGTATTTTCTTCTCGACTCCCTATTCCATCAAACAACCCCATCACCCCTTCCACTAAAGCATATTCACTCGCTTGGCTGTGATGGCGAAAACATTGCTGAACGTAAGCTTCACTAGTCAGCACTGGGTCTAAGTTGCGACAAGCAAGACCAGTCACATACCGATGAAACATTGGGTCAATGTAGTCTGGCCCGACCTTGAAAGATTGTACTTGACCACCACGACGGCATAAAGATGCTAAAAGGGTGAGTGTGACTGTTGTCTTACCCACCCCGCTACGTTCACCTGCAATTACTAAAGCCATTGAAAAAAACTACTGTGTACTATAGTTTAACTTGCGATCGTACTTTTTTTATCAATATTTAAAAGCGTTTATTATAAAATTCAGCATAAGCTAAAAGTAGCCAAATCACTCATAAGTTAAAAACATAATGCAGAATCATAGTAAACAGGTTTACAATTATACCGTTCTTTTAGAAAAAGAATCAGATGGAGGTTATCACGCATTTTGTCCTAGCTTAAAAGGCTGTCATTCTCAAGGAGATTCTTTTGAAGAAGCGATTGAGAATATTACAGAAGCTATTGAATTATATATTGAAAGTTTAAAGGCTGATAATCAACCAATTCCTAAAGAAGATTTAATTGTTAAGCCTTTGAGTATACTAGTATAAGTAATTTTCCTAGTGTCAAAGCGAAGGATTTTATTAAAGTTGCCGAACAATTAGGCTTTTATTTTGACCGTCAGAAAGGTAGTCATGCTATTTACAAAAATAGCCAAGGACAGAGGGTTGTAATTCCTATCCATGCTGGAAAAGACATAAAACAAGGAACTTTAATGGGTATGATTCAGGATATAGGCATTGACAAGGAGACTTTCTTTGAGTTGCTAGGAAAATTATAGTATCCTGTAAAGTTTATAATGAGTTAATAAGATAAATTTTATTTGTGTCTCTCAATAGTTAATTGTTTATCTAAAACGCACAAAATTATATATCTCAATTTAATCAAACATCAATGATAAAGCTTACTAGGATTAAATATTAAACAATTTCAAAATTATTTTATGGGAATAACAGGTGAAATAAAACAAATTTCTTCCTCAACCTTGGATTTATTTATCAAAGATATATATCTTGTTGATGCGTTTTTTGATGCTAAATGGTTGCCAGAATCTCCTCTTTGGGAAAAAGAATCCTACGGTATAGTAAAATCTGCGGAAAAAATAAAACAAAATGCTAGAGCAATATTTGGTAATTTACCTGCTGGTAGAAGCAAACAGTGGAAAAATACTTATGATTGGCAAGTATTAGAGGAATTGTTTCTTTCTGAGTGGGAAAATCCCGAATTAGATTTAGATAAATCTTGGCAGGACTTGACGTTTTTACTAGCAGGTTATATTCCATGCTACTATGATAAAACTCAAGGCAAAATCCCAGAATTAATAGTGGAAAAAGGATATAAAAAAGATTTTTTACCATTTCTAGTAATTGCAAATTCCCAGTGGGATGGTAAACCTTTAGTTAATGCCTTTGGTGCTGGTAAAGACCTCTATTTTGACAGAGACTATGGGCCAGTTAGATATCTGCAAGCAGGTGATGAAGTTGGGCAAATTCTGGATGGTTTATTAGAACTTTCTCAAGAAGGTTTTGAAAATCGTTTTATACAAGAGTCGCAAAAACCAAACCCTGTACCTTGGATTGATTGGTCAGACGAAGATATGCTTGACTCGATGGTAGATTACTACAACGAAATAGTTGATTACTATGAAACTGCTGTTAAAGAGCAAAAAGCACTGCTACTTTATTTAACTTAAAGTGCTAATTGAAAATCATAGCTAAAAACATCAAAACCTGGTCAACGATGACCAGGTTATTGGGAATTCACAGGTTTCAAATTTTTTAAAATTAGCTAAACAATTGAGAGAGTAAACAACTAAGGTGGACTTAATAACTAGCAACTTCAGCAATCTTTGTTTTTCCGCTTTGGGATTTGGCTCTGCCTTTTGTATGCTTTGGCTTTCACCACATTTAATTAGGGCTTGCTGAAAATTTGCTTGGGCTACAGACGGGAGACATCAGAGTCATTTGCCCTTTTGGTTTGGTTGGAATCTGTTTGATGTCTTGTTATTCAATTTAGCACTGACTTAGGAAACAGCAACTAGTAGTTTACTAAAGTTGACATTTTGTTTATTCTTGCAATCTTTGTTGTTACTTTGTTTAGCAAAAGATTCAGAACCCTGATTTTATTGAAGATTCAGGGATCTGATCTGTCACCTATAACCTGTCACCTTCAGCTTACCAATTCCACATGACTGGGTTGTTATCTAAATGATCGGTGACAATTCGCCCAATAGAGTCGATTTCGGCAATTTCATCAGGGGAAAGTTTGACATCGGCGGCTTTGGCGTTATCTTGTGCTTGTTCGGGATAACGTGCGCCTGCGATCGCATTGGCTTGGGGTTGGGCAATTAACCAAGCTAATGCTAACTGTGCCAAGGTACAATTATGGCGTTCGGCTATGGGGCGGAGTTTATCTAAAGCTTGTTGAGCGTGTTCAAAGTTTTCGCCTTGAAATAATTTATTGCTAGAACGGTTATCTTCTGGGGCAAATTTCTGTCCGCGAGGAAATTTACCTGTTAATAATCCTTGGGCTAAGGGTGAATAAGCCAAGATGGAAATTTGATTTTCGATACAATAGGGCAGAGCATCTTTTTCCACCGCCCGCCAAAATAGTGAATATGGGGGTTGCAAGCTATCAATTCGTCCATATTGTGATGCTTCGGCCAATTGTGCGCCAGAAAAGTTAGACACCCCAATTGCTCTAATTTTTCCTTGTTGTTTTAGCTCATTTAAAGCCTTCATCGTTTCGGCGATGGGGACAATTTCGCTGTTAAAGGCACCCGCAGGCCAATGAATTTGATAAAGGTCGATATAATCGGTTTTGAGGTTTTTTAAAGAGCGATCGCAAGCCTGAATCACTTGATCGTACTTGAGATGGTTGGCAAAAACTTTTGTGGCATATTGTACTTGGTCGCGCACATCCGCTAAAGCTTCGGCTACAATGCGCTCAGAATGACCTTCACCATAAACTTCGGCTGTGTCAACGGTTGTGATTCCGGCTTCAAAGGCGGCGCGAATGGCTTTAATAGAGTCAGCGTCTTCAATTCCCACCCACATCTTTTTGCCAGCTTGCCAAGTTCCAATAATAATGGGTGTGATTTCTACGGCAGATGTACCTAATTTTCGCTTTTCCATAATGGTTGTCTCATTACATTTCCCCGGATAGTTTCATACTTTAACGGTCTTAGCGTGAAATTAAATCAGAGTTACAGCAGATGCCGATGAATTTAACTTCGAGTTTATATGCTCTCAAAGAATGGTCTGTGGCGATCAATGCTTTGGAAACTGCTAAAACCATCATGTTGCTGCGTAAAGGTGGTATTCATGAGCAGAATGGACGTTTTCAAGTTGCTCATGAGCAGGTTTTACTTTACCCAACTTTTGAACATCAACAGCCGTTTCTGCTAAAATCAGAATATGCAAATCTCGTCTGTCCAGTAACTCCTGGTTGGCATCCAGAAACAATTCGCATTGGCAGTTGGGCAGAGATTACAGATATTTTGCCGATTAGTGAGGAGTCTACTGTTAACGCGCTACTCCCGTTTCATATCTGGAATGAGTATTTTATTAGCGATCGCCTAAAATGGAAACCACGTCAGCCGTTGTATGTTCTGCTGTTACGCACTTATAAATTGCCCAAAGTCCAAGAAATTCCCTATCTGCCAAAATATGGTGGTTGCAAGTCCTGGATTGATTTAGTGCAACCAATCGACATCGCAGATGCAACACCTGTTTTATCTGATGCTGACTACTCGGCAATAGTGAACGAAATTCGCACGATTATTAGTGATTTTATTAAGTGCTGAGGTTAGGGGGACAAGGGAGACAAGGGGGACAAGGAAGCAATATTTCTACCTTGTCTACCCCCTCTACCTTGTCTACCCCAACTCCCCACATGACTATCTTTAATAGCAACTGGGTATCAGCACTCAGCACTGATAACTAAATCTTACTGGTGTAACTAGCAAAACAAATAATTTGTAATTCAGCTATTTAGGAAAATAGTAACTCTTGTTACATACACTAACAGCAACCACAGATAACATGAGAAAAATCTTGCCCTCATAACCAGCAAAGTATCGCCGAGCAGCGTTATATTTTTACGCCTATAAGCGATGTTGAATCATTATTCAGTCATGGAGCCGAAGATATTGAGCTATTGTCAGCTTTTTCCTACAAAATCCACAATATTTGACACTTTTTGCAAGTATCAAAGGTTGGGGATGGCGTGATTTTGTCTTGCTGTATCTTTAAAAACTGTCTAGAAAATCTATCTGATGGCTTACGTAATTTTACTAAACCAATTTGTAGGTATATGGACACATACTAGGGGAATTAAAAATTATCCCAGAAGATTGATGCAGTGCTTGACAAAAGTCTGCGATTATGCAATTTTAGCTAAACACTAAGGAGTTTGCCATGAATCGACAAATGTGCTGGTTATCTAAGTCTAGTGGCGACGGTGAGAAGATTTTGTATTTGCAAGTAGAGGCTAATAAAGGTTGGCGACCTTACACAGCTTATCCGCAATTTGCAGTGCCAGATTATCAAATTCCTGGGGGTTCTAAGGGTTGGGCAACTTATCAAAAACTGCTGAAGGCGGGTTGGACACTAGTACCCAGTGCGCGAGCAAATGAATTTAGCACTCAAGTAGAATACTCAGAATCAATGTTACAGAATCAATAGTTGCAGTTAGTATTTCAGAATTTTAACTATCTCGAAAAACGGCAGTGTTGCGTTATTTTGTAATGACTGTCTACCAGCCTCTAGGCGAACCTTCACCGCGAGGATCGGCGGCTGCTTCTAGGCTGCCATCTGCTTGAGTAGCGATCGCGTTAACATTACCCCAAGGAGTGTTTTGTTCCTTGATGTTGTGTCCACGACGGCGTAAGTCTTGCAGAGTTAAAGCATCCAAACCCCAAGGTTCAACGCGCAACTCATCAGGAAGCCATTGGTGATGTATGCGTGGTACGGAGACAGCTGCACCAACGTCCATATTGTATTCCAGCACATTGAGAATTACTTGCAATACCTGAGTGATGATTGTGCTGCCACCAGGGGCCCCCACTGCCATTCGGAGGTGATTATTTTCTGTGACTATTGTTGGAGTCATACTTGAAAGGGGTGTTTTTCGGGGTGCGATCGCATTTGCTGAGTTGCCAATTAAACCAAAAGCGTTAGGAACTCCTGGCGCAGTGGCAAAATCATCCATCTCATTATTGAGTAAAATTCCTGTTCCTGGGCTGACTACACCCGCACCAAAACCAAGATTAATTGTAAAAGTCAAACTCACAGCGTTACGTTGTTCATCCACAACGCAAAGATGGCTGGTTTCTGTAGATTCGTAGCGAGTGGCTGGCAATCTTAATGATTTGTTGGGTAGAGGGACAATTTGATTGCTAACGGGGCCAAAACGTTGAAGAATTTCTGGTGCTACTGGTTTGATTTCTGATGCAGGTTTCGCCACATCCATATTGATTTGTTGACGACGCTGTTTGGCGTAAGCCGGGTTAATGAGGGCTTGTACAGGGACTTTGATAAAATCAGGATCACCCAAATATTGTGAGCGATCGGCGTAGGCTATCTTCATCGCTTCCGCCATTAGATGTAAACTGTTGGGATGGTGCCATCCCCAAGCTTTTAAATCACTGTCACCGATAATGTTTAAAATCTGCAATAGATGAACGCCGCCTGATGATGGTGGTGGCATAGAACAGACTTTAGCTTGACGAAAACTACCGCAGAGAGGAGTTCTCCAGATGGGTTTGTATGCCTTGAGGTCGTCTAACGTAATTAAACCACCATTTTTTGCCATATCTGAGGCGATCGCACGGGCAATTTTACCAGTATAAAAACTTTGGGGATCGTCGGCAATAATTTCTAAAGTGCGTGCTAAATCTCGTTGGACTAATCTTTCTCCAGGCTGATAAAATTCGCCGTTGCGGGTGAATATGCCTCTAGCGGCGGAATTCTGGAGGATTACGGGTTTGCGGTTTTCGTAAACTTGAATGGAACGCCAAGTTAGTTGTTTACTTAAGATAAAGCCATTTTTAGCTAGAGCGATCGCAGGTTTGACAACTTCCTTCCACGGCAACTTACCATAACGGCTATGCACCTCATACATTCCCGCTACTGTTCCTGGTGTCGCCACCGCCAAATAACCATTCACACTGGCATTCGGACGCACCTTGCCATCTGCATCTAAATACATATTTCTGGTAGCCTTGATAGGTGCGCGTTCCCGAAAATCCAAAGCTTTCATCTCGCCAGTTTTCTCAGAATGCAGCAGTAAAAATCCCCCGCCACCAATTCCCGCCGAAAAAGGTTCAACTACAGATATCGCAAAAGTTGTGGCGACGGCTGCATCTACCGCATTCCCTCCCTTGCGTAACATTGCTAACCCAGCCTCACTCGCCAGAGGATGTGCAGATACTACCATCCCCTTTTTGCTGCGTAGGGGTAAAGTGGTAGTGGCTGCTGCAACTTGGCTGTAACAGAGAACGGTAAAGTAAAAGACGGTAAATACAACCTGTTTGGGTTTAGCAAAGATTTGCATTTTGATACTGTTGTATATTGCTATGTCTTAGCCTATCGCTTGATATCGCAGTTAATTATTTAAATTTTCATAGATCAATACTTTCTAAATTCATATCAATATCATCTCGCTACAATAAAGTAACGAGTGCTTAAGGGAGCAGGAGATAATCTTATGGAATCAAAACCACGTATCTTCAAACAAACCGCTAAAGAAACAACTCTACTGTTTGCAGGGGGGGCTGGTGCTGGACTAATCATCTTTGCCCTGTTCGGCGGACTATGGCACATCACTCACTTTTGGTGGGTGATGGCAGCAACTACAATATTCTGCGGTTTATTAGCTGTAGTGTTCCGCCAAAAATTCCAGCCGATGTTAAATGCTTTGATGGACAATGCTCCGGGGATTTAGGAACTTAATTAACTTTACTCACTAAAACAAAGCCGCGTGTTTTACCGGAAACTGTATCCTTCGTATTCATCGCCTTCCACAAATCTGCGGCTTTCACCCACACTGGCGGATATTTATAACGAGAAACATCCATAATTAAAAATCTATCTGTCTGCTCATTGTAAGCAGCAATTGGTGAAATATGTCCACCTTTTTCTTGACCAATTTCTTTACGTAAATAATTAACTATCACAAAATTATTAGATTGCTTTAAATTTGTCGAGACTAACTTACGAAATTGTTCTAAATTAGTATCGGCTGCATGATAAACATTGACTTGGACATCATAACTAGCAATTAATCCGCCTAATTCTGCTAAAGTCATTCCTTGACGGGCGACAACTTCAGGTGCAATGACTTTTTTAGTTTTTTCATTGCTAAAAAAGTTTTCTTGGGTGAACACTCTATAAGGAGAATATTGTGGTGATTCTGGTGCGACAATTCCTAAACTATTTAACACCATCACACTACTAGCCACACCACAAAAAGCTTGATTATTTTGCGTGACAAACTGCATACTCAAAGGAAAGAAATCTTCTCTGGAGCGACTTTGAATTAATAACTTCTCTCCCTCCTTAGAATTAAAAGCAATCAAGTTATTGGAGAGGGGTAATGTTTGAGCAATAACAGTTCCACTAGAAACACAAAACCAGATAATTGCAGCTTTAAAAGTTGTGCTTAACTTCATAAATTTCCCACTTAAAAACTTTGCACCTTTGCGCCTTTGCGCGAGATTAACCCCTTAGATTTCAGAAACTCACGCACAACCTCTTTAATATCTTGTAACTCCCCTTCAACCAAATAATTTAACTGCCGCATTTCATCTGCGGAAATTTTACCAGAAAGTTGAGCGATCGCACCTCTCAACTCTGGGTATTTATTCAACACTTCTTGTCTAACAATTGGCGTAGCTTCGTAAGGTGGGAAATATTGTTTATCATCCTTTAACACAGCCAAACCTAGCCGCGTAATTTGTCCATCAGTTGAATTTCCCGCCACCATATCTACTTGCTTCTGCACCAAAGCTCGATATATTAAACCCAAGTCCATAATTTGCGGTGGTTTAGAAAAACGCAAATCGTAAGTTTTAGCTAACCCTGGAAAACCATCTTCTCGTTCTAAAAATTCGTAGCCAAACCCGCCGCGCCATTGGGGTGTATATTGGGCAACCTGGGATAAAGTTTGAATATTATACTTCTTGGCATCTTCACCACGAATAACCATTGCGAAAGTATTTTCAAAACCTAAGCTAGGCATAACTTCCAGCTTAAATTTTTGGTCATATATTTGTTTTAATTTCTCGTAAACTACTTTCGGGTCATTGACGGCTTTTTGTTTTAAAATCCCAGTAAAAGCTGTACCCGTGTATTCAATATAAGCATCAATTTTTCCAGCCAGAATAGCATTATGACAAACAAAAGAACCGCCTAAACGGGGACGACGGACAACTTTGAGATTAGTTGTTGCTTCAATTTGTTGGGCTAAGAGTTCGCCTAAAATATCTTGTTCGGTAAAATCTTTAGAAGCAACAACAATATCGCCCGTGGTATTATTCGCACTAGGGTTACAAGCTGCGATCGCCACTACTAAAGTAAAAGTTAAAATAAAAAATATTAAAAATCTTTTCATTACTTATTTAACTTTTAATCTGGTTTCCAACAACCCAATTAACAAATCTGCCAGTAAAGCAATTAAGGCGGCTGGCACTGCCCCGGCTAAAATTAAATCATTATTTACTACCGCAATACCGCGAAAAATAAACACGCCTAAACCACCAGCGCCAATAGCAGCCGCAATTGTAGCAACACCAATACCTATGACTGCGGCAACTCTCACCCCTGCTAAAATTACACTCATTGCTAAGGGGATTTCGACTTGTAATAATAATTCTTGATCAGTCATTCCCATACCTCTACCAGCTTCGATAATTGCTGGATCTACACTCGTAATACCTGTGTAAGTATTGCGAATTATCGGCAGAAAAGAATATAAAGTTAAAGCAACGATAGCTGGAACAACACCAATTCCACCAATAATCGGCACAGGAATTAGTAAACCAAATAAGGCCAAACTGGGAATAGTTTGCAGTACATTGGCAATACCAAGAATGGGTTGACGCAACCGAGTTTGACGGGTAATTAAAATACCTAACGGAATGCCAACAAGTGTGGCAATTGTAATGGCAATACCTACCAAAAATAAATGTTCCAGCGTGTGCTGTAAAATTTCTGGGGCATACTTAATCAAGAAAAAGTCTTTCATAAATTGTCTTGCAGAGAACGCAGACATTGAAGAAAAGCTAGGCTTTCTGGATGTTGCGATCGCAGAAACTCCTCCTTTGTACCTAATACTACCAGTTCTCCGTCATACATTAACCCAATTCGAGAAGCTAAGACAAACGCCTCTTGGATATCATGCGTCACAAACACCACTGTCTTACCGAGTTCTTGCTGTAACCGCCGAAACTCCTGTTGCAATTCTAAGCGCGTAATGGGGTCAAGTGCGCCAAAAGGCTCATCCATCAACAACACTGGAGGATCTGCGGCTAACGCTCTCGCTACGCCTACCCTTTGTCGTTGTCCCCCCGAAAGTTGATGGGGATAACGCCCAGCAAACTGCACAGGATCTAAACCTACCAACTGCAACAATTCATAAACTCTTGTTTTAATTTGTTTCGGTTTCCAACCTTCTAAACTAGGAACTAAACCAACATTACGTTCTACAGTGAAATGGGGAAATAAACCAGTTTCTTGAATTACATAACCAATTTTGCGCCGCAGTTTAATTTCATCCCATTGACTTGTCGGAGTTCCATCAAATACGACATCACCTGTGGTTGGTGTAAACAGACGATTAATTAATTTCATCGTGGTAGTTTTACCGCTACCACTGCGTCCAAGTAATATTAATGCTTCTCCTTGATGAATTGAAAAATTAAGATTTGATACTAAATTGCGACGGTTGCGGCTAAAGCTGACATCGCGGAATTCAACAGCAATTGAGCGATTTTGCGACATACTTGACTGTTGGTTATTAACTTGAAGCTATTATTACTGATTTTGCCAATAAGTAAATATAGCAGTCCTAAACCATTTGTGAAATTCTCTTTCTTTCCCTTCCTCTCCTTCTTTGTGTCCTTTGCGTCCTTTGCGGTTCGTTAAAAAGAATACTTTTTCACAACTCAGATAGTATTGCTATATAGACTTTTGTCTCACGCAAAGGCGCAAAGGCGCAAAGAGTAAGATGTCATTACGAGGGGGTATAGGGTTGTAAGTGTTCAAAACCCCCACACCCTCACACCCTTACACCCATTCTTCACAGACAACCGTTGTGCGCCATGTTGATGTTAAAATCGAGTTTCATATTCAAAGAACAGTAGATTTTCATTGCCTAAATCGGTTGCGCCGCGTACTAAAATTTCGTCATTGAGTCGATAAAGGACGTTGTAACGGAAGGACGCATCACTACTAAATAATGGTCGTGATAAAGAAACAGAAAAATCTCGATTTAGGTTGAATACACCTTCGGCTGATAAATCGAGAACTGATGAGCGTCTTGCTGTTTGATCTGTAATGGGAGTAGGAAAGATGCGAAATTCACTAAAACCAATTGCTTGACCGATCGCAGTAATCGTACCTTGTAAACTACCTAAAATTGTCGTACCAGCAAAATTAGTTAACCCTTGGGTGATATCTCCGGTTTGAGCAAAGTTATTCAAAATTGAACCACCCAGTAAAGCGACAATTTCTCCTTGACTGCGGCGGGGTTGACTTGTCAATTCTAAATTTTCGTTTAATCTACTAGCACGTCCTGTCACCCTTGCTTGGACGCGCACGGTGCGTAAAGTGCCAAAATTGATTGCAGAAGCATCGCTGATTTCTGCCGATGCAGGGGATCTTAAAATTCGATTATTGATTGCTGAAGTTTCAGGAACGATCGCTAACAGTCGCACATTCAAGGTAGGATCAAGTCCTTGACTGGGGGTAAAGGTGGCTGTTTGTTCATAGCCACGTTCTAACGTGAACTCGGTGCTAAATAAACTGACTCTTCCCCCTGTTAACCGAATTTCTCCTTGGGGGAGAGGTTTGGCTAATGTACCGTTAATTGTTAGGTCGCCTTTGGCGTTAAAGCTGAGTATCGGTTGACTAAAGCCGCCTACTCCCGGTACAAAACTGAGTAAAGATTGACTTGTCACCCGCACATCATCACCCAAGGTCAAGCGTAAGTTGTCAAACGCCACAGGTAAATTAGGTCTAGTTACAGCAGCAGTAGTTGTTGTTGTAGGGTTGGGGTTAGTTTCTGTGGTTGTAACAGCACTAATATTAATGTCACTACTATCGGTCGTTGTTGGTTGGGCGTTAGCGGTGGTGGAGTTACCAATAATTACCTGTCCATCACTCAGTTCAATTTCACCACCAATTTGCGGTTTGAGTGCTGTTCCTTGAATCACGGCATTACCACTCACACCACCTTCATACAAACCAGGAACTTGGAAATCTAGGGGTTGTTCTATTAATACTGTCAAAGGATTGGTTGTATTTGCCTGGGGTGTAAAAATTGGCAAAATTCCCGATGCTGTAACTAACCCTTGATTGTAATTAGCTTGAATACCTTCTATATTTACTATATTGCCGTTAAACTGGGCTGTTCCCGTGACATTGGTGAGTGGTTCGGATAAAGCTTGAGCGCGAATAGTAGCATTATTCAATGTGGCATTACCGTTAATAATTGGCTGATTTAACGTACCGCCAACATTCACAGCCACTTGTCCTTGTCCATCTAGCCATGAGACTTGATTGTTAGTCAGCAGATTTAACAGTGTTAAACCTTCGTTACTCACATTCGCCTGGACACTAATTTGATTACTAGCTGGTTTGGCAAAAACAAAGGGTAAGGGTGCAGGAACACTACCTGTAGCTGTGATGGGTTGGGTTCCTGTCAGCAGTAAAGCACTGTCAAAATGTAAGCGGGCATTTTCGTAGGCAAATTTTACCTGTCCTGTCTGCACTGGTTGGTTATTCAGAGTCGCATTTGCCAGTGACACTTCACCATTTACCCTGGGGTTGAGGAAATTACCTTGCAAATTAGCCACAGCATTCACTTCACCTGTGACATCTAGCGGATATTGGGCAATAAACGGCTGAAATAAAGATAACGGTAAACTCGCTACATTCAACTGTCCCGTTAGTTGGTTCAAACCTAATTTGCCGGCAAAAGCTACCTGTCCTTGATTAATGCCAATACTCAAGGGTGAAAGAGTAATTACATTATTGGCAAAATTACCTTGAGCAATCACTTGATTAATCGTATATTGTCCCCATTGCCAGTTATTACCTTGGAGATTAAACCCAGCATTCAACCCAGATTTTAAAGAACCACTGGCTACTAAGGTTCCATTCAAAGCACCTGTTAATTCTGCCAAACTGGGTAAAGGCGGTGCTTGTTTTTTGTCTTGCTGTTGTTGCTGTTCTGCGACTGTGGCAATTTTAGAGAAGTATTCTAGTTGTGTGAGCAAGTCTGCATTTGGTAAGCGCACAGATGTGGTATCAAGTGCGGTTGCACCTGCTAGTGTGGGTGGTTCTGTACCTGTGCTGAAATCTTGAAAATCGTAGATATTAAACGCTTGTAAAAGTTCTTGTATTCTCGTTTCTACTAAATTCGCTTGGACTTGAAATTGGGGGTTATTGCCAGTTTGTACACTTCCACTCAGGGCAATGCTACTTTCTCCCAGACGCAACAGACCGTTAGTTAAGTTAGCTGAACCATTGGCATAATTAAAATTACCACGAAATTCTTCAGCTGAAACCCTGGCAACACGAGGCTGAGAAATTGCCACATCTCCCGCCACTGCATAATTATTCAGATTAACTACTAAATTGCCTGATAATTGCCCGCCCAAGGGTTTCAAATTATTGTTAGGTAAAAAGCCGCCAACCAAAGCGATGGGAAATTGTTGGGCGTTGATAATTAAATTATCTCCCTCGGTTCTACCCGTGGTGACAGCGCCATCATGTCGGACTAAAAAGGAAGTTGGGCGATAATTGCCATCGAGGTTGAGGGCTATCCTATCTTGTGTACCTGCGAGGCGCAGACTTCCCCCTTGTCCGCCTTGAAAGTTAACATTACCGCTTAAAACGGGGTCAAATGCCACGTTACCCACATTGAAATTTTTCAGCCGTACATTACCTGTGGCTTGGGGAACTGCTGGAGTACCTGTGACTCGCCCGTTAAAATCGACAAAACCTGATAGGGCGATATCTCCGGGAACTTGCACACCAGTATTGTTGAGGTTGAAATTCTGCGCCAGGACATCGAAATTAAAGCCGGCGATTTTCGGTGTACCTGTTGCTGGTAATTGTACAGCGATCGCACCACTCGCACTTACCCCCGGTGTCGTCGCCCGTGGCACAATAATTTGCTGACCATTCCAGCGAAACTCGGCTGACAATGGTTGTGCTAACTGCGCTATTCCTTGGTTGGCGCGAATTTGTCCAGCCGCGCGAATATCTGCTAAAGCAAAAGATTTTGTATTCCCAGCCACCTGCACATTCCCATTCAGCCTACCCCGTAGTTGGGGCGAAAAACGGCTGAGTTGAATTTGAGAAGCATTCGCCACTGCTTGCCAGCGACCATTATTCAAGCTAATATCCCTGACATTGACTCTACCCCCCGCCACACTCAAGTTTGCTCGTCCTGACGCTTGAATGGTTTCTGGTTGGAAAGACTTCGTGCTGCCTGATAAATTCACAGAAGCACTATTTAATACTCCTTGGAATTGTGCAGGAATCTGGGAAAAACGACTGAGTTGAATTTGAGAAGCATTCGCCACTGCTTGCCAACGATTATTATTCAAGTTAATATTCCTGACATTAACTCTACCCCCCGCCACATTCAAGTTTGCTTCCCCTGTGGCTTGAAAAGATTTCGTACTGCCCGACAAACTTACCGATGCACTAGTTAATACTCCCTGAAATTGGGCGGGAATTTCTTTAAATCGGCTTAACTGAACTTTTTCTGTATTAACAACAGCTTGCCAACGGTTTTGAGCAACTTGACCTTTAGCGGTGATGGTATTGCCTGCTACATTAAACACAGCCGTTGGCAAAACAAAATTCTGCCCTTGTTGCTCAATGACTACTGCACCGATAGTTGGATAGGTAGCATTTGGCGCTTGTACTTGAGCGACTGTCCGCAAATTCCCTAGATAACCAAACACCTTAGCATTGGCTGAGACATTCCCAACTTTAATGCTAGATGCAGAGTTGTTGGTTTTGGCGATGACATCCCCTGGTAAATTTTGAGCGAGAACATTCAACAATACTCTGCCTTGGGGCGCTAGTTGCACTTGACCACCACCGACAATTTGCCCCCCGGCTGGTGGTTGCACCAAGACTCTGGCAACATTGAGGATTAAAGGTTGTCTGCCGAGGGAGCCAGTAACTTGTGTATTAGCTGAGACATTGCCAATGCTAATTGGTGGTGTAATCCCGTAGTTTTGCGCCAGTATATCTCCTGAAATACCTTCGGCTTGTAGGTCAAATTTTACTCGTCCGCCTAATATTGCTTGACCGCCACCTGTAATGATTCCACCTGCGGCGGGGACAAGTTTGAGATTTGAGACGGTGATTTGAGAAGCATTTTTGTTGACATTGAGGCGAAAGTCAGTATTAACAGCTTGAAATTGAAGACGGTCAACTTGCAGAGGTTTGGTGTTGCTGACTGTACCGCTAAGAACCGGCTGTTGCAGAGAACCTTGTACCTTGACCTTGGCTTGGACTTCCCCTGTGGCGACGACGGGAGATTTAACGTTGAAGGTATCTAAGAGATTTTTCGCACTGACGGGTTTTACCTGGGCAGAAAGGTCAAAACCTGTTTTGAGATTGACTGTACCATTGGCGAGGAGAGGAACTTTGCCTAAATTTGTGGAGAGATTATCTAATGCGATCGCCTGACCTTGAAATACTAATCTACCGTTAGAATTAATGAAGCGTTGGGGAATATTTTGAATTTGGGCTGTGACTTGTTCAGGAATAGCTGTCCCGGTAATCGCTATTTCTGACGCATTTGCAGGAATTTGTACACCCAAGTCAGCACTGACTTTTCCGGCTTGCAAAACAATGGGTAACTGAATTAATCGACTCACATCAGATGCTAGTAAACTTTGGGCGACAACCTGTAGATTAGTTTGTTGTGCTTTTGGTTGTGTTGACCCAGTAATTTTAACTGCACCACCTCTAGTAAATTGACCATTAATTTCATAACCAATCTCTGCATTATCTGGTGCAAATCTCGCCACACCAGCGAATTGATTAATTATTACAGAACCTTTTGGTTTAGTTGGCGCAGCAGCTGGTAAAAGTTCTACATTGCCATCAACAATTTGCAGTGTTTGTAATTGCGTTTGAATAATCCCTTTACCTTCAGCACTTTTGACCTCTGCTGTCACCCAACGACCATCTTGATCTTGTTGAATAAAAACACGCGGCTGCACCAAGGTGACATTTAACGGTAATGTGCGGCTGAAAATGACTGGTAACAGCGCAAACTGCACCTCAACAGCCTTTGCTGTTACTTGGTCAGCATCAGTAGGTGTTGCAGGTATAGATAAAGAACTAAATCTCAAACTCGAAAGTGAAAAAGACTCCACTTGCCCTAGATTAATTGGTCGCCCTAGTAATTGTTCCAGATTTGTCTCTACTAACGGCGCTAAATCGTTATACACATAATTTCTTGCCCACCAAATTCCTGATGCAATACCAGCAAGCAAGAAAATTCCTATAACTAAACTACTACGACTGAAAAGTAGGAGATATAAACGACGGTTAATTGGCTCCTGATCATTCTCTGAGTTGGGAGGGCGCGTCATTTCCGTTACCAGCAACGCTATTAAGTAACAAAGTTATTATTACCCGAAAACACCATAGTTGTTTTGCCCAAGTTCTCAAAACTTGTTCTAGATAGATTAGTAATTCCTTCTCTTGAGGGATGACAGACTCATAGTACTGGTGAGATTGGGTGTGGGGGTGTGGGGAGTGTGGGGGGAAAGATTTCTCCACCATCCTCCCACACCTCCCACACTCCCCTTCCTGACTAAGTTTCAAGTATTAATTAACAGTCTATTTGCTACGTTAATAGGAGAAATTCAAGAAAAGTTGATTTAAAGTAAAAAAAGTTACATCGTTTAAGGTTTCATCTTCCGGCATTGTCTCATAGACTAGGGGCAGCAACCTTATTAAAACTGGCTGAGGAAAGTGGAAATTGACTGAGACAAACAACTTAAACTCTACCTTCCAGGATGTGTCCCGTAGAGAATTGCGAGATTTAGTCAGAACTCAACTGCAAATGTTGTTAGAAGCAGCAGATTTACAAGCGGCAAAATCAATTCTTATACCTGTACAACCTGCGGATATTGCTGAAGCAATTGAAGGCTTACCAGAAGCGATGCACGCTTTAGCTTTTCGTTTGCTTTCTAAAGATGAAGCGATCGCAGTTTACGAGTATCTTGACTATAGTGTACAAGAACGATTAATTGAAGAATTAAAAAGTCAAGAAGTTCGTGATATTGTCGATCAAATGTCTTCGGATGACAGGGCGAGGTTATTTGATGAATTACCTGCCAAAGTTGTCAACCGTTTACTAGAACAATTAAGTCCGGTAGAACGTCAAGCTACGGCTTTGCTGTTAGGTTATGAACCTAATACAGCCGGACGAATTATGACTTTAGAGTTTATTTCTCTCAAGGAAAATATTACAGTTACTCAGGCTCTAGAACGGATTCGCCGTTTAGCTAATGCCAGCGAAATAATTTACTATCTCTATGTTACAGACGCAGAAAGACGCTTGACAGGGATTGTATCTTTGCGAGATTTAGTAACATCTCAACCAGAACAAATCATTGGGGAAATTATGACCCGTGATGTGATATTTGTCCGCACAGATACAGACCAAGAAGAAGTAGCAAGAGTTATTCAAAGATATGACTTTTTAGCTGTACCTGTGGTAGATAAACAACAGCTTTTAGTGGGTATTGTTACCGTTGATGATGTAATTGATATTTTACAAGAAGAAACCACCAAAGATATTTATGCGTTAGGTGGTGGTGTGCAGTCGAGTGGCGATAATTATTTCCAGATGAACTTGATGAAAGTCGCACGTAAACGAGTAGTATGGTTATTTGTTTTATTAATTACGAATACTATTACAGGCACAATTATTAAATCCCAAGAAGATATTTTAACTAAAGTAGTTACACTAACAGCATTTATTCCTTTATTAACAGGAACTGGTGGTAACGTGGGCGCTCAATCTTCGACAGTGGTAATTCGCGGGATGAATACTGAAGAAATTCGCTCACTCGGCACATGGCAAGTAATTGGCAGAGAAGCGATCGCTGGTTTACTCTTGGGTGGTATGCTAGGGTTAATCGCTACAATTTGGGCATATTTTTTACAAGGCAGAATTGAAGTTGCGATCGCTGTCGGTACTAGTTTAGTGGCAATTTCGATTTTAGCTTCGGTGTCTGGTTCCACACTGCCATTTTTATTTCGGATGTTACGTTTAGACCCAGCTTTGATGTCTGCGCCATTTATCACCACAGCCGTTGATGTCTTAGGAGTCTTGATTTATTTCAATTTGGCACGAGTAATTTTACAGTTATAGCTGAGTGCTGATCCCATTTCGCTGAAAGTTTGATACATATAGACCACAGGGGTCAGATTGACAGGTGTAAGTTTTTTATGTAGGTATGGGTGAACACGCTCAAACTCTGTTGCTTTGCCATCTCAACAAGCAAATTATGTGCTTCACAGCTTACACTGTCATATCACGTCCGGTTAATCAGTTATGATTCCAGAAATCTGTGCGGAAACGTTAAAACCCTCTCCCCCACTCAACGGTAGTTGCTCCTGGAAGAACCCCCTACGTATCCCTCAGTACCTCCTCTGCGGCCTTAACCTTAACTCACAGTTCTCATGTCTTACGCTTTTGCCTTTAGTCCCAACTACGCGACTGCACGATATCGGTTTTGTGCGGCGGCACAGGCTTTGGGTTGTCAATTAGAAACCTATTCCATTGACCAAACAGGCCCCGATGAGGAAGACTTAACTATTGATGTGGCAATTTTAGGAGACGTTCAACCTGAGCAAATTTTGGTTGTTTCTAGTGGCTTGCATGGGGTTGAGGGTTTTTTTGGTTCGGCTGTTCAATGTGCTTTGTTAGAAGAACGTCTGATTGGTTGGAGTCCCAGCCCAAGAACAGCTTTGGTGCTGTTACATGCTTTAAATCCCTATGGTTTTGCTTGGGGAAGGCGTGGGAATGAGGAAAATATCGACCTGAACCGTAATTTCCTGCTACCCCAGGAAGAATATACAGGTAGTCCAGAAAAGTATGGGGAATTGAATAGCTTCTTTAACCCAACTTCACCACCTTCACCTTTAGAACCATTTTTGATCAAAGCGATCGCTACTATTTTGCATCATGGCATTAATTCTTTAATCAATACCTTACCTGTAGGACAATACGATTTTCCCCAAGGGCTATTTTTTGGAGGACAAAGGCCAGCTAAAACACATCAAATCTTAGCTGACAATCTTCCCCGATGGATTGGTGATGCCAAAAATGTTCTGCATATTGATTTACACACGGGTTTGGGTAAAAAAGGGACTTATAAACTGTTTATTGATGACCCCCCTAATTCCACATCAGCTCAGTGGTTAATAGAAAAGTTCGGTGCTGATGTCGTTGAACCCTACCAACCAGACGGGAAGATTTATAAAATTCGTGGGGGTTTAGGAACTTGGTGTCAGGCGATGTTTCCCCAGTCCGATTACAAGTTTCTCACGGCAGAGTTCGGCACTTACCCAGTTATCCAAGTTGTAGAAGCATTACGGGCAGAAAATCGCGCTTATTTTTATTCACCGCCAGAACACCCTTCTAAAATATGGACACGTCAAAGATTAGAAGAAGTGTTTGCACCCGCAGATATAACTTGGCGGAATACTGTAGTTTGCAAAGGTATTGATTTAATCGAAAAAGCAATAGAGGTTTGCTTTCCTACCGAAGTAATTTAATTGATTTAGGAAAACACTGTTTCATTGCCTGGAAAGGTCAGATAATAGGAAATATTGACACAGTTGTGTCTAGTTTCTCAATCCAATAACCATACATTACGAAGCCACAACCATGCAAAATCTCACCAGAATTACTCGCAATCCAGAAGTGATGGGTGGTAAACCTTGCATTCGGGGAATGCGCGTTACTGTTGGTACTATAGTTGGTTTAATGGCATCTGGACACAGTAATAGTGATATCCTCAAAGCGTATCCCTATCTGGAAGAAGCTGATATTTATGAGGCGCTTGCCTATGCTGCATGGCGAGTTGAAGAAATTGAAGTACCTCTCAGAATCGCATGAAAATTTTGATTGATATGAACAATCTAGAGTGCGTATTTTAACAATCCACAAATAGCTATTTGTAATGTCACGGTTGGAAAATAGCTTAAATGATTCTGGTGAAGAGGATTTGCTTTAAGCTTCGCATTGTACGAATAGCAAAATTGTGCGGATGCCAAGCTTGATAGAAATCGGGGTAAGGCATATTCTGGGCGCATTGCCAGGCTAAATCATAGTATTTACCATCCAATTTCCAATAATTACTTAACACTTTGACTACAGTAGAGCGATCCTGATTATTCTGTAGAATTTTTCCTAAGCAATCTGCTGCATACCTACGGGTGTAGTCATTCACAGTTGTGGATTGCAGCAGTTTTACCAAAGCGGCGATCGCTTCCTGATTTCCTATAGCGATTTTCCCTAAACTTGATGCTGCCTGCCAACTGGTTAAGTCATCCACAGTTGTGGATTCCAGCAGTTTTATCAAAGCAGCGATCGCTTCTTTATTTCCTATGCCAATTTTCCCTAAGCTTTCTACTGCTTCCCTATGGGTGGAGTTACTCACAGTGGTGGATTGCAGCAGTTTTACCAAAGCAGTGATCGCTTCTTTATTTCCTATGGTGATTGTCCTTAAGCTATATGCTGCATACCTACGGGTGAAGTCATCTACAGTGGTGGATTCCAGCAGTTTTACCAAGGTGGCGATCGCTGTTTCATTACCTGGGTCGATTTTCACTAACCCATCTGCTATCTGCCAACGGATGTAGTCATCCTCTAAATTTTTAGACTGTAGGCGTTGTACTAGCAGGTCAATCTCTTCATCAATTGCTTGTCGATTGTTAGCGTCGAATTGCTCTAAAGTAGATGCCACTTTCTGCCTAGCAGTGTTGTCAAACTCTTTTTTCAACTGCCCCAGTTGCATCAAATCTGATATGACTTGTTCATTACCAATACCAAACGCTTCTTTGGATAGCAGAAATGGCGCTAACGCGTTAATGGCTTGTTCATTCTTAGGGTCGATTTGCCATAAGCTTTCTGCCGCCGCATAGTTACGACGGGATTTGTTAGGCAAATTTTTTAATTGCAGCTGTTTCTCCAAAGCTTTGATCGCTTTTATTCTTTCTGTTTGTAGCAGTGCTGCTCTAGCTTCGTTTGAAATTGGACGCAGAAATTCCACCCAATTCTGCTTTTCTGTGGAATAACCAAAGCCCCATTTGAGAATCTGCGCGACTATTTCATCGGCTCTAGAATATTCTCTAAACTCTGCAATGCCTACAGCAGCTAAAAAGTAAGCGCGATATTCATAAAAACCTTTGTCTACATTTTTACTATTCCACTTACCGCATCCATCTTTAAAGTTGACTAAAGCATTAATAAACTTTTGTTTTTGCTGTTTTATGTTTTCTTCTTCTCGCCCTAACCACAGTAAAATAACCTCTCGCCACTGTGATTCAAAAATGCGGTAATGCTTATCTTCTCCTCTTTCGTCTTTCTCTTTTACGGGTCTATCTGTGTGTTTGCGAGGTAGAAATAAATCCCAATCATCTACTGCTAAAGCCGCAAAATATTCTTGAAAGTTAGGATGAAAAAAAGTATAAACTTCTTCATCGTCTTCATCTGTTCTTTCTACTAAAATTAGCCAGAAACTACCACAAGCAAGTTGAAATAGTTTCTCAGTCATTTGCTGACGTGCTAACTTTTTTGTTAAGCGAAATCCAGCTTTAGTATCAATCCCTGCAAAAGCTAATTTACTTAAAGCAAGGTGTAATTTATCTTTTAAATCATCAGAGTCATACAAATCAGGAAATAACTCTGATTTCCATTCATATAAATAGCGGATAAATGTCTTATAAAGCGCGGCTTTTGTTTTTGGTAATTCTCCCTGCTTAACATCAAATGTCTGACACAAGAGCGATAAACATAGAGGATTTCTCACTAATTGACGAATGTTATCATGTTTCGTTTCTTTTAATTTTGCCTGTAGTGTCTTCCCTTTTACTAAATCACCAGCACGCTCAAACCACTTTTGAATAAATTCATCAATTTGTTCTAGTTTAAACTTTTGGGTTTTATAAGTATCAAATCCTATAAGTGGATTACTAACCTTGGCATCCCAAACATTTAACCGACAAGTTAAAACCACCCGCGCCTGTCTCAGAGATGCTATCAGTTCTCGATTAATTTTGGCTAATGCTTGCACAGGTGAATTTTCACCCATTTCATCTACACCATCTAAAAGTAGCCAAACTCTTCCTGTACTAAAACACTCAATTAATTGATGTTCAATTTTTTGTGTGACTGCAACATGAGGTTTGGCTAATCTCATTGCTTCAGTCAGCCATTGCTTGAGTAAATATTCCTCAATGGTTTTTCCCTGTAAATTGCCTAGAGAAATACAGATTGGTAAATCTTGAGTGCTGTCATTAATAAAAGAAGCAATGGTACTCAATAAAGTAGTTTTCCCTGCTCCCGGTTCACCAATGATAGCAATATGTTTATTTTTTTCGGCTGGCTGTTGTGCAATTACTTCGCGGAGAAATGCGCCATGTTCATAAGTTGTGACAATGACTTCTTCGGTTAATTCATAGACTTTTTCTCTGTCTTGCTGTTCATCTTGTTGTCGGCGTTGCTGCTGTTTGCGTTCCACCAACCCCAAGGGAACATAAACGTTAATTTCAAAACCTTGTTCTGTCGCTTTGCGTCTGAGTTCTGTTGCTTTTTCCTGCTGACTTTTCAACATGGCGGTGCAAACTTCACACCAGTCTGCCAATGTAAAACCAATAACTTCAGAACTATCTGAAGCATTAACTATCAGTTTATCTATGTTAACTGTACCGCCATAAGCAGCATAAGCCCCAATTTTGTCTGCTAACTTGCCAGAATCTTCAGGCATACATGAGCCATGCCCTTGTCAAAAATTCATGTTTTCGATTTTACCAGTACCACCAATGACAACTTGCCCGATTTTGTCTGCTAACTTACCAAATTTGTTGACGATTGATGGGTGTGACCTGATTTCATCTGCTAACTTTTTAATTTCCTTAGCAGTCTCAGACTGACTATCATTAACTGCTGCTTCCACTTCCACAACAGCTTGAGCAATTTCTGGGTCTGTGTCTGCTGCGGCTTTTATTTCCAGCACTGCTTGACCATAGTCTAAAGGCTGCGGTTCATTACTGGTCAGAGATGGGACTTTGTTCTTTTGGCGCAGTAATTCTATCAACTTACCAGGAACTGTCCATAAAACATCACCAATGTTGTTGCCAATTTTCCCCCCTGCTTTAGTCAGAAGCAGAGTAGCTAAAGCAATAAAAAAGCTCTCAGGTGTCATAAATCCACTATAAATAGGCTAAATAACGTCAAAGTTTGTCTGTATATATTCTAGTGGTGATATTACTTATACGCCAAATGTAATGACGATCGCTCTTGGGGGCGGGTTAGTCAATTGTACATAACGAATCTTGAGCAATTCGGGTAAGATGAAGTGTGATCGCCATAACTCATCACAGGTAATCTTACCTGTATTTCTCCACAGATTCCACTGCAACATTAAATTGTTGAGCAATCTGTTCGACACTCATCCCTGTTTTTAGTAACAGTGGGACAGCAACTTTTAACAATTCAGCTTCCCGTTCTTCTCGACCTTCTTCTTTGGCTTCCTGATATACTCTTGTTTGTTCTAAAGTCAGTCCTAGCATAGCTTCTACTTCCTCTCGACTCAAAGACGAAAACTTGTACACAGCAATTGTCGTAATAATTTCGATGATTTCGGTTTTTGGCAGTGTGCCTGTTTCTTCTAATTTTACTCGTTGAATTAGTTGCTTGGCTTGCTCTGCCATTGTTTCAGAGGATGCGGTTGTCAACTGCATTAAGTTGATGCCTATTGGCAGAGTATCAGAAGTACCTAACTCATCCAAATAAATGCGCTGAACTTGATCGCTGTTTAAAAATATGCGATGAGTTCTTTTATCGCTTGGTTCTAAAGAGCGTGATGGAAATATTACCACGCAATACCAATCATTGTATTGAGATTGATTTCGGTTCAAATACATCATTGATTCAGTAAAAAACCGATGATAAAGACTTTCGTCTCTCTGAAATTGCACTTCAGCAAAAAAGATAACTCTAGATGTTGTGTCTTCTGGTGGTAAGAAAACACCATCAATCCGAAAAGCGGTTTCTTTTACTTCGACTGATTCAAATCGATAGTCTTGCACCTGTGCAGGACGTTTATCAATGAGTTCAAATATTAACGCTGGAAACCGCTTGAAAATTTGGTAATAAATAGAGTCACGTTTCACTGAAATATTTAAATATACGAATTATTTCGATGCTAATTCTAGCATTATTTATATCCGAATGAAAGCGACAAGGGAGACAAGGAAGATGGTGTTTATTAATTATTAAGGTTTTTTATATATATTCAACAACAAAATCATCACTTTTTGCGACAACAGCACTCAGTTGTTTATTGATTAATTCTCTTTTTTTATATTATGAAATCTGTACGTGGTCAATAATTATTGTATTAGAAAATGCTATTAACTACCTGGAGATTCAACCTTATTTTTTTCTACAAAAATGGGGGTGGTTTTTCATAATTTTTTTTGCATTAGTGTTTGACAAGTATAAAATTATACATTAATATAAAATCATGATAAAGGCGATCGCCCAATTCAATCAAGAATAAAGCGATCGCCCTTATCTAAACCCAAAACTGAAATAAAAGCGATCGCGTAATTCCGGCAAGAAGGCGGCGATCGCTTTTATAAAAACCCAAACCTGGAGTTTCAACCCCATGATTGCATATTTACTACAATTTGCCCAATCCAAATTAGCGCAGTTCTTAGGCGCAAATGCCAATTCTCCCAGCCGCAAGCAATTCGCACCACAGCCATTTCCCCAGAGAGAACCAATCAAACATTTGCTCATCGGTTCTCCCAAAGCTGTCACCAGTACAATTCACCACTTGCATCTGCTGGGCTACGCTAATGTTGCAGATTGGAGTCCACTACTTCCAACAGACAATCCAGATGAGGTGATGTGTATTTTAACTCGGCAAATTTTGATGCAATGAGTAGTGCTGAGTAATGAGTAATGAAAAAGACGTTGCACTGCAACGTCTTTTTCATAGTGTGTGTGTACTTGAAACTCGGAATATCATAAATCTAAAAGATATTTTTGATGTGTATAGGGAAAAACTCATGGCAGATATTGGCTTAACTCATGTTGCGCTGGGAGTAACCGACATCAATAAAAGCATTGCTTTTTATCAAAAGTATGCTGGTATGAAAGTGGTGCATCGCCGCACTGATGAAACTAACAATTGTGAAGTGGCTTGGATTAGTGATTTAACTCGGCCATTTGTGATTGTGCTGCTGCAATTAGATAAATCACAATGTCAACCTTCACCGGGGTTTCATATTGGCGTAGCCTGTAAAAGCCGTGAAGAAGTAGATTATCTGTGTCAGCAAGCAAAATCAGAAGGTGTATTGCAAGCAGGGCCAGATGATTACGGTGCGCCTGTGGGTTACTGGGCTTTTATCCGTGACCCTGATGGTTATCAACTTGAGATTGCCTATGGTCAAGAAGTTAATGTAACAATTGTCCAAGCACAACAACAAGGTAAAGGATGAGCGATCGCTTTTATGGAAAGCTTGTACCAAATTTACAGTAAATTAGTCTGGAATTCTGACTTCCGACTGCTGAGTTCTGAATTTAAGCTTCTTCTACTAGTTGTGTGGGTATGCTAATGACAAACTCAGTTCCTCCGCCTGGTGTAGAAATGCAATATAATTCTCCACGGTGTTTTTTAACGATAATTTGATAGCTAATAGATAACCCCATACCTGTACCTTTGCCTACAGGTTTAGTGGTAAAGAAGGGGTCAAAGATGCGATCGCGGATTTTTTCATTGATTCCAGAACCATTATCAGTAATACTAATTTTGATGCGATCGTTTGCTTGTACTTGGGTACGAATCTGAATTTGAGGGTGAGCTATAGCAACTTCTTCTAAAGCATCAATGGCATTGGTTAATAGGCTCATAAATACCTGATTAATCTGCCCAGGATGACACATCACCTGTGGCAAATCACCATACTCTTTAATCACCTCAATTTCTGAAGATTCTGGTTGAGATTTCAGGCGATTTTGCAACAGTAACAAGGCATTATCAATACCTTCGTGAATATTCACAAATTTCATGCCTTCTTCGTCAACTCGTGAGAAATTGCGTAAAGATAAAACAATCTGGCGGATACGCTCGGCCCCAGTATTCATTGAGTCGAGAACTTTCGGCAAATCATGGCGAATAAAATCTAAATCAACGGCATAAATTTCTTGGTAAATTTCTGGTGATGAAGGAGAACAGTATTGTTGATATATTTCAATTAAATGTAATAAATCCTGTACATAATCATTGGCATATTTCACATTGCCATAAATGAAATTCACCGGATTATTGATTTCGTGGGCAATTCCCGCGACCAACTGTCCCAAACTCGACATTTTTTCTGATTGAATGAGTTGAGACTGGGTTTGTTGTAGTTGTCGCAGTGTCTCTTCTAACTGCTGAGTTTTGGTGCGAAACTTGGCTTCTGATTTTCTTAAAGCTTTTTCTATCCGCTGTCTGCGGATTTCTTCCCGTTTGCGGACTGTAATATCGTGGCAAATACCAACAAAGTAGATAATACTACCACTGGCATCTTTGATGGCTGATAAGTAGCAACTGTGCCATCGCCAAGTACCATTTTTATGTTTAATACGATACTCAATTGTGTCTTGCGGTTCACCTGTAATTAAAGCTTTGGTGAAATAATCTGTACAAGTTGATAAATCTTCGGGATGTAAAAAAGAGGCAAAAGGCTGACCTTCAACTTCGGAAACTTCATGCCCTAAAATTTCCCTCCAGTTCGGAGACACATAAGAATAGAAACCATCGGGAGTGAGGGCAGAAATAATATTGTTGGCATTTTCCACAATAGTCCGAAAATGATCTTCACACTCGATAAAAGCTTCTTGGACTATGTGAGTAATATCGCGCAGCAACACAATAATTTCGTTTGCTTCTAATGGTAATAATTGAGCTTCACAATGGGCTTTATTATCGCCGACATTCAAACTATATGCAAAACTAACTACAGATTGAGTTTGCCGGACTTGATTAATTGCTTGATGAAAGCGAATAGCAATAGATGTGGGAAAACACTCTAGTAATTGCTTACCTGGAACTAGATGTGCTTGGTTAATGAAATTATAAGTTTTATTTAATTGATATTCTAAGATAATGCCTTGGGGATCAATACGAAAGTAGATATCTGCAAGCATTTGCAAAATTACCTGCATTTGGGAAGCTGGCTGACTGACGATTTCCGCTTCTGGCTCATGATTAGCGGCTGCTAGTGCTATATTAATTAACTTGCGATCGCTCGTCTTGTTTTTACTGCGCTTCGGTACTACTTTCGCACTTTCATCTTTATTATTTAACTTCTGCACCCTTTCAGAGAACACTTTTACCTGCCTAGTTATGCGGGGACTTATATTATAGAAAACTAGTAAAAGACTATATCAAATTACTGGGAAAATTTTGATTTTAAAATTTCCCAGACTGCACTTAAAACATCAACTCTAGCCAATATTTATTTTATTAAAAATCACCTCAGTAAAACATCTATCTTGAGAATGGTCATCAAGTTTATTAAATAAGATTTTGAGTAAATAAAATCTATCATGATTTTTGAGCAGTAAAATCAATTATGCTTAAACTTTTAAGTATTAATATTGAAATTTGTATGAAAAGAAGTCAGGAGTCGAAAAAACTGATACCTGATGATAGAGATTTACAGAAAGTAAAGTTTTTTGGTGTTGATAATTATAATGGGATACTTTTAACTACCTCAATATACAAGTTTTTTATAATACATAGTTTATTCTGGGTATTCAACTTAAAATTGCCTACAATAAAACTGCTATGAATTTAGTCTATATCTTAATCTGACTCAGTAGATTTCATTTTTAAACATAATATTATTGGCTGACTTGTTTGATAAATTTTATACAAATAATTCAATATTCCTCAGTAGTTGTTAATCACACCTTTATTTTTGCCGTAATTATGTGAACCATTTTTACAATACAAAAATTATCAAGAAGTGATGGTGCAGAAGTGCAAACTTGTGCATCCAGACTTATATATGTGAGAATCCAGGTCACAAAGTTAAATTTTAGTTAAAAATTACTGGAATTGAGTTTTTACATAGAATAAATATCTATTTGCTTGAGAACTGTGATACATAAATGCTACCCAATTCCCAATCAATAGATAGAATAGTTCACTATTGCATCTGCGACATTTAGTATCTCATCTGAGTGCCTCCATAGTTTGACCTCAATCAGATATAACTCCCTAAAATCAGAGACAACATAACATCTGCTAGCAAGTTTTATGTTATAAAACTCACATAAATTTTATTTTTAACGGTAATTATTCTATGGAACTAGAAAGACTCGCATATTTTAAAGAATACGGTGAATTTATACTGCAAAAAATTAACTCTGTACCGCAGTATCCTTCTCAACAAGAAGACTGGGTTCCCGCCAGTTTGGATGAATGTCTGGCGCGTCTCAGAGAAACTGCGGAAAAAACTATAGAACTTGCCACTTCACCAGTCAAAATTGGCGTGATGGGAGAATTTAGTAGTGGTAAAACCTTACTTTTGGGTAGTTTAATTGGCTATGCCGATGCTTTACCAGTCAACGAAAACCCAACTACGGGGAATGTTACAGCCATTCACCTCGTCGCCCAAGATGAATTTGCCACCACCCAAGTCGGGAATTTTACGGTAGAGTATCTTTCTCACGAAGGGGTGAAAGAGTGCTTGCGGTTTATGTTAGCAGAAGCGAGTCGCCGTTCCGCCGCTGCCGGACTTGTACCTGTACAACTGGCGCAGTTAAACTCTGGTAAAGAAATTCTGGCTTGGTGTGAACAAGCGTGGAACCAAAGTAATAATTTAGAGTTGCGCTATTTGCTGCGGGAGTTGGTGTTATTTGTGCGTGCTTACGCTTCCTATGGTGAGGCGATGTGTGGTGGACGCTATCAAATTGATCATGCCACAGCCCAAGAAGGTTTACAGCTGCCAGAACAGCCAATGGCTATCCAAACTTTCCGGTTTACAGACTTACCGCCAGCACATATCCGCTTACCCAGTCCACCGCAGAAATTAGCATCAAAGTTATTACAAAATAGCTTCCCCTTAATTCGCCGCGTTGATATTGAAGTGAAAATTTCGCGGGAAATTTGGGATGTTACTGATGCTTCCGAATTTATTTTGTTAGATTTTCCGGGTTTGGGTGCGGCGAACTCCGGCGCGAGAGACACATTTTTATCGCTGCGAGAGTTGGCGGAAGTCCAGACAATTTTAATCTTGCTCAATGGTAAATCGCCGGGGAGCGATCGCGCTCACAAAATTTTCACCATGATGCAGCAACAGCGTCCAGGACAAGACCTGAAAGATTTGATTTTAGTTGGTGTTGGTCGTTTTGACCAGTTACCTCTAGAAAGTGAAGGCGGTGAAAGAGAACTCGACCAATTCATTGCTGAGAACATCGCCAACACACCTTTATCTGAAGATGCTGTTCTCAAAAAACTCCGAGTTCTGCAAACAACCATTGATGGCGCGAGTGCATTCACCACTCAAAAAGACCGTATTGTGTTGTTATCACCCTTATTGGGACTAGCAGAATTAGCAAAACGTTCCAGTAGTGTCAAAGCTGGTTCGCCAGAATTTTTATCTAACTTAGATTATCCTAATTACCTGGAAACCTCGAAACGCTTGCAGCAAAAATGGACTCGCCTCAGCGAAAGACTATTAGACTCAGATGCACGTAGTCAATTGGGTAGACAATTAGGTTACTTTGCTCAAGATGGTGGTATTGCCAAACTGCGCGAGTTAATTCAAAATCACGTCGCCATGCACGGACTTAAGCAACTGTATGAAGACACCCGTCGCGCGGCTGAAAGTCTCCGTCAACAACAAGAAAACCTGAAAAATCTCATCGCGGAAATTCACGAACAAGGCATACCAACACTCGATAGTCCCACATTAATTGATTTGCGAAATGCTATCGATAGTTTAGATAAAACCTACCGCAACTTTCAAAAAGAATTAGGCAAAGAACCACTCAAAGACCGTCGCGGAACTGTCGTGAGTGAAGTAGTGAAAGACGAACTCACCTTTAAAATTGTCAACTGGAACCAGTGGACTTTGTTATTTAACAAAGCCAACAACGGCGCTATTACTATCGCCGAAACCAAAGGTGCAGCCGGCAAGTTATTTGAAAGAGGAAACAGAACTAATAATACTTTGCCAACTAAGAGCGATGATTTCTATCCCACCTTTGAAAAAACTGTGCAAGAAGTCGAGATATTTGCCCGCGATCGCATTCGGCAAGCAGTGGTAGATTTATTAAATAAACTATCCAATCAAGTAGCCGAAGCACGGGACTATCTTAAATCTCTTCTCTCACCCGCAATGGAACAAGAAATCGAAATTGGTTTTGGTGGAGAAGAAGCCGACTTATTTTATAAATTACTGTTAGGTTCCGACCCCAACCAATGGAAAGAAGCTATCCTTGCAGAACTGAATAGTAAAGACAAAGAAATTGCCCCCGAATTGATATTTCCCCTCGCGCGCCAAGACGAAAAACACAACATCGGTCAAATATTTGATTGGTCTCCCGAACGAAATCAAAATTCACCCAGAGCCAGCCATCATCAAATGTTAGTATTACGTTTGCGTGATGAAATTACAGCTAGTGCCAGCTTACATTTAGTACAGTATGTCAGTGAAGTCAACCAACAAGTCAACTCAGAAATCGAAGGCATTTTAGACCAAATTATTCCCACACTGCAAAATATTTCCAAAAAAGAAGCATTGCTGAGATACCTTGCTGCTGGCGACTCACCACCAAAACTGGCTATTCCCACTTGGTTAAATATTCTCGCAGAAATCGCCACCACTTCTGAGTTAGATATCCCTGGTTACTAGGTAATTTATTGCCTAGCTAATATCTTCCTCTCTTTCTTTTCTTCCTTTGTGTCCTTTGCGCTCTTTGCGGTTCGTTTAAAAAATGTAGGTAGTTTAATGGTGAGATAGTAAATTTATTTATTCGATAAATTATACCTTTGCGCGAAATAAAAGAAAGGAACTAAAAAATGCCAGTAGAAATTCGCCTCCCTCCACGCTTTCAAGTCCAAGTCAACGACAACGAATATTTAGAACTTCCCACCATTCAACTAGTTGCCATTGGTAATAATGTACCCCATATTGCACGCATCAATTTCTCCGTTAAAGGTACACCCAGCGAATTAATCACCCAAATTCAAAAAGCATATAAACCCTTTGATGCAGTCACTCCAAAAATTTCCCAAATCGGACAACTAGAACAATATCCTTGTAAATTAGAAAAACCTTTAACAGAACCTATCAACTGTACCTTACAAGTAATTGTTGAATATTTTGATTCCGACTTTTCAGGGGAACCAGTATTATCTGAACCGCGACAAGTTCAGGCTGTTTGTTATTTATGGACACCATCTACTGCTGAAGCGCAAATTATGAATTCTGAGTCACTACCAAACCCACCGGAAGAACCTGTTAACTATCAACCAGTCAAAAGATTCCCGGGATGGTTTGCGTTAGATTTTGGTACGTCGAATTCTACCGTGACTTTGTTCGACCCGATAGAAATTCCCATTGCCGAAATTTTACCACGGGAGCAGGAATTAAGATTGCGCGATCGCCTGTTGCAATGGCTCAATTCTCCCGCGTCCGAAGCACTACCAGATATCAGCGAAACTGAGTGGCAAAAATTTATTATTGATATTAGTAAAAACTTAGAAATCGAACCTAGTCGTTTAGGCGAAATCTTTGAAAGTGATAACAGAGAAAAATTTTTAGAAGCAATTCGCCAAATCGAATTATCTTTAGGTAATAGCGAAAAATTTCAACGCGCTGCTAGTAAAAAATTATATCAAATATATCACGAAGTTTTTCGTGTCCCCACCTTAGAATCGCAAAATTTAATTCCCGTAGTTCTAGATATCGACCGCCGCGATAGCGAAATTCCCAGCGAGTTAGAAATCTCCAACTTAGAAGTATTAAAACTGAAAATGGGGCGAGAGGCAAGAGATAATCGAAAAAAAGCGATCGCCCAAGGAACTAGCAGTTCTTTAAAAGAAATTATCAGTCGGTTTCATCATTCACCAAAGCGATATTTTGGTCAAAACAAAACATTCCCCGTAATGTTAAATGATACCGAAATTAATATTAATGTTAACCAATTAATTCAAGCAGCTTGGGCGCATTTAATTGATTTAACCGAAGATTATCGCCAACGCGCTAGACGCAGATTTTCTGAAGGTGAACTGTTAACCGCCGTTGTTACTTATCCTACCGTTGCACCGCCAGTAGTTCGCAAAGAAGTTAAGCAATTAGTAGAACAATTAGGAATAGATGATGTGCAAACAGCTTATGATGAAGCTGTTTCGGTAGCCATATTTTTCCTCTGGCGAGAATTTGGCGGTAACTTAAATATTGGCATTGAATCTTTTAAAACCCGTTGTCGCCGCGATGGCAATAAATGGTCACAAAATGTATTAGTTTTAGATATTGGTGGCGGCACAACAGATTTAGCATTAATTGAATTAACCTTAGAAGATAAAACCCCATTCTTTGCCAATAATGAAGACCGAGGCTTAGGTGGAAGGTATTATAAATTAACGCCTAAACTATTAGGTTCATCGGGACATTTACAATTGGGTGGTGAATTAATTACACTGCGAGTATTTAGGTTATTAAAAGTTGCGATCGCAGATTTTCTTCTCACAGCAGTTACCCGTGGTGATATCGACAGCGAAAAACTCGAAGACTTAATTAGTTCCGAATTAAACGAGCGTTTTCTTGACCAAGGTAAATTCAAAACAGGCAGCTTATTAAAATGCCTAGATAGAGAAAATCCCGAAGGCGATGCAGCTTATAAAGATGCCTTAGATACAGCCGAAAAAGTCCTACCAACCCGTTGGCAACAAGCACCACAACGCCTACAAACTTTCTACACACTGTGGGATTATGCAGAAGCCGCCAAACTCAAACTTGGACAAAAATTACCAACCGATAATTCACTTGTAACCTTTACAATCTCTGAACAACAAATTGCCGAACTTGTCACCCAAAGCGCAATTAAATATCAAATTCACAACCCCGATAATATTTCCGTCACCCTAGATAATCAACAATTTGAACGTGTTGCTACCTCTGCTATTAAAGAAGCCATTGGTATTGCTAAAGGCTTAATGGAAAGCCGCCTACGTTCAGAAGATAATACCATCGATGCTTGGAACACCCACAAAGTTGACTGGTTAATTCTCTCAGGAAAAACTTGCAATCTCGACTTAGTACAACGCCATATTTACCAAGAATTTAGCAAGTCTCCCTACTTCGTTTGGAACCCAGAACGCATCACCTTTGTTTTAGAATTTACTAAACTCGCCACCTCCGCAGGTGCGTGTTACGCCGAAAAATTACGCCGCCTCAGATTTGACCCTGAAGAATCAAAAGCACTCCTACAAAAAGGTGCAAATCAATTAGAAATTGACGTTAAAAATCTATTTTATTACTTACCTTGTAACTTCAAACGCAAAACCCAAAGCAACGAACTTCTACCAATATTTAAAGCCGGACAAGAACTCCATCAAATTGCACCTTGGGAAACAGTCGCCAAAGTACGTACAGCTTGGCAAGGTATACAGTTAACTAATATTATTTACCGCCAAGATTACGAAGACGGTGATTTAAGATTGTGGGGAAGCTTCGACGGTAAACATCTCATGGAAAAATTAGGGATGGAAGAAGCCGAGTTCCTCAAAAAAATCAAAGTGCAATTTGAAATTGACCAGACATTACAATTTAGTGTTTTATTATGTCAAGGAAATCCCCATTATTTAATCGATGTTCCTGGTATTGATGTTGGTTCTGCAATCTTAGCAGCTTCCGAAACCTCATTATTTGCCGACGGTAAACTAAAATGGAACATCGCCGTAGAACGACCAAATAAAGACTTAACTGATGGCGATATCGCAGTCAATGTCATCGAATCAGCAACCGTAGATCAACCAAATGCTTATCATTTAGTCTTTGAAATCGACCAAAACGAACAAAAATCTCTACACGAATTTCATTACCTCCGTGATGGTTCACCCCAACCAGGAAAAGGTTTAATTAGTAATCCCTTACCACCCTTTCCATACACTGGACAACACACATTTTACGTCTATCAAACCGACACCGAAACTAACAGAAAAAAATGGATACGTATCGGTTCACTCAGTAAACCATCCGTCACCACAGACTACCCTTGTCAATATCGCGTCACCCTCGACAACAAAGGTATTTTGCGAATGCACCCCGGCGAAGTTCCCTACTGGACATCCACAAGTCAAGAATGTTTAAAACAAGAAGGTTGTGTTTATCGTGCCGAATTAGAATTACAACCTAACGAAGTCGATAAAGAACGCGATCCCTTCTGTGGAATACATTAACTTACTCCGCCTAACTCCCTATCTAAATGTAAAAACTCTCCGCGTCTCCGCGTCTCTGCGTGAGATAAAAAAAGGTGAAATTCATGCAGCATCTACGTCAACTATTAGAAACAGAAAACTCCGAATTAGCCAGGTTATTACGGTGTAGCCTGTATGGACTAGAAGCTGCATTAAACCAAGCCTATACAGAATTACCCGATGATCCTGGTACTGCAATTTGTGCAGAATTGCTGCAAGAAATCCAAAATTTATTGCAGCCTCCACATCAAGAAGAAACGACTATTATCCAATCTTCAAATGAATTAAAACTAAATCATCTGCGTGATGCTTGGAATGCTGACTCAGAACTCAGTTTATATTTAGGCGATGCACCATTACAAAGCCAAACTGATGCTGATTTATGGCATGAAATTCACCGTAAACTGCTACGAATACCTGATGATTTAGCTGCATTTTGGCAACAACGCGCTTTAGATTTAGCTCAAGAAATTGGTGCAGTAGAAAACGATTCTCACTTCTACCAACTTCCCTTTATCAGAGATGAAATCATTTACCCTGGACTCAAAGGTAGTGTGAATGTTCAGGGTTTATGTTTATCTCAAACAGCACTTTTAAAATCAAAAATTTTCCCAATTAACGAATCAGAAGATTTAAAATTACTTACTGGCTTCTTAAATTTATATCTCAAATTTATAGAAATAGAACCAGATTTACATCACGCCTTAAAAAGTATTTTTAGCTTTGATATTATTCCTTTCAATTCTAAACCAGACCAGCAACAACAATATATAGAAGCCTTAACAGACCGATTTCAGCGCACCCAAAAAGCTGAAGAAAACAATGATATTTTAGCCATTGTACGTGCATGGATTGATATAGATGAAGCTATACATTCTTTAGTATTCATTCCCCCAGTTGAACGTTATTCATGGTGGGGAAAATTACAACAAGAATCACGCCGAACCTTAAAAAAAATTGCAGACAAAGCCAATAAATCAGGACACAATGTCAGAATTCGTCAACTGTCAGGACTTTATGCTGATATATGTGCTTTTTCCAAAGATGATTTACAGCTAAATTGTGGCGGTATTCCTGGAGAAGTTTTAACTTGTTTGCGAGTCTATGCACGCATTAATCAAGAAGAGTTTCCTGGACGAGTAATATTTCGTTCATTACGCTAATAGAATTATTTTAACTAACCACAGAGGCGCAGAGAACACAGAGAGTAGAGAAATAAATACTCTTTGCGACTTTGCGCCTTTGCGTGAGATATAAAAATTTTCTTACTCACAACCTATTAATTAAATCTGACTATTCTGAGAAAAACACAGGTAGGAGAAATGCAACAACAACTCCAATCAATACAAACGCCTCAATAATTCTCAAACTTAAATTATTATCTAATAATTGATTAAATCTTTCACCAAAGTTAGTTTGCAAGCTACTCCACCAAGTACGGTAACGAGTCACCCATTGATTTGGACTATCTTCTGGGCGAACTTGCAAAGAAAATATAGACAATAATAATGGCACACCACCCACTTTAATAGACATTAAAAGATGAATAGCTAAACAGCCGACTATCACACACCAAGCGATAAGATGTAGGGTATACCAAATATGATGAATTTCTCCAGCAGGAAGCCATTCTTCTTTCATCATCCTGCCAGAAATTACAGAAAAAACTGAAGCAATTAGCATGAGAGTGTTAGCTAGTCTTTGCAAACTCACCCACCAAATTGGTTTACCAACTTGGCTGAATTGTTCCCATGAATTAGCTTGGATAAGTCGTCTATTCCCAGCGTGAAAGCTGTAAAGTGCAAATGCTGGTAGTACAATCAAGAAAAATAAGGCAAAAGTGCCATGAATCCCTTGAATATCGCCAAGTTGCGGAAATGGAATTTTCCCAAATCTGCCATCATAGGTATTGTAAACTAGAAATCCAGTGATGATGGCAGCGATCGCTAAAATTCCACTCACGCCATGCAGTAGTCGCAATAACAACGGTTGATAGGGAACAGAACGAGACATAAAAATATTTATTCTGTACAACAAATATAAAGATATTTTAAGATAAAGCGCGATTTTTTACTTATGCTTAAAAGTCCTCTCCGCTATCCTGGAGGTAAATCTAAAGCGATAAAACAAATTATTGAATACTTACCGGATAATTTTTTAGAATTTCGAGAACCTTTTGTTGGCGGCGGTTCTGTATTTATTTATTTAAAGCAAAAATATCCTCATTTAAAAATTTGGATTAATGATTTAAATCCAGAACTATTCTTATTTTGGAAACTTGCACAATCTGATATATCTGTATTGGTTAAAGAAATATACAAAATAAAAAATACATATCCAGATGGTAAGTTATTATTTATAGAATTAACTACTATAGACGTAAACACCCTATCCGATTTAGAAAGAGCAATACGTTTCTTTATCCTTAACAGAATTACTTTTTCAGGAACTATAGAATCCGGTGGTTTTTCTCAAGAAGCCTTTGAGAAAAGATTCACACATTCATCAATAGAACGCTTAGAAAAACTAGAGTCTATTTTAACAGCAGATATCAAAATAACCAACTTAGATTATAGTTACCTGTTAAATGAAAAAGGTGAAAAGGTATTTTTATTTTTAGATCCACCATACTTTAGTGCTACAAAATCTAAACTATATGGAAAAGCTGGAGCCTTACACACCTCTTTTGAACATCAGAGATTTGCTGAAAGCTTAAAACAATGTCACCATCTTTGGCTGATTACTTACGATAATTCTCCGCAAATTCGAGATAATTTTCAATGGGCGAATATTTATGAGTGGGAATTGCAATATGGCATGAATAATTACAAACAAAATGGTGCTGCGAAAGGGAAAGAATTATTCATTACTAACTATCAAATAGAGAAATTTCTATGAATAACTAACTTTGATAGCTGCTCATTTTCCGGTACGATAGCTGCCATACCCGCTTTTTAGAGATGTCTGAAAACTTTTTGATGTTGTATTTAAGCCCTGTAGATCCCCCTTAAAAAGCAGGACGTTGACTCCATTTCGCACCTTTTGAAGGTGGGCTAGGGGGGATCAAGCAATTAATACTTCTCAGACGTTTTTTTAGAAAGCCTTGGCGCATTTTCATCACTTACAACCCTAGCTATGACAAATTCCTCAGAAATTTCTACAAGCTGGTATATTCTGCTACAGCAATTAATAGACGGTCAATCCTTGACACGCCCCCAAGCTGCGGAATTGATGCAAGGGTGGCTGAGTGAAGCAGTTCCCCCAGAGTTATCAGGCGCAATTTTAACCGCCCTCAATTTTAAAGGCGTTTCCGCCGAAGAATTAACAGGTATGGCTGAAGTCTTACAATCTCAGAGTAGACCACTCAGCACTCACACTTCGACTTCTCCTGTCGGAGACGCTGCGCGAACGCTCAGTGTACAGCACTCAGCACTCAGCACTATCATTGACACTTGCGGAACTGGCGGTGATGGTTCATCAACTTTCAACATTTCCACGGCGGTGGCTTTTGTTGTCGCGGCTTATGGTGTACCTGTAGCGAAACATGGCAATCGTTCCGCCTCTAGTCTGACGGGTAGCGCGGATGTTTTAGAAGCATTGGGTGTCAACTTAAGCGCACCTAGCGAAAAAGTCCAAGCCGCCTTACAAGAAGTCGGGATCACCTTTTTATTTGCCCCCGGTTGGCATCCAGCCTTAAAAGCGGTGGCTCAATTACGCCGCAATCTGAGGATTCGCACTGTTTTCAACTTACTGGGGCCGTTAGTTAATCCCTTGCGTCCGACTGGGCAAGTGGTGGGGTTATTTACACCCAAACTTTTAGAAACTGTTGCTCAAGCGTTACATAATCTGGGCAAACAAAAAGCGATCGTTTTACACGGGCGAGAAAGAATTGATGAAGCCAGCCTGGGGGATTTAACTGATTTAGCAGTGTTATCTGATGGCAAAGTGCAGTTAACTACTCTCAATCCTCAAGAGGTGGGTGTAACACCTGTGTCTATCAATGCACTCAAGGGTGGCGATGTCCAGGAAAATGCCGAAATTCTCAAAGCTGTGCTGCAAGGCAAAGGAACCACAGCACAACAAGATGCTGTAGCCTTAAATGCTTCCTTGGCACTACAAGTTGCAGGTGCGATTCCGTTGTTAGATCATGCTCAAGGCGTGAGTGGGGCTAGGGAAATTCTACAGAGCGGGAGTCCGTGGCAGAAGTTGGAGGATCTAGTTCAATTTCTATCGAATTAGCTTCAGAATGCGATTGGGGACGGAATTCAACAACATTGCGCTTAATGGTGACATCGTAATTACCAAAAAAGTCATGTCCCAATAAGCCCGTTTCTAAATCTGTCCCAGCGATCGCTACTGGCACTCGATTCACCCTTACCCCGCTAACTGCCATTGAATCAACATAACCCACCGGAAATTCTACGGCTCTAGAACTAGCAGTATTCGCCTTGGCTTTGCCTACAGGTATAATACCTAACGCATTCGCCATCTGTTGAGTAATTACAGTGCCACTGGCCCCTGTATCTACAATCATGTCGAATTTCTGCTGACCATTAAAAGTGACTTCCACAATCGGCGTACCACCCACGCGGCGTTTAATCGGCGCAACAAACACATTTTTTTCCCGTGGCAGAAGTTCTGTGGAGGAAAAAACGCGCTGTTCTGGCTGTTGTCTGGTTTGGACAGTCGGTTGTGGCATAAATTTAGCCACAGTTTTTGGCTGAGGAACTGCCACTACGATGTTTTGATTGTCAGCTGATGGCCTCGGCAAATTGGGATTCGCCTTTTGCCGCGCATACGTTACCTTACGCTGATATTCGACAATTTTGCCTTGTGCCGACACATAATCAGGACTTTGACGGCTGACCTTTTCCATGAGGGCGATCGCCTCTTGAAACTGATTGGCCACCAAATTCCAATCCTCAACCGATTGAGCCGATTGACTAATACTCACGGCTCCTGCGGCTTTGTCTAATCCCAACTGAAAAGAATCGGGTTCAAGACCCGACGGCGGCAGTGTTTCAGGTTCTGGGCTAGTAACTGGGGCTGCTGATTCAACATTTGGTGTTACTGATGAATTGTCAGTGATCACAGATTGTTGATTACTAACAGTCTCAGTAGTCTGTTTGTCTTCACTACAGGCAACACCCAAAACAGCTAAAGCACTTGCGAGAAAAATCGGGGCTGTACGAGATAAAAAAGACTGAAGCATAATTGATATCTATTTTACCTAGCCAAACAACTGCAAAACTAATCCTGCCACCGAATCACCCTAGGAAAATCATTCAGAATTATGAAGTATGAATTATGAAGTATGAAGTGTCAGACTTTGCATTTGATGATTTACACTTTTTTAGGATGAAGACACAGTGCCGAAGTAAAAATCTCAGATTTCAGACTTAATACTTCAGACTTAATACTTCAGACTTCATACTTACCCCATCCCTAATCTATCGCTTATGTCCCTGTCTGACGCAATACCCGCTCTACTTGTCTTGGCAGATGGCACTGCTTACCGTGGTTGGTCTTTCGGTGCGACGGGAACCACAATCGGGGAAGTGGTGTTTAACACTGGTATGACTGGCTATCAAGAAGTTTTGACTGACCCTAGTTACTGCGGTCAAATTGTCATTTTTACCTATCCTGAATTAGGGAACACAGGTGTTAATCCTGAAGATGAAGAATCATTGCGGCCGCAAGTGCGAGGTGCGATCGCTCGCAATATTTGTCATCAACCGAGTAACTGGCGATCGACCCAATCCCTACCCGACTACCTCAAACAAAATCAAATTCCCGGTATCTACGGCATCGATACCCGCGCTCTCACCCGCAAAATTCGGATGTTCGGCGCAATGAATGGTGGAATTTCTACAGAAATTTTGGATGAAGCCGAACTGCTAGAACAAGTCCAAGCATTTCCCAATATGGCTGGCTTGAATCTCGTCAAGGAAGTCAGCACACCCCAAGTTTATGAATGGTCAGAACCCACTATTCCCGAATGGGAATTTAATCCCGAAACTACGGCAAATGGTCAAGAAACCTTTACAGTCGTCGCCATTGATTTTGGAGTGAAGCGCAATATCTTGCGGCGGTTGGCTAGTTATGGTTGTCGCGTGATTGTTGTCCCAGTCAATACACCCGCCGAAGAAATTCTCAGCTACAACCCAGATGGTATTTTTCTTTCCAATGGCCCTGGTGATCCCTCTGCGGTTACAGAAGGGATTGAAACCGTCAAAGCCCTCTTAGAAAGCCAAAAACCCATGTTTGGTATTTGTATGGGACACCAAATTTTAGGTCACGCCTTGGGCGCAGAAACCTTTAAACTCAAATTTGGCCATCGGGGGTTAAATCAGCCTGCGGGTTTACAACGGCGGATCGAAATTACCAGCCAAAATCACAGTTTTGCCATTAACCCAGATAGTTTACCTCAAACATTGGTTGAGATTAGCCACCTCAACTTAAACGATCGCACTGTTGCTGGTGTCCGCCATAAATCTTTGCCCATTTTCTCGGTACAGTATCACCCCGAAGCCAGCCCCGGCCCCCATGATGCTGATTATCTATTTGAGCAATTTGTCCAAGCAATGCGATCACTACGCACAGTTTAATGGCGAGGTTAAGTAAAAATATAAAAAGTGCTAGATGGGATCTGTAAAAATTAAAAGTTAAAAGGCAAAAGTCAAAAAATTTTTACTTTTTACCTTTTACTTTGGCTAAACTCTGCTATCTCAGCAGATTGTAGACAACGTGCATAAAAACCATCTATACTTGAGCGTTCACTTTAATTATGAGGAGGGAATTATTGCTGAGCCACTTAATCTAACCGTAAGCCTGAGAGGCACTCGTGAAATCCGGGATAACTGTCAGCTATTCCGCCTCACAGGTTTGTTAGATGCCTTTTCTGAACCGACATTTCGCAAGGTACTAGGCGGCAAAATTGACGAGGGGCCAAAGCACATTATTCTGGATCTCTCTCAAATTGACTTTGTTGATAGCTCTGGCTTGGGAGCCTTGGTACAGCTGGCCAAGCAGGCTCAAAACGCTGAAGGCACCTTGCAAATTGTTACAAATGCCCGTGTCACCCAAACAGTCAAACTTGTTCGCTTAGAGAAGTTTCTCTCTCTGCAAACCACAGTGGACGCGGCTCTCGAAAATATCAAAGGGTCTTGATAGTTTGACTGGGGGTGGAATTCAGCTATCCGATAGTTTATCTGGATAGCTTAATTTTTATCAAAACTGGATGCTAACCTCTCTCCTCGTGAGAGAGGTATCAAAGCCAGCCATTTTGACTGAAGTCTGCAAAACTAACATATTTCACAAATCCTTTTATCGCAAAAAGGGTGTAGGTCGGTTGTATTTGTTCAAAACCCTTACACCCTTACACCCAGCCTCAACCATTCCTCTTCTTAAGAAATTCCAACTCCAGTAAAAAATCTCCCCTAAAAAGATAGAATTAATTGGGTAATCCTGATAGTATAGATTGTGCTACGTAAGATATTTTAAATATATTCAAGAAAAATTAATCGTCTAAAAGTATTCTGTTAAGGAATGATGAATTTGTGGATTCCCAGGAGGAAGAACTAATAGATAGACAAGATGAACCTCCTACATCTGATTTATCTTGGGTGCAAGCCTGTCTAGCCAGCAATGTACAACTACACCAAACAATTTCCCCAAGCCAAGTGCAGCAAATTTCTCCGGCTGCCCTTGCTTATGTAGGAGATGCAATCTATGAGCTTTATGCTAGAATGTTCTATCTATTGCCATTACAACGGCTAGAAACTTATCACCGTTTGGTAGTGGCTCAGGTGAGAGCAGAAACACAAGCCCTACATTTGCGATTGCTGATTCCTCATCTGAGGGAAGCCGAACTAGAAATTGTCCGCAGGGGACGTAACGCCTCGACCGGACGGCCTAAACGCCTTGCTCCCGAAATTTATCAACAAGCAACTAGCCTAGAAACTTTGATTGGTTACTTGTATCTTACCGATATCCCACGCTTAACCGAATTGTTGCAAAAACTTCATCTCGAACAAGAGTGAGACATTTCACCTGAGCATTCAAAAATTGGTGTGTTCGGTTCAGCACCTTTAAGTATTCAGGATGCCTACTTATAAGCTCATACATTGAAACTCATTATGACTAGCAAACCCAAAAAGCTCCAGACATCTGGTGAACCCAATCGTGGGCGGACTGTGAAAATTAAAGGCAAGCGTTTTAGTGGTAGTCCAATTCGGAAAGCCAAACCAGGAGAGCGTGATAACCACGCCACACCAAGCAATTCCTCGGCAAATCGTCAGTTTTCTTATCAATCTCCCATTCTCAAGAAAACCGAAGACAACGAAAATGATTTAATCTACGGTCGTCATCCAGTTTTGAGTGCTTTAGAAAGTCAACGGGAACTCAATCGTGTATGGGTAACAGCGCGGTTACGCTACGATCCCCGATTTCACAATTTGCTACTACAAGCAAAAGAAAATGGCACAGTTATCGATGAAGTAGAACCCAAGCGTCTCGACCAAATTACCGAAGGTGCTAATCACCAAGGAATAGCAGCCCAAATCGCCCCCTATTCCTACCTAGAATTACCAGACTTAGTTGCTCAAGCTAAATCTGCTGTCAATGATCCCGTGATTGTTGTCGCGGAGGGGATCACCGATCCACATAACTTGGGAGCAATTATCCGCACTGCGGAAGCAATTGGCGCTCAAGGTTTGGTTATCCCCCAAAGAAGAGCCGTAGGGATCACCTCAACAGTCGTCAAAGTTGCAGCAGGCGCTTTAGAAAACTTTGCAGTATCCAGAGTAATTAACCTCAGCCGCGCTTTAGAAGAACTCAAAGAAGCTGGCTTTTGGATTTATGGTACCGCCGCTACCGGGAGCGAACCCATACATACAGTACGTTTTAACGGGCCTATAGTTTTAGTCATCGGCTCTGAAGGTGAAGGCTTAAGCATGTTAACTCAACGAGCATGTGATGTTTTGGTGTCAATTCCCTTACAAGGAAAAACCCCTAGTCTAAATGCCTCTGTTGCGGCTGGGATGGCGCTTTACGAGGTTTATCGCCAACGTTCTTTAAACACTTTGTATCTAAATAAGTTACCAAAACCTCTTTGAAAAAAAAGAGCAAAAGAGTATAAAGAAATGTAAAGCAACCACAATCACAACGTAGTATCTAACAACTACTACCAGATTGATCAATCAGCAACTACCATGAAAACCATCGGGTACGACATGAAAGAAGCTTTAATCAACACATTTAATAGCCTCGGATTAGCGTGGTGGGTAGAAATAGTGACACAAAACCCCCGTTGCACTTACTACTTTGGGCCATTTCTCACTTCTGCTGATGCAAAATTAGCCTTAAAAGGCTATGTAGAAGATTTAGAACTGGAAGGAGCGCAAGGAATACAAGTGAATGTCAAACGCTGTAAGCCAGATAATTTGACAATTGCTGATGACCTGGGGGAACGGATTGACCGCAAAGTAACGCCTGCCTTTAGCGGTCAGATGTAATTTAGGCAATCAATTTGGGATTTTGGATGTTAGATTAACTTGCAATCCAAAATCGCAAATCTAAAATCTAAAATTTTCTTGGTGCGCTTCTAACCAGTGGTCGATGTCGCCCAGTACTTGATGCGGAATTTCCCAAGGGAAAAGATGTGCGGTGTTGGGGTAACATTGCCACTGACTATTTTTGAGATGTCTAGCGGTTTCTAAACTAGATTCGGCTGTGATGTGGCGGTCTTGAGCGCCTGCTAGTACTAGGCTAGGGCAATTAACCTGCTCTAGTTCTGCTAGACGATTGTATCGAGAGCGTAAAGCAGTGGATAAAGCACGAGTCGCCGCAGGTGAGGTTTGTAAATAAGCTGGTACTGCTGCTTGGGCAATGTATTTATAGGCAGTGGCATTATGCTGTTGAATCAGGTAACGAAACAGCGATCGCTTACCAAATGTATCAATATTCCATTGCCAACTAGGCTTAATTAAATTTAACAAAGCTGCAATGCCTGTATATAAGTTATCCTGCCAAGTAATCGGCGGATGACTACCATAAGGTCTAGCGGCTGTGGCTATCAAAATTAGCCCCGTGACACGCTCTGGCATCCTGAAAGCTAATTCCATCGCCAAAATTCCACCTAGTGACCAACCCAATATCAAGCATTTTTCAATGGCAAAGCGGTCTAAAAGGGCTTCTAGGTCGGTTAAATGGTCTGTCATGGCAAAATTACCTTGATAGCGGCTTTTGCCATAACCACGCAAATCTGGAGCGAAAGTTTGAAAGCGTTGAGATAAGTGATTAGTAAATACAGAAAGACTACGACCAGAGCCAGGATGACCATGTATCGCTAAAATTGGAAATCCTTGACCTTGAACGTAGGTGTTAAGGCTGACATTACCCACAGTTGGAACCATGTAATTTGAGAGTAAAAATTCAGAAGTCAGAATCCAGAATTATTAATATATATTGAAGGAAGAAATCAATTTTCGCCTACCTTTGTATATTGATCAACGGCTTAATTGAGCAGCAATTGAACGACTCCAAATCAACACAGAAACATCAGTTCCAATGATTTGTTATAGCCTTTCTGAATGCAGATGGAAATCTAGTACAACAAGGCGGAAATAAACACACCATTTCAAAAGGCGCGAAAGCCAAGAATATAAGACTTTTGACTTTTGACTTCCGCGTAGCGGTACTAGTCTGGTGGTAAACTGATTTTGCCGTTATTATAGTTCTCCCACAATTCAAATCCCATTTTGAACCTTTGTTTAGACGTATCCATGTATGCTTTAACTTCAGACTGCAACAACTTTTTCATCACAGGTTGCTTTGATAAATTTAACAATTTCTTTAATTCATCTTCCGAAAAATCAGCTTCTAACCTTGCTGCATAGGCATCTTTGAAGTATCTCCAACCAATTTCTCGTACAAACATCTTCCTAAACCTTGTATAAAGCTTAAAATCGTCGCCCTTACCTATTAACGTGCCAATCAAGTGGTCGAAATACATATCGTATCTTTGTGCAATTCCGATCTCTTGTAGTACCTCAGTTGCTAATTTATACTTGGAGGTTACTTTGGGAGGTGTTTTTGATTGGTATTCAACTAAAGAAGGTTGTTGAGAATTCGCTACATATACCGTGAAGAAGGTAAAGCAGACGATCAGCAACAATCCGAGAAACCTTGAAAAGTGTAACTTTACTTTGAACATAGAAATTGAAGTACCTGAAATTCGATACAAAATTACGCCAAAAGTCTAATCCATACTGCGGCTCAATTATCCTGTTATCTTATGTTGTCTGTAAATGAACTTGACCACTTTTAGTTGCCTAATTTTGGCTAAAAACTGACAATTTTAATGGATCTATCGGGTTGGCATAACTATTTATTGTATAGCAGTAGCCAAGTTGGTTAGGACATTGATAAATCATGAGACTTAGACACCATAAAGCTTTTAACCCTGTCACCTGTAACCTATTACCTATTCCCTGCTATACTGTCAGACTTCAGATTTCAATTGACGTGAAAACTAAAGTTAAAACTAGCCCAATGATTCACATTTAATGTATAAAAATCATTCGCTGTGGCGTTGGTTTCGGCGGTGGTAAGGCTGGCGTTATGTAAATCTTGTAAGATGGCTTGGGCGATTTCCCAAGGATTGACTAATGCACCGATTGGTTGTTGGTCGCCTGTGGGATATTTAGCAGTTTCTAAAGCTTTGAGGGTGGTGGTAAAGGGTGCAAGACTTAAAATTAATTGGTGTTCGCATTCGTAAGCTGGCCCTGAAATCGGCCATCCAGATGTTGCAGTATTGTTGGGTAGAGTTATGGTTTCGCCAGCCGGGATGATTACTTGTTGGAGTACAGGTTTTGTTTCGGAAGTGTTGGGTTCTTCAACAGTTTGCCAAGGGTAAAAAGCAATTGCAGTTCTATGATTTTTCAATCCTATTAGCATTAAATATACTGTGCGATCGCCTTTATTTTGGACGCGGTATTGAATGCGACTACCAATCGGTATAGTATGAGTGCTGAGTGTTTTTTTGGGTAATGTTTTTGTGTCAACAGTTCGTAGGGTTTCTCTTTGTAGAATGACCTTGGGTGATATACCATTCACTATCTCTAAACTGCCTTTAATTGGTAGGTGGGAAGAACCTTCATTTTCTGTGAGTCGCCATAATTTGGCTGCTAGTAAATGTGGCAGTTTCGTGGATAACCTTGTAACTGCTACCTTCACAGCTTCCCCAACTTCCCCTGCGCCGTTCGCAATTAATTGTCCAGTTGGAGCAAATAAACCATAACGGCTGGGAGTTTGCGAAAGTTTGCCAAATATATAATCGGGTGGTTGTTCTCCTGTAACGACACTAACCATAGATGCCATTGCGGCAAAGGCGCTAGTAGCATCAACTCTTTCAATTCTTTCTAACCCAGCATCTAAACCGATATTTAAACTAATATTGCGTGGTAAAACCCTAACTGCTTCTTGAATTAGTTGCCCAACTTGCAGAGGAGTGGCTAATTCTAAACCAGAAGTTTGAGCTTTGGCAGTTAACCCTGTACGCGATCGCAATATTAGCTGTTCTCCATTTGCAGAAGTCAAGCGAGAATTGATACCGTAATTCTCTAATACTTGTGGTGGGAGTCCTCCTAACCAAATTTGGGCGGTTTTTCCATCTTCTTCTATAGCCAGAATTGCTCCCTCAGCACCAAGATTTTGATCTAACAGTAAGCTTTCGCTGGTTACGGACTTTTTGCCATTGACTAAAATCGGATGCTGTTTACTACCCCATTTAGACATTGCACTGTCTACATGAGCAAGACTAAATTGCAGTGTGGTAGCGGGAGTGGTTTCCCAGAGGTACTGAGTTAAAGCATAAGTAAATAAGCCAGCACTAAACCCCGAAAATAGTCCTTCCTGGGCGACTTGTTTGGGATCAGCCGTGGCAGATAAAATCACCGCATTGGTCAATGAAGCTTTAGTTTTGAGTTGTTCGAGAAATTCAATTTCTGCGGTGGCTAACTTGGCGGCTAAATCTTGACGGGCGCGAATTCGCCAACTTGTGGGTTGAATTGTACTAGGCAGATCATAACTAGTATCTAATATTGCTGTGACCTTTTCTGTAGGGAGCGATCGCAGCAATAATAAAAGAGTCTCTTCTAAAAGATAAGTGGCTATCTTTTCATCTTGAATTTCTAAATTCTCGTTTGTTGGCACTAAAGCATTTTGTAGTGTTTCATCAGACTCATTTATTTTGATGCGCGTGCCATAGCCGCTAAAGTGAAAAACAACTACATCGTCAGATTTAACTTGTTTACCAAGATGATCTAAACAAGCCGCCTCAATAAATTCCCGACTCGCTTGTTCATCAGTTAACGTCAAAATATTGGCAGGTAAAAAGCCAAACCGATGAATCAACAGTTCTTTTTGCAATTCCACGTCGGTAAGACAGCCACTCAGCGAAGGACTTTTGCGGTATTGATTAATGCCGACTAATAAAGCTAGTTTTCGGGGCGTTGGTTGTGCTAAAGCTTGGTAGTGCTGACTCCAAGTAAACAATTCCGCTTCCGTGACACCCAACACCGCTAGTATTGAGCCAATCCGTTTTAAAAAAGTCCGACGCTGCATAAAGTTAGCTATCAGTCCTCAGCCTGTCAGCTAACAGCTTAAAGGGCTGAAGTCGTGACTGTAAAGTTAAAGTTTTTACTATTTACATCTTGACAAGTTTAAAACTTATAGCTGTTCGATAAGCAAATATCCTTCATAAAGCTTGTAGAGACGTTGTATACAACGTCTCTACAACCCATCTTATTGATTAAGTCAAAGCTGGAACAGGAATGGGAACCCGCATCGCCCGCGCCAACTCGGCTGCAACTTCTGGGCGGGAGAATTCTGGTGGGGGTAATTCACCACGACGCAGCATTTCTCTCACTTTTGTACCTGAGAGGTGAATACGTTCTTCTGGTCTGCTGGGACTGGTTTTAGTCGTCGCCATTTGCTTGGTACGTGTGCAGTAGAAGGCGTGTTCAAACTTCATCGGTACGATTCCGATTTCACTTGGCTCAAATTCATCAAAGATGTATTGAGCATCATAAGTACCATAGTAATCGCCAACGCCAGCATGATCCCGCCCGACAATGAAGTGAGTGCAGCCGTAGTTTTTGCGAACTAAAGCATGGAAGATAGCCTCACGGGGGCCAGCGTAACGCATAGCGGCTGGGTTAATTGCTAAAATCACCCGGTCTAAGGGGTAGTAATGCTCTAGCAAAATTTCATAGCAACGCATCCGCACATCAGCTTGGATATCATCTTCTTTAGTTGCCCCAACCAATGGATGTAAAAATAAACCATCTACAGTTTCTAAAGCGCACTTTTGAATATATTCATGGGCGCGGTGGATGGGGTTGCGGGTTTGGAAACCAACAATTGTTTTCCAGCCTTTTTCTTTGAATAACTGGCGTGATGCTGCGGGGTCAATTTGGTAGTTGGGGAAGTAAGGGTGAGGATCACGTTGGAGTAGCCAGATATCACCAGCCAGATTGATGGAACCTTGGTTATAAACTACTTTTACTCCTGGATGTTTTGCGTCATCGGTGCGGTAAACATTAACAGCTTCGCGGATTTTGTCGTAGTGATATTTTTGGCTGAGTTGTAAAACCCCAATAAAATCACCTTGGGGGTTATCTAAGCGGATGTAATCGCCTTCCTTGAGGGGATCAGCTACTTCTTCTGTTACCGAAAGAGTAATTGGAATAGACCAGACCAAACCGTTAGCGAGACGCATTTCTGTGACGACGCGATCGTAGTCTGACTGATTCATAAAACCAGTGAGTGGACTAAAAGCACCGATCGCAATCATTTCTAAATCAGAAACCGCACGCTCGTCTAGTTGTACGCGAGGTAAAAATTCCGCTTTAGACAGAAATTCCTCTTTTTGTTCTGGTGTGGCGATGCGATTAACTAACTCTCCACCATGTGGCGCAATAGCATCTTGATGGTAACTCAACGTAATCCCCTCTTAGCGATAACTGTATATTGTTGCAAACTATGTATTAACTAACTTATCAAATGCTGGTACAGAGAGTAAAAATACTTCTGTAAAATTAGTCAAAAGAAGATTGACAAAATTAGTTATTGCCCATCAAGTATGTTTGACCCTCTCAAGTACGCTGATGAACTCATTGATTCAAAACAGGAAAATGAGTTATTGAAGTGGCTGCGACAACTTAATGATGAGGAAAAATTTACCTTTGTTTGGCGTGTATTAAACGCAAATCCTTGGCAGGGTTGTAAATTAGCCAAGCGATCGCAACTCAAACCTATTTTTTTAGAAGTGATTCTCGCAAATGGTTTAGTCTATGGTGACGCAAGCACAGTGGAATGTTATATCAAAGCTGTTCTGCCCAATTTAGGCTACAAGCGAGTACTTGAGATTATCAAAGCTCAGATAGATATTGCGCCATTGTGTGTGTATAAAACTCTCTACTGGCTGCCTTGGTTATACCGTAACCAATCAAAGCAACTAAAAAATGAGATATGCACACTTATTGAAGAATTCAATCAGAAGTATCCCAATTATGAACCACGTAGAAGCACAGGTACTCATGCTTAACAGCTAAATGCTGACGATGAGTAGAGACGTTGAATTTTAACGCCTCTACACAAGCATTTAACTAAACTGCTCAATAATTCCGCCGCCTAACACCTTTTCCCCGTCATACCAGACTGCTGCTTGTCCTGGGGTAATGCTGAACTGGGGTTCATCAAATACCAAGCGGACGCGGGAATTTTCCAGAGGAATTACCGTCACTGGTACAGGCTGAGAACGATAGCGGACTTGAACTTCAGCTTGAATTGGTGTGGAGGGTTCAGCGATGGAAACCCAATTTACTCGCCCGACTGTACATTCTGGCTGAGTTACTTTGGTGCGATCGCCTACCACAACACGATTATTCACAGCATCTAATTCCACCACATATAATGGTTCAGCCGCCGCAATGCCCAAACCTTTGCGTTGACCAATGGTGTAATGATGGACACCATCATGTTGTCCCAAAACTTTGCCTGTGGTATCCACAATATCGCCTTTTTTGGGCGCAAGATATTTATCTAAAAACGCCCGCATGGAACCGTTACTTTCCACTAAGCACAAGTCTTGACTTTCTGGCTTATCGGCAGTCTTCAAATTATATTCCGCAGCAATCCGGCGCGTATCTGTTTTTTCTAGTTCACCTAGAGGAAATACGGAAGCTGCGAGTAAATCTTGAGACAAATCATACAAAAAGTAAGACTGGTCTTTGTTGCGGTCAACTGCTCTTAATAACTGATAACGCCCACTTGCATCATCATAATTAATCTGGGCATAATGACCAGTAGCAATGCGATCGCATCCCAATTGTTCACGGGCATATTCCACCATCGGCCCAAACTTCACCGTTTTATTGCACTGCGAACAAGGTAACGGCGTAATTCCCGCACTATAACCAGACACTAAATAATCAACAATATTGCTCTGAAAGACATCCCGAATATCAACAACTTGATGGGGAATACCCAGTTGTTCGCAAATATCAGCCGCGTCGATCATTCCTTCAGAGCAACATTGCCCTTTGCCTTTCATTAGCCAAAGGGTCAAACCAATTACTTCATAGCCCTGATTATGTAAGATAGCAGCAGCAACAGAACTGTCAACGCCACCGGAAAGACCAACGACAACTTTTTTCATATCTTTAATTTTTTTAGACTAGCAGCTGCTGACGACAGCGATTAAAACTGTTTTCATTAATTCTGATGGGCTGTAAGATATCCGACTAGCGGATCTAAATACCCTGACTGAGCGATCGGCTTTTTTAAAGACAGCTGCGCGACTCCTCAATTGTAGCATATATATCCCAAACCCTTGCTACTCAAGCACTTGGGTTATTGAGTAAACAATTCATAACCACAGTAACTCAAATTTTGGATACCAAATAGACAAGGAAAAAGACTAATCATCAAATCTGTTCCCTGTCACCTGTCACCTGTTTCCTATAATGTATCCATTGCCACCTGTGCCTGTGGATTTTATGCTTAGACTATATAGTTTGAAAAATTTTGTTACTACTATGTCCATAAAGTTATCAGGTCAGTTTAGTACATTGTCGATAATGCCTTTATTTTTGGGAAGTTCCTTGGCGATGATTTCCCAGATTTATCCAGCCCAAGCACAAATCAACAATCATCATCTTCTGCTGTCACAACAAACCGTCATTGAAACTTTACCGCCACCGCCAGATACTTCCGTTACCCCAGATAATCAACAAACTTTGCCCCAAATACAACCAGGGCAAATTGAGCAATATGATTCTACTCCTTTTCCCTACCCATCTACAGATAATCAGTCTCAACAAATTCCTGTATTAATTCAACCGAGTCAGCCCAATCAATATAGTCAAAACTTTGAACGCTACTTTGTCTATGTTGACAGTGATAATTATCAAACACTACAACGAGTCCGGCAAATTGAACCAGAGGCTTACATCCGTCAATATCAAGGACGTTCGATTATTCAGTCAGGAGTTTTTAGTAGACAATCTAATGCTCAAGAGCGTGTGAGAGAATTACAGTCTTATGGTGTTCGTGGTGCAAAAATTGTCAGCTTTTCTAACGGGCAGGAAATACAAAATTTTAGCAGTAGTAATAGTAGCAGCAATTCTCAAAATAGAAGTAATCGGTATTATGTTGTAATTCCTGGGAGAACCCAAGATTTACCTGCAATTGCTAATACAATCATCCGCAAAAGCGGCTATTCTAGCTTAGTTCAAGAGAGACAAAAACCCTTTGGCCCCCATGTAGCTGTAGGGCCATTTGTGGAACGAGGTGATGCAGATAGATGGAATAGATATGTCCGGGATTTAGGATTTGGTGATGCGAGGGTTTATTACGCTAGGTAATTTCTGATACCGTTTTTTGATGAAGATGCACTTGATTCTGTACGGTAGAGACGTTGCATACAACGTCTCTACATCATTTGGTGCAACTTCATGGAGAATTGGTATGAGTGCCGAGTTCTGAGTTAAAAGTAAAGAGTAAAAATCTGGAGATTTTTTGAAATTTATAAGACGCATTTCGACTTCGCTCAATGCTCGATAGCCTTACTAAAAGAGGGTTGAGCGAAGTCGAAACCCGCCAATTTCAAGTTAGGTTTAATTCAGTCCTTTTACTTAGTTCTGCATAATCTTGATGAATTAATAATTTTGGCTTCTGACTTCTGATTTATGAATTCTCTTTTACTAACTTTTAACTCAACTCCTATCAGCAACTAAATCTGGAAATTTATAACAATGCCAAACCCGTCTCTTATTCAGATCAACCACTCGCAAAACAGACAAGAATATACTGCACAAGTTGTAGTCACTTCCGTGCAGATGCGGGATATTGAAGCACAGATTTTTGCTGTAGGGATGCCTGTAGCTGCTTTGATGGAAAAGGTGGCTGGACTGATTGCCCTGCGCGTGCAGCAGTTGTTTCCTTTGTCTGATAATTTATGCCGTGTAGGTATTTTAGTTGGCCCTGGTCACAATGGTGGGGATGCTTTGGTTGTAGCCCGTGAATTGCACTTTCGTGGGTATGAAGTTTGGATATATTCGCCTTTTTCTAAGTTAAAAGAATTAACTGCACAGCATTTACAATATGCTCAAAGTTTAGGTATTGCTTGTTATGAAAATATTGAACAATTACCAAATTGTGATTTTTTAATTGATGGGTTATTTGGATTTGGGTTAGAAAGACCGCTTACGGGTGCGATCGCTTCTACAATTAATCAATTCAATGAATGGCAAAAACCGATTATTAGTATTGATATTCCTTCCGGTTTGCATACCGATACCGGGGAAGTTTTAGGAACGGCAATTCGCGCTACTTACACATTATGCTTGGGTTTGTGGAAGTTGGGTTTATTGCAAGATCATGCTTTAGAGTATGTTGGCAAAGCAGAGTTAATTGATTTTGATATTCCCGTGGCAGATATAGAAGCTGTATTGGGAAATACACCCAAAATTAGACAGATTACTAGAAAAACTGCACTTTCTACTTTACCTTTGCCGCGTCCAGCAGTAACCCATAAGTATAAAGAAGGACATCTATTATTAATTTGTGGTTCGCGGCGTTATGCTGGCGGAGCAATTTTAACAGCTTTAGGGGCGCGGGCTAGTGGTGTGGGAATGCTTTCTGTAGCGGTTCCTGAATCATTAAAATATCTTCTGGTGTCACATTTACCCGAAGCATTGATTATTGGTTGCCCAGAAACCGAGACAGGGGCAATTTTAGAATTAACATTACCAGAGAATACTGATTTAAGTGCTTTTAGTGCGATCGCCTGTGGCCCTGGTTTAACCCGCGAAGCTACTCCCATTGTGCAGCAAGTTATCGAGAGCGATCGCACCTTGGTTCTTGATGCTGATGGTTTAAATATTTTGGCACAGCTAGACACCATCCCCACTTTACAAAAACGGCAAGCTACAACCGTCCTCACTCCCCACACAGGTGAATTTCACAGGTTATTTCCCAACGTATCAGATGCCAAACACGACAGAATCAAAGCCGTCAGAGAAGCCGCCGCCCAAAGTGGCGCAGTGGTATTGTTAAAAGGTGCGAGGACGGCCATTGCCAATTCTCAAGGTAACATCTGGATTAATCCCGAAAGTACCCCAGCCCTAGCCCGTGGTGGTAGTGGTGACGTGTTAACTGGCTTACTAGGGGGTTTATTAGCACAAGCAACAAAAAAACAAATTCCTATAGAAGATATCGTCGCTACTGCTGCTTGGTGGCATTCCCAAGCCGGAATTTTAGCAGCCCAAGAACGCACAGAACTAGGCGTAGATGCCCATACATTGACACAATATTTAATGCCAGTACTCAGCACCCATAAGACCTAATATAGTGTGAAAGTATAAAATTTCATCCTTATAACTCCTGCCTCAACCGCGTAGCGGTAAGTCAAAAGGCAAAAGTTAAAAGGCAAAAATCAAGAATACTTTTGACTTTTGGTTTTTTACTTTTGACTTCTCTGGCTTTGCCGGAGTGCCTTCTGCCTCCTGCCTTCTGTTAATCGGGCATCGCTACTCCAGCATGATCGGGGTTCACTGCTTCAGTTTCGGGCAAAATGATAGTATTAATAGAGTTTCGATATCAAACGTAAAATAAAAGCAAATCTTTTAGTAGATTTATTTCATCTACGTTTTTGTGTTCTTGAGTGAATTTTCATTTCCTACCCATCTCCTACTAAAAAAGCTGGGTTAGGTTAAATTCTTATAATCAATACCAAAGCTATATTTCCCATCCCCCTTGATTTAGTTCCATAACCGCCATGTTAAAACTCCTGTTGGGCGATCCCAACGCTCGTAAACTGAAAAAATACCAACCTTACATCACGGAAATTAATCTCTTAGAGGAAGAAATTAAAGCTCTCTCTGATGATGAATTAAAAGGTAAAACCGGAGAATTCAAACAGCGTCTTGCTAAAGGCGAAACTCTGGATGATATTCTGCCAGAAGCATTTGCCGTGGTGAGAGAAGCAGGACGGCGAGTCTTAGGGTTGCGACACTTTGATGTCCAGATGTTGGGCGGTATCATCCTGCACTCTGGGCAAATTGCGGAAATGAAAACTGGGGAAGGCAAAACCCTGGTAGCAACCTTGCCTAGTTATTTAAATGCTCTCACTGGTAAGGGTGTCCACGTCGTTACTGTCAACGACTACCTAGCTCGCCGGGACGCGGAGTGGATGGGACAGGTGCATCGCTTCCTCGGCTTGAGTGTGGGACTAATTCAGGCGACCATGAACCCCAGCGAGCGCCAGAAAAACTACGAATGTGATATTACTTACGTTACCAATAGTGAAGTCGGCTTTGACTACCTGCGCGACAACATGGCTACTTCAATGGCTGATGTGGTGCAACGTCCGTTTAACTATTGTGTCATCGACGAAGTAGACTCAATTTTAATTGATGAAGCCCGCACACCATTGATTATTTCTGGTCAGGTAGAAAGACCGACAGAAAAATATTTACAAGCGGCGGAAATTGCCCTGACGCTGAGAAAAGATGACCATTACGAGGTAGATGAAAAAGCTCGTAACGTGTTGTTGACTGATGAAGGCTTTGCAGAAGCAGAACAACTATTAGGTGTCACAGATTTATTTGACCCGGAAGATCCTTGGGCGCACTTTGTATTTAACGCCATTAAAGCCAAAGAATTGTTCTTAAAGGATGTCAATTACATCGTTCGAAATGGTGAGGTCGTCATTGTAGACGAATTTACTGGACGGGTATTACCGGGACGGCGCTGGAGTGATGGTCTACACCAAGCCATTGAAGCCAAAGAACACGTAGAAATTCAGCCGGAAACTCAAACTCTAGCCACAATTACCTATCAAAACCTGTTCTTGCTGTATCCCAAATTAGGCGGGATGACCGGAACAGCCAAGACAGAAGAAGCGGAGTTTGAAAAAATTTACAAACTAGAAGTAAGTATCATTCCGACTAACCGCATCAGAAAACGGGAAGATTTGTCGGATTTGGTGTTTAAGACAGAGGCAGGTAAATGGACAGCGATCGCTAGAGAATGTGCCGAAATGCACGAACTTGGTCGCCCGGTACTCGTAGGAACCACTAGTGTCGAAAAATCAGAATATCTCAGCCAACTCCTCAAACAAGCTGGTATTCCCCACGAATTACTCAACGCCCGCCCCGAAAACGTAGAACGGGAAGCGGAAATTGTCGCTCAAGCAGGACGCAGAGGTGCTGTCACCATTGCAACCAACATGGCGGGTCGCGGTACAGACATCATCCTCGGTGGTAACTCCGAATACATGGCGCGGTTGAAATTGCGGGAATATTTTATGCCACGCATCGTCCAACCAGAAGACGAAGATGTGTTTGGTGTGCAAAGGGCGAGTGGTAGTCTACCCGGTGGACATGGCGGTGGTCAAGGTTTTGCCCCTGGTAAAAAAGTCAAAACTTGGAAAGCTTCACCAGAAATCTTCCCCACCCAACTTTCTAAAGAAACCGAAAAACTACTGAAAGAAGCGGTGGATGTTGCAGTCAGAGAATATGGCGATCGCAGTTTACCAGAACTAGAGGCGGAAGATAAGGTGGCGGTAGCTGCCGAAAAAGCCCCCACCTCTGACCCAGTAATTCAGAAGTTGCGCGAAGCATACAACCGCATTAAGCACGAGTACGAACAGTTCACAGACAGCGAACACAATAACGTCGTCGAAATCGGTGGTCTGCACGTAATAGGTACAGAACGCCACGAGTCACGCCGCATTGACAACCAGTTGAGGGGACGCGCCGGACGACAAGGCGACCCTGGTTCCACCAGATTTTTCCTCAGTTTAGAGGATAACTTGTTGCGGATTTTTGGTGGCGATCGCGTTGCTGGTTTAATGAATGCCTTCCAAGTCGAAGAAGACATGCCAATTGAGTCAGGAATGCTGACTCGCAGCTTAGAAGGCGCACAGAAAAAAGTCGAAACCTACTACTACGACATCCGTAAACAAGTATTTGAATACGACGAGGTAATGAACAACCAACGTCGCGCCATCTACGCCGAACGTCGTCGGGTATTAGAAGGGCAAGACTTAAAAGAACAAGTCATCAAATACGCTGAAAAAACGATGGACGACATCGTTGACTACTACATCAACCCAGATTTGCCCTCAGAAGAATGGGAATTAGACAAGCTGGTTGAGAAAGTCAAAGAATTCGTCTACTTGCTCTCAGATATGCAAGCAAGTCAGCTAGAGGATATGTCTGTCACCGAAATTAAAGCATTCCTCCACGAACAAGTGCGAATTGCTTACGATATGAAAGAAGCGCAAATTGACCAAGTGCAACCAGGACTAATGCGCCAAGCCGAACGTTTCTTCATCTTGCAGCGCATTGATACCTTGTGGCGCGAACACCTGCAACAAATGGATGCTTTGCGTGAGTCTGTAGGTTTGCGTGGTTACGGTCAAAAAGACCCACTAATTGAATATAAGAGCGAAGGTTATGAACTATTCCTCGACATGATGGTCAACATCCGCCGAGATGTAGTTTACTCTTTGTTCATGTTCCAACCCCAACCGCAGCCTGTGGTGCAAACATCATCGGAAATGGTGTGATCATCAACTAAAAACCTGAGTTCAATCAACCTCTCCCTCCCTACTTCCTGACTAGTTGGAGGGAGGAAGGTCAATAACTGATGAGCATTAACTAAAATCTATCTTTCATTCCGCGAATGCGGGCGAATGTTTGCACTGCATCATTACTTTTGGCCGCTGCTTGTAGGGATGGTTGTTCCCAACGCAAAAATGGATTAGTTAGTTTTTCGACTCCCAGCAAAGAGGGGACAGTAGCTTTACCTTGATTGCGAAAGGTTTTTACTTCTGCGTAGCGTTGTTGTAAGTCAGTGTTATCACTATCTACAGTCAGGGCAAATTGTAAATTTTTTAAGGTATATTCGTGGGCGCACCAGACATGAGTGTTATCAGGGAGAGAACGGAGTTTCTCTAGGGATGAGACCATTTGTGTAGGTGTGCCTTCAAATAAGCGACCACAACCACCTGCAAATAAAGTATCCCCACAGAATAATTCTCCCGGTTCTTCTGCTGTCTGGGGTGGAAAGTAATAAGCAATATGGGCGCGAGTATGGCCAGGAACGAAGATGACTTCAGCAGAGCGATCGCCAAACAAAACGCGATCGCCTTGTTGTAGAAATACCTGCTGTCCCGGAATTCTCCCTTTATCCTCAGCCCCGCCGTAGACTGTGAGTTTGGGGAAGCTTTGCATTAATTGCTGATTGCCCCCTACATGGTCATGATGATGGTGAGTGTTGAAAATGGCGACTAACTCAGCATTCAGTTCTGCCAGTTTGTGCAGCACCGGTTCGGACTCAGCTGGATCGACAACTGCGGCAATATTTTGCTGACTATTGTGCAGTAAGAATATGTAGTTATCTGAGAGTGCTTCAAGACGGAATACCCGCATTTCCTCTTAACTTCCTAAAATAATTAATTCTTGGTAATTTTTGAGATACTGTAACCTTTTGATTTTACTTATTCTAGCGGTTAAGTTGCATAAGCTATATTCAGCTACAACCGTGCTTATACTGAAAACATTGTAAAAACACCAAAAAAACTGTTATTTTTATCAGTAAAAATCCTCTGGGAGTATCAGTAAGTCCGAAGTTAGATTTGTTCTGTTCTTTTTAGTTGAAAAATCGCTAAAAAGACTGTTATCAATGGGTGTACATATTTGCTATTGACTACCGAAATTAATCTTGAGCTGGGGTGCATTTACCTATACTTCGGTGAACAAATATGTACGTAGTTTTTGCATTTTGCAGGAGAAATAATGAGCGATCGCCCGTCTATCTACATCAGTGTTGATAGTCAATCAGAAATTGCTATTAAAAAAATCGTAGATAAAATCATTTCATCCGGAAAACTGAGTCGTCAAGACCATGCTTTACTGCTTTCCCAAGTGTTTGCTAATGGTCAAATCAGCGATAGAGTGCGCCGCCAAATTAACCGCATCTTAGATCAGATTCAAACAGGGCAGTTAAAATTAATTGACTGGTAAGACAGAATTTACAATTCATCAGTATTCGTAGCATCGCTCATTCCTACCTTGTGCATTATGATGTGTTAGATAGCAAAATTCACCATCATATAAGCACACTTGTATTGTTTGAAAAAATTAATAACCCTACAACATAATCAATTACATATTGACAATTGCTATAGCCGCTAAACTTGAGTTGACTACTTTAGTTTATATATTTGCTTGGCAAGACACGGTAAAATCTCATCAACAGTCAAGGCTTTTGACCTCATATCAAAGTCATAATTGATGTTAATAAATATGGTTAATAATTAAATTTATGAAAGAAACGAGAGGATTCATTACTATCTTAACCGGATTGTATTCTTTTCAAGACTGTATCCACTTTTTAGCCGCAATCCGCAAGTTTCATAATGAACCAATCATTGTTTTAATTGATCAAGTTCCACCTATTTTATATCCATTTTTAAAAGTCTTTAAAAATGTAATTCTCAAACCAGCACCAAAACATGAAAATCCAGTTCTAGCTTCAAGGCTGGCTAAAATATCTTTATATGAAGCCTCGGAGTTTGATAAAACCATTTTTCTAGACTCTGATATTTGCCTATTAACTGATATCAATGATGTGTTTGCAGCGTTGGATGAATTTGATTTATTGCTAACAGAAGATGTCCAGCCAGAGATATCAAAAGCTACCAATTTACTGCGAGGTAGCCAACAAGAAAACTTAGATAAAGTTTTATCAACACTACAATCTGTCGGCTTACCAGTCCAAGAAACCGATATTCAGTATAATAGCGGCTTAATCGCTTTCCGCAAAACCGCAGATACCCAAAAACTCTTTAGTGAATTTCAAAGATATTTTGCAATTATTACCGAAAATCAAGATAAGTTATTGTTGCGAGATCAAGGAGCTTTTGCGGCGGCGATCGCTACAGTGAAACCTCGCATGAAAGTCCTACCACCTACTTACAATTTCTTGAGTAAATGGAAAGATGCGTACAAAATTGATCAAGAAATTAAAGTATTGCATTGTACCTATCCTTATCGACCCCAGTACGCTAAAAATATTACTCGTTCCTTATATACGAGAATATTTGATAAACTTGCGCAGTTATTTTTGCCAGATCAAGTTAAAAACCCCTGGCGGCAGAAATAATTTATTATTCAAGGAATATTATTAAGGATGCAAAATAAACCTAAAATTTCCATACTCGTTTGGAACTTATCAACTAATGATGGTTTCATTCGAGCTTCGCTGTTAGAAAAAGCCTTAAATCAATTAGGTTGTGAAGTAGAAATTATCGGCTTCTTATTTGAAAAAGAATTATATCGTGCTATTCCCCCAGAAGCTAAATTAAAAACTGTAGTAGGTGGCAATTATCCAGGTTTCTTCAAATCTATCGGCAAGATTTTAAAATTAATTGATGGCGATATTATCTACGCAATTAAACCACAGCCAGCCAGCTTTGGGGTAGCACTTATTAAAAAATTATCCAGTAAAAAGCCAGTCATTGTAGACATAGATGATTGGGAACTTAGCTGGTTTGGTGGTGATAATTGGCATTATAAACCCAGCATTAAACAGTTAGCTAAAGACATCTTAAAAAAAGATGGAGTTTTAAGAATTCCTCATCATCCTTTATATGTGAAATGGATGGAAAGTTTAGTCAAGCGTGCCGATGCCATCACCACACATACTAGCTTTTTACAAAAACGTTTTGGGGGTATTTCTGTCCCTAATGGCAAAGATACAGTTTTATTTGACCCGGCTAAATATCAGCCGGAAGCTAGTAGGCATCGCTATGGTTTATCTGATTATCGTCTCTTAATGTTTCCTGGCGCACCCAGACCATATAAAGGTTTAGAAGATGTGTTAATGGCTTTGGATAAACTCAATCAACCAGACTTGAGATTAGTAATTGTTGGTGGTAGTCCCTATGACAATTATGATGAAGAACTCCGCCAAAAATGGGGACATTGGATCATCAAATTACCCAATTATCCCGCAGATGTGATGCCTGATGTGGTGGCGGCGGCTCATGTTGTGGTTGTTCCCCAAAGAGACACCCCCGAAACACGAGCGCAATTCCCACTCAAACTCACAGATGGAATGTCAATGGCTAAACCTGTATTATCCACAAGGGTAGGTGATATTCCCGAAATTTTAGGCGACACAGGTTATTTAGCGGAACCTGCTTGTCCTGAACAACTGGCAGAGCAAATTCAAATCATTTTTCAAGATTTAGATGCAGCCAATGAACGTGGTAAAAAAGCCAGACAAAGATGTGTAGAAAAATATAGCATTGAAGCGATGGCAGCCACCCTTGAGTCAGTAATTGCGCGGTTGTAAGTAGAAGTTTTAAATGATAGGCTAATGCCCGTCTTAACATAATTTTTCATAGCAAAAGCCAAGTGCAGAATAATTATTTCAAGATTAGCTGGTTTGGTAATTACTTGAGGAATAATATTGTATTGAGGTCAGAATTGAGGAGCCAGAATTCAGAAGTTAGATGTTGAAAATTTAGTAAAATGCTTTTCAGTCTTTGGCTTAGTTAAGCTGACATAGTTTTTAAGTCTGACTTTTGATTTCTGAGTTCTGAATTGTTACCTATCGAGAAGATATAAAATTTGATAAATCTACAATGTCCACCAAGCAGTTACTATTAAGATTTGCCAAGCCATATCCAGGTTTAATTCTGCTGACTATATTTTTGGGATTTTCTGGAGCTTTATTTAATGGTGTCAGCACAGCTTTAATTGTGCCGGTGATTTTAAAAATTGTCGGGCAGGATGTTGATTTAACGAAAGCCCCAGCAGTTTTAAGAAAAATCATGACTCCCTTTGATGGAGTGCCAGAGAATTACCGCATAGTTGTCATGGCTGGGGCAATTATTGTAGTAATTATTTGCAAGAATTTAGCAACCTATACCAGTTCATTAGTTTCTAACTCTTTGACGCGGATGTTGATGTCAGACATGCGCGAAGCCGGATTAAAATTATTACTAGAAATTGATATTGATTATTATGCCAAGATGAAAGTGGGTGATTTAATCAACCGTCTTGGCGGAGAAATTGGCCGCTCGGCAACGGCGATTGGTAATACATTTAAATTAGCTACTTTAGCAATTACAATTTTAGTATTTATTGGCTTATTACTATCAATTTCTTGGCAGTTAACCTTAGCTTCTACAGTTTTACTATCTTTAGTAACTTTAGTAAATCAGTATGCCATTAGCCGCGCCAAAAAATTTGGTAAGCAACTAGCTGAAATGTCGAAGGCTTATTCTATAGCAATGCTGGAGACTTTGAACGGTATTCGGTTAGTGAAATCAACAGGTAATGAAAATACAGAATATCGCAAAATCCAAAAATTAATTCGAGAACGAGAAAAAGCCGATTTTCAATCTCAAGCTAATTCTGAAATCATCGCACCGTTGAGTGAGGTGATGGGAATTACTGCCTTAATTTTGATTGTATTTTTGAGTAAAACTTTTTTCGCTAACCAAATTGCTTCACTTTCGGCAGTATTACTCACATATTTATTAATACTGTTGCGATTGTTGCCCTTAATTTCACAGTTAAACGGACTGCGGAGTAGTTTTGCTAACACTAGTGCTAGTGTTGAAGCTGTTACAGACTTTTTGCGGTTAGATAATAAACCTTTTATGCCTCAAGGTGAACTTATCTATACACAGTTAAAAGAAGGGATTCATTTTAATTGCATTTCCTTTGCCTATCCTGGCCATGAGAAGTTAGTTCTCAGAGATGTGGATTTGTTTTTACCCCGTGGTACGACTTTGGCGTTAGTGGGTGGTTCTGGAGCTGGGAAATCAACCGTAGCCGACCTGTTACCGCGATTTTATGACCCGATCGCCGGCTCTATTACCCTTGATGGCGTAGATTTACGAAAATTTGATATTGCATCTGTACGCCAGAAGATGGGAATTGTTAGTCAAGACACCTTTCTGTTTAATAATTCCATCAAAAATAACATTGCCTACGGACGCACAGAAGCCACGGAAGATGAAATTATCAGTGCCGCCAAGCGAGCGAATGCCTATGAGTTTATCAGCAAATTACCCCAAGGATTTGAAACCTTAATTGGCGATCGCGGCGTAATGTTATCTGGGGGACAAAGACAAAGATTAGCCATCGCCCGCGCCTTACTGCAAAATCCCGAAATTCTAATTTTAGATGAAGCCACCAGCGCCTTAGATACCGTCTCCGAACGCTTAGTCCAAGAAGCATTGGATGATTTAAGCCGCGATCGCACCACCTTAGTCATCGCCCACCGCCTTTCCACAGTCCAAAAAGCCAACCAAATCGCCGTCCTCGACCAAGGACGAGTTATGGAGGTAGGAACCCACGAAGAACTTTTACAAAAAGGTGGTTACTATTCTCGCCTGTATGCGATGCAATTTGGCGATCGCCCAGATGATAAGACAAAACAACATCAAAGTTTAACCCGTATTTCTCACGAAATTCGTACCCGTCTCAACTCGATGATTGGGGTGTTGGGTTTACTCATAGATGATTTGATTGATAATGTCCAAGAACAGCAAGAATTAATCGAAGAATCTTATAAATCTGCTCTCAGAATTATCACCACCATTGATATTTTTCAAGATGTCTTGAAAACGCAAATTCAAGGGCGATTTCTACCGTCCACAGAAGCCAATCAAAACCTCAATGATCAATATCAACACTTTATTTTAATGTTCTCTGAGTTTCATGACTGCTTAAATATTATTTTGAATAGTTTGCAATCTCTGTCTGACAATACAATTTACAGCCCGGAAGAACAAAATCAATTTATTACCAGTGCTTATAGTTCTGCCATTGACCTGCTTGATAAACTCCAAAAATTTGAAGACAAAATTTAAATTTTATGCCAAACCAGAGTTTACAAAAAAACTATAACTTCTTTCTCACAGAAGAACTGCCTAAACCAGATGCTTATTATGTGCAGGCGGCTAATGCTGCCAATGGAGCTGCAAACTTAGGTTGTCCTACAGTTTTAATTTATCCCCAAAGAGGCTTGTCAGCAATGAATCCTGTTCATTTATTGCAGCCTTTTCAACCAGAACAACCGCCAGAAAGCGTTGTTAAATATTACAATTTGCAAGATAAACTCAAAGTAGCTAGGCTACCAATGCCTTGGCCTGTTGACTATTTTAAAAATAAATTTACTAATTCTAAAACCATCGCCACCAAGTATTATTTTCCCTTTCATATCCGAGCAACGACGAAAATTGTTCATGCTTGGAATTGGAATTTTATCAAAGCGGCAATTAAAAATGGTGTGCCAGCAATTTATGAGCATCACCACCATGAAGATAAGCAATTTGAACCAGAAATCGTTAATCATCCCTTATTTCAAGTGGCTGTCACAGTGGCAGATACAGTCCGAGACAGCATGATTAAACATGGAATGCCGCCGGAAAAACTCATTAAAATCCATAATGGATTCAACCGCTTATTTATGGAGAGACAGCCCGAAAAAGCCACCGCGTGGCGAGATAAGCTACTAAGAAATCAGCGATCGCATTTAGTAGTTTATGCCGGGGCGCTCCAACAATTTAAAGGCATTGATATTTTAATTGATGTTGCCAAACAAATGCCAAATGTGCAGTTTGCCTGTGCTGGTGGTAAACCAAGCGAAGTTGCACATTATCAACAATTAGCCCAAACCAAACAAACAGATAATATTTGTTTTTTGGGTCATGTTTTGCATGATGAATTAGCACCTTTATTACAAGCTGCTGATATTTTGGCTCATCCCCATTGTTCAGGACAAGCAGCTACCTTTACTTCACCCTTAAAATTATTTGATTATTTAGCATCGGGAAATCCGATTGTGTCTACAGAAATTCCCTCATTAATGGAATTTAAAAATACTGTGGCGATCGCAGCTTGGTGTGAACCAGATAACCCTGTAAAATTTGCCGCTGCCCTACAACAAGTTTTAGCAACTCATCCCAAAAAAATTGATGGTTATCCCGAAACAATTGAATTTGTTAAACAATTTTCTTGGGAAAATCGCGCTGCCAAAATTCTCAGTTATGTTGATGAATCTTATCGTCCGCAACTTGTAGCTTAATTGCAATCCAAATAAACCAAATGCAAATTACAACCGTTGGTATGATTAGCAGCTATAAAGCCTTAAAAACCCAAGGCGATTGGCTGTGGCAACAAACACCCCATCCTTTTGGAGTTTGGCAAAATATTCAAATTCAGGCATTAGCAAACAAGCCTGAATTTTTATTGATGTATCAGTTTGATTTTCCCCATATCCTCAAAAAGCCCAAGGAAACTTGGTTAAGTCGTTGGCAGAAAAAACAGCCAGCACCAGAATCAAATTTTGCCTCTTCTCTCCGGGGAGTTAGCAAAGAAAAAATTATTTACCTGATGCGCGAACCACCCTTAGAAGAGGTAGTAGAAAAACATAAAAAAGTTTACCAAGTCGCCCAAGAATATTGTGGTTATGTATCTGGCCCCGATGACTTTGCCCCAGTTCCCGAATATATGCCAGCGATTTGGTATCACAGCAACTCATTTAAAGATTTAAATGAAATGCCGCCGCCAGAAAAAGTCTCTTCCTGTAGTTGGATTACTTCTGGAATTAACCGCACAGCTAACCATCGTCAGCGTTTAAGTTTTTTACAATCCATGCAATCAAGCAACATTAAATTTGATTTGTACGGGCGTGATTTACCGACATCAGCAAAATCTCAGGGTGAGCTAGGTAATAAATGGTATGGCATGGCTCCGTATTATTACAATCTGGCGATTGAAAACTATGCAGATAATAATTGGTATGTAAGTGAAAAACTTTGGGATGCTCTACTAGCATGGTGTTTGCCAATATACTATGGCGGCCCGGCTGCGGATAAATTATTACCACCTGGGAGTTTTTTAAGATTACCCAGCTTAGATGAAAAAGGCATTGCTTACATTCAAGAAGTCACTGCTACACCTGATGCTTGGTATGCAGCTAAAGATGCGATCGCAGAAGCTCGTCAAATTATTCTGCATAAATTAAATCTGCTGAATTGGCTGGCAAATTTTGTGAAAAATAATGGATAAAACTTATGACAAATGGCATTTATACTTTGGCTAATGATTATGTCTACAACCAACTTGTAGCCTTACTCAATAGCATCGAAGTTAATGCTGGCGATGTGCCGGTATGCGTGATTGCTTATAACGATCAAATAGATTTAGTACGTGCCGAAGTTGCATCCCGAAAAAATGTCACGCTTTTAGAAGATCCAGAAATTTTTGCTCGTTGGGAAGAATTTTCTCATCGCGTTTGGCAATCTCACCCAACAGCTATTGAAACTTGGCAAGCGAAAGGCATTAAGAAATTTTATCGCGTTGGTGAAAATCGCCGTTATTGTGCTTTTGACCCAGGTAGTTATTTTGAAAAGTTTATCTATTTGGATGCTGACACATTAGTAATGCAGCCATTAGATTTTGTGTTTGCCAAGTTAGATGAGTATGATTTTGTCGCCTACGACTTTCAATATAAAGACCCTGCTCATATATTTAAAGTTTCATCGCCAAAATTGTACGAAGTATTTAGCAAAGAGCGCATAGAATCGGAAATTTTCTGCTCTGGATTTTATGCTTCTAAGCGCGGTGTATTTCCCCCAGAACAAAGAGAATGGTTACTTACACAATTAAATAATGGTGACTCAGAAATTTTGTATATGGGCGCTCCTAACCAGTCAGTTTTGAATTATATGCGAATGAAGAGTAATGTATCTTATTATAACTTTGCTCTGAATCTGCCCGAAAATCAATTAACTGGTTGTTGTGCTAATTCGCCACATTTTATCAATCAAGATGAGGTTCTCTACGACAAAGGGAATAAATTAACTTTTCTGCATTATATTGGCTTGTCTTCTAAACTTTTTAATCGCTTGTGTGCTGGAGAAAATATTGATTTTCCCTATAGAGATATTTTCTTGCACTATCGTTATTTAAAAGCACCAGAACAGCGACCAAAATTTACCACTAAACCCAAAGCTTATAATGCACCGCCGAGTTTAGGTAAACGTATTCTCAAAAAATTAGGCTTGGCAGTAGGAGGTAAGTAAGATGAGTCAGGGAATTTATATTTTTGCCAATGATAAGGTCACAGATCATGCGATCGCTCTGTTAAATAGCATCCGGTTAACAGACCCGGATATCCCGATTGTCATGATTCCCTATGATGAAAACTACCACAATATAGCTGCACTGCTGAACCAAAATTATGGAGTGCAGTTATATGAAGATTTAGATTTTATCAGTCACCTCTCCCAAAAACTATTTGATATTTTTGGCGGTAAGTTTTTTGCCAGTCCGAATAAACTCCGCAAACCAGCTTGTTGGTTTGGCCCCTTTGATGAATTTTTGTACATCGATACCGATGTTGTTGTTTTTGAGAAACTCAGTAATAACTTTCAATATTTAGCAGAATCCGACTTTATTTGTTGCGATTATCAACATTTGGGTGGGATAAAAAATGTCTTCAGTCCCTATGTTGTAGAAGCAAAGGTATTTACTCAAGCTGAAACCAAAGATATTTTTAACAGTGGTTTTTGGGGTTCAAAGAAAAACATTTTTTCGGAACAAGATTTATACGACACCTTTGCTGAGTGTGCTGCCCATCCAGAATATTTTGACTTTAGCGAAAAAGTTTCTGATCAACCTATTCTCAACTACCTTCTGCTGCGGCGCATTCCCCGTCGCTTTAACATTGTGCGTCGCCCAGAGAAAGCCCCAGGCAATTGGGCAGGTAGTCCCCAGTTCCAACAACAAGGTCAGATTCTCATTGACCCAACAGTTAATCAACCTTTACAATTCCTCCATTGGGCAGGGATTCATATTCAACCAGGCTGTCCTTACTGGGAAATTTGGGAGTACTACCGTAATCTAAATCCTGCCATACCACCTGCGGCAATTCCCGCCCCAGCCAAACCAAGTCAATTGGAGACAACCCTACGGACAGTCAAAAAACAAGTTCGCAAAATCTTTAATTAAACCCCCGAAGTCGGAAACCCTTGCTAATCCAAATTTTTATTCTTTTGCCTTTTGATTTTTAACTTTTAACTTACTAAACAGTTGCGATCGCCCCCCGCCTTTCGCTAGGATCTGTAAGCTTTAGGGTATAGACAAAGCCCCTTGGGATACAGCTACACTCATGTAGGTTATCCGGCTGCAACCCAAGTTATTGAGATTTTACAGGAAAAACAACAAAACAATGGCGAAACGCGTTCAGTTAGTATTAACTCAAGATGTCAGCAAGTTAGGCAAATTAGGTGACTTAGTAGAAGTTGCTCCTGGCTATGCTAGAAATTACCTTATTCCCCAGAGTTTGGCAACCCGCGCCACTCCTGGTATTCTCAAACAAGTAGAACGCCGTCGTGAACAAGAACGTCAACGGCAATTGGAACTCAAGCAACAAGCCTTAGAACAAAAAGCAGCTTTAGAAAAAGTTGGCAGTCTAAAAATTGCTAAACAAGTTGGTGAAAACGAAGCCATCTTCGGTACTGTCACCACTCAAGATGTTGCCGATGCAATTCAAGCAGCTACCAGTCAAGAAGTTGATCGTCGTGGGATTACAATTCCCGACATTGGTAAGCTGGGTACTTACAAAGCTGAAATCAAGTTGCACTCAGACGTTACAGCGCAAATCGACTTTGAAGTCGTTGCCAGCTAACGATTTTTTTGAGGTTCTGCCACAGATGTACACAGATATTTTGTCAGTGTTAAATCTGTGGTTAAAGACAAAAAGCTTACAGTACAAGTTTTCTAGTCTTCAGCCTTCTGCCGCCTCCGTAATTACCTAGATTTTGGACTATAAGGGTAATAGAGAATCCTCATTACTCATCCAAAATCGTATATGGCGGAAGAATTAAATTTTCAAGGCGATGGTAGCGATCGCCTACCACCCCAAAATATTGAAGCAGAAGAAGCGATTTTGGGGGGAATTTTACTAGATCCAGAAGCGATTGGGCGAGTTAGCGATCGCTTAGTTCCTGAAGCATTTTACATTAGCGCCCATAAAGATATTTATCAAGCCGCCCTGCGCCTCCATGCCCAAGGTAAACCCACAGATTTACTCTCCATTACCAGTTGGTTAGCAGATAATGATTTACTAGCGCGGATTGGCGGGAGAAATAAACTAGCGACCCTCGTAGACAGAACAGTTTCTGCTGTTAACATCGACGCTTTAGCAGGGTTAGTCATGGAAAAATACCTGCGGCGACAGTTAATTAAAGCTGGTAACGAAATTGTCCATCTTGGTTACGAGACAGAAACCGAGTTACCCATAGTTTTAGACAAAGCAGAACAAAAAGTTTTTGGTGTCACCCAAGAACGACCCCAATCAGGTTTAGTCCATATTTCTGATACTTTAGTCAATACTTTTCAAGATATTGAAACACGCCATCAAGGTGTCGCTTTACCAGGAATTCCTTGTGGCTTTTATGATTTAGATGCCATGACTAGCGGTTTTCAGCGTTCTGATTTGATTATCGTCGCTGGCAGGCCGTCAATGGGCAAATGCCTCAGTTTTGATGCGGAAATTGTCTTGGCAGATGGACAAATTACGACAATTGAACAATTGTATAAACAACGTCAAGGCTCCTTATTGACGTTAAATGATAACTGGAAATTTAGCTTTACTCAACCATCAGCATTTGTAGATGATGGTATAAAACCTGTTTTTCGGGTGACAACTCGCCTAGGAAGAACCATTGAAACCACAATTACCCATCCATTTCTAACCATTCAAGGTTGGCAAAAATTAGCAAATATCCAAGTTGGAGAGCGAATTGCTGTACCGCGCAAAGTAGATGTATTTGGGACAAAAACTTTGCGTGAATGTGAGGTGAAATTACTAGCCTATTTAATTGGTGATGGTGGTTTAACTAATAGCAATCCCAGATTTACAAATAGTAATCCGTTACTACAAGCAGAATTTTCTCAAGCTGTGGCTGATTTTGGTGGTTTAGCTGTGCGCTGGGAGACTTCCCAAGGACAACGCACACCATCACTTTGTGTTCGAGGTGATTTAGAATTTATTGCTAGTCAAAGACATCTGTTTGCTCAACGCTTAAAAACTTTAGTTCAGTCTCAAAGTTTAACTGCTAGACAATTGAGTTATGAGTTAAATGTTAGTCCAGCTTTGTTTAGTATTTGGCAGCAAGGGCAATGTGTACCAAATTTTGATACCTTTAAACAACTGTGTACACTTCTCGAAACTGAACCAGAGGAATTTGCACCTCATGGATTTACTAGCATCAGCAAAGCCAGCCGAAACTCTTTAGCAAATTGGTTAGAAGAACTAGGGTTATGGGGCAAAGATGCTCATGCTAAAACAGTACCAGCCATTGTATTTCAGTTAGAGCGATCGCAAATAGCTATGTTTCTCAATCGTCTATTTGCTACAGATGGATGGGCAACTTTACTGTCAAGCGGTCAATCCCAATTAGGTTACTGTTCTGTCAGCGAAAAACTAGCAAGACAAATACAACATTTATTATTGCGATTTGGCATTATTGCCAGACTGAAAAAACGTTCGGTAAAATATCAAGACACTCGCAGACAAGCTTGGCAATTAGATATTACTGATGCCCAAAGTATCAAAACATTTATTTCTGAAATTGGGATTTTTGGTAAAGAAGCAGCCTTAAAAAAAGTTGCAGACGCAATCTCACAAAAAAGATATCAAACTAACTGTGACTTTATTCCAGTTGAAATTTGGGAACAGATAACAGTAGCTAAAGGCAACGAATCTTGGGCAAGTTTAGCCAAACGTGCTGGTATTCAAAACTCTACAAATATACACGTCGGTAAACGTGCTTTAAAAAGAGAACGGCTGTGGAATTTAGCAACTGCTTTAGAAAACTTACAACTACAACAGTTAGCTACTAGTGATATCTATTGGGATGAAATTGTAGCGATTGAGTTAATAGGTTACAAACAAGTCTATGACTTAACAATTCCTGAAACACACAATTTTGTCGCTAACGATATCTGTGTTCACAATACAGCCTTTTGTTTGAACCTAGGTCATAATATCGCTGCTTTATATAAATTACCAGTGGCTGTGTTTAGCTTAGAAATGTCAAAAGAACAGCTAGTACAACGACTATTAGCTAGTGAAGCGGGAATTGAATCTGGTTATTTGCGGAGTGGACGTATCAGCCAAACCCAGTGGGAACCGTTAAGTCGGGCAATTGGTATGCTTTCCGAGATTCCACTTTATATCGATGATACGCCGAATATAACAGTCAACGAGATGCGATCGCAAGCCAGAAGATTGCAAGCTGAACAAGGTGCAGACTTAGGCTTGATTATCATAGATTACCTGCAATTAATGGAAGGCGCAGGCGATAACCGCGTACAAGAATTATCTCGCATCACACGCAGTCTCAAAGGTTTAGCCCGTGAATTATCTGTACCTATAATTGCTTTATCACAGTTAAGTCGCGGTGTAGAAGCACGTACCAACAAGCGCCCAATGTTATCTGATTTGAGAGAATCAGGTTGTTTAACTGGTGATAGTTTAATCACATTGGCAGATAGTGGATTACAAGTACCAATTAAAGAATTAGTTGGTCAATCAGGTTTTGCTGTTTGGGCATTGAATGAATTTACAATGCAATTAGAAAGGGCAATTGTTAGCCATGCTTTTTCTACAGGAATCAAGCCTGTATTTACCATCAAAACTCGATTAGGACGAAAAATTCGTGCCACAGGTAATCATAAATTTTTAACTATTAATGGCTGGAGAAGGCTTGATGAATTAAATCTTAACCAACATCTATGTTTACCAAGACATATTCCTAGTTCTGGTAAACAAACAATGACCTATGCCGAAGTTGCATTATTAGGACATTTAATTGGTGACGGCTGTACACTTCCACGTCATGTGATACAGTACACAACCAAAGAGATAGATTTAGCAGAGAATGTTGCTTTCTTAGCCAGAGAATTTTTTGGAGATTCAATTGTTCCTAAAATCTCGCCTGAACGAGGCTGGTATCAAGTTTATTTATCCGCAGCACAACGTCTTACTCATAATGTGAGAAATCCCATTGCTAAATGGTTAGATTCCCTCGGAATTTTTGGTTTAAGGTCTTACAAAAAATTTGTACCTCAAGAATTATTCTCACAACCACAAGAGTTAATCGCCTGCTTTTTACGACACCTTTGGAGTACAGATGGTTGTATTAAATTAGTTGCTGGTAAAAGACCAAGACCTATTGCGTATTATGCCAGCAGTAGTGAGAGATTAGCGTTTGATGTACAAACACTTTTGTTAAGGCTTGGTATTAATGCCAAGCTCAAGATAATTCCTCAAATAGGCAAAGGTAGAAACCAATATCATGTAACAATTACTGGTAAGCCTGACCTTGAGTTATTTATCCAAAAAGTTAGAGCAGTAGGAGAATATAAGCTAAGTTCATTACAACAAATTGCTCAACACTTGCAAAAATCAATTCATAACCCAAACAGAGACATAATTCCCAAAGATGTTTGGAAAACACTAGTTGTACCTGCAATGCCAAGTGTTGGTTTAACTACAAGGCTATTACATTCCTCCCTAGGAACATCTTATTGTGGCTCTACACTTTACAAAGCAAATTTAAGTAGAGAAAGAGCATTAAAAGTAGCCAAGCTTGTTAAATCAAATCAACTACTTACACTTGCCAACAGCGATGTTTATTGGGATGAAATAGTTTCAATTGAATTAAGTGGAGAGGAAGAAGTGTTTGACCTAACTGTTCCTGGCTTGCACAACTTTGTAGCCAATAATATTATTGTTCACAACTCGATTGAACAAGATGCAGATTTAGTTATTATGTTATACCGCGATGAATATTATTCACCAGATACCCCCGATCGCGGCATTGCTGAAGTCATAGTAGCAAAACACCGCAATGGCCCAACAGGTACAGTGAAATTATTATTCGACCCGCAATATACCAAGTTTAAAAACTTAGCCAGACCAAATTATTAACTATGAAGTATGAAGTCTGAAATTTTCAGACTTCATACTTCACACTTCAGACTTTATTTAACACCAAGCAATTCCACATCAAAAATTAGGGTAGCGTTAGGTGGAATTACGCCACCTGCACCACGGGAACCATAACCCAACGCTGAAGGGATAATCAACTCACGCTGACCGCCAACTTTCATGGTGCTGAGTCCTTCATCCCAACCTTTAATTACCTGTCCAATGCCGATTTTAAACTGGAAAGGTTGACCGCGATCGCGAGAACTATCAAACTGAGTCCCATCTTCTAAAGTACCAGTGTAGTGAACTACAACTGTTTGGCCAGGCTGAGGAGTTGCCCCAGTTCCCTCTTTGATTTCAACGTATTTTAGTCCAGAAGGAGTTGTGACAACGTTTTTATCAGACATAGTGTTATTTGCTATCAGAGTATCGTTTTTTGTAATGATAGTGGGTGATGATTGCGCTTGGGTTAAATTAGCAGCAACGGCAGTATCCGGTTTACCGCCTAATTGCGCTAATACTAAAACCACCACACAAACTAGCATGACACCCACGCTGAGTAAAATTGCTTTCAAAATTAGTCCTCCATACTGAGGTCGTTTGGTAAAAGCAATACCAACAGGACACATTTAGTTTAAATCACAAAGCACATCTTAACGCCAAAGCTTATTTTCTAAATCGCGTACTTGACGTTCTAAACGGTCTATTCTCCCTCGGAGTTCATCCACCTCAGACTGACGCGCCACTCCTAAATCCTGCAACATATTCCGCATTTGTCGTTGCATTTGAGCATCCCAATTGCCTTGCTCTGACTTTAGCTGCTGTACAATATCATCCATTACTGCCTTAGCTTGCTCAGGGTTCAGCTTACCGTCTTTGACTAATTCATCACTCACCTCACGCAGCTTTTCTGCCACCAAAGACGTTGTACCAATTCCCACCATCATTAGCTGTTGCAACCAGTTGTTGCTGTCCATACGTCCTTCCTGTTATTTATTTCAAACCAGCCTCCTTGCTCTTGAGTGTATGCAATCAAGCTATGCTGGAAGCGGAGTTAATTCTAGCCTACATCTCTATTTTGGCAAATTAGCAAACATAAGGAATCAATGGGTGTGGTTATAGAACTGCTAAAATTTCAGGTTGACCCAAATCTGCGCGAAACTTTTATCCAAAAGGATGCAGAAATTTGGACAACAGCATTAGCAAAGTATCCAGGCTTCCTCAGCAAAGAAGTTTGGATTAACCCAAACAACCCCTCAGAAGTAACTTTCATTATTCGTTGGGCCACAAGAGAACAATGGCAAGCTATTTCTCAAGCAGACTTAGCAGCGATTGATAATAAATTCGGGCAAGCATTAGGCAAGAATTTTCAGATGATTGAATCCGCAGAATATCAAGTAAGAAAATTCCCTTATACCTGATATTTAGCGTCTAATAATGCTTATTGTTTAATAAAAATAAAATTTGGATTACTTCTGACTAAAGTAGTTATTACTATTTTCTAGTTGGTAATTATTTGTATTAATAAATTTTGATAAATTATAAACTATGTATTTATAAACCAAAACACTCATCCTTTGTAAGAGTAATTTTATGAGTAAGCTCTTTCTCTAGATTTACTGGTGATTTGAAACTAGAGACAGATAATAGGATGTAGTTTGGTAATTACTATAAGAGATGTAATTATATTATTTAGGAAATTTAACAATGGAACGTTATCCTAGCGATAAAACTGAAACTGCATATAATGGCAAAGATCGAAATGCGTTTGAAGCTGGATTAACTCCTCAAACAGAACTTTGGAATGGTCGTTTAGCTATGATTGGTTTTCTCGCTTATTTACTGTGGGATTTAAATGGTTTTAGTGTAGTTCGAGATGTACTGCACTTGGTTGCTTACAATTCCCACTAATAATTAGGCTGCTTGCAAAAAATAGATTATGAGGAAAGTAATACCCATAATCTATTTTTGTACATGCAGCGATCGCTAAAGTAAAATTATCTATTTATTACCGCAAATTCTTGAGTAAGATTTGTTTGTAAAGACGGACGTAAACTCAGATAAGCCAATATACCAATTAAAGGGATAAGTGATACTGTCCAAAAGATTGCGGGACTATTCCAGCGACGACGCGCCATATCATCACCCAAAACGGTGGGGAATAAAACACAGAATAGGCAGAATGCTAAACTCATGCCATTAATGAAGCGATCGCTTTGAAATTGTTGCACAAAATCTGCCCAATTACCTAATAAGCCATAAGCAACTATCACAATAGTACTTAAACTCAAAATTATCCCGAACAAGCGAGAATCTAACAAGCGCAAAAATGTATCCTTTTGTCCAGAAAATTCTTGATTAGGTTCACGTAAAGCTAGATATGGTAAAAGTCCTAAAACACCTGAACCTATTGATGCTAAGGCAAAAGGCCAAAAGGGAATTTGTTGCATTCTGCCATCAATAAACAACAAACCACTGTAAACTAAAAGCCAAATCCCAACCAATGAAAATAAAGCAACAATAATGGGATTAACTGCGCTTAAATTAAAAGTCAGTATATTCTTGAGTAGTTTTAGGGTTTCTTCAAGGTGCAGTGGTGGGGCAGAAAACACAATATAAATAATGAATCCAACCCATATTAGCCATAATATAAGTTTTTTCATCATCAAATTTAATTAGCCTAAGAACATCTAAATTATTCTCAACAACCTCAAAGGATGCAAAACCCTAAAGGAAGAGAAAAAATCTGAAGTATAAAGTCTAAAGTATGAAGTATGAAATGAACTCTCAGATACCCGAATACTAAAAGAAGTCGGGTATCTTAATTTTTAATTAACAGTCGCTTGTTGCTTGGATATACCTGTTGTCTCAACTTCCGGTAAAGCTGGACGTAAACACAAATAAATCAATGGCCCAAATAACGGAACCAAAGCAATTAACCAGAATATTTGATGATTTTTCCAGCCTCGACGTGCCATATCATCTCCTAGCAACACCGGAAATAATATGCACAGCATACAAAAATCTAAACTCATCACATGGATAAAGCGGTTAGTTTGCCACTGTTGGATAAAATCTTGCCAGTTTCCACTTTGCACACCATAACCAACTAATATGCTTGCAATTACGGTGAGTATAATACCAGTCACACGAGAATCTAGCAGCTTGATGAAAATAGTTTTTTTGCCAAAAAATTCTTGATTTGGTTTCCGGAGAAATAAATAAGGTAATAAAGCAAAAGCACCCACACCAAAAGATGCAGTTGCAAACGGCCAAGCAGGTATTTTTTGACATCTCCCATCAGTAAAGACTACTGCACTATAAATGAGCGGCCAAACTCCCATAATATTGAATAACGAAATAATTAAAGGATTAATCCCTTGCCACTGACCGATAGAAAGTTTCTTGATTAACTCAAATGTGTCAGGTTGATCAGGTGGTGCTAAAAAGAAAGCATAAACCACAAATCCAACCCAAAGGGAAAATAGAGATACTTGCCGCAACATAAACTTGAAAATAAGTTTATTTTAACGCTTTATGGTTCTTAATAGTTTGGCTGCTTTACTGACAAGTCGTTTACGTTTGTAGTGGAAATAGGAAGATTCTTGAATTTTAACAATAATTGTTTCGAGATAATTACGTGCAGTTTCCACATCTCCCTGGAGAGAGAGAATTTCAGCCAAGATGATATAAGCTTGTGGGTGATTCCAATTTTGAATGTGATTTTCTAGATGATGTTTAGCGGTTTCCAGTTCTTGTAAAGCAAACAATGTTTCGCCATACATTAAAGAAGCATCACCATATTTATAATCTGGGTCTATTTTTAATATAGTTTCTAAATAAGATTTGGCGGAAGTAAATTTTTTATTTTTAATATCAATAAATACTTCGTTCCAAAGGGTTTGGAGATGGTCATCTTCGTTGTTAAAATCTTGCTGATTTGCGGCTGCTGCTTGATCAAAGTTTTCCAATTCATCTGGAAGATGATGACTGAAATTTACATAATTAGCAGCTTGCTTGATACTTTTGGCTTTTACTTTTGCTTTCCGCCGTTTACGGCTACTTGTCAAGTTCTTCCAATACTTCAAAACTGGGAAATGTTCTCGCGGTATCCAACGTTGAAAACAGTAAGTGATCGCCCCAAAAAAGTTGACAATAATTAAAACCCACAGCCATAATCGCTTGTCTGGTTCATTGCGAATACAGTCATAAAGCATGAATAACCAAAATCCGGCCATTAACAACAATCCCACAACTTTGATCATTGACTGAATTCTCTAGCCTATCTGCAAGTGTGATTCTTCCTCACAAAATGCGTTTCACTTGTTTGGGAACAGTCCTAGTTTCCAAGATGATACCCTAGAATTTCTGTAAAGTTGAAACGTATGAGGTAGGAAATTCCATTAAAACCTAGATGAAGTCAAATCATCAAGGGTTACTAAAGATACAAAATTATTCCGTGGGATTGCGAAAAAAACTGTTAACTGAAAGCTTCGGAAAGGTAATCGGCGGCGGCGGCTACTACTGCGATCGCACTTTCGTAATCTAGGCGCGTTGGCCCTAAAACACCGACACTACCAATCGGCACAGAACCTCGACGGTAGGTAGAAGAAATTAAGCTGCAAGTACGTATCGGCTCTAATGGATTTTCTGCACCGATTCGCACTGTCACCCTAGATTTACTCGCATCTTCTGTCTCTGGTTCATCAAAGATTAATTGACATAATTTATCTTGTTCTTCTTCTAGCAATTGCATAATTGTTTTGACTTGCTGCAATTGAGAAAATTCTGGTTGACGCAATACTTCTGTGACACCACGCACCATAATTTGTGTTGCGGCTGGTACTTGAGTACGGCGGCTTAATTCCGCAACCGAACTTTTCAAGAATTCGCCATACAGTTGAAATTCTTGAGCTAATTCACTCCAATTTAAGTTAGCTATTTCTAATAAACTCCGCCCGCGTAAATGACTATTTAAGAAGTTGGAAACTATCTGCAATTCCCGATCAATGACTTCCGCATCGAGTTGTGAATCCTCTTTTCCTGGTGGCAAATCCATCACTTTAGAATGAGTTTCATAGCCATCTGTGACGACAATTAGCATGATTCTACCAGCTTCAATTTGCAACAGCTGTAAATGTCGCACTAAGGCTGTTGAAGTTTGGGGCATAGTAATCAAGCTAATACAACCACTTAATGTAGCTAAAATCTGTGCAGCTCCGTGAATGAGGGCTTCCAAACTCCAATCTTCCCAATGCAGGCGTTGTTGGAGTGACAGTTCTACTTCCTTGGCTAAGGTTTCTGTTCGTGTAGCGTCTCGCAGCGAAGGTGTAATTAACTGATCAACATAAATGCGATAACCGGAGTCAGAAGGTATTCTTCCGGCTGAGGTATGTGGTTGATAAAGTAGCCCAGATTTTTCTAATGCACCCATCACATTGCGAATTGTGGCCGAGCTAACACCTAAGTCATACTCTTCCACCAAAACCTTTGATCCAACAGGTTCTGCTGTCGCAATGTAGTGACGTATTGTTGCCCAAAGGATGTGCTGTTGTCGATTCGTTAACTGGACTTCCATAAGGTGTCTATTAGTGAAAGCAAATTTAAGAAAAGTTTGAAAAAAATTTTTTGAGCTAATGCAAAAAAAGATTAATATTAGTTAATTAAGATAGCAAAATTTTTATTTCTATTATAGTTACCGACAGCAACATTAATTAAGTTGCGATTTCTGAACCTATTAATCTTTTCAGCCAAAAAAAAGCTGTCTGAGAATTTAAAATTTTTTAATTATTAAGTATCTTCCCACAATTTTTACAAATAAGTTGTATTGGTAGATACTTATTTTTCTCACCATTTAAGTTAGATGTCGTCAGGATAAATGCTGATTGTGGGGAGTGGTGGTTCGGCTCCGCTCACCAACCTTGGGTGTAGGGGGAAGAAGCAAGGAAAAATGACCAATGACTATTGACTAATATTGTGGGATGTCTGGGTCAACTAGTTGGGAATAAGCTGCGATACCACCTGTAATATTTTTGACATTGGTAAATCCTTGAGCAATTAACCATTGACACATCTGAGCAGAACGTACACCGTGATGACAAAGGACGAGGGTTTCGGCTTCTGGATTCAACATCGTGAAAATTTTCTCATTCCAGTTAGCATATTCACTCAACGGTAAGTTAACAAACCCTGGGAGACTGGCGATCGCTAATTCTTGGGGTTCTCGCACATCTACTAACTGAATATTTGCATCGTCAGTAGCTAAACGTTCGGCTAATTCCTCTACACTAATTTGCATCATAGGTTGACCAAAGGATTTATCGGTAATGAAGTTTTTGTAAACTATCCTATACATTTATGTTGACAGAAAATCTTCCCCTTCGCATGAGCAATGATTCTCAGTGATGCTCCAAATGAGGGTGGGGAGTGTGGCTGACAGGTGTAGGTTTTTGACAAGGGTGTGAGTAGCAATCAAAGATGCCATACCAACTGAGTTTGATGTTATGGTTACTGCTGACAGAGGACTGTATGCTTGTTGGTTATATGAATTGATTGTCGCTGCTGGCTGGCATCCGTTTTTACGCATTAACCATCAAGGAAATTATCGCCTGCCACATGAAAATATATGGCATCCACTTGCAGATGTGGTTTCTGCGCCTGGAACATCTTGGTCAGGTCGAATTATTTGCTTTGTAACCAATCGAGTTGAATGTACATTACTTGCCCGTTGGGATCTTGGCGACAAAGATCCTTGGTTGATTCTGACTGACCTTGAGCCAACGAGCTGCCACACTCTGGTACGGTTTACGTCCTAGCACTGAATGCGTTTACCGCGATGTTAAGTCTGACGGTTGGGATTGGCACAACACCCGTTTACTTGACCCTCAACGTGCTGAACGTCTTTGGTTAGCCATCGCTGTTTCTACTCTTTGGATGGTTATGCTTGGTGGCGAGGCTGAAAATCAATCTTCTCCCCCTAACCTAGAAACACTTCCTTCTCGGCACATTTTATTTTCTCAACCTCTTAACCTTCATCCTCAACCTCATCTGTCTTGTTTTCTCCAAGGATTGTTAACTCTGATTGCTAATTTACTCAACCATCTTTCTATTCAACTTCTTCGCTGGAGTTCTTTTCCTTCTACTCCTGTTCACGATTTCTACCGTTTTAACTCCTCCTAATTGTAAAACACCTACACCTGTCAGGGGTGGGGGGAAAGATTTCTTCACCATCCTCCCACACCTCCCACACCCCTGGATTTCTCTCTTGTGAGAAATCCAGTTTACACCCTTACACCCCTTCATCCCTACACCCCGAATCTTGGAGAGTCACTTAATTCTTGCTAATAAATGTTCGCCTACGCGCAAAGCATTGGCCATAATTGTGAGAGATGGGTTAACAGCAGCACTAGAAGGGAAAAAGCTGCCATCAACGACATAAAGATTATCAATGTCGTGGGTACGACAATTAATGTCTAAGACAGAGGTTTGGGGATTTTCGCCAAAACGACAAGTACCGCATTGATGACCGACAGCATCTAAGCCGAGATTTTGAGTGATGTGTAATGAAAATTGCTGATTTGCTGTAGCTTGATCAAGTGATTTTAAAGTTTTAATCCAGCGTTGAATTAAGCGATTAAAAGCTATTTGGTTATTATTTTGATAGTTAATAAAAATTTTCTCGTCTTGCACAGATATCCGATTATTTTCATCGGGTAAATCTTCATTCATTACCCACCAAGCCAGAGAATGATTCGCTATTTTTTCAGCAACAATATTGGGCATTAATGGCGGCCCATAGGTGATAATTCTATCTTTATGGATGTTACCCAGTGATTGGATACTACCCATTGGATAGTTAAAATCTGGTTCACCCCAATAAAAATCGGTTAGTGCTAAAGTTTTGGGGAAAATTGTCTGGTTTGGTTTTGTGCTTAAGGTCATGACGACTGCACAATTATGTACCATATAATTTCGCCCTACAAGTTGTGAACTATTAGCTAAACCTTGGGGGTGTTTATCGTTAGCAGATTTGAGTAATAATGCGGCGGAATTAATTGCACCTCCAGCCACAATCACAATATTGCCAGAGAAGATTTGCGGCTGTCCTTGAATTTCTGCTTCTACTTGTGTGACTTCTCGACCAGATGGACTAGTGTGTAAACGAACAACTTTGGCTTGAGTAATTAGTGTGACATTATTATAGGCGATCGCTGGACGCATCCCATTCACTTCCGCATCACCTTTAGCATGAACCATGCAGGGAAAACCATCACAAGTATCACAGCGAATACAAGCACTTAAATGACGGTTGACTTCGTTGAGTTTAATGGCGAGAGGTAAATAAAATGGATGTAGACCTTGATTTTTTAAACCTAAATATAATTCTTGAACATAAGGTTCATGACTAATAGCATGAAAGGGATAATCATAATTTGTGGGTGGTTCCGTCGGGTCTAAACCACGTTTACCATGTACTTCGTAAAGTTTTTCTGCTTGGTCGTAATAAGGAGCAAAGTCTTGATATTTTAAGGGCCATGCAGGTGAAATTCCGCCTTGATGAATTACTTCTTCAAAGTCTCTTGCGCGTAACCTAAATAACGCACCACCATAGAATTTTGTATTGCCACCTACATAATAATGTGCGGCTGGATTGATGGGTTTATTATCTTGGTCATACCAAATATCGCTAGTACGATAGTAGTTTTTTTGTAATACTTGTTTTGTGTCCCAATTGTTCTTTTCTCTAGGTAAAAAAGTCCCTTGTTCTAAAACTAAAATTTTCTTACCGCTAGGAGCTAACTTATATGCTAAAGTTCCACCACCAGCCCCAGTGCCGATGATGATAAAATCATAATGATTATTAGACATTGATATCTAAACCTGTTAATTAAATAAGAGTTGAGAAGTCGGAGTTTAGGAGTCAGAATAAATTATTAGTTATCAAATTCGCATTTGCTTTTCAGCACAAGTTTTATTGAGTTTAGTGACACCTATCCATTTAAAAACTAAGTCACCGAATTTGGGAAAAAGCTGAAAATTAGAAAATAAAAGTTTAGAAACCAACCCATCTAAAATGACTTCGGCTTGATTTTGCTTGATGGCGTTTAAAATTGCGATCGCAACTTCTTGTGGTGGTGCAACACGCGCTAAACTAGGCGCAGGTACTCCCAAAGCTGAAAACATCCCCGTTGCAGTATATCCAGGACAAACTACCGACACACCAATATTTGTCTCAGCTAATTCTTGGCGTAAAGCATCAGTCCACATAATCAAACCGGCTTTACTAGCTGAATAAATACTGTTGTACGGCATTCCTTTTTTACCAGAACCAGAGGCAACATTCACAATATGACCACTATTTCGCGCTAACATACTTGGTAAAATCAGGCGTGTTAATTCCATACCTGCAATTAAATTTGTGGTCAAAGTAGACTGAATATCTTGTAAAGTATAGTGCTGAAATGGTCGATATTTTTCAATAGCAGCATTATTAATTAAAATATCAATTTGACCTGCAACTTGATTAATTTGCTGAATTAATTCTGGTAATTCTGCTACTTGGCTAATATCAAATTCAATGCTAATTCCTCTACCACCCACAGCTTCTATTTCTGTACAGATTTCATCTAACTTTGCTTGGGAGCGAGAAACAGCAATTATTGTCGCTTTTTCTTTTGCTAAAGCACGCGCAATAAATGAACCAATACCACCAGATGCTCCAGTTAAGAGTACTGTTTTACCTGCTATTGATGTCATAATCAATTTTGATGAATAAAGTGAATTGTTAAAGTTGTTTGTTTCTAATGAGACGTAGTAGATATTTCACCTTGAAAACAGTTAGGCAACCTGCAATTAATTTTTGCAAGCTGATTATTCCAGACTCAATTTTGTCTTATAGAAGACTTTTTTCGATGATTAATAATGCTGAAATACTAGTTTTTCAGGTTTTAAATGTAGCGCAACCCCTGTTGAATATTAACTTGAAATGACTTTATACAGGAGATTAATTTTTAATTTACTATATTTTAAAAATTTGCGATCGCAATCTTTATTTTTTCTTTAGAAAATAATTACGTAGACACATATCTTGCACCTAGCCCCAACGAATGGAATTCGCGGCTATAAAAACAAAGTCCGCATAGGCGGACTAACATCAAACCAAAGGTTTTGAACCCGCCTACGCGGGTTTAGTTTGTATAGCCCCAGACTTCAGTCTGAGGGCTATGTGCTGAAAATGAATGCACCCGCGCATTCTAACCTCTCAAAACACCTACAACCGATAGCCAACGCTGAAGTAAAAACCATCATCTTGGGCGTTTCTCCCTCGGTCATCCAAATCTATCAAGGGATATCCGTAATCAAGTTTGATATCAAGCTGTGGTATGGGTTGAAATAATACGCCCAGTCCGATACCTGCAATAAATTTTTGTCGTTGCAGAATATTTGGGTTATCATCCACATTCCAGACATAAGCCATATCAAAGAAAGGTGAAACTTGCAGTGTGGAATTACCAGACGCATCGCGTTGGACTGTCAGGCGGTTTTCGACGGTGAGGCGCACACCGTTATCACCAGCGCGGACGTTTTGGCGATAACCACGGACTGACTGACCACCACCGACTACAAATTGTTGGGCGGGTAACAAAGCATTGGGGGTTAGTTGTAATTCGGCTTGGGCGACTAATATGCTATCTGTACCCAGGCGTTGGACTCGTTGGGCTTGTGCTAACCAGCTAAAAAACTGTCCGTCGGGAATTGGGTTGGGATTGCTGGTAGCATCAAATATACCAAGACCGAAACTAAATAGCGATCGCAATGCCCAAGCACCATTCAAATCTCGCACAACATAATCTTGACCAAATTTAATTACACGAGTACGACTGTTACCTTCCTCATCTGGCCCAATACCAAAGGGTGTCGGCCCTGCAAAGGTAAAGGTTTGACCATTCTGCACCGCAAAACCTAAAGATAAGGCAAATTCTTCACGGGGTGTTCTAATTAGTGGTTGTCTAAAACTAATTTCGTAGAGTTGAGATTCTCCTCTGATGTCTAAAAACGCAAATTGTTCTTCGACAACGTTCGTATCATTGAATGAGGTTCGCAGTTGTAAAGTCCCATCCATTGGGTTCAGTGGTAGGCGATAATTAAAATCAAAAACATTTGCGCCTCCCCTGGTCGTTAAATAATAGGAAGCATCAAATTCATCACCTAACCCAGAGATGTTGCGATAACTAGCATTAATACCCAATCTTTCCGAACCAATGCTAGGAGGAGAATAGTTATCAACAGTCAAAGCTGCATTAAATGGTTGTGCTTCAGTAACACGCACTATCAAAATACTTTGACCGACACCACTACCCGCCCTTAAACTCGCTTCAACGTTAGAAAATAAAGGGTCAGCCCGGAGTAATCTTAATTGATCTTCTAATGCAGCAGTCAAAAGCGGCTTACCTGCGCCTAACGCTACACGACTACGCACATATTCAGGATTTAACCGTTTCGTACCCTGAACTTCAATTTTTTCAATTCTCCCTTCAATTACCCGAATTTCAACTACTCCATTGTTAACGGTTTGGTCTACCAAAATTGCCCTAGAAGTAATGTAGCCTTGGTCAAGGTACAATTGCGTGATTGCATCCGCTACTTTACGTAGTTCTTCAACTGTAACTTCACGCCCTTCTACAGGCTGAGTAATTGATTTGAATCTCTCTGGACGGAAAATTGTACTCCCAGTAACATTGATTTTTTCTACTTTAATAGTTTGAGAACTTTCTGTGGGTGGAGTTTCAGGTGTTGGGGTTGGGTTTGGGGTTGGTTGTATGGGTGGTTGTGATTCTGGCGGTAAGGGTTCTGGCGTTGTTCCTGGCTGGGGAAAACGGTCTTGGTTTGGATCTCCTTGAGGATTGGGTGCTTGTGCTAATGATGGCGAAGCTAAAATGACACAAGCACAACTAAAAATCAGGCTAATAGATAGCCAATGTATGTGTTTTTTGAATAACCCAAAATAAACGGTAGATTTTAAATTTGACATTTGAAATTTTGGTTATAAAAAATCATTCCTATGTAAGATTTATTGTTTCTGGTTTTGCTATATTGTGAATCTTTTTTATTATTTTTTAATGTAATTCTCCAATTAAATTAAATCCTGCCCAATCCTTGGGATGAGGGTACTGCTTCATAGTGACTAACATCGCCTGTTGTAATGCTTGGGCTTTATTAGGGTTTTGCTTTAATTGGCGATAAAACTCAGTAGTTAACATAAATGTTGGTGTATCTGGCGCTGCCCATTGTGAGACAATCACACTAGGTATACCCGATGTCATCAATGCTAACGATAAACCCAATAAGCCGTTACCCATGCTACCATGTCCAGGCTCACCAGCACTTATAAAAGCTAACCTAGCACGCAAACGTTTACCTTTTGGTTGGTTATATAAGTTGAGAATTTCGCTGGCGGTGAGGAGTCCGGTATTTTCTCCAGCTAACGCAACTCCGCCGGGGATACCTTGTCTTTTGATATCATCTAATACACCATAAGTTGCTAGATGAATGATTTTAGCTTTGGGTAATAAAGGAAGTATTGCGGCTTTACTTGCTTGACTACCAATGAACGCTTTGGTTTTAAATAAATCAGCAACAGCTAAAGCTTCTTGTTCTGCATTTATGAGTTGTGGTAAAGGTTGCGGTGCTTGATTAATTGCGTGGGAAATTTTTGGCATGGTAGGATTACCCACAACCACAACTTTACTTCCGCCTGTTCTACCTCGTTGTTCTTTGGCTAACTGCAAAATTTGAATTGCTGGTACAGTTGAAATTGTGTGTTTTTCAATTAAATATTTACCAGAAATATCAACTAAAGCTGAGAAAGGTACAAAGAATAACTCATCTTGGGGTATAAAAATTATTTGGGCTTGCGGATTTTCCGGTAATAAATCAGCAATGGGTTTAATTAATATTTGATGTAACTGTAATAAAGGATTGACAAGCTTTTTTGCTTGGTTATCTTGACTATTGATGCCCAGGTAATTAGGAATACTTGCAACTATTTCAGGAATCGAATTAGTTGAATTGAAGGTATTTTCTGGTGTTGGTTTTACTTTGCGGAAGCTAATTTTACCTGTGGGCTGAATTACCCAAATATATAAGCCATCATCAGGAATAAGAGAATATTTGACTAAAGTAGCTTTTTGTGATTTAGCAATTTTTTGAATATCAATAATTGTCGGTAAAATAATTGATTTATGTGCAGTTTTTAAATTATTATCTTTGGTTTCTGAAGCTAACCGCATTCCCATTAATTGTAGGAATGTCATAATACTGCCTTGTTCAGCTATTTCTAAAGCGGCTTCTGGCTGATTTTGCGTAATTAAAACTTGTTGTAGCAAGCGATAGGTATTACTTTGTTCCACAGCATAATCAATTGTGTTACCTATATCTAACCGTAGAGATGTCCAAGTTTTAATACTTGCTTGCAGTATCGTTTTAGCTTCATCGAATTTGTTTGAGTTGAGATAAACAAAAGCTAAGTTATTTAAAGCTGTACCTTGGGTGTAATTATCTTTATTAGCTTTGGCAGAGTTTAATTGTTCTTGATATAATGCGATCGCTTGCTCGTATTCCTTGGCAAAAGTGTAAGCGCGTCCTAGTTGTCTGATGACTTCGGCTTTTTGGGCTTTATCGGTAAGTTGTAGCTGTTGTTGATAAAAAGCGATCGCAGCTTGAAAGTCACCTTGGGTTTGATAGGTTTCGGCTATCTGTTTAAAGGTTAAACTGACGATGGTATTATTGTTTAATTGCTGGGCTAATTTTAACTGTTGTTGATAAGTTGCGATCGCCTGGGTATATTGTCCTAATTTACGATAAGTTGCAGCGATGTTTTGTAAGGAATCAATTTGCAGTTGATAGTTATTATTATCCTTAGCAGTTGTGAATTGTTGGGAATAAAAAGCAATCGCTTGTTTATACTCAGTCGCTGCATCATGATCTAAACCAACGTTACCTAAAAAAGCTGCTTCTCTGTCGGGATTACCAATTTCTTTTTTCAGTGCGGTGGCTTGTGCTTGATATTTTTTTGCTAACTTTTCATCACCAAGATTAATATATGTATTGCTGAGGTGTTCAAAAATCTGGACTGTCAGTGATTGGTTAGGAAAGTTTTGAGTTAGTTGTAAGCTTTGGTTGTAATAGTTAATGGCTGTTCTATATCTACCGAGAGTAAAGTAAGCGTCACCGATGCGAAATAGTGCTGTGGCTTCTCCGGTGCGATCGCCTGTTATTTGATATAGTTTGAGTGATTCTTGTAAGGATGTTAAGGCTGATTTAAATTGTCCGTTTGTGAGTTGTCTATTACCAAGGTTTAAGAGTAAGTTGGCGCGATATTGTTGTGCGTCTATTGGTTTGGCGGGAAGGGAGGAGAGGAGGAAGGAGGTTAAGGTTATTGTTAATAATAGATGGGGTTTCATGGTTTTTTTATCTCACGCAGAGGCGCATACTTCGACTTCGCTCAGTAACCAGAGGCGCAGAGAGGAAATTGAGAGATTAGTTTTAATCAAATCCTGGGGGGAGTTCTAAGGGGGAGAGTTTATCTGGTTGGGATGGTGTGGGAGAGTTGGGATTAGGTGCGGTGTTGTTGGTTGGAGATGGTGAGGTTCCGGGAGATGTACCGGAGGGTTGGGTTGTTGGTGGTGGGGGTATAGTTGGGATTTCTGGTTTTGCGCCTTCTAATTGTGGTAGTTGTGGTTGATTGGTTGCGGAATTAGGTGGTAAAAAAGTTTCGATGGTGACGGAACGAGTTACTTTTTCACCAGTGGAATTGGTAACTTGTAAAGTGATGGTTTCGCTACTGGGTTGTTGATTAACTGGGTAGGGTATTGTACCGTTACGAGGGATATCTCCTGGCGCGGGAAGAAGTTCGACTTTAATATTATTACTACCTTCGACTTTCCAAGATAAGTTGAGGGGTTTGTTTGGTTTAAGAGGATTAATTACTATGGGATATTTTGGTAAGGGGTTGTTCCCATCAATTTTAAATTCGAGAATTTTACTGGGTAACGGTTGGACTTTAACTAAGTCTGTTTTTTGAGAAATACTTGGTTTATCTGTATCAGTTTTAGTAAATACTTGCAGTTCAAATATATAGTTGCCTGCGCCGCGATTGTTAGCAGGAATATTACGACAAGTTAGTTGATTATCTTGTTGATTACAAAAGGCTTTGATTGTATCGGGAATACCTTGAGTAACATTATAAGTTTGCAATGGACTGTTAACTAAATTTTCTGGCGATCGCCCAATTACTCGTAATTCTTTGATTTTATCTAAATCGTTAATTTTCCAGTTGAGGCGAATGGTATCGGGACTAATTTTATTAGTGCTAGGTTTCACTTCTTGGTAAACCGATTGTGCTGGGGAAAATTCTAAAATTTGTGGTGGGGGAATGGGGACGATTTTAATCGTATTGGTTTTAATTGTGTCGGCTGGTAAGTCGGGATTATTAGCAAATGTTTGCAGTTGAAAAGTATAATCTCCTGGTTTACGCGCATCGGTAGGGACGTTAGAACAAGTTAAGACTGCACCCATTTGACAAAATGGTTGTAGTTCTTGGGGAAGTTTACCGTTAAAGGTATAAACTATTGGTTGTACCGCCGCCGTACCATCAGCAAATAAACCAGTTAAAGCTAATGTTTGCAATTTTTTGGGGTGGCGAATTTGCCAACTTAAGCGAATAAAATCATTGTTGGATGCTTGATAAGTAGCATCGGAGGAGAGAAATTGCAGAATTTTAGGAACTGCTGGGGGACGGAATAACCACAGCCAAATCAAAAATGCGATCGCACCGATAATTCCTAAAGCCGTCAGTAATACAAGTAAAAATTGCCACCAGGGACGCGGTTCCCAAATTAAGCTTCCCGGTAAAGCGGGGTTTGGTAAAGGTATTTGTTGCTGATCTGTTAATTCAATGCGAAAATTCAGCAATCTTCCTGCACCAAACATGGGACGATACCACCATTTCACAGGTGTGACTGTCACTTGTGTCGCAGCTTTTTCCCCTGGTAATACACGCAACACCGTTGGCGAAGTTACGTAAGTACACACCTTATCTTCATCGACAGGAACCGCTTGACAAGTAATTTCCCTGACAGTATTACCCGCATTCGTCAATTTAACTTCAAAAGTTCCACCTTTGCGTCTCACCCGATTTACCACAATCAGCATTTCTGCATTTAGCAGGTAAGAGGGTAAAATTTCCCAATAAATCACGTCCAACAGCATCAAATCGGGATTATTCGCCGAATACAAGCGGATGCTGGGGTAATAAAGTCCGGCGTTTGCGCCTAGTGGTGGTTGGAATTGAAGTAAAATTTCTCCCTTCTCGCCGGGGTTGAGATTCAAACCCATGTTGGGGATAACAAGTCCGGCTGTTTCCAAGCCTTCGGGATAGCGGATACTCACCCACTCTTCGGGTAAATCAAGACAACTGAGGCGAAATCTGTCTACCCTATCCGAACGGTTGTGGACATTGACATTAACTTGCAAGATTCCGCCTGGGGGAATTTTGGCAGGCGATCGCGAACTCGTTAAAGGTAGTAAGCTAAAAGTCGGGTCACTAACTCTAACTACCGTTTCAATTGCAGGTAAAACCTGAATTTTTGCCCCATGTCGAATTGGCGTATCTTCAGGATAATGTAGCGGCGCATCAACAACAATTGCATAGTTATAAGTGCTAGGAATTGCTGTTATAGGTACTTGAAATTCAAATAACACCTCACCCACAGAGTTAGGACTTAGTGCTAACCTTTGCTTTGGTGCATCACACCATTGAATTAATTGCGGTGATAATTCATCAATAAAAATATCAATTAACGCACTTTCTTGACCTTTATTTGTTACCGTGACATTAATTTCAAATTTTGCGCCAGCCTGGACTGCATAATCACCAGAAGGATTAAAAATAATCGCCAGAGGATTTCCCGGCGCAAGGGTTTGTTGCAGATTTTGTTGTTGAATACCGCGTTTTGCTGCCAAATTAACGCGATATTTCACCTCACCGCCAGTTAATATTTGCTGGACAAAACCTTCGTCAACTAATTCATCCAATAAAGCTAAAGTTGCTTGTTGATTTAAATCTAAATGAATTGATACTTGGGTGAGGGTAACGCTATCAGGATGCTTAATTAACCACTGGACAATTTTGCGCTGTTGTGGCGGTAATAGTAACACATCTGCCATACTCAAACCGAGTTGGGAATTACTAGTTCTTGAATTTATGGCAGTCATGTTTACCCCCCCCCAAAAAAAAGTTAAAAGTAAAAAGGTAAAAGTAAAAAGAATTTTAACTAGGTCTATAAGTATTCATCATTATTGTTTACAACCAACATTTTTATTTAAATCTCTAATATCTAACCTGACTTTATGATCATCATTACCACTAATAATCAAAATTTTATTCTTCACAACTTTCACATCTACACTATTAAATCTTTGTTTTTCCTTACGTATTTCTTGACCAACTGGAGAAATTCTTTTACCTTCTTGAGTTAAAGACCATAGCATAACGCGATTATCATCACCACCACTAGCTAAATAACAACCATCTCGACTCAACGCCACAGAACGCACTGCTTTCTCACCATGACCATCAGACCATTTCTCTAAAATTTGACATTGATTGTTACTATTTTTTAAACATTGGTTCATATCCCATAATGTAATTTGTCCCCTATTATCGGCTGTTGCTAATAAATGTGGTTTGTATTCAGGACTATCCATACTGACAATATAATCGTTTTGGCTACCTGGGCGATTATAGAGAATTTTCCATAATTTATCTTTGGTAAAATTCCAGATAGCTAAATTGTTATATCTCCCAGCAATGACTAAATTTTGTTTATCATGTCCAACAGTAGCAAGAGCATATACAGGAAAGTTGAAATTCTTACTATTAATCGGGTTAGTCATAGTTTTCTCATCATCTAACAATGCGCTATTTACATCCCATTGCGCCACTACACCACTACCATGACCGCTAAATAAAAAGTGAGAATCTTGGCTAAATTCTAAGCTTAAAACCCGGTCTGATTTCTCACCTTCAAGTGAAAAAGTTGCTTTTGGTTTTTTTGTCCCACCAAGTACATCCCAAATTTGGATTTCTCCGTTTTCTAAACCTGCGGCGACTACATCATTACTCACAGGTTTATAGCGTACAATTCGCACAGATTTACCAATCTTTTTAGCCATTCTGCCATCATCTTGGTTAATCAAGGGATTAGTAAAACCTGCAATATTCCATCTAATAATACTTTGGTCTTGGGAACTACTAACGGCGCGATCGCCTACTCCATTAAACTGTACAAATGTTACAGCATCACGATGACCAAAAAATGGGTTATCAGGATTTAACCATGATATATACCAAAGTAAATATAGTAAAAGACATCCTAAGCCCATCTGTAGCCAAGGATGTAAAATTGGATGAATAATGAGTTGTAAATATTGATTTTCATTATTAATATTGACGCGGTTATCTGGTACAATAGCCTTAACTTTAAATGCCCGTTTTTCCTTCCACCCTAACCACCACCGCTGCTTACTAATTAATAATTGTAAATTTTTAACTTCTCCCGGATTTACTTCTACAAATTCTGGGTGTACTTCCCAAAAACATTTGCGCTTGGTTTCCTCATCTTCTTTAACTTCAATACTTACCTTTTGAGTTATATTGCTGTGATTTTGGCATTCGAGTTGATAAGTAGTATAATTAACTTTTAATTGTGGTAGCCAAGGACGAGATGCAGGTATTTGTTGTTTTTCTGGTGTGCATTGAAAATCAACAAATCCAGACGGAGTAACATTAACTACGCCTTCTCGACTACTAGATGGAAGTCCATTGAGATAATTAGCCTCAATAGTAAAAAGATAGGCTTGACTCGGTACTTCTTCTGCAATTGGTAACTGACATAAAAATGAAGTTTCTGCTTTATTACCTGGCGGAACTGATAATAGTTTTTCATCGCCATTAATAAACCATTGGGGTTTAAGTCCCATTGGTTTTAAAGAAACACTCGCAGGTAGCTGACTAGGATTAAAAACCCGCACAGGAATCTCAATCGTTCCCTGTGGTTGAGTTGTAAATTCTCTTATTGGTAACTCAACCTGCATCGGTACAGCACCAACACCTGCTTCAACTATTAACCGCAGCAATTGTCTGTCTTCATCCCGCAATTCCAGCGAAAAAATCCGCACAATCAAGTTCATTTTGCCGATAAAACCGACAACAGGTGTATTAGTAATTGTGACTTCAAATTTTGTACTATCCCCTGGTGGATTTTTCGCACTCACCGCAGGTTTAATACTGTACCAATTAGTCCCCAAACTTTCACCACCACCAGCCGCAATGATTTCGATTTGAAACGAAGCAAACTGATTACTTTCATTCACTACAGTTACTTCAAAAGAAGCTGGTGAACCACCTGGTTGAAAGTTCAATACTTGAGTAGAAATTTTAGTATTAACGAGATTAACTGCCATATAAAAAAGTTAAAAGTAAAAAGTAAAAATGCAAAAGTTAAGAAATTATTCTAATTTGTTGAAAATATTTTTTAAAGCATCAGGTTTAGTTGAGACAGGAATTGCAGTTTGTTGCCTTAATTGCGTCATTCGCTTACGACTCCAGGCAAAGTTGAGAATATTAATGCCTAACTCTTGGGCCGTGCGAATTGTTTCTCGTGGTAAAGTTAACTTTTCATCTAATCCCCAAGCTAGGGATAAATCACCAATAACTAAAACAATGCCACCTGCAACTAAAATTTGCAGAGGCTTTTGATTTATAGCTGGTAAAGCAGCAAATAAAAATGGTTGTGTTCGTAAGGGATGATGTTTATCAAGTCGGCGTAAATCTTCTAAAGGTGTGGCTAAACTTTCCGTAATTTCTAAAACGCTTTCTAATCTATCAACAGCATCAGTGGATGATTCAACTAATAAAACTCCACCACTATCTAGATAACTTTTGAGATTAGCTAATTCTTGCACATTTAAAATTAATGGTTCACTCCCAGTAATAAATAGCAAATCATAATTAATTGCTATCGTTGGGTCTAAAAGCGGAAAATTTAAGCGGGGAATTTGCTCATCTCCTTGGAGAGTACAGGTAAGACTTTCGGTGTATCTTAATAAAGAAGCGAGATTTGCAAAACTATTACCTTCTTTAGTTTCCTGAGTATCAAGATGCGCCACACGCACCAACTTAGTGGGACGAGATCGCGCAATTTTCCGATAACGAAAATCCAAACTATTCAAACTAGGATAAAATACATCCTGGGGATTTTCTAAAGTTACTAATCCCGGTTGTAATAAAATTCGACATAACTCCACCTCAAAAGCATCAGGCGGTGTTGTTTTTTCATCAATCCGAAAAGTTTCTGTTTCAAATTCACTTACTTGTTTGCGTTGTAAAGTATCTGGGTCTACATAACGCACAACTAAATAAATTAAGCGGGGTTTTTCTTCCGTAATATCAGCCGAGATATGAAAGTCTATCGGTTGCGGAACCACAATCGGATTCCCATTCACATCAATGGCAATTCCTGGCTGAATTTGTAACCATCGCCCATCGTTATATTGTGATGGTACATCCTTCGGCGCAGGAATCAAACTCACCCCCAAACCTTCAACTATTCCCGGTTCATGAAGTGATTGATAATGAATATTTTGCCTCTGACGGTGATAATCATGCGATCGCTTCCACCGTTCAGCGTTAATTAATAAACCATCTTGAATTTGTAGTCGTTCTAGGGGGTGAATTTCCATAATTGGGGGTTCAGGGGTGTAAGGGTGTAGGGGTATAGGGGGAATATATTTTACTTAACACTCAGCACTCAGCACTCAGCACTTTTAACTATCTACATAAAGTTCGTAGGTACAAAAAGCAGGTTTTTCTTGTTCAATAATGTGTCTTACTAATTGTTCATCTACTTGATTTGGGCGTTGGGGACGGAGGCGGACGATAAAATGATAGGGACGACCGCCGCCAATCATTGCATCTTCGCCTAAGCGCGTATTACCTAAAACAAAACCTTCGCCGCGAATTTCTTCAATACAAATATGTTTATCAACTTCTCTAGTAACGTGTTCATCTAAAGGTAAATCTGTATAAAGATGTATATATAAACGCAAACCTCTACGTGTTCCCCGCCAGCGATACAGTTCAACCGCCGAACGAATTAAATAACGTTGTCTTTCTATAGTCCAACGACGATCAACAGGCCAAGCTACCCAGTGCGCGAGAAAAGGTAACAATGTCTGCGGTGCGGTCATGGGGTCGAGATAAGCCCAAAACACATCCAGCGTTTGCACTGAGGGTTCAAACGCCTGTTCAAAAATCTTCAAGAAGCGCCCAATAAAATCAACTTCTCGATAAACCGCAGGTAAAAACTTAGGATAAAGACTGCGGGGACGGACATACAAATTTAACCCAGCCGTTTCAACTAACTGTCTACCAGTACCCTCCTCGGTGTAATTAACGTGAATGCGACTGTGATAATCCAACACCAAAGATTGACCAGCCACCAACGCGGGAGTTTCAAAAAAATCGGCGGGAAGTTGGAAATATAACACCACATCCATCCGCGATCGCGGCGCGAGTTCATACCCCTCCATCCCAATGCGACACCACTCAGCCGGGAAATTTCCCTCCACCCGCACATTCAACCGCAGCATCCGACTACCCAAGTTTTCTAGCTGTAAAACTATTTCACTCGGTTCCGGCGGATGAACCACCAAATCACACCCCGCACGTACCGTAGTTTGACTACTAAGTGCTATTTGCGAAAAATCATCTGCACCCTTACCCACCGCCGATGTTTGAATGGCGTTAGGTAATTGCATTGAAGTTAATTGCAAGTGCAGAATTTGACTACTCATATCTTTCTTTGCGCCTTTGCGCCTTTGCGCGAGACAAAAAATATCTATGCAAGAGGTTACTGAATTAAATTGACCACATGACCAGAACGCAACCGCGTATTTTGCCAAGAACAAATTAAACCCAACGCCCCCGGATCAATCACCGGATTTTGGGGAAGCGATCGCACCCAAGTTGAACCCACATAGCGTAATTCAAACAACTGCACTACCCCTAAATACCGCACCGCCGGGAATTGCTGGAACAAATTGACAATATCCGAAGGGTAAACAGGTCGCCCAAACGGCCAGCCTCTCCCATCCTGACCCCCCGTAATCGGGTTAAGAAATCGATACAACGCCACCCGTAACTTACCCAAAATCTCTTGCTGGGCGGCAGGATGGTTGTATTCTGGTTCCAGCGCAACTTCGGTTTGCACGGCTACCCCCACATATTCCGGGGCTTGCAATTTAACTTGGATTCCTAATAACCTCCGTTCATCTAGATAAGCAATAATTTGGTCGCGTAGTTGCGGACTCAAACTAAATAATTCCGGTTCAATACCTTCACCACGATTAATTGCATCTGTATTCGCCGCCGGGACAACTAATAATTTGATGGTTCCAGCCTCTTGTGTAGTTGTTGGTGGTAAGCAACGCACCCGCGCCACCGCACCACCGCCAGCTTGTAGGGTCAGCACTTCAAAATCTTCAGGAGTCACAGCGCGATCGCGGGTTCGCAACATCGCCGGAACGCGAATCACCGCATCTTCCAAAGATTCCGCATCTGAACCGTTACGCGCAGGTGTATGGTTAATCAACCTCGCCACATAAGGAACCGCATTTTTCGCTACGGTAATCGTCCCCCGTTGCACATTCCCCTTACGCCCGCCACCTGTGCGGTATGCAACCATCCGAATGACCGACCCACGCGGCGGAACAGCCCCATATTGCCTTTCTAATTCCTGAATATTCCCCACTCCCCACTCCCGGTTGGTGAGCGGAGCCGAACCACCACTCCTCCTTAATTCCGTCTGTTGCTGGAGTTGGGCTGGTTCTCGAATCACCGGGCCAAACTGTACCGTCCCGGTGCGCGAATCAATTGTGTAGTGCAAATCTTGGGGAAGAGAATTAGCAAAATCGCTGACTTCATACCACCGTTGAGGAATTCCCCCTGGTGGTGAAATGATCAAATATTCATCTTCTCGACGGTTCAATACCGGAACGCCTTGTAACTGAAAAGTCTGTCCCGGTGTACCGTCGCTTTCCCCTAAAATTTCATTGCGAATCAATTCACTTTGACTCGCACCCACCGTTCCGCCAATGGATCTCACAGCCAAACCAATCATCCGTGGTGAACTGCTATATCCTGGTTGATTGGGTTGGGGTGCAGTATAAACGCAACGCAACCAACGCCCTTGATAGGCGGTGAAAGTCGTCACAGGCCAAGATTGCGGTAAATGCAGGACAATATCTGCACCTTGCAGGGGGTTAATTCCTTGAGTCAGCAATTCGCTAAAACTAAAACCCTTAGTGCTATCATCCGATTCTTGTAGTAGTACTGCTTCCCATTCCACCCCGTTCCAAGCTTCCCAACGGCGCGGCGGAATATCTGGGTTAATCCCTGTGGCGGTGGCGGCTTCTCCTTTTAATTGCAAGGCGAGAACATTTCCTTCGCACTGAGATTCCCCATCAATCACTAAATAAAAAGTGTTTCCGGGTTGGGGTTGTTCTTCAAACAGTGCCAACTCTCTACCATACCACTCACCATCAGAGCGCATCGTCCATAAATTAGTAAAGCGATCGCGCAAAATTTCCGGTTTTTGATCAGCAGTGGGACAGGTGAGAAAGTGGCGAATTTGTGGTTTATCAATAATTAAAGGCCGATCTGTAGTGAATGCGATCGCCTCTTCTGTTTCCGTGCGAATTGTCGCCACCTCCACCCCAGCCGGAATTGTATAAGTGTCTGGTAAAGCCGCACTGAGATAAAAAGTAATATCTGCCACCGCAGGGGCTGGTGCTTGCAACCTAACGCCCAATAATTCTAAAAAAGTAATGTAATTGCGCTTGGGTACTTCATTGAACCGCAGCAACATTTGGTCAGTCAACCAAGCAAATAGCTCAATCAGCGTGATACCTGGGTCACTGGGATTATAATTCGTCCATTCTGGACAATAGCGGGGAATCCGCAGAATACACTCATCAACTAAATCTTTAAAAGTGCGATCGTCTAGATTAGACTTGGGTAATTTTGGTAAAAAATCAAATTCCACAATATTAAAAATAATTAGTTAAAACACACAAATGACAAATGACCAATAACAAATGACTACTGACCATTTAAATAAAACGGAAATACTAAACTCCGCGAATCATGGCTATCTTTGGGATGATATTCAATCACAATATCTACACGACCTCGCAGGGGATCTGGGTCAGCACGCACCGCATCTAAAACAATGCGCGGTTCCCACATTTCCAAAGCTTCTTGGACGTGTAGACGCAAAAGTAATAAAGTTTGAGTGTTCATCGGTGCAAAAGTCAACTCCGACAACCGCGAACCAAAGTTAGGACGATAGACACGTTCACCCAACTCGGTACGCAAAATCAGCATCATCGACTCTTCAATATTGCGTTCTGCTTTACTAAGTTGCAGACCTCCTTGGACATTCACCCGCAACGGAAACGACCAGCCTGCACCCAGGTGTTGATTTTGATTGAGTTCTGGCATGGTAGGTACACAGTGATGAGCAGTTTACGCTACTTTATGCCGATCGCTAAAACTAATACCATTCGCCAAAAGTCGAGTTAACTTTCTTTTTGGCAACATCCTAAGTGATTCTATATCCTTACCTTTCAGCGAATCTATTACAATTAGGGCTTACGCAAAACACCTCTTAAACTCTCATTTCTCCGTGAACTCTGCGCCTCTGTGGTAGCCTGCGGCAAGCCGCTATCGCGTCTACGATTTTCTGTAGCCTGTGCGTAAGTCCTGACAATCACCGAAATTCCATCCGCGTCCGTCTGTCTTGAAAAGTTTTTAGTATTTTGCCTCAGTACATTTACTGAATGTACAAAAATCAATGAATTTACGGTGAACTATCAGAAATGAGTAACTTATAATCGAGTTGCATCAACTTTATTTAAAAATATAATTTTACAAAATCCCAGCAAATACCTAAAAAATGGCAGTTGTTTGGCACTAATTATAGGGGTGACAAATAGCCAAGAATAAATGAAAATGTCCATCTATTAGGTATACAAGACTGATGCTTAGGCAAAATCTGAAATAAAATCAGGATGAGAGCAAATGGTTAAAAGCAATTTCAGAAATCTGATTGTAAAAAAGGATGTATTAGCTCTTCTGAATGATTTTGCTAAAGCGATAGATTGTCAGTTTACTATAGAAAATACAGAAGGCGAAATACTCTTCGGGCAAGCAGGAGAAAATTGTGCGATCGCCCATCCAATAGAATTTGCTGGTGAAGTAATTGGTTGGGTACGCGGTTCACAACAAGCATCTGGTGTTGTTTCACTCCTCCTCTATGCACTCAAACAAGAATCTGAGAAGAAAAATCTCGCCCATGAACTGCTAGAAAGATATCAGGAAATTGATTTACTTCATGATATTTCCATTCAAGTAACTGCCAGTCTCAATCTCCGCCCAGTTTCTCGATTACTCATCCAAGAAGCCGCTCAATTAATTCCCTCAACTGGTGGCGCGATTTTATTATTAAATCAAAAAACCAATGTTTTTGAAATTCTCGCAGAAATTGGTAGCAGCGGTTATCTCCAGCAACCGATAAAATTAGGCGAAGGCATTATTGGTAATATAGTACAGATGGGACGCGGAGAAATTGTGAACAATATTGTCGCTTATCCCAGATATCTAGGAGAAAATAAACAATTCAATTCCTTGATTTGTGTGCCGTTAAATGTGGAAGAACGGGTAGTTGGGGCAATTGTAATTGGTAGCGAAACTGCGGTTAATTATACTAGCCGAGACTTAAAACTATTAAGTATATTGGCAATGCAGGCGGGAGTGGCGATTGAAAAAGCCTTGCTTTATGAACAAAGTTGTGAAGCGGCGAAAATTGCCCAAATTCAAGCACAACAACTCCAAACTACACTGCATGAATTACAACAAACACAAGCACAGTTAATTCAAAGTGAAAAAATGTCAAGTTTGGGGCAATTAGTTGCTGGTATTGCCCATGAAATTAATAATCCAGTCAACTTTATTAGTGGAAATATTAACCACGCTCAACAATATGTTGATGATTTATTGCGTCTAGTGCATATTTATCAAGATAACTGCGATTATATTCCAGCAGCGCAAGAACTCAGCGAAGAAATTGACTTAGACTTTGTTTCAGAAGACTTACCAAAACTAATCAGTTCCATGAGTTTAGGGATTAAGCGTGTCCGGGAGATTGTGTTATCTTTACGCAACTTTTCCCGCACCGAACAATCACAAATGACTCCAGCCGATATTCATGAAGGTATTGATAGCACTCTACTAATTTTGAATAATCGCTTAAAGACCAGCTGTGGCAACTTAGGAATTGAAGTCATTAAAAATTATGATGTCATACCTTTAGTTGAGTGTTATCCCAGCCAACTAAATCAGGTATTTATGAATATTCTAGCCAATGCGATCGATGCTTTAGATGGTCAAGAAAAAGAAGGGGTGATTACTATTAGCACCTCATTAGAAAATGGTAAAACATTGACGAATGCGCCTTATGTAGTGGTTCGGATTCAAGATAATGGTTCAGGAATGACCCAAGATGTGCGCGATCGCCTTTTTGAACCCTTCTTCACCACCAAACCCATTGGCAAAGGTACAGGCTTAGGAATGCCCATTTGTCGCAAAATCATCGAAAAGCATAACGGTAAAATAGAATGCTTCTCCGAACCCGAACAAGGTACAGTTTTCTGCATTCACATTCCCATCACCGCTCGCAAGAATGTGGAAGTCCCAAAAAATATGCTGAGTAAAGGCTCTTTTACCTTTCAACCACCAATTAACACCGTCGGCGCACCTATACCCACAACAGTAGTTAACGGCACACCTGTGACAGTATTCACACCAGCTACCTGAGATGTAACTCGCGCCGCAGGTCTACCACCAATCAAAACCGTAAACGACCCCATTACAATACTACCAGTCACCACAGGCCCCGCTACTAAATCGCCAACACAAGCTGCGGGTAAACCTGCAATTAACACATTCGGCACACCAGGCGCAGTAATTGGATCACCTGTGACAGTTAAATCAGTTAATCTTGCTGCGGGAAACATAATTTTTTAGGGAGTAGAAGAAGAGGTAGGGGGCAGGGTGCAGGGTGCAAGGGGGAGAAGAACAAATGACAAAGGACAAATGACCAATGACTATTGACCATTGACCAAATTAACAATTCAACCGAATTATCCCGCCTAAAATGCCGACGGAAGCTGCACCGTTGATACTGACAGCAGCGCCAGCATTGACACTAATCGAACTACTAGAATTAGCGGAGAGTGCGCCACCAGCATTAGCACTCAAAGAACCTCCAGATTGCACGCTGATGGAACTAGCTGCTTGTATACTCAAAGTTCCAGTTGTTCGCATGGTAATACCGCTAGTTGTAAGTTCAATACTTGTACCCCCTACAGTTAAAGAAATTTTCTGTGTTGCAGTTAAAGCAATTTCACCACCATTGACACTAATTTTCTTGGCTGTTCCGGTTGTCCCAGATTTAACTGTAATGTCACCTGTAGAAGTCAAGCTAATAGTTTTACTACTGTCATCACAGCGAAATTTGTGACCGCCTGTAGTTTCTAATTCAGCAAATTTATCGCTGTCATTCATCCGCAAATTATGACCGTCTACTGTTTGCAGATATGCGCCTTTTTTAGTGCCTTTGTCTTCCTCAACAAATTGGAGTTTATGCCCAACACGGGTTTTAAAAGTTCGTAGACGCACTTTGCCACCAACAACAGTATCAGCAACGGCTTCTGGTGGTGCATCTGTGCCATTCCACACACCACCAATGACATAAGGACGATGAATATCACCGTGTTCAAAGGCGACTAAAACTTCGTCGTTGACTTCTGGTAAACAGTCAAAACCTCTTCCTGGGCCTGCACCAACACTCACAACTCTTGCCCAATTACTTTCATGTTCTTCAGTTAAAGTTGGAAACTTCACCCGCACACGACCCCAACCTTTTGGGTCTTGATTGTTACTCACTACACCTACCAATAGAGTTTGTCCTGCTTGCAGACGTGTTTGGGGAGAGAGGGTGGCTAATAAATCTCCAGAACGCAAACCCCGCACACTAAACTCAGTGACAAATTTTCGCTCATGAAACAAATGGCGAGTTTCGGTAACGTAGTAACTACCACTGTAACTGCCCATATCTGTCAATTTAATTACTTTCCCTGGCCTGATATCGGGATTTCCTTCACCGACAGCATCAGCTACAACAAATTCACCGCCTAGTTCATTACACAATGCTTGGGCGATTTTTGCAGCTTCATTCACACTAAACACAGGCTGGTCTACCACAATCATTTTTGGCTTGATGGTGAATTTTGTGCTGCTTGAACTGCCTTTGCCGTTATCTGTATCTGTAATCACCTGTTCTGTGGAGGCTGTAGAAACAATAGACTTTTTAGTAGAGTAGTCCCAGCCTCTTACTTCCACAGAACTGACTTGTTCGGCACTACTAACACGAACCCGGAAGTTATGGATATCTTCTAACCATTTGAGTGATAAAGATTCATCTTGAGCCGGTTGGCGAAAGTTTAACTTACTATCCTGCACATAAAGTTCAAAGCCGAGGCGGGCGGCTCGTTCCCGCAAAAATTCCATATTGGTCTGATTTTCTTGAAAGACGTAATCATGAACAATAGTGGTTGAAGTAACTGTACCTGCACTAATGCCTGCTTCACCGATAACTTGGTTTACCACATCGCTATCAGTAACATTTTGAAAGGAGCGATTATAACGTCCTCGATGCAAGCGGTGGGACATATCATAGCCACGAATGATGATGGGAGCTTGAGAACCACTGGTGAACTCAGTTTCTATGGCTGTAATTTCCCCTTCTAAGACGTAACCTTGCTCTGCATCTTCAAAATCTGCGTTTTGCGTCGTGCTGGAAACAAAGCCAATTTTAATTTTCTTACCAATTGCAAATAATTTTTGATGCTTCCAAGTTGCTTCTGTTGTCTGTCCTGGAAAGTAATCATTACGGATTACTAAAGTAAACATTCCTGGTAAATGCAGACTTTCTTCAACTGTGATTTGCAAAATATCATTGAGCAAATCAGCAGAAGCATTAGTGCTATCAATTTGTAATAGTAGCTCAGGTATGTAAAGAACAGGCATACATATTGGCAAGAGGAGGTTGCCAATAGCCTAGTGAAGATAGCATATTACAGGCTATTCCCCAAAGGTCGAATTAACGGAGGCAGGAGTTGAAAGGCAGGAGGCAGGAGGCCGATTAGAGGGGACTTAAACCCAAATCGGCGAGTCAAAAAGGCTTTATTCTTAATTCAAAAATTTTTCTTCTGCCTTCTGCCTCGCCCGAAGGGCAATTAACTGCGGCTACTTCTGCTGTCGCCAGTGCGGTCTACGCTGCTAGATGCTCCCATTCCTGGCTGAGAGATTGATTCATCAACTTCTTCTAGAGTGAGGTTAACTTTGGCACGTACTGGTGTACCGTCTGGTAAAAACAAAGTCAGGCTGTAGTTAAGAGATTGGACAAAACAGCGTAAATATTGCTGGTCGCCCCAGGTAAATATATATACGGGTGGGCGTTTTTCTTTACCTGCTCCAGCTTCGGCAAAGTTAACGGCTTTTTCAAATTTTTTCAGATGGGTGAGGACAGTAGTACCGCTCTCGTAGGTATCAAAGATAATGTTATTAATACTGAGTCTGCACGGTTCTGGGTAAGCAAAACTAACTTTTGGTAAACCTCTTCCGGTACGCGCACCACTACTTTTGGTCAAATTAATTTGCTGCGAGAAGTCTAACTGGCTGGGGTTAAACATAAACTCGATATCTGGCGCAGCTTGTTCTGTGGCGATGAGTTTTGCTTTTACTAAACGAGTTGTCATAGTTGGGGAGTGGTGATGGAATTGAGAAAGTAAAAAATAAAAAGGCAAAAGTAAAAAGGAACTAATCTTCTACCTTTTGACTTTTGACTTTTTCCTTTTGCCTTACTAACCCATATTTCCTATTATTTCTGCTGAACTGTCAAAGTATACTTATGCTTGGCATCAGGATTAAATGTACCGACCCAAATTTGATAAATACCTTTTTTCCAGTTGCGATCGCTAATACTAGCATCTTTACTTCTACCAGTGTCATCGCCGCAACGAATTGTGTCATTGTCTGGGCCTTTCACTAGCAATGTTGTATCTGTATTCCCAGTGTTAACTAATATTGTTAGTTGCTCAAAGTCTTTTTCTAAAACCATTGTGTAATCTGGTTTAGGATCTGCAAAGCCGATACAAGCTTTTTTATCACGATCGCGGTTACTAATCGCCGATAAGGAAAAAGAACCACCTGTATAACCCGAAAATTTACCTTGGGCAGTTTCAAACCCTGGTACTAGACTGAACTTACCAAAGTTGGGTGTTTCGGCGATCGCTGGTGCTGCTGTAACAGCTGCTAAGATAGCTAAAACCCAGCCGATTCGCTTCTGAAGTCGGGGGCGACAGTCTTTCATAGTAGCTCTCCAACAAGCTTAAATAAGTGTAGTTATATATACATATTGTAATTAATTCATTCCTGAAAAGTTTGATTTGGCTGTGCCACATTAGGATGTGACACAGAAAAGATTAGTTATTGGTCATTGGTCATTGGTTTTAGACTTTTTCTCACTCTTGCAGTTGTAGGAAAATCCCGCCTTTGAGTGCGTTGGTTTCGCTACTGTAATTACTGACTGTGAGCGATCGCAATCTGTTAAAAAATGGTTTACCCAGTACTTCTATGAGTTTCAGCACGGGGATTTGTCTTTCTAAAACTCCTTGACTTTTTGCCCAATCTAGATATATATAACCTTGATTGGGTTGGGGAATCGCTGCGATGCTGGTTTGAAAATTGCGATTGTCTAGTAAAGACTTTTCTTTACCTGCGAGAACTTCATCCATTGTCGCCAAGTCAGAAGTAAAAATTTCGTAATTGTCGAGGGTGGTGTGTATTCCTTGGGCTGTGGCTTCAATGGTGAAGGATGGTTGGTCTTTATTTGCTGTTTTTTTAGCGGTTAACTCTGTCCAAGCGGAGATTTTTTGTTTATCTAAACTCAGGGTACTACTGCTAAGTCCCTTTGCAGAGGCGATCGCATCTAATTTGGCAATTCCTTCTGGTACTTCTTCGGTTTTCTCCACGACAAAAATCCAATCGGGGAGAACTTGGCCTGTACGCGGTAAAAGTGCGATCGCATATTCTCCCTTCACCCAGCTAAAAATATCTTGATTAAAGTTCATCCCCCAGGTTTTCTGTACTTCTGTTAATGGTTGTACCAAGCGGGAAATCACATCTGTTTCCGAACCAGAAATAGCTGTTTTAATTTGCGCCCAGAATTTTGCTAAATCACTATCAGCCAAGTTGCTTAAGTTTGCGCCAGAAATTGCCAAACCCACCGATGCTGGAATATATTTCAACGCCCCGACTGGTTTTATGAGTGGCGTTGTTGGCGGCGTGAGTTCTGATGCTGTTAAAAAGCTGGTTTCTGCTAATAAACCTTTGGAGTTCAAGCCCAGAGATACAATTTCACTGTCGTAGGTTGGTTCTGGTAGTTCTAAACCTTGCCATTGAGCAATGATGGGAAAATTCAAGAAAGCTACGGCTAAAGAAGCTTCAGGTAATTGCTGGAGAGCTTTTTGGTATTGGGGCGAACTAGTTAAATTGAGGTCTGGTGCTTGGACGTTGTTAATTGCATCCTTAACAACGCTGGGACTATTCGCAAATAACACAAAGCCATCACCAACCACTGCGGCTGCGAGTTGGCTATCATAAAGCACCTTCACACCTTGATATTCTTCGGTATCTAAGTTAGCGCCAGCCAATACCCGCTTAGAAAATAGCAACTCCACAAACTCACGGCTTTTGTCTTGTTTGTTGGTAGCTAAAGCCATGAGATATCCTGGCTGCTGTCCATTGGCGGAATCACGGTCTAAATCTGTGGTGGTGACAGCTAGTGTAATTTCGTTCCCTAGCCACGGCTGAATATCTTTTTGATAATCTATGCCACTCTTAGCCAATAAACTGGTTTTGATTTTAGAAATTTCCCCTTCTCGTTCCAAAGCCTGCAAACGGTCAGGGTTGGTGAGTAAAGACACCATCACCGGGGAAAGCTTCGACACAAAAATAGCTGCACCGGGCTGGGAGGTGGTGGAAGTGACGAGGGTAACAGGAGTTCTGGTGAAGAACCAAAAACCTGCGATCGCAATTAATACCAGTGCGATCGCACCAGCCACTATAAAACCAAAAAATGAGCTTTGCCGATTCACCATAAAGCTATTAAATACTGACTTTCACAGCCATTTAAGCAGAATTAATGAACAGGGTGTAGGGTTTAGGGGTGTAACCAGGGGTGTGCTGACAGGTGTAGGTTTTTTACAATTAGGAGGAATTGAAGCAAAAGAAATCATCAACAGGAGTAGAAGGAAAAGAACTCCAACTCGGAAGACGAAGAGGAAGATGGTTGAGATATTTGCCGGTAGTAAACTGATCACCCATAACAGCAATGGCGCAAAACAACTACTCACATCTAGAGTGCGACGCAATTTTCCTTTTTTGGCTTTTGCTTCTTGATACCATTCTTTTAATCTTTGACGTACTGTATTTGCCTTTTCACCGTTGACTTGAGCTATAAATTTTGACACTTTGCTCAAGCTACTTGATTTTGTCATCACTATGCCAAAACTCCATGTTGCCAGCCCTACCACTTCTGGTAGCCTCAGATGTGGTATTTTCTGTGACACTATATTTGTCCACTGTTTGAGGTACTCATTTTTTAGCATTTGAGCCTCTGTTTCACTCTGTGAGTCTGCTTTTATTTTCTGTCGAACATGATTGAATGCTCACACTCTTGTAAAAAACCTACACCTGTCAGGTCAGCCACACTCCCCACACTCCCCACACCTAAGTATTATTCCCTTCACAAAAAGACACAATTGGGTAGAATTGGTTAAAGCCATCTCTGCTCATCTGAACTAAAGGTCTCAGCAAATCCATGCAACTGAAACTCAGTGCATCTCGTCTACCCTTCGCACCTCTACTGTTAATTGCGCCGTTTTTCCTCTGGGGAACAGCAATGGTCGCTATGAAAGGTGTTATTCCCCACACCACACCACTGTTCATGGCGGGTGTGCGCTTGCTACCGGCCGGAGTGTTAATTTTGGTCGCAGCCGCACTGATGGGTAGACCCCAGCCACAGGGTTGGAAAGCCTGGTTATGGATTTCTTTATTTGGGTTGGTTGATGGGACGTTATTCCAAGGCTTTTTAGCAGAGGGTTTGGTGCGAACCAGTGCCGGGTTAGGATCAGTGATGATTGATTCCCAACCTCTAGCAGTGGCTTTGTTGTCGCTGTGGCTATTTCAAGAACATATTGGTTTTTGGGGATGGTTAGGACTGGGTTTAGGAGTTACAGGTATTAGCTTAATTGGCTTACCGGATGAATGGATTTTTCATTTGCTGGGTACGCAAGGAAATATCACCATTGGTAATTGGCAAGACTTATTTGCGAGTGGTGAATGGTTAATGCTGTTAGCGGCGCTGTCGATGGCTATTGGGACAGTGTTAATTAGATTTGTGACACGTTATGCTGACCCAGTAAGTGCTACTGGCTGGCACATGATTATTGGTGGTTTGCCATTATGGGGAGTGTCGGCTGTGACAGAATCTCAGCAATGGCAGAATATTGTGACACCTGATTGGCTAGCGTTGGGATACGCCACAGTATTTGGTAGTGCGATCGCTTATGGTTTATTCTTTTATTTTGCTTCTAGTGGTAGTTTAACCAGCCTCAGTTCCCTCACGTTTCTCACACCAGTATTTGCCCTACTTTTTGGTAATCTCTTCCTCTCCGAAATTCTCAGTCCGTTGCAATGGATAGGCGTTGCGCTAACACTAATCAGTATCTATCTCATTAATCAACGTGATAACCTAGCCGGACAGAAGCAAACTCTCAATGTCACCGAAACAACTACGACACAACAGCCACAAGTTTTAGAAGTATCATCAAAAAAACTTAATTCCGTTTCTCTCAAGGTGAGAGAATCTGAAGCCGAAACTTTACCCTAATTTGTGTACATAGCTCAAGTACAAGGGAAGAATAAATAATCACAAAAGTCTGTTAACTATACTTAACATTTAGACATAGTAGAGGCTATTGTGGTATGGATAATTTCAAAATTACCTTCAGGCTAAAGCTTGCAATATGAGGCGATGTCCTTCCTCTATCCTGGTATTCATCTGGTTTACTAGTCTGGGTTTTTACCCAAACCGTCCAAGTACAGCCACATCTAACCCTACATACCCAAAAATTGCCCAATTCAATTCCCCACAGCCTACCAAGCAAGGGGTTCTGACATTGGGTAGTCAGGGGCTGGAAGTAAAAAAATTACAATCTCAATTGCAAGATTTAGGCTTTTACAAAGGGACGATAGATGGTACTTACGGCTCTAGTACGCAAATAGCTGTCTCTCAATTTCAAAAAACCAAGGTTTTAAAAAGAACAGATGGCGTTGCTGACCAGACAACACAGATGAGTCTCAAAGCTGCTATTGTTTCACAAAGTCCGTTTCCAACTTCGCCAATTTTGGCCTCACCCACCCCAAATACTAAATCTCAACCTCCAGCCAAGTCCAAGAAAAAAGACTTTGTTTGGTGGTCATTACTAGGAGTGGGAATTTTCGGCAGTCTTGGCGCACTGCTATTTTTCTTAAAAAGATTGCGTCAGTCTAAGCAAGCCCAAATACCAGAAGATTATCCACTTCCCGCCTTGAGTCCAGCAGCTGAAGAGTCAGTTCCCGAACCGCTACCACAGTTGGAAAGCACAACAGCTACTCCAGAAACCACTGCACCAGAAACTACATCAGCCGTACCAGCAAAAATTATCCCAATCGAAAAAACTTCTCGTTTAGCCAAACTGAATATTGTTGATGAATTAGTTAAAGATTTACACAGTACCGACCCCAGTAAGCGGCGCAAAGCAATTTGGGACTTAGGACAGCAAGGAGATTCTCGCGCCATTCAACCTTTACTAGACTTAATGATTGATGCTGACTCTCAGCAACGCAGCTTAATTTTGGCGGCGTTGTCCGAAATTAGCACCCGTGTTCTCAAGCCAATTAACCGGGCTTTGGCTATTTCTTTGCAAGATGACAGTCCCCAAGTAAGGCAAAACGCCATCCGTGACTTAACTCGTGTTTACGATACGATGGCGCAAATGAGTCAGATATTAAGCCACGCACTCGAAGATCCAGATGCAGAAGTACAAGCAACCGCGAAGTATGCTTTAACTCAGATGAAGCGAATGCGTGGCTTGGCAGTTCAACCAAATCTACCAGAAGATATTCAACAAGATTCCGGTAAATCAGCTTTATAAATATTTCAGATGAATTTTGATATCTGTATTCGCACCTGCAACTAGAACCGCAGCTTCGTCAAATTTAGGCGCTCGGTTACGAATTTCGGGGTTTTGCGAAAATCCAAAACCTTCTAGGGGAAAACCTATGTCACTCCGATTTACGGTGAAGTCGTTATTTTCATCGTGCATCACAGCGACGGCGTAGTTACCTGCTTTTAAGTTTGTAAAAGTGATAGTGACAGATGTTTCGGTGATTTTAGTACATTGTCTTTCTAAAACCCGATCGCGATCGCTAGGAAATCCTTGACTGCTGGCAAATATACTGGCACAAACTTGTCCCTCTGTATTTTTTAAGCCATCAATTTCTACAGTGAGATTGCCATTAAAATTAGCCCTAGCCATCAATGGCGTAGCCAAATTTCCTAACGCTGCAAGTACGATGAAGCTAAATTGCAATTTTTTGTTCATAAAATTTTCTTTGAGAAACATCAATAGTATTGATACTCAATCGCACTTTGATTAGTATGTGCAGAGATATACTGCCATGATTTGATGAAAATTTGCAAGTAGGTTGGAATAAGAGTCTATAGATATCAGTGAACCAAAACCCTTGAACCCTTATAACCAGTCTTCATCAATCATCTTTGTACACTATGAAAGTTTGACAGGAACTTGAATAATAAATTCAGTTCCTTTGCCTACATTAGATAGACACTGTAATTGTCCACCATGTTTTTCTACAACAATTTGATAGCTAATAGATAGTCCTAATCCTGTACCTTTACCGACTGGTTTAGTCGTAAAAAATGGGTTAAAAAGATATTTTTGGATTTCTTCTGGAATACCAATTCCATTATCAATAATCCGAATATTGATATGGTTTTCATCAGTGAATTCTGTACCAATTTTAATGATGGGTTTAGTTAATACTCCAGAGTTTTGTGGTTGAGATGCTTGCAAAGCATCAATTGCATTAGTCAAGATTTTCAGAAAAACTTGATTGAGTAGTCCAGGGTAGCACTCTATGGCTGGAATATCGCCATACTCTTTAATCACATTGATGTGTTCTCCGTTGATTTCTTCTTTGATGCGGCTGTGTAAAATCAGTAGAGTACTATCAATACCTTCGTGAATATCAACTATTTTTTTCTCAGCTTCATCAAGACGCGAAAAATTACGTAAAGATTGGACAATTTGCTGAATGCGATCGCAACCTAATTTCATTGATGCCAATAAATTTGGAAAATCCACAGTGACATAATCTAAATCTATTTTCGAGATTGTATTTTGAATTGTTTTTTCAGGAGCAGGATAATATTGTTGATATAAACTAATTAGTTCTAATAAATGCTGAGTATAATTAATAGCGTGAACAATATTCCCAGCGATAAAATTGACTGGATTATTGATTTCATGAGCAATACCAGCCACTAATTGCCCCAAAGCCGCCATTTTTTCACTTTGGAGTAAGCGAGTATAGTTATTTTGCAAATCTTGAAAACCAGCTTTAGCAACTTGTGATTGTTCTTCTACAAATTGCAAATGATTTAAAGTCAAAGCATATATTTGGGAATAAGCCAACAGTAATTGATGAAAATCAATTAAACCATACTTTCCAGTATCAGTTAATACAAGAATCGGCTCATATACCAAATTGATTGACCTTTGTAATGCTTTTTCTGTGGCTGCGACAACACTGAGTTTTCCAGATAAGACTAATAAATCGGGCTGAAGAAAGTTATATAAATTTTCAATAGGTCGGCGGGAAAATAAACCAAAACTATAGGGACGGCTCATATTTTCAAAAAATTTTTGCCGCGACAGCATTCCCATAAAAGCTTGGTTTTTAGTCAAAATAATTCCAGGAAGTAAAGGTTCCTGACTAAAAAGTCTAATTAACTCATCTCCAGGACAATCTAATTCCAGCTGAACTTCCCACATAGGTACTTCTTGCAAAGTTGACTCTAATCGCAGATTAAGCTCATTAGTATTTGTCATGCTATGTATAGCAAGCATAAAATCAATCCTTTGCATTTTTTGGGTTATATTTCCCAGCTTCGCCCTGAACTATAGTTACAAATTCAGGTACGAAAAAAGCCAGTATTGCCGTATTTAGTTTTCCCAAATTCCGATAATAAATTTTTACTTTATATAAAATTTAGAATTCTTTTAACTTATCTAGTTTTGCCGAGCGATCGCTCTGACTACAAAATCAACCTGAATCTACCATCTATCTAATGTTACGAAACCATCAATTGCTGCTTATTTCTTGAGCGAGATAGCATAATTTTTCAGATTGATCAGAATAGATGTCATAAATTTCTGCAAAAAGGAAATTGTGATGAAGAGTACAGCATCTATGGTTATAGCAGTGCTGGCCAGTACTGTTGTTGGGGGGATTTTATTTTCCAATTTTCCAGATGCCAATCAACTAAATGCTGAAATTGCACAGCAAAGTCCTTCTCCTTCCCCAACTAGTACACCTACCCCAACTAATACACCTCAAAGATAATTTCTCTTTAATTTTTGCAGTATCCTGTGCAACAGAGTCGATAATAACGATTGACTCTGTTTTTGTGATCAATTGGTATGAGTGTACATCGTCAAGACTAAAGTATATAGTTGGAGTCTTGTGAATTATTTAATTCTAACTACTGAAAACTTTATTGATGAAATCAGCAATATTACCTGCACCCCTAAAACCTGGAGACTTATTGCGTGTAATTGCGCCTAGTGGTGCCTTGCGAGAATTTGATGCTTTTAATCAGAGTATAGAAATTTGGCGATCGCGTGGTTATCGTGTGGAGATTAGTCCGAATATTGACCAAAGTTGGGGCTATCTAGCCGATAAAGACGAAATCCGCCGTCATCAATTAGCCGCAGCTTGGTCTGACCCTGATTGTCGTGGAATTCTCTGCGCTAGAGGTGGTTTTGGTAGCACTCGCATTTTAGAAAGTTGGGATTGGCAGAGTCACTCAACAACGCCAAAATGGTTAATTGGATTTTCGGATATTACAGCTTTGTTGTGGAGTTTGTTTAATGTCGGAATTTCTAGCATTCATGCGCCTGTGTTGACCACATTTGCTAATGAACCAGACTGGTCAAGAGAACGACTATTGAATTGGGTAGAAGGGAAACCAATCAACCCACTTAAAGGCTGTGGTTGGGGTGGTGGAGTGGTAACAGGAATTTTGCTTCCGGGTAATTTGACAGTTGCAACTCATCTTTTAGGTACACCACTACAACCTGATTTTACAGATGTGATTTTAGCTTTTGAAGATGTCACCGAAGCACCATATCGAATTGACCGGATGCTGACCCAGTGGCGGTTGAGTGGAGTTTTATCCCAAGTGCGGGGAATAGTTCTAGGCGGCTTCACTCGCTGCGAACCTCCCGCCAATGTACCTAGCTTTAGTGTGGAGGAAGTTGTGCGCGATCGCTTGGGCGATTTAGGCATTCCCATTATCTCAGATTTACCTTTTGGTCACGGCGAAGAAAATGCAGCTTTACCAGTGGGTGTAGAAGTCACATTAGACGGTGATCAAGGAATCTTGGATGTTGTACAAAGTAGGATGTAGGTGTTCACAACCCCTACACCCTTATACCCTTGCACCCATTATTAAACATGGAGGTTAGCGGACTCGAACCGCTGACATCCTGCTTGCAAAGCAGGCGCTCTACCAACTGAGCTAAACCCCCGTACAATTAAAAATGTAGTTAAATTTAACTACTTTAAATATCGTACCTGAAGATTGTTCCATTTCCAAAGGGATGAACCAAGAAAATACCCAAATTGTTGCAGCATTTTATAAATTTGTCAGTTTGCCTGACTTTGCCGAGAAACAAGAACCCTTACTATCTTTCTGTTCAGCACAAGGTATTAAAGGGACAATTTTGTTAGCAGCAGAAGGTATCAACGGCACAATTGCCGGTTCGCGTCAAGGAATTGATGCTGTTTTTGCTTATTTAAGTAGCGATCGCCGTTTAGCAGATTTAGAATACAAAGAATCTTATGCTCAAACCCCACCTTTTGAAAGAATGAAGGTGCGTTTAAAGTCGGAAATTGTGACTTTAGGTTTGCCAGAAGTTGACCCCAATCAACAAGTAGGTATTTACGTCACTCCATCTGAATGGAATGAATTAATTTCTGACCCAGAAGTGACAGTAATTGATACACGCAACGAGTATGAAGTCAAAATTGGGACTTTTCAAGGCGCAGAGAACCCCCACACACAATCTTTTCGGGAGTTCCCAGAATATGTCCAGCATCACCTCGACCCAAATCAACACAAAAAAATAGCTTTGTTTTGTACGGGGGGAATACGCTGCGAAAAAGCTTCATCCTTTATGCTTGCTCAAGGATTCAGCGAAGTTTATCACCTCAAAGGCGGCATTTTAAAATACTTAGAAGAAATTCCCGCCACCGAAAGCTTATGGGAAGGCGAATGCTTTGTCTTTGATGAGCGGGTAGCTGTGAGTCATGGTTTAGAAATTGGTAGCCATGAATTGTGCTTTTGTTGTGGACATCCAATTTCTGACAAAGATAAAGCCTCGCCTCAGTATGAAGAGGGTATTTCTTGTCCCTACTGTTTTGAGCAACTCACGGCAGAAAAACGAGTCCGTCAACAAGAAAAATGGCGACAGTATCAACTTCTGCAAGCTAAGGATGATGTTTGTTGAAGTCGGGTGTAAGAGTTTAGGGGTGTATTGGTGTATGGGTTGTGGATACATACACCCTGGTTACTGACCGCAATCGAAGCAGAGGTTATTTATAGTTGAAACACCTGAGCATACTAAGTTTCTACTCAGCACTCAGCGAGAAGTTGCGTGCGGAGAGAACTTGCGTGCGCGGGTTCCCCGCGTTGAGCAAACTTCGGAGGGTTCCCCCCGTTGAGCAAACTTCGGTGACTCATCACTCACCTATCCATCAGAAGTATATCTTGCCTATACTCCGTGTAATTTTTAATTCATCCCATTGCCGCATGACGAGATAGTGCAATTCCAGGTATTATCACTACCAAATTTGGTAGATGATTACTTATATCAAAGCTGTTTCAAAAATTTTTGCTTCGGAGTTGTAAAAATGTACGACAAAAGCGACATAGAGATAATGATTGAGAATATGAGTTTATCTGGTGTGCTTAGTATACTTTCGCAGGTCTGTTACGAGAAAGCCGAACATTTGAGAACCAATTGGCAAGACGTAGAAACAGCGAGAACATGGGAGAAAGTTGGTAGAGCCGTTGGTAAAATCAAAATCAAAACCGATCTATAAATTTCCTTAACTCAAACAATTGGGTTTTTGTTGGTAGCTGTGACGATAGTAGAAATGCAGCAGTTCCCAAAAACCCAATTGAATCAAAATTGCTGAGTTAAAAAACTGTTCATCTGGAGCAGGTTACAACCTCCGCCTCAGACTCATCCCCTTGACTCTCTGCTCCCTCGCCTCTTTTGACACCCTTACACCCATTCGCAACAGCCCAAAATTTGGGTGTACATCAGACAATATATCTGGAAGTCTTGACTTTTTGCGTAATCCCCAACGATATTAGTGTACTAATCAATAGACATTTCTCAATCATCAAGATGAAGTCAGATAGTTAAGTAAAATTAATTTTTGCAAAGTAATTAAAAAAAAAAGTTAATTTGTTATCAAAATCTGGCTCCATCCGTATGATTATACAGGATGATCCTTGTCTATTTCTTTAGTAAGACTTTTAAGGGGTTCCAAAAGATGATGAAGTTAAAATTTGTTGGTGTGATTGCGAGTCTTGCTTTGGTTGGTAGCTTAGTTGCTTGCTCTGGCGCTGGTGATAATCAAGCTGCTCCCAATAATGCTCCTTCGGCTGCTCCTGCTTCTAACACTGGTGGCGACGCTATGAAGAATGACGGCGGCGCTATGAAGAATGACGGCGCTATGAAAAAAGAAGGCGACGCTATGAAGAAAGAAGGCGACGCTATGAAAAAAGAAGGCGACGCTATGAAGAAAGATGGTGACGCTATGAAGAAAGAAGGCGACGCTATGAAGAAAGATGGTGACGCTATGAAGAAAGAAGATGCTACTAAACCAGCACCAGCTAAAACACCCTAATATTTTGCGTCGCTGAGGATACATTGCCTAAAAAGACTGTTTTTACATCATTAATAATTAAGAAGTTTGTATCCTGAAGCCACTTGTGCATACAAGCATCGCTGAAAAACTTTTTGTAACCGTTCTGGAAAACTTTGATGTAAAAATGGTAATTTTTTATACTGTAAAAGTTCTTAGATTAGAACGATTTTTCAACACAGATAAAAATTACCAAAGCCATTGATTTATGGGTGCGTTGTGTACGCACCCATTTCTCCGAAAAGCTGTTTCGGTATCTCCGTAATCATCCGAAACCAAGAAGTATTGAACTATATCTTCATAACTACAAGGATTGCTTTATGGATAGATATTTCATCAAGCGCCGCCGACTGCTTACTTATCTGGGGTTAGGAGCGATAGGAGCAGGTGGAGTAGCGATCGCATCTGGATGTTCTGAGAAAAGCGTTATTTCCACACCTACAAATGTTGCGCCAACTGCTAACTCTAGTACTCCAGCGCAAAATACTACCGCCGCCTTACCTCCTGATGCAAAACTGCTTCCAGAATTCCAAGGCATTTCTCAGTGGCTAAATTCCTCACCCTTAACCACTGCTGACCTCAAAGGTAGTGTGGTGTTAGTGCAGTTTTGGACATTTGCCTGCATTAACTGTCAGCGTACCCTGCCTTATGTGACTCGTTGGCATCAAGAATATGCTGATAAAGGCTTAAAAATCGTCGGTGTCCACACACCAGAGTTTGCTTATGAAAAAGTGGTCAACAACGTCAAACAAGCTTTGAAAAAGCACAAAATTAACTATGCAGTACCAATAGACAACGAATTTCAAACTTGGAATGCTTATAAAAACGAATACTGGCCGCATTTGTTTTTAGCCGATCGCCAAGGGGTAATTCGTTACGATCACATCGGTGAAGGTGCTTATTCCGATACAGAACAAATGATCCGTCAGCTTTTAGGATAAGTTGAGATGGCAATCACTTCCCTATCAGCCGGGTTAGCAGTTTTGGCGGGAGCGTTAACAGTACTGTCACCTTGTGTTTTGCCGGTTTTGCCTGTGTTAGTGGGGCGATCGCTTTCTACCCACCGTTATGGGCCTGTAGCCTTAGTAGCGGGTTTAGTCGGTGGATTTGCCACAGCCGGGAGTGTGCTAGGAATTGCCAGCAGTTGGTTAGCTGGGTTGGCTAATACTCTACGTTATTTGGGCATATTGATTTTATTGCTCATGGGTGTGTTAGCAATCTTTCCTAAATGGAGCTATTTACTGCTGAGTTATTTGCAATTAGGCAGGATTAAAAGAAATACAGGGGTAGGATTAGCCGGAGAGTTTTGGTTAGGCACTCAGCTTGGTTTATTGTGGACTCCTTGTGCTGGGCCTGTGCTGGGGAGCATTTTAGTTTTGGCAGCCAGCAAGCATGAAATTTTTGGGACATTTGCACTATTATTGGCTTTTGGTGTAGGGGCAGCGTTACCGTTATTAGCGATCGCTTATGCTGGGCGTTATGCCAGCAAATCTTTGCTAGGGTTGCGATCACGCAGTGAAATGTTACATAGAGTGGGTGGTGTTTTGGTAGCCGCATCTGCGATCGCCATTCTCTTGGGTTGGGATGTGCAGATTCAACTGTGGTTAGCTCCCATGTTTCCCCGCCTCCCTCTGTAAATTCTCTAAAAAGCAAATAAAATTCTTGAGGAAATTTATAAAAACTTGCTAAATTTTCAGGGTTTACCGCTACTTTCAGTGTAGTTAATAGTAACTTCATGGTAAGTTGCAATCATGACTACACAGAAAAATGCAACATCAATGAGCAGCGAATTGAGCGCAGCCAGTAATTGCAGACTGCGCTCATGTTTCGATGAGTATTGGGAGGCGTTGGCGCTATGCACAGGCAATTACTAATTTTGAGTTTGGCGGCTGTAGCGATTATGGGTTGTACAACCCAAGTACAGACAAAACCGACTGGTAATTCGACAATTCCAGTTCTAGAAAGCGTTCAAGCCACAGAACCCGCAACTTCCACAACTGCAACCCCAACTAAAATTGTCAAATCTGGTAATTTTGTCAAAGGAGAACACATCACTCAAGGTAATGCAAGCATTATTACCGAAAATGGTAAAACCTTTTTGGAATTTGATCAAAACTTCAAAACTGACAGTGGGCCAGACTTGTTAGTAATTTTACATCGGCAACAGCAACCCAAAATTTACGGCATTACTGAAAAAGAGTACGTCAGTTTGGGGCGCTTACAAAAAACTTCTGGTAGCCAACGCTATGCCATCTCCAAGAATATCAAGATTGCAGATTTTGCCAGTGCAGTAATTTGGTGTCTGACTTTTAACGCCACCTTTAGTTATGCAGCCTTCAAGTAATCATCTGCCGACAAATTAATCTTTATTCATCGGGAATAGATAAATAGTTTTGTAATCATTTTATTACTAATCTCAATAACGCATAAAGTGGCTAAATAAACCTGATATAAGTATTAGTGAGCAATTATTACCCAATAAAAATAAGGCAGTAGAACACCTGAGACATTATCAGTTTGAATACAAAAATTAGGATTTTCTATGGCTGCTTCAAAAGCTGGTAAACGTAGCAAACCTCCGGCAGGGCCGAAACAAGAATTGGCTGCTAAAATCTTTCATGGCCTCAACATCATCAGTTTATTCTTGATGATTGGCAGTGGCTTGCAAATTTACAATGCTAACCCTGTGTTTGGTGGACGAGGCGGATGGACATTTCCCCGCACATTCTTACTCGGAGGATGGTTAGGCGGTGGACGCAATTGGCACTTTGCAGCCATGTGGTTGTTTGCGTTGAATTTATTAGCTTATGGCATTTACATATTTTCAACGCGGCGTTGGGAAAAGCGATTTGTTTCCCAAGGTGACTTGCAAGTTTTACAGAAAGGCCAGAATCCCAAACGGAAAAACTATGCTTGGCATCGGTTAATTTATACCGGAATTGTACCAATATTAATTTTGGCGATCGTCTCCGGTGTGGCAATGTACAAACCAGCTCAACTGCATTGGTTGTCTGGATTATTTGGTAGTTGGCAAACCTTACGAGTAATTCACTTTATTACCGTACCCATAGTTATCATCTTTGTCATTGGTCATTTTCTGCTATCCCAAAAAGTTGGGGGCTATCGTCTAATTAAATCAATGTTTACTTAAAAGAGGTGGTATGGAAGAATTCAACGCACCGCGCCATCTATTGACACGCCGCCGCTTGTTGCAACTATCGGGAGTGTCAAGCATGGGTTTACTCCTCAGTAGTTGTGGTACAAGTTTACTCTCAGAGCCAGTCGGTAAATTGACAGAACCACTGAACCTGAAAGTCGGAGAATTATTACTTAAACCACAGACACCAGTCCCCGAATTTCCCATCAGTGCGATTGAACCAAATGCACTGTTAATTAATAGCTTTAATGGTACTCCTCAAATTGACCCCAACAAATTTCGCCTAATTATTGATGGTGAAGTCAATCAGCCAATGCAATTAAGCATGGCAGATATCCAAAAACTGCCCTTTAACTCAATGGTAATTCGTCATGTGTGCGTCGAAGGCTGGGCGGCGATCGTTCAGTGGGGGGGTGTGCGCTTGAGTGACTTGATCAAATTAGCCCAACCAAAATCTCAAGTGCGTTACGCCTACTTTGAATCTGCTGATAACTACTACGAAAGCTGGGACATAGCCTCCACATTACACCCTCAAACCTTGTTGGCTTATCAAAAAAATGGTCAATCCTTATCACCAGAAAACGGTGCGCCATTACGTTTAGCCTCTCCCATCAAACTGGGTTACAAACAATCTAAATGGGTAACTCGTGTCACTTTAACTAGTACTCTCAGCAGCAGAAAAGGATATTGGATTGACGAAGGTTATGAGTGGTTTGGGGGAATATAGTTAAATAAATTTATGCAAATTACGCAATAGTAGGAGTATACTTTAATGCCCGCTACAATGCCGCCAAAAACTTGGCTTACATTTTTCACAGCTGCTTTTGGGTTAACTTTTCTCTCTCCTACTTACATTGCAATAGCCCAGCAAAAAAAAGAAACTCTGCCAAATAATCTGGGACAGCCTCAAAGAACAGTCCAGTCTGCTACTCGTGTGAGATTAAATCTACCACCTTCTTTAGGTAAGCCTAATCGCCGAGTCCCAGCAGCCACAAGAGGCGGAAGTTGCATAGCCAACAAACAAAATCTTACAGCCCTAATTCCACAATCCAACGTGGGATTAACAACCATAGGCAATCCCACGTTATATTTTTTTATTCCTCAAAATACTGGTGCTTATCTGGAATTAGTGATTCAAAATGAAGATGAGCAAACAATTTACCAGCAGAAGTACCAAACAAACACTAAAGCCGGAATAGTGGGAATTAATTTGCCACCAAATACTTTAGCCGTAAACCAAAAGTATATATGGAATTTCTCAATTATCTGTAATCCCCAAAATCCTGCTTTAAGCAAACTTGTCCAAGGTACTATCCAACGTTTTGAAAACCCTTCACTGATGAAAAAACTAGCACAAGCTACTTTGCAAGAGCGTGTGCAACTATACGCAGAAGCTGGCATTTGGCATGATGCCCTTGATACTTTAGCAAGATTAAGATCATCAAGACCAAATGATTTCAAAGTCAAAGCTGATTGGGAAGCATTATTAACAGCACCAGGAGTGGAGTTTGATAAACAAATAGCACAGAAACCTTTAATTCCCCAAAAAGAAGCTCCAAAACTGTTGTTAAATAATTGAGCAACATTTCCTCATAGCAGAATTTAAGCAGATGATCTCCCCAAAACTACAAAAAATCGGGATAACAATCTTAGCCACTACAGTCGGTATGACTGGTATTTATTCAGTAAATACCGCAGTAGCAAGAGAAAAAATTATCTTTCTTCCTCCGGTTCTTGGTAGTCCACGGAGATTGATACCAGCCGGAACGAGAGCGTATGAACCGCCATTGAACGAGAATGCAAACATAGACATTCAACCACAACCAGCACCGATAGTAGCACCTCCGGGTCGCATTAGAGGTAATCCGGTCGAAAATACAATTCCGCCAGAACAGAACACTAGCCCAGTACCAGTTACAGGCCAGTGTTTACGAGGTAAAATACCTTTTACAGCTTTAATTCCCGAATCTCAATTAGGATTAACCACAGTTTCCAATCCGAGCTTGTTTTTTTACGTTCCCCAAACTTCTGCACCAGAGTTAGAGTTAGTTGTTAAAAATGAAACTGAGCAAGAGGTTTACACACAAAAATATAAACCAAATAACAAAGCTGGCATAATTAGCATACGGCTGCCTGTTAATTTGTTAGCAGTTAACAAACAATACAAATGGACATTTTCTGTAATATGTAATCCTACAGATCAATCTCAAAATAAAGTTGTAGCTGGTGTGGTGCAACGTATCCTACCAGACTTGCAACTAGTAAAAAAATTACAACAAGCAACCCGACAAGAACGTGCCGTTTTGTATGCAGCAGCAGGTATTTGGCATGATGCCCTTGCGACTGTGGCACAAAGACGTTACTTGCTTCCGAATAATTCCGAAATAGCATCTGATTGGCAAGAATTGTTAACTACACCAGGTGTTCGCTTAAATCAACAAATTGTACGGCAGCCTTTAATTCCTCCACCAGAAGCATTACAGTCCCACAACAAGCACAACTTTTAAGCTCTAACCCAGAAGTACATAATTTATGAACAACCTTTTACCACGAAAATTTTTGTCTACCGCAATCTCTGCAATTGTGGGATTAGCAATTGTCAGTCCTTTATTACCAGTACAAGCAGAAGTTAAGATTAATTTACCAGATTTAGGTAAAGGCCCTGGTAGAAGAGTTCCGGGGGGTTCACGGGGGGTAAATTGTGTTGCGAAAAATCAGTATTTGACTGCTATTGTGCCGATTTCCAATATTGGTTTAACAACTGTAGCTAACCCTACCTTATATTTTTATATTCCTGAAAATAAAGCACCAGAAGTAGAATTAGTTGTTCAAGATGACAATGAGCAAGAGGTGTACAAACAAAAGTACAAACCCAATGGTAATGCGGGTGTAGTTGGTGTAAGCCTCCCAGCTAATACCCTTGCTAAAGGTCAAAAATATCGCTGGAACTTTTCAATAATTTGTAATACTCAAGACCGTTCCTCGGATAAGTTAGTTCAAGGAACTATCCAACGGGTTGATAATCCACAATTGATGAGTAAAGTAGACAAAGCTTCTTTGCCAGAACGCTTGAAACTTTATGCCGATGCTGGCATTTGGCAAGATGCTCTTAATACTTTGGCACAGTTACGCTACTCTAGCCCTCAAGATTCAGCACTCAAAGCTGATTGGGTAAGTTTATTAACAACAGAGGGCGTAAAATTAGATACTGAAGTGGCTGAAGCACCATTAGTTCCAGAAAAAAATCTACTGCAACCAATCAATCACACCTCAGAAGTGACTACACCTCAATAGAAAGCATCCAATTTCACAAAAAATGGAGCTTAATTTTAATCTCACCCTGGTTTTACTAAGAAGCCAGGGTTTTTACTGTTGCAAGACTTACACACAAGTGACGAAATATGGAACCACAGATGCGATTGTCGCCCCTTGAAGTGAAATGGTATCAATCCAAAATCTGTCTTGGAAAGTTTGCTCAACGGGGGGAACCCGCGCACGCAAGTTCTCTCCGCACGCAACTTTCCGCAAAATCTAAAATCCAAAATGGTATAAGTCCTGTCTCTCATGTGCATACTCAGACAATGTTCTTCCTATTAACAATTGTGGCTGTATTGCCAGCATTGTTTATCAGAGGAGGAGACTATGACAACACAATTCTACTCTCAGTTAATTGCCTCCTCTCTGGCATCTGGATTAATTGCTTTTGGTTACTCTATACCAGGCTTTCATACTGCAACAACTTTAACTAATAATATGACTGTCGGATCTGGCATTAATCACACATCATTAAATCAGATGTCTGCATCTCCTGTAGAACCAGAGTTTATGTTAGATAGTGCTTTTCCTGAACGACTAGTTATTGCTGGTAGTCGTTAGTCAGTCAGAAATCATTGCTAAGTCCCCTTCTGTTGAAGGCTTTCCCAAGCAGTAGCAAGTAAAACTTTATCTTTGAATGCAAAAGGCAGAAGTCAGGAGGAAAACTGACTTCTGCCTTTTGCCTCATTCAATACGTTGTTTCTTCGTGACGTGGTTTAATCAATCGTTCTGTCAGCGACTTAATCACAATATATAAAACAGGGACTACAAACAAACTTAAGAATGTTGCAATTAACATTCCACCAAATACGGCTGTTCCCAAAGATTGACGGCTACCTGCACCGGCACCGGTGGCTACTGCTAAGGGAAAAATCCCTAAAAGTGTGGAAAAAGCCGTCATCAAAATTGGACGTAACCGTTCTTGAGAAGCTTCTATAACTGCTTTGGTAATTGATAGTCCTTGGTCTCGCAATTGGTTGGCAAATTCTACAATCAAAATTGCATTTTTACTTGCCAAACCAATCAACATGACTAAACCAATTTGACAGTATACATCGTTAGGAAAACCCCGCATTGATTGGGCTAACAGTGCGCCAAAAATTGCTAAAGGCACTGACAGCATAATAATTAAAGGGTCGATGTAGTTTTCATATTGAGCCGCTAATACTAAGAAGACAAAGACTAATCCTAAACCAAAAATCACGGGTGCTAAACCGCCAGAGGCGAGTTCTTCTAGAGATGTACCTGACCATTCGTAGCCATAACCAGGGGGTAAAACTTGTTTTGCTACCTGTTCCATTTTTTGGATAGCGTCTCCAGAACTAAAGCCTGGCGCGGCGGCACCGTTGATTTCAATGGAGCGAAATAAATTATAGTGGTTGATGGTTTGCGCTCCTGTGGTGGGAGTAATTTTCACCAAATTACTCAACGGAATCATTTCATTTCTGCGGGAACGAACGTAGAGTTTACCGATATCTTGGGGGTTAGAACGAAACTGTTCATCAGCTTGGACATATACCCGATAGTTCCGCTGCTGGAGGTTAAAGTCATTGACATATTGCGACCCCAAGGCAGTTTGTAAGGTAGTAAAGATATCATCTACATTAACTTGCAGGGCGTTGGCTTTGTTGCGGTCTACTTCTACAAGTAGCTGGGGTGTATTAGCGGCAAAGGTGGTGAATACACGTTGCAGTCCAGGAGTTTGATTGGCACGACCAAGCAATTGACCCATTGATTGCACTAGGTTATCTAAGCCACCGTTACCTCTGCGGTCTTGGAGTTGAAAGGTAAAACCACCAAAGTTACCTAAACCTTGAATTGCTGGGGGGTTGACAGCAAAGACTCTGGCTTCGGGAATGGCGAAAAACTTGCCTTGTAGTTTACCGATGAGGGCTTGGACTGTCTGATCTGGTCGTTTACGTTCATCCCAATTTTTTAGGGTAGTAAAGATAATACCACTGTTGGCAGTACTTCCACTGAAACCAAAACCGCCAACTGCAAAAGTTCCAACGACTTCGGGAAGTTGCAAGATTTCTTTTTCAACTTTGGACATAACATCGCTGGTGTATTGCAGCGATACTCCTTGCGGCCCTTGAATAATTGTGATGAAGTAACCTTGGTCTTCGTCGGGGAGGAATGCCGTTGGGACGCTGGTATACAACCAAGCAGTCAATCCCAAAGAAACGATAAATAGACCAATAATCACACTTTTAATGCGTGTGAGAAAACCAAGCGATCGCTGATATCCTTGTCTTACCCACTCCAAAAATCTGTTAATATGTCCAAAAATCCAGCCAAGCCAACCAGTAGGTCTTTGTCCTTGGCGTAGTAGCAAAGCACACAATGAAGGTGTTAACGTCAGAGCGATAAACGTAGAAATAGCAATGGAAAAGGCAATTGTCAGCGCAAATTGCTGGTAGAGTGCGCCTGTTGTTCCTGGAAAAAACGCTACCGGGACAAACACCGCCATCAATACCAAGGAAGTCGCAATTACAGCACCAAATAATTCCGCCATTGATTCACTAGCAGCACGGCGGGGATTGATGCCTTTATCTTGAATAAATCGGCTAATTTGCTCCACAACCACGATCGCATCATCTACCACCATCCCTGTTCCCAGAGTCAAACCAAATAAGGTCAAACTATTAATCGAAAAATTAAAAACTTTAACAAAAGCAAATGTCCCGACTAAAGAAAAGGGAATCGTCAGTGCTGGAATCAATGTAGTGCGCCAGTTTTGTAAAAACAAAAAAATCACAATTACAACCAGCACAACGGCTTCAAACAGAGACTTAACTACTTCTGCTAACGACTCTTCGACAAAGATAGTTGTGTCAAAAGCTACTTCATATTTTATCCCTGGTGGAAAACTCGGAGCTAGTTCCGCCATCGCGGCTTTAACTCCCTTGGCTACATCCAAGGCGTTACTCCCAGGAACCTGATTGATGCCTAAGCCAACAGCATCTTTACCCCGATATCGCAGAAACGTGTTGTAATTTTCTGCCCCTAGTTCGGCACGACCAACATCTTTGAGTTTAACTAAAGTTCCATCATCTTCTGTTTTCAGAACAATGTCTTCAAATTCTGTGGGTTCTGTAAGTCGGCTGGCAGCACGCACATCAATTTGATATTGTTGTCCCTTGGGTGCAGGTTCTTGGCCGATTCTGCCTGCACCAACTTGCAAGTTTTGTTGTGCTAATGCTGTAGTGACATCTTCTGTGGTTAATCCACGAGTTGCTAACCGATTTGGATCTAACCACAGGCGCATTGCATAGCGGCGTTCACCAAAAATTCTGACCTCTCCAACACCTTTGACTCTCTTGAGTGCATCAGCTATGTACAAGTCAGCATAGTTGCTTAAAAATGTGTTGTCATACTCGTTATTTTCGGTATATAAACCTATCCCCAACAGAATATTGCTGGATTGCTTGCTGACTCTAACTCCTGTACGTTGCACCACATCTGGTAATTGTGCCTCGGCAATGGAAACCCGATTCTGGACATCAACAGCAGCTAAGTCTTTATTTCGTGAAGCATCAAAGGTAATTGTAATATTGCTTGTACCGTCGTTGCTGCTGCTGGAGGTCATATATTTGAGACCTTCAACACCATTAATTTGTCTTTCTAAGAGATTAGTGATACCGCTTTCTACAACTTCGGCACTGGCTCCACTGTAGTTAGCTGTAACGTTAATTTGTGTGGGACTAATATCGGGAAATCGGGCAATGGGTAGCGTGGGAATACTAATTAATCCCACCAGCAGAATAATAATGGCACAGACCGTAGCGAAGACTGGTCGCTTGATGAAGAAATCAACAAACATAATTAGAAGTGTGAAGTGTAAAGTATGAAGTATGAAGCATAAAGTATGAAGTTTCAGACTTCATCATTCATACTTTTTTAGGGAGTCGGGGTTATGGGTGCGCCGTTGGTTAAGTTGAGGATGCCAGAAACTACAATCTTGTCTCCGGCTTGGAGTCCTTCTAGCACTTGGTAATTACTGCCTTCAATGGCTCCTAATTTGACTGGTTTTTGCAAAGCTACTAAAGCTGGCGCTCCGGGTTTGGGATTTTCCGGTGCTTGAGCCACAAATACAAATGCTTCTCCACCAAGACGGGATACTGCTGTTACAGGAATTAAAATTCCGGGACGTTCAGCCCAAATGATTTTTGTTTGGACTAACTGACGGTTCAATAGTTGTCTACCACCATTTCTAAAGGTGGCTTTGGCTAAAACTGTTTGCGAAGTAGAATTGGCATTGGGCGAAATAAAACTGATGTTACCTGTAGCGGTAGGTTGCCCCTGAGTATCAAGCATCTGCACAGGTAAACCGACACGTAATTGCTTGGACTGAGTGAGAGGGACAGAGATATTTAATTCTAAAGAGTCATTTCTGGTGAGGGTGGTGAGGCTATCGGCTTTGCTGACAAATTCTCCGACTCTTACCGGGATATCGCCTAAAAGGCCAGTAAAGGGAGCGCGGACGTTGGTGTATTGCAATTGTACTTCGGCGGCTTTGACTTGAGCTGCGGCTTGGGTAACTTGCGATCGCGCTTGGGCTATTTCTTCTTGACGGGGGCCGTTTTCTAGTTGTCTTAAGTTTTGTCTTTGCTGTTCAACGGCTGCTTGCAACTCATTGATATTGGAAGTTCTACCTTTGCTGAGTTGCTCTAGGCGTTTTTCGGCTACTACTAAGGCGGCGGCGGCGCTACGTTGTTCTTTGAGATAGCCTTCCATCTGATCTTCGGAAATCGCGCCTTGTTTTTGTAAGTTTTCGTAGCGTTCGGCGCGGGATTTGGCTAGGGCTAAGTCAGATTTAGCAGCTTCTATTTGGGCTTCGGCTTGAGCCATTTCTTCGGGACTAGAACCTGTTTGAGCATCTCGTAAACGCGCTTGGGCTTGTGATAGCTGCGCTCTGGCTTGGGCAATTTCTTCTGAGCGTGTACCTGCTTTCAGTTCTGCCAGACGTGCTTGGGCTTGTTCAAGCGAGGCTTTGGCTTGGAGTAACTGCGCTGCTGCATCATCACTTTGCAGGCGAATCACGACTTGTCCTTGAGAAACGCGATCGCCTTCTCGAAATAAAATTTGTGTGATGCGTCCGTCAATTTCTGGCTTGAGTGTGACTGAACGTGGTGCATCCAAAGTCCCAACTAATTCTGACGTTTCCTGAATTTTTGCATCCTCCACAGTGGCTAATTTCACAGGAACTCCCATCGGTTGCCCAGCTGCTGCCCCAGCAGGTGCATTACTCGCTGGGTTAGTTTTCCACCATTGCCAACCTGCACGCAAACCCGTAAATAGCAGCAGGAGTCCTAAAATTATTGGCCAAAGCAGCTTTTTCTTCGCTGGGGAGATATGTTTTGGTTCGGCTGGAGAATCTGTTGGTTGAGCCTGATGAGAGTCCGGAGTAACAGGCTGTTCTATTTCAAGCGGAAACTGTGAATCAGGGAACTCAGATTGGGACATGGCTTTTCATGCAAGTACTTGCTTGCATTATATCTGGAGGAAACCAAAATGTGTATAAACTAAGTCAAGCAATGGCGATCGCGGCAACATCAGCTTTCGTAGTTTTAACCCCTAAATTTGTCAGTGTAATAATAAGTTATGATTATTTAAAATTTCAGAAAAAACCTTATGTATAGGTAAATTGAGATAAATAAAAACTATTGTTTACCTAAGAGTTCCATTAGGACTACCTGAAAAAACTCAAGTAATCAACACCAGCATAAAATTACGCTAATTCCGCACATCCCGCGTCCTTCTGACGATAGAAATGTTTGTCAGTAAAACATGCAAGAAAAAGTGCTGAGTGCTGAGTAAAAAATTGAATCTTATTGACTAACCTGTAACCTGTAACCTTGCTGAATATATTCCCAAGAATTTTCGATGTGTACGATATTACCCTAAACTTGTTTATGAGTATTCAGCTAATTTTTGGAGGCATGGTGGAATTATGGATGTCAGCTTGATTGTATCCAACATCTTAAATCCACCTGTGTTAGCTTTCTTTTTAGGTATTTTGGCAGTATTAGTTAAAACAGATTTAGAAATTCCTGCACCAATACCGAAATTATTATCGTTGTATTTGTTATTTGCCATTGGGTTTAAAGGTGGAGTGGAACTGGTTAAAAGTGGAATTACTCAATCAGTTATCCTGACGCTTTTAGCCGCGATGTTAATGGCTTGTATTGTTCCTGTTTACACATTTTTTATTCTGAGAATTAAACTTGATACTTACAATTCAGCCGCGATCGCAGCTACTTATGGCTCTATTAGTGCTGTAACTTTTATTACTGCCAGTTCTTTTTTAACGCAACTAGGAATGAGTTTTGATGGTTTTATGGTTGCAGCCTTGGCATTAATGGAATCACCAGCAATTGTCGTAGGGTTAATATTAGTTAAGGTTTTTACCGTTGATGAAAGCGATCGCGAATTTAATTGGTCAGAAGTATTACAAGAAGCTTTTCTAAACAGTTCAGTATTTTTGTTAGTTGGTAGCTTGTTCATGGGTATTCTTACCGGAGAACATGGTTGGCAAACCTTAAAACCCTTTACCCAAGATATGTTTTATGGTGTGCTGACGTTCTTTTTATTGGATATGGGACTTTTAGCTGCCAGAAGAATAAAAGATTTGCAAAAAACTGGGTTTTTCCTGATTTTGTTTGCGATACTAGTACCAATTTTTAATGCTGGCATAGCTTTATTAATTGCGAAAGCGATCGGAATGTCCCAAGGAGATAGCTTGTTATTCTCTGTGCTGTGTGCCAGTGCATCCTACATTGCTGTACCAGCAGCTATGCGCCTCACCGTCCCAGAAGCGAATCCAAGTTTGTATGTTTCGACGGCGTTAGCTGTGACTTTTCCTTTTAATATCATTGTCGGCATCCCGCTCTATTTATACGGCATTAATCTATTTTGGAGGTAAGATTATGCAGCCTGTAAAACGGATAGAAATCTTTGCCAATTATGTTGAACTCGGTAAAATTTTAGAATCTTTAGAAAAGGCAGGCGTAAGGGGACATTCAGTTATCAAAGATGTAGCCGGCAAAGGTACAAGAGGCACCATCACCAATGATTTAGCTATGACAATGCTAGACAATGTTTATATCATTGCCTTTTTTCCACCTGAAAAATTGCCCTTGGTAGAGTCAAATGTCAGACAAACTCTGAATAAGTTTGGCGGAGTTTGTTTTATTTCTGACGCAATCGAAATTGAGACTACTAGATGTGTGGGGTGAGTAAAAGAGGCTAGGGATTAGAGGCTAGAGACTAGTCAGTAGGATTAAATTTTTTACTCATCACTCATTACTCATCACTCAGCACTCAGCACTCACACTTCGACTGCGCTCAGTGTCCAGCACTCAACACTTTAACTATTAACATCATTTAAGCGTGAGGTTGTAAATCTATCCATCCACTTTTCTAGATAAACTCGGTTGGCATTTTGTTCAGATGGTTCTTGAGTGTCCGCAGAGTAAGGCATCAATCCTAAAATTGCGGCTGTCGTCACGCAAAACATTGACTTTTGGAAACTAATACAGATTTGTACTCGTAAATCATCTTCTCCACGCAGACGACGACGATACACAGCGTGCAAATATTCTGGCAAATAATGGCGCATATCCTGCATCAGTAAGGTAGGAGGAATACCAGCACCGCCAATTGGTAAAGGATCAGCGTACAATGCACCATACTGGAATCGTCCTTGATCTGGGGGAATTTGATAAGCTTGGGCATTGTAAGAAACTGTGCCGTGAAATGGAGTTCCCCGGAAGAAAACGGCCTCAACATAAGGCACAGCTGTATCTGCTAAAAATGTTAAACCAACACTTTTAGGGATAAGGTCGTAGACTTTATCTTGAATTTTGACAGAATATGTAATTGGCTTGAGGGCATCGGCTACTAAACCTGCTTTAATGTGGTCTACAACTTGGGCAATTGATGTAATTTCGCCGTTGTCATAGCGGTCAGATAAACTGAGGAAAATATCAGCCATGACGCGCCAAAATTGACCTAAACCACTGTAGTAAGCCGAAACTCGCAATTGTTCCGTTAAAAACTCAGGGAATAATTGGTTTAATCCTAAAACAAAGGGATTATTTTTAAATTTGGCCGTGATAACTGCTTTGGCACGTTCTTGAAATTCTTTGGTATCTAAATAAGCATCTAAACCACCACCACCGTGCCACATCATGGCTTTCATGCAATATTCGGCATATTCATAATTGATGCGATCATGCCACCAGTGACGCAGTAATTTTGCCAAGGAAAATTCATCGTTAAAGTATTTAAAAAAAGGAAAAAATACTAAAAATTGATGATCAGCAATATATATAAGATTGTTAGAGTAGGCATCTAAAACCACACCATAGCTTTTCAGAATGCCAACTACTTCTAAAACATTTTCCTTGCTCTCAGGTAATAATGCCCCGCCTGTTTGCAATCTTTCTACATACTCAGCTAAAGGATGTGAGCCAGGTTTATTTTGAATAGTTACCATTGCCAGTTCTCCAAATTGGGAATGAGTCAATAAAAAGGCAAAAGTAAAATTTTTTACTTTTTACTTCTTACTTTTGACTTGAATTGTTTTTGCTTGCCTTTTCTATAGAGACTGTTGCCACTACCTTATCTACATTCATCATGGCGGTGATGGTTGGTTCAGTCCAGCGAGATAACCAAGTAGGTTGAATACCTAAAATTACAATCAGTACAGCTAACACTACAGATGGCAGGCGATCGCTCCAATAAACTTGTGGTAAATTAACTACCTGTGCAGATAAGCGCCCAAAGAAGGCTCGATTCATCAAAATTAAGAAATAAACCGCAGTCAAACCAGTCCCCAGCATAGATAGTAGGGTTTGCACCGGGAAAATGGCAAAACTACCGCGGAAAATCACAAATTCTGAAATAAAGCCTACCATTCCTGGAATACCTGCACTGGCCATGACTCCCAAAACCATCAAGCTACCAATCACAGGCATTCCGCGTTCAGGATTTAATAAGCCACGAATCACTTCTAAATCACGGCTACCTGCTTTTTTGTAGACAACTCCAACCAACAAAAACAGCAGGGCAGAAATCAAACCGTGGCTAATCATCTGCATTACAGCACCCAAGACACTCAGAGGTGTAGAAGCAGCGGCAGCTAATAATACATAGCCCATGTGTCCAATTGAACTATAGGCTACCATTTTTTTCATGTCAGTTTGGGCGATCGCGCAAGATGCACCATAAAGCACACTCACTACTGCCCAAGTTGCTAACCAAGGTGCAACATAACTCCAAGCATCGGGTAGCAAGTTCATTCCAAACCGCAATAAGCCGTAAGTTCCCAACTTCAACAGCACCCCAGCTAACAATACAGAAATGGGTGTGGAAGCTTCAACGTGGGCATCAGGCAACCAAGTGTGGAAGGGAACCAACGGTATCTTAATCCCAAAGCCGACCAAAATTCCTACCAGCAATAAGATTTGTGTGGCTAGTGGTAAAGAAGCAGCATTCAAATTGGCTAAGGCAAAATTGGAACCGCCACTCAGCCAAACCATACCCAGGAAACTTGCCAAAATCAAAATCCCAGATATGGCTGTGTAAATTAAAAACTTAGTCGCGGCGTAACCTCTTTTCGCACCACCCCAAATGGCAATTAGCAGATACAGGGGAATCAGTTCCAGTTCATAAAACAGGAAGAACAATAGTAAATCCTGTGCCAAAAAAGCGCCTGTTACCCCTGTGCTTAACAGTAAGATGAGCGAGTAATACAATCGGGGTCTTGGTTGGGAAATATCGCTGCTAGAGATAGCAATACAAGTCAACAGTCCATTTAAAACCAGTAGGGGCAAAGATAAACCATCAATTCCCAGGTTGTAACTTAACCCGATGGCATCTACCCAAGGAATAAACTCACTAAACTGTTGACTAATTTCTCCTGGGTTAAATTGAATGGCGAGAAAAACTGACCACAAAAAGGTAATACCAGCACAGACAAACGCCATACTACGGGCAAGTTTGCCATCAAGAACAGCAGGCCAAAAACCAATGATAGTTGCGCCTAACAATGGCAGCAAAATTAATGCACTCAGCATAGTTTCGAGAGAATTAGGGAATGGGGAGTAGGGAATTGGGAGTAGGGAGTAGGTATTGTTTACTCAGCACTCACACTTCGACTTACCTCGACTTCTCCTGACGGAGACGCTGTGCGAACGCTCGGTACAAGTCGCTCAGTGTCCAGCACTCAGCACTTTTAAAAATGCAAGTTGTTCAGCAATCCTAAAGACCAACTGATGAAGAAACCCAAAATGCTGATAACTACAAGGATAGTCAACATATAGCCTTGGGATTGGCCAGAAATGCTGTACCTTAAACTTTGCCCACCAAAAATAGTGAAAATCCCCACAAAGTTTACTAAGCCATCAACAAGATAGCGATCGCTCCAAGCGGATATCTTAGACAGTAAGGCTACTGCTCCTACTACTGTCACCCGATAGATTCGATCTATGTAAAAATCGTAACCCAACAAGTCTTGTAAGAATCGCCATACCAAAATTCTGGATCTTGACCAAGCTTTATGTAGGTACATTGTTGAGCCAATACCTACTCCAACTACAGTCGAAACCAGCAAGGTAGAGACTACGTACCAGTTGATACTTTCTCGGCTGGGCAGCAAGTACCATTGCTGAAGCATCAGGGGCAGTAGTAAGGTCATGATGGTCAGCGTTACCATTGGCAATGCCATCTGCCAGCCGACTTCGGGCGTACGGCGAGTTTTTTGCTGTGGTTGACCCCAAAAGATTAAGCGAAATACTCGCGTTAAGTTTAAGGCTGTTAAACCATTCACGATGACTAAAACGGCAATTACCCAAGGGCTAATAGCCACCAAACCATCAGCCCACGACAACATTGCCCAAAAGCTGCCCAGTGGTAATAGTGTAATCATACCAGCCGCACCCACGACAAAGGCGGTAGTGGTAGCTGGCATCCGCGACCATAAACCGCCCATCTCGGTTAAATCTTGGGTACTGGTGGTATAAATCACCGAACCAGAACTCATAAATAATAATGCTTTGGCGATCGCATGAGTCAGCAGCAACATCAAGGCCACGCCTCCTTGCTGCATTCCTACCGCCAAAAACACCAGTCCCATGTATGCACTAGTGGAATGGGAGAGCGATCGCTTAATATCAATTTGCGCCAGTGATACTAAAGTCGCCCCTACTGCCGTCACTGAACCCATAATGATCAGCGCATTCAAGGCTACTGGGGATAAAGCCAAAATGGGTTGCAATTTGTACAGTACATAAGCACCACCCGCGACCACCAGCGAATTTCGCATTACCGAAGCAGGGTTTGGCCCTTCCATTGCTTCATCTAACCACAAATGCAAGGGAAACTGAGCGCATTTACCCGCAGGCCCAGCAATTAATCCTAAACCTAGTAATGTGGCAGCTACAGGGCTTAATTCTGCTGTTTGTGTCCATTCATACAAATCAGAAAAATTCAAACTGCCAGCCCAACTCGAAAGCGTTACCACAGACATTAGCAACAACAAGTCTCCCACCCGCTTTGTTAAGAAAGCATCCCGCGCCGCTGTCACCACCAAAGGTTGTGCATACCAAAAACCCACCAGCAGGTATGTAGATAGCGTCAGAACTTCTAGCAAAGCATAACTGAGAAATAAAGAGTCACTAATGGCTAAACCACTTAATGCTGCTTCAAAAAAACCCAGTAGCCCAAAAAAACGTGCTAGAGACCAATCCTTCTCTAGATAGCCCAAAGCGTAAATTTGTGCCAACAAACTCAAGCCTGTGATTAAAACTGTTGCCCCAACACTCACGGGCGAGAGTTCTAATGCAAAGGATAAGTTTAAATCCGCCGCTTGAAACCAACTAACTAGTAAATTCTCTGGTTCTCTGTCCCAAACATCTTTAAAGACAAACAAGCTATGGGCAAAACCCAAAACAGTAGTCAACAAGTTGATATAAGCCGCTGGTCTAGGGCCTGTCTTCCTAATAATTCCCATCGCCCAGGGCAAAGTTAAAAGTGCGCCTATCAAGCTATACAAAGGCACACACCAACTTGTTGAAAATAGAAACTGATTCATTTAATTTGTTTACCTTTACAACTCTGCCTGAATTTTTTTACCTTTTGAAACATCATCTTTGACTTAGTTTTTTGGATGAAAATCTATGTTAAATTTGGTTTCTAAAAAATGTGTAATAGTTTTTAGGATTGCAAAATTAATGCCTAGATGTCAGCTAACATAATCGATTTACATATTCAAATTCTCCACCTTTCATTTGAACTATACTCATTTGTAAATTTCTATTTCTGATGTTTAGCAGAGATATTTATCAGATATATTTAAAAAAGTTATATGCTTTTTAGATATTCCTATTGACATACCACAAAACAGAGGAAAGATAGAAACTGTAAAAGATGCAGTAGTTTTACCTTCCTCACCAGAGACGATTAGTCTTGGCTATGAACAGCGATTTGGATATGTAATAAAAAAATTATAAAGCATAAGCGCCTGCTCTTGGAATCAGTGGACTTAAACAGAGCAGAAACACCGTATGACAAAGAATTAAGTTTTTTAAAACTTTTTTATTATAAACTATTATACTAATTTATATTGCCAGGGGAGCCAAGCTTTCCTATGCTTATTTTGGAAGTGTCTTTTAGCTCAAGATGAGCTTCCCCGTCAAAATTTTCAAACCACAGTACTGATTGGATTAAATTTTTAGGAGTTTCTGCGATGCCAATTGCAGTTGGAATGATTGAGACAAAGGGCTTTCCAGCAGTAGTAGAAGCTGCTGATGCGATGGTAAAAGCTGCCCGTGTGACTTTGGTCGGTTACGAAAAAATTGGTAGCGCCCGTGTCACCGTAATTGTGCGGGGTGATGTTTCGGAAGTGCAAGCGTCAGTTGCAGCTGGAATTGAAGCGGCCAGAAGAGTGAATGGTGGTGAAGTGGTTTCCACTCACATCATTGCTCGTCCCCACGAAAACTTGGAATATGTTTTGCCGATTCGTTACACAGAAGCAGTGGAACAGTTTCGCACTTAACAGTTGATAATACAAAGTGACTAACGGGGTTGCTTGCTTGAGCTACGCTTTTGTTTGTTTGAGAAAATGTAAATAGGGATTAAAACTAATGTCAATTGCAGTGGGAATGGTAGAAACCCTTGGCTTTCCAGCAGTAGTAGAAGCTGCTGACGCGATGGTGAAAGCTGCCCGTGTAACTTTGGTAGGTTACGAAAAAATCGGTAGTGGTCGGGTAACAGTAATTGTGCGGGGTGATGTTTCGGAAGTGCAAGCCTCAGTTGCAGCAGGTGTGGAATCAGTGAAGCGAGTTAATGGCGGACAAGTGCTATCGACACACATCATTGCTCGTCCCCATGAAAACTTAGAATACGTCCTGCCAATTCGTTATACAGAAGACGTAGAACAATTCCGGGAAAATGTTAACGCAATTCGGCCTTTCGGCGGTAGAAGACCATAACATATAATGCAAATTGCCAAAGTACGTGGCACAGTAGTTAGCACTCAAAAAGATCCAAGTCTTAGAGGTGTCAAACTACTGATGTTGCAATTAGTGGATGAAGAAGGAAATACCTTACCAAAATACGAGGTAGCAGCGGATACCGTAGGAGCAGGAGTAGATGAGTGGGTGCTAGTCAGTCGTGGCAGTGCCGCTCGTCAAATTCTTGGCAACGAACAACGCCCTTTGGATGCAGCAGTGGTGGCGATAATTGATACTATTCATGTTCAAGATCGCCTTATTTACAGTAAAAAAGACCAATATAGATAGTCATTAGTCATTAGTCATTAGTCATTGGTTTGAGACACAGAACAAAAGACAAAGGACAAATGACCAAAGACTAAAAGACAAAAGCTTAATTCAGGAGGAATCTCGCAATGGCAGTCAGCAGCACGGCGGCACCCCCAACCCCGTGGTCAAGAAGTTTAGCTGAGCCAGAAATCCACAAAACCTCATTTGTCCACTCCTTCTCCAACGTGATTGGAGATGTGCAGATAGGTGCAAATGTAATCGTCGCTCCAGGGACTTCGATTAGGGCGGATGAAGGTACACCTTTTTACATCGGTGAAAATACCAATATCCAAGATGGTGTAGTGATTCATGGGTTGGAGCAAGGCCGAGTCATTGGTGATGATGGCAATGAATACTCGGTGTGGATTGGTAAGAATGCCTCCATTACCCACATGGCTCTGATTCATGGCCCAGCTTATGTAGGGGATAGTTGCTTTATTGGCTTTCGCTCCACAGTATTTAATGCCAGAGTGGGCGCAGGTTGCATCGTGATGATGCACGCTTTAATACAAGATGTAGAAATTCCCCCAGGTAAATATGTACCGTCGGGAGCGATAATTACCAGCCAGCAGCAAGCTGACCGTCTGCCAGATGTGCAGAACCAAGACCAGCAATTTGCTCATCATGTTGTGGGAATTAATCAGGCACTGCGTGCTGGTTATCTTTGTGCTGCTGATAACAAATGTATTGCACCCATCCGGGATGAATTAGCTAAATCTTATACAAGTAGTAATGGTTTAACTGTCTTAGAGTTGGAAAGGAGTAGTGAAGTGGCAAGCAATAGCTTGGGTGCAGAAACAGTCGATCAAGTACGCTATCTACTGGAGCAAGGTTACAAAATTGGTACAGAACATGTAGACCAAAGACGGTTCCGTACAGGTTGTTGGACTAGCTGCCAGCCAATTGAACCCAGATCATTGAATGAAGCCTTATCAGCATTAGAAGGCTGTTTGGCCGACCATAGTGGTGAGTACGTGCGTTTATTTGGGATTGACCCCAAAGGTAAGCGTCGGGTGTTAGAAACAATTATTCAACGCCCAGATGGTTCAGTCCAACCAACAACTACTAGCTTTAAAGCTCCGGCAAGTACAGGTAGTGCTGGCTACAACGGTAATGGTAATGGTAGCAGTGCTGGAATTGGTTCCATTAGTGCGGAAACTGTAGACCAAATCCGCAAACTGTTGGCTGGTGGGTACAAAATTGGTACGGAACACGTAGATGAGCGTCGTTTTCGGACTGGCTCTTGGGCTAGTTGTAAGCCGATAGAAGCTACTTCAACCGACCAAGTTGTAGCGGCTCTAGAAGAATGTATTGGCAATCATCAAGGCGAGTATGTCCGCTTGATTGGTATTGACCCGAAAGCTAAACGCCGGATATTAGAAAGTATTATTCAAAGACCGAATGGCCCAGTTGCGCCCTCTAATGGTCAAAAATCTTACGCTGCTACCAGCAGTTATGGCTCGGCTACTGCAACAGCCACAGCGCCTGTAGGCAGCAACCGTTTGAGTGCAGAAGTTGTAGACCAGTTACGGCAATTGCTGGCTGGCGGTTACAAAATTAGTGCGGAACACGTAGACCAAAGACGTTTTCGGACTGGTTCTTGGTCTAGCTGTGGGCAAATTGAGGCTAGATCGGAAAGAGATGCGATCGCAGCTTTAGAAGCATACCTGTCTGAATATGAAGGTGAATACCTGCGCTTGATTGGCATTGACCCCAAAGCTAAACGTCGTGTGTTAGAAACAATTATTCAACGTCCGTAGTAGTGCTGAGTTGAAAGTGCTGAGTCACCGAAGTTCAGAGCGGCGGCTTCCGCCGCTCCAACTTCTCGCTGAGTAAAAGGCAAGTCAGTTTAGTCAACGAGTCATCTTCATTTCTAAACTGAAGATGTTGTATTTATACTCAGCACTCAGAACTCAGCAACGCCAGTTGCTACAACGGAGGGAACCTCCGCAACGCACTGGCTCCTCAGCACTTCTATCTTCCGAGGTTTAATTTTCCATGTCTGTGCCGCCACTGCGCCTCCACAATAACTTTGACCCTTATATTAGTGGCGAGGTGATCATTCATCCCAGTGCAGTGTTAGCACCTGGTGTCATACTCCAAGCGGCTACCAACGGCAAAATCATTATTGGCCCTGGTGTTTGTATTGGTATGGGGTCAATTCTCCAAGTCAATGAAGGAACCCTGGAAATAGAAGCAGGGGCTAACCTGGGAGCCGGTTTTTTGATGGTGGGAACAGGCAAAATTGGTACAAATGCTTGTATTGGTGCAGCCACAACAGTTTTTAACTGTTCTGTCGCACCAGGAACAGTTATATCACCAAGCTCAGTGTTAGGAGATACTAGTCGTCAGATTAGTCTTGCCGAAGCACCAGCACCACCGATCAATGATGCTGCTGTTCCTGATACTCAACAGCAACCACCAGCAGGCATTAATTTAGGAGAAACTGAGGCAAAACCGATGTCTATCTCCTCTACTAATCTCTCCGCTTCTGCTTTCTTGGAGTTAACGCACCAGTCGATTTCGATTCCTCAACCTTCGCCCACACCCTCTGCCCAAGCACCTCCGAACCAGAATGATGAAACTGCTGCTAGTTCATCAGAAGTGAGCGCGGAAAATTCTGAATCTTCTGATATTTTTGGCACTCAAATTTATGGGCAAGGAAGTATCCACAGGCTGTTAACAACATTGTTTCCCCATAGGCAATCCTTGAATAATCCTAAGTCTGACGAACCGCCTGAATAAGTGTTAATTGTAAGTTGTCCCCTAAAGTGATGAAGTATTAATTATGAAGGATGAAAAAACCGCTTTCATCTTTTATTCTTGATTCTTCAGCCTTTTGCTTACCTTTAGCATAGACTGTGAGTATCCTGGAGAATTCACATGGACACATATAATCAACAGTCCCTTAGTACTGTTCGGGCAGCATCACGTCGACGAGATAGAGATAACCTCAAGGACACTGCCTTGGGTTTGGTATCTACCCTCAGCTTTCCAGCTATAGTTGGCACTGCTGATATGATGTTAAAATCTGCTGGGGTTCACCTAGTGGGATATGAAAAAATTGGCAGTGGTCACTGTACAGCAATTGTACGGGGTGGTATTGCTGATGTCCGCCTAGCAGTAGAATCAGGTGTACAGACTGCTGAACAGTTTGGTCAACTAGTTTCTAGTTTGGTAATTCCTCGCCCTTTTCCTAATCTAGATGTAGTGTTGCCCATTACAAATAGATTAAGTAAATATATGGAGGAAGGTAGTTACAGCCGTTTGAGTAACTTAGCGATTGGATTAGTGGAAACGCGCGGGTTTCCGGCGATGGTAGGAGCTTGCGATGCCATGCTTAAATCGGCTGATGTGCAGTTAGCAGCCTATGAAAAAATTGGTGCTGGTTTGTGTACAGCTATTATTCGTGGCTCTGTGGCTAATGTCGCAGTAGCAGTGGAAGCAGGAATGTACGAGGCAGAACGGATTGGGGAATTGAACGCAGTGATGGTGATTCCGAGGCCTTTGGATGAGTTGGAACAAACTTTACCAGTAGCAAGTTGTTGGATCGAAGAACGGCAACCAATTAAGATGCCTGTGAATATTAAAGAGCAAGTTGCGGAGTTAGAGGTACTTCAGTTGCCAGATTTGGCTAAGTTGCCTGCAAAAGTTACCGAAGAATTATGGAAGGATGAATGATGAATTTTGAATCATGAGTGACGAATAGTGGGAAAATTCTCCTCAGAATTCAGTATTCAGCATTCATCTTGGCTGGAAGGCATCTTACGCTTCGCTTGTTGTTTTGATCATAACTTTTACGGACTATAAATCAAATATCTTTCTTTTAATAGCGAAAATAGATTTTTATCTATACTAAAACTCATAACTTTGTATGAGCAACACTGCTTGATTGGTAGGTGTTTAGTGATACTAGTTTTATATCTATAGATCGCTATTAGAGGAGAATCACCCTTGAACCAAGCGACGCTACACCAGTTGAAGGTATTTGAAGCGGCGGCTCGGCATGGTAGCTTTACTCGTGCTGCGGAAGAATTATTTCTGACTCAACCTACAGTCTCTATGCAAATTAAGCAATTGACAAAATCTGTAGGTTTGCCTTTGTTTGAGCAGGTGGGGAAACGTTTGTATTTGACAGAGGCGGGTAGAGAACTGTTTGCCACTTGCCGACAGATTTTTGAGACTATTGCTCAGTTTGAGATGAAAGTGGCGGATTTAAAAGGGCTAAAGCAAGGGCAATTACGTTTAGCAGTCATTACCACAGCCAAGTATTTTATTCCGCGTTTGTTGGGGCCATTTTGTCAGCGTTACCCAGGAATTGATATTTCCCTGCAAGTCACAAATCACGAAAAAATTATTGACCGGATGATGAATAATCTGGACGACTTGTACATTATGAGTCAGGTTCCAGAACATTTGGATGTGAATTGTGAGCCATTTTTAGACAATCCTCTGGTGGTGTTTGCACCAGTAAATCATCGTCTAGCAAAAGAGAAAAATATTCCAATTCACGAGTTAAACGATGAGCCTTTTATTATGCGTGAACCCGGTTCAGGAACTCGCCGCGCTGTGCAGGCTTTGTTAGAAGAACATGGGGTAAAGGTAAATGTCAAGCTGGAATTGGGGAGTAATGAAGCAATTAAACAAGCGATCGCAGGTGGTTTAGGCATCTCTGTTTTATCCCGTCATACTTTACTCTCAGATGCTTCGGAGTTTAGTATTTTGGATGTGCAGCACTTCCCCATCAAACGAGCTTGGTACATGGTTTATCCGGCAGGGAAACAGTTGTCAATTGTCGCTCGGACTTATTATGAGTATTTGCTGGATGCGGCAAAAACATTTGTTGAACAAACTGAAGCTCCTGTTTACAGCACGGTTGATTAAGTTTTGATATAGCAGAAGGCAGTGGTTCGACTTCGCTCACTAACCAGTGGTTCGACTTCGCTCACCAACCAGTGGTTCGACTTCGCTCACCAACCAGTGGTTCGACTTCGCTCACTAACCAGTGATTCGACTCCTTTCGGCTTCTCCTGACGGAGACGCTGCGCGAACGCTCAAGGCAAGTCGCTCACCAACCAGGCAGGAGGTAAAATTATTACTCTTCCTTGGCATTTGTACTTTTTAAATCTCCTAACCCATACTTCCACTGCTATATCGTCCACTTGCTTGACGGAAAGTACCTGAACCATTAAAAAGTTAACCAGCAGAGTCATTTGATATGGGGGAAAGCTGGCAGTGACAAACCTGGAAACTCCTTCTTTGAGAAAGACAGTCCCAACCCAGGTAGTAGCCGTGACGGTTTACAGTAATCAAGCCTTAGTGACACGCCGAGGTGTAGTTGCTTTGGTAGGGGTAGAAAGGGAATTGGTGATTAATTCACTGCCAGTCACTCTTGAAACTGATTCTGTGCGGGTGAGCGGTGCAGGTACTGTAGGAGTGAGCTTGTTGGGAGTGAGTAGCGATCGCATTTACACTACAGAACCTGTTGCCGAACGAGCAGCTCAGTTAAACCGCCAAATTCAACAAATAGAATCTGAAAAACGCAATCTCCAGGCGCAAATTGATGCCTTAGCTTTGCAGGCTCAATTTATTGAGGGTTTGCGGGAAAAAACCGAGGAACCATTTGCTCAAAGTTTGTCCCGCAAAAATCTCAGTCTCAGCGAAACCTTAGATTTTTTGAATTTTTTGGGCAGCCAGTATAGTGAATATGCGATCGCATCTGGTGATTGTCACAGTCAACAGCAGGAACTAGATAAGCAACTGCAAGCACTCCGCGCCACATTACACAACATTCAAACACCCCATCCCAAAGAAAGTTTTAACTTGGTGGTTGGTGTTGAAGTTGCTGGTGCTGGCGAATTTGAGCTAGAAGTGTCCTACATTGTCAATCGGGCTGCCTGGACTCCCCTTTATGACTTACGGGTTGATAGTGCCAGTCAGTCGGTACATTTAAGCTATCTGGCGGAAGTTACCCAAAATACTGGCGAAGATTGGCAAGATGTAGCACTCACCCTCTCCACCGCGAAACCGGGGTTAGGCACTCTACCACCAAAACTAGAACCTTGGTACATTGACACCCTCCGTTCACGCTCATTGCAACGAGTCTTACCTCGGCCATCATTACCTACCATAGCGGCTGCACCTGCTGGGACTGAAGCGATGTTTTCCCCAGAAGAAGAGGATTTAGAGGAGGATGCTTTCATAACCGCAGAAAATGTCAAAGCGACAGTAGCTAAAGAAGGCAGTGTCGTGACTTTTAAACTCAATGGTGGTAGCAACATCCCTAGTGACGGTGCGCCCCATAAAAATACAATTTTTAATGATGATTATCCTTGTGTTTTTCACTATGTCGCCATGCCGCGTTTAGTCAGCTTTGCTTATTTACAAGCTAATGTCAAAAACAGTACTGATGGCGCAACTTTATTACCAGGAAAAGCCAACATTTTTCGAGATAGTATTTTTGTCGGTACAACTCAATTAGAAAATATTGCACCAGGACAAGAATTTAGCTTGAACTTAGGCATTGATGAAAATTTAAAAATTGAACGTAACTTAGTTGAGCGACAAGTTGATAAAAGAATCATTGTCAATCAACGCCGCACTACTTACGCTTATCGGTTATTAATTACTAACTTACTCAATCAAGAAACTAACTTAAAAATTACCGAACAATTACCTGTAAGCCGCAACGAGCAAATTAAAATTCGCCTCACTCGCATTCAACCACAAATTCCTCTGGGAGAGATGGGAATTTTAGAATGGGAATTAACCGTTTTACCTCAAGAGAGACGGGAGATATATTATCAATTTACCCTGGAACACCCACCGGAAGTAACTGTCGTTGGTTTAGATATGTAGAAATTGCGCCAATCCAGATGAGATGGCTTTATACTTGACCTGTATCGGATATTACCTCTTAAGTGTTACAAATAAAAAATACTACAAGTAGCATGATTAGCTAATTGCTGATTGTTACTTGATTCAGGAGTTTTGGTGATGATTCAATTCCGTATTCAGCCAGACAGTGAAATCCCTGCCTCTACCCAATTATTTAATCAAATCCGGTTTGCGATCGCATCTCGCCAATATCCCCCAGCGTACAAATTGCCCAGCACCAGGGCATTAGCAATGCAAACTGGGTTACACCGCAACACTATTAGTAAAGTTTATCGACAGCTAGAAGACGAAGGCTTAGTAGAAAGTCTGGCAGGTTCAGGAATTTATGTCCGCGCTCAAGGACACGAGGGCGGTAGTAGATTACAATCACCAATTCTCCAACAACACCCCGAAGCATACAAAGTCGTACAGCAAGCCCTTGACCAACTCCTTGCCCAAGGCTGTTCTCTCAGTCAAGCCCGTGAGCTATTTTTGGCAGAAATGGATTGGCGTTTGCGTTGTAGCGCCCAAGTACTGGTTGCAGTTCCTTCTCAAGATATCGGCGCTGGGGAATTGATGGTATATGAATTAGAGCAATCACTCAAAATTCCCATCCAACTCATCAGAATGGAAGAATTAGCAGCTGTGTTGGATAAAACTAACTCGGCTACAGTTGTTACCAGTCGCTATTTTATTGGTGAGGTTGAACAAATTGCCGCACCAAAAGCTGTGCGAGTCATTCCTTTAGATATCTACGACTACAGTAAAGAACTGAATCTAGTTAAAAATTTGCCCAAAGATAATTGTATCGGCATCGTCAGCCTGAGTACTGGTATTGCCCGTGCGGCTGAAGTTATTCTGCACGGTTTACGCGGTGATGAACTACTAGTGATGACTGCACAACCAAAAGATGCTTATAAACTTCAGGCAATTGTCAAGCGGGCGGAAGTTATTATTAGTGATGTTGCCAGTTTTCGATCAGTACAATTAGCAGTACAAGCGGCGGCTGAAGATATTATTCGACCACCAAAATTAATTAAAGTAGAAAATTATATTGGGTTGAATTCAATTAACTTACTCAAACGAGAACTAGGTTTGAGTTAATCAGCAACCTTGGCACAATAGCTCAGACCAATTAGTTGATGAAGAATTAAAATAGTAACTATTTGGAGGTGTGCCAATGGCTTCACCATTTCCAGGGATGAACCCGTATTTAGAGAACCCACTATTTTGGTCGGAAGTTCACAATCTATTAATTGCGGCAATTTTCCGAATATTGAATCCTCAACTGCGTCCTAAATATAAAGTTGCTATAGAAAAGCGAGTCTATCAGACAATTGATGAAGATTCACTGTTAGTTGGAATTGCTGATGTCTCAGTGCAGAGTACAACACAAAAATCATCAGCAGAACCGACTACCTTAACTATAAAATCACCCTCTGTTGAAGCTGTGACAGTTGATGTCGCTATGCCAGAAACTGTCAAAGAAACTTACTTAGAAGTGCGAGATATAACAACACAAGAAGTTGTCACCACAATTGAAATCTTATCGCCAAAAAACAAACGTTCAGGGGAAGGCAGAAATGCCTATATAAAAAAAAGATTACAGGTTTTAGGCAGTTACACTAATTTGGTAGAAATTGATTTACTGCGGGATGGTAAATCAATTCAGCCACTCCAAAATAATTTACAAACTGACTATAGAATTTTGGTCAGTCGTGCGACAACGCGTCCAAAAGCTGATTTATACCCCTTTAATTTACCAAATCCTATACCTACTTTTCTCTTACCTCTACGTGAAGGTGATACAGAACCATTACTAGATTTACAAACATTAATTAATCAGCTATATGCAGAAGGTAACTATGATTTGGTAATTGACTATACTCAACAACCATTACCTCCAATGTCAGCAGAGAATTTAGCTTGGATAGATGGAATTCTGAAAGAGCATGGATTGAGGCATTGAAATAAATTGGTAGTTTGAGTAAACCCACAGATAGAAGAGGGATGCTAGAAGATAAGGGGACAATGGGATAGGCAGACACACCTAACAAATATCCAAGGATTATGTTTGTAGAAATGCACCCTTATATTGGCCTGATAGAAGCAATCAAGCAACGTCGAGCCGCTAGAGCCTTTAAGAGTGATCGCATTCCCGAAGTCATTTTACAAGAAATACTAGAATTAGCAGCCCAAGCACCATCCGGCTTTAACCTCCAACCTTGGCGATTTATTGTCGTTAAAAGCCAACAAAACAAAGAAACACTGCAAGCTTGTGCATTTAACCAACGCCAAATAGCCGAAGCACCAGTGGTTTTAATTTGTTGTGGTGACAGACGTGCAGCACAAATGACAAATATCACTTCTGTCATCCATCTTGGAGATGGTCAAGGCATTATGACTCCCAGTTATGCCAGTTATCTGCGTTCTAGCATTCCCGAATTTTTCCAGAATCACCCCAGTTTTGACACAATGGAAGCCTGGACAAACCGCCACACTATGTTGGCAGTAGCATACATGATGATTGTGGCAAAAAGCTTTGGTGTAGATAGCTGCCCAATGGAAGGGTTTGTTAGCACTCAAGTGAAACAAGCATTTCAAATCCCAGATGAAGTAGATATATGCTGTTTACTAGCTCTTGGCTACGCAACTGAACCCTTCAAACCATACAGCGGACGCTTTCCTACCAACAAAGTTTGTTTCAGCGAAACCTATGGTGAACCTTTTGAGGTAGATGGTTAGTACTATTTTGATAAAGTAAAACTATGGCGATTGTAAGTCTTTCAAAAAATCTTTGCATAAGTTTATGAAAGAAAACCTGAAAACTGGTTTAAAGCAATTACTCCAAGAAAAGCGAGAAGAAATTCTCCACATCGCTTCTAAACATGGAGCCTATAACCTACGAGTTTTTGGTAGCGTGGCCAGAAAAGAAGAAACAGAAGAAAGTGATATTGATTTTTTAATTGATTACGATTTAGATAAAATATCAGCTTGGTTTCCTGGCGGATTAATCCAAGATTTAGAAGTTCTATTAAATCGTAAAGTTGATGTTGTCACAACTCAATCTTTGCATTACTTAATTCGAGATAAAGTTTTGCATGAGGCTATATTCTTGTGAAGGATATTCGGATTTATCTCATTCACATTCGAGATTGTATCGGCAGAATTCAGCAATATACTGTTGATGGTAAAGAAGTATTTTTTCAAGATATTAAAACGCAAGATGCTGTTTTAAGAAATCTTCAGGTAATGTGCGAATTAGTACAGAAATTACCCAGTGATTGGAAAAACGCCTACCCTGAAATTGAATGGAGTAATATAGCTGGTTTTAGAAATCGATTAACTCATGAATACTTGAGTGTAGACTTAGATATTATTTGGAGTGTGATTGAGAATTATCTACCAGGTTTAGACAGAACAATTGAAGCAATAGCACAAGAATTTTGGAACGTTTAATTTTCTAACAGATTTAAAATTATTAATAATTATTCTTCCTCTGTCAGAGCCGCATCAAAAACTTGTTGTGCAGTAAAGTTAAGTTTGGAGAAAGAAGGCGAGACAATCACATCATTGGCACGGAACATTCTTTTTACGTATTCTCCATCGACCAATTCACAGATAAAAATCGTAGGTTCTTTAGGATTACCGATAAATTCTCGTCCCCCTAACGCTGCATAATCTACAATCCAGTACTCAGGTACACCAATGATTTCATAGTCTGCAAACTTTTTATGATAATCGTCACGCCAGTTACTGCTGACAATCTCAATAATCAAGGGTATGGATGCACCGTCCATCACCGTTGATTCTTTTTTCCACAGTGGTTCGTGAACCAGATTTTTCCGATTTAATAACAAAATATCAGGGGAGTAACCTGATTCGTTTTCGGGTGGTTTAACTAGCGCGGTTTTTGGTAAGAAGTACGGTAATTTTAGCCGTTTGTATTCTGGCACAACCTCTTCAACTAAAAAACCCACAACTCCTTCATGACCTCCAACAGGTTGTGCCATTTCCACAATCACTCCATTATGCAATTCGTAACGTCCCCCTTCGGGTCGCCACGCAGCAAATTCCGCAAATGTTACTACTCTAGGTAAGGCTTGAGCCATAGTTACAACCTCTACATTTATACAATAGAAGGAACTTGCAAAAACTCTCGCACCCGTCGTAAGTAAGTCGGCGCATCTTCCAACATGGGGAAATGTGCTGTATCAGGAATCAACACAAACTCAACTTGGTCATTCATGGCTGCGGCTTGTTTTCCCATTGCGGCGGGAATAATCTGGTCATACTCACCCGCAATTAGCAGCGTTGGCACTGTTAATTTAGCAAATTCTTGCGGCATCAATTCCGATTGTGCTTTACTAACAGAAGTAAAAATTGTGCCTAAAGCAGCATCATAATCTGCATCTATAAAATCTTGTAGAAAAGCCTGACGTTCAGCTTTTGGTATGGAACGATGTAAAAATCTCGCCATAAACATCCGGTCAACAAATGGAATTTTACCTAACCATTTGGGGCGAAATTTAACTACATAACCGCCAAATTTATGAAAGGCTGTAAAAGCTTTTTCATCATATTCAAAAATCCCACTACAAGTTAAAATTCCTCGCTCTACTTTTTGGGGATAGCGGTTAAAAAACAAAGTCGCCACAGACGCACCCATTGAATGAGCATTGATATAAACACGCTCAAGATGCAACTCATCTAAAAGCACTGCTAAATCATCAGCGTATTCTTCCAACTCATAAGTTAACTCTTGAATTGCGGCTGATGTTTCTTGACTGGACTGGGAAGTAGCAACAGACTCACTAGCTGGGACTAGAGTTGGTTTCCCACCAGAACGCCCAAACCCGCGCATATCATAGAGTAAACAATCAAATTGGTCTGATAAAGCTGCCGCAGTGCTTTTCCAATACCTAGCTGAACCAGCCCAACCGTGAATGAAAACCATCACGGGTTTGTTCACAGCAGCAGATGATTGTTTCACCCACTCGTAGTAATGTTCAACACCACGAACAGCAATGTAAGGCATGAGTCATTTGTCCTTTGTCATTTGTCTTTTGTTTTTAGCCATTAGTCATTTTGCTTTTACTAATGACTAATGACTAATGACTGATGACTATTATGCTGATTCTGGTTTTGGTAGTGAGGATGGATGTACTATCAGTTCGGCGGTAGAGCGTTTCTCAACCATTTCTCGCGTTACTGTGCAGCGAGTCACGTCTTTACGAGATGGTAACTCGTACATCACATCTAGCATGAGTTCTTCTACAATACCCCGCAATGCTCTTGCACCCGTTTTGCGGCGGTAGGCTTCTTGAGCGATCGCTCGCAAGGCATCTTGTTTAAAATCTAATTGGACGTTATCCATCTTCAGCAGTTTTTGGTATTGTTTCACCAAAGCACTGCGCGGTTGGGTGAGAATTGCCATCAACGCTTCTTCATCCAATGGGTCTACTACTGCTACCATTGGTATCCGTCCGATAAATTCGGGAATCATCCCAAATTTCACCAAATCATCTGGTTCTAAGTTCCTGAGAACATCGGCGGTGCGTTTTTCTTTTGATTGTCCTTCTCCCGGTTGCACAAAGCCAATTGATTTTTTGCCGGCTCTTTGCTCGACAACCTTTTCTAAGCCCACAAATGCACCACCACAGATAAACAGAATATTACTGGTATCGATTTGGATGCAGTCTTGATACGGATGTTTTCGTCCGCCTTGGGGTGGTACGTTGGCGATCGTACCTTCTAGCATTTTCAGTAATGCTTGCTGTACGCCTTCACCAGACACATCCCGTGTAATTGAGGGATTTTCACTCTTGCGGGCAATTTTATCAATTTCATCGATGTAGATAATTCCGCGTTGAGCCTCTTCTACATCCAAGTCTGCTACTTGCAACAGGCGCAGCAAGATGTTTTCCACATCTTCACCGACATAGCCTGCTTCTGTTAACGTAGTAGCATCCGCCACGGCAAAAGGTACATCTAAAATCTTAGCTAGAGTTTGTGCTAACAGAGTTTTGCCGCAACCAGTTGGGCCAATTAACAAAATGTTAGACTTCTGTAGCTCTACTGCGTCATCTGCTCCGTTTTTGCCACTGCCTTTAGACTGCAAGATTGCCAGCCGCTTGTAGTGGTTGTAAACTGCGACTGACAAAACTTTTTTGGCTTCGTCTTGGCCAATGACATGCTCATCAAGATACTTTTTAATCTCTCTAGGTTTGGGTATCTGATTAAATGAGAGATTAGCAGAACGGTTACGACGTTTTTGAGGTACTTCAGACTTTGGTGCTGGTTGTGGCGCTACACCATTGGTGTCCAGTAACTCCTCATCTAGTATTTCATTACACAAGTCAACGCACTCGTCGCAGATGTAAACTCCCGGCCCTGCGATCAACTTACGCACCTGCTCTTGAGACTTGCCACAAAACGAACATTTTAAATGGGAGTCGTACTTAGACATACCAGCCTCTTATTTCAGAATGGTGACGTTTTCCCCAGCTGTGGGAAGATTTTGTCGGGAGATAACCTGATCAATCAAACCGTAATTTTTAGCTTCTTCTGCCGACATGAAAAAGTCGCGGTCTGTATCTGCTTCGATTCTCTCTAGAGGTTGACCAGTATGATGAGCCAATAACTGATTCAACTGTGCCTTGATATAAAGAATTTCTCTGGCTTGAATTTCTATATCAATGGCTTGACCTTGAGCGCCACCTAGGGGTTGATGGATCATAATTCGAGAGTCAGGTAAAGACATACGCTTACCTGCGGTTCCAGCAGCTAACAAAAATGCCCCCATGCTCGCAGCTAATCCAAAACAGATCGTAACAACATCAGGGCGGATTTGTTGGATTGTATCATAAATTGCCATTCCTGCGTAGACGGAACCGCCAGGAGAATTTATGTACAGCTGAATGTCTTTTTCTGAGTCTTCGGAATCTAAGAACAGTAACTGCGCCACGATGGAATTAGCAACGGTATCATCGATGGCTGTTCCTAAAAAAATAATCCGCTCTCGTAATAAACGGGAGTAGATATCAAATGCTCTTTCTCCCATCCCTGACTGCTCTACCACAGTTGGCACAATGCTGTTAGGGCCATTCAAATGGGAGTTAATAGCTAGGTGGCTGGAACTGATGATGGGGTAATTTCCTGACTGCGATAAAAGCATAGGAGAATATCTGAGAATTAATAGGACTTAGCTTAAGGCAGCGATCGCTGCTTTTTTCACGGATGAGATTTTGATTTGAGCTATGTGTTAACCATTATGCCTCATCCAGATTTTTCTCGTGTAACACACTATCAAGCTCAGGTCTTTACAGGTAAAGAATTTTGTCTAAAATACCGACAATATTAAGCCTCCCTTAAAGGTTAATGACTGAGTGCTGAGTAATAATTTTTCACACTCAAAGCAGATACTTACTACCCTAGCCTAATCTACCCAAAACGAGATTGCGATCGCCCAACAGTAGAGATAGCCGAAGGGGAGTGCTGAGTGCTGAGTAATTTTCACCCTGCACCCCTGCACCCTTACACCCCTATCCTTCTACTGCTGATTCTGCCGTAGCTTCGCTGCTGCTTGCCTCAGTCTCAGGTGCAGTTGCTTCATCTGCTGGTTCTTCTTGGGCGCTTAAAGTACCTTCTGGGACTAATTCAACTGATGAATTGTCTAAGAGCCAATTGAGAATTTTGTCACTCAGTAGTTCATTTTCCACCATTGAACTGAGTTTTTCTTCGTCAATATCTTCATCAGCATACTGCTCTAACAGTTCTGTTACTCTGGCTTGGAGTTCTTCTGGGGTAACTACCAAAGATTCGCGTTTGCCGATTTCTCGCAGAGCTAAAGAACGTTTTATACGTTCAATTGCCTCTGGGCGAGATCTCTCCCGCAATTGCGGAATAATATCTTGAGTAAACAGCTTTCTCACATCCAACCCCTGCTGCGCCAAGCGCATAGCAGTTTGGGTAAGCATTGCATCGACTTCTTGCTCAATTAAGGTTCCTGGCAAGTCAACGTCTACGTGCTTTAGTAGTTCTGCCAGCAATGCTTCTTGCTTGTTGGTTTTGGTTTTGTCTTCAGCTTCTTTTTGATACCGATCTTCTAAAGATTTCCGCAGTTCTTCTAAGGTTTCAAAATCGCTGACTTCTTGAGCAAAATCATCGTCTAATTCTGGCAGTTCTTTTTCCTTCAGTTCCTTAAGGGTGACTGTAAAAAGTGCAGGTTTACCTGCTAACTCTTGGTTGACATAAGGATCTGGAAACTGGGCTGAAATTTCCTTGGTTTCCCCAGGATTCATCCCTACTATTCCTGTGACAAAACCAGGGATAAATTTATCTTCTTGTAACTCGACTTGAAAATCAGTCGCATCGCCGCCCGGAATTGGTGTTGGTTCAGCATCAGGGTCATCACCTTCTGCTTTGGCTATCACCCCTTGAAAATCGACAACAGCCACATCACCAATTTGAGCAGTTCTACCTTCGACTGGAATTAGTGTTGCCATTTGTTGGCGTTCTTTTTCCAAGACGTTATCTACCTGGGCGGGGTCATATTTGATTTCTTCCGCTTGGGCTTGCAAGCCGGTGTACTGGTTCAGGGTTATTTCCGGTTCCACATCCACAGCCGCCGAGAACGTGAGTGGTTTGCCCGGTTCATAATTATTGATCAGGTCTTCAAATGAAGAGCGCAATTGCGGCTGACCAATTGCTTGAATGTCTTCTTGTTTGACCGCTTGTTGGATGCCGTCTTGAATCAATTCTTCTAAAGCGGCGGCCTTAACACGACTTACCCCCAGGCGCTGAAGCAATATTTGCCGAGGCACTTTACCTTTACGAAACCCAGGAATATTGACAGTACTGGATAAGTTTTTAATAACTTGTTCGTAGGTTTGCTGAGTAATTTCTGGTGTAATCTCTATTTCTAGCCCTATTTGGCTGGCGGGAAGTTTCTCCTGGGTAACTTTCATGCTTCGTCTCTATTTGGTATTTTTAACTCCAAGAACACATAAGCCACAATTTAACGCCTATGCGCTTTGATATCTGTAGGTAGGAATGGCAAGTGCCTTCAGTAGATATCCAGTTTACTGCCAATGGCAAAGGACTTGACACTTTACCACAATAAATTTATCCATACACCCTCTCACAGTAAACTTGTTAGGGCTGTTTACCCAACAAGTCCCAGTTTCATCATTTAGCTTGGTAGTTGACTTGCTTGGCTGAATGCCACTTGGATCATAGTACATTGATGATTTGCCTCAAACCTAGTCATGGTGAAGGCACAACATTTGTTAACTTACACATCAAGAATCCTCATAGGTGATCTTGATTTGCTAGACGTTTTTTCCTGCGCCGTAATTTGTTGTAGAATAATATATACTTTTTTAGTTGGTAGAAAATTTACTGGGCAGTTATAAAATATTGTAAATTTTTCATATATTTATTAAGATATATAACCCAAAAATTAACCTACCGTGATTAAAAAGCTGAAATAAAACAAAGAATTATTCAAAATCTGCTATTGCTACTGCCATAAATTTCAGTTTCAAAACATTACTCATTCACCTCTTAAATGAAGGGAGGAAGTTCATTTGTCTAAAACATATCGTGTAGCTATTTTGGGTGCGACTGGTGCTGTCGGTACAGAGTTGCTGGAATTATTAGAAAGCCGAAATTTTCCACTGGCAGAATTAAAATTACTGGCATCTGAACGCAGCGTGGGGCGATCGCTTAAATTTAAAGGAGAAGATTTATTAGTAGAACCGGTTAGCGATCGCGCTTTAGAAAATGTAGATTTGGTATTAGCCAGTGCTGGCGGTTCCACATCCAAAAAATGGGCTCCTGTAGCAGTTGCAAAAGGCGCAGTCGTCATTGATAACTCCAGTGCTTTTCGGATGAACCCCGAAGTGCCTTTAGTTGTGCCGGAAGTGAATCCCCAAGCCGCAGCCGCCCATCAAGGCATTATCGCCAATCCCAACTGCACGACAATTTTGATGGCAGTGGCAATTTGGCCATTGCATCAAATTCAACCAATAAAACGGATTATTGCTGCCACCTATCAATCAGCCAGTGGTGCTGGTGCCAAAGCAATGGCAGAAGTGAAGACGCAAGCGGCTGCTATTCTCCAAGGACAGGAACCAGTTGCGGAAGTTCTGCCCTATCCTTTAGCATTTAACTTATTTCCTCACAACACCCCCATTAATGATTTTGGGTACTGTGAAGAAGAAATGAAAATGGTGAATGAAACGCGGAAGATTTTCGGCACCCAAGAAATTAGGATTAGTGCAACTTGTGTACGGGTTCCCGTACTTCGCGCCCATTCCGAAGCCATTAACCTAGAATTTGACACTCCATTTAGCCCAGATACCGCCAGAGAAATCTTAAGTAATGCGCCAGGGGTAAAACTAGTAGAAGATTGGCGAGCAAATCATTTCCCCATGCCCATAGAAGCAACTGGTCGGGATGAAGTGTTAGTGGGGAGAATTCGTCAGGATATATCTCATCCCTGCGGCTTAGAACTGTGGCTTTGTGGCGATCAAATTCGCAAAGGCGCAGCTTTAAACGCCGTACAAATTGCAGAATTATTAGTGGAAAAAAATCTGCTCAGATCAGCAGCAGCTTATGTTTCTCAGTAGTTTTGTGTCATCAGTCCAACAAGTATGACAACAAACAAATGAGTGCATCACTCTTGAAAGTAATTGGCGAATAAGCTATTACATTATAGAAAACCACCAAGATAACAAAAACCAAGCAGGTAATCAGGAGAAAAACGAGGGTGGGAGATTTTGGTAGAGTTTTAACCGCTATGATCACACCGTTTAAACCAGACGGTAGTGTCAACTATGGTGTAGCGGCAGAACTAGCAGCGCATCTAGCTAACAACGGGACAGATACGTTGGTGGTATGCGGTACAACAGGAGAATCCCCAACCCTAACTTGGGAGGAGGAATACCAGCTATTTTTGGAAATATTGCAGGCTGTATCTGGCAAAGCCAAAGTTATAGCAGGATGTGGTTCCAATTCCACCAAAGAAGCGATCGCAGCTACCCAAAAGGCGGCTAAAATAGGAGTAAACGGTACATTACAAGTTGTACCTTATTACAATAAACCGCCCCAAGCTGGTCTATATCAACATTTTCAGGCAATTGCCCAATCTTGCCCTGACACTCCCGTGTTGTTATATAACGTTCCTGGTCGTACCGGTCAAAATCTCAGTGCCGAAACCGTTGCCAAATTAGCAGAAATTGATAATATTGTTGGAATAAAAGAAGCCAGTGGTAATTTAGACCAGGCAAGTGAAATCCGTCGCTTGACATCACAAGAATTTCAGATTTACGCTGGAGATGATTCCCTTACCTTGCCCTTGTTAGCACTGGGGGCAACAGGAGTAGTCAGTGTGGCTTCTCATCTGGTAGGAAACCAACTACAGCAGATGATTCAAGCTTTTAGTGCGGGAAAAATTGCAGAAGCTAGAGACATTCATCTCCAACTCTTCCCGTTATTTAAAGCTTTATTTATCACTACAAACCCCATTCCCATTAAACAAGCACTCAAACTTCAAGGTTGGGAGGTTGGTTCAACTCGTCCGCCCCTATGTGATGCTGACTCAGAAATAAGCCAAAAACTGGAGGCGGTGCTTCAGAAACTGAATTTAATTTAGGCAGTATATGATTGGCAATTTGCCGCAAATCTATATATGAATAATGGGCAGATTTTCAGGATGCACTTTCCCAAACAGTGCTACCACTGCTCTAGATATTGACGATTTCGATTTTATTGCACCAAAAGTTGAAAATCTAAACGAAATTTGACTGCTTTCCCAGAGAGAGCCAGTGTTGTCTTTAATACAAGCTTGCTAACCTTCAATTTATTAACACTAAACCACAATCTAACTAAGGAGAAAATGGCTAGAAACGAAGCTGACTCCGCCCTAAAAATTATTCCTTTGGGCGGTTTACATGAAATTGGCAAAAATACCTGTATTTTTGAATACGACGATGAAATTGTTTTATTAGATGCAGGTTTAGCTTTCCCCACGGAAGCAATGCACGGTGTAAATATTGTCCTGCCTGATACGACATATCTCAGAGAAAACCGCGACAAAATCAAAGGGATGATCGTCACCCACGGTCATGAAGACCATATTGGTGGTATTGCTTTTCACCTGAAGCAGTTTGAAATCCCGGTGATTTACGGGCCAAGACTGGCAATGGCCATGCTGGAAGGTAAACTAGAAGAAGCAGGTGTACGCGATCGCACAGAGTTGCGTTCAGTAATGCCCCGTGATGTCGTGCGAATTGGTAAACATTTTTTTGTTGAGTACATCCGCAACACCCATTCCATCGCGGATAGTTTCACGGTTGCTGTTCATACTCCCCTGGGTGTCGTAATTCACACAGGGGATTTTAAATTTGACCATACCCCAGTTGATGGCGAAAAATTTGACTTGCAACGCTTGGCAGAACATGGTGAAAAAGGCGTGCTGTGCTTGTTGAGTGATTCCACCAACTCAGAAGTACCGGGCTTTACACCTTCGGAACGTTCTGTTTATCCCAACTTGGATCGGGTATTCAGTCAAGCCACTGGGCGATTGTTCGTTACCACCTTCGCCTCTTCCGTGCATCGCATCAACATGATTTTGCAACTGGCGCAGAAACATAACCGCGTAGTCACGGTGGTGGGGCGTTCGATGTTGAATTTGATTGCCCATGCCCGGAACTTGGGTTATGTCAAATGTGAAGATAACTTACTGCAACCACTACACATGGTTCGCAGCCTGCCAGATGAAAACGTGTTGATTCTCACCACCGGTTCTCAAGGTGAGACAATGGCAGCGATGACCCGTATTGCCAATAAAGAACATCCCCATATCAAAATCCGCGAAGGGGATACTGTCGTCTTCTCCGCTAACCCCATTCCTGGCAATACGATCGCAGTTGTCAACACCATTGATAAGTTGATGTTGCAAGGTGCGAAGGTTGTCTATGGCAGAGATAAAGGAATCCACGTTTCTGGTCACGGCTGTCAAGAAGACCAAAAACTGATGATTGCCTTAACTCGTCCCAAGTTCTTTGTCCCGGTTCACGGCGAACATCGGATGTTAGTGAAACACTCCGAAACTGCCCAAAGTATGGGTATCCCCGCCGAAAACATGGTGATTATCCAGAATGGAGATGTTATAGAACTAACAGAAAATTCTATCCGTGTTGGATCTCAAGTGCAGTCTGGGATTGAATTGGTAGATACTTCGAGTTCTGGTATGGTGAGTGCCAAGGTGCTGCAAGAACGGCAACGGATGGCAGAAGAAGGAATTATCACAATTGCGACTGCAATTGATTGGTCTGGTAAACTGATGGCTAAACCAGAAATCCATCTGCGGGGTGTTGTTACCAGTATAGAGCGATCGCTGATTCAAAAATGGGTACAGCAACGCATTGAAGAAATCCTCGGCGTGCGCTGGTCAGAATTTGCGGCTTTGGGCGGTGAGCAAGCGGATGTAGACTGGGGTGGATTGCAAGGAACGTTAGAACGAGAATTAGCACGTTCAATTCGGCGAGAATTGCAATGTCAACCAACAGTGACTTTGTTGATGCAAATTCCCGATGAACCAGAAACACCTGTGAAAGTTGCCGATGGCAGAAGAAGACGGACGCGGACGGCAGCGCAAGTGGCTTCTTAAGGACTGCTGAGTAAATAATATTTTAGAGGCGTTGCATTGCAACGCCTTTAAAATATTAATGGTCTGATTACTTGATATAACAAAACAATCACAATCGGGACGATAATCGGAATAGTTACGAGCAGTCCCCATTTATCAAAACGCAGTTTTTGTCCTTCCGACTTGAACAGCGCAATGACCGCAACTGCGCCCATAACTATCCAGACAACCCCGAAGATAATAAAGATCACAAATGCTGAGTCTGGCATTATTGTGCTGGTATTGGATCTGACAGTCTAGATACTAGACTAGCAATCTTAAAGAAATTGCACTTTGGCGTTTAAGCCTTTGGAACGTAACATTTTTGTGAGATTTTCGGCAACAGAGCGATCGCTAAATGCCCCAGCATTCACATAATTTCCTGACATAGACACATCTGGAAAAGCATTGGGAACAAAGCGACGCACTTTGTCGAGAGTATCGCTATTTTTCATTGGTACTGCTGCCACATAATAACGACTACTCACCGGACGATTTAGCGCCACAGAATTATCAAAACCTAATGCTTGCCAAGTTTGTGCATCTACTTTGCCAGTGGGATTTAAGCGATATTCCTTTTGAAATGCCACTACAGCCGCTTTAGTATATTCGCCAAACATCCCATCTAATGAGCGATTAAAATATCCTAATTCCGATAAACGTGTTTGGACTGCTTTGACATTTTCTCCCTTTGCACCCATTGAGAGAACTACCCTAGTTGGTTGATTAGAATATCTCGCTGTCCAGACTTGGCGCACCGCTTTTACAAGTTGGGCATCAATAATACCATCGGCTGTGAGTTTATTGTCTCGTTGGAACTCCACAACAGCATTTCTTGTTAACGTCCCAACAGTCCCAGTCGAATCGCCATAATAGTAGCCTAAATCTCTCAGTAATTTTTGTACATCCTTCACTTGCTGACTGGAAGTATTGGGGTTGCTAGAAACCGGAGGATTATATAGTGCATCCCAAGTTTGAGCATTTGCAACCCCAGTGGTGGGTAAACCTGCCTTGCGTTGAAAGGCAATAACAGCATTTTTGGTGATGCTTCTAAAATTGCCAGTGGGATTTGTCTTAAAGTAGCCTAAATCTCGCAAACGTTGTTGTAGTTTTGTGACTGCTGGGCCGCGGCTACCTTCCGCCAGAGTCGGATATTCGCCACCGACACTTAAATTACCTTGTAGTGCTTGGGCTGTTCTACTATCAAAAACTCCGTTAGCCGGAATTCGGGAAGCTTGTTGAAACCGGATGAGTGCTTGTTGAGTTTGTGAGCCAAAATAGCCAGTTTTAGGGCCGTTGAAATAGCCTAAATCGCGGAGGTTTTGTTGTAACTGAGCAACGGCTGTACCTCTACTACCAAAGCGCAATTGTCCATTGCTACTTTCATTGGGAGTTCCACTTTGGCATGATTGTTGTAAAGCTTGCTGAGTCTTAGCACCCACAATTCCATCAACAGCCAGCCCTCGCGCTTTTTGAAAGCTACTCACTGCTTGTCGAGTTAAATTCGCAAATCTGCCAGTTACAGGGCCATTAAAATAACCTAAATTTTTTAAGCACTGCTGAATATTGGTAACTACTGTACCACTGCTACCCACTTGCTGAAGGGCGAAAGTTTGGTCAGCTAGGTTTAAAATTCCGATAGTCAGTGCTACAGATAAAAGCCTCATTGCCACAGGGCTAGACAGTTTAGGCCACTGCCAAAATTTAAATTCTAATTTTATCGGTACAATCTCTATGTTTTCTGAGGCTTCGTAGGCTGAGGCGACATGAAGATAACCAATGGCTTCCATGATGTTTTCCCAAGTTTTCGGCTGATGACAATTCCCTGAGTACAAGAAAAAAGTATTTCGCTTGACTTTTGTCCTAAAGTGATGGGTTTGGCTATTTGTTTACATCACAAGGAGCAAACTGCTTTTCGGCAAGAGTGGAAAATTTTGATGTTAAAAATTAATTGGGTTGACAGGAATCTATAAAGTTTTTTGACTGCTAATTACGGTAACAAAGATATATAAAAATATACCACTTTCTATAAGTAATAACTGTGGCTTTTACTAAAAAAGTATAAAGATTAGAGAGCAGTAAATAGGTAGTAAGAATTAGTGAGTTCAGATGGGAATCATTTCTAACTTTAGTTAGTACGTTCAATGTTGCCAATTTTGACCCAACCTTCCTGGTCACTACCTTCTGTGCGAATCTTCACCCAAGTTTTATCGGGGTTTTCTTCTAAAACGATAATTTTTTGATTAAAAGTCACTCCACCAACTTTTTCGGCTGACTGATTTGGTTCGGCACGTAAACTCAAACCATCAGACCAGGTAACACGTCCTTGATAAGCGCCAGGGGGTAATTTTTCAGGAGATTTTGTTGGGGTTGGTGTGGAGGTTGGAGTAGTTTCAGGCTCAGGTGTGATGACAGAATCGTCTTTAGGTTCTTTGGTGGCTTGGTTTTTCAAAGAAGGATTATCATTGGCAAAAATCGGTTTATTGGGCGGTATGGCAGTTTGATTGATGAAATACAGCGCCACTGTCATACCTGTACCTAATAAAACGGCGATCGCTAAGATAAAACCTAGTATTAACTTGAGTAGACCAGAAAGCATAGTTACATTAATAGTCAATAGTCAATAGTCAATGGTCAACGGTGAATGGTCAATAGTCAAGTGTGAAGTATGAAAGGGAACATGGAACGCAATAGGGGTATATGTTTCCTGTTCCCTTTTTACTCCTATTCTCTATTAAATGCTTTAGCGTAACTTGCCGAAGGCATCACTTAGGGGGCTGTGTTTTGAGGCTAAACGCGCTCTCCCAGCCGCCGCCCATTCTTGGAGTTTTTGAATTTGTTCTACAGCCGTTCGCGCCAAGGGGATGATTTGGCTGGCGGCTTCTAAAATATCGTCGGTATTAAAATCACGGTTTTGGCTAAATCCAATGTGCATAGCTTCAATGAGAGTTTGCTCAATTTCCGCCCCAGAAAAATCGGGTGTTTCATAAGCTAATCTGTCAATGTCATAGCTTTTCAAGTTATGGGGGCGCAATCTGGATAAATGAACGTTAAAAATTGCTTTTCTTTCTTCTTGAGACGGTAAACCAACAAAAAAGATTTCATCAAATCGCCCTTTTCGCAACATTTCTGGCGGTAAGGCTTGAATGTCGTTGGCAGTCGCCACCACAAATACAGGTGAGGTTTTCTCAGCTAACCAGGTGATAAAAGTGCCAAATACCCTGCTAGTTGTACCTGCGTCACCTTTGCTACCCAGCCCCGAAAAAGCTTTATCTATTTCATCAATCCACAATATACAGGGGGCAAGGGCTTCGGCTACCTGAATCATTTGGCGTGTACGTAACTCTGATTCCCCGACTAAACCGCCAAATAACCGCCCTACGTCTAAGCGTAACAAAGGTAAGTGCCAGTGATGGGCGATCGCTTTGGCTGTTAAAGATTTTCCCGTTCCTTGAATCCCCACCAACAACAAACCACGGGGATGGGGTAAGCCATACTGACGCGCCCGTTCGGTAAATGAACCGCCACGCCTTAATAGCCAATCTTTGAGGTTATCCAATCCGCCAATATCAGAAATTTGCTCAGTGGCGGGGTAAAAATCTAGGATTTGGGTTTGGCGGATGGTTTGGCGCTTTTCTTCTAAGACTAAATCTACATCTTCTGGCTGTAATTCGCCGTGAGTTGCGATCGCTCTGGCTAAAACTCGCCGAATGCGTTCCATAGACAGCCCTTGACAAGAACGCACCAAGTCATCTAAAACCTTGCCAGATAGCGAGTTACCAGTCGTTTGCAGTAACCGTTCTATCTCGGTTTTAATTTCCGGCGCGGCGGGTAAAGGAAATTCCACAACCGTTAAAATTTCGGTTAAATCGTCGGGAATGGCGATGCGCGGCGATAATAAAACAATATTTTTGGGTTGCGATTTTAAAAGTCGGGCAAAATTGCGGAGTTTGCGGGCGATCGCCACATCATCTAAAAAACGATGGTAGTCTCGTAAAATGATGACGGCTGGTGCTGAAGCTGGTAATTTCTCTAAAAATTCCAAAGCTTGTAGGGGGTTGCGTCGTCCAAAACCGGCATCATTGGGGTTTCCTTGATAGCCATCAACAAAATCCCAAGTATAAACAGGGCGATTACCTTGATTGGCGGCTTCTTCCCGAATGGCTGCTTCTACCCGTTCTTCTTCGTAGGTGGGAATGTAAATTAACGGATAACGGGCGCGTAGCAACAATTTAAACTCGTCACGGAAGTTCATATCTAGCTGTTAGTTGTGAGTTGCTCTTGATGGCAATGTACAACTTTCTTTAGATAAAAGTTCAAGATAATTTATACTCCGAGATTTATGAAGCATTTTGCCAAAGCGATTATTAAATTGTCAAAGGGTTCTTTATTTAGAAGAAAAGCGATCGCCCTAGTCAATCCAACTCTGGTGGATGTTCACCCAATTTAACCCACATTGCCCTTGCCCGAACCAAGGCTTTTCGATTCATCTGTAATGCTTCAATTGTGGCTCGACCAATTGCTGTCAGTCCATTCATTTGTGTCCTACTCTCATCCCAAGCAAAATGTTCCTGCCAAACTTGCTCTTGGGGATGAAATAACGCAACTGTTTCGCCACTTTGCGGATCGATAGCAGACTGGCGATCGGCTTTATAGCGATTACAAGATGGACAGGCAAAACAAAGATTCTTAAATACCGTCTCCCCACCAACCGAAAGAGGGCGAATATGCTCAAATTCAAAAGTCATTGCCGTTAGAAACTCTGCTGTTCGACAATAGGCACAGCACTCGCCAAAGCACTCGCGGATTTGTCGCTGCAACTCAACCCGAATATAAACACTCACGCTGCTGTTTTACTCTTTTCCAAGCAGTTCAGCGTATACCTAGCGCGAGTTTTAAGAATTGTTAATTGATCTGCTTTCATCAACAAATCATCTAACTCAGCAACCTCATCGGTGCAGAGCAATGATGCTGCATTTCTCGCTACTAAATCATCCAAACGTGTTTGCTCGATTACAGCCAATTTACAACTTGCTAGTGCTTTTAACTCATCCACACTCAAACCAACCAAACACTCATCATCCAACCCTAATGGATTAGCAAGCCGAGAATAAGTATTCCAGTCCAATAAAACCCCAACTCGTTCCCCCTGCTCATTGGTTATGTATTGTACTGGTTTGGACATATAAAAAATATTGAGAAAACAATGTAATCCTATCTTAGCAATCAACTCTCGTTACTGATACATTGATCCACAACTAGACAAAGAATTTTCAAATAATTATCATAAAATTATTCGTCTACTCAGCAGTAGCTATGTCTTTTAACCTCCGCAACATTCATCCTTTATCAGACTTTCAACGAAGCGCCAAAACCTTTTTAAATACCCTGAAAGACACCCAAGCACCTATAGTTTTGACGGTGAATGGTAAAGCCGCAGTCGTTGTTCAAGATGCTGAAAGCTATCAACGCCTGCTAGAACGCATAGAACTTTTAGAATCTCTAGCCGGAATTCGCAAAAGTATAGATGAATTTGAGCAGGGGCGAGGTATTCCTTTGGACGAAGCATTTCAGCAATTGCGCCAAAAGTATGACATACCGGATTGAAATCTCACCCACCGCCAAAGCAGATGTTGAAAACATTTTTTTGTGGATGAAAGATTACTCAGTTGATCAAGCTCATCGGTGGGTTAGAGGTTGCTACGAAATTATGCTAACTTTGGAAAATTTTCCGAATCGTTGCTCGCTTGCGATCGAAAGCCAGTACCTGAATCTACCTGTGCGCCAATTAGTGTATAAAAAACAATACCGAATTCTATTTACAGTAATTACAGAAAACGACCAAGATAACCAGGGTATCGTGCAGATTCATCGAGTTCTACGTGCTGCCCAAGAGCAATTGCAAGATTTGTCACAATTGCTTGGTGATGATGAGATGTAGCAAGAAAGATATTTGAGACTTTTAATTAACCAATCCAAAATCTCAAGTGATGTCTCACCTTGTAGTACAATCGCCTATCTAACTCAGATTGATAGAATTAAGTTAGTTGGAATTTGCACAATTGAGCCATTGAAATAATCATGCCCTCTGAAATTGCTGTTGAGAAAAAAAAGTTAAAAAATCCGCCACTGAAGCTGCACTATCTGGGCGATCGCGCGTTGCGTCAACCAGCCAAACGTATTACCAAAATTGATGACGAACTGCGCCAACTGGTACGCGAAATGTTGCAAACTATGTACAGCAGTGATGGCATTGGTTTGGCTGCACCCCAGGTAGGCATTAATAAACAACTGATTGTGATTGATTGCGAACCAGATAACCCCGCAAATCCGCCACTGGTATTAATTAATCCAGTAATTAAACAAGTCAGCAAAGACATCTGCGTTGCTCAAGAAGGCTGTTTGAGTATTCCGAATGTTTACATGGATGTGAAGCGTCCTGAAGTCGTGGAAATTGCTTACAAAGATGAATATGGCCGTCCCAAGACATTAAAAGCTGGTGACTTACTGGGACGCTGCATTCAACACGAGATGGATCACCTCAACGGTGTAGTCTTTGTTGACCGTGTAGAAAATTCCTTGACTTTGGCACAGGAGTTATCTAAAAATGGCTTCTCGTATCAAGCCGTGAAACCAGTAGCATAGGGGACTAGTAGTGTATTTAACTCCAAAAAGCGGTTTATTTCTCGGTGCGTCTTGCATAACAGCGATCGCCGCCGTCGGTTCGGTGTTTGAACTCAGTTATGGACAGCCAGATTTAGGCTTTGAAACCACTGCAATTATCTTAGGATTAAGTATTCCACTAACAGGATTATTTTTTATTGCCGCAGTGAGGGACGCAAGGGCTAACATAAAATAAGCATCAGGTATATAAAAAAGGTAAAAGGATGACCAAAATCAAAGTTCACCCTTTTACCTTTTATTTTTCTACCTCAACCTGTCAGCCTTAACCTCTACCTGGATTTCTCACAAGAGAGAAATCCAGGGGTGTGGAAAGGGTGGGAGGTTTGGGAAGATGGTGAAGAAATCTTTCCCCCCACACTTCCCACACTCCCCACACCCCCCACACTCGCTACCCATACGTGAGAAATTCGGGTCTAGCCCCCAGCCTCTAACCTCTAGCCTCTATTTCCAAGTTTGGTAACTCAGCACTCAATACTTTTGAAGTCAACAGGTAAAATTTATTTTGTGGGTAGGAAAGCCCTAATTCGAGAGGAATCGACTGTGGAACCTAAAATTAACTGCGCCCAAGCCTGCGTCAATGGTTGTATTTTAGGGGATAAATGCCCCAATATCGAGTTTAGAGAAGCAGCCTCACAATTTATCCAAGAGACTTCTTTAGACGAAATGCTGGCGATCGCGGAAGAACGTCTACGTAAAAAGATGACAGAACCGCCAAAATGGGTGCTACCAGAAGACGCTTAATTATTTAGCGATGAACTGAAATTCGCTCATCAGGGTCTTGTTTTCTGAGAGGAAATTGCTAGTGGCGCGGCAAGCCTTAAATGTTGCATGATAAATTTCTTGTGGGATGGGCTTCTAGCCCGTCCGGTGCGGGCAGGATGCCCACACCACAAGAGTTATTTTTATGCCCTATTTTAGCCTTGCCACGCCACTACGAAAATTTTATTTTTACTTTATAAATAACCAGAAGTGTTGATTAATTGATGGCAATAGCTTAAACATACTGGCATAGTTAAATCCAATAACTGTAGAGCATTCGGAGAAATAACTATGTCAGAACTAGCAATCAGCACTTCATGGGTGAAGCTTTCACCAAATAATCTGCAAATTTCGGCTTACTTGGCGCAACCACAAGAACCCGGTACTTATCCTGGAATTGTAGTTTTACAAGAAATTTTTGGTGTTAATAGCCATATTCGAGATGTGACTGAGCGAATTGCCAAGTTAGGGTATGTTGCGATCGCACCTGCACTGTTTGATCGGTTCGCTCCCGGTTTTGAAACGGGTTACACTCCACAAGATATTGAAGTTGGCAGAAAATACGCTTGGGAGCAAGCCACAGCATCACAATTACTCAACGATATTCAATCAGCCATTGATTATCTTAAAACTCTGCCGCAAGTCAAACAAAACGCTATTGGTTCTATTGGTTTTTGTTTTGGCGGTCATGTAGCTTACCTAGCGGCTACTCTCCCGGATATCAAAGCTACGGCATCTTTTTACGGTGCGAGGATTACTAACAGCACACCGGGAGGCGGCGCGGCTACTTTAACGCGGACTCCAGAAATTCCCGGCACACTCTACGCCTTTTTTGGGATGGAAGATCCCAGCATTCCCAAAGAACAAACCCAAGAAATTGAAGCAGAGTTAGAAAAATACAAAATTCCTCATCGTGTCTTCCGCTACGATGGAGCTGACCACGGATTTTTTTGCGATCGTCGTGCCAGTTATAATCCAACAGCTGCTGCTGATGCTTGGATTGAGGTACAACAATTGTTTAGTCAATTGAACTGAACGTCATTTGTCCTTGGTCATTGTTCATTGGTAATCACCAAGGACAAATGACCCACCTCAAAATTCAGTGGTCATAGCTAAATAACAATTAATTTTCATTAGTCATGAATTCCGAATCGAAACTTTCTCAAAAAGCCAATTCGTCGTTTACAATGGACGATTTTGCTCAAGCACTAGAAAAACACGACTACCAGTTTCAAAAAGGCCAGGTGGTTCACGGTAAAGTGTTCCAGCTTGACCCCGATGGTGCTTATGTTGATATTGGTGGCAAGTCGTCGGCTTATATTCCCCGCGATGAGGCTTCTTTGAGAGCTGTTACCGATTTATCGGAGGTACTGCCTTTACATGAAGAATTAGAGTTTTTGATTATCCGAGAACAAGATGCCGAAGGTCAAGTAACTCTTTCTCGCCGACAGTTAGAAATTCAACATATCTGGGAAAAAGTCGCGCAAATGCAAGAAAATTCCCAGACAGTAGAAGTCCGGGTAACAGGTGTGAATAAAGGTGGTGTCACCGTTGATTTTCAATCTTTGCGCGGGTTTATTCCGCGATCGCATTTAGCCGAACGTGATAACTTAGAAGCACTTAAAGGTAAAACTTTAACGGCTGGCTTTTTGGAAGTAGACCGCAACAATAAAAAACTTATTCTTTCTCAACGTTTAGCAACTCGTTCGAGTAATTTCAGTTTGTTAGAAATTGGTCAGCTAGTTGAAGGTAAAGTAACTGGCATTAAACCATTTGGAGTTTTTGTTGATTTAAATGGGACGAGTGCCTTGCTACATATTAAGCAAGTCAGCCAAAAGTTCATTGAATCTCTCGAAAAAGTTTTTCAAGTCGGTCAAACAATTAAAGCTGTGATTATTGACTTGGATGAAGGCAAAGGTAGAGTTGCGATTTCTACAAGAATTTTAGAAAATTTCCCTGGCGAAATCCTAGAAAATCTCGATGAAGTTATGACTTCAGCCGAAGCACGCGCTCATCGTGCAGCAAATAAAACTGCTGAATAGCTATCTCAAAGAGTCATTTGTCATGAGTCATTTGTAAATACAAATAACTCATGACAAATGACAGTATCAGCTTAATAAAGATTTTTCTAAGCGATAACTCTTTCTGAGTTCTTGCAAAGTTTCTTCTGTAAAGGCAAATTTAATTAAAGCAATTAACTCACCCCAACATTGCAAGTTATGTTCAGAAATAGCTTGCCAAAACTCATTGATAAAAAATTCTGTCCACCATTCAGGCGCTTGCTTTCTGTAAGCATAGTCATTTTGTTTACGCCACCGCCTGCGCCATTTCACAAACTCAGCAGGCTTAGGTGATTCTACGCCCAAAATCGGCGGAAAATCCGCATAACTCACAAACCTACTCACACCCTTTGCATGGATGTAAACTACATACCGCCAGCATTCGATTGTATGTATATCACCAAAGCCAATGCGAAACATCAAACAAATTGCTTCTTCAGTTACAAATCTTGCTAGTGAATTAATACATAACGATTTATGAACAATTTTTGATGCACGGATGACAAGTGTCCTGGGCTTGAGTGATGATACCATGAAAATATCTGTAACTTCGGTAGAATGAACCCTATCGGTGTTTACGGTATGCTTTTTGTAAACAATGCGATCGCCTTTCAGTTTTGCAGGCCGGAAGGCGGTCTTTTTATAGAGTATAATTATTAAAAGATTTATATCAGTCAGTTGTCAAGTGACTTATGGGAATGATTCGCCTCAAGATTCGAGAGTTTGCTGCGGAGAAAGGCTGGACACTGAAAGAAGTCTCAGACCGTTCTGGTGTAGTTTACAGCACTCTCAGAACTTACGCGCGATCGCCAGGATTAGCAACTGTAGATTTTACCGCCATTCAAAAGTTAGCCAGGACTTTTGATGTGATGATTGAGGAATTGGTGGAAGTTGTTCAAGAATAAAATTTCCGACTTCAGATTTTTCCTTAGTAATTGCTGCAATTTGGATCTTTATTCAAGCATAATAATGGAAAATTTAGGATTCACTTTGTGGTTTACAGGTCTTTCTGGTGCTGGCAAAACCACAATTTCACAAGGTGTAGCATTGGAGTTAAAAGCAAGAGGTTATCGTGTCGAAATCCTAGATGGGGATGTAGTAAGGACTCATCTATCACAGGGTTTAGGGTTTAGTAAACAAGACCGAGATATAAATGTTTGTCGCATTGGATTTGTTGCCAGTTTGTTGAGTCGTAATCAAGTTGTTGCTATTGTTGCAGCAATTAGTCCTTTCAGGAATAGCCGCGATCAAGTCCGACAGATGAATGATAACTTTATTGAGGTTTATGTCCAAGCATCTTTAGAGGTTTGTGAACAAAGGGATGTTAAAGGATTGTATGCTTTAGCAAGAGCCGGAAAAATCTCAGATTTTACAGGAATTGATAGCCCCTATGAAGAACCTTTAAATTCAGAAATTGTTTGTAATACTCAGCAAGAAAAGATTAATGAAAGTATTAATAAAGTTATCAAATATTTAGAAATTACAGAATATATTCTAGCCACTTCAGTTAGTAGTGCATAATAATAAGTTTGAATGCTATTTACATATAGCGTGCTAAAACTTCAGCAGTAGCTTTTCCAGTTTTTTCCCAACTAAATAAATTTGCTCTAGCCATACCTTGTTGAGAAAGTTGCGATCGCAATTCTGAATTTGTCGCAATCGATTGCATCGCCTCAGTAATTTCTGAAATGTTGTATGGATTAATCAAAATTGCTGCATCCCCAGCTACTTCGGGTAAAGAAGAAAGGTTCGAGGTGATGACTGGTGTACCGCAAGCCATCGCTTCTAGAACAGGGAAACCAAAGCCTTCCCACAGACTAGGAAACACCAGTGCGATCGCACCATTAATAATTTTTGGTAATTCTTGATAATCTACATAGTTGAGAAACTTGACTTGATGAGTGATATCTAATTCCTCAACTTGTAATTGTAAAATTGGGGTGTAACGTTCATCGGTGGGGCCTACTAACCATAGTTCATAATCTTGATGATTTGGGAGTGCGGCAAAAGCACTAATCAGGCGGTGTAAATTTTTATAAGGGTCTTGCCTACCAATGTAGAGAAAGTAATTGCGAGTTTGTAGATTTAGATGGCGAAAATGGGTGCGATCGTGCGCTAAGGAAATAGGAGTAATTTTACTAGCTGGAATTTTGTAAAAACTAACAATATCATCCGCTGTAGCTTGAGAATTACAAATAATATGCTGTGCTTGTTTTAGGACTTGGGGAACATAGTAACGATGATATGGCGTTAGTGGTGAAAAGCGTTTAGGAAAGCGCAACGGTATTAAATCGTGAGACATCACGACAAAACGACAGTTACTATATAGAGGTGCTTCCGGTAGAGGCGAAAATAAAAGTTGCGATCGCAGCTTGTAATAAATCTTTTGTAGCTGAAATTGAGTCCATATTAAACGACGAAAATGTCCTCTTGTCCCATCAGCCGGAGTGAGATTATTTGGTATAGAATAACAACTAAATTCACGGTAATTGTACGCAGTTAATAAGGTTGGATTTAGAGATTTTAAATAAGGAAAAAGGTTTTGGGCATAGTTACTGATGCCTGTTGGTTGAGCTAAAAGTATCGATAAGTTAATAATTAGCTGATGGGATGAGTCATTCTCTATTTTATTCATTCAAATATTGCTGCACAGGACAAGCTATTAACAATCACACTAATTCTGATGCGGATATCGCCTCACATAGATTAACACACCATTGATTTTTCCTAGTGCTACTTGTGGTTTAATCGGTAATACGAGTAAAGCATACAAAATTAGTCGAATTAATCTAACGATTTGTACTGCTTTATTTGTATATTTCTCTAATGTTAATAAATAGCTGTATGTGCTGTATTTAATTTTCAGGAAAATATTGCGATTAGTAATAGAAGAAGGCTGATGAATTACACTAATTTTTTTTGTGACTGCTACCAAATAACCTTGTTGGGCATAGCGTCTACAAAAATCAAAGTCTTCATAATAAAGAAAGTATGCTGGGTCAAATAAAGGTATTTCTGAGAAATTACCTAAGTTAATAATTAAACTACAGCCCGAAACCCAATCACAAGTAATGTAATCTTGCTCTGTATTTGTTAACAGGTCTTGGCTGAGAATAGCACCAGTAGCAGGAATAAAATTACCACCGCCAAACCAGACTTCACCTGTAGGTGTATAAATTATAGAACCAATAATTGATAGTTCAGAATGAGAATCAAAAAATATCTTGGCTGTTGCTAAAGAATTTTCTGCTAAATAAGCATCAGGGTTAATTATCCAAATAATTGCTTGCTTATTTTCTTGATAAATATATTTTATACCCAAGTTACAAGCCTGACCAAAACCAATATTAGTTTCAGCATGGATAATCTGCACACATTGATTTTTGAGACTATTAATCTCAGTATCATCAGGGGAATTATTGACAATAATGAGCTTATAATTACTGTGATTACTGGAGGGTAACGAATTAATTAATTTAGTTAACAGATTAGTCGAGTAATAGTTAACTGTTAAAAAGTAAATCATGTCAGTTCTATGTGACAATCATCACCAATCAAAAAGCGCAAAGCTTTAGGACGGCGAGGAGCAATTGTTAATTCTGCTCGTTGACCAATAACGCTATCAATAATCCTCTGGTCAATTCCAGCAATTTTAGCACCTTCTAAAATTACACTATGTTCTAAGTCGGTATCGATGAGGGTGGTGTTATTAGCAATGCTAGTATAAGGGCCAATAAAGCAATTTTCTAAATAACAATTACTGCCAATAATCACTGGCCCACGAATTGTAGAATTAATAATTCGAGAATTAGCACCTATTTGGATTCGCCCGATAATTTGGCTTTTCTCATCCACTTCACCTAGATTAGATGTCGTTAAATAAGTATCTAGAATTAAACGGTTAGCTTCTAATAAATCATCTTTTTTCCCAGTATCTAGCCACCAGCCGTCTAAATTACAAGCTAAAACTTGTTTTTGCTGATTGATTAAACATTGAATAGCATCAGTAATTTCTAACTCGCCTCGTTGGGAAGGCTGAATTAGAGAAATTGCCTGATGAATAATGGGAGAAAAGAAATAAACGCCTACTAGGGCTAGATTTGATGGGGGAATTTTCGGCTTTTCAATTAATTCTAAGACTCTGCCTGTATCATCAACCTTAGCTACACCAAAAGCACTAGGATTAACAACTTCACGTAAAAGAATTAACGCATCCGGTTGTTGTTGAATAAATTTTTCCAGAAAATAACTTAAATCACCTTGCTGAATCAAGTTATCACCCAGATACATAATAAAGGGTGAATCTGCTAAAAAGGGACGAGCGATCGCCACTGCATGAGCTAACCCGGCTGGCTGGTCTTGTAAAATGTAAGTAATCTTCGCTCCAAAAAGTTTGCCATCTCCGGTTTTGCTTTGTACTTCTTTCCCCGTTTCTGGGCTGATAATAATTCCAATATCTGTAATCCCGGCCGCCACCATTTCTTCAATTCCATACCATAGAATTGGTTTATTGGCAACGGGAACAAGTTGTTTTGCGCCTGTATAAGTGAGTGGGCGTAGACGTGTGCCTTTACCACCAGAGAGAATTAGTGCTTTCATAATGATCAAGATTTAGAGAGCCATTCTTTGAGCATGAGTCTCAGGCTGTGTCGCCAATAAGCTGGGTGAGTTCCTAAAACTTGTGATATTTTCCCACAAGCCAGCACAGCATAAGCAGGGCGACGGGCTAATGTGGGGTATTCGGCGGTGGTAATGGGGACAATATTCTGCACTGTGAGAGGAAGGCCTAATTGTTGAGCTTCTTCTAAAATCGCCACAGCAAAATCGTACCAGCTAATTACGCCACTGTTAGTGTAGTGGTAAGTGCCGGTAATTTCTGGTGTTAATTGTGGGATAATTTGGGCGATGACTTCAGCGATATCTCGCGCCCAGGTAGGACTACCAATTTGGTCTGTGACTACCTTGATTTCTGGTCGTTCTTTACCCAGCCGCAGCATTGTTTTGACAAAGTTACTTTTACCAAAACTGCCATAAACCCAAGCTGTGCGGAGAATAATGTGATGGGGAGTTGTTTGGGTAATAGCTATTTCTCCTGCAAGTTTAGTTTTCCCGTAAGTATTTAATGGGTTAGTTGCATCAGTTTCTTTGTATGGCTGACTTTGTTGACCATCAAACACATAATCTGTGGAAATATGAATTAAAAACGCTCCAAGTTTTTCACTTTCTTGGGCGATAATTTCGGGTGCGGTTGCATTTACTGCTGTAGCTAGTTCCGGTTCAGCTTCGGCCTTATCTACAGCAGTGTAAGCCGCAGCGTTAATAATGATTTTTGGTTGGATATCTCTGATGATTTGGCGCAGACTATCAGGTTGAGTCAGGTCTATTTCAGGACGTGCATAGGCGATGATTTTATGTTGCGGGGTCAAGATTTTTTGTAATTCTTGACCGACTTGACCGTTACTACCCAGCAATAAGATTGAATCATTCATAGACTTCTGCATTTTTAAATGCCAGACCGTTGCTATCTTTAGCTGATAATATTGGTGGTTCTTGGATAGGCCAATCTATAGCTAAATCTGGATCATTCCATAGGATAGTGCGATCGCCTTGGGGTGCATAGTAATCTGTAGTTTTGTAAAGCACCTCCGCCACTTCCGAAAGTACCAAAAAACCATGAGCAAAGCCTGGTGGTATCCACAATTGGCGTTTATTCTCGGCGCTGAGTTCATAACCTACCCATTGTCCGAAAGTAGGTGAACTTTTGCGAACATCTACAGCTACATCAAAAATACTACCAACCACAGCCCGCACTAATTTACCTTGGGGTTGAATGATTTGATAATGCAGACCGCGTAAAACATTTTTTTTAGAAAAAGAATGGTTATCCTGCACAAAGTTAACAGGATGACCAAGTTTATCAGTAAATTTTTGTTGGTTATACGATTCCAAAAAAAAGCCGCGTGCGTCAGCAAATACTTGCGGTTCGATAAGTAAAACATCAGGGATATTTGTGGGTAAGCAGGCTAATTCTATCAATTTTAAGACCTTATAAAATTACACTATGTTAGTTTTTCTGGCATAGCATTGTTATCAAATGAAGTTACCACAAAAGAATTTAAAAATTTAGTTTTAAATAAAAAATTACACTTTAATCGTCTAATAGTAATACTTCATCCTCGTTTTAAACCTAATACGCTCAAAAAGAAGCTCGAAAAAATTATTTGGACACCAAGAGCGATAGAAGTAACTGATGGAATGACTATTCGCATCGTTTCAGATGGTTTTAGCGGCCCAAAGAAATTTGCTTTCCAGATACTAAAGGCATAGATAGAGCCACCTATTCCTATCAAAAAGAGTATGATACCAATTAACAATCCTAACTCTAAGTTGATATAGCGAAATACTTTATTAAATCGTGAGTCTTCAGGAAGTAGCCCCTCGCTAATAGCGAAGACTTTGGTAAATATAGCGAAGGTAAAAGCCTGAAAGCCAACAAGAATCGCGATCGCCGCAAATAGTAGGGAATGTATATCAAAAATTCCTTTTGTTCCCGGTAAAAGCCACAGTCCGAACATCAAACCCAAAAGCATCAATACTAAACCAGGATACAGAAAAAGCCAACGTGGACTATACAGCAACAAAAATCTTAGATGCCGCCAACCATCTTGCCAAGTTCGTAAATGAGGAGGACGGGAACGACCATCAGGGGATAAAGTTGTTGGGACTTCAGCAATTCGCATTTTGTGAAGGCTGGCTTTAACAACCATTTCACTAGCAAATTCCATTCCTGTTGTCCTTAAATTGAGTTTTTCAATTGCAGCTTTCCTAAAACCTCGAAGCCCGCAATGAAAATCACTACAAGGGCTGTGGAAAAATATTTTTCCTATCCATGTTAGGACAGGATTTCCCAAATATTTGTGTAAAAATGGCATTGCACCTGGCTTTATACCACCTTTAAAGCGATTTCCCATCACTAGGTCATAGCCAACTCGAAGCTTTTCGATAAATGGAGTGAGCTTACTAAAATCGTAACTATCATCAGCATCGCCCATAATTATGTACAACCCCCTGGCCGCAGCAATACCGCCTCGAATAGCACTACCGTAGCCTTTCTCTTTAACAGAAACAAGGCGAACTCCCATTTGAGTAGCAATTTCTTGAGACCCATCTGTACTACCATTATCAGCAACAATAATTTCACCTGAAATTTTGTGTTGGGTTAAGTACCACTGCGCCTTTTTGATACAAATTTCCAGTGTTTCTGCTTCATTTAAACAAGGCATAACAATGGAAAGCTCAAGAGAAGGTATATCGGCATCGGCAGATTCAATTATAGTAATTGTTTCCATTTGTTAACATAAATATCTTGGTTTAATTAAAAAATCAATTAATGTTGCTTTCAAAGCATAAACTAATTGAATGAAACCAGAATATTCAGCTTGATAATTGGTAATTCTGGTGAAAGAAAAGCGGCAATCATAAACAATCAAATTGAGTTATGTTTCCCTACTTACATCAGGAACTTCTAGCTTGCTGACAAAGTGTAAAGTACTATCAAAGACAAAAGATAAAGGTTGGGGATAGAGATTAAGTTTAGAGACTGTCAATTCTGAGGAAAGTTGAGCATCAGAATACAAATCATGCCATTTTCTGTTAGATAAAAAATTGTATGGCAGATAAACACCGTATGCTCTATTACCTATCCAGTCCATGAGGTTTAAACGTATTCTGTCGTACCATGATTCGCACTTGTGGTCTTTGATGATAATAAATTTCCGGGATACTCTAACACACTCTTCTAATAAGATTGCAGGATTATCTGTGTGATGTAAAACATCAATTAACATTGTGAAATCAAAACTTTTATCTGCAAAAGGCAAAACCTTACCATCAAATTCTATGACATTTATCATTGCGTCTTTTCTTACAAGTACATCAACTCCGGTCAAATGTAAATTATGTTTCTTTGTCTGTATTAGTTTGGCAACTTCTCCACTTCCACACCCAACATCTAGTCCAGTTAATCCTTGATTATCGGGCAAAAACTTAGCAATTTGGCAGCTTAATATTTCGACTCTTCTATTGGCAATAATAAAAGAATGAAAAGGTTTAACTATAATTTTTGCTATTTTGTCCGCTAATGACGATCTTGAAGCTATTTTCTTGCTATTTTTTGAAGTCATAAATTCATAATTTTCCTTGATTAATGATGCTATTTCTCAGATTTTATCAGAATAAAAATCTAATTTGATTGAACTTTATTAATATTTTTTTGATAGAAAATATTTCATAAAAATACGACATACCAATAGCTATATTCATCAATAGTAAAGGAACAATATTCCAAACATATCGGAAACCTCCTGGGAAACTTGTTGTGTCAATATAAGCAATAAGTGTTATTCGCATTATCATAGTTAGTAGCATAGTTATAACTATAATTAATGGAATTCTCAAGGACACTTTTTTAGAAGTTATACCATTAGTGTGAGCTAATAATAAACTAATTAGTGATGTTACTAATATTACAGGAAAACAAAACTTATATACTTCAGCTATCCAGTAAATAAATTTATCTTTTAACTGATTAAATGCAGTGTTACGATATTTTATAAAATCAAATGGTTCCCTAGTGACTTTTTCATAAAACTTTTTCCTATGAGCTAAATTTTCTTCTCCATTTGTTAGATTCAGTATTAAAATTTCATTGACTAATTTTTGAGTTATTTTGCTAAAACTTTTTAAAAAAGGTTTGATATATTCATCACGTCCTTCTATGCTAAGAGTTGGTAATGCTAAATAATTATTGCTACATGAAAGTTTTTCTGACAAACAAGCAGACTTAATTTCAAATGCCATTTGCTTATAAAAAAGCTCAGTTTCCGGAGCAGATTTATATTGACCAGCATAAGCAACAGCGTCACGAAATGCCCACAAGAACCATCCTCCAGGGTAATCATCACAGATGTTTAATGTTCTACAACCCGGTACCATCCATACCTTTCCTTGTTGCTCTAAATACACCGATAGCTTTTTGAAACTTGGACTCGCATCATAAATTTTAAGTCTAGTTTCTTCTGGCACAGGTACGAAACGTCTCCACTTTTCATGCTTAACGCTAGTAAGTTGAGCATAAGCAGCTTTGATACCTGGTGATGTCAAGTCATCAACAGCAAATAGTCCAAATTTAAAATAATTAGTTAAACAAATAGATGAAGTGATAAAAATAACTGGAAGACAAATAGATAATAGGGAAATTTGTAAATACCTAAAAACATTTCGCTTATTAAATTCAAAGCGCAGTGCCTTAATGAATAAAGGGATACACATGACACCAACACTTGGAATTATTAATATACCTTCAGGTCTTGTATTATAAAACCAAGCGAGACCTAACCCTAAACAACCAGACCAGAATATAAAATTTTTAGATGTAAATGGCTGATTTAGTAAGTGAATAAGACAAGATATAATAAAGATTGTCAGAGGTAAATATAATGATTCTTGTAGAGTTTCTCTATTCAAAAAAAATGATGCTGGAAGTAAAATGTGTAATGTGAGAAAAATAAATACAATTAACTTATTTTTATAGTAACGATAAAAAGACCAAGCCAAGAAAAACCCAGATGATATATACAACAATTCTTGGGAAAATCTTAATGAAAAGCCTAATATATGGCTTAAGCGAATCAAGAATGGATATCCTGGCTGCCTCATGAGAACGTATTGATCGTAATGAAAAGGAGGCTTGAAATTAAATATCTCCCAAGCCTGCTGTATATATCTCAAGTTATCATGCCCCCCATAGGAAGCTATAATAGGCAGATGGCTGGTCAGCCATAACTTAAATAAGGCTAATATTAAACATAGAGTCCAAATAGATTTCAAAAATTTCATTTTTTTCTAGTCTAATTTTATTTATATAAATTTAATGTTTAGCATATTAAACTAGCTTTATTTAATTACAAATGGATCAAATATTTATGCTGTAATCTTCGTTGTTAGATGTCAAGTTAATACTATAACAGGGATCGTAGTCAATAAACTTTTTCCACTTATTTTGCATATACTCTGTTTCTTTGAGAAACCTTGCTTGCTTTTCGGGTGTATCTTCGTAACCTCGGCTTTTAGATTCATAGTGATATAGCATAACGTGTGGCAAATAGATGTTTCTGTAACCTTTTTCAACAATTTTTAAACATAGGTCAACATCATTAAAAGCAACTGCAAGTTTTTCTTCAAAACCTTCTACTGCTTCAAAAACTTCTCGTCTGCACATTAAACAAGCTGCTGTCACAGCTGAATAGTTATTTACAGTTGCGATTTGATCAAAATAGCCGGGTGAATCACTTAAATAATTTTTATGACTATGGCCAGCCACTCCACCAATACCCATAACTACGCCAGCATGTTGAATGGTATTATCAGGATATAAAAGTAAGGCTCCAACAGCTCCTATAGATGGTCTTTGAGCTTGTTCAACCATTGCATCTATCCAGTCAGGTGTAATTACTTCGATGTCATTGTTCAAAAACAGTAAGTAATCTCCCTTGGCTTGATTTACAGCATAATTATTAATCCTGGAGTAGTTAAAAGGGATATCTAGACGATGGCATTGGAATCTGTTGGGTTCTTTTTGTTGCCATTTAGAAAAAATCCTAAACGTATTTTCTTCCTGGCTACCATTGTCTATAAGAATAATTTCGTAATTTGGGTAAGTTGTTTTTTCAAAAATAGATGTTAGACACTTGTCTAAAGTATTACCCAAATCTCTTGTGGGGATAATAATACTGACAAGTTTATAGTCTTTAATTGTGTATCGGATTATGTGATGTCCTGCAAGGCTTTTAGCTTCTGTAACTCTCCCATCTTCACCTCGTCTAACAAGTGCATCTGCTAATGCTTTTTCTGCTGCTATCACAGCGTAAGGCTTTTGATCAGCTTTGCTTGCAGCAGATTGAGGATGAATTCTCCAGTGGTATAGGATTTTGGGTATGTGAAAGATTCGCGTTGTTTTTTCTGTTAACCTCAAAACCAAATCATAATCTTGGCTGCCTTCATAACCTATTCTAAAACCACCAATTTTTTCTACTAATTCCCGTCTATAAGTGGCTAGATGACAGGTATACATTCGAGATAAAAATGAGTCAGGACACCAATCTGGTTTAAAAAATGGATCTTGAAGTTTCCCATTTTCAGCCATTTTATCTTCATCAGAATAAATCATATCTGCATCTGGATGCTGATTGAGCAACAGAGCAACTTCATATAGGGCATCAGGAGTTAGAATATCATCATGATCAAGCAAACTGATGAATTCACCAGTAGCAAGCTCTAACGCTGAGTTAGAACAACGCGAAATATGACCGTTTTCATTTCTAAAGACAACTTTTATCCGAGAGTCTTTTGATGAGTAATCTTCAAGCATTTGTCTGATTTGATTATCTGTGGAAGCATCATCAGCAATACATAACTCCCAATATGGATAAGCCTGATTTAAAACTGAATCAATAGCTTCCCGCAAAAACTTTGCAGGCGTATTAAAAACAGGCATTACAATACTAATGACAGGCTTGTAAGCTAATAAATCTACCTGTGCAGATATCTTTTTTAAAGCATCTTGAGTGGGGTAGTTTATGTTCAACCACCTCTGATAATCACTGTCGTTAGCATGAGGAACACCTGGTAACGCTAAAACAGAGTTTAGTGCATAATTAAACTTTAAGAATATTTTTTTGAGTATTTTATAAAATACGTAGCTGAATCCCTTAGCTCGAAAAATAGCCAACAGATATTTTGCTCTTGATAATAAGCTTTGGCGGAAAGAAACATTGGGATTGACGAAACCAATAGCACGTCTAAAATTAAACCATACTGTTCGTATTCGCCAAAATGTACTACTTTCCATTGCTGCAATCATGATTTGCGATCGCTCTAATTCATACTGTTTATCTTGCAGTTGAGACTTTGTATGTTGCAATTGAGACTGCGATCGCTCTAATTCTACTTGAGTTTGCTGTAATTGAGCTTCTAAACGGTTAATCTTCGTAGTTATAAGCTCAGAACTATTAATTAAATTAAAGGTAGTAAAGAACTTATCAAAACTCATATCAGAATTTAGGTTTACTTTCTGAGTTAGTTCATACTCTAATTGCCAAAAGTAAGTAATTTCTTCATGAGTTAGATTTACTTGAATTAATCCTAAACAGTACCTTAAAAATTTTTCAAAACTATCACATTTATTTGTGCTATCTAAGCTACTTTCTAACCATTTATAAAGGTTATGATAAGTGTAGAGAGTACCTCTAAATAATATATATTTAAGGGGAAGTTTTTCTAAGAAATTCCATTCTCTGTCTATATAGTGTATATCTCCATCAACAGTAATAATCAGATTCCAAGGTGTACAATCTACATAACTTCCAGGTATTTCATCTTCGCTACCTAATAGGCTCAATGCTTCTTTAACTAAAAATTTATACCATATTTGAATAGCAGTGGTGAAAGCATTTGAATTATTGGTGGAGCTATAGCGGATAGCTAATATAATTTTCTCGATCAAAGTTTCGCCATCTATAAAGCTAGAAACTTCTTGAGCAGTATGCTTGATATTTGTATAGATATGTTGGGAGCTTTCTGATAACTCAGGATATATGGGTTGACGCTGTAATAACAGAGAGTTATTTTTTATGTCCTTGACTAGATTTACTTCAGTCATGAACTCTTTACGTCTTAGAACATTATATTTCCACGTAATTTTTTCTGCGTCAAAGTGTTGATTTAGATTTTTTTCGTGATTACTTGCTAATATGAGAAATGAGTTACTCATTTGTGATAGTAACCCATTAATTTCTAACTGTTTAGCAACTAAAAATTCATTAAATAATTCTATTTTATTATTATTGTAATCTCGGTTATTATTATAATTTAACCAATTATATAAGAAAGGCTTTTTCAGCAATAAAGAATTAGTATCTTTATTGTCAATTCTCATTATTACATCAGGTAATTTGTAATCAGGAAATGGATAGAAAAACTCAGTATAGGCAAAACCAGATGTGTTTAACAAAGATTGCAACTCTAGCTTGCCAAAGGTTTTCAGCATACTACCACTGCTGTAACCTTCTATTCCATCAAATGGCACACTTGTATGATCTTCTGAGCATCCTGCAAAATATTTAAGACCAAGTTTGTTTTCTATGGCTACAATTAGTACCCCATCTTCTTTGAGAAATTGCTTGGCTATTTCTAAGGCATATTGATAAGGATGACTATGCTTAATGTATACTCCACTATACTCTAAAACACCAATTAGTGTTACTATATCGAACTTTTTGTCAAATTCTATCTTATGAAATTCACTACATATAGTTTCAACATTCCCTAAGTCTCTACAACGGGAAGATGTAATTTTAGCTCTTGTCATACTGCCTTCTACGGCAACTACCCGCCCAACATTTTCTGCTAAATAACGAGTTATTGCTCCACAACCAGATCCTAGTTCTAGTACAGCACTAGATTTATTCAACTTAAGAGGACGCAATAAATTGCTACGTTTTGGGCTGAAATGGTACTCAGAAGACCAATTACACATAGCTCTGGTTAATTCCGCAGAATGAGAGCTAAGATCCGAGGCTTTAGTTATGCAATCCTCTATATATTTTTCTTCATTTGAACCATCTGAGTAGTTAAAATTTGTATTACTTGCTTTGGGCAACCATACATTAAATTGTTCAATCAACTCAAAATCTTGTGGATACTTCATAAAAATAATAAATTTTCAAATAAAAATTATATTGTACTTTTTTCTAAAAGTCTCACTTAAATATTTAGTTAAGTAACTCGATTATTGAATTTTAAAATCAATTTTACTTTGTAAATTAACTATGCCACTGCTATGGTCATTATTCAATGATAAAACTTTAATTTGGACAGCATCATACCGACGGTCGATGGGAGTAATATTCCCTTGCGCTAGAGATACAAAACCCAATGATATGAAGTAATCACCTGGACAAACATTAATAGACTGTTCAAAACTCACTTTAACTAGACTGTTAGCTGGTAGATTTGGCACATTTAAATTCTGGGTATATGTATTAGTTACGTATATATCTTCACCTCTACTATCTTTTAATGTCATAGCAAATACTGGAAATTCTATGAATTCTTTTGTAATAATTTCTAGTTGCACTTTGATTTTTTCACAAGTTATAAAAGTTTGTGTACAAACTCCTTCACTATTCTCAATCGACAATTTACTTATTTCACCACGACCATCTCCGTAGCGATATTCTAAATTACCACCAACCATAAATGAGGTTTGATGATTTAGATTTGACTCTTCCTTTGTTGTGAACTCTTCATTAGCTTTTACTGTTTCACTAGCAAACAAAAAGTTTGTATAGTAATTAACGACATCGTTTGGGTTATTTTGATAAATAATGCGCCCATTATTCATAATAAACGCATAGTTACAATATCTTTTAATAGAGTTACTATCATGAGAAACAAATAAAATTGTTATACCTTTTTCTTGAAATTCTTTGAACTTAAGAAAGCAGTTAAATTGAAACTTAATATCTCCAACAGCTAAAGCCTCATCAACAATTAAAATATCTGGCTCTACATTAACTGCAACAGCAAATGCTAACCTGACAAACATCCCACTTGAGTAAGTTTTAACAGGCTGATCGATAAAATCTCCTATATCTGCAAAAGCAGCAATATCGTCAAATTTAGCTTCTATTTGCTCTTTATTTAAACCTAAAATTTGGCCATTAAAGAAGACATTTTGTCTTCCAGTAAACTCTGGATTAAAACCACTACCAAGTTCAAGTAAAGCTGAAATTCTTCCATTTACAAATACTTCTCCTGTTGTGGGTGTTAATGTCCCAGCAATAATTTGTAGTAATGTACTTTTCCCAGAGCCATTTTGACCAATAATTCCCAAAGTTTCACCTTTAGGAACTTCTATATTAATGTCCTGTAATGCCCAAAACTCTTGAGCATAGCTTTTGCTAGGTAGCAAAATTTCCTTGAGTCGATCTACCGGACGAGCATACCGTTTATAGCATTTCGATATATTCTTTAGTGAAATTGCTATTTCTTCACCCATATCACTGCACACTTACGAATAGCACATCCTAATTAAAGGTAGATTTTACGTGAATACCAGCTATTAAATGTTTAGACGTGAAAACGTGCTATAGTACATCAGCAAAAGCTGGGCGCAATCGCTTATAAAATAAAAAGCTACAACACAATATCACAGATGCGATCGCACTTGATACAAACCATTCTGCCCCATGTCGCACCTCCCCAACTAAAATTAAATCACGATAGACTTCTGCGATCGCCGCTATGGGATTTAGCCAAAACACCCAACCCCGCCATTGTTCAGGAATAGAGGTTGCTGGATAAACAATTGGTGTCGCATACAACCAAAGATTTAAAATTACCCCTAATGTTTGAGGAATATCGCGCAAAAAAACTGTTAATCCCGCACTCAAGTAACCCAAGCCTGCTGTTAGCATCAACTGTGTTAGCCAGACCAAGGGTAACAGTGCCAACGTAGGATGTAAAGTCCCAGAAGTCAAAGTCACAAAAAAAATCAAGGCCATCACGCCAAGGGAGCTTTCAATAAACGTTGATAAAATTGGTACTAAAGGCAATAAAGCTAAAGGAAACACCACCTTCTTCACTAAATTTGGCTGTGATATTACAGAACTAGCAGACTGCGTCAGTCCACCTGTAAAAGCTATCCAAGGCAATAAACCCGCAAATAGCCATAACCCAAAGGTAAAATTATTGTCTGGTAAGCCTTTTAAAGTATGCAGCTTGACCTTTAATACAATTGAAAATACATAAGTATAAATTAATAGCTGTGATAGCTGATTTACCAAAGGCCACAAATTTCCTAAGACCGAACCTTTATACTTCGCTTCTAAATCTCGTCTGACTAAAGTTCTCAGTAAATCAAACTTTGCCCAAGATTGTTCAGATATAGGTAGTATACGCCTCAGTTTTCCTGCTTTGCGTAGACTTTTGCGGATGATCTGCACCAATTTCTGCTACCTCACTCACTACCCAGACTTAATTGGCTTCCATGAACCTAACTTTAGATGAAAGTTCCCCTAATGTATAGTCTTTGATAATATTTGAATTTGGATAACTACAGACAAATCATCCAATTAAAGAATTTATTAAGTTAAATTTCTAACAGATGATTAAGTATTGGTAGGGGAATTTATTCATACAATGAATCAGGCACTATATTTAGCTTACAAAAATATACCTATCTTAATGTAATTCTAAAATTTAGATTTTAAAGCGGATGAGGCTTTAAGTAATACTATCTGGGTCAATTCCTTGGGATCTTAAATACTCTGCCAGTTTATCAGCCCGTTGACGTTCTTGTTAGGCTTGTTCTTTCAGCGTTGGTATCCAACCTACGGTGTTATACCAGCGTAACCATAAACTCGTTGTCTGTTGATAAGTACCTTGCCAAAGACCTAAGCCTAAGCCTAACTCTTTCAACCAAAATTTTGGCTCTTGCAAAGATATAGCTTCATAACCAGCACCATTAAGCTGAAAAACCCGCAAATTGTTTTCGTAGCGGTCATAGACGACATAATAGGGAACCCGCAAAATTCGCTCATACACTTCCCATTTAGTCGGGGGTTTGTTGGCTTCTCGCAGTGTTTGTCCTAAATCTTCTTGTTCTGTACCTGGGGAAAGTAATTCAACTACTAAATATGGTGCAACACCCTCTTGCCAAATGACGTAGCTTAAACGTAATTCTTGCTGTTGTTCTGCTGTCGGTACTCCTACAACCATGTACCAATCAGGACGTTTGTACCACAATGGATGGCGGGGGTCATAGTAAAGGTTTAAGTCACTTGCCAGTAAAATTTCTGCTGATGAATAGTTAGCAGATTGACAAGTCTCAGTTAATAAATCTGCTTGCATACAATGAAATTCGTCTGGCAACCCTGATTCCCCGATTAATTCACTGGGTAAATCATACATTGTAGGCATGGTTTCTTGTGGCGGATGGGGCGGGTCAGTTTGATACATTGCTGGTACCTCAAGGCATAGTGTCTGGGTCAACACCCAGAGAACGCAAATATTGTGCCAAGCGTTGCGATCGCTCCTGTTCTTGTTGCAATCTTAATTCAGTATCAGATAACTGTTGCTGTACCTCAGATGCTTGTTGCTGTGCCTCAGATGCTTGTTGCTGTGCCTCAATTGCCTGTTGATATGCTGCAATTGCTTGCTGTTGAAGATTTAGCGCCGCCTCTTCTGGTGTTGGCACTAAGTCCCCTTCAGGAGTAAAGTAACGAAGTTTAGCATTTTCTACACCTAAATACAGGCCAAGTACCTCACTCCAACACCAACCACGCCCATCAGGCTCGATTTGTTGATATTTATTGCCAATCAACTCAAAACCAGCAAATTCTAAACTTTCGGGTGAAAACCAAAAATACTCAGGTGTGTGAAATCGGTTTTCATAGAGACTTTTCTTTAAATTCCGATCAATGTTAGCTGTGCTTTCCGAGAGTAATTCAATAATCAAATCAGGATAACGACCATCTTCTTCCCAAACTACCCAAGAATTGCGGGGGCGCTTTTCCGTATCCTTCACTAAAAAAAAGTCTGGGCCACGAAAATCTCGATTTCGTAATTGCTGACGACTAAAGTATATTGTCAGGTTTGCACCAATAAAATAGTCATTTTGGTCACGCCACATCCATTCTAAACAAGTAACTAACAGTAATAGCTGTGCATAATGCAACGAAGTTTCCATTTCCGGCTCATCACTTAACAACCGAGTTGCATCGGGCATTTGTTGTTCTAGCTGTTGTGCTGTGACAAACATGGTTTGATACCTGATTGCGTGTTGATTTAATTTTAATTTGGAGTGGAACGAAGTTACAGATAAGTCCCAGATTCCGCTAAACTGAGACTTGGTTTATTGCATTGTAATCAGGCAGCATGGAAATCGGACAAAAGGTTAAGGTGTATCGTCTACGCGATCGCGTACCCAACTCAGTTGCTCAAAAACTTGGTAAAGTCGGCGTTATCGAAGGCTACAAAATGACTGATGGTAGCGGCGTTGGCATAGTAGTGAAGTTTGAAGATAATAGCGCCACTTGGTTTTTTGAAGACGAAATTAAACCTGTGTAGCTAGGACAAACTCAAGGCGGAAGCTAAGAGTATTTGCCTAATGCTAAGTTGGAGTGGAAACAACAGGCGGTAATTGGAAATCACGAAATGTCCCTAATATTGACATTTTTGGGCAAAGGCGGCATCGCACGTAGCAAAGTAGCGATCGCCGCAGCTAAACTATTGGCAAGTCAAGGTAAGCGTGTACTTTTAGCAGGACTGGCAGAACCAGTTTTACCTATCCTGTTAGAAACAACACTCTCAGCTGACCCTCAAGACATCGCTCCTAATTTGCAAGTAGTACAGTTGTCTGCATCTGTACTTTTAGAACGCAATTGGGAAGAAGCCAAAAAACTAGAGGCACAATACCTCCGTACACCCATTTTTAAAGAGGTTTACGGTCAAGAACTGGTGGCACTACCAGGAATGGACAGCGCCCTCGCCTTAAATGCTATCCGTGAATATGATGCCAGTGGCAAATATGATGCAATTATTTACGATGGCACGGGTGATTCTTTTACTTTGCGGCTGTTGGGTTTGCCAGAATCTCTCAGTTGGTATGTGCGGCGATTTCGACAGTTGTTTGTCAACTCCGATTTAGGCAAGACAATTTCTGAATCGCCATTAATACAACCACTGATTACCAGTTTTTTCAACGTCAATTGGACAGCAGATAACTTTGCTCAACCCACCAACCAAGTCAACGATTTCTTAGACAAGGGTAAAGCGGCTTTGGCTGACCCCAAAAGAGTTGCAGCCTTTTTGGTAACAACCAATGACCCCATAGAAGTGGCAGTTGCTCGTTATTTGTGGGGAAGCGCACAACAAGTTGGTCTGACGGTAGGTGGAGTTATCCAAATTGCTGACCAGACAACAGCAGATTTAACGGCGGATTTTGCACCGCTATCTGTAAATGTTGTGCCGGATGTGACCCAAGGTAACTGGCAACCCCTAATAGATGGTTTACCCAACTTTGCAGAACAAACCAGCAAAGTACCCAAACCCATCGAAATCGATGTCCATAACCGTCAAGTACGCTTATTTTTGCCTGGATTTGATAAAAAACAGGTAAAACTTACCCAGGTAGGGCCAGAAGTCACAGTAGAAGCCGGCGACCAACGGCGGAACATCTTCTTACCACCAGCCTTGACTGGTAGACCTGTAACTGGAGCAAAATTCCAAAATAATTATTTGATTATTTCTTTTTAAACCGGGATGAAGTATGAAGTCTGAAGTGGATAGCAGGTGGCAGGTGACAAGTGACAGGTGACAGGTTTAAAAGCCTTTCGGTGTCTGAGTTTTATTATCTGTTGATGTTATCGCTATCAAATTTCATACTTCATACTTCATACTTTCCAATACATAATCTTATGACTGAATCAACTCCCGTACCCCCCAATTCCAACCCGGCTGAGGCAGTAGACTCAGTAATAGAGAATTCTAGTGAAGCAGGAACAGTAGCCACAAACGAACGTACCGCCAAAACTCGTCAGCTACTAGGAATGAAAGGCGCAGCCCCAGGCGAAACTTCCATTTGGAAAATTCGCCTGCAATTGATGAAGCCAATTACCTGGATTCCTTTAATTTGGGGCGTGGTTTGCGGTGCGGCTTCCTCTGGTAACTATACCTGGACTCTAGAAAATGTCTTGAAAGCCGCGGCTTGTATGTTATTGTCGGGGCCGCTGCTGGCGGGTTACACCCAGACAATGAATGATTTTTATGACCGCGAAATTGATGCCATTAATGAACCTTACCGTCCTATCCCTTCCGGCGCAATTTCTGTACCCCAAGTTGTTACCCAGATTTTAGTATTGTTAGTATCGGGGATTGGTTTGGCATACGTGCTGGATATCTGGGCTGGTCATGAATTTCCGACCGTTGCGGTCTTAGCAATTTTCGGTTCATTTGTTTCTTACATTTACTCTGCCCCTCCCTTGAAACTGAAGCAAAATGGCTGGCTGGGTAACTATGCTTTAGGTGCAAGTTATATTGCTTTACCTTGGTGGGCTGGTCATGCTTTGTTTGGTGAACTGAATTGGAAAGTTTTGATTCTCACCTTAATTTACAGCTTGGCAGGATTGGGGATTGCCATTGTCAACGACTTCAAAAGTGTCGAAGGCGATCGCCAATTAGGGTTAAAATCACTACCAGTAATGTTTGGTGTTACTACCGCCGCCTGGATTTGTGTCTTGATGATTGACTTATTCCAAGGCTTTATGGCTGCTTATCTCGTCAGTATCCATGAGAATTTATACGCGGCTATCTTGGTATTGTTAATCATTCCCCAAATCACTTTCCAGGATATGTACTTTTTGCGCGACCCCTTAGCCAATGATGTGAAATATCAAGCCAGCGCCCAACCATTCCTCGTGCTGGGAATGTTGGTTGTCGGTTTAGCATTAGGTCATGCTGGAGTTTAGAAAAGTGCGGAATCCGAAAAAATTGCTTCCAACTAACTCTAAAAATTACACACCATAAAGAATTATCTCAGACTTGATTTCAATCAAATAATTCCTGGTGTCAAAAGCATAGATTGAACTGCGGATATTTACAGCTATGCCAACACCAAACAGATTATGACTTTGAATCAACCTGAGTACTTCACTAAATACGAGAACTTGCATTTCTACCGGGATGAAAATGGCATTCTCGAAGTAAGAATGCACACTAACGGCGGTTCGCTAATTTTCACTGGCAAAACTCACCGAGAATTTCCTGATGCTTTCTACGACATCAGCCGAGATAGAGATAATCGTGTTGTTATTCTCACAGGTACTGGCGATGCTTGGATGGCTGAAATCGATTTTGCCAGTTTAGGAGATGTCACTAATCCTCGTGAGTGGGATAAAACTTATTGGGAAGGTAAAAAAGTACTACAAAACCTCTTGGATATCGAAGTCCCAGTGATCTCCGCCGTTAATGGTGCAGCATTACTCCACAGTGAATATATTCTGACAACTGACATTATTCTGGCATCTGAAAACGCTGTATTTCAAGATATGCCGCATTTAAATGCAGGTATTGTACCCGGTGACGGCGTGCATATCCTCTGGCCTTTGGTACTCGGTCTTTCTCGCGGACGCTACTTTTTACTGACTCAAGAAACACTGACAGCAAAACAAGCTTATGAACTGAATGTTGTCAATGAAATATTACCCCAAGACAAGCTGATGAAACGGGCGTGGGAAATCGCCAGAAAACTCGCCAAACAACCCACATTAAATCTAAGATACACCCGTGTTGCCTTGACTCAAAGGTTGAAACGCTTGGTTAATGAAGGCATTGGCTATGGTTTGGCACTAGAAGGCATTACCGCAACCGATCTTCGCAATACATAAATAATTTCAATACTTGACAGGTGGATTCAATAGTCATAATTCATCTGTCTAGAAACATCTCAAGACAATAAGGAATACTACAGTGGAAAACTTGATTCACCAGTCAGTTCGTGAACGCTGGACGTTAGCTGGACGTAAAGCTTTAATTACCGGAGCCACAAAAGGAATTGGTTCAGCAATTGCTCAAGAGTTTTTGGCTTTAGGTGCAGAAGTAATAATTGTGGCTCGTAATGCTAAAACAATTGAGCAACAGATTAATAATTGGCATTCTCTGGGAAAAGTTTATGGAGTTGCAGCCGATGTGGCAACTTCTGAAGGTCGTCAAATAATGCAGGAGTACGTTACTAAGACCTTTGGAACACTTGACATTTTGGTAAATAACGTCGGCACAAATATTCGCAAACCAGCCACTGACTATACACCAGAAGAAGTTGCGACGATATTTCAAATTAATCTCACTTCTATATTTGAACTTTCTCGACTGTTTTATCCCTTACTCAAAACAAGTGAAAACAGCAGTATTGTCAACATCAGTTCTGTGGCTGGATTAATTTCAGTTCGCACTGGCGCACCTTATGGCATGACTAAAGCCGCACTTGTGCAGTTAACGCGATCGCTGGCTGTAGAATGGGCAAGTGATCACATTCGTGTTAATGCGATCGCACCCTGGTTTATTCAAACTCCTCTCACCGAACCTCTATTGGAAAACCCTGAAACTTTAAATGCAGTTCTTTCTCGTACCCCAATGCAGCGTGTAGGTCAACCCGAAGAAGTCGCAAGTATTACAGCTTTTCTCTGTATGCCCGCCGCATCTTACATTACAGGACAATGTATTGCTGTTGATGGCGGATTTCTGGCGTTTGGTTTTTGAGTCAAATTTTATTCTAAAATGTGCTAACTCACAGTGCTTGAAATAAGGCTAAATATTACTTATGACTTAGCACTAGACCCTAAGCACTGCGATAACATAACTTTTAAGCGTTAATTTTTATTCAGGACTAGCCGTGTTGGAAGCGATTATATTTCTCATTCACGGGATGCAAAAATTTTTAGTACCTATTTGTTTTGTTGTGGCATGGGGTTTAATGATTCTTGTGGCGTGGAGTTTGTGGAGTACAGCACGAGATAGTGTCGCTACAGCCAAACAAATGCACCAAATACCCTGTCCTGGGTGCCAGTTTTTTACCGATGACTATCGCCTCAAATGTACTGTACATCCTTCTGTCGCCAATACAGAAGAAGCGATCAACTGTATGGACTATCAAGCGAAGACGAATCCTTATTTGTATTAAGAGTGCATACTCACATCTTGCACCAAACATAGATACCCGTAAAAAAGGACAACAGGTTTATCTATTTGGTTTAAAGTTTCCTGTTACTGTTTCTTGGTATTACTTGAAGCGTGATAACGGTAAGCTTGAAAAACGTTTTGTTTTGTCTACCCGAACAATGAAAGGTCAATAATCACTTTTTTGTTGAGGGTTTCAGTTAGCAGTGCATTAATAAATGCCATTTGTTCAGGAGATAATTTGGCCAACGGCTGCGCTAGATAATCTGAAATCGCCAATTTAGCGAATATTATGCTGGGATATGTAAATTCTTGGAATGGGTCTGGGTCGTTAAAAGGTGTGACAGTCGGCTCAAGTTCTTTATACTTGTCCACCAAAAATTGAAGATCAGCATTTTTGTCCAATGCTGTCCTTGGCAAACCCAGTTTCTTTGCTAAATCCGCAATCCTGTCTGCCCGTTCTTCGGTTTTAGTTTTCTTGTGTTTGCGATAGCGATGTAGTGGGATGGGCCCATCAACTGGATAAAATGGCCCGTAGCGGCGTGAGCTAAAGTAGGTGGTTGCAATTAAATATAAGATAGAGTCAGTTCAAAAAACAGGTAGTACCAGATGCCTGCTGCATTAAGAGTCGCATTAACAGAGTTAGAAGATAGGACGCTGGCTCAGTTACGAGAAGCGACAACAGTTCCACAGAGAACACGAGATCGCGCTCACATGATTCGATTAAATGCCCAAGGGTGGAATGTGCCAGCAATTGCCAAAATTTTTGAATGTCATGAACATACTGTAAGAGCAACACTGCGGCGTTGGGAAACCTTGGGATTGGGAGGATTATGGGAGGCTCAAGGAAGGGGCGCAAAGTGTAAATGGCAGGAGGAAGACTTAGCATACTTAGAGCAATGTTTAGAGGTAGAACCCCGTACCTATAACAGTGTGCAGTTATCAGCAAAGTTGGCTCAAAACAGGAATGTACAACTGAGTCCAGATCGTCTGCGACGTTTGCTTAAAAAAAAAGGTGGAGATGGAAGCGC
>NZ_JACJSD010000001.1 GCF_014697615.1 Nostoc sp. FACHB-280 | reverse complement strand
ATCAATTGAAGACCTAGAATATTTATTACATCAACTCTTAAATGAAGGAGCGTTAATTATTAAATGGGGACGAAAACTCAAAAATAAAGGCGATACTATTATCACAATTTAAATGCACAAGAGCTTAAGAATGAATAGAAAAATGAATTAATATCAAATTCTAGGATGAATCTGGGTGGTTTTAATACAATTAAATAATAAAAAAATAGACAAAAATTCAGAAAATAACTGCTGTTGTAAAATGTCGCTAATAAGTAATTTATTACTAATATTACCTATTAGCGATGCTCAATATATGATGAAAACCTTGTCAGTGTAGGATAAAATGACTAACGCATTCTTACAGCTGTACCTGTAGCAGTAATCAGCATTAAAACTCCAGACTGGTCAACATTGATTGTTCCTGTATCAATTTCAATCCCAACGACGGCGTTTGCGCCTAATCGCTGTGCGCGTTGTTCTAATTCTAAGAGTGCTTTTCTTTGGCCTTCTTCAAATAAACGTTCGTAGCTACCAGTTCGACCACCAATCACATCTCGAATGCTGGCAAAAAAATCTCGTAAAAAATTGCTACCGTAAACAACTTCCGCAGTTACAATACCTAAATATGAATCAATCACAGCGCCTTGAATTACATCGGTTGTAGTTAAAATCATAGAATTATCTCACAGTTCACAGGTCAAGGAATATTGTACGTCTGAGATTGTTATTATTGGGGTAACTGCTAACGCAAGGTCAAACTTAGTGTTGCCAAGCAATATAAAAACGGATACAGAAATTAAATATTTTGGGTTTTAAAATAAGCAGCGTTGTAGTAATATTAGCCAGCAATAGTAAAATCGTTAGCAAAATAAATACAGAAGTATAGCAGTTCTATTTGAGAAATGAACAAAAGAGACAAGGGAGACAAGGGAGACAAGGGAGATATGTTGGTAAATCGCCTATAGATTCATTGTTCAGTAGAAACTCTAGTAAATTGGTGTCGTTTGCAGCTTGGGAGTTTATAAAATATTAATATTTCGTAAAACAGAATAAATACAGTTTTCAAAAATCCATATTTTTGTTTTAATGTACAAGAAAAAAGTTGCTAGAAGTTCAGGAAATTTACTGTGTACAAACGCATATCACTTATAGTTAGTGCTTTGTTGTTAGGATGTAGTGTGGTTACGATGCCTGTGAGAGTTCAAGCACAAGTATTAGTTGCCCAAGCGAAAAACCCAGAATTAAAGGAATTGTTTGAAGAAGGTCGCAGACAAGTTGATGCGGGTGATTATAACGGAGCGATCGCTACATATCAAAGAGCCGCAGCCTTAGACCCCAAGAATGCTAAAGTATACTCTGGGATGGGTTATTTGTATGCCCAACAAGGCAATTATCAAGCTGCTTTAGTGGCTTATCGTCGGGCATTGGGTCTTGACCCTGATAATAGTGATTTCTTTTATGCTGTAGGTTACATCAAAGGTAACTTGGGTGACACAAAAGGCTCTAGGGATGCTTACCGCCGCGCCATTCAGCTAAACCGTAACAATCTGAATGCTTATCTGGGATTGGGCGTTACCCAAGCTCGTTTAGGAGATTATGAAGCAGCTAATTGGGCTTATGAACAAGCTATTGGTATAGATCGCAACAATCCTCAGATATATGAATTTATGGCGGCGATGTTTAAACAACGTCGCCAGACAAAACAAGCAAATAGCTTACTACAAAAAGCTAAAGGTTTATACCAACGCCAAAATAATGCAGATGGCGTTGAGCGAGTAGAAGCAATGCTGCGGGAGTTAGGCGGTTGAGGTTAATCTAGCTGTCGTCCGGTTAATTCCACAAAAATATCTTCTAAATTAGAGGGGCGTACCATCATTCCCGTTTTATCTGGTTGTTGATTCAGATAATTGTTTGCTGCTTCTAAAGAAGGGAAAAATAAATATTCCCAGCGTCGGGCGCTGTCATTACCCGCCTCGGTGATTCCTAATTGTTTCATGACCAAACCTTCACCGTGAGCAGAACGCAACTGTTGGAGCGTTCCTAAAGATATAAGTTTGCCACTATCCATAATACCAATGCGTCCCGGCCCGGTTGCTTCAAAAGCTCCACACAAGTACTCGACTTCATCCATGTAATGAGTTGTGAGTAACATTGTCATCCCTTGCTTGTTTAAATCTCGAATAATTTCCCAAAGTCGCCGACGAGTTTGGGGATCTAGTCCGACTGTTGGTTCATCCAAAAATAAAATTTGTGGTTGGTGAAGTAACGCCCTGGCTATTTGTAATCGTCGTTTCATTCCGCCAGACAAAGTTTTGACTAAATCATCTCTTCTGTCTGCTAGTTCCACATACTCTAGCCATTGATTAATTAGTCGTTGTCGCTGTGGGTTGGCTATACGATGTAGCCGCCCATGCAATTCCATATTTTCCCAAACGCTTAAATCACCATCTATACTAGTTTGCTGCAAAACAACACCAATGCTCTGTTTTGCTTGTATTGGTTGTTTGACAACATCATAACCAGCAACTTCTATATGTCCTTGGGATGGCTTGGTTAATGTAGTCAACATCCGAATTGTGGTTGATTTACCCGCACCATTCGGGCCAAGTAGGGCAAAGATTTCTCCAGGTGCGATCGCAAATGATAAATCATTAACTACAGGGACATTTTTGTAAAACTTGAAGACATTCTCTAACAGAACAGCAGCAGTCATGGATAACTTTCTTAACATTTAGTTCATCACATAGACTATCATTCGTGGAGTGCTGAGTGCTGAGTGCTGATGGGTGTGCCTTGTGCAAATCAGACACACCCATATTGAAGGAGATATCTAGAGTTTAGATTTTACCCAGGAAACTTCTTCAATAAATCATCGCCAGGAATGACTGTTGTATAGAATACATAATCATTGTTAGCTACATAACGGCGGTCTTGTTTAATGATGGACATAAACTCTCTATGTCCTTGACGCATCCGCCCTACAAGACAACCAGCACTAGCATTTTTAATGTCATTACTAGGCGCATCATAACCCCAGTGTTGATTTACGTAGAAAAGACCTGTATCTAGTTTGTCACCTGTGCGTTGAAAATCTTTGTTGAAATCGCGGTGAACAGTAATGGGTGCAACTTGTACTAAGGCTTCGTGGCGTTCTGCATTTCCATGCAAACCTACAGCCCAGGCTTTGTATTGTCCAAACTTAATTCTGGCTGCACCGCCGGGATTCATGGGGTTAAGGGTGTAATATCTGCCTGGTTCAGTGGTTGCTTGCCAGTGATCGACAATTTTTGGAGTACCATTGACGACTTCGATCACAATGCGGCGATCGTTAAAAGCGTTGGGTGTGTCACTGTTGAGATTCCAGTCACCGTCTATACCTTCAACATAAACAATATTGTATTCTTTGGGGCCAGTAAAGACTTGATAATTTTGTGCCAGCATATACTTCACAATTCTGCTGGCAATGTCGTTACCTAGTTTTAATTCAGGTTTGGGCAATTCGTCGCGTTTGGTTTCAATCAATTCTTTGGCTGTCACTGCACCTATATAATCTGGCTCATTAATTTTCTTTAATTCTTGAAATTTTTTGATAGCAGCCGCAGTCACAGGGCCAAATTTCGCATCAGCAGGTGGTTCTAATAAATCTAAGCCAATTAATAGTATCTGTATCTGGCGAGTCAATTCTTCATCTTTAGCAACAGCCTCAAATCCCCACTTTTCTTCTTTACCTAAGAAATCTTGTAATTTCATTTTGCACCTATCTTCGTTTAGTTCTAACTAGGTATAAACAGCATTTCCATAATTGGGAATGTTGTTTGAAACTATACTCACAGCTCAAAATTTCAGCCGTGAATTTTAGTATTACTTTACGATTCAAGGCGACTTCAGTAATTTACGCAAAAGTAATTCTGTATTTTTTATAAAATCTAATTTGTAGGGTGGGCATTGCTTCTGTAAAATCTGGGAATATGTTGTCCAAAAAATAGCAATGCCCAGCTTCTGTTAACTGGGTGTAGAGACAGGTATGGCTTGATAGGCATTTTTGATGGCTACCCAGCTACTAGCGATGGGCATTCGCCAGCCTGTACCAAAGGCGCGGTCAGTAATTTTCAAGCCGGGGGGTGCTTGACGACGCTTAAATTCGGCACGGGCAACCATTTGAATTACTCGGTCTACAATTATGGGGTCGTGACCTGCTTCAACTATTTGGGCGGCTGATTCATGGTCATGAATGAAGCGTTGCAAGATGTCGTCTAAAACTTCATAAGCTGGGAGGGAATCTTGGTCAACTTGGCCGGGTTTGAGTTCAGCACTGGGGGCTTTGGTAAGGATATTTTGCGGGATAACTTCGTCGTTGCGGTTTAACCATTGGCAAATTTTATAAACGCGGGTTTTGGGAACATCGGCGATGACTGCTAAACCGCCGTTCATGTCGCCGTAGAGGGTACAGTAACCGACGGCCATTTCTGATTTGTTGCCTGTGGATAATAAGAGATAGCCAAATTTGTTAGCGATCGCCATTAATAAGTTACCGCGAATCCGCGATTGAATATTTTCCTCGGCGATGCCAAATTCTGTACCAGCAAACAAGTCAGCAAGGCTATGATCAAAGCCCTGCATTAATTCACCTATGGGTAAAATAGTTGTTTCAATGCCTAAATTTTTACCTAATGCCAAAGCATCACTAACAGAATGTTCGGAACTGTAAGGTGATGGCATCAGGACACCGAGGACATTTTCTTTACCTAATGCTGCTGTTGCGATCGCAGCGACTAATGCTGAATCTACACCACCACTTAAACCTAATACTACTTTAGAAAAGCGACATTTCAGGGCATAGTCTTGCACACCTAAAACCAAAGCTTGCCAAACTTCCTCTTCTTCTGATTCACACTCAGGTTTTAAAGAACTTAACTCTAAATCTCGTTGTCTCTTGTTAAATTCCACAGTTACTAAATCAGTGGCAAAACCACGGGCGCGACACATAATTTCGCCTTGACCATTTAACGCAAAACTATAACCATCGAATATTAAATCATCATTACTGCCGACTTGGTTAACATAAATCATCGGCTGTTGAAAGCGCACTGCACTATGCTTTAACATCGATTCTCGAAACTGCGGTTTGCCAACACTGTAAGGTGAAGCCGACAAATTAACAATTAAATCTACACCCAAAATTGCTAAGTCTGCAATGGGATTGACAGCATAACTACGTTTGCCCCAAAATTCCTCGTCATTCCATAAATCTTCGCAAATAGTTACGCCAATATGAATATCATCTAAAGTGAAATGATTCGGTTGTAACCCTGGTTCAAAATAGCGGTCTTCATCAAATACATCATAAGTAGGCAACAGCCGTTTATAAAAAATTTGCTTGACTTTGCCTGATTCTAATAAAGCAATACTATTAAATAAACTTTTACCGCCAGTGATATGAGATTTGGTATTTGGTTCAACAGTACCGACTAACACAGCTAATTCTGGGGGTAAATCTCTGGCTAATTGTTGTAGTGCCGTACTCATAGCCGAGACAAAACTAGGATTTAGTAATAAATCTCTGGGTGGATAGCCACACAAAGAAAGTTCTGGAGTTAATAATAAACGTGCGCCTGATTGTACTGCATCTTGGGCGGCTGCTAGAATCTTTTGGACGTTTCCTGGTATATCACCGATGGTTGGATTAAGTTGAGCGATCGCAATTTTCATATTTGTCCTTTGTTCTACCCTGCGGGAAGTCGCAAAAGCGTCTATGTCATGAGTCATTTGTACATAGTTTTTTACAAATGACTAATGACCAATGACTATTTAAATAAACACCAAAGGTTTATCTTTAAAAGGTGCAAAAGCTTCAGCATCGAATTTATATAAACTAGCTGGGCGACCTGCACCCCGTGATACCTTTACTCCGGTATCGCACAAAAAACCTAACTTGAGTAGTCGCGCCCGAAAATTAGAGTAATCAGAAAAGTTTTCCCCTAACACTGTTGTGTATAGCTGATACAAATCGTTTAAAGTAAACATTTCTGGTAAAACTTCAAAGGCGACTGGGCTGTACTCTAATTTATTTCGCAGTCGTCTATGACCATAAGTTAGCAGTTGATTATGGTCAAAGGCTAATTGTGGCACTTGTTTGACGGGATACCAAGCAATTCCTGCGACTTTATCAGCGATTAATTCGGCTTCTTCAAACCTGACAAGGGCAAAATAACTCACTGATAAATAACGCACGCCATAACTATCAGTTGCTTCTCTGGGGTCACGGTTTGGCCCGCCAAAGGTATACAACTGTTCTAAATAAAGATTGTTGACTCGGATTTTCTCTGCCATGATGCGGTAGGCCGCATCTTCTAAAGATTCGCCTTGACGCACTAACGTCCCAGGAAGACTCCAAGAATTTAAAAATGGTTCTTGCTGTCGCATGACTAAGAGAACCAAAAGTCGATTTTGAACAGTGTCTACAGAAAAAATTACATTATCCACACCTACCTTAAAATCAGCCAAAGGTTGTTGATTTAGCGGAGTTGGAATCTTTTTGTGGTTGCGTCCTGGCATTTGTACAAATGCTGTTGATGAATATAGGCAACAATGGGAGCTATCAGGGCTTGAGTATCTCCATGCTCACGATAAGCTGTTGAGGATACATTTAAACCTGTGAGGGTAGCGATCGCAATTTTTCCTCCCAGCTTTTGAATTGCCTCTAAGCTAGATTCTTCTATTGCATATCCTGGTCGTGGCACAACCATTAGTTGCACTTGCTGTAATAAATCTTCAATTTTATACCAGCGTGGTAGTTGATTGATCAAATCTGAACCAATAACTAAGGTGTATTCTGCTTCTTCACCCCAATACTGTTTGGCTTTTTCCACTGTTTCTAGGGTGCGCCAGCTACTTAAATCCTGCGTCACTGCGACGTTATCTCTTGGCGCATCCATGTCAGCAATTAATAACCGCAGCATCGCCGCCCGATGTTCTAATTGTGTTTGATGGGACTTAAAGGGATTATCCGCCGCCCAAACTGCCACCCAATCATAACGTTCTGACAACCATCTTAAAATCTCTTGATGCCCAGCCGTTGGCGGATCAGCACTTGTACCAAATAAAGCAATTCTCATGATTTACCTCTGTGTCCTCTGCGTCTTGGCGGTTCGTTCCTTAGTCTTCTCAGTCAATTCCTGCAACTCTTCAGAAATCTCCACCGGCAAAGCCACAGGGTTTGATATCTGCCTTGTCTCTTCTGGCAAACTAGCGACTGTTATCGCAGTTCGTTGGCGAATGTCTGCTAAAGTTTCTGGCAGTTGCACACGTTCACCTTGCTTCATGAATAATTGCAATAAAGGTGTTTCTGATTGCGGTGTTTCTGTGATTAAACCCAACCTATCAGCTTTTACCTTGCCATCAGCAAATGACCGAAAAATCTGCTTGCGTCCGGGATAAGTCCCCTTACCGCTAGACTGTTTCATGACGGGAACGCCATCAATTTCTACCAGCTTATAAACCCCGTTGACAGGCGTACCTGTTACCAGTCGCGTTCCCAAACCATAACCATCAATTACCGCCCCAGCCGCTTTGAGTCTGCTGATTTCCCATTCATCTAAATCACCACTAGCAACAATTGGCACATTTGGTAATAGCGATCGCACTTGTTTTGACAAGCTTACCAAATCCCCAGAATCCAGTCTGACTCCTGATAATTCCATTTCCCCTGCACTGACTTTGGCTGCCAAATTTTCTGCCGCCGCGATGGTATCGTAAGTATCAATTAACAAGGGCGCACCGGGAAAATAGCGATGAAATGCCGTAAAAGCTTCTGCTTCACTGCCTTCCATCGCTGACAACGCCATGACCAAGGCGTGTGCCATCGTACCACTTGGCTGTTGACCTAGTTGTAGTGCTGCTAACACATTGGAGGTAGCATCTAATCCCCCGGCTAAGGCTGCCCGTGCCGCCCACAACGCCCCTTGGGGACTGAATGCCCGCCTTGTGCCGAACTCTAAAAGTTTGGCTTTTTCCCCAGCAACATCACGCAGACGGGCGGCTCTGGTGGCAATTAAAGTTTGATAATTGATGGTATTTAAGAGGTACGTTTCTATTAGTTGGGCTTGCCAAAGTGGCGCTTCAATTCGCAAAAATGGCTCGTTGGGAAATACGGCTGTGCCTTCGGGAACTGCCCAAACATCACCAGTGAATTTCGCTTCAGCTAATAACGACCAAAAGCGATCGCTGGCTTGGGCGAAAATTCCCGTCGTCTGGAGTGCGGCAATTTGAGAATGAGTAAAACTTAACTTTTCTAAATATGCCAGAACTTGCTCTAAACCCATTGCAATGAGATAGCCAAAATTTTCTGGCGATCGCCTCACAAATAACTCAAAACTAGCTTGTTTTTGTTCTAATCCTTCACCAACATAACAAGCTGCCATTGTTAGCTGATAAAGGTCGGTGAGCAAGCTGTAATCAGCCGCAGAGATTGTCAAGTCTTGGCGCTGGTAGCTGCCCAAGTCTGGGATAGTTGCCATGTAAGAGTGTCCTTACAAGAATGCTGCTTTTTATTATGGTAGATTTTACCATAAATAATGTCAACTACTCCGCGACAGAGAAGCTCTTGACTTCATTAAATCAACATAATCACCGCAAAATAATTATATTTTATACAAATATTTAATCTTTTTTAATAGTTTATTCTTCGTAAACTAACCTCTATAAAACACTGATATTTCTCATACAAAAGAGCTTAATTGGAAGTTTTGTTATAATTGGAATTGCAGAGAAACTTTAAACTTTTTTGGCAACCTAAAGTATTGCAAAGCAATCTGAAAAACTATTGCATAAATTCTCAATATATTGAGAGTCTGAGCGATAAGAAAATATCGAATTAAAGTAGAAAGATAACTATCTAACTGACTCAAAAATAAGGAGTCTAAGAGTATGGCTATTTCCCAAATCATTGCTAGGATTACCGAGTATATCTCTGAAGCTGCAATGCGAATTTTTGGCCCTACAGATGATCAATATCCTAATACTGGGGTACAACCTTTTACGGGTGAACCTTATAAAAAAGGTATGAGTGATGTTTGGTAGAAGATGAAATATTTAGATATGAGTGAGGTCAAGGCTTGAGCCAAAAGCTTGAGCCTTTTTATTTGGTAAATTTTAGGAATTACGCACAAAGATTGTTTGTGGAGATTGGGTGTAGGGGTATAAGGGTTTTGAATAAATACACCCCTACACCCTCACACCCTTAAACCCATTTTTAAGAGAAAACATTTGTTTTTTAATCAATTACTAAAACTGCTGAACCTTCAATTTCGCCATTGCGAAGGGCGTTTAAAGCTTCATTGGCTTGGGTGAAAGGAAAAGCATTCACTTCTGTTTTAATTGGAACTTTGGGTGCTAAAGCGAGAAATTCCTCGCCATCTTTGCGAGTTAAATTAGCCACAGAACGTAACATTCTTTCTTCCCAAAGAATTTCGTAAGGAAAAGAGGGAATATCGCTCATGTGAATACCTGCACAAACCACAATTCCTCCTTTGGCGACTGCGCGTAAAGCGGCTGGGACTAGTTTACCTACAGGTGCAAAAATTATCGCTGCATCTAAAGGTTCTGGTGGTAATGTGTCGGAGTCACCCGCCCAATTTGCACCGAGTTGAAGAGCAAATTCTTGTCCGATGATATCTCCAGAACGAGTAAAAGCAAAAATTTGCCGACCTTGATAGCGGGCTAATTGAATTAAGATGTGGGCAGATGAACCAAACCCATAAAAACCAATTTTTTCAGCATCGCCTGTCATGCTGTAAGCACGATAACCAATTAAGCCACCACATAATAAAGGCGCAGCTTGCAAGTCAGGAAAGCTAGGATCTAAGGCAAAGCAAAAGCGGTAATCAGCTACAGTATATTCTGCATAACCACCATCTAGGTTATAGCCAGTAAATTCAGCATAATCGCAGAGATTTTCTCGTCCTGAGCGACAATAACGACAGTGATCGCAAGTATGACCCAGCCAAGGCACTCCCACCCGTTGACCGACATAAAATTTATCAACCTTTGCCCCCATTGCCTCGATAGTACCGACAATTTGATGTCCAGGTATTAAAGGTAATTTGGGATGAGTCAATTCTCCATCAACTATATGTAAATCTGTGCGGCAAACTGCACAAGCATGAACCCGAATCAGAACTTGTTCTGCATTGGGTTGAGGTATTGGTAACTCAGCTAAACGTAGAGGTTGATGTGGTGCATCTAAAAGCATTGCACGCATAATATAGGGGAGTAGTGAGTAAGGGTGATTACTCACTATATAGCTCAGGAAGAAAAATTTTTCTTCTATCTCTGGCTTACAAAATTCCCACTCCCAACTCCCCTATTTACGAAAGATTTCGGCGAAAAATTGTCGCATATCTTCCCAAGAACGTTTGTCAGCTACGGGATTATATAACGCGCCTTTTATCTGACCTTTGTATTCTGGGTTAGTAAAGGCGTGTACTGCACCACCATAAGAAATTAATTGCCAGTCTACATTTGCTTGGCGCATTTCGTTTTCAAAAGCTTGGACTTGTTCTGCTGGGACGAATGGGTCATCAGCACCATGTAATACTAAAACTTTGGCTTTGATATTTTTAGCATCGTTGGGGTTTGGTGTATCGAGGTTGCCGTGAAAACTGACGACTCCGGCAATGTTAGCACCGCTACGGGCAAGTTCTAATACTGTACCACCGCCAAAACAATAACCGATCGCTGCAATTCGTTTAACATCAGTAAGCGGATTTGATTGTAATACTTTTAACCCAGCTAAGGCGCGATCGCGCAACAATTTTCTATCGTTGCGATAAATGGTAGCTTGCTTACCAGACTCTTCAGGAGTCTTCGGTCTAATACCTTTACCATAAATGTCAGCCGCGAAAGCAACATAACCAAGTTTCGCTAACTGTTCTGTGCGTTGTTTGGCGTAAGATTGTAGTCCATTCCATTCATGTACTACCAAAACTCCAGGACGCTTGCCTTTAATTGCGTCATCATAAGCGAGATAGCCTTGTAAAACTGTATTTCCTTGTTTATACTCAACATTTTTCGTTTGAATTGCTGCCAATGTTTGTGTAGCAGTCAATACCACAGCCACAGGTGTAATTAATGCAGAAAGCAGTAATTTCATCTCAGGACACCCAGTAAAATAATCATCTGGGATGATTATGCCTGGAAAGTAGACAATAAAGTTGTCATTTGTCATTTGTCAAAAAATCCACTACCTATTCCCGGTTGGTGAGCTTGTCCTGAGCGTAGCCGTTCGCGCAGCGTCTCCGATAGGAGAAGGGCGGAGCCGAACCACCACTCCCTAATTCGGTTATTTCGGCATTCTGGCAACGCTAAAAATCGCAGCGATCGCTACATTAGAAGTATATTGAGATATTTATCAGCATTGATACAACGCTATGAGTGCAGCCACTATTCCCCAAAATCCCTTGTTAAGAGGTACTGGCTTACCGCCATTTACTGAGATTCAAGCAGAACAAGTAATTCCAGCCTTCCAGCAGTTATTAAAAGAACTGGATGAGGAACTGGCTACCTTAGAAGCTAACGCCCAGCCAACTTGGAGTGGTTTAGTTGAACCCTTAGAAAAACTCACCGAAAGGCTGACTTGGAGTTGGGGTATAGTCAGTCATTTAATGGGAGTCAAGAATAGTCCCCAGCTGCGCGAAGCTTATGAAACTGTGCAACCCCAAGTAGTACAATTCAGCAATAAACTTGGTCAAAGTCAAGTTATATACAACGCCTTTAAACAACTCCGGGCGAGTGATACCTGGGCAACCTTAGAACCAGCCCAGCAACGCATTATCGAAACTGCCATCCGAGATGCGGAATTATCGGGTGTGGGCTTGTCAGGCGAAGCCAGAGATCGGTTTAATGACATTCAAATGGAGTTAGCAGAATTATCCACAAAATTCTCTAACCATGTATTAGATGCGACTAAAGCTTTTAGCTTAAACCTCACAACCAAAGCAGAAGTTGAGGGCTTACCCCAAAGTTCCCTCAGTTTAGCTGCCCAAGCTGCCCGTGCGGCTGGGGAAGAAAACGCCACCCCCGAAAATGGCCCTTGGCGCATCACTTTAGATTTCCCCAGCTACAGCCCGTTTATGCAGCACAGCACCCGCCGAGACTTGCGGGAAAAATTGTATAAAGCATATATCACTCGTGCTGCTGCTGGTGAGTTAGATAATAATCCTTTAATTGTGCGGATTTTAGAATTACGCCAAGAACTAGCCAATTTATTAGGCTACAAAAACTTTGCTGAGTTAAGCCTTGCTAGTAAAATGGCTCCCAATGTGGCAGCAGTCGAAGCACTGTTAGAAGAGTTGCGGAGTGCCAGTTATGATGCTGCTGTCAAAGAGTTAGCTGAACTTAAAGCTTTTGCTGCTACCAAAGGCGCACCAGAAGCCCAAGATTTACAACACTGGGATATTAGCTTTTGGGCAGAACGCCAACGGGAAGCAAAATTCTCCTTTACCACGGAAGAATTACGCCCTTATTTCCCCTTACCGCAAGTTTTAGACGGTTTATTTGGACTAGTGAAGCGGCTGTTTGGCGTTACCGTCACCCCTGCTGATGGACAAGCACCCGTTTGGCACGAAGATGTGAGATATTTCCAAATTGCTGACGAAACAGGTAAACCCATCGCCTACTTTTACTTAGATCCTTACAGCCGTCCCGCCGAAAAGCGTGGTGGTGCTTGGATGGATGTCTGCATTAACCGAGGCAAGATTAACGATAATGGTGCTACATCTGTGCGCTTGCCTGTGGCTTATTTGGTGTGTAACCAAACTCCGCCAGTGGATGGTAAGCCAAGTTTAATGACCTTCTATGAAGTAGAGACATTATTCCACGAATTTGGTCATGGCTTACATCACATGCTAACCCAAGTTGATTACAGCAGTGCCGCCGGGGTGAATAATGTCGAGTGGGATGCTGTGGAATTACCAAGCCAATTTATGGAAAACTGGTGTTATGAACGCCCGACTTTGTTTGGTATGGCCAAGCATTATGAAACTGGCGAACCATTACCAGAGCATTATTACCAAAAACTGTTAGCCGCACGTAACTATATGAGTGGGAGTTTGACATTGCGGCAAATTCACTTCAGCACGGTGGATATAGAATTACACGATCGCTATCTTCCTGGTGGTGATGAAACTCCCGCCCAAGTGCGCCAGCGTATAGCCAAAACTACCACAGTTTTACCACCGCTACCCGAAGATTCTTTCTTGTGTGCCTTTGGGCATATCTTTGAAGGTGGCTATGCCGCAGGTTACTACAGCTATAAGTGGGCTGAGGTACTGAGTGCAGATGCTTTCGCCGCTTTTGAAGAAGCTGGTTTAGACGATGAAACCGCCGTTCAAGCCACTGGTAGACGCTACCGTGATACTGTGTTGGCACTTGGTGGTAGTCAGCATCCAATGGAAATCTTCAAAGCCTTCCGAGGAAGGGAACCAAGTACAGTTTCGCTGTTACGGCACAATGGTTTGGTAGATACAGCAGCTTAACAAGATTGTCTGTGGAGACTGGGTGTGGGGGTGAAAGGGTATAGGGTGTAAGGGTGTTGAAGAAGTACACCCTATACCCCTACACCCTTTCACCCTTCTCCAAATCCTTAATTTTTCGTTTTTTGCGTAAGTCCTATTTACAACTGAAATTCATCAAACTTGATCACTTCTGAATCTGGTTTGCGCGTATCAAAAAGATAGCTACTTACTTTACCTGTGCTGGTATCAAAGATACTAAAAACAGTAATGTTATTACTAGCTATATAAGGTATTGGTTGACCATTTTCACCTAATATTGGTGCGATGTTTGGTACCACAGGTTCTAAACCATTGGGGTCGCCGAGGTCAACATATTTTTCCTGATAGTTAGTGGGAACTTCTCGCTTTTTTTCGCCCCAAGCAGCACTATATGTATTACCCACATTTGAGGTTTCTAAAAAGTGCATTCCCCCAGAACTAATAAAGCGATTCCATAAATGAGAATGTCCATAAAAGACTAATTGCACATTAGCTGCTTCCAGTAAAGGGACAACATCACGGATAATATAGTCAGCGTTTTTGGGATATTCGTAACGCACAGAGGTAATTTTGTTTTGCTGATTGCGATCGCTGATTTGTATTGGGTCGGTGTACGCTGGAACTATATTATCGCCCAAGGTATGGGGCGGGTGATGGAACATCACAACTTTGTATTTTGCTTGTTGAAATTCTGGGCTGTTGAGTTCTGATGCTAACCAATTGTATTGTGTACTACCTTTGGCGATTGGCTCATAAATGATCTGCCCATAACCCCAATTTTCTTGGTTATTTAAATCTTTTTCTGCTTCTCGATATCTACCTGTAGATTTTCCGTCTAATTTGGGTGTGCGCCACATATTTGTGATGTATAAAACTATTAAACGCACATCACCAAAACTAACTGCATAATATTTTTTTCCACCTGATTTACTTTCAGGTAAGCTCAAAATTTCTTCGTAGGTAATTGTATTAAAAGAATGATCAATTAGAGATTTGCCACTATATAATTTTTGGGCAACCGCGCGGGGAAAGGTATCATCAAATTCATCATTTAAACTGTTTTTCCTACCAAAACGCCCCATGACTTCATGATTACCAATGCAACTATACATGGGTGCGTGTTGGATAATTTGCCCGCCTGTGTAAGTGACTTTCACGCCATTATGCTGCATTTCGTATTGAGCATGACCTTGTAAGCCAGGAAATAAAGCATTACCCCGATTATCATCAAACCATTCCGAGGCGCGATCGCTCACATTAATCAAATCACCAGCAAACCACACTGCATCCACTCTCCCCACTGTTTCTACGACTTTTTGTAGGTTGGCGGCGGTCATTGGCTTGAGTTGATGGTCGGAAGTTAACAGGATTTTGAGTGGTGTTCCCGGTTCCGGTTTGGCTGTCAGAGTAAAAACATCACTGCTAACAGTCGCGCCATCTTCTCTTGTACTGCTAACTCGATAATTCACCCGCACCCCTGGCGTTAACCCTGTCACCTCTGCTTCATGTCGCCAAATATCCCGCATTGTTGGTTGTTGATAAACTTGTCCATCTTGGGTTTGCTTCCCAACTCTGGATTTTTGGTCTTCTCTGGTGCGACTGAGTTTAGTCGTCGTGGCTTTGGCAGTTTGCTGCAAATTTTCCCCATAAGCCACTGTATGCTTAGTTCCGGCAAACTCAGTAAACCACACTACTTTGACTGAGTTTGCCGTTGGTAGCTGCAAAAATGGATCGGTCAACAGTTGAGGCGCTGTGGTCATAACGGTTTGCCCAAGAGAATGCACGCTTACCAAGGTAAAGCATAGAACAAACAAAAGTACAGGCTGGAGAAATTTCATGATTTGTCCTGCTGGAAAGGTTCTGCGACAAATGCAGGTGCGCGGTGATTCGCTTTGTGAGTTTTATTTACAAAGATGTATTGACAAAATTTACTTATTTTTAACTTGTTACAGATGATGTTAAATAACCTTATGATAAAAAACAAGTTTTTAGCTCAAAATTTGTAAAGAACTTAACAGACTGGCAGAAGAAATACATTAATTCTCTGGCGTAGGTGCAGTGTTATGAGAAATTTAATTATATTCATCAATCTACTGTTAGTATCACAGTTTCTTGGTGGGATTCCTTTAATTGCTTTAGCACAGTCATCGTCTCAACCATCTCCCAGTACACAACCAAAGCCACCAACAGAAACAGAACCACAGGTACTTGTCTCAGAAGTCGTAGTAAAAGGCACAACTGAAAATTTAGAAGATTTAGTTTACAAAACAATTAAGACTAAACCAGGTAAAAAAATTACGCGATCGCAATTACAAGAAGACATCAACGCCATTTTTGCCACAGGTTGGTTTTCTAACGTACAAGCTGAACCAGCCGATACTCCATTAGGTGTACGTGTAACTTTTGTTGTCAAAACTAACCCTGTTTTAAAAAAGGTAGAAGTAACTGCTGTATCTAAAGCTTCTACGATACTATCGCCACAAGTCGTTAATAGTATTTTTAGTAAAGATTACGGTAGCATCTTAAATTTAAATAAATTGCAAAATAATATCGCACAGTTAAATAAATGGTATCAAGATAAAGACTATGTCTTGGCGAATGTAGTTGGTACACCACAAGTTGATGATAATGGTGTTGTTAAACTAAAAGTTGCTGAAGGGGTAATTGAAGATATCCAAGTTAAATTTGTTACAGACGACGATCAAGAAATAGATAAAGATGGTAAACCCATTGAAGGGAAGATTCCTGCAAAATTAATTATAGAAGAGTTTAATATTAAACCAGGACAAATATTTCTAAAATCAGTAGTCCAGAAAGAAATAAAACATTTATTTGATTTTGGCTTATTTAAGAATGTAGAAGTTGCTCTTGATACAGGCAAAGATAAAAACAAAGTCATTGCAATTATTAAAGTTAAAGAAAATGAACTAGCTGAGAAGCTAGGTGAGAAATTTTTTGTTAATCAACAAGCATTCAATAAAGCCCAGGCTAACAAGGATGAATTAGGAATTGCGAATGCCGCAAACAATATTGCTAATATTTATGTTGACTTAAAAGAAAAAGATGATCAAAAAAAAGCTATTCCTAAATATCAAGAAGCCCTGAAGATTTTTCAGAAAAAGCAAGATTTAATTGGACAAGCCAAAGTTTTTAATAACTTAGGTAATACATATAATAAAATTCAAGAAGATAAACTGGCAATTGAAAATTACAATCAATCACTTATTCTGTTTCAAAAACTACAAATGCCATTTTGGGAAGCTTTAACTTTAAATAATCTAGCACTAAATTATCGAGAACTAGATGAAAAAGAAATGGCGCTGGGAATATATACCAAAGCACTAAAAATGTGGCAGAAGTTTAGTAAAAATCCTAATATAGCTAAAATTGGAGTTAACAAGTCAGACCAAGATTCTAAATCAATTAAAACCAGTTCCCTATATTTTTCAATTGCTACATCTAGTACTCAAGGTACCAGTGGAATTTCAGGCGTACAAATAGGTAACAGTGAAACTTTAAAATACTTGCCTCTTCCAGATGTGCGTTTTTGGGAAGCAGAAACACTTTTCAATATTAGTGGTATTTATCAAACTTTTGCCGATTATCAGCAGGCTTTGTATATTTTCAGTGATGCCGAAAAAATTTGGGGAACTATTAATTTTGATAAAATAGTTGACACTCTTCAATTAGAGGATAATAAGAACACTAAGAAGTCATCTTTGGCTTTATTAAGAATATTACCAGAGCTACCAAAAATTAGGTTATATAATGAAGTAAATAAACCAGAAGTAACAGCTAATAATCTTAACAATTTCATCCTAAAATTGACTTCGCTACTATCTAATACAGAACCCGAAAACAGTGCATTTTTATCGTTTTTTAATTTAGCTTTAACATCAGAAGAAGATGGTAATGACAATAATAAAATTTCTGAAAATATCTGGACAAATTTTAGACCATTGCTAAAAGATTTTCTACGGGAATTTAATCAAAATCCTAAACAACCTTATTCTCAATCTATTAGTAATTTATTATCTGCTGCTGATGCTTATTTTTCCAAAGATAATCAACAAAAATTAGAAGCGATAAACATACTAGAAACAGAATACCAATCTTTAGAAAAAGCTTACCCACAGTTTACTCAGTTTTCTGGTTTCGTTATCTCTTACTTAGGTAAAGAAAAGGGTAAAGTCTTAACTGATGTAGGAAGAAATACTGAAGCTGTAGCAGCGTACCAAAAAGCTTTGTCTGCACCACCATTTCTTGGTGTTCCCTTAAATAACGATAAACAAGAAATACTATATTTAATTGGTAAATCTTATTTAAACAATCGTCAATATCAGCAAGCAGAAGAATTTTTTAACAAATCATTAACTGAAGCCCAAGCCAATAAAAAAAATATCCAAAAAGCTGATGTTTACTTAGGTTTAGCCATGTTAGAACGCGAACGTGGCAATTTTCAGAAAGCACAAGCACAAATAGAAAAAGCAATTGCCACGATTGAATCAGAAGGCGCTCAAATTGAGAATGCTGAACGAGAAGGAAAAGATAAACCCGTACTGAGACAAACACCGTATAGGTCTTATACTAGTTTAGCTAAATATTTAGAATCAAAACAAAATTATTATGCGTTTTATGTAGATTTATTAATGAGATTACATCAAAAAAATCAGCAAGCAGGTTATGATATTCAAGGTTTTCAAGCTAGTGAACGCTCTCATGCTCGCAGTTTGTTAGCGATAATTAATAGAACAAATCAAAGTTCAAGATTGAGCAAACAAAATAAAAAAGAATCAGATGCGCGGGCAGTTGAATTAGCTAAACCAGTGGAAATTAAGCAAATTCAAAAACAAATTTTAGATGATGACACATTACTTTTAGAATATCTATTAGGCGAAGAGCATAGTTACTTATGGTTAGTTAGTAAAACTGGTGTTAGCAGTTACCAACTACCAAAGCTTTCTGAAATAGAACCTTTAGCCAGAAAATTTTCTACAGCAGTTTCTTCACCAAATCCATCATTGCGCGATCGCCAATTATCCCAACAGTTGAGTCAAATACTTTTGGGACAGGTTGCGAATCAACTAGGACAAAAACGCTTATTAATCGTGGCTGATGGCATCCTCCAATATATTCCTTTCAACGCTCTCCCTCATCCCAACTCTCCAGCGGACAAACCCGAACCTTTACTGGTTAAACATGAAATCGTTGGTTTACCCTCAGTTTCTACTCTGGCTGTGATTAGAAATAGGCAAAACTCTCGCAAACCCAGTAAAAGTTTAGCTATATTTGCTGACCCAGTTTTTAGCCGCAACGATGAACGATTAAAATCTCGCTTAACCAAGTCTAACGATGAAGAACTCTATGAGCGATTACCCGGTACACGCCAAGAAGCTGACGAAATTCTGTCGTTATTTCCAAATTCGCAAAAATTGGTCAAATTCGACTTTGCAGCGAATCGTCAAGCAGCTATCAATCCAGAGATTAGTCAGTATCGCTTTGTGCATTTCGCTTCTCACGGGATTCTCGATAGCCAAAGACCGGAAAGATCAGGTATGGTCATGTCTGTAGTGAACGAAGTAGGGGATGTCCAAAGAAGCTTGTTATCTATCCCTGATACTTTTAACCTCAAATTATCTGCTGACTTGGTAGTATTAAGCGGTTGTCGTACTGGACTAGGAAAAACTATTAAAGGCGAAGGTTTAGTCGGACTCACAGGCGGTTTGATGTATGCCGGTAGTAAAAGTGTTGTGTCTAGTTTGTGGGACGTAGCGGATGAAGGTACGGCATTGTTGATGTCCAAGTTTTACTCGGCAATGCTGCAAAAAGGCTTAAAACCCTCATCTGCACTGCGACAAGCCCAACTAGAGATGTGGCGAGATCCTCAATGGAATGCACCTTATTATTGGTCTGCGTTTGTCTTTCAAGGGGAATGGAATTGAGAAACTAAGACAAAAAGGCAAAAGTAAAAAATCAAAAGGAAAAAGTAAAGAATAGCGATATCACAAGCCTTTTAGTAATTTCTTATGGTCTGTTTATTTACGCCGACCTGTACTAGGGAAATCAGAGGAGATAAAGTGCTTGTAAACTTGAACGAAGTTTGAACACTATTTCTACTGACTTTTGACTGCTGATGTTTATTGAGGTCACAAGTAAAAGTTAAATTTCTATTAAAATATGTCAATTGTTAGCAGATGTAGCAAACTCTACTAAATTTTGGGAGGAAAACCGTTAACTTGATGAGAGCCGTAAATGTAATTCAGGCTACCTTCACATGCGACTAGAACAGTTGCAAGCTTTTTTGGCGATCGCAGACAGTGGCAGCTTCCAACAAGCCGCCCGACAATGTGGTGTCACTCAATCAACTATCAGCCGCCAAATTCAAGCTTTAGAGGCTGATTTGGGTGTGGAACTGTTTCACCGCAACACTCATGCTAAATTAACCTTGGGCGGGGAACGTTTATTACCGCGTGTCCGCAAGATTTGTCAGGAGTGGCAAGTTGCTACCCAAGAATTAGTAGATTTAATGGCGGGGAAGCAACCAGAATTGTGCATTGCTTCGATTCATTCTCTTTGTGCTTCTTACTTACCGCCAGTATTACAAAAGTTCTGCCGAGATTATCCCGAAGTGCAGTTGCGGGTAACATCTTTGGGGAGCGATCGCGCCCTGAAGGTTCTCAAAGATGGTTTAGTAGATTTAGCGATCGTCATGAATAATCGCTTTTTAACCACCGGTAGGGAAATGGTGGTGGAAGTTTTATACGAAGAACCAATCGAAGTCCTCACCGCCGCTAATCATCCTCTCGCCCAATATGAACGCATTCCTTGGTCAGAATTGGTGCGTTATCCCCAAGTGGTATTTAAAGATGGTTATGGAATGCAACGGTTAGTCCAAGATAAATTTGAGCGTTTAGAAGCAACACTCCATGCGGCTTTAGAAGTAAATACTTTAGATGCGTTTCGGGGTGTGGTGCGTCAAGGCGAATTAATTGCCTTACTCCCGACTTCGGCGTTAGTCGAATCGCGTCACGATACAACTTTAGCCGTGCGTCCTTTAGCTAATAACCCTATAGATAATTCTGGGTTGACTCGCCGCGTCGTTATGGTCACAACTCAAGACCGCCTGCAAATTCCCCCGATTAAACATTTTTGGGAACTGGTGTTAGAAAATATTCCGCCGCAATCAAAAGAACAGCGATCGGCTTCCTGAAGTATGATTAGTCAACAGTCCATAGTCAATGATCAATAGTTTGTACCATTGACAAATGACCCGTGACCAAATATGAGCAATATCTTCAGGGAACTACTAAAAAAAGTAGGCAGTGGCAATCACACAGGGGAAAATTTAACTCGTGCGGAAGCTGCGATCGCTACTAAAATGATGTTGCTGGGAGAAGCCACACCAGCCCAAATCGGCGCATTCTTAATTGCCCACCGCATCAAACGACCAACGGGCGAAGAATTGGCAGGAATGTTAGATACATACAATGAACTAGGGCCAAAACTCCAGCCGATAAACGCTACATCGCCTGTGATGGTGCTGGGAATACCTTATGATGGCAGAACCCGCACTGCACCCATTAGCAACGTTACAGCTTTAATTCTCGCGGCGGCTGGACAGCCTGTGGTGATGCACGGTGGCGATCACTTACCAACCAAATATGGTTTACCTTTAATCGAAGTTTGGCAAGGTTTAGGTGTCGATTGGACTGCTTTATCTTTACCTCAAACCCAGCAAGTTTTTGAACAAACCAAAATTGGCTTTATCTACACACCTCGTCATTTCCCCTTAACTAACAGTATTTGGGAATACCGCGACCAACTCGGTAAACGTCCACCATTTGCCACAATGGAATTAATTTGGTGTCCTTATGCGGGTGATGCTCACTTAATTGCTGGGTTTGTTCATCCACCCACCGAGGGAATGTTTCAATCTGCATTAGAGTTAAATGGAGTAAGAAAATATACCTTGATTAAAGGCTTAGAAGGAAGTGGTGACTTACCGCGCGATCGCACCGCAATTATCGCCTTATCTTCATCCCCAGATTTAGCCAGGTTATTTCTCTCGCCCCATGATTACGGGTTTACCACCAAAAATGTCCCTTTAGGCACCACTGAAGAATTAATCACCCAAATTCAAGATGTTCTCGCCGGAAAACCAGGGGAATTAATGCAAACAGCTTTATGGAATGGGGGATTTTATCTCTGGCGCAGTGGTATTTGTTCAGATATGACATCAGGTATCGCCACAGCCAAAGAACTATTAACTAATGGTGTAGTCGCGGCTAAATTGCAAGAATTGAGGCAAATAGTTAATTCCGCTTCCCAGAATGCCTCTCCCTTACTCCCTGCGACCTCAACATACAAATCAAATGCTTAACAAAGCGATCGCTTGTCCTGTTTGCCAAAAAACTCTCACCACCGCACCCCCAGACTGCAATCAATGTCAAAATTACTTCCGTCAGGAAGTCACAAAAATACCATTATCTCTAGTGGATTTAACACCTGCAAAAGTCAAGGGAGAGGTTGATGTAGTTGATTCTCAGCCACTACGCACTGAGTTATTTCGCTTACCAATCATTTCTTTTTTATACGAGCGACTCTTACCGCCAATTTGGGCAATGGGGTTACGTAATCGAGGCGGGATTGATACGGAATTTCAGCAGTGTAGCGAATTTTTTGGTCAAAACTTAGGCACTGTGGCGGATATTAGTTGTGGTACAGGAATTTTTGCCCGCCGTTTGGCTTTATTGCAGCAATGTCAGCAAATTATTGCTCTGGATTATTCAGAGACAATGTTAGGGCAATTACAACAAAAAATCCTACAAGATGGGATATTACCATCTCAAATCGCCATTATCCGAGGCGATATCACCGCATTACCCTTCGCGCCAAATTCTCTCGATGCTGTTTACAGTGGCGCGGCTATGCACTGTTGGCCTGATGCCACAACAGGAATTCGCAATATTTATCAAGCATTAGGTAGTGGAGGTAAATTATTTGCCACTACATTTCTCCAACCATTACCCAGCATAGTGTTTCGCTTCTTCACTGCCGATGAATTGCAGCAAATTGCGATCGCCGCAGGTTTTCATCCAGACTGTGTACAGGTGGAAACTCGCGGAGTATACGGCACGCTCAAATGTATCAAGTAAATTAATCACCAATAGATAACACCAGACCTTCACAGGCTAGTAAACCTTGGGCAAAAGTGGCTTTCACCTCAGTTTGCACCTGATCCAGAAAATCATCCTCATCATCGGGATGGTGATGGGAAATCACTAATTTTTTTACTGCTGCACTTTGGGCTACTTCTACAGCTGCTTGCCAGTGTACATCTGTCGATTCGTGGCTGTTGGCGGTTGGCGGAACGTAAGTAGCATTCGCAACCAGCAAATCTACACCTTTTACTAGTTGTAAAATCTGCTCTTGATCTACAGGATCAGCATTTTTGGTTAAATCGGTGACGTAGGCAACACTTTTGTCCTGCCAGGAAACTCGGTAGCCTATAGAACGCTGTGTTTGATTAATCGAGGCTGTGGTGATTTTGACATCATCTAGCTGCACATCACTACCAGGAATCACATTATAGAAATGCAATTCCGACTGCATTACCTGGAGTGGATAGGGAAAGTGCGGCTGTAACATCTGATCACAAAGGCACTGTTTAATCGAAGCACTGTTAGAAGCAGCCGAACCATAAATATGAAAGCGGTTTTCTGGGACAAACGCTGGTGCAAAAAATGGAAACCCTTGAATGCGATTTGATTGAGAATTGGTAAAAAATAAATGTGCTTCTATCGGCTGTTGCAGTTGTCGCAAAGATTTACCGAGAATACGTAGACCAGTTCCACCATCAAAAATCAAGCGTTTACCTGCTACTTGTATTTCTACACAAGCAGTATTCCCGCCATAGCGATCGGCGTTACTAGCTGGGGTGGCGATTAAACCTCTGACACCCCAAAACTGCACAAAAAATTCACCCACGGAACTACTAGCGGTTGTAGTTGCGGTTTCAGTTACGGAACTTTGGAAATCCGACGGCGCAAGATTTGACATTTTTCTGACAATTTAGACCTTACTGAGCAGGTCATCGTAGTGCCGCACTTCTAATAGTCGGTTTTTTTCGTCCACAATGACTACCGTAGGAGAGTAATTTTTTAACTCTTCCAAAGAGAACTGCCCGTACGCCATTATAATCAAGCGATCGCCCACAATGCCTAGACGTGCCGCCGCTCCATTTAGCTCAATAATTCCCGAATTGGCTGGAGCCTTGATTGCATAAGTAATAAAGCGTTCACCATTGGCAACATTGACGACTTGCACTTGCTCGTAGGGTAGAATACCAGCCTTGTCTAACAACATTTCATCGATGCTGATACTACCTACGTAGTTAATATTCGCCCCAGTCAGGGTGCAATTGTGTATTTTTGCCAAAAGAACTGTACGCTGCATTTAGGTTTGAGATTTTTGTGGCTAGATGTGCAATCTGCAATTAACAAACTTTTAATTTTGTGATTGCCTGAATCTAGTATAGGAAAGCAGGAGACAGTCTTGATGAATTTTTGATTCAGTGCTATTGAGAAGTTAGGAGTGAAAATCATTACTCCTAACTTAGCAATAATTATTTAGCAGCTTGGATGCACTTTTCTACCAAAGCTGAAACTGTGCCAACATCTTGCCAACCAAGAATTTCGGTGACTTTCTTTTCCAAGTTTTTATAACTGCGGAAAAATTCAGCAATTTCATCTAAACGGTGTGGCGCTACATCGTTGAGAGATTTGACATGGGTATAGCGTGGGTCTTTGTCTGGTACACAAAGAATTTTCTCATCGCGATCGCCACCATCAATCATCTCTAACATACCTATTGGGCGTGCAGCAATGATACAACCAGGAAAAGTTGGCTCATCGATAATCACCATCCCATCCAGAGGATCGCCATCATCAGCCAAAGTATTCGGCACAAAACCGTAGTCGTAGGGATATCTTACCGAAGAATAAAGCACTCGGTCTAGGGCAAAAGCGTCCAGTTCTTTGTCATACTCGTATTTATTCTTGCTTCCACCTGGGATTTCAATCAGAACGTTCAGAATACCCGGTTTTGGTTGAGCAGGAATACGGGATAAGTCCACAACAAAACTCCTTGGCTAACAGTAAATTGGGGATGCACTCTGTTTAGTTCCCCGTGTAGAATTTTATGGCCAAGATGTACTTCTGCCCAAAGTATTTTCTCACACACCCTGAACCCGACAATGATGATTCTTCCATCCGAGGGATGTGTCAATACTGAAAAAATGACTAATCTAAAAGTAACATTTAATCAGTAAATAATAGAATTATGCCATCTCCAAAACCATTGTATGGTACAGAACTAGTAGACTGTGCCAGAGCAAATGCCAAGCAAGGAATTGAAACTGCTGCTTATCAATGTGGCTATGGCGATGATCTTAATACTTTTGCCCAAGAACTCCGACAAGCTTGTGAACAAATGAATTTACAAGTCAAGGAATTAAGTGAATTAATTACTGATCAAGATATGCTCCTCGAAATAGGTACTGGTGAAATTATTGCCCCAGATACAGCTTCTGAATTATAAACACAGCATCCTTGGAGATGTATCTGATATAGATTTAACACATCTTCTTTCTTATCCTGTTCCTTGGTCGCCGAGCGGAGTCGAGGTGATAATCTCGATATGATTTATGGTGCGATCGCCCTTCACCACCGTTAAATCTTATACCATTTCCCAAAATTGCTGATACAAATCACTTCCATCGCCCCTCTGCTTCCGGTCGCCGAGCGTTCGCGCAACGTCTCCGACAGGAGACGTCGAGGTGATACTCTCGATATGAGTTATGGTGCGATCGTCCTCTGCCACAATTAAATCTTACGCTGCTTAATAGGTTGGGCGGGATTACCGGCATAAATTGTCATCGCTTCTAGAGAACGTCCTGTAACTCCACCCAAAGTCAATACAGCACCCTTCCCAACAGTTACTCCAGGGCCAATTACTGACTTAGCAGCAATCCAACTACTTTCTTGAATGTGAATTGGCGCAGTCATTAATTTAAAATCGGGATGACTCCAGTCATGGTTCCCCGTGCAGAGATACACACCTTGAGATATGCACACATGGCTTTCAATCGTCACATTCGCTAGATTATCAATCCAAGCATCTTCTCCAATCCACACATGATCACCAACAACTAGCCGCCAGGGAAACTTCACCCGCACACCTGGTTTAATCCGCACATGCTCACCTATCTGCGCTCCAAAACAGCGAAGTAACCACACTTTTAACCCCGAAGCAGTCAACCACCGATTCTGCACTAACGCAGAACCCAGGAAATACCACAACACTTGTTTCCATAAAGGTGCGCCAGGAGTATAAGTACCAAGAGTGTAATTATCTAACCGCATATATCAAGCTAAGCAATGGTTGATGAAAAAATAGGTATGACCAAGGAAATTAAACTGTAAGTTTTTCTCGTTCTGTAGTTTTACCAAATATGGAAATAGCTTGAGGTTCAAATGAGTTGTCTGAATCAGACATCAAGCTAATTCAAGCTCAAATTACCAAAATTAAGTCAAATATGCTGTTATTTAACGCTTTAATAGTTTGATTGCCATTCTCATAGTTGGGACTGATTATCTTCTCGAACCAGTCTACCATCTGCTTGCATACACTATAGAATATAGCAGTTCTAAATTAAGTTACTAACGAGTCTATTCCCTAATCTCCAGTCTTTCGTTGGCAAATCAAATAGATAGCAATAACTCCAGTTGAACTGTGTGTTACCGATGGTGAAATTCTTCAGGTTGATATCATTAATTTAAATTTTATAATTTTACTTGAAAAGCCTACCAGAAGCACATATAAGATTTTTGAATGCGATTAAATTAACGTATATCCACCAAGATTGGCTTGACGATATGTGAATTTATGGTAAATTTACTCAGGCAGAATATGAAGTATTCTGATTTAGTGAGGAGGTACCCTTGATGACTGTTCTCAAAATTTGCTTAATTCATGCAATCTTGTGTGCAACGCAGCTCTTAATAACTAAGAGCCAAGTTTTTTCGTTAACTTAACTGCGTGTTAGTCGCAACTTAAGATTGTGTGTTCAGTTTATTCTCAAGATAAGCTCTAGAGCTTACTTAGGGAAGCGATCGCCCAATAGCTATTTAGTGTTCATTTCTCAATACTTCTAAATTGTTAGATAGAAGTTATGTTCCCGATATAAAGACAATCAGGCTAAGAGGTTCTATGAAACTTTTCAATGACCTTGTGACAGTAGCAGAATCAACTGCTCCTGTTATTTCTGTTGCTTTTCTTAGCTCTATTTTAAGTTATGGAGTAAGTCTCGTTCCAATAAATCAAAGCAACAACAAGTGTGTTCAGAAATGGAATTTTAGTTTCCATAAATTTCCAACAAATAGGCAATTGACGCAAAACACAACTCCACTGCAGCATACCAAAGCTAGTTTGGCCATGAAATCGAGCGTGTGTAGCTCAGGGTCAAATAGCCTTGCTTACAGTAGAGGAACGCTCTTGGGTGGTGCTGATACAAAGATGGGTACCGCCAGAACAAGCTTTAGTGTGACAGCAGTAAATAACAATTGCTAAATAGTTATGAAGAAATTTAAATATATCAAATTTTTCCTACTCGCTGCACTGACGCTGCTGTTGAGTTTATCTAGCACCATAATTCATGCCCAAACCGCACCCCTAACGGTTTTCACAACTCAAGTTCCTAGCACTTCCCAGAATGATAGTCCCTATGAATTAGGGATGAAATTCCGCAGTGCCAAAGACGGGCAGATTAACTCAATTCGTTTCTGGAAACCTGCCAATGAGACAGGGGCGCATACTGGCACAATCTGGTCAGAAGGAGGAACTCTCCTGTCTAGTGTTACTTTTGCCAATGAGACTGCTTCTGGTTGGCAGCAACAGGCTTTGAATACACCACTAAATATTCAGGCCAATACAAACTACGTAGTCTCTGTCAATGCTAATACTTCTTACCCAGCTACGAATGGAGGGATGACTAACTCCATCGTCAATGGAGATTTGAGTTCAGTAGCAGGTAACAATGGGGTGTTTAACACCGCTGTAGGTGCGTTCCCCACTAATTCTTACCAAAATACAAACTATTTTCGTGACATTAGTTTTGTTGCTGCTACCTCATCAACAACATCAAACCCACCAACAACATCCACTATTCCAGCAAGTGCTATTGCACCTTGGCCAGTATTTCAACGTGTAGATGCTCTCAAATTCTCTTCCCGTGTTGGTTTGACGACAGTTTGGGGAGATTATAACGAACGCAGCGATGACCCAACTTCCGTAAGATACATTGATCAGAGTCAAGAACTGTCAAACACCGCAAATAATAACTATGCGGTGTACAACAGCGTTGACTTAGGTAGTGGTGTAGATACGTTGATGTTCCGCATCGCGTTAGCCTCTGGAAGCAATCCCGTTGAAGTGCGTTTGACCTCTCCAAGCGGGACTCTTGTAGGAAGCTGTACTATCAACAGTACGGGTTCTGTGACAACCTACCGGACTGTTTCTTGTCCTTTAAATAGCAGCCTAGCTAGGGGCGTGCAAAACCTAGTTATCAGGTTTCCAGGAACTAACAGTGCTATGCGCTTTAATTGGTTTGCCTTTTGGGCGCAGAATACGAAGCAGACAATTGACCAGATTCAAAAAGCAGCATCCACTACGATGGTCAATAAGGCTGCACCTGTTGTAGCAATTTCTGGCAGACCAGTACGGACACAGGCTATGCTTCCTGGAAGTTCTGAGATACTGGCTAAGTCCTATGGTTTGTGGTCTCCTGGAAAATCATGGGAATGTCCTAAATGGATGCACGATACCTATTGGGTGAAAGCTGAGGATGGTAGAGTTTATCCTACATGGCATCCTCCTACGGATTTCAACCCGGAAACAAATGCTTATTGTACGTATGGTCATGAGCATGGTGATGATCCACGTAGCTCAGAGGTATTTTCTATTAACGGTATGCCAGCTTTCGGCTATGTTAATGAACAGCAGTCGCTCTATGATCCTGCTAATCCCAGACATGAAGACCACTTTGGCCACAAGGTTTTTGTTGCGAATAACTGGAATCTCTACAATTTTAATAACAGCAGCCAAACTACCAGCTGTGACGTAGTTGTGAAACTACATATGGGTTCACATTCTCCAGACGCACTCACAAATACTGCACATGAGATGTTTGTGTCTGGACAATGCAGTGGTCTACAACCTTTCAATTTAAAGCAACTGGCTTTGTTTGGTGCGCCTGGATACTTTAAAGAACCTGAATCGCTATATTGTGATACAACCCTGCCTTCTGGGATTACGCCATTACCAAGTAACCAACCAACAGGAGGCGTTCATCGTGCTATTCCTACTAAGGATTGTTATAGCCGTGGTACCGTAGATGAACAAGCCTCAACAGTTATCAAAAGAACATTTGAATACTGGTTGACGGGTATGGCTGGTGGTGATTTCTACTTTAGAGTTACGAATCCTGCGCGTTTTTATGATGCTTCTTCTACAACAAAAATTGGTCGGACAGTGGATTTGTGCAGTATTTCCACTCATCCTCTTGCTCAAACCTTGATGTGCCAAGAAGTTCTGGCTGCGGGAGCAGTTAACAAAGTAACGTGGGATGAACCCCGTTCGTTGTTCCGAGGAACAGTTAACGTAGAGAGTCACTTTTCAGCTCTTAACTTTAGTAATTCTCCATCTTCTGTAGTGTATACAGACGCTTATGGTAGAAATACTAGAACATCACCTAATCCTAGTCAGGGAATTACTCTCAAACAGACAGTTCCTGTTCAGGGATTCAATTATAAGGTAGACGGTCAAGCCAGCCTCTTCCCATCAGTAGACTATTCTGCAGAGGGGAGAAATGGTGTAAGAGCGCCTAACTAATAAAAAATTACAGCTAGAGAAAACAGTCTGTGGTATTGCACACAGGCTGTTTTTTGTGGCAATGAGGTAGGGAACACAGAGAGTCTGAGGACAGATTTTAGGGCGTGTTTTCAAAGTCAGCAAGGAATTGTTGTAATTATGGTGTTTGGGTCAACTTAACTTCTCTGTTTCTATCAGACGAATGGATAGAAGAATTTCCGCTAATACTCGTTGGAAAGCATAGTACCAACCTTGCCAACCATCTAGAACGCCACCTTTAAGAAATAAGCAGTAAAATAGAATGATGAAGGGGGCGAGAATTTTCTGTTTACGGATGCGATCGCCCCAACTCAATTGATGGATTGGTGTTGTCAATATTTTCTCTGCTTCAGTAAGCATATAACGATCTTGCGCCCAAAACCAGCGACTTAAGGATTTGCGATCGTCATGGTGGACATAACCTGAAAGCATTGCAGATTTACCTTTTACCAAAACTCGATGAGCGTGACCATCATCTTGGTAAATAGCTTTTTCTTTCTTGTAGAGTACCTTACGGGGTGGAAGCAACGTACCACGTAGGGGTTTGCCAAACACACAATACTTAAATCTAGTGGTAAAGCTATCTATATCTGAATCTGCTGGTATTGCTTTAATTTCATGAATTAACTCATCAGTTAATATGTAATCAGCATCTAGTGAAAGCACCCACATGGAGGTAATTTTTGTCAAGCCATAATTGCATTGACCAGCGAAGGAATCAAACTTTCTTTGAAATATTTTTACTTGGGAATGGTCAGCCAAAATTTCTAGAGTTTCATCGGTGCTATAGCTATCAATCACTACAATCGTCTTTGCCCAAGTCAGTTGTTTAAGAGTGCGGGCAATATTTGGAGCTTCGTTATATGTGAGGATTAGTGGAGTAACTTCTTCTAGCATAAAATATGCAGTTATTTTAAATTATTTGCAGTAAATCGTTTATGATAAAAGCTTTTTATTTAGGTAATTAACACCTTGATTGCTAAGTAAATTCTTAAAATCATCGAGATATATACTTGCAATACGCTGATAACTAAATTCCGAGGCTTTACGCCTAGCTTTTTGACTCATCTCCTCTGCTTTTTCTGGGTTGAGAATGATTTTCTCCCAGGCAAGCGATAGATTACTGGCGGCATCTGTACTACGATGTTCAAAAAAGAATCCTGTTTCATCATCGTTGATTAAATCCTGAAAACAGTCAAGATTAGAAACGACGGGAATTAGACCAGTCCCCATTGCTTCCAAAGGTGCTACAGGAAATGCTTCTCCTTTTTCCGCAAGTGATGGATAGCAAAATATATCAGCTTCACGATAAGCTTGAGCTAGTTGTTGAATATCAAAAATAGGTTCTACAAACTCAACATTTAATCCTGTTGCTTTTATTTTTAGGGTACTTAGATATTGCTCACCTCCACCCCCTTGACTTTCTTTAAAAGGGCCGATAATTCTCAGTTTAACTGGAGCATACTTTTGCGTTAGAAGAGAAAATGCGTCCAATAATAAATGAACTCCCTTTTCAGGATGAAGCCTACCTACATACAAAATAACTTTTTCTTGTTGTTGATATGTCAAGCTAGTTGCTGGATGAAAAATATTAATATCTATAGGATTAGGGATAACTTTTGTTCGCGCAATGGCTGGAGAATATTCTTGGGTTATGGCTTTTTTAATTGCTTGTGATGCAGCAGTAATCAAGTCAGCCTTGGCATATAGACGATACTGCCCTTTAGGAAAGCGATTCGCATTAATAACAATTTTGCCTACTTGAGGACGCAGTGCAGCAAACACAGGCAACCAAAAATCGTTAATTACAAGAATATCGCTGGGAGGTAGTCTAGGAAATGTCATTAGAGCATAGACGAGATCCTTGAAGAGATCCCAGCGAATATCAGTGCTTTGGGAAAAACCACCCCGTCTAATATAGTTCACCCCATTAATCACCTCTTGCTGAGGCTGGCCTGGATAGGCTCTACATAATATGTTAACTTGATGACCTTTAGCAGCAAATTCTTCTGCCAGACCTTGCCAAAGGCGAGGAACAGAACCACCTTGGATAGCGGGAACTGGTAGCCAAGGCCCTGTAGCAATGGAAATAATCACAATCTTGTCTCCTTAATAGTTAGAAAATTGCACACAGATGGGAGGTTCACCACCACTGAGAATCCAATGGTAAAGGCTTGCCATATCTTTAGCAATCGCCTTCCAAGAGTATTTGGCCTGAACTAAATTTCTACCTTGAATACCCATTGCTTGTCGCTCACTGCTAGACATATTTATAGCGTCTATTAAAGCGTTTGTGAGTGCTTGCTGGTTATTCTCAATCCACCAACCACAGTTATATATTTCTAAGTCCTGCCAAGGAGCGCCTTTGGTGGTAATTACAGGTACAGCATAAGCTAGCGACTCGGCAATTGCAATGCCAAAATTTTCTGAGTGGGTGGGGAGAACGAATAAATCAGCATTACTAAGGGCGGAGGCTTTTTGTTGTCCCGATAGCATTCCTGTAAATGTGACTTGTGGTTGCAATTTTAAGGTTGCTGTTAGCTCTTCTAATTTTGCTTGATAGCCGATTAAGTCAGACCCAGCAATTATTAAATGCCAGTCGGGAAATTGATTTACTAATGTTTTCCAAACATATAGTAAGTTATCTAGACCTTTTTTGGGATGTATTCTCGATAGAAAAAGTAGCCAATTTTTGCCCGCTAGTTGGGGAAATCGGCTAACTAAAATCTCTCGGCTAGGTGGATTGTCAAGGTTAGGAATAGTAACTCCATTAGGAATTACGGCAATTGGTTGGCGAAAATTGAGTTGACGCAGGGAATTAGCTTCTTGTTGAGAAGTTGCATGGAAGGCGATCGCTTGCTGAAGATTCTGCTTTTCATACAAAAACCATGCAGGTAGTTTTTTAAACCAACTATTCCGTAATGACCAAGGCTCCAGCATTCCACGCGGAGAAATCAATAAGGGTAAATTATACCTTGTAGCTGCCTGACGAGCATAAAGGTTAGGAAACATCCAAATGCCATGATTATGAATTAAATCTAACTCTGTTGCTGCTAATTGGTGTAAAGCTTGACTAGCACTTGGTTGAAATCCTCGCAGTAATTTTGCTAATTTCGTGGCAGGATAGCTATGAACTTTGACGTTATTTGTAGAAACTTGTTGACCATGTTCCTGATAGTCAAGTGTGAATAAATGAGAATCAATATTTTGTTCTGATAATGATTGAGCCAGATTAGTTACCGAATAAGCAGGCCCGCCCACATCCTCGTTAATATTAGCAATCACATGACATACATGGAGTTGCTGGAAACCTTTTTTCATATGAATTTAGAGCTGATTCGTAAAGAAAATCTAAGGTTAAAGGGCGTAAGCGCCATATAGTTGTGGACTCGCAAGGATTATTGATTGGGGTTGTTGTGACTGAAGCAAATGCCCCAGAACGATTAGGGGCGGTAATTGTCTTGGATGAAGCACAGGAAAAGTTGTTCCAATTAGAAGTTATCTGGGTAGCTCAGGGGTACTCTGGTAGAAACTTTGCCAATGCAGTTCAGCAAGTCTGTGGTGAACGGGTGCGTGTGGAACTAATTGAATGAATCTCACAGACCTTTGAACAGTTGCCCAAACGCTGGATTGTTGAGCGAACATTTGGATGGCTGAATCGATTTCGGCGTTTGAGTAAAGATTATGAAGTGTATTCAGAGGTAAGTGAAGCCATGATTTATGGTTCCTTACTTCGTCTCATGGTTAGGCGATGGGCTATTTAATATTTACTTTATGAATTAGCTCTTAGCTTGTTATTTTTTCAAAAATATATTGATTGATTATTGAGAAACTTTTTGCCACCAATACTTTAATAATGCCAGACTCCAACGACGATACCAAATTCCTAAGTGTATATCTTTATATGAATCTAATCCAGTAAAGCATTCATGCCATTCATCTTTAATCCATTCTTGAAAAGGAAAAGAAAAACCTCGTTTTTGTTTGTTAATCACCCAATCAGGTAATTCTGGTATAGATTCAATTAGTAACTTTTTTTGCGGCATTAAGCGCAGGTTACTGGGTATAGAAGCAATAGTTTCTAGTAAAACTCTGTCTACTAGCGGCACTCGCAATTCTAAGCCCCAGGACATACTCATTACATCACTGTCTCTTAATAGCTGATTAAGCATATAGCCGCTAATTTCTAACCAACTAACTTCATCTTCCAGGGAAGGTAGAGACATAAGTGAATGCTGACGCTGACGGAGTGGTAAATCTTTTTCTGGAAGGTATTGATGTGCGATTCTGCAAGCTTCTTGATGAGAGAATATTCCTCGGAAACTACGATAAGCAGCTTGAACATTTGGAGTATCTTGTAAAAAATCTCCTATTCTTCTGATTTGGGCTGAGTTACCCCAATATTCTAAGCCCATACCAAGACCGATATTTAGGGGAGAAAATGCTTTAACTTTTTTCCCTAAGCGCACCATTTTGGGAATTTTTTGGAAGGAACCATAACCGCCAAATAATTCATCTCCTCCTAAACCAGAAAGTACAACTTTTGTGCCGTCTTCTCGTGCTAGTTGGGACACACAAAAGGTATTAAAACCATCTACGCTTGGTTGGTCAATTGTTTCTAAATATTTAGGAAAGAGGGCTTTACCTAAAGAAGATGTAATGGTGAATTGTGTATGCTCAGTATCAAATGTATGAGCTATTTTTGCGGCAGTTTCTCCTTCGTTCCATTTTGATTCTTCAAAGCCAATGGAGTAGGTTTTCAGGATACCAGTTTGGGTTTTACGTGCTAAGGCAACTACGGTGGTAGAATCTATACCACCGCTAAGAAATACCCCTACAGGTACATCACTGACAAAGTGATGTTCAATAGAATCAATTAATGCGTTTCGGACTTGTTCACGCGCTTGTTCTGGGGTGATTTCTTCAGGAGTAAAATCAATTTGCCAATATTGTTTTTGGGTCAATTCACCACCTTGCCATTGCAGATAGTGACCAGCATTGAGGCAATGAACTCCGGCAATTAATGTGTGTGGTTCGGGAACTGAACCATTAGTTAAATAACCATACAATCCTTCCATACTCAAATTAAGAGCAGGTTGACGAGAGGCGAGAATTGCTCTAAGTTCAGACGCAAAGATTAATGCAGAACCAGATTGCCAATAATAAAGGGGTTTTATGCCTAAAGGATCACGAGCTAAAAAGCAGGTTTTCTCTAAGTCGTCCCAAATGGCAAAGGCAAACATACCGCGTAGATGCTGAACACAGACATTCCCCAATCTTTGGTACAACTTTAAAATAACTTCTGTGTCTGTTTGCGAATTGAATTTTTCACCTTGTGCAATCAAATCGTGCCGTAGTTGTTGAAAGTTATAGATTTCACCGTTAAAAGTAATCCAGTAGCGACCGTCAGATGTGGACATGGGCTGATGTCCGGCAATACTGAGGTCGAGAATGGAAAGACGAGTATGAGCTAGAGCAGCTTGTCTTTGTGGGGCTATAAAAATACCCGCATCATCAGGGCCACGATGTTGCAAAGCAATTTGCATTCGCTGAATCGTCTGTTCTAATTGCTCTTGATATTGATTGACTGTAAGAATGCCTGCAATGCCACACATATTTTAAAATTTGGTATATAAGTTTTAATTAAAATTTGTAATTAATTCAAATATTAAAATAATAAAAGAAAATTATAGATATAAAAATCTAATTCTTTTTTTGGATTTTTCCTATTTTGAATGTGGAAATTCACCAGTGAAACTAAGATAAGGTGGGGAATGTCCACCCTACAGCCAAGAAAATCTAAAATGCTAATTATCTGCGTTTATCTGCATTCAATTCTCCCAATCTCTGAACAGATTTTAACCTTGAAACAATACTGAATATCTAGCTTACAACAATTAAGTCTGAATTTTTATATTAGGGTAAAAAAGTGTTAAATTTCTGCTTTAAATTTGATTGAAAGCTGGCAAATCCATATATATCAATCACAGAATTTCGTAATTCATCTGGTTGATAAATTAAGGAATTGGGATATTTCTGGATGAGAATGTCAGTTAGTGTTTGAGCGATCGCCTCCATATCATCAGGATTAACCAACGCCCCTAATTTACCATGACACAGGGCATCTATAGCACCGTCTTGATTACCTCCTAACACAGCTTTACCACAAGCTAATGCTTCTAAATAAACGATGCCAAAGCCTTCTCCTTTGCTTGGCATAGCGAAAACATCGCAGAGGTTGTAGTAATCACATAGCTGTTCATCAGGGACAAATCCCGCTAGGGTAACGCAATCTTGCAATTGTAGCTGGGCTATGAGTTGTTCAATTCTTGGTCTATCACTGCCTTTACCAACAATTACATAGTGAACGTCAGGAAGGGATTTACGAATTTGGGGAATTGCTTTTAAAACTTGGTCATAACCTTTGTATTGCTCACCTGCGCTTAATCTGCCTACAGTTAAGATAACTGGTTGTGCCGGCTTAATGTTGTGTTTTGCTAACAAATAGGCGGGTTTAGGCGCAGGTTGAAAACGTCGAGCATCAAAGGTATTGGGTAGGACGGTGACTTTTTGGGGATTGAGGTTTTGTTCTTTGAGCAGGCGATCGCGCGTGTAAGCACTAACGGCTAAAATTAAATCGGCTTCCCTCAAAGCTGTTTGTACCGCCCGATTTTGCAGATTCCAGGCTTCGATACCGTGGGCTACTACCCAGTATGATATCCCCAAGAGACGCTTGAGGATGAAGGCGGCGATCGCAAAATTTAGGTGAGTGGCTAACACCAAATCCGGTCTTTTAATTAAACCATTGCCAACAAGCTGTGCTGCAAATAAGGGTGTACGGACTTTCGCAGGTAAACCACCAGCAAAATGAAATCGAGTTTGAGGTAAGTAGGTAATGCTAGGCGAAGTTTCCACATCATGTTTAATAAAAACTTCGTAGCCACTGTCAGGAAAAATATTTTGTAAAGCTTGAAATAAAAAAGCAGAATATATTTGGATGCCACCGTTAAAACTAAACAACTGAGGCAACCAAAGATGTATATTCATTGATTTAGATTGATTTGGCATATGCAAGTGCTTTCAGTAATCCCTGAGTTGCCTGAGCATAGGTGTATTTTGACACTATATTCCGGCTATTTTCTCCCCATTTTTGTAAACGTTGTCGATCTGCGAATGCTTCCTTCAGACTATGGGCTAAGGCTGACACATCACCAGCCGGAAAAATTAAACCGTTATCATAATTGTGAACTAGGTCTTGGGAACAACCTACATGATTACTCACTACTACAGGACGAGCTAAACACATGGCTTCATTAATTGCCAGTCCCCAGGTTTCTCCAGTACCGTAGCTGGGTAAAACGAATAAATCTGCCATTGTGTAGGTACGAGGCATTAATGTTTGGTTTTGAAAAGGGGCAAAGTAAATATGAGGGTGTCCAGCTGCGGTGTTTTTTAATTCTGTTTCTAAAGGCCCAGCACCCACAAATAACAGAGAGGTCTGAGGAATATTTGTTGATAAGAAAGCTTTGAGCAAATCCAAAGGACGTTTTTTATCTTCCAGCTTACCAGCAAAGAGAATTACCTGATGGTCTGGGGGAATACCTAATTCTTGTTTCCAGGCTTGTGCTTGATGGTTAACTATATCAGCTTGAGCTAAAAAGCGATCGTTATCTACTGCATGGGGAGAAAAAAACAATTGTTCCTCAGCTACCCGATGATAACGGAAGTAATCATAGTTGGCTTTACCTACATATAAGCAAGCAGCAAATCGACGATATATTTGTGTAATAAATTCTCGTCTAGCTAAAGCTTTGACCCCATACAAACCTAGCAGTCGGTGAGAATCTCCCCGAAATAACAAAGGAATTTGACGTTGATTCCAAGTCCACAATAAGCGATAGATACTAGCATAATTATAAATCATTAATAGTACCGCTTCCGGGTTAAATTTTTGAATTTGTGAACTTAAAGACGGATTTTGTAAACCCCAGAAATGATGTGTTCCAGGACTACTACTGATATTCGGAACAAATTCATAATCGTAGCCGTTTAATAAGGGGATATCCCATTGAATTGCTTGCTTAAAACCGAAATCTACTTGCTTGGTAACGCCAAAATTCCACAAGTAAAAAACCTTCACAGCTAAACCTGCTGTGTTAGCCAGATAATTAAACCAAGGGGAATAATATTGAATGGGATGGGAAACAACAATTGCCAGTTTTTTCATGTTTTAACTGCTCTCTTGTTTCATCATTTATAAACTGGACGTGATGTCTTTTGATTCTCCATCAAGACTAAAACCATCCCATATAGCACCATACCCGATTGAAATAAAGCAGAAACATAGACCCCAGCACTGTATTCTGACTGCAAAGAAAAGGCTAGTAGTAGGACAGAGAAAAGTGATTGGGCTGAAAGAATAGGTGCATTCATAGACCAGCGAGTAGTTCTACCATACACATTTCCTAATACTACTCCAAGTCCAGCACAGCCTAAAAGACCAAAATTGGCATAAGATTCAGCCAATAATCCCCAACCAATAGTAGTAGATAAAGTATCTTCTCTTCTTTGTAATCCATAATGAATACTTAAAATAGACGTGCCTTCATGGCTGCGAATTTTATTCGCATTCAAAAATCGCGGAATTAATAGCTGTGGGATGACGGCATAAGACTCACCATATAAATAAGGTATAGGTTCTGGACTTTTAGTTTGAGATAAAAGTAGCATTTGAATTACACTTGAACGTTCTACAAATGATGCTTCTTTGTCTTCCTTGGATGATGTAAATTCATCATCTTTTATCTGCATTTTTTGCAGGCTATAACCAATCCATTCGCTATACCAATTTCCATATTCCCAAGGTTGAACAAGGGTTATTCCCTTGCTGTTAAACCAATATTTATGACGCATCTCACTTTTACCTTGATGCAATACAGAAAGGCTGACAGCAACAATTAAAATAGCTATGATTGGCACTTTCTTCCGACCAATAATAAAGGCAGCTGTAGATACCATAAATGTAGATGCTGCGCCTACAACTACTAAAGCAACTGCGTCCGTTATCATGTAGGCAATCAGCAAAATTAAATATATTCTTGACTGAGTTTTTGGTAAGGTACGATTACCTAATTGATAGGTGAGTACGAAACTAGCGAGAACGGCTAGCCCTAAAACAGCACCCCGAATCGCCGAAAATATACCTCCATCTATTAACAGCCAGCCGCCATTTTTCGATAAGTTAAAGAGGACGGCTAAAACCATGATTAATAAGAAAAATAAATTGCCTTTTTTCCCGTTTAAGGCGCGATAGTGTTTAGGTAAAGGAGGTGGAGATTTTACCAAGTTAAACCAAACGGAAGTGCCTATGCCTAAAAACCCAGCAGCAGTTAGTCCGGCAAATAATTGGCTTTCTGGAGAATAAACAATGACTGCGGAATGATTAGATACTAAGGGTAAAGCATGAGTCCAAGTATATGTAAAAGCGAATAAGGGGAAAATCGGCATTCCAAAGGCTCGACCAGCACACCAAAGGTAACTCGGCATCAGTGCAGCTATGGTGAGGATAATAGCTGCTAATTTTGGTAGTATGGAAGTAGTTTCTGCCTGCATTTCAAAGAATAATAAGGCGATCGCAATCAGCCAAAATACCTTGAGTAACTGTCGTCTTTGATACCGTTCAACTTTGGGTAACAAAGCTAATGAAGGGTAGTTGCTGGGGTATGACTGATTCATAACGATTTTCTTTATCCTTGACTAGCAAGACACTGGTCAAAAATTTCGCACTGCTTCCTGGTCATTTCTCGCGCTGTGTAAGGTTTAAATGCTGACCAGTTAGTTTCCGGTATGTACCCGTGAGGTAGGGAAAGCAATTTTTGCAGGGCAGTGGTGACTTCGCCTAATAAATCCTCTGGTTGGCTGTTGCTATTAAAAGTTATAGCTTCCCCGGCTTGGCTTTGCCTGAGAATCTCTACTACAGAACTCTGTTGGTGGAAAACTGCCAGTATGGGCTTACGGGCTAGGATGCAAGGATACAGTTTAGAGGCTGTGTAGGTAGAGTCATTAGAACCAATGAGTAAGATAGCACTACTATCTGTGAGGACTTTGATGGCTTCAAAGTAAGGAATACGTACAGGATGTTCGGTGACTAAATCGGCTATACCAAGTTCTTGGGCAATTGGTTCAGCTGTTTTAATAGCATGTTCTTTGGGTGCATAGCTTGTCCCAATAAAGTGTAACCTAATTGAGTCCCATACTTGCGGATTTTTCAGGCGATCGCACTTAATCCCCAAGAATAAGCTTCGCAAAGCCAAGGCCATATCATCCCCACCTCGACCTACGTATACCCAGTGGCGTTTACCATCATCAGGATTAAAGATTGACTGCTGAACATCAAGTGCTGGAAGTGATGCAAAATCTTGTTCTGGCGCACCAAAGGGTAAAACCGTAAATTGTTCTGGACGTAAGTGAGAATATCGCTGTTGTAAGATTTTGGGATAGGCAGGTGAAACACTAATGATATGGCTTGCTGCACTCACACCAATAGGTTCTAGGAGTTTAGCTTGCAATTGAGAAAAGCCATACTTCAAACGCCCACCGGGAGGCCTTGCAGTTTTGGAATTTTGGTAGTAATCACTTAGCCAAGGGTCTTGGAAATCTAGAACATAAGGAATGCCAAAACGACGATACCAAATCGCCCCCAGAACCATTGCATCAAATATTGTTGTAGAAAAATATACTAAGTCAAACTTTTGCTCTCGCAAAAGACGATTACCCACAGCCAGTAGTTGGGGAAAAGAACGCCAGCCCAGACTACTCATCCCCAATCTGCGAGTTTTTTCGATAGATAATGCTCCTGTACGGGTAACTGGAATCTTTTGGGGAACTGTTTTTTCTAACAGTGGTTCGTTAACTCCAAAAACACAGTCTGGTCTCACTGTGAGAACATGAGCTTCCCAGCCAAATTCTTCCATATAAGGAAGAGACATTCGTATCCTTTGATGATCAGCCGCATTAATTGGGGGAAAATGGGGACTGACAATTAAAACTTTATAACTCACATTTGCACACCTTGCACCGTAGATAAAAAATTCTATTTTTCACTCACGAATAGTATTGATTACTTTTAATAGACAGCTATAATTTCTTCACATTCTTCTAAATTTTTATTACCGACAGGTTTGATTTTGTAACCTAATAAAGTTAGGAAATTAATACACTGTTGATGAAGTTCTACACTATGGGTTGCTAAAAATATAGTTGGATGAGCATTAATTAGCATGGTTTTAGCACCAGTAAGAACTTTCATTTCTGCTCCTTCTACATCTATTTTCATATAGTTGGGAGTAGGAATCTCCCCTGTAGCAATTAAGTTATCAAGGCTAACTGTTGCTACTTCCAGAGTACCTTTTGATGATAATTGTCCCTGAAAACTAGAGGAATTTAATTCAAAATAAGCAATGCCTGTAGTATCTGAAACAGCAGCTTCCATGACAGTAACGTTAGCTATACGGTTCAATTGCAGGTGTTGTTTGAGATATTTAACATTAATAGGCATTGGTTCAAAGGCAAATACTTTGCCTTTAGCACCTACCAAGGTGGAAGCTAAAAGTGTATAAAACCCAGTATGTGCGCCTAAATCAAATACAATACTTCCATCTGTAATAGTTTGCTCGAATAAAATTTGTTTATCATATTCATAGCTGCCTAACCAACAACCATGCTGACTAGAACCAGTGATCCAACGCTTACCTTTAAGTCTACCCTGGAGGATAGGTAAAATTGTTGTAGGAGGAATTAGTTTTAGTGGCAAACGCAAAACTTTTCCTAACAAGGATTGATTAGAAATTCCTGATACATTCATGGTAATTTTCACCAATAAAGGACATTAACTAGTAGGTTGAAAAACAATAATCGTGACTCTGATAGTTGATTTTCTAAGTTCGTTTGATAAAATTTAGGTAAAATATTCAATAGATAGGTCTTCTTAACCTTCTTAACAATGATTGACCTATCTTCTTTTACCAGAATTTGCTTACACCTTTGAATCAATTAGAATATTAGCCATGTTTCGCCCCTTCAGAACTTGTGTTGAAAATTAAAAGATTATATCCAACTTAGAGGTAATAGCAAATTAATAGATTTCATGCCTTTTATCTAAGTTAATTATTTATCTAGGAATAGAAAGAAAGGTTTGCAGACTACCACCACGAGTAATAATTGATTTGTCTGTTAAATTCCGCAAGGTTTCTGCATCTTCATGATTAATATATAAATGGAGTTGGCAACCTTGATAGTTTTTGATAAAGTTTACAACTTCTACAAGATTGAGATAATTATCATAATAATCCATAACAGCTTTTCTCATTTTCTCAATCACAGTTTTTTCCAATTGATTGGCATAAGCTATGACTAGAGGAAGTTCTTCTAAGGATTTATAGGTTAAACAGTTTTCTCCATTAATCAAATTGGGAAAAAACCAATTTTCATAGCTGATAATAGGAATTGTACCTACAGCCATAGCTTCGATTGCATTGTGACACATCAGCATATGGCTACCAGGAAGTGCTAAGAAGAAATTAGCAGTAGACAATTCATCTAACCACTTTTCCGGCAACCCTTTACATTTACAAAGAACTAGTGAGTAATCTTTGTATCTACCAGGATTATCATTAAATTTCTTTCTTTCTGGGAACTCTTGGATAATAGCTATATTGAGTCTTGTGGAATTTTCTGTTAAAAATTCCACACATCGGTCACGGGAAGGCACATGATAATATCTCTCAACTAAATATTTATCGATTACAAAAGCAGTAGCGCCTGAGAACAAAACAGATATTGCTCTGTCTTGAGAACGCAATTTTTTAATGCTGCTATTAAATTCTGCATAATTTTGGAGAAAATAAGGGTGAACCCCATAAGGCAGCATGAAAGAGTCTTGCTTAGGCTCTTGCGATACATCGTTTTCTATAATTATCTGTTTTTTGGCTGCTGTAATCTTCAAGAACTCGCTTTGATTATTATCAGGGCTGACTACTACTTCTGTTGGCAATTTATAAGATGCTGGGGGAACAATTTTTACATTTTTTAGAGAAAAAAGCCTTCTACCTTCATAACCTAATTTTATATAATTATTAATGTTAAAATCCCAGAGGAATATTACTTCGGGATAAGCTAAACTCAGCAGGTGCAGTATTTGAAATACATACCTTTGTCCTACATGAGGTAAGTAAACTACAGGGGTATCTGATTTAATAGATTTTAATTGATGTTGAAAACGTCTTACTATGTAACCAGGAGCATGAAAAAAGTAATTTTCAGTCAATCTTTGTGGTAATCTCTTCTCTCTGATAATTAATTCTATTAGAGCAGAAAAAAGATTTATTAAGCGTTGTATTTTTTGCATTGGCTATATTAATTTAGTAAACAACTTGGTATTTTCGATCTATAACCTTCAGGCTATTTGCATTTGAATAGATACTAAACTCTGATAAGTATGCTCGTATTTACTAACAATTACATCAGCAGAAAAGCAATTTTCTACACGCTGACGACAGTCATAACGATTAATTTGAGATATGTTTTGGATAGCGTTACAAGCTTCCTCCAGATTATTGACTAAATAACCATCTACACCCTGACGGACAATTTCTGGTAAAGCTCCGCGAGGAGAGGAAATTATGGGTGTACCACAGGCCAAAGCTTCCGCAAAAACAATACCAAATGGTTCATCCCATTGAATAGGAACAATCATTGCTGCGGCTTGACCAAGTAATTCATTTTTCTGCTCATCGTTGACTGGGCCAATATATTCAATTCCATCTTTGCCCAAATAGGGAGCAATTTCTTGTTCCCAGTAATTTTTTCCTTCCTGGGAATTGACTTGATTACCTGCTATGATTAGGGTTTTTTTGGCTTGACGAGCTGCGGCGATCGCCTGATGCGCTCCTTTGATACTTTCAACTCGACTGAGAAAAACCAAGGGAGCATCGGCTTTTACAGTTGGTTGGAATGTATATTTTTCTAATTCTACGCAGTTGTGGATTGTCTGCCAAACTCCGCCTGCTTTGCGCCCAATACCACAAATATAATCACTACAACCAGTAAAGCTAAGAGAACCTTTAGCTAATTTTGTCCCCCAGTTTGTAGTGCGTAGGCTGGGGTTACGTTGATAAGACATGACCTTGGGTAAGCCAGAGTTCAGCAGGGGTAATAAATAAAGGATGCGAGAAAAACTATGCAAAATATCTGGTTGAAATCGCTGTACAGCAGACCACAAAACTGTGGTGTTTTTTAAAGCATCTAATTTGTTTTGAGATTGTTTACCCCACCAAGGAAAAAATTGACTGGCTTTTGAGGTAGATTCAGGATGAGCAACTAGCCCTACTGTATGACCCCTGCTTTGTAGTCCAGTAACGAGTAAATCAACAATACGTTCAATACCACCATAAAGTTTTGGTGGTACTGGAAGTTCTGGATCAGCTGTTAGTAATATCCGCATTTCTGTTATTAAATAATTTATTTTTGTTAGTTACAAGACTTACGCATGAGACAGAAAAATCAACGTTGAATCTACCCCTAAACCCCTAAACCCTTGGAAAACAAGCCCTAGCACTTAACCAATTTCAAAAGGCGCTCAACTTGATAGTCAAAATTAAGCTTTTCTTGTGTCGCTTGCAGTGCTGCTGCTTTTGCCTTGGCTAGTTTTTCTGGACTAGTTAATAAAGTTTCTAATCCTTGGGCCAGTGCTTGAGGAGAGTTACTCGGAATTAATTGACCAATGTGAGGAAATTCTCTAAAAATTTCTTGTTGACCGATGGTATTAGTAGCGATAACTGCTAAACCTGCTTGTAAGTATTGGAAAAGTTTATTAGTAATTGTGAGGTTACGGCTATCGATGTCGGTACATTCTAAAGCTAACCCAATATCATGTTCAGCAATGCGAGAGAGTAACTCTGTATTTGCGACTGTAGGGTGTATAAATAATTGATTGTGCCAAGCTTGGGGAATTAATGGTTCTAACCATTGGCGGGAACTTTCTGGATAATGACCCCGTAAATGAATTTCTAAAGGAATGGTGATATGTGGTAATGCTTGGAATAAGGTTTCTAAACCTCTTCCTGGCCCAATGGTTTGGGAAAACCAATGCACAGAGGGTATGTTAAGGTTTTGCCGATCACGTTTTTGCTGATCGATTTGCGATCGCTCTAAATTAGGAAAAACGTTATAAATTACTGTAGGTTTAGGTGCTTTGTAAGCTTTGGCTATAGCTTCAGCTAAGGCTTGGGAAGTAGTTAGACAATAAGTACATTCCTTGGCTAGCCGACTTTCTAAAAGCTTTAGCTGTGTAATGGGACGACTAAGACAGGCTTCTGGTAACAAGTCTTCAGAAAACCAGTCTTCAAAATCTACACCAACATTGAAACCCCTGTCTAGAAGTTGATTTCCTACCCAAAGCCCTGCTTCTGAGTGGACTATTGTTAAATCTGCACGGGTTTTCAGAGCTACTTTGAGCATTGCTTTAGCTCCATAACCCAACAGTTCAGGCGAAAATCTGCCGAAACGTTGAAATTTTTCTCTAGCTAAACGTCCTTGTAAACGAATAAGCAAGTTGTGAAATTTTTGGCTTGGTTGAAAGTCAATGATGGGTACAAATCGCCATTTTTTGTTTACCATGAGTAGGCGATCACGCTCTACTAACTCTGGGTCAAACCAAAAACCCCCAACTGTAACATCATGACCTGCATTTGCTAAAGCTTCGGCTTCTTTTTGAGGGCGAGGAGCTGTACAAAGATGAGCGCCAATTAAAATCAGTATTTTAGCCATTTTCTTTACTGAATTTGCTCTCTTTTAATAGATACGAGCTTCTGTCCCTAAATCTAAAAAATTTCCAACCCACAGCAGCTTTTGCATATCCAAATTGATAGACAAATCTCTGCATTTTTTTAGCTGTTTGCCAGCCTAAACAAGAGGAGAGCAATTTAAACATTGGCCCTCCCGATGCTTGCAACTCAGAACCACCAAATTTCTGCACCTTGTCTTGTGCTATTTTCTGAAGATCAGGTGCGTCTGGGTAAACTTCATAAATGAAGCGTTGAAAAACGGTTGCACAAGCATGGCGTGTTCGTGGGCTGTCTTCTTTAGCTAATAAATTACTTGTGCCAAGTTCTAAAGCTAAAAAAGCTGATTCCCAAGCCCGACGAGATTTTGAACCACTTAAGCTATTAGAATTACCGGATCTATAGTAAGTTCTTGCACCTTGGCAGAATTTAACACCTTTACTATTTAATAAGATGCGACTAAAATAATCAAAATCGTTAATCAAAGATAACTTTTCATTCCAATTGCCGGCTCGTTCAGCAATGTGGCGTGGAATTAGCCAAGCTGCTCCGTGCATCATCAAATGATTTTCCCAAGCACAAATTAACCAATCAATTGGTGACATATCTGCCCACAGAGGTTGGGGAATAAACAAAGCTTCATCAGGAGATTGATAAAATCTCGCCCATTCTCCTGATGCAACAAATTCAGAATTGCTATCACCCAAAAGGCGAATTTGTCGCTCAATTTTATCTGGTGCTAATAAGTCATCTGCATCAAGATACTCGATAAAATCTCCTTGAGCTTCTTGGAAGGCATGATTTTCAGAAGCACTTTGTCCGCTATTTTCTTGACTGATGACTTTAACTTTAGAGGAGGCAAAAGTTTTGGCTACTGACAGGGTGTTATCCGTTGAACCATCATCTACAATAATGATTTCTATGTTTTGCCATGTCTGGGCTAAGGCAGATTCTAGGGTTTGTGCTAGCCATGCTTCTACATTAAAGGCAGGTATTAGGATGGAAACTAAAGGTTCTACACTCATAATTAATATATAGTAATAAATTATAGGTATTTAGCTTTGAGGCGTTCATATAAACAGGTTTTGTCATATTTAGCATTTTTATCTAAATTATTTTGTCGCCATATTTCATTCCATAGATGAACCGCGTAACTTTTGGTAGTAATTTTCCCTGGATTGGTTTCAGGTCGAATAATTGGTCTAATCAAATCTTTCACTGCATCAACAGCCTTTTTAGCTGTAATTTTTTCAGGAGAATAAACTATTTTATCAACCGCTCTCCATGTTAATGGGCAAAACAATTCATGGGAGACAATATATTTTTTGTAGTCTAGTTCCCGCACGACTTTTTGTAATAGCAAGGGGCCAATATCACCGTAACCTAAATTCTCTGGCTCTTTGCTATTACTGATTTCACACAACTGGGTGGCTAACTCATTATCTTGGGGTACTTTTAAGACGCAATTATTAGCCAAAGTACCCCACTTGCCTTCATAACTAGAGGAAATTACCAATTCTAATTCAAAGTCAAATGGTTTAAGGCAAACTACATCAGTATCTACCCACCAACCGCCTACTTTTTTTAAAAGATGGTATCGAAAAAGATCGGCAAATCCAGCATAACTGCCTTTACCCCATCCCGATTTGTGTGTAAAAATTCGCTCAGATGGTAAAATTTCGTTACCATCCCTAATTACCGTGTTTATGGGAATATTTTGCACATCCCCATAAACATATAGGTGATATTCATGCCCACATTTTATAAATGAGTTGATAGACAGTTGCTCCATAATGGAAAGCTCACCGCCTATCCATAAACCTTGAATAATTTTATTAGTCTTTAACATAAAAATTTCTGATTATCAATCTCAGTACCCAATAATTTATTCATGTTAATTTTTGGATAAAATATGTTTCCATCCATAGCGGAAATACCAGGATTTAGAGCATGCTACATAGTGGTGTAAAACAGCTTTGGGCTGAATGACTTCTGCTTGATTTGGCAAAACAATGTAATCTGTAGCTGGAGCAACAGCGCAGGGCTGACCTGCCATTAACATAGCAATAAGTGCCTGTTCTTGATAATAATGAGTACCATGTTTCTCAATCATGGTTTTACACCAATATTCTAGTTTTTCCCAATCGATATCCTCACTTTTTAAACCGCAAATTCCTACATTCAATCGCTCTGTAATTTCTGCCTGGGCTAGAGAAGACATAAAAGTCTGGGAGTAACCATAGCAGGTTTCGACATCTACCATGTGGCAAGGTTGCTGAGGAGATGTGATCCATTCTAGGAGAAAATCAGGTGTATTGAAAAACAACATATCAGAGTCAAGTACCAGTTTCCATCCTTGAGAGCCAATATGAATATCTGTTAATTTCTTCAGGTTGGGATAATTGAGGCGGCGTTCTCTGAGATAGGGAAATTTACTCTGTGGTAAATATTGCTCTATGCGTTCTTCAACTTCCGCTAACAGAATAATTTGAGCATGAGGGAAAATTCGCTTAATCTTGTTTTGATATTGCTGATCTAAAGAACCATCATCATAAATAATTGGACGTAATATCAAATTTGTGTGTTGTTGCATTGAGTAGGCACAAAAGCAGGTTTGATACCAAAATTTGCGCCCACTCAAAAAATAAATATCTAAAAATGTTGCGGATGATTTAACCTCAACTGTGGGCAGTTTATCGGCAGCAGCTTCCATCTGGAGGCGTGACCAATAATCAATGGTCATATTGATACTTCCCTGACGGGATATTTTTTCTAAAAATCCCTTGGGAGCATAGTATAATTTGTAGGCGATCGCACCCAATCCCCATTGTTTAGCTAAGTAGCGGAGTTGCTGATTGGCAGTCATATTAAATATTATTTAAATTACTATCTATATATATTTATCGTAAATATACGTAGGGTGGGCATTGCCCACCTGACAAACACTATTTCAACATTGCTAAACCTTCAAACAGCCCACAAGCACCTTGCCACTGTACATAATTAGCAGGACTCTTCCAAGGTTGACAGCTAACAAAAGCTTTAGCTTTCCTCAAATGAACAGTCCAACTAGCAACTTTTCCCCAAGGGCGAATATTATGAGCATCTAATACTTGCACCCAGGAACGGGAAGAGGAATAATTGAGTCGAGCCAGATAATTTTTTGTTAAGCGATTAAGAGAAATTAGATGAGTAAGTTGTAGTTGGGGAAAATAACCAACAGCCCAGCCGGCATCAAGCAAAGTCAGATTAATATCACAATCACCACCAGATTGTAAACTCTTACCAGTACGGTCTAAACCTAATCTCAGACTATCGTTTAAGATACTGTTAACATAAAATTTTGCGGCTTGTTGCTGCAAAGCCATTCCAGCACCAATAGGGGCAAATTCAGGGTGTTGTTTTTCGCTATTTGGGTCTTGGTCGTAAGCATAAATTTTGATGTCATTTCCTAAATCTCGCAATGCCAAACAACCCCAAAATTGTTTTACCCAAGGTTCGGGATCAACTTCAAATTCCGGCAGAGATTTACCACCTATTGCCCCTAATTTGGGATAGGTGTTAAAAATCTTGATAGTGTCTTGCAGATAATTAGGGCAGAGGACATTATCATCATCAACAAAGACAATATATTTGCCTTGGCTGGCTTGAATACCCGCAATTCTTGCTCTGGTTAACCCTAGACGTTCCTCACGGATAATTTTAGTATGGGGATGCCAAGACAAGTCTAAATTAGCAAATAAATCTGGATTGCTAGAAGCATTATCAATAATAATTAACTGCCAATCACTATAGGATAAAGACTGCGATCGCAATCCATCTAAGGTTCTTTGCAATCGAGTTAAATTAGGATTATGAGTAGGAATAATAACTGAAATTAGAGGATTCATATACGTGTTTTGATAACTTTTGCTGGAACACCGACAGCAATGGAATAAGGAGGTAAATCTTTAGTCACAACAGAGCCAGCACCAACCACACAACCATCGCCAATTGTGACTCCACCTAAAACAGTAACTCCTGCACCCAACCAAACATCTTTACCTATGGTTGTTGGCAGCAAAATATCAGGTTGCCAACGAATGCGATCGCATTGTTCAGGAATAGTATGATTTGAGGAAAGAATACGGCAGTGCATAGCAATTAGGGAATCTTGCCCAATAGTTACGCCTCCATGACCATAAATTACGGTATAAGGCCCAATAAAAACATTATCTTTGATCGTGATATTTCCTCCCCAAGCGTGCAGAACCACTCCTTGTTCTAACTCTACATTTGATGATAAGGAAATTTTGCCAGGAGAGCCATTGGCAAATCCCAGCCGAGCCGAAATTTGCTTATTTATAGTGCAAGAAGAATCTAATTCTACGCCACTTAATTTTAGATAAAGTTCCTGCCAACTATTGATCAGTTTTTTTTGTTGTGTCAGGAGGCGGTTAAATAAAAGCAACATTTAAACAGGGTTTTTAGTTAAAATCTGAAAGAGATTACGCAGTTTACTACCGACACCGAGACGAAATCTAATTTGGGAAATCAAGCTGGGCTTACCAATGGGAACTGTATCTTTCCAAGGCGTATCTTGAAGATATTTTGCATATTCATGCTTGAATGGATGTTTACAAGCATAATGCCAAGGCTTTGCACTCCCACCTCCCACAAAATGAACAATTTTTGGATCAGATTTAGCTTTGGCATAATTTAATTTTTCGTATCTATCATGATAAACAGAACTGATTGGTAGTTCTTTATCATCCATAAATACTTGTGAGTTCCAAATTAAATCTATCGGCAACCAAGAATTATGAAGGAGAATATTTAAAGTATCTTGGTCATGCCATTGTAGTTTTTCTGGCTGTTGTGAAATCAGTTCACACCCTCGGTCAAAAATGTTAAAATCACGCCAATATTTCAGGTTAATTAACATTAAACCAGCATTGAAATAAAGTGAATTTTTTGGCAGCCCAATTGCAGTAGGATGTTCATCCATACCAACTGCAATGGTTGCGGCGTGACTATAATTATCAATATTTTTCTGCCAAAGTTCATCAATAGACTGACGAATAATCATGTCTGAATCAAGAAATAGAACTTTGTCAATATTAGAAGGTATAACTTGCGGAATAAATAGCCGAAAATAAGTTGCTAAAGATATATGATGACTAATTGGGGCATTTCTTAAAAGACTTTTATCTATATTGATAATTTGAAATTTCTTGTTACTTTGAGATAAAAATTTGTTAAGTTTATAATTATTTTCCGAACTTAATCCGTCAGTAAGGATGTAAACCGTAAAATCTTCATTTTTATTATTTTGAAATAAAGAAGATAACATAACTGCACAATGTTGTGCATAGTTATTGTCTATAGTACAAACTACACTAATACTCATGATTTTTTATCTATATATTGATATCCATAAGTTTAAATCTGTACAAAAAAATAACTTAGACTGCATCTCAGTCATAAATATTATGCTATGGCTTAAAATAATTCAATTTGAAGCTTTGATAAAATGAATAAAGCCAATTAGGTAACAACAGACTGAGCCGATTTTGCAGTCCATGTTTTCTCACTAATTTATACCAGTAATAAAGCCGTTTGGTGAAAGGTATAAAAGTTAGGAAAGGTTGAATCGCTAGGGTAAAATCGAAGTACCAGCCGTGGACATTGGGTAGGAAAACATCTGGCTCACCCAAAAACATCTGATCTTTGGCAGCCAAAGTATCGGTGATAGGCTTGACTGTAGTAGCCACAGTGTAGACATTTTCTAGAAAGGAGCGCCAATTTTCTGGCCAGTGTGCCTGGGATATTTTGTTTCTGGTTGCTTCTCCTAAAGTAAGCCTATATGTTTCATCTGCTATCAAGTGCGATAGCACATCTGTATATTCTTCCACGTTACGCACGCGAATGAGATTACCTGTTAAACCAGGCATATCAGCGCCAAGAATTTCAGCAGCGTCGGAAGAATAAGGATAACGGCTGACTAAAGGTACTCCATAGCTTCCAGCTTCTAATAAAGATGTAATGGAAACAAATGGAAACGAATCAACATAAATGTCGGCAGCTTGGTAATATATGGCAGTGTTTTGGGTTTCAGTGATCGCTTTAATTCTACCTTGTGTTTGCTCAATAGCTGTTGACCAATCCCCTGGATTATTGGCTCCCACAACCAACAAACAAGCATTTTGATATTGTTGCAAGATAGGAATATGTGCATCAGCATAAGTCATGCCATTGACGGCTCTACTGTACTTAACAGACCTCGCTATTGACAGCAGTACAATAGTATCTTCTGCAATACCAAGTTTTTGCTTCGCTTCGGCACGGGAAAGTTCTCTATAAGTAGGATCTACAATTGTCGGTAAGAGTACGTTGCGCTGCGCTTCAACACCCCGACGTTTCTGTGATAAGCGCATACCAGACTCGCGTAAATTAACAACTAAATCGCTGATACTAACACCTAGCCAAAAAAGATGGTCTGCATAATCAACAAATACCACTGGTGGTGATTGCTCTTTATTGGCAAAGGCAATCATAGGAATTACGTCTTGATTATATACGTGCAGTATAACTAGATCGGCTGTTGCCGCAATTTCCCTTAGCTTTGTAGCTCTAGAAATAATATTGTCAGATTCCTGATTTAATACATATATTTTGCCATCACTCTTGCTCACACAGTCTTGTAAAATTTGGGGAATTTCCTGCGACTCCTGCTTCGTCAAAGCCAGTGAATGGATACTTTCTTGATCTTGCTGCATCCAACGCCAAAGCATTCTGGAATGTCCACCAATGGACATGACAGATGTACATACGTGTAATATATTCTTTGGTCTATTAGATTTAGATATTACAGCCTCTTTTTTCAGATAACTATTTTGTTTAATTGCATGTTTTCCAATTTCTAGTAGAACTTGCTCAAGCTCCCAACTCACAAACAACCCACAAGGTTGGCCACAGGCAAACTTGGCTGCCATTTCTGCACAAACCGTCCCATCCTCATACTTACGACGCTTAACTAGCGTCTTTGCTTGTAAAAGCAGACTATGAAATACTGCAAAGTTTTGGGGAATGAGATTAATACCTTCTTGTTGCCAGAGACTCAAGGTATTTTGGGATTCTCTTTTCATATCAAATCACACACACAGTTTTTGCCCATAAGTTTTAATACTTATTTAAGAAAATAATCTTAAATTTATATTTTTTAGAGACGTTGTATTTCAACGTCTCTATCCAAAGGTTTAGCTCACATTTTGTACTGCCAGATAGAGCTAAGATAATTTAAGGAACAATCAGATTTGCGTTGGGAGCTTGAGGTATTGCTCCCATATCTGCTAAGACATTAACTGTTATTTGCTGGACACGAATATCTTCCCTTGCTGGAGTAACATTATCACTGTCTAGCCCCCAAGCCCATTGAATAGTTCCTGAAGCAAAGACTTTAGCACCACTGCTGGCAGTGTAACGAACAGAATGAGATTTGGTATAGTCTTGATTTGAAGGTAATACTCTTTCTTCGACTGGTTCATCGAAGTTAGGTGATAAGCTCTCAGATGGGTCAACTATGGACTGAGATAAAATGACTAAACCAGCAGGAGTAGACCCATTGTTAACAATAAAATCCCATTCATAGCCTACTAACAGAGGCAGTTGATCGCCATTCTGGAGTCCTGTGTTTGCATAATAAGGATCACTGCTGTTGCTAACAACAAAGTTATAACCCCCGTATATGTTTAAGGTATCGCCACCATACATAACTCCTAACAAAGCGTTTTCTGGCCGTTGGTTTTGAACACTCCGAAACTTATTAGTGGCTGCTGATGCTCCCTGCTGCTGGGCTACAGGATCTTGTGACCAATCTTGCTTGTAACAAGCCATAACGCGATTAGGCCGCACTGACCCAGATGCAGAAGTAGAATTTTCAAAGCGTACTCGCCAATAGCAAGTATTGGCTGAGAAAAATCCCAGATTAATTCTGGCACTACGGGCAGCTTCAACTGCATCACGCATTTCTTTAGACCAGTATTCATCATGACCCACAGACAAAAATACCTTATGGTTTAGTAAACTTTGCCCATTTACGTGGATCTGCACATTATCAGTGTAGGTGACATTGTAAGCCTGAGATTCCAGCCACCGCACCATGTTATATTCCCATCGCAGAGGTGTATCAGCTTCGTAAGATTCCTGAGAACTTGCTTGTGAGTAAGGACGATCATAGGAAACCTTGAAAGCCCTTTGACCATTCAGACTGTTAAAACCATACAAACTATATGACCCCATTGTGCTGTATGCCTGAACAGTGTTACAGGCACTTTGGAAGAGAATATCCGCATTGCTGTTATCATCACGCACAACAAACCACACATGGGCCTGTTTACCAGTTGTTTTATCTGTCAACTTTGCTACATAAAGACCACTAGTCCAATTACCTCCTACTGGTAGAGTATAGGAAGTAGACCAATTGCACTCAATCAAACGGGTAACAGGATCTGGGATAGGGGCTGGTTGAGTTGTACCATTAAGCACTCCACTACTAGCCATTAGCCTGCCTCCTGTACCACCATAGTAACCCAAACGGTACACATCTATGGTGAACTGCCCAGCTTGTGACAAAGAAACCTTAATAGGTAAAGACTCACCTTTATTCACACTGGTGGCGGAGGCATAACCTGCAATTTCGCCACTAGCACGGTTGCTCAATTTCCAGTTAGTTGTGCCAGGATTCGTATTTTCTAAATATATAGAGTTGGGGTTCGCTGGGGCAGCCGAGGCAGAAAATGTGGTGCTGCCAATGCCTGGTACTGTAGCAGTTACTACTACTCCTCCTGGGCCAGTGGGAACTGATCCTAGGGTCAAGTTAGTACTGGCATAGCCGTTAGCATCAGTAACTACACTACTGCGCGAGACTGATCCTCCACCCTTGGTCACACTAAAACTGACAGTGGTTGCTGCCTGGGGATTGTTTTGGGCATCAACCACTCTTAAAATCAAAGGGTTAGGAAGAGTTTCACCAATCGCACCAACTTGATTGTCTCCACTTACTTTGATAAAGGTACTGCCCACAACAAAACCAATGTCGCAGTAATAGTTACTATTTTGGTAAGAACTAGTGGGGAAAGTATTAGGAGTCACGCTAAAAACTCCATTGTTACCATCTGCAACCGAACTTAAGTCATTGTTGATAATAGAGCCACTTAGTTCATTAGTGGTCGCTACATAATACGCGTTGATGTTTACAGATACAACGTATACAATGTCAGGCTCAATCTTAATAGGTGTATTGAATACTTGTTCTTGCCAACCCGAAGTAGTCTCGCTGGTAAAAGTAGCACTCCCTAAGAGTTCTCCTGTCGCTGACCAGATTTTGCCAATATGAGTTCCTGTCTCACTAGGAGCTTTCCAGAAACGAATAGCGATAATCTGTCCCCCTCTAGCACTACGGAATTTCATCCCTAGTTCATAGGAACTATTATCAGTAGCATTATCAATATTTGGAACTTGATTTGTGAAAATTGTTTCTGCATTGCCAGAAGGAATCGCTGTGGCAGAGAAGGTGACACTGCCAATTCCGCTTGCTGTGGCAGTTACTTTATTAACTACACCCAATGTCGCCCCAGGCACAGAACCTAACGTTAAGTATGTTCCTGCTTGTCCATTGGCATTAGTGACTGCACTGGTGAGTGAAACAGATCCGCCACCACTGGTAACGGCAAAGTTCACTGTCACGCCAGATTGCAGATTCCCAGCACTGTCTTTAACTTGGACAACTAACTGATTCGCTAAGGTAGTGCCAGCTGCACCATTTTGATTGTCACCACTGAGTTTGGTAATAGTGGGTTGGGCAACTGCCACAAAGTTAATGTCACGGTAATAGTTGGTGTTATTGTAAGAATTACTGGGAAAAGTACCCGCATTACCAAATACACCATTGCCACCATCAGCAACTGAACTTAGGCTGCCATTAACTATGGAATTAGTTAATTCTCTACTAGTGGCAACATAATAAGCATTGACGTTTACAGAGACGACATAAGTTGTATTAGCTTGAACAGTAAGTGGTGTACTTAAGGTCTGTTGCTGCCAACCAGAAGCAGTTTCGTTGGTAAAGGTAACACTGGCTAACAAAGTTCCTGTAGCCGACCAGATTCTGCCAATATGAGTGCCTGTCTCACTGGGAGCTTTCCAAAAGCGAATCGCAGTAATTTGTCCTGTTGTGGCGCTGCGGAATTTCATCCCTAATTCATAGGGACTATTATCAGTCGCGTTACCGATGCTTGGGACTTGAGTTGTCAAAACTGTTTGTGTATTTCCAGAAGCAATAGTAGTAGCTGAGAAGGTGACGCTACCAATTCCATTTGCTGTGGCGGTTACACTATTTGTTGCTCCAGCTACAGACCCTAAAGTTAGGCTAGTACTAGCTTGTCCATTGCCATTAGTGACTGCACTAGTGGGTGAAATCAACCCGCCACCACTGGTAACAGCAAAGTTCACTGTCACACCAGATTGCGGATTTCCAGCACTGTCTTTAACTTGGACAACTAACTGATTAGCTAAGGTAGCGCCAGCTGCACCAGTTTGATTATCACCACTGAGTTTGGTAATGGTGGGTTGGGCAACTGCCACAAAGTTAATGTCACGGTAATAGTTGGTATTGCGAAAGGAGGTAGTGGGAAAATTGCCAGGAGTTCCATTAAATACGCCATTGCTACCATCTGCAACTGAACTCAGATCACCATTGACTATAGTGTTGGCTAGTTCATCATTAGTGGCAACATAATAAGCGTTGACGTTTACAGAGACGACATAAGTTGTATTAGCTTGAATAGTAAGTGGTGTACTTAAGGTCTGTTGCTGCCAACCAGAAGCAGTTTCGTTGGTAAAGGTAACACTGGCTAACAAAATTCCTGTAGCCGACCAGATTCTGCCAATATGAGTGCCTGTCTCACTGGGAGCTTTCCAAAAGCGAATCGCAGTAATTTGTCCTGTTGTGGCACTGCGGAATTTCATCCCTAATTCATAGGGACTATTATCAGTCGCGTTACCGATGCTTGGGGCTTGATTGGTAAATAATACAGTCATAGCTATTTCTTATAATTAAAGTCTTATTACTGAAGTAAGTCGCTAGAAATTTGATTTTTAACAACCTGCTTAGAAAGTATGTAAACGCTAATTTTTAGCGTCTTGACAAGCCACTTTCAACGTTTTGACAACATAGTCCTGTTCTGGTTCTGTCATTTGGTGAAATAAGGGTAAGAGAACAGTATTGTCTTGTGCTTGCTCACTTTCAAAAAGGCGATCGCAATTTCCTTGACTAGACTGGCAATCTTTTCTTGGATTGGCACATAACCAAGTTTCATGTTGTTGATATGCTGGTTCGCGGTGGGCGCACATAATGCCCCGACGTGTTGATATGCCAGCATCCAACATTGTTTGCATAACTTGTCTTTGGTCACATTTTTGTGGCAACCTAACGCAATAACTCTGCCAGTTACTTTTTGTCCAAGTTGGCTCTGACGGTAATTTCAGTCCAGGAATATCTGCGAGTATTTCCTGGTATCGTTGTGCTAAATAGCGCCGACGCTCCACAATCTCTGGAAGGCGTTTGAGCTGTTCTCGCCCGACTGCTGCTTGAATATCAGTCATCCGGTAGTTATAGCCCAGCATTGGGTAAGACTCAAATATTACCTGTTTTGCACCGTGGCGCACAGTGTCAGGTACGCTCATTCCATGTTGTCGCCAAAGGCGAAATTGCTTGTCCCACTCTGTGTTGTTTGTAGTTAACATTCCACCATCACCAGTACTGATGATTTTGCGGGGGTGAAAAGAAAAACAAGCGATATCACCATGAGGCTTGCCAATCTTCTCCCACTGCCCATTCCAGAGAATTTCGCTACCGATCGCACAAGCTGCATCTTCAATTACTGGCAAATTGTGGCGGTGGGAAATATCTAAGATGGCTTTGAGGTCGCAAGGCATCCCAATCTGATGGACAATGAGAATAGCACGGGTGCGATCGCTAATCGCATCCTCAATTAAAATCGGGTTGATGTTGTATGTCTGTGGTTCAATATCCACAAACACTGGTATTGCTCCGCAATAGCGAATGCTGTTAGCTGTGGCAATGTAGGAATGGCTGACGGTAATCACTTCATCCCCTGGCTGCACACCCACAGCCAAGAGTGCTAAGTGTAATGCTGTGGTACAGTTGGAGACTGCACAAGCATACTGTCCTCCTACATAGGCAGCAAACTCTTGCTCAAAGGCAGTGACTTCTGGCCCCTGTGTGATCCAGCCAGACATAATCGCTCGTTTAGCTGCTTCAGCTTCAGCTTCACCTATCCAGGGTTTAGCGATGGGGATAGATTGCATTCTCTCAGACATTGCTTGCTTCCTGTGCCAATTTTTGTTCACGCCACCAACTAACTAACCGATGTAATCCCTCTTCCAGAGATACCTGTGCCTCGAAACCCAGTAATTGTTTTGCTTTATTTACATCTGCCAGTCGGCGAGACACGGGGTTGACTTTACGTTCTGGCCCGTATTCTGGCTGTAAATCTGAATTCATTACCTTTGCCAAACTATAGGCTAGGTCATTGAGGCTAGTTTCTACATTACTAGCAATGTTAAATACTTCATCGGTGACATCGGCTTTGGCAGCCAAGATATTTGCTCTGGCAATGTCTTCGATATATACAAAATCCATTGTTTGTTTGCCATCACCAAAAATCAGTGGTGGCTGTCCTTTGATAATACGCTCCATCCAGCGAATCAATACTTCAGTATATACACCGTAAATATCCATCCGCGGCCCATAGACGTTAAAGTAGCGTAGTGCTACATAGTCCAACCCGTACATATCATAAAAGCTGCGTAATAAGCCTTCGTTGAAAACCTTGGCGGCTCCATAGAGAGTGCGGTTATTATAAGGGTGATGAGATTCAGTTGTGGGAAATTCCTCTGCCATTCCATATATTGAGGCTGATGAGGCCGCAACTACCTTTTTCACTCCAGCTTTTACTGCTGCTTCTAAAACGTTAAAAGTGCCATCAGCCAGGACTTCCAACGCTAACCGTGGTTCCTCAGCACATTGGGTAATGCGGATTGCTGCCTGATGAAAAACTATATCCACACCTTGCATAACTTCATACAGAAGTTTTTGATCTCGGATATCACCTTCTACAATGACCAAAGGGCCATGTTCTTTTGCCCAAGCAAGGTTTTTCAATTGTCCACGGGTGAAATTATCTAGAATAATAATTTCTGAGACTCCTTCGCCTACTAGTAAATCGGCAATATGGGAGCCTACTAAACCTGCACCACCTGTAATTAAAATTCGTTTATTTTGCATATTCTTCCTTATGTTGGTTCATATCCTTCTCGCCAGCGTAAAAATTTAGCAGGCACTCCAGCCACGATCGCAAATGGCGGTACATCCTTGGTGACAACTGCTCCAGCACCAACAATGCTGTTTTTGCCAATAGTCACACCTGGTAAAATAACCGCATTCATCCCAATATCGGCTCCTGTTTCTATTTTGACAGGTTTAATTTCTAAATCGGTTTGAATAATCGGCAAGTCAATTGGCAAGCCAGTGTGTGTTGAACCTAGTACTTTGGCACCTGGCCCCCAACCGACGTAATCTTCAATAATTAAATTACGGGCATCAAAGTAACTCTGTGGGCCAATCCAAACATGATTACCGATAATACAAGACCCATCGAATCTTCCTTGAATGTAGCTTTGGGAACCAATAAATACTTGATTGCCAATCTCAAAGGTTTCCAAGTGTTTAAAGCCTACATCATTACCAATACGAACGTTATGTCCGAATTTTCGTGCTGTAGCACGCCAAATTGCCCGACGCATCAACCCATCAAAGTCGCCATCACTGGTCACAAACCTGGCATATAGTTCGATTAATGATTGTCGTTCGTACTGAGTACGCAAATATTCTGCTAGTTGAATTTCAAAGTCAGGGTCTAACTTTTGTGCTTGTAAGCCGTGGACAGCTTTGGCTATCTTAATCGTACCTGGGTCGGACATTGAATTTCTGGGTTATGTTAAGCTAATTATTGCCTTAGCAACTTGAGTTTGCGCCTCTGTGGTTAGTTCGGCATACATTGGCAGAGATAACACTTCTTTTGCTGCGGCTTCGGCGTGGGGAAAATCTCCAGCTTTGTAGCCCAATTCAGAATATGCTGGTTGTAAATGGACGGGAATGGGGTAATGAATTCCTGTTTGGATTTCCATTTCTTGCAGACCTTGTTGCAGAGCATCTCTTTGGGGCGATCGCACTGCATAAACATGGTAAACATGGCGGCTGTAAGGCATTACCTTGGGTATGCTCACACCAGATTCTGCTAAGAGTTGGTTGTAATATGCTGCGTGGCTTCTCCTCGCTTCTGTCCAGGTTTCAATGTAACGCAACTTAACTCTTAAAATCGCTCCCTGGATACCATCCATACGATAGTTATAACCCTTGAGAACATGGTGATATCTGCGTTCTTGACCCCAGTCACGCAGCATTCCCATAGTCCGAGCATATTCGGAATTGTTGGTAACTGCCATACCTCCTTCGCCGTAAGCCCCTAAGTTTTTTCCGGGATAGAAACTAAAACAACCAATGTCGCCAATACTACCTACTCTTTGTCCTTTGTATTCAGCACCGTGAGCTTGGGCGGCATCTTCGATCACCACCAAACCATGACGACGCGCAATATCCAAAATTGGCTCCATATCTGCTGGTTGACCGTACAAATGTACGGGCAAGATAGCTTTGGTGTGTTCTGTTATGGCTTTTTCAATTTGGGTGACATCTATTGTGTAGGAAACAGGATCGATATCGACAAAAACGGGTGTAGCGCCGGTATAACAAATGGCTGCCGTGGTTGCTACGAAGGTGAAAGGTACGGTAATTACTTCGTCACCAGCACCAATGCCTGCTGCTAGTAATGCTAAATGTAGCGCACTGGTACCTGTATTGACAGCAATACCGTAATCTGCATTGCAATATGCCGCAAATTCTTGTTCTAATGCTTTGACTTCGTTACCTAAGACGAACTGTGTGCTTTCCAAGACTTTCAGAACAGCAGTATCAATTTCGTCTTTAATGCTTAAATACTGAGCCTTTAAATCTACAAATGGAATCATGCTGCTACCTCTATTTTGTTTAATTCGATGAGTCGGCCTTGTTGTCTCAGAGACTGAGTTGCAGCTTCTAGAATTCTGACGATTTGCAGCCCAGCTTTGCCATCGGTTAGTGGGCGATCGCCTTTGGTAATACAATCGATGAAGTGTAAGCCTTCAGTCCGCAAAGCTTCGGTAACATCCAACTTCGGCGACCACATATCCCCTGTGCGATAACCAATCAGCATTTGGTAAAGGCTTTCAGAATTACCATTGACTGTAATACCCTTGTCATAAATTTTGACTTTTTCACTGGGTTCTAAGTCATCATAAACAATCATTCTTTGACTACCACCGATCAGGGTGCGCCGTACTTTGACTGGCGCTAACCAATTGACGTTGATATGGGCAATCAAGTTATTTTCAAAGAATAAGGTGAGGTAAGCAATATTTTCTGGTTCTCCAGGTACATGACTCACGCCTGTAGCCGATACTGCGTAAGGTTGTGATGGCAATACATAGTTCATGATGGAGAGATCATGAACAGCTAAATCCCAAATAACGTTGACATCATGCTGAAAAAGTCCCAGATTGACGCGCACAGAATCATAATAGTAAATGTCCCCTAACTGATTGCCTGCAATCAAATCGTGCATTTTCCGCACGGCACCTGTGTAAACAAAGGTGTGATCTACCATCAGTACTAGGTTGCGTTTTTGAGCTTCATCAATTAGCCGCATCGCCTGTTCTGAAGTTGTAGTCATCGGTTTTTCTACCAGCACATGTTTGCCTGCTTGCAATGCTGCTAATGCCAATTCAAAATGGGTAGAAACTGGTGTGGCGATCGCGATCGCATCAATTTTGGGGTCTTTCAATAAATCTTGACTATCTGTAGTTACCTTTAAGGTTGGATAGCGAGTTTGGGCTTTTGCTAAGAGTTCTGGCTTGAAGTCACTTACACTAGTAACCTGCCCTCCTGGAATCTCTGCAAAATTTCGTACTAGGTTAGGCCCCCAGTAACCATAGCCAATAACACCGATATTTACGTTGTTTCCCATTATTTTTACTAAATAATCAAAAGAAAGTAAAATCTATCTGAAAATTTGTATGTGAATTTAATTCAATCACTACGTTTATGCTTAACTGATATTGTTGGCCGAGACTTCCAACTGTTGACAGCGATCGCGAACATCACCTATTACTTTAGCTGGGACTCCAACTACAATTGCATAATCAGGAACATCATGATTTACCACTGCTCCCGCACCAACAATGGCTTTTTTACCAATGGTTACGCCTGGTAAGATGGTGGCGTTACTGCCAATAGATGCACATTGTTTAACTAATGTCTTAACAACACACCAATCATCTCCTGTTTTCAAACTGCCATCTTCATTAGTGGCACGGGGATAAATGTCATTGGTAAACATAACTCCATGACCAATAAAAACTTCGTTTTCTAAGACAACGCCTTCACACAAAAAGCTATGTGATGAAATCTTACATCGGCTACCAATCATCACATCTTTTTGAATTTCTACAAATGCTCCTATTTTGGTTTCGTCACCAATTTCACAACCGTAAAGATTTACCAGATTGGTGTGAAATATTTTGACGTTTTTACCTAATTTGACATCATCGTTGATTGGCACTTTACTCTACCTTTTGCTGTTATGAGATTTGTTCCACAGATTGCCAAACGGCATCTTCTAAATAAATACACTCATCAGACTGCCATTCATAGTCTGGACGCTCGAATTTGTGCATAGTGACTTCAAATGGGCAAATTTCTCGGAGATTTTCCTGTAAAGTCTCGCTACGCCTTTCGGACAACCATGTTGTTAAAGTGTATGAACCCATATAAAGTCTTGATTTCGGAATTTCACAGCGGAGAATAAATGTTCCAGTTTTTTGACAAAAAGGAGCATTTGATTCAAAAAACCAAAAAATGCAAATTGGTTGCTGTAAAGAATTGACTATCTGAAAAGCAAAGCGCAGACTCTCATGGGGTTGAGTGATGTGTAATGCAAACTCAACGGTTATTGGTTCGCCCCAACAGTGAATTCCCTCTGCTTCCGATGTATGCACTCGCGCCCAAGCGATGTAATTACCAGTTTTATTTACAGGTGCTTGATAGTATGCGGGTGGTATGGAATCATCTTTCTGTCCAACTAAATACAGCTGTACAGCTTTATTAGTATTACCATCAAACTGAATATTACCTTTAGAAAGTAAGATACAGCGTTTGGTAAGCTGGGCGATCGCTGTCATACTATGGCTAACAAATAAAACTGTCCGCCCTTCCTTGGTTGCAACATCATCCATTTTCCCCAAGCACTTCTTCTGAAATGAGGAATCACCGACAGCTAGAACTTCATCAACAATTAAAATTTCGGGTTCTAGATGAGCTGCCACAGAAAAAGCTAGGCGTACATACATTCCAGAAGAATATCGCTTGACTGGGGTGTCTAAAAACTTTTCTACTTCGGCAAAGGCAACTATTTCATCAAATTTCTGCTTAATTTCAACTTTACTCATCCCCAGCACAGAACCATTGAGATAGATGTTTTCTCTACCTGTAAGTTCTGGGTGAAATCCTGTACCAACTTCTAATAAACTTGCCACCCTGCCTTGGATGGTGATACGCCCTTTAGTTGGTTCAGTAATCCGGCTCAGAATTTTCAGGAGCGTTGATTTACCTGCACCATTGCGTCCAATTACACCAATTGCTTCACCTTGTTTAATCTCGAAGGAAACATCATTTAATGCCCAAAATTCTTCAATATGTGGATTCGATATTTTTTTCTCAGCAGGTTTGATGAAATTGTGAGTTAAAGATTTCGCTTTATTAGCAATCACATCACGGAGAGATTTGTAGCGATAGCGGCCAGCACTCTCCTGTTGATGACTAATAATATATTTTTTTCCAAGATTTTCAACGCGAATTACATTGTCTGACATCTGCTTTATTCCCATTGATTACCATTTAAATTACGTCAGCAAATGTCCGTTCGACTTTGCGGAAATACCAGATGCCACTTAGTAATAAAAGTCCCACTAAGATTAGAGATAAGGAAAATCCTGGCCAGTAAATTTTGGAATCACCACCTAAAATAGCCCAGCGAAATCCATCAATTACTCCTACCATCGGATTCAATGAATACAGCAATCGCCACTGTTCTGGTACGAGGTTGCTACTAAACCCAACTGGTGAGATGTACAAACCAAACTGGACAATAAATGGCACGATGTAGCGAAAGTCACGATATTCTACATTTAATGCAGCAAACCATAGCCCTACCCCAGTGGCAGCAGCAAAGGCAATACAAATAAATAAGGGTAATGTCAGAATCCGCCAATCAGGAACAAAATTATACCAAGCCATAAGTGCCAGTAGAATTGTGCCAGAAATCATAAAATCTACAAAGCTAACAATTACTGAACTCAGCGGCACAATTAAACGAGGAAAGTAGACTTTAGATATCAAGTTGGCATTACCGATAAGGCTGTTGCTACAGTCACTCAGAGCATTGGCAAAAAACTGCCAAGGTAACATTGCCGCAAATACCAGGATTGGATAAGGTGCGGATGAAGGTAATTTGGCTAAATTCCCAAAGACTACAGTAAATACAACCATCGTCAAAAATGGTCGGATTAGCGCCCATGCTAAACCAACCACAGTTTGCTTGTAACGCACCAAGATGTCACGCCAAGCAAGAAAATATAATAATTCTCGATAGCGCCACAAATCCTGCCAGTACTGACGCTCAACTTTTCCAGCTTCTAGTACTAGCTCTGGTGTGGAAGCTATATCTTGACCACTCATAGTATTTATTTAAAGTTTTTATGTCTATTTAACTTACAAATTGGAAATCTTTCATACCTTGATAACTAAGCAGTCTTGACTGCCTACGAGTAAACTCTCCTACAGAGGGATTCCCAGATGGATGAATCACCCCTGTCACTTGCTGCCAAAGTTCTTGTGGAGCTAGTGAAAGTTTATATGTGCGATCGCTAGATTTTTGTACGTGATACCATTTTGTCTGTTGGCACTGTTCACACCAAAATGCCTCTAACCATTCTCCTTCTATGAGAACTGCTGTTTGGCTTGCTACTAGCATTAACGCATTGCGTCGACTGATACCTCTTTGTTGCAGTTGACCTGGTTTATCAGCAAAAATCTGATATTTTTGACTGGAACTATCTATATAGCAGCTATGAATTGGACAGTAGATTGCCCTTCTTTTTGATCGCTTCCGATTTCGGTCACACCTTCTCTGCAATTCGGCCTCCCACACTAATACACTACAAAATAGATAAACAAGGAAGGTTTCAGTGGAGGGACTGAGATCAAAGTGACCATCAAAGCCCATCTCCTAAATATTTGACATCTGACTAATAATTTGATTTAGACTATATTAATTATCGGAATCTTTTACTCTATTAATTAAGTCTATTAGTTCGGTTTTAAATATTATTTAACAAGCATTTTTCGGCATTTTATCTTCATCATACTATTGATACACCTTGAGAAACTAATTAAATATTTTTCCCTTTGCACACCACTATAACATATTTTGAAACTTTGTTTTTTTATCAAATTAAGCTTGGTTTTCAATTTTTATTGAACTTACAAACTTCATGGATGGAAGTGTTGCGCTGTAGTAAAAAAATATTAGTTTTACTTCTTTCAACGGTCAACACTATCCTAACCCATTTAAAAGGAACTAATGATTGGATCTCTAGTTTTTTATTAATAGCTTGCTCTCTTTATAAAGATAAATATTATTTACCTCCTAAACTAAACAATCAATAATAAATATTAGGTTTTAAATTAGTGAATTCGTTATCAACAGTAAGAGGAACAAAAAGTTGGTTTTTCCCTGTTTAAATTTTCACTAAATTAACTAATGAATTAAAATTTCTATTTTGTCTGGGTCTGTACCTGAGATAGTGGAAGTCTCGAATCAGAAGCAATTGCTTGTTGTAAAACTTCAAAATACTGTTGAGAGATTAACTTTGGTGTAAAGTGCGATCGCAAGTATTGTCGACCAGACTTTCCCATTCTTTCGCCTAATTGTGGGTCACGGCTAAGTAAACGAATAAATTGAGCTAGTCCGTGACCATCTCCATTGTCAAAAGTTCCGCCACAATTAGCTTCTGCAATTAACTGTCTCAGATAAGAGTACGGTGAACAAATAACTGCTATGGGTCTTCCCGCAGCTAAAGCCGAGTAAAGTTTACTCGGAACAACTAAACCTTCTGTTGTTTCGTCTACACTTACAAAGGACAAGTCACAGGCTGTTAAAGAGAAAGGGAGTACCTGCTTATCTTGATATGGCAGAAATGTAAAGTTTCTTAATCCTAAGCGGTTTACTTCCTTAATTAGTTCTTCTCGCTTTGCACCACCACCAATACATACAAACTGAATTGGTTCATCTTGTAGTTCTTTGGCTGCTGCTAACATAGTTTCAATATCATGGCAGCGTCCCATATTGCCTGAGTAGAGAACTGTAAACTTCTGCACAAGGTTATGCTTCCATGCAAACCAGTTTTCTTGTTTAGCAATTGGAGTAATTAAATCTGGGTTAGCCCAACTATGAATGACCGAAATCTTATCGCTGATCTCTGGACAATGAGCTAACACACGTTGTTTCATGGCAGGACTTAAAACTATAATCCCTTTGGCATTTAACCAAACTTTTTGGTTAATAGCACGCCAAATCTTAACTAACCAATGGCTTTTTGAAACTACACCCAGAGCGATCGCAATATCAGGGTAAAGATCATATATGATGCAGACATAGGGAAGTTTAAATAATAAATAACCCAAATATCCCAGCAATGGCAAAAACGGTGGTGCTGTTGTCACCAACATCACATTGTTACGTTGCCAAGCTCTCAACATATACAAAAAAGCGCGTAAAGTATACAATACTCCATTAACAGCTTTGCCACGAATTCTTCCTGGCCAAAGTTGAGCTGTCCGAGATCGCTGAACTCTAAGACGGTCTAGTTTTTCTACAGATGGCGCTGCTATTGAGTTAAAGGCATATCCAGGTTGACTAGTAAAAACTTCTACATCTACCCCTTGCTGCCCTAACTGTTTTACTAATTCCTCTATTAACTGTCCCGTAGCAGCATAGTCTGGGGGAAAATATTGGGTAACTACAGATAATTTAAGAGATTGTTGAATTTTTAGGCAATTCTCACTGGTTTCTTCTAACCGAGTAGAAATGGATTGTGAAAACTTTTGGTTCATCCATTCATTGAGTCGCATCGGCAGTATCCTACTTAAGAATTTAGAGATTTCTAGGGAAATATAACTGAACCACTAAAGCTCTTAAGTCATTAATATGTACAGTCTAATATTTACTTTCCTTTACTTATTTTTAGTCAGATTAAAGTCTGGCATAAAAGTGACAAACTTTATTAGCATTTTCACAAGCTTACTGATCGTGATTGGAGTGCTAAAAGACCTTGACTAAATACATGTAAGTGTATTTTATATGTATAATAAATATTACAAAGCAGGGGGGAACACAAGATATATAGTGAGTTTTATTTTTAAATAAAACTTTTTTGGTTAGTTGCTAATTTGCGCGGATTAAATACCTACATAAATAAAATTTGTTAGTCTTTGTTTAGGTACTAGAAAGCCTAACTGAACTTTGTATCTAATTTTTTATGTTGTATGTAGAATTTTACATTGTGTTTTTCGGGTTATTTACTTGCTAGTGATTTTATGCAGTTCATACAATATTGTTGAGAATCACACTTATAATCTTAAACAGTAAGATATCATGTTTTAAAGGATACTCATAAGCTTCATCAAAAATTTATCTTGCCTAAGATTTTTTATACAATATCTTCATATATATCGATTGTTGTTTCCGTACTAGCTCTTATGTGTCTTGAACTGAAGCCTTCACATTACTAACTAGAACTAAATTGGTTGATTTGGTCTTGTTAAGCTACTTATTGACAGTATAATGCTGAAATAATTATGACTATTGAACAATCAAGTAGTTCCTTAAAGTTGATAATTATTTTGAGATATTATAACTTAGCATTAGTCATTAGTATAGTTCATAGTCCAGATATGTATTACATTTTGTCACTTAGCTTGCTTTCCTAGCATTCTTAATAATCCGAAAGTTATTGATTACAATATGTGTATGTAGAGAAATCAAGGACTAGTTTTAATCAAAGTGTATAGTAATTTACTGTGGGTATGTATTTTAAAAATCCATAGACTTGGCTTTAATTACTGAATCTTTATTAGAAAATAATTATTATTTTTACAATAAAAGAAATATAAATATTCTAAAACTTAATTAATTTGTATGTAGTTTGGATTTATTATCATTAATAATGATTAGTACATAAAATTATATATAACTAAACCACTTTTATTAGAATTTTACATATCTTCATAGATATTACTACCCAAACAGCATCTAACAAAAACGTTATAAATATTACAAGTCTTATTTAATTGATTCCTAAGTATTTGCAAATAATGGATAATTATCGCTCTCAATACTCTAACTCAGGACATAATAGCAATCCTGAACATCTATTTTCCTCGAACCAATCTCTGCCGTGGAATGAAGAATCAGAGGGTGGATGGAACCTTCAAGAAATTTTGGATATTTTGCAGCGAAGATGGCTAATTATTTCTGGAGTTGCTACTGTTGCAATGGTCGTTATTGCTACTGGTTTAACGCTTAATCCAGCCAAGCCAGAATATGAAGCTAACTTTCAGATTCTCGTAGAACCAGTTAGTGATGATAGCAAAAGTGTTGATGTAATCAAAGATACTAATGCTAATTCTAATCAATCTACTCTGGATTATGATAGCCAAATTCAGATTCTTAAAAGTCCAGTAATTTTAGGTGATGTTGTTAAACGTGTACAAATTACTTATCCAGATATAACTTATGATTTTCTAGCTCAATCTTTAAATGTTTTTCAGTTAGGCAAGACAAAAATTATACAAGTAAGTTATCGAGATAACGATCCCGATAAAGTGAAGCTGGTTTTAGATAAAACTGCTCAATCTTACTTAGAATATAGTAAAGAAAAACGACAAACTAAATTAGGGCAAGGACTTCAGTTTGTTGAAGCACAACTTAAAATTTCCCAAAATCGTGTTGATCAGTTACAACAACAATTGCAGACTCTCAAACAAATATACAATTTAAACGACCCAGAAACTGAAACAAAATCACTAGATTCTGAAACAGCAAACTTAACTGCACAAAAACAAACAATTAATTTTCAGTTAGCGCAAGCTCGTGCTAATTTAGCTCTGCTGCAACAGCCAGATGGTGCTAAAGCCGCACTGACTGGTGCTGCTTTATATCAACAGTTAATCAGCCAGAAAAATCAATTAGATGCTCAGGTAGCTGCGGATGCGACCCGTTTCCAACCCGATAATCCCACACTTCAATCATTGAAAGAAAAGCGAGATAGTTTATTACCTTTAATTAACCAAGAGGCGAAGCGTTTTTTGGATATTAAACGTGCTGAAATTGTAACTGGAATTAAAGTTTTAGAAGCACAGAATCTAGCTATAGCAAAAAGAGAACAGGAATTACAACAAAAACGCAAGCAACTACCTATTTTATCGCGTCAATATACAGATTTACAGCGAAAATTACAAGTTGCTGTTGAAAGTCTTAATCGTTTTTTATCTACTCGTGAAAATTTGCAAATTCAAAAATCCCAGACAGAATTTAGCTGGGAGCTAGTGCAAGCACCTATTAGGCCAGGATTTCCAGCTACTTCTTCTAGTTTGAAAAAAAACCTTTTATCAGGATTGGCAGCAAGTTTGGCCATTGGAGTTGGTGTTGCTTTATTGCTAGAAAAGTTAGACAGCACCTACAATAGTATTAAAGATTTAAAGGAAAAAGTAAAATTACCCTTGTTAGGTAATATACCTTTTGAAAAGCAAATTCAGACTGAGAAAGATAACTCTTTTTTTCCACGAAATCTCCCTGTGTTCAATTTACCAAAATACTTTTCTGAATTTATACCTAATTTAACCGTTGGAACAGTTCAGGAAAGTAGTAACTACACTACACATTTCTTAGAAGCTTTAAGGGTGCTTTATACCAATATTCAGCTTCTAAATTCTGATCACCCAATTCGTTCTATTGTGATTACTTCATCGATGCCTGGTGATGGGAAATCTACAGTTGCTTTTAATCTAGCTCAAATAGCTACAGCAATGGGTCAAAGAGTACTGTTGGTAGATGCGGATCTTCGTAGACCAACGATTCATAGTTTATCAAATTTAAATAATATGTGGGGGTTGAGTAATTTAATTTCGACTAATTTACCAGTAGGAGAAGCTATTCAAGAAATACCTACGCTGAGTCAATTATCTGTCATTACCTCTGGGCCAATACCACCAGATGCGACAAAACTACTGTCTTCAGAAAAAATGAAACGATTGATGAGTGAGTTTCACAATTCTTTTGACTTAGTAATTTATGATGTACCTCCTTTGGTGGGGCTTGCCGATGTTAGTTTGCTTGCACCCAATACAGACGGGATTTTAATGGTGGTAAAAATTGGCAAAACCCAGTCTTCAGTACTTAATCGTGCTATTGAAAACTTAAAACTTTCTCGGTTGAATATCTTAGGTATAGTTGGCAATGGCGATAAAACCACCTTCAAGAGTTATTAGCTAGTGAGTCTTGATGATGGGTAATTTTCTGGGGCTGGATGTTTTGCTAAGAGAAAGCGATCACTCTCAAACTCCAGCCTATTCAGCTATATAATTTATTTGCAATTACTGGCTGAATTTTGCCAACGCAACTATTGTTGAACGAGTAGCGATCGCATCTTTTTTTTACTTAAAGATTTCTACTTATTCCTTATTAACCTGAGTATACTTTTTATCGTTATCTCTTAAAAGTTTATTAGTGCTGACAAATACAAACACCAACAGTAATAGCTGGATTTGCCAAGGTGCTAAGACTAGACTGACAACTAAGCTGATAATAGTAAACACACCAGTCAAGTAAGCTAGTTCATCGCTACATTTTTTTGATAAATAACCAGTTGCTAAACCAGTGAATAAAGGGATTAAAAAAACCAAAGGCATTGCAATTCTTCTCCTAAAATTTAAGATGCCAAAGATTAAGAAATTTTAATTTAAAGTTTTATTCATAATGATTGCTGTCAATCTTACATCTAAAGATGTTTTCTTCACAATACTCTAAATAAAGAAACAATCACCAAGTTAAGATTCCGTAATTGTCTAGTAAATAAGTTTAACACTCAGTGCTGTCACTATAATATCTATCTAGGATATTACCTTTAGAAGTAACGTTTTCCCCTTATATACCCAATGCTAAACATTCCTCAACTCTTAGCAGCTGAACTAGACCTTAAACCTTATCAGGTGCAGAACGCGCTGGAACTTTTGGCGGAGGGTGCAACGATTCCGTTTATTGCACGGTACCGCAAAGAGCGCACTGGTGAAATGAATGAAGTGCAATTGCGCGATTTGTTTGATAAGTACAATTACTTAACAGAATTAGAGGCAAGAAAATCTGTAATTCTAAATGCGATCGCCGAACAAGGTAAACTCACTGATGAGTTAAAAACACAAATTATCTCTTGCCAACAAAAAACAGAACTTGAGGATTTATACCTACCATATCGACCAAAGCGCCGCACCCGTGCCACCATTGCCAAAGAAAAAGGATTAGAACCTTTAGCTGAGTTTATTCAATCTCTAAATATTAAAAATGGTATAGCTGCATCTTTAGCAGCAGAAGCAAGCAAGTATCTTTCTGAAGAGAAAGGTGTAAAAACCACAGATGAGGCGCTAAAAGGTGCATCTGATATCCTTGCGGAAGCAGTCGCCGAAACAGCAGAACTGCGTGCTTATTTGCGTGATTATTTCCTAGAAGCTGGAGTTTTTGTTTCTCGGATTAAAGATGATCATCCTGAAGGTACAACTAAATTTGAGATGTACCGCAATTATCAAATCAAAGTCAAAAATATTGCTCCCCACAATATGTTGGCATTGTGTCGGGGTGAAGCAGAGGGAGTATTAAGCTTTGATATTAATTTTGATGAAGATTATGTACTTGGTTATCTCGAATCTCAAGTAATTCGCACCAAAGTCAGAGATATTCGGGATTTTTATCAGACAATGTTAAAAGATGCGTTTAACCGCCTGATGAAAACCTCTCTGACGGCAGAAGTAATTTCTACCAAAAAAGATTATGCAGATATAGAATCTATCAAAACCTTTGAGGCTAATTTGCGGGAGTTATTGCTGTCTGCACCGGCGGGGATGAAACCGACTTTAGCGATAGATCCGGGATTTAGAACTGGATGTAAAGTGGCTGTTTTAGATGAAACAGGCAAATTTTTAGAATATCAGGCAGTTTTCCCTCACCAAGCGGCTGAACAACGCACAAAAGCAGCACAAACGATTAAAAATTTGATTGAAAAATATCAAATCGAGCTAATTGCTATTGGTAACGGGACAGCTTCGCGGGAAACTGATGAGTTTGTCATCCAAGTATTACAAACTCTTGACCGTAAACCAATTAAAGTGATGGTGAATGAATCTGGTGCATCGATATATTCTGCCAGCAAAGTAGCTTTAGAAGAATTTCCTGATTTAGATGTAACCGTGCGGGGTGCAATTAGTATTGGCCGCCGTTTGCAAGACCCTTTGGCAGAATTAGTCAAAATAGATCCCAAATCTATTGGTGTGGGACAATATCAGCACGATGTTGATCAGAAGCTGTTGAGAAAGAAACTGGATGAAACTGTAGAAAGCTGCGTCAATTTTGTGGGTGTAGATTTAAATACAGCTTCTAAAGAACTTTTAACGTTTGTGTCTGGGATTACAGCCGCAGTTGCCAACAATATTGTTACCTATCGCAATCAAAATGGTGCTTTTAAAAATCGTCGTCAACTTTTGAAAGTGCCGAAATTAGGGCCGAAAGCTTTTGAACAAGCCGCCGGATTTTTGCGGATTCGCAATGGTGATCATCCTTTAGATAATACGGCTGTGCATCCTGAAAGTTACTCAGTTGTGGAAGCGATCGCCTCTGACCTCAACGTTAAACTAAATCAAGTCAGCCAAATTGCGGAAAAGCTCAAAAAACTCGATCTGAAAAAATATGTCACCGATACCATTGGTGAACCAACATTACGAGATATCCTCAGCGAACTCGAAAAACCAGGACGAGACCCCCGCGCTGAATTTAAGTATGCGACTTTTAAAGAAGGCATCAAAGAAATTAGCGATTTACAAATAGGGATGGAATTAGAAGGAATAATCACAAATGTTGCCAATTTTGGCGCATTTGTCGATATTGGTGTACATCAAGATGGTTTAGTACATATTTCCCAACTCGCCGATAGATTTGTGGAAGATCCCAAGCAAATTGTCAAGGTGGGACAAGTTGTCAAAGTGAGAGTCTTGGAAGTGAACGAGAAATTAAAACGGATTAGTTTGTCAATGAAAGCAGTCAAGCAATGAAAAGTGCTGAGTATTGAAGGAGGCAGGAGGCAGGAGGCAGAAGGCAGAAGGCAGAAGGAAAAATCCTTTCCAATTAATTCAGGACTTACGCAGTGAGACGAAAAATCAAGAGTTTTGGGAAGGGTGTCAGGGCAAAATAAAGTCAAAAATCAAAAGTCAGAGAATTTTTGACTTTTGACTTTCCAGCGCCGCCCTACACCCAGTCTCAAGCAGTACCCTTAAATACTCGTTCGGCGGGGCCAGTCATATATACCCGTTCGTCAATTTCTGACCATTCAAGTTCTAAGCAACCTCCTGGTAATTCTACAGTCGCGGCGCGATCGCATTTTCCAGTTAACACGCCAGCGACTAAAGAAGCACAAGCACCTGTACCACAAGCTAATGTAATTCCTGCGCCTCTTTCCCATACCCGCATTTTCAAGTAGTCACGACTTACTACTTGAATAAATTCGGTGTTGGTTCTTTGGGGAAACACTGGGTGATGTTCAAACTTGGGGCCGATGGTTTCTAAGGGAATTGCAGCGACATCTTCCACAAAAGTGATGCAGTGGGGATTTCCCATACTCACACAGGTAACTTCCCAAGTTTGTCCAGCGACTTCTAAGGGTTGATTAATTACTTTGGCATCAGCCGCACCCAGGGTAGTCGGAATTTCGCCAGCTAGTAAATGTGGTAAACCCATATCCACCTTGATTTGACCATCTGGTGTCAGTTGGGGTGTAATTGTCCCCGCCAAGGTATGAATGCGATATTTATCTTGAGTGCGGGATATGCCTTCTAAATCGGCGAGAAATGCAGCTAAACAGCGAATTCCGTTACCACACATTTCCGGTTCTGAACCATCGGAATTAAAAATCCGCATGGTGTAATCAGTACCGTTTTTTCCTGGTAAGGCGAAAATTACACCATCTGCACCGATACCAAAGTGGCGATCGCACCACTCAACGGCTTTCTCTGGTGTGATACGTGGCGTGGCTGCCCCGCGATTGTCAATTAAAATGAAGTCGTTGCCTAGACCGTGATACTTAGTAAATTCAATTGCCATTTTGCCAATGATGAATTATCAATGATTAGGAAAGTATGAAGTATAAAGTATGAAGCATGAAACAAGAAATTTTGTCCTTCATAATTGATAGTTCATAATTTGCCACTCCTTACTAAGAAAACTTTCGATTGTGCATAAACCATTATCAAAAATGCCGACAACAGAATTTGATACTTCTCTGCCTAGCATTCGGCAAGTACAGAACCTAATTAAACAAGCCGCAGTAGTTGATTTCAAACTAGTCACAGGCGACCTATTGACAGGTAAGATTTTATGGCAAGACCCCGGTTGCGTTTGTATTGCTGATGAAAACAACCAGCAAACAACCATTTGGAAACAAGCGATCGTCTATCTTCAACCCAAAGGTTAATTAGGCTAAAGGTTAGAGGTAGAGGCTAGGGGCTAGTATTTTTGCTCAGAACTCTCAACTCAGCACTTTCAAGACAGAAACTCTTTGAGGGTTTGTGCTTCACTCGCTTTGGCTATGGGGATAGACAAAGGCATTTTGTTGGGTGCGGTGAATAAAGATTGTAGTTGATTCAGACTGGGTAAGCTACCACATAATAATACTTGGTCGCCAACTTTCAGTTCTGTTTTTTCATCAGGGCGGCGAATAAACTTGCCATCCCGTCGCAGTGCTTGGATTTGTAATGATTTTTCGTGATTTTTCAAGTCAGCCAGGGTTTTATTCTCAACGGGAGAATCAGCCTCGATTACTATCCATTGACAAGCACTATTTTCTCCGGGAACAGCTATTTTACCTTGAGCAAATTCTTCTAAGGCGGCTAGTTCTTCGGATGCGCCGACAACTAATAAGCGATCGCCTTCTTCTAATTTTGTGAGATTGTTGGGATAATCGATTTCTGTGCCATTGGCGCGGCGAATCGCCATCAAGCTGACCCCTGTTAAGTAGCGCATATCCGCTTCTTCTAAACTCATTCCAATGAGAGGTGAAGTTGCAGGTAAGGGATACCAGCGCCGATTTAAATCGCGGGTTGCTTGGTCTAAATCGCGGGAAACCTCAGAAGCAGAACGTTCTGGGCGCAAATCCAAATAATGATCGTTGCGGATTTGCTGCATTTCTCGCTGGACGATAAATTGTGAGAAGCCTAGATCGTTTAATAAATAAGTCGCCATTTCTAAGCTGGCTTCAAATTCTGGTTGAACAACTTCCCGCGCCCCTAATTGATAAAGCACCTCAATATTTTTGTCTTGGGTGGCGCGAACAACCAAATTTAATTCTGGATGTAATTCTAAAGCGCGTTTTAAACACAGACGAGTACTCATAGGGTCAGGAAGTGCGATCGCCATTCCTTTCGCATGGTTTACGCCTGCGGTTTCCAAAACGTGAAAACTCACACAGTTACCATAAACATAAGCCACACCCGCATCTCGTAACTGCTGAATCCGGCTTTCGGATTGGTCAATGACTACCACAGGTAAGTCATGCTGTTGCAATAACTTCACCAAATTTTTACCTACCCGCCCATAACCACAAACAACTATATGGTCTTTTACAGGTAATTCTTCCGATACATCTCTGGCTTCACCTTCTCCTGCTAAATAAGGTTTCAGCCAAGGCATCGATTCGGCAAAGTTAAACAAAAATGGTAATAGCCGCAGCACAAAAGGAGTCAATATCAGGGTAACGGCTGTAGTTCCTAAAATTAGTAAATATATACGTCGAGATACCAGCCCTAATGCTTGACCTTCACTAGCCAACACAAAGGAAAATTCCCCAATTTGTGCCAGTCCAAACCCAGCAATTAAAGCTGTTTTCAACGGGTAGCGGAAGAGTTTAACTAAGGGCGTAATAATCAAAAACTTGCCCACAAACACCAACGCCACTAACCCTAAAATTAATTCCAGATTGTTCCACAAAAACACCGGGTCAATCAACATCCCAATGGCGGCGAAGAACAAACTAGCAAAAATATCTCGTAGCGGTTCTACATAAGTTAAAGTTTGGTCAGCGTATTCCACCTCAGAAATCATCAAGCCGGCGACAAACGCCCCCATTTCAATTGATAAGCCCAAATATTCTGTGAGTAGGGCAATACCTAAACATAAAGCTACTACACCGAGTAAAAATAATTCCCGGCTTTCGGTGCGGGCTAACATTCGCAACAATGGCGGTATCAGCCAAATACCAGCCACAACTGCCCCAGCCGCAAATAAACAAATCCGTACCAAGGCTGTGAGTACTGCTACACCAATTACTTCTGCTGGGGCGTGCAGCGCAGGTAAAACAGCCAGCATTAGCCCTAAAGCTAAGTCCTGTACAACCAAAATCCCCAGCATAACCTGTCCGTGGGGCGTTTCTGTTTCGTTACGCTCCATCAAGCACTTGAGGACAACGGCGGTGGAAGACAAGGAGAGAATTGACCCCAAGAATACACCTTTAGCGGGTAAACTGCCCCAAGCGCCCGTTACGCCACACACCACCACTGTGACTAAGATTGTCAAGGCGATTTGTAGTCCACCCCCACCAAGAGCGATCGCTTTTACTTTTTTTAATTCCGCAAAAGAAAACTCCACGCCCAAGGCAAATAGTAGAAAGGCTACCCCGAATTGCGCCAAAGTTTCTACTTGAATAACCTCTTTAATCAGTCCTAGCCCCGCAGGCCCGACAACCATTCCGCCAATGAGATACCCCAACAGCACTGGTTGTTTTAACAGGGATGCCAACAGCCCCCCACAGGCTGCGACTCCCAAAACTAATACTAAATCGACAATTAATCTAAAATCTTCTTGCACAATCTTTAAAAAGAACTATTAAGACCTGTTAACTTCAGCATACAAATTTTTATCTATCTGGGGGTTAAATTGTTGGCATAGAGGTCACAAAATTTGTGCTTTCTTCTTCCAGGACTTACAAACAAAGATTTTTGCTTGGGACGGGTGTAAGGGTTTGGAATACCTTGAAGACTCAATTTTTCGTTTTCTTGTGTCAGCCCTCAAGAATCAACCTACATAATTTATGGCTGGTATAGCCTTTCCTAGTCTACTGAGGTACAAATTTATCTGCGTCCATCGGCGGTTAATTATTCTTGCTTGTACTTCACTAGCATAAGAAATGCCATGACGGCTCATAATTAAATATTAGAGATACAGTTAATTGCAGCATCTCCATCAGCAGAACCACTTGCTCTGCACTGAATTATCCAAAAAAGCGTATAAAAAATCACTGTTTCTAATTTAATTTCAAGAGTTATAGGACTTACGCAAGAACCCTCTCAAATCCTCTTAACTTCGTGTCCTTTGCGCCCTTTGCGGTACCCTTCGGGAAGCCGCTTGTGCGTCTACGTTTTTTCATGATTTTGCGTAAGTCCTGAGTTAGCTGAAGAAATCCAATAAGAGAGAGTATTTCTCCGGTAGTGTACTGACGACCGGATGAGTAAAATTTAGGTTTTACGGCAGTGCATTCAGCTAAAACCTGACTTTGTAAATACTCTCTCATCTTTCTAACCATGAAAATTCTACATTACAAACAAGAATATATCTGGCTCAAAGTTCTTGTTATTTCTATCTTGATTTTAGGAATTTATTTCCGGTTTGTTAACCTTGATAAAAAAGTTTATTGGACAGATGAAGTTTATACTTCATTATGGCTTTCTGGTCATCCCAGTACAGAAATTATTGAAAAATTTTATAATGGTGAAGTTGTTAATGTTGGTATCTTACAACAATATCAACAAGTAAATCCAGCCCAGGGTATCAGTAGTGCAATGGTGCGGCTGGCTATAGAAGATTCTCAACATCCACCACTATATTATTTTTTGGCTTGGTTTTGGTCAGCTTGGTTTGGTAATTCGGTCGCTGTAATTAGGAGTTTATCTGCTGTTATTAGTGTATTTTCTTTAATCAGTATATATTATTTATGCCGAGAATTATTTGCATTGTCTTTAACAAGATGGATGTCCGTTTCACTTATAGCTATCTCGCCGTTTCATATTTTATATGCTCAGGAAGCTAGAGAATATAGCTTATGGACATTAACTATTATCTTTGCTAATTACACAATTCTCTTGGCTTTAAGAAAAAAAACATTTACTAGTTGGGTTATTTATGCGGTTTCTTTAATTTTGAGTTTTTACACATTTTTATTCTCAATCTTTGTGGTACTTGGGCATGGTATTTATATATTAGGTATTAATGGGTTCAAAAAAACTCAGTCATTAATTGCTTATCTATTATCTGTCACAGTAACCATTATCGCCTTTATTCCTTGGCTGATAGTTATTTACCAAGGTAAAATCTCTGGCAGAATTCAAAGACTAGACTGGATCAAAGAAGCGACAAGTTTACCAGCGTTAATTGGGAAATGGCTGCTCAATATAACTCGAATTTTTCTAGATTGGGTAATTATTAATGATAATATCTCATTTAAAGCAATAATTTGGTTGATACCATTTACTTTGGTTATTGTAATTTTAATTAGTTATGGATTTTATTATCTCTATCGTTCAACACCTAAAACTACTTGGTTATTTATATTTACTTTAACTTTAACAACGGCAATAGCCTTAATTATTCCTGATATTATTTCTGGCGGTAGACGTTCGGGAGTTGCGAGATATCTAATACCGACATTTTTAGGAATTCAATTAACGGTAGCTCATCTTTTAGCTAGTAAGTTAGTTGCACTTCAAAGCATAAAACGGCAGAATATCTGGCGATTGATGACTATTTTTATCATTTCTTGTGGGGTGATATCTTGCGTAATTCTTTCCCCAGAAGATATTTGGTGGAATAAAGGTGCGGCAAATAATTTAAGACTAAATCAAGTTGCTGCTGTGATCAATCAAACTTCTCAGCCTGTATTAGTTAGTGATGCTAATTTTCCCTATATTTTAGGATTAACTCATATAGTTAATGCAGATGTGAATTTTCAGCTAACTACTCAGCCTCAAAATTTGGTAATTCCCAAAGCCACAGATAATTTATTTTTGTTTTATCCATCACGAAATTTACACAGATATTTAAAGGTTAACTATCATTTAGAACCTGCTTACATCGAGAAAAATCCAGTTTTTGGTTTATGGAAAATTCAAGCTGTTAATCAGCGCAATTGACAATTAGGTGGGTTAAGGCATCAATCAAGCGATCGCTCTCCATTGGCATAATATTCTTACCGTGCATAATTTCCTGTGTCATCACAAAATGCACCAGTGAACCGATGAGTATTCTGGCTGTGGCTTCTGGGTCGGGGATGTTTAATTCCGAACATGATGCTAAATATTTACTGATAGTCTCAATGGCGGGTTTGGCAATACTCGCAATAAATACCTGCGCCAATTCTGGGAAACGCGCCGACTCTCCCATTAACAGCCGCTCAAATGCTTGATATTCTTGGTCATTCACCATTTGGTCTAATGCTGTTTTGGCTAACCGCCGCAGCACAATATAAGGTTCCCCTTGGAGGGGGTGTGTCCCTAAAATAGAGTGAAACCGCTTTCTAGCCAATTTTTCGATTAATGCCCGAAATAACCCTTCTTTATCTTGAAAATGGCTGTATACCGTAGCTTTAGAAACGTTGGCGGCTTCTGCTACCTTATCCATACTCGTAGCGGCGTAGCCGTGGGCGAGAAACTCCTGCATTGCCCCTTGGAGAATCTTTTCGACTTTTTCTGTTGAATTGGAACGGTCAATTTCTCCCACTTTTGGGCGTGCCATGTTGCAATATTCCTGATTTTGTAATCGTTCTGAAGATTTTCTGTAGCTTAGGACTGACGCACCAACATTGTCTGTGGAGGTTGGGTGTGGGGGTGAAAGGGTATGGGGTGTAAGGGTTTTGAATACTTACACCCTTACACTCTTATACCCCTGCACCCTTTACTAAAACCTTATTTTTTCGTTTTTTTGCGTAAGTCCTAACATACACCCCTTCACCCTTACCTGACAGGTGTAGGTATTTTACAAACGTGGCTGAAATGGGGTTTTTCCGTTAGTTGAAAACTCAAATTTTAGTCTTTGATTTTTTACCTAAGAACGAAATTTCGTTATTTGAACCACGTTTAGAACTCTGTCTGAGAGTGTCCACTCATACCCACATCAAAAACCTACACCTGTCAGTTCACCCTTACACCCTCGCTCACACCTTTGATTTTTCTTCTCACTGCTAAAGTCCTGTAGCTGTAACACCTGATTCGGAAGTCAGTTGAGCAATGCTCTTAAATAGTAAATACTTTTTCGCGATCGCTTGACTAAACTACTCGGTTTAGTATAATCCTAATTATATAACTATACGGTTTAGTTTTGTATTTCCCGCTTCATTGTTCTTGAATAACCGTTGAGCATCTACATCAGGTTTTACATAGATAAGGGTGTAAGGGTATGAGGGTGTGGGTGTGATTTTAAACCTCTATATTCTTTTCAATATCCAATCATCAAAACTGGGTTATGACATTTACCAAAACTCTATTTTGCCACCGGAATTTGAATCAACCAATTGGAATGGTTTCAAAGGTATGCTATCGTGCAGAACTCAAAGCTAGGCAGACCGATATCTCGTCAGTTAATTTTCCGTCCACCTTTTTTGATAGCGACTATTGTATCTTTAACCGTAATTGGCAGCAGTTTTTTTACTGTGTTGAAGTTTCGGGAAGTTGCTAACCAAAGAGCGCAAAATTCATCTGTGCTGTTACCAGAAATCAAGACAGTCACAGCTTTAGGGCGAATTGAACCAAAAGGAAAACTGATAAAACTCTCAGCCTCGACCTCAACAGAAGTTAGTCGAGTCGAACAATTATTAATTAATGAAGGGGATAAGGTAAAAGCAGGGCAAATAATTGCCATTTTAGATAATCGCGATCGCTTAGAAGCAGCATATAAAGAAGCGCAAGAACAAGTAAAAGTTGCCCAAGCGAACCTAAATCGTACCAAAACAGGTGCAAAACGCGGAGAAATTGCCGCCCAAACCGCGAAAATCACCCGCCTCCAAGCCGAACGTCAAGGTGATATTGCTGCTCAAGTCGCCACAGTTTCCCGCTTACAAGCCGAAGTCGCCAACGCTGTCATTGAAAACAATCGTTATCAAATTTTGTTTAAAGAAGGTGCAATTTCCATTTCCCAACGCGATAGCAAACGTTTAAGTTTAGAAACAGCCCAAAAAAGTCTCCAAGAAGCCCAAGCCCAGTTAAAACGCATTCAAGCAGCTAGTGAACAACAAATTCAAGAAGCCGCAGCTACATTAGACCAAATTACCGAAGTTCCGCAAGTCGATGTAGAAGCCGCCCAAGCCGAAGTAAACCGCGCCATAGCAGCAATGAATCGGGCTAAGGTAAATTTAGAACAAGCTTACGTGCGATCGCTTCAAGATGGTCAAGTGATTGAAATCCACGCCCAGCCAGGGGAATTAATTAGTAACGATGGCATTGCGGACATTGGACAAACTAGCCAAATGTATGTCGTCGCCGAAGTGTATGAAAGTGATATTGGTAAAGTCAGCCCAGGACAAAAAGTCCAAATAGTCGGTGATTTTCTACCTATTGAATTACAAGGAACTGTAGAACGCAAAGGCTTACAAGTACGGCGACAAAATCTTGTGAATACTGACCCTTTGAGTAACATTGATAACCGAATCGTCGAAGTACATATCCGACTCGATAAAACATCCAGTCAAAAAGCAGCCACTCTCAGCAATATGCAAGTCAAGGTGGTGATTCAACTGTGATTAAGAGGCTAGAGACTAGGGGCTAGGGACTATAAATAATTCTGCTGAATTATTTACACCAATTCTTTTCCTGTCACCTGTAACCTTTAACCTGTTCCCTCTCTCCATGATTTAATTTTGCGTAACTACAGATGATGGGAATAATCAAACATATACAGCGACGCACACCTTTGGGATGGCTGCAACTGAGTCATGAAAAAAGTCGGCTGTTGGTAGCATTATCAGGTATTGCCTTTGCGGATGTGCTGATGTTTATGCAGCTTGGCTTTGAGAGGGCATTGTATGACAGTAATACAAGACTGCATCGCAGTTTAAAAGCCGATATTGTATTACTGAGTCCTCAAGCCCGTAACTTGCAAAGCATGTCTTCGTTTTCGCGGCGACGCTTGTATCAAGCGATGGATGTACCAGGGGTAGAGTCAGCCGAACCAATGTATTTTAGTAACAGTATTTGGAAGAATCCCCAAACGCGCCGTGAGACGGGGGTGTTAGTCATTGGGTTTAATCCTAATAAGCCAGTGTTTGATTTACCCGATGTCAACCAACAATTACAAACCATCGCCTTACCTGATAACGTACTATTTGACCGTGGTGCAAGAGGTGATTATCAAAAAGCGATCGCCCAAATTGATCAAGGTAAAATTCTTACCACAGAAATGGAACGACGCACAATTAGAATTACTGGATTGTTCCAAGTTGGTGCGTCGTTTGGGGCAGATGGTAGCTTGATGACTAGCGACCAGAACTTTTTGCGGATATTTCCTCGGCGACAGTCAAGTAGTATTAGTTTGGGTTTAATTAAAGTCAAACCTGGCTATGAAGCGAAACAAGTTGCAATGGCTTTGAAATCACACCTGAGAGATGATGTCAAAGTGTTAACTCATGCCGAATTTATTGAATTTGAAAACAACTTTTGGCGAACCAATTCCCCCATTGGGTTTATTTTTAGCTTGGGTGTATCAATGGGGTTTGTGGTAGGGGTAATTATTGTTTACCAAGTTCTTTCTGCTGACGTGAATGCCCATATCAGAGAATATGCCACATTTAAAGCGATTGGCTACCGGAATTACTATTTACTTGGTGTCATTTTTGAAGAAGCATTAATATTAGCATTACTTGGGTTTATTCCCGGTGTTGCCGTGTCTTTAGGACTTTATCAACTAACTCGCGCTGCAACCAATTTACCAATGTATATGACTTTAATGCGGGGATTGCAAGTCATAATTCTCACTTTTATTATGTGTGCAATTTCTGGAGCGATCGCTACTCGTAAACTCCAATCTGCTGACCCTGCGGATATGTTTTAAAATGACTCACAAACCCATTATTGCTATTGAAAATCTCAATCACTACTTTGGTTATGGGCCATTGCGTAAGCAAGTCTTGTTTAAAATCAACTTAGAAATTAACGCTGGTGAAATTATTATTTTGACAGGCCCTTCTGGTTCTGGTAAAACTACCTTGTTAACTTTAGTTGGTGGGTTGCGCTCTTCACAATTTGGCAGTTTGCAGGTTTTAGGACAAGAACTTTGTGGGGCGACAGCAGAACAATTAGTTAAAACTCGCCGCCATAATGGTTACATTTTTCAGGCACACAACCTGCATGGTAGTTTAACAGCAGTACAGAATGTCAAAGTTGGTTTAGAATTACACACTCATATTAGTTCCCAAGAAATCCAAACTCGCTCAATTCAGATGTTAGAGCAAGTTGGTTTAGGAAATCATTTACATTACTATCCTGACAAATTATCAGGTGGACAAAAACAACGAGTTGCGATCGCCCGCGCTTTGGTGAGTTATCCCAAAATTGTTTTAGCCGATGAACCAACAGCCGCCCTTGATAGTCAATCTGGTCGAGATGTTGTCAACCTGATGCAAAAACTCGCCAAGGAACAAGGCTGTACCATCCTGATGGTGACACACGACCATCGCATTTTAGACATAGCCGATCGCATTGTACAGATGGAAGATGGCAAACTAGTCCAAGCCGTCAAGCTGTAAGATTATTCACAACATTGTCGTGTGGTTGCAATATCGTCGTCATATCTATGTGTGATATTAAATGCTGTATTTGGTTACAAAATGCTTTTTTTTGGGTATTAAGGTAGGGCTTCCTACCTTTTTTTTTATTACAACACAGAGGTAGCAAAGATATATTCCTTTGCTACCCCAGCTTGACTAACTACTCAATGCCTTGATAAACCGTTGCAAACTCTTAAACATACTGGGCTTTTTCACAGGTGTAGCGTCACTTGAACCCTGCGATCGCCCTTGCATGAGAAGATAATCGATATCATCACCCGATGGTTTTTTGGGTAGTTCGGCAATTATTTCCCAATTTTCGCCTTTTTGTACTAAAACTTCCCACTGTCCGGGATAGCAGCGAAATACAGCCGTGGTTTCATCAACTGGGCGCAGATAGTAACAAGATTCAATGGTATTCAGAAACCTTTGGCGGACTTGTCTAGCTGCATAACCAATACCCACAGTCCCAGAATCTTCTAGGCGTGGATTTAACATGACCAAAGGGCGATCGCCAATAATTTCACAAACTTTTTCTAGTTGGGGTATTTCCACAGCAGTAGGGGAAACAAATAAGAAAATTTCGTCTTCTGGCTGAATTTTAGATTGAATCGAAACAGCCCTACCCGTACCAATATCCAGAATTTGGAATGGTGCATCTACCCAATCACGCCGCGCTAAGGCTGCACCACCAGCATCAGCAAAGAACACTTTCAACCGCGACTCATATTCAGCAAATAGCGGTATAAATTGTTCTGCTATGGGCATTTGTTTGAGTTCCGGGAACAGCAAATCAATTTGTACACGATTGTAACCATCTGCTAAAGCGGCTTTTGTAGCCTCACGGGCTTGGGCGATCGCATCTTCAAGACTGTCGGGAAGTTGAGTCATAGTTAGTTTATATCAGGTTTGAGTAATTGAATCACCAATGCCTAATTTTTGCAGTTTTACCGCCCAGCGATCGCTTACTCAACCACAAACCTTACTTCATCTGTAACTTTTCTGGCCCCACATTAGCTATTTCATAACCATTCGGGTAACTGCGGATAGGAGAATCAATATAAAAATTAGTCTGAGTCCGAGGCGGAAGCCAGTGCATGAATTTGGCGCGGAATTTGAGGATTTTGACCATAATAGAACGCAACCACGGAGAAGGATGTTCAAAACCAAAGGCATCAAGCATTGTCTCATCCAGTAAGGCATAGACGATTGGTTTCAATGGTTTTCGCATCCACCAAGGAAACCAACTTAAAAATAAAGCCAGTGTTGATTCTCCAACACGGCGGTTTGTATCAGAATAGCGAAAATTTTCCTTTTCGTAGTTGAGTTTATAGCGTTCAAACTCTGCGTAGGTTTCGGGAATATTTTCAATGTGCATTCTCTTACCAACTTCTCGCCAAAAGTAAAAGGACGCTAATTTTTCTTGTTCGCACATCAACCGCCAACCAAAATTGGCATTCCAATCGATAGGATCATAAATAAAGGTCGATAGTACATATAAGAAATCAGCGTTGTCAATTTTAAAGCGTCCGTGGATGGAGTTCATCCGTTGCAATGCTTGTTGACCGCGATCGCTTTTATAACCCCATTTAACAATTTCTACCAACAAAATCGATGTGTCGTCATAGCGTTTTTGCGGACGCTGATGAAATTCTTTGGTTTTATCCAGTAATTTAGAAATGCTGGGAACACAGTAAGTTCGCATTAAAGCCACTTCGAGCGATCGCTGCATTTCCCAAGAAAATTCATACCCCGACATCAGATAATATATCTCGCTATGGTCGGTTACTGGGTCAAGTTGCTGAATCCGATTAAGGTTTTGGTAACGGTTGGGAAACATAATTCATCATCAAGACTGTATTTATTCTTAATCATTTCTGTCAGGATTGATTTATCACTTTTGATTATGTTATTTTTAATCAGACCAATCGGTCGGTAAAATTGACATAAAAGCTTAAAAATGCTGAATATACACTCAGCACTCAGCACTTTTCTATATGTCCAAAGGTGAAGAAACCAAAACTCGCATTCTCCAACAAGCGGCGGAACTGTTTAACCAACAGGGATATGCGGGTGCGTCGATTTCAGATATTATGCGTGTTACCGGATTGCAGAAAGGAGGAATTTACAATCACTTTTCTAGTAAAGATGAACTAGCATTACAAGCATTTGATTTTGCGATCGCGCTTGTCAGTCAGCGAACAAAAGCCGCACTTCGCAGTCAACACCATGCAAGTGAACGTCTAGAAGCAATTATGGAAGTATTTAGCAGCTTTGTTGAGCATCCACCAATTAAAGGTGGTTGTCCACTGTTGAATACAGCAATTGAGAGTGATGATGCTCATCCAGCATTGCGCGATCGGGCGCGACAAGCAATGAACTCTTGGCTTAACTTAATTTCTCAAATTATTACCAAGGGAATAGATAGAGGTGAAATTCGCACTGAAGTAAATGCAGAGGAAGTTGCAACTATTATTATTGCTACCTTAGAAGGTGCAATCATGATGAGCAAATTATATGACGATGTAATTCATATACAAAGAGCAATTACTCATTTAAAACAGTATATAAACACTAATCTTAAAAGCTATGGTACAAGTTAAAGTATATGGTTTAGCAGATAAACTAAATCCAATTAAATCAGATTTATCTCACATTATTCATACCTCACTAATTGAGATTTTCAAAGTTCCGCCAGAAAAGAAATTTCAGCGATACTTTCCATTAGAAAAAGACAATTTTTATTATCCTAGCGATAGGTCAGATAATTATTTAGTTATCGAAATTATTATGTTTGAAGGACGCTCAGTTGAAACAAAAAAAGAGCTAATTCGACAATTGATTCAAAATATTCATAAAACTTTTGATATTTCTGTGAATGATATTGAAATTACTCTTTTTGAAACACCAAAATCTAATTGGGGCATTAGAGGAACAACCGGAGATGAATTAAATTTGAATTACAAGGTAGAAGTTTAAATTGGTGCATAATATCGTGTCCGGTCAAATACTTATTATTAAAGCAGAGGGGGAGGAGAGAGGGTTTTAACGTTTCTGCACAGATTTCTGGAATCATAACTGATTAACCGGACATGATATAAGCTTTAAATGACAATTTAGATTCGCATAATTATCAAAATGTAGCATTTTTTAAAATTAAAAGACCTTTCGGTCTTGAATATGACTTGGAACACAAAGTTAAATTTTTTTGTCTAATTACAAACCTTTCGGTCTTTTATTTTGAGGAATATTGAGTGATGTTGAAGTTTTACTACAATCCCATTTCCCCCAATGCGCGGCGTGTATGGCTCACTTTACTAGAAAAAGAAATTGCTTTTGAGCCAATCTTGATGAATTTAGATGGTGATCAATTACAACCAGAATTTTTAAAAGTTAATCCTTTTCATCATATTCCAGTCCTAGTTGATGATGACTTACAAATAGTCGAATCTCTAGCAATTATGGACTATTTAGAAGCAAAATATCCTACACCTTCACTACTACCCAAAGAACATCAAGCTTTAGCAAAAGTACGAATGGTGCAGTATGTGACTGCTAATGAATTATTTCCACAAATAGTCTCATTAATTTATGAAAATGCAGACTCACCGCAATTTCTTAAAGCCACACAGCATATAGATAAAGTGCTACTATTCTTGACGGAATTATTGGGTAATTCTTTCTATTTTGGCAGTGAACAGTTAACTTTAGCAGATATAGTTGCTGGTATAGCTGTGTCTTCCTTACCAAGTTTAGGTATTAACTTGAATCATTATCCCAAGATAAATGAATGGACTGAGCGACTGATGCAACGTCCAGTCTGGCAGAAAACAAAATTGAGTGCAGATGATTTTGAACAGTTCAAGCGGCGAGTCCGAATTTTAGTAAAGTTGCGTAGGCGGGAGTTAAATCGGGGAAAGTAGTGATTGAGAGATGCGATCGCTTGAGGCTGTATAAATGATATTTTTTCAACGGTAAATTGCAAATATGACAGCACTGTCATCATATATCTCAAGCCGACCAAGTTTCCCGAAAGTCAGCGTAGAGTGTTAGCCCACCATCAATAAATAGTGTTTGTCCCGTGATATATGCGGCTTCATCAGATGCTAAAAAAGCTACGGCTGCGGCCATTTCTTCTGAAGTTCCCGCACGACTCATTGGAATATGACTTTCAACTACTGCGTATTTTTCCTTGGTTAAGTCATGGAATAATTTTTATGAATCTTTTTATTGGGTAATGTGGAGAATTTTGTCTGACTGTGATGGGCAATTTCCTCGACAGTCACCGTGATGTTTTCTAAGGTATTAAATCTTAACTAAGAGGGTCAAAGCGGTTAACTAATGCAGCTACTATAATCATTGGTAGAGCAACAAGTAAGCAAATTAACCATTGATTTAAGTTCAGTGGCGCAGTAGCAAATAAGTTATTCATTAAGCTCCACTGACTGAAAATTATTTGTAAAAATATCGTAGTAGCAATGCCAATTCCAATAGCTGAAGCATCGCTGAATGTTTGTCTAATTCCTCGTAATTGATTAATTAGAAAAACTCCTAATTGGCTAATACTTAAAAGATAAAATAGCCTACCAGCTACTAAAGCTTGAATCGCCATTGTTCGACCTAAATCAATATTGCCTGTAGTTTGTTTGATCCATTCAAATACACCAAAAATTAAAATCCAGTTAAACACAGAAATTACCGCTATACGCTTAACTAAACTTTTAGAAAGTAAAGGTTCACGAGGGCTACGCGGTTTTTGTTGCATGACTCTTTGAGATTTTGGCTCAAAGGCTAAAGGTACAGTCATAGCGATGGAGTTAACCATATTTAGCCACAATACTTGTAAAGATAAAATAGGCAATTCTCTGGCAAATAAAATGCTAATTAAAATCGTCATTGATTCACCACCATTAACAGGTAAGATGAAGGCGATCGCTTTCAATAAATTACGATAAACAGTCCGCCCTTCTTCCACCGCAGCTTCTATGGAGGCGAAGTTATCATCAGTCAAAATCATGTCTGAGGCTTCTTTGGCGACTTCTGTACCCGCACCCCCCATTGCAATGCCAATGTCTGCTTGTCTTAAGGCTGGTGCATCATTTACACCATCCCCTGTCATCGCCACTATTTCACCTTTTGATTGCAAGGCTTCAACAAGGCGGAGTTTCTGTTCTGGTGCAACACGAGCAAATACTGAACCATCTTCTATCGCCGTAGCCAATGCAGAATTATCCATTTGGGCAAGTTGACTACCCGTAAAAGCCAACACTTCACCATCTTGATTAAAGCCCATGCGCTGGGCGATCGCTCTTGCTGTTACTGCGTGGTCGCCGGTAATCATTTTGACTTGAATACCTGCATTCTGACAGGCTGCTACCGCCTTAATTGCTTCTGTTCTAGGCGGATCAATCATTCCTTGCAATCCCAAAAATACCAAATCCTGCTCGATATCTGCATGGTCGAGGGTATCTTGAGTAGCTGAGACAGATTTTTTCGCCAACGCCAGCACCCGTAAACCCAGGTTCGCCATCACATCAACTTCTTGATGTATGGTGTCTGCATCAACAGAGGTGTTGTTACCCTCCACATTTAACATCTGCTGACAACGTTTGAGAATAGCTTCTACTGAACCTTTAACGTAAATGGTTCTTTGGGAGGAACTTCCGCCCTGATGCAAGGTTGCCATATATTGAAACTCAGACTCAAACGGAATGACATCTATTCTGGGCATTTGAGTATCTAAGTCGCTGCGATGCAGTCCAATTTTATGAGCAGCAGTAATCAATGCTCCCTCGGTAGGATCACCCACAACTTGCCATTGTCCATCCTTTTGTTCGAGGTGCGAGTCATTACATAAAAGTCCCACTTGCAGACATTCTGCTAACGCAGGGAAATTTTGCCAGTCTATAGGCTGTTCATCTGCTAAAATTTCTCCTTCTGGGGCGTAACCTGTACCTGTGACTGTATATTGTTCACCACCTGCATAAATTGCTTGTACAGTCATTTGGTTTTCGGTGAGCGTCCCTGTTTTATCAGAGCAGATGACTGTAGCACCGCCCAAAGTTTCCACGGCTGGCAGTTTCCGCACGATCGCATGGCGGCGAGCCATACGGGAAACACCAATGGCTAATGTCACAGTTACTACTGCTGGCAATCCTTCAGGAATCGCACTCACCGCAAAAGCCACAGCCGCCTCAAACATTCCTGCCCAAGAATTGCCATATCCTAACCCGACTGCAAACGTCAGCGCAGCGATACCTAGAATAATGTACAGCAAGGTACGGCTAAATTTATCAAATTTTCGCGTCAAGGGAGTTTTTAAACTCGTTCCTTGTTCAATCAGTTGGGAAATCCGCCCGGTTTCTGTGGCTTCGCCAATGGCGACGACAATTCCCTTACCAGTGCCGAAAGTCACAAAGCTACCAGCATAAGCCATATTAGCCCGTTCTGCTAAAACTGCATCTACCTCAACGGGTTCGATATTTTTTTCAATAGCGACTGACTCACCTGTGAGTGCTGATTCATTAACTTGCAGATTGCGAGATTTTACCAAACGCAAATCCGCCGGGACTTTATCGCCAGAAGTGAGTAAGACGACATCTCCTGGTACTAACTCTGTCGAGGGAACTTCTACCTTTTGACCGTTGCGGAGAATAGTTGCATTGGTTTGGACTGAAGAAGCTAAAGCTGCGATCGCACTTTCGGCTTTTGATTCTTGAATAAAACCTATAATGGCGTTAATCAAAGTTACGCCCCAAATTACCCAAGCATTTACCCACTGTCCAATTAACGCTTTAATTGCAACCGCAATCAGCAAAATGTACAGCAATGGTTGGTTAAATTGCAATAGAAATCTGATTATTGGGTTCGTTCCCGATTTACCCTTAAGTTCATTAGTACCGTAACGTTCTCGTCGTTTTACTACCTCATCTGAAGTTAAACCTGTTTCTGGATTAGTGCTGAAGTTCTGAGCTACCTTTGAGGCTGGTAAATTGTGCCATTGCTTTGGCTGCGTGATTATTTCAGAGGTTGCTGCCATTTTTTTGTATCAAGATGATTAATGTTAATCACCAAGATTATGAAAAATGAATGTGATCAAAAGGTGACAGAAATATTTATTTTGCAAAAGTTTCAATACGCTTCTGGTCTTGGTTAAAAATCACTGTACCGACATTCCTGGGCTTAAGTGCAATTATTCTATTGCTACTGGTATTGTTTACTATTCTTCAAGTCCCTTCTTTTGTTATCGGTAATGATAATTTTTGGTTATTTCGTTGGCGATATGAACAGGACGCTAATTTTTCAATTGCCTTCAATCCCTTAAATGTATTTGCCATAGCATCTATCATTGGCTTGATCAGTATGTGCTTTAACCAGAGTCGGCGCAGATGATAGAGACACTAATGATTGGGAGATGCGATCGCTAGAATCTATGTAGACAATATATTTTTTAAAGCTAGTCCGAGAGACTGCATAAACTCATAACCCCAAACCTATTGATTGAGTGAAGGGATGAAACCCGCACACTAAACACTCACATTCAAAGGAAAACGGTTATGAAAACACATCTTTTATTGAGCCTTGCTTGTTCTATCTCTTTGTTGGGTACAGCTACATTACCTACTCATGCTCAACAAGTTCCACCTGACGAACCACAACCACAAGCCATCAGTTCCGAAATTACCATACCTCAAGATACCGCAATTATTGTGGCTTTTCCTGCACCTGTGACCATCGATGTTGGACAAAAGAAAGATTATCCTCTAACTCTTCCTTTAGCTAGTGCCATTAAAGATGCTCACGGCAACATCATCGCACCTGAAAACACGCCTGTCAGTATAGTTTTAAAACCAAAAGAAGGCGGAGCGAAAATTGTAGCCCAGTCTTTAGTAATTAACGGCAGAATTGTCACCATTAAAGCCTCTAGCCAAGTTATTCCTGGTACTACCATTACCCATGTACGAGCTAATGATAAGGCGATCGAAAATGGTTCAGTTTGGGGGAGAATTGGCGGCAGTACTTTAGGCTTTATCAGCCAAGGAGATCCTGAGCAATTTGATCGAGGAGCTATGTTAGGCAGTGCTGTAGGATTGTTGACAGGCTTGCGTTCCGCAGAAAACACCCGGATTGTGCAAATTCCCCAAAGCAGTGTTTATGTCTTATCCCTTGAGGCTCCTATTAGTTTAACTCCTCGTTAGTGCCAAAAAAATCAGATAAAATCACTGTCAAAATTTTACGCTGGCTGCAAGATGGCTAAATGAAAATTATGTCGATTTTCCACTATCAAGTATTTTTCTTGTAATGGTTGCCACTGCTGCCATAATTGGTAACGATGTTCTGCTAATAAGTTAGCTAAGGTAGGCAGATGCGCGTGGAATTCTGATTTAAAAATATCTGTTAGCCACTCTCCCATCACTACGCTGTCTTGAATGCTCCCTAAAATATCTTGTATGCTTTTTACTTCTGCAATGTAACCTGTGTAAGAGTCTGCATATAATTCAGCAAATAATTCCATTTGATAACGCAACCGTTTTGCTTGTTTGCGTAAATCATGAATCGTATCACCTTTACTAGTTAAATGTTGTTCTATTTTTTCAGCTTGCCAATCATGGCGAATTTTCACTTCTGACTCTGTAACTTGAGTCCCGACTAACCAACCAGGATGGAGAAAGAAAATACTGACTTCTGGTAACAGTAAATCTGGTAATACTTGCTGAATTGGCAGAGAACCTAAAGATTGATATTGAGGTTTTTCTAACCATTCTTCTAATGTTTGCTTAAAAGATTTATATGGTTCATCTTTAAGTGTATTCAACACATCAGCTAATGCAACTTCTCGCTGTTTTGCTAAAGCCTGAAAAGCCTTATTTAGAGATTTTTGTTCTTTATGGGGTAGTTTTGGTTGGTAAAGCTGTTCTAAACTTTCTTTGAGTACATCTAAGTCTCTGAGGCTACCCAATCGGCGAGCAATTTTGCCTATATTTTTATCGCTGGCTGGCTTGGGCAAATCTAATACAACATCAAACCGACTAACTGCGGTGCGGAGACGGCGCATTCCCACACGCATTTGATGTAATGCTTCGGGATCTTCATCTTTTTTAACAGTTTTTTCGTACTTTAAAGTTTTATTAAAATGCTTTTGAATTGCTTGGTAGGCGTATTCGCCTAGGGTTTTTACGGTGGGTTTGGTGGCTAATTTCATAATTAATAACAACTAGTTACTTATTGGGTTTATTGCATACTAGCATTAGTTTAAAAAATCATCTATCTCTAGATAGTTTTTTTAAGCCAATAATCATCATAATAAGTATTAACATTATAATATTTCGGGTTGATTATAAACATAAAAACAAATTTATTTAAGAGATATATTGAGCGATTTATAAGTAAAATGGTTATTATAACTGTTAAAGATTGATGATAATTACAAATTAAAAATTTTATAAAAACTATAGAAAAATTGCAGACTATCCAGCCAGTTATTCTCTGATTTACTGAAGCTTTCAAGAATAAAGAACAGATATTTCGGGAGTCAGGTTAACGCCTGAAAAACATTTATGGTTGGGTTCAGATGAAACTTCTACCTTGGAAAGACTAACGTTGAGTGAGGCAAATAAATTTGCAGAACACCAACAATATAGAGTCTCAGACTTTTTAAATTTACCCGCCTCCGAAGATGAGGAAATTGATATTGAAGGAATGGCGTATACAGACTATTATGTATGGATTTTCGGTTCCCATAGCTACAAACGCAAAAAACCAAAACCTGACCAATCTGATCAAAAAAATGTTTCTAGACTAGCAAAAATTGAAATCGAATTTAATCGCTATATCTTAGGTAGAATTCCTTAAAACTCTAGATTCCAAGATATATCAGGAGTGCCTTCGCTGTTAGTGGTTTATGATTTTCCGGCTGAGACTAGGTTAATTGACGATCGCAACATCACAGCCGATATATTCCCCTGAAGTTAAAGGTTAGTGGAAATCGCTTGCACAGGACAAGTCGGAATACACTGTTCACAAACAATACAGCGCGATCGCGTAAACGTTAGCTTGAATGTTTCTGGGTGCAGACTCAGTGCTTCTGTGGGACATACTCCAGTACATAAGCCACAGTCAACACAAACATCTTCATCAATGGCAATTTCTCCCAAACTGGAAGATACACCAATGTGACGCGATCGCATCCATTCAATTGCTGCATCTAACTGATCAATATCTCCAGAGAGTTCCACCACCAGTTTACCAATTTGATTGGGGGCAACTTGGGCGCGGATAATATTGGCAGCTACATTAAAATCTTTTGCCAGTACATAGGTTACAGGCATTTGAATGGCACGCTTGGGGAATGTTAGAGTAACTCGTTTTTTCACAGGTTTAAGCAGGTAGAGGCGGACAGATAAAAAGAAAACGATAAACTAAATAGTGGCAATAGTTAATAAGTATGAATAAATTTGCTATGACTACAGAAGCACCCGTTAATTCTCCCGCCAAACCGGAATCTAAATTTGGGGCGCGTTTGAGAAACTTCTTAATTGTAATAGTAGCGATCGCCCTGAGTGTTGCCCTTGTCTTAGGGTTAAGAACTGAAACTAATTCCATTTCCGTTGCTGAGTTGGCGAAAAACTCCACCCCCTTAGATGTTGCTGTGAGTAACGGTAAACCATCCATCGTTGAGTTTTACGCTGACTGGTGTACTGTTTGCCAAAAAATGGCACCAGATATGGCAGAACTTGAACAGCAGTATGCCGACAAAGCTAATTTTGTCATGCTGAACGTAGATAACACCAAATGGTTGCCAGAAATGTTGAAATATCGCGTAGATGGGATTCCCCATTTTGTATTTTTAACTAAAGATGCAGAAAGCATAGCCCAGGCGATCGGTGATATACCTCGTAATATCATGGCTAATAATGTCGAGGCGTTAGTTGCGGGTACACCCTTACCTTATGCCCAAGCTAGTGGTAAAACTTCTAAAGTTTCCACCTCAGTTCCATCAAAACAGCAAGATGATCCCCGCAGTCATGGGAGTCAAGTCGTGAATTAATCTTGTTAAACATAGAAAAATCAAGGTAGGTTGGGTGGAACCTAGACACCCGCAGGGTAATGAAACCCAACAAAATCAACATTTCACTGCATCGTCCAATTCACTAAATTACTGATACACATCACTTTCTCTGAACCTCTCCTTCTGTTCGCCGAGCGAAGTCGAGGCGCTATCTTCATATATGTATACTTTTTAAAGTGAAATGGTATCAGTCCTATCTTTGTCAACAAAAACAAATGCACCAGTAATATCTTACTGGTGCAACAAGCAAATCTCGATAAACAGGGAAGTAATTGAGAACAGTTGTTCGCTATTTTTATAGATAGATATTGTACCGATTTGACCAACCTAGATTTTATTGGCTCAACCGCCTGCAACAGCAGGTACAATACTCACTTCATCACCATCTTTCAACGGTGTAGCTATTCCCTCTAAAAAGCGGATATCTTCACTATTCACATACAAATTTAAAAAGCGTCGTGGTTGTCCGTGTTCATCACACAGCCGCTCTTTGATACCAGGACAATGTTTTTCTAAGGAATTGAACAACTCAGCGACACTGCTACCTGTGCATTCGATGGTAGCTTTATTATCTGTGAACTTTTGGAGAGCAGTGGGAATTAAAACAGTAACAGCCATATTGGAAGTGTGAAGTGTGAAGTGTGAAATTTAGGTTTTTACCTTTAACTGCCCTTCGGGCGAGGCAGAAAGCAGAGGACAGGAGGCAGAAGGGAAAATTTTGAATTAAGAATAAAGCCTTTTTGACTCGCCTATATGGGTTTAAGTCTCCCGCCATCATCTGGTGATTTGGCAGTCTACGATTAGAGGTGGGTTTGCATCACCCTCTAATCAGCCTCCTGCCTTTCAACTCCTGTCTCCTTTAAACTAGAACTTGTTGCCATTCCAGGCGGTCTAGAGTACGAGAACGTTCTAGCGCACGTTCAAAACTATCGAGTTTGGCATCAATTGTCAATGGTTCGCCAACGTAACCTTGAACTGCTTCTTGAGTTTTCAAACCATTGCCAGTGATATAAACCACAGTAGTTTCATCTGGATCAATTTTGCCAGCTTCTACCAATTTTTTCAGCACAGCGACGGTTGTTCCACCTGCTGTTTCTGTAAAGATACCTTCGGTTTCTGCCAGCAACTTGATGCCTTCGATAATTTCTGCATCGGTAACTGATTCAATATTACCGCCTGTTTTCTTCGCAATTTCGACAGCATAGACACCATCTGCTGGATTCCCAATTGCGATCGATTTAGCAATTGTATTTGGTTTCACAGGCTTGATAAAGTCGCGATCTTCTCTAAATGCTTGGGCGATGGGTGAACAACCTTCAGCTTGTGCGCCGCTAAAACGCACATTTTTGCCTTCTACTAAGCCAACTTCAACAAATTCTTTGAAGCCTTTATAGATTTTGGTAAATAGTGAACCAGAAGCCAAAGGTGCAACTATATGATCTGGTAATTGCCAACCTAATTGTTCCGCTACTTCAAAACCAAGAGTTTTGGAACCTTCAGAGTAGTAAGGGCGTAGATTAATATTTACAAAACCCCAGCCATGTGTGTTTGCTACTTCCGAACAGAGGCGGTTTACTTGATCGTAGTTGCCTTTAACAGCCATGAGAGTAGGACTGTAAATCAAGCTACCTAGCACTTTACCTGCTTCTAAGTCAGAGGGTATGAATACGCAGCAGTCTAAACCAGCATGAGCCGCGATCGCTGCTGTCGAATTTGCTAAGTTACCAGTACTAGCACAAGATACTGTCGTAAAACCTAACTCTCTGGCGCGAGACAAAGCAACTGAAACTACCCGATCCTTAAAGCTGAGGGTAGGCATGTTGACGGCATCATTTTTAATGTAAAGCTTATTCAGACCCAGGCGACGGGCAAGACGTTGGGAACGCACCAAAGGAGTCATCCCGGTTCCCACATCAATTACATTGTCAGTTGCAACAGGTAAAAATTGACGATAGCGCCAAATTGAATTTGGCCCGGCTTGAATTTTTTCGCGGCTCACACTCAGGCGAATATTGTTGTAGTTATATTTCACTTCCAACGGCCCAAAGCAAAACTCACAAACATGACTAGCTTGGAGTTCGTATTCTGCACCACATTCTTTACACTTCAACGCTTCTAGATTACCTGTGGTGGTTTGGGTGTGTGTGGAGATTGCCTGAGTCATAGCGATCGCTTTCCCTGTTTTGTCCGTCAACTGTCGCTTGATAGTAACACGAGTAAAAATACCAGTCAAACATACCCGATAAAAATAGTCGGATATATTGTCCCGGCACTCTAAATTCTTTGAGCAAACAAAAACCTATTTTTTATTGTTAATGAACACTCAGTATTACGGTGTTGTCATATTAACGAAGTATAAAAAATTAGGAGCATCTTAACTATGATTTAGTAAAAACTACTGTGTACCTTTAAGTATGAATTTTTGGTATACCAGTATTTCGACTGTTTTTTAATTCCAGAGGCTTGATTTAAGGTTGTTATTGTTACGCAATATTGGTGTAACAAGTAATAGCCAAAGTGTCGGTAAATAGTACCGAGTCTAAGTAAAATCTATAACTCGTAGGCAATTAGGATTACATCACCGTTGGAATTGAATAATTCAATTCCAGCATTTATATGGACTCTCATCGAAATTAATCAGGCTGCACCATACTAAGCGACTACACCCAATGAAATCTCGTTACCAAATTCACAAGGCGCAAAACTGTATATTTCACAATACTTTAGTAGCAACAGTATTGTTAGCTAACGGGTTTTTCTTGGTTTCCCCAGTGTTAGCTCAAACTACCCCAACCGCAGCTGGTTCAACTATCGATAACCAAGCAACAGCCACCTACGAAGACCCCAACAATCCCAACGTACCAATCAACAGTACTTCTAATACCGTTACTGTCACCGTAGCCGAAGTAGCTGGGATATCCGTTGTCGCTGGTACACCTGAAGATGATAACGGTGGAACTATTCAAATCGGCGATCTCATCTATTTTCCATTTACAATTACCAACGTCGGTAACGACCCAACTAGATTCCAAATTCCCACCCAAGCTGGGATTACAGGCCCAGGTACCCAAGGCACACTACAATACAGTACCGACGGTGGAACAACATGGACAAATGTTCCTAATGGTGGCTTTACCACATCTTCCATACCTGTGAATGGCACGATACTAGTCAGAGTACCAGTCACAGTCAATTCTGGTGCAACATCAGGTCAAACCATCAAAGTTACTTTAGGGGAAACTAACCCTGCTGAAACCGCAACCAACTCCCCACGTAGCGGCTCAGTTAATGATGCGAGAGATATTTACACGGTAGATAACCCAGATGGTACGCCTGTAGAAGTTCTAGGTACACCTGCTAACGGAGTAGTAGAAGGCAGCGCCTCAGCCAGCATCACAATTAATCCAAAAAATTATTCTTTGGCTACTATCTTCAAAACTCGTGGTACTTATAACAATCAGAATACTCTCGGAGATATCACAGACGATACCATCAACTACAACTTAAGTTTACAAGTTAGGTCTACTGATAATACAGGACAAAACATCACGCCTTCAGCCTTAGCAGGTTCTGTCGTAACAGGTCTTTCTGGCACAAATATCCTAGTATCAGATGCTATTCCCGCCGGTACTCAATTAGCAGTTGCGCCGACAGCTCCTACTGGTTGGACTGTCGTTTACTCTACTACTCCTGTCACTACATCTGCTAACGCTGCTACCTGGACAACCACAGCCCCAACTTTATCTACTGTCACCCGCATCGGTTTTGCAAAAACTACTGTAGATGGCAACACATCTACTTATCTTCCTGCTGCTGATGCACAATCAACCAGTTTCTCTATTCAAGTAAAAGTTAAAGCTGGAGAAACTGCACCTTTAACCATCGCCAACATCGCCCAAGTCTTCGGTAAAACCCCAGGAACAGATGCGCCAGTGTTTGACGAATCTGGTGATCAAAACCCCAGTAACTTCAATGGAGTTTCAGGTAACATGACACCTCCAGCCAACACAGATACAAATGGGGATGGTGTACCAGATCAGTTACCACCGACTGTACCTGACGGTTATATTAATGATTCAAATGATTTAACCACAACTGGAACTGACACTGCTGGCAACAATACTGGTGATACTGAAAATACAACCGCCAACTCTGGTGGTGAAGCCAACGTATTTACTCTTGATGTTGTTTTGCTGCTCAATGGGCCAAACGGTTTTCCTGGAGCAGTAGGGCCAACAAATAACAATGATGACTTTACGAATAAATCTTCCAATGTACCAGCAGATATGACTCCTGGTACAACATTTGATCCAGATCAAGTAAGTTTTACTAACACTATTCTCAATCCGGGTACTGTAGCAGCCAATGTCTCTTTAATACCAACGCCACCAGCTAACCCAAGTAATTTACCTGTAGATACATTGGTGACTATATCTTACGGGGGAGCATCTGCTACTTATAGATATGATGGTACACAGTTTGTCTTTACAAGTGGTACTGGTAGTGTAGCAGGCAATCCAGTTAGTGCGACTAACCCAGTACGCATTGATAACGTAGCTTCCAATGGAACAGCTAGCTACACTGTCATTGTTGACTTACCAAGTGACACGCGACTTTCTACTGATCCTGGCTTTGAACGAGGTTTCTCAGTACCAGTTACAGCATTTGTTGACACTGATAATAATGGATTACCAGATGACCGAGCAACAAACACCACGATTAATCGTGTCTATACTGGTTTCTTGCAATTAATCAAACAGTCACGGGTTTTACAAGGAACAGGCCCAGCCGTGCAAGGAAGTGATGGAACTTTGAGTACAGCACCAAAAAAACCAGCACCAGGCAACATTATTGAGTACGTGATTCAGTACAAAAATATTTCTGAACCGCAGCCAGCGAGTGGTAGTAATAATGTAATTTTAAATGCTGGCAACGTGGTAATTACAGAAGATGGCAGTGGCACTGTAAATTCTAATAATTGGGCGAAAGATAATGATGGCAATGGTGCAATTGATACTAGCCATGTTCTTGGCTCAGTTCAGGGAGCAGGAACAACTCAATTCTTCAGTGGCACTCCTGCTAATAATCTTCTTAGTGGTGAACAAAGTGGTACTACTGCGAGTAGCGATGTCACCAAGTATGTGAATACTCTTACTAACCCAGTTGCACCTGGTGCAACTGGAACATTTATCTTCCAGCGCAAAGTGAACTAATAGTAATTTATCAGGGTGGCTACAATGCAACGAATTTTAATCAATGGAATAGGGGCAATTTTATTACTAACTACAGCCTCATTTATAAATCCTCTACCAGGATTACTTTATAGCTGGACAATTAACAGAGCAGTGGCACAAAGTCCTGAAAAACAACAGACTTTAAAGTTATTTTTGGCAGCTGAAAAGCAAGTTTTAATTAAGGATGAACAAGGAAAGCAAAAAATCACATGGCAGGCTTTGAATAACAAAGCGATTGTCAAACCAGGAGATATCTTACGCTATACCTTGACTGGTGAAAATACAAGCGATCGCCCCCTGAAGAATCTTAATCTCAATCAACCAATTGCCAAAGGCATGGTTTATATTTTAAAGTCAGCTAATTTTCCTAGTGATGTCAAAGTTAGCTACAGCATTGATGGTGGGCGTAGTTTCGTAGTAAATCCCACAATTAAAGTTACTCTACCTAATGGCAATATCCAAACTCAACCTGCACCAGCTAGTGCTTATACACATATTCGCTTTTATAGCCCAGTAATTGCAGCCAACACTACACTCAAAGTCACTTATCAAACGCAGGTGCGTTAAATCCTAAATAAAAAAGACAAAACCTCAAATTTTTCGTTTGAGAATTCATCACTTTTTTATTATTTGGGCTTTACAACTCAAATATTAATTTTTAGAATGTAAATCCATCTACTAAAAATGGTATGTAAAACAATGAATTTTTTCAGTGTTATACGAAAACAAAAACAAAATATTTTTAGTAGTAGATGGCAATATAAATTGTCTAATATTATTGTGGTAATTGGTTTTTTAACAATAAATATTCCTGTCAATACAACGGCACAAGAAACAACAAACAATATTGTCAATCAGGCTAGTTATACTTATACAGATTCACAGAATATTAATAGGCCGTATCGAGGAATTTCTGGTGAGCTAAAACTATTAACTGATATTAATATTTCTAGTAGCAAATCAGGGAGAATTTTAGGCTGTGCTGGAACAACATTGTCTGACTATACAGGTTTCTCTGTGGGCTTATATGAAGCCGATATTAATGATCCAACAGGTACAGAATTAGGCAAAATCGTATCTTTAACTCGCACAGAGTTACCGGATGTTCCAAATAATAATCTTCCTGGTGGACAAAACCCAAATATTGAGAATTCTAATCCTTTTTTCTTGAAAAATAACCCAGCAGGTGTTTACAACATATTGCTTGACCCGAATAGAGGTCAAACTGAGGCTGGTAAAACTTACATTTTGGTAGTCAATCCACCACAAAATTCTAATTACCAACAGCGGCGAATTAAAATTCAGATTACTGGTGTTGATAGCACTAATAATAACAGTGTGAAATATGTGGCAGCTTCTTTGGATGGAGAACCGTTAAATAGTACAGGTGCAACCAGAGTTGAAGACACATTAGTTGCCGTTGCAAAGGCAGAAGTTAACCAACGTAGTTTATTGGCTTTGGCATTTACAGCTAATTTATGTACAGCACAACAATTACAAATTATTAAAACAGGCGATCGCGCCACTGCGGAACCAGGGGATACAGTTATCTACCGCATATCTGTAAAAAACTTATCTGATTCTGGTTTAAACAACTTAGCTGTTACTGATAACTTGCCTTTAGGCTTTCATTTTATTAACAAATCTGTGCGCGGTGAGTTGGATGGTCAAGCAGTTAACATTACCACAGAGCGCAATGGCAATACAGTTATCTTCCGCACAGATGTGACAATTCCATCTCAAAAAGTGGTGAATATTGCCTACGCTGCCCAACTTACACCCGATGCAGTGCGGGGGACTGGTCGCAATAGTGCGATCGCCCGTGTACTCAGAACTGACAATAGTCTAGCAGCCAAGGATGGCCCAGCAACGCACCAATTAGTGATTCGTCCGGGGATTGTGGCTGACTGCGGCACAATTATCGGTCGTGTATTTGAAGATAAAAACTTTGATGGTGAACAGCAAACTGGTGAACCAGGAATTCCCAATGCCGTAATTTTCTTAGAAAACGGTAATCGCATCACCACAGATCCCAATGGTTTGTTTTCTGTTGCCAATGTTTTGCCAGGAAGTCATACCGGAGTCCTCGACCTCAGCAGCATTCCCGGCTACACCCTAGCTCCCAACCGCAAATTCCGCGAACGTAATACCCAATCTCGCTGGGTGCGTCTAGAACCTGGCGGCTTAGTCCGAATGAACTTTGCTGTCACCCCCAGCAGGAGTAAATAAAGTATGAAACCTCAAATATACGGTGTAACTACATTTCATCTCAGGCTGATGGGTGCTGTAGCAGGTGCAATCAGCGTTGTTTTGTATCCGGCTGTTGTTCAAGCCCAAACATTCACACCAGAAACAGAAAATAATCTCCAGAATCAGTTTCCCTCTGCTTCCACCTCAGCCGCAGCAGAGAATCAGATTTCTGTGAACACCTCCAGAGAAGTTGATGAACTTTCTGAGCAAAATCCTTTGGCACAAGACAATCAGATTGATAGTTCGTTGCCAAATATTAACGAACTGACCGCGGTTGAGCCTGTTGTCACAAAAACCAGCATACAACCATTTCAACCAGCAACTGATATTAAAATTCCTAAAAACTTACGTAAAATTGCGGCATCTGTAGACAATCAAAATACAGCGATCAAAATTCTTAACCCATCTACCGATAGTGTGCTAGATATTCCGGCGACTAACGTGAGTGTGCAGTTTTCTAATGGTAGTCAGGTAGAATTGCGCGTCAACGGCGTACTGGTAGATTCTACATTAATTGGACAGACAGAAACTGATAGTCAGACCAATTTAGTCACACAGACATGGTATGGTGTCTCACTCCAAGCCGGAGAAAATATCATCTCTGCACAAGAGGTCGGAAAACCAGAATCATCGCTAAAAGTCAGGATAATAGTGCGGAGTGCGCCAAAAAAGCTCACACTAGAAACAGTTGAAGCTCGTATTCCGGCTGATGGACGTTCGACTGCAACTATTCGTGGTGAATTAATTGATGAAAATGGCAATCGCTCTAACCGCGATGCTGTTGTGACCGTTATCCCAACGGCGGGAGAGTTAGTCGGGAAGGACTTCAAACCTGATGAACCAGGATTTCAGGTAGAAGCGAAAGCTGGAGAGTTTACCGCTACATTACGTTCTGATTTAAAAGCCCAAACCGTCCGCATTCGTGCCATAACCAATGATTTAGAAGCCTTTACCCAACTGCAATTTGAAACGGCTTTGCGTCCGAGTTTATTAACTGGCGTTATCGATGTCCGTTTAGGTGCAAGAGGTACAGATTATTACAGCAGTTTTCGAGATTTTGTCCGTCCTGACAAAGATACCCGCACTCAATTAGATTTTCACTCAGCGATATTTGCCACAGGTGCAATCGGCGAATGGTTGTTTACCGGTGCATATAATAGTTCCCGCACTCTTAACGAAGATTGCAACTGCGACAATCGCTTATTTAGAAATTATCAATTTAACGAGCAGAACTATCCTGTTTATGGTGATAGTTCCCGCACCGATGTTGTTACACCCTCAATAGATAGTGTATTTTTGCGGTTTGAACGCACCTCAAAAATTCCGAATGCGGCTCCTGATTATTTCATGTGGGGTGATTATGACACAGAAGAGTTTGCTCGGATATCTCAGCAATTTACCTCTATTACTCGTCAATTACACGGCTTTAAAACTAACTACAATTTTGGAAATTTTCAATTTACAGGCTTTTATGGCAATAATCTCGAAGGCTTTCAACGAGATACTATTGCGCCTGATGGTACGAGTGGTTATTACTTCCTCTCCAGAAGGTTAGTCATCGCTGGTAGTGAAAATGTCTTTTTGGAATTAGAAGAACTAAACCGTCCTGGTACTGTATTGCAACGAAAACAACTTAGCCGCGGCCCAGACTACGAAATTGATTACGATCGCGGTACATTAATTTTTCGTGAACCAATTCTTCGTACAGATATAGATAGTACTGGACAAGTCTTAGTCCGACGTATTGTAGTGAGCTATCAATATGACAGCCAAGACTCTGACAGTAATATCTATGCAGGTCGATTACAGTATCATTTCTCGCGCACATTGAATCAAGAAAGTTGGTTAGGTGCAACCTTTGTCCAAGAAAATCAAGGAGTGCGAGACTTTCAACTGTATGGTGCAGATGCACTGATTTCGTTAGGTAGTAATGGCAGGCTAATAGCTGAATATGCTCATTCTACAAATGACTCAGAAGTGATTGGCAAAGTCAGTGGTGCAGCTTACCGCTTAGAAGCAGAGGGACAAATTAGCAATACTATTCAAGGACGTGCTTATTATCGATTTGCTGATACAGGCTTTGCTAATAATGCCACCATTAGCTTTGTACCTGGACAAACTCGCTATGGTGGACAAGTCACAGCGAGACTGTCACAAACAACCAATTTTCGGGCGCAATACGACCACGAAGATAACTTTGGAATTGCACCCCAACCACTAGATACTTTTGAAGAACTATTTGCACCACGTTCGGAAGCTACACCAGGGAGTAAAGTTGATAACTCTTTAACAACAATTTCCGCCGGGATTCAACAACGCTTAGGTAAGGCGACGGTTGATGTTGATTGGATTCATCGCCATCGGGAAGATCGGATTCCGGTGAATGCTTTAACGAGTGATTCCCAGCAATTGCGATCGCGTCTGACTTTTCCCATCGCCAAAAACCTGACCTTCGCTGCTCAAAATGAACTTACACTCTCTTCCAGTGCAGATACTGTTTACCCAGACCGTACCATCTTGGGTTTGAATTGGGCAGCTATCCCTGGCGTAAATATCAGTCTCGCCCAACAGTTTTACAGTAGTGGTCAACAGAGTGGGAATTCGATCACCAGTTTAAGCATCAATGGTGAGCATAAACTCGGCACAGATACAACTTTGACGGCTCGTTACTCAATTTTAGGAGGTGCTAACCAACTCACAACTCAAGGGGCTATTGGCCTAAATAACCGTTGGACAATCGCTCCTGGTTTGCGGCTGAATCTGGCTTATGAACATGTATTTGGCAACTTCTTCAACCGCACCGGAGCAGGACAACAATACGCCCAACCTTTTACAGTCGGTCAAGCCGCTTCATCAATTGGTTTTGAAAGTGGCGATAGTTACAGTGCTGGCTTAGAATACAGTGATAACCCTGAGTTCCAAGCCAGTGCGCGTTATGAGCATCGCACTTCTGCGAGTGGTTCTAATACAGTAATTTCGGCAGCAGCCACAGGCAAAATTTCGCCAGCATTGACAGCCTTAGCAAGGTATCAACAGGCAAACTCAGCTAATCAAAAACTCACAGGCTTAGGTGATACGGTAAACCTCAAACTCGGTTTAGCTTACCGTGACCCCAGCAATGATAAATTTAATGCTTTGCTGCGGTATGAATACCGAGAAAATCCAGCGGTGATTCCTGACACGATTTTGTTAGGTAGTGGTACAGGCTCTAAAGACCACACTTTTGCTTTAGAAGCTATTTATGCACCCAATTGGCAATGGGAATTTTACGGTAAATATGCTTTGCGGAACAGTACATCTTACCTAGCCAACGATTTAGTCGGGACTAGTAGCGTGAATTTAGGGCAATTAAGAGCTACTTACCGCTTGGGATACAAGATGGATTTAGTAGGAGAGGCGCGTTGGATAGGGCAAGGTAATTATAGTGAAACAGGCTTTGTTGTCGAAACTGGTTATTATTTATCGCCTAATCTGCGTTTAGCAGCTGGATATGCTTTTGGCAGAGTTGATGACCGAGATTTTTCCGGTGTGCGTTCTGCTGGTGGCCCTTATTTGGGTTTAACCTTGAAACTCAACGAATTATTTGAAGGTTTTGGACAGCAGAAAATCCCACCACCACAACGTTAGAGTTGATAAATCTAGCTTTTTAACTAATTGGTGGTAGATTTAGCGAGACTTTGGGAAATCTAAAAGCTAAAGACTTGGTAAATGAATTAGTCATGTTTCGCCAATAGTATTTCTGAGTATATCGGGAATTTAGTGGTGCGATCGCTATCATTCAATCGACATCAGGAGCTAGTGACACAGCAATGGATCTACTGTACAAACATCTTTTAGCACCCAAAAAAACACCTCGAAAATGCTATCAGAGATTATTCAACAGTGTAGGATTATCATTATTAGCCCTGAGTGTTTGCTCGCAAACTGTCCGAGCCGAAGGAAGCCGCACACTTTATCCTAGTGGAGCTACTGGTAATCGTGCTAACATCGAATGGCGTAATAGTACTTATGGTATAGTACAGCGCCGTACTTTACTCAAAGTCTACGCGCAGGCTGGCGAATATATTCTCATGGGGTCTTCGGCGGTCAAAGTTAGTAATGGTGATATTCGGGTTTTTAGCCCAGGCGCTGTTACCGGTTTCGTTGGTAACGAAAACATTCCTTCTTCAGCGGCTTTTAGCTGTAAGGCTCAATCAGGAACAAATACAGGTAGAATTACTAGCCGGACTCTAGAGTTAGCTGGGCCACGTTCTGCTGATGGTACAGGTAATACCAGTGGTTATATACCTTGTGTTTATCAAGCACCAACCACCGGCGTTTATACTATCGTCTTTTCTGGCCCATCAGGAGAAAACTCTAACAACGAGACAGCCTCCACAGGTGAAATTGAGTTAACTAGTGCCAACAATTTTAATGGTCAGCAAAGTACCAGTGTTGCAGCTTGGGATGTCACAGTCCGCAGCAGTGCCAGCTCAACCACAGATATTAACGGTAGGCTATTCAGTTACTATTTTGCCTTTTTTACTGGTGATAACGGTCGATATCTCAATTTTCCCGTTTATCCAGTCACGACAGATGGCTACCAATATGAAATCAAGCTCAGAGGTACAGACCCGAATGGATTCATTCTTTACGGCAACCAAGTAGGATTTTATGATAGCGATGGTAAGACACCCCTCTATCATAATGTTCTGGCAAAAGATAATACCCTAAGTCCCCTAGAAGGGGGTACTACCTTATCTCGCCCACAATATGCCACATTTTTGAATCCTTTAGATACACAAGCACTGTCATCTATTGATCGCTACAGACCTGATGGCACCTTGGATGGTACTGGTATTCCTCTTACACCTACTGTACCCAGTGTAAGTAATTTGAATTTTTTAGGTACTGCTAGTGGCAATACAAGTTCTTTAGGTACAGGCGGTACTTTTACTTTTAACACCAACATAGCAGGTAACTACGAAATCGTTATTAGTAGAGATGGCTCAAATTTTGACCCGACTAACAGCCAAAACCGTGTGTTAAGAGGTGTGATGAACGTATCAGGCTTACAGTCTGTGAGTTGGAATGGTAAAGATAATAGCGGTGATAATTTCCCAGTGGGAACTAACTATCCAGTCCGTGTCAAGGTTCATTCAGGGGAATATCACTTTCCTTTACTGGATGCAGAGAATAACTTTTCTGGTGGGCCGACCATTACAATGCTGAACAGTACTAATCCCTTGGGAAATACCACTGTATTTTATGATGACCGCGGATACACAACTATTGGCGGTACAAATGTTGGTGTTCCAGGTAATGTACTTTGTGGTGTTGGTCAACCAAACCCAGCTTTTAGCAACCCAATTTCTGGGTTTAACAGCAGTAACAATGACCGGAAATTTGGTCAGTTTGGTAATAATGGTAACACCAATGTAAAATGTACTGGTTCTTTTGGCGACGCTAAAGGACTAGATTTATGGACTTTTTATCCCAGTAATACAGAAACAACACCATTAAATATTATTAATTTTGGTACAACTATCTCTGGCACTTTATATGAAGATACCGATCGCGGAGATGATTTTGATACAGTTGAACCAACTTTACCTGCTGGGATTAATGTCAAACTAATCAAAGCTAGTGATAACTCTGTTGTCACCGTAACTAGTACGGACGCTTCTGGTAATTACACTTTTACCGGTGTGGCAAATGGTAGTTATAAAATTCAAGTTGATACCACCAATAGCAACATTCCTGTAGGGTTTTCTTTGGGTACACCTAATGACCTAGCAGTTACTGTCTCTGGAAGTGCGATAACCAATCAAAACTTCGGCTTTGATGTTTACAAAGTCTCGCCTCAAGCCGGCAAAATTATTATTAATGAAGTGCTATATAACGAAACAGGATCAAATAACAGTGCCAGTACAAATGATGAGTTTATCGAACTTTATAATGCTTCCTCTTCAACTGTTGATTTAAGTGGTGTCAAATTAGCAGATGGCAATCTCATTGTTAATAGTGTTGAGGCTACAGCAAATAGCTTTAATTACACCTTTCCCAGTGGCACAACTTTAAAACCAGGAGAATACGCCGTTATTTGGATAGGTTCTAAAAACTCCAACACTCAAGCTTCAGATGCAGCGTTTCAAGATTGGCTAGGGGTTTCAACTCGACTGACTAACACCGGTGATGATGTCTGGTTGTACGATAGCCAAAATCAAATTATTGATTATGTTGCTTATGGTTCTAGTGGTGCAATTAACACACCTCCACCTAGTTCTCTGAATCTTTGGGACGATACTTATCAATCATCCCTTGATAATGCCAGTGATGGTCAGTCTATTAGCTTGACGGCAAATGGTAACGATACCAATACTAGTGCTTGTTGGGAACAATCTACCAGTACCAATTCCAGCAGCAGATGTTCCACTTATTTACCAACTAGAGATACGGATATTATTGGTAATCGCATTACTAGCGTTGGTGTAAATAATAACGGTAGTAAGGCAAACCTAGTATTAGTCAAACGAATTACCCGTATTAATAATCAAGCTTTAACTAATGTTGTGGATGGTCGTAGTAATGTCGCTACAAGTGCCACCGATTACGTTCCATCACCTTACGATACTGATGATAATGATGGCAAATGGCCTAGTAACTACTTGCGAGGGCAAATAAATGCTGGTGCTATCAAGCCAGGGGATGAAGTCGAATATACAATTTATTTTCTCTCTAATGGTGGCAATAGTGCTAATAATGTCAAATTCTGTGATTTAATCCCATCTAATAGTACTTTTATTACCACAGCTTTTAATGGTCAAACTCCAAATGATGGTGTTTCCGGAGGAAACCAAGGTATTGCAATGGCTGTTGGTTCTACTACACCCACTGTTTATTTTAGTAACACAGCAGATGCTGATCGAGGCGCTTTTTACGCTGCCAATGATTCATCTACACCTGCGAACTGCGGTAATAATACAAATGGGGCTGTAGTAGTCAATGTTACCAATTCTAGTCTAACGAGCTTACCTGCGGCGACGGGAAAAGGCACACCAACTAATTCTTATGGTTTTATTAGGTTCCGTGTCAAGATAAACTAACAGGATTTATACAGAAAGTTTGTCTGTAACAATTGGGTGCCAGGGTGTAAGTCTTCAAAACCCTTACACCTATTCTTAACAGGCAACTTTTGTGATTAAGTCCTATACTCTATTGTGTGTTAGGTAGAGTATTGCCGCAGTTTTTACAGGGTATGGCAGAACCAATTAAGATTCTTTTACAAACAACAATTCCCACCACTGAAAACGACTGGAGCATTTTCCGGTTTTCAATGCTACAGGAATATTTAGCCTCTATTCAAGATGAAGCGGGTAATTTTTTATTTACAGTTGTAGCACGCGATCGCATTTCCGATGCCGAAGGCAATGATCCGATTTTAGGAAGCCTTGACCAATCTGATTTTGATGAACTTTGGTTATTTGCTTTAGATGTTGGTGATGGTTTAACCGCCAAAGATATTGCGGGAATTAACGCTTTTCGCCAACGTGGGGGCGGAATTTTAACCACCCGCGACCATCAAGATATGGGCTGTTCTATGTGCGATTTAATTGATATTGGCGAGATTCATTATTTCAATAGCAAAAATCCTGACCCAGATCAATCTCGTTGGTGTCGAGATGACCCCTATACAACTTATATTTCTTGGCCTAACTATCATTCAGGCGCGAATGGTGATTATCAACAAATCACTGTTGTTGAACCAATTCACGAACTATTAAAAAATCCAAATTCACCATCAGGTGTAATTGAATTTTTTCCAGCACATCCCCATGAAGGCGGAATTGGTATACCTTCCAGTAATCCCAAGGCGCAGGTAATTGCTTTAGGAAAAAGCTTAATCACAGGTCGTGATTTCAATTTAATTGTGGCAGTTGATCATTACCAAGATGCACAAGGTAATAATTTAGGACGTACTGTCGCTACTTCCAGTTTTCATCATTTTGTGGATTACAACTGGGATATTACTAAAGGCTGTCCTAGTTTTGTGGATGAACCACCTGGCAATGGGATGAAAAACGAGCCACGGGCTGTAGAAGATATTAAAACTTATGTTCGTAATCTAGCTTTGTGGCTGGCAAAAAAAGCCTGAAGTCTGAAATGAAAAAATTTTATAGTCAGGCTTTTAGCAATTTGGAATGAAGTATGAAGATGAAAGCATGAAATTTCACACTTCATACTTCACCCTAGCCTGCGGCGAGCCGCTACGCGTCTACATACTTTTAATTACGCATCATTCAAAGCTGCAATACCGGGCAGAACTTTGCCTTCGAGTAATTCTAAGCTTGCACCGCCACCGGTAGAAATATGGCTCATTTGATCAGCCAAACCTACTTTTTCTACAGCCGCAACAGAGTCACCACCACCGATAATGGTAGTTGTACCTGTTTTGCTGATATCTGCAAGAGTATGTGCGATCGCTTCTGTACCGACAGCAAATTTATCAAACTCAAACACACCCATAGGCCCGTTCCAAATTACAGTCTTGCAATCAGCTAAAGCTTCTTGGAAGACTTTCACAGAATCAGGGCCAATATCCAAGCCCATACCATCAGCAGGGATATTCTCAATGCTGACAGTAGTTGCATTGGCATCGGGGGCAAATTTATCCGCCGAGACAATATCTGTAGGTAGCAAGAAGGTAACACCTTTTTCTTTCGCTTTGGCTTCCAAAGATTTTGCTAGTTCCAGCTTGTCTTCTTCTACCAAAGACTTACCAACATTTAAACCACGGGCTTTGTAGAAGGTGAAAATCATTCCACCGCCAATGATTAGCTTGTCGCACTTCTCTAGGAGAGTTTCGATCACGCCGATTTTGCTAGATACCTTGGAACCACCAACAATTGCAGCCAAAGGACGTTGAGGATTTTCAATCGCGCTTTGGAGGTATTGCAATTCTTTTTCAATCAAATATCCAGCCACAGAAGGACTCAGATAATGAGTCACACCTTCTGTAGAAGCATGGGCGCGGTGTGCTGTGCCGAAAGCATCATTTACGTAAAAATCAGCGTTAGAAGCTAGTTTTTTCGCAAATTCTGGATCATTTCCTTCTTCTTCTTTGTAGAAACGGACATTTTCTAGTAACAGCACTTGGCCATTTGCTAACGCCGCGACTTTAGCCGCCACTTCATCACCAATACAGTCATCAGTTTTAACAACTTCTTGCCCTAACAACTCAGAGAGGCGCTTGGCAACAGGTGTGAGACGCAATTTTTCATCAACACCTTTGGGACGACCAAAATGGCTTGCTAGAATGACCTTAGCGCCCTTCTGCGTCAAATCTTTAATGGTTGGTAAAGCAGCGCGAATGCGAGTATCATCTGTGATGTTGCCTTGGTCATCCACAGGCACATTAAAGTCAACTCGCACAAAAGCGCGTTTACCAGAAATATCAGCCGCAGATAAACTTGCTAAAGTTTTTTTGGACACAGCCAAACCCTCCTGATTGCCTTTTTGTTATCGTTTTGAAAGTATAACCATCAAGATTTTACCGGAGTCTGGGGTGCGGAGGAGAGATATGTTTAAGACAGTATTATTTCCAATCGATCAAAGTCGGGAAGCACGGGAAGCTGCTGATGTAGTGGCTAATGTCGTGCAGAAGTACGGAAGCCGCTTGGTTTTGCTATCTGTGGTTGAGGAAACCGCCACAGAAACGCCAGCACCAAGTCCTGATCCGATGGTGTCGCCAGAAGTAGTTGCTAAACTGCTAGAAAATGCCCAAGCTTTATTCTCACAGCAAGGTATTCAGTCTGAAATTCTAGAAAGACAGGGAAAACCAGCGTTTACTATTTGTGATGTGGCTGATGAAATTGGCGCGGATTTAATTATTATGGGCTGTCGCGGGCTTGGCTTAACTGATGAAGGTGCAACTGACAGTGTGACAACAAGAGTGATTAATCTTTCTCCTTGTCCAGTGTTGATTGTGCCTTAGTTTCTTAGGTGATAGGTGATAGGTTACAGGTGACAGTATATGTCGTGGCAAGCCTTGAGTATGGCATTATAACTGTCTTGTGGGATGGGCTTCTGGCCTGTCCAATGTGGGTAGGCGGCCCACAGCACAAGAGTTTATGCACTATTTTAGCTTTGCCACGTCACTACAAATTAAAATGGCGTTGCATAAATGCGGGATGAATGGGCGGTTGAAACCATTGAAAGCTCGTTCCAAATTGAGCGAAATCATCCCCTGATTCAGCAACGCCATTAAAATCAGTTATTTTTTGACTAAAAAATAGGCTGTAACATACTCAGGTAATTGCTGAATATACTGGTTAAATTCTTGGCGATTTTGAAAAATTCCTGCTAAAAAATCGAGTTGGTAAAGATTGGGTAAAAAGGCTCCACCAGTATCGGCAATTACTCCCATTCTGAGATTTTTACGCCCACCTTGGTTATGTTCTATAACGACTACTTTACCTAAGCCAACATTGAGGACATCGCCAGCAAAAGTCACTCCTGGTTTAATTGAAATTTTGGCATCTATTTTGTGACCATAACCTTTAATGGCATCTACTTTTTTAAAATACCAATAACGCTTTTGGGCTGTTCCTTTTAAGCCCCGGACATAAGACATCCCATTATTTCTATCGACATTAAAGAATGCTTGAGAACCATCGGTAAATTTAATCAAGATAGTACCTTGTAAAAGAGCTTCTTCTAAGCCGTCACGGGTGAGATAAGCTAATGGTTGAACTTTGCCAAATTCTTTACCACCTTGTTCATAAATACCGGATAAAACATCTTGCTTGGTGTAACGAGTATAAAATTTATCTGTAATTGCGTTATCTTTTAAACTATAAATTGCTGTATTAAATTTAGCTGTTTTAGTATGAGAACCCGTATGGGTAAATACTGCATATTTGGTGATGCGTAGCTGTTTTTGACGAGTATTTTGCTTGTTATAAGCATTCCACTTAATTACCCGAAAATTTTGATTGATAAAATTCGGGTCTTGGAGACGTGTCGGGCGATTATTTGCTATGTCTTCTTTTAAGACAACAATCATGAAATCTAATGTTTTAAGAACATCTTCGACACTGACTCCTTGAGTTCCTAATACACCTTTACGTTGAATATCTGGGTCATCTGTAGCGTGGTCTTTGAAATATTGTCGGGTATTGACAAGGGTACTTAATAAATCTGTTTGATTAAAATTAACTTTGCTGGTTGGTAATTTAGTTGTCGATAAAATTTGATTCCCATTAATACTAAATTTATAATTCTTCCACTCGTCAATTACGGGATAGCCAACAGATACACCAGCCGCATATTTATCAGGTGCATTCAGGCTCAGATTTTGCATTCCAGCCAAGGAAATTTGCGGTTGAGATGGAGCAGAATTATCTTGACTATTTGCTGATGATGGGAGTTGTATGTTTTTTAACTGTGAGGGAAAATAGCTATGAGCAAATATAGCAGTTAATAAGGAAGTAATACCCAAAGACAGATTGAGTGTGTGACGCAAAAAGTTACTCATAGGCTCGAAAAAATTGCTATTAATCAATAATAATTACACTTGCTTAATATCTGGGCGATATTAATTTGACAATCCAGTAACCGTGATTACAATAGTGGCATTATAACTAAGTTCATCTTGCTAAAATCAAGCTCACAAAATTCAGTACTTCCCATCATCAGCTAATAAATAGATACTCGGTAAGAGAAGAGTCATGAAACTCTGGTGATAAATTGTGCGGAAGATTCATGGAAAATTTACAGTATTTATCCAGAAGAAAATAACTCATATTACCGTTGTTCTGTCAATACGTAACATTTGTACAAATAGCAGCAAATGATACTGTCAAAAATCTTACATGACAGTTTAATCATCAATAATCTAAAAAAAATCTAAAAAATGTTAAGTATCTCCATTAATCAACCTTTACCTAGAGTGCCGCGTTTGGTGACAGTTTTACCAGGGACTCGCGCTAAAGCAATTGTAGAACGCGATCGCGCTGTAACTTCCCCATCTTATACCCGCGACTATCCCTTAGTGGTGGCTCGCGGTCAAGGCTGTATGGTGGAAGATGTGGACGGCAATGTATTTTTAGATATGACAGCTGGTATTGCTGTCACCGCTACTGGACACGCCCACCCAGAAGTTGTGCAAGCTATTCAAGAACAGTCGGCTTGTTTGCTGCACATGTCAGGGACGGATTTTTATTATGAACCAATGGTGGAATTAGCGGAAAAATTAGCTTTTCGCGCTCCCTTTCCTGAAGGTGCAAAGGTATTTTTTACCAATTCTGGGGCGGAGTCCAACGAAGGCGCAATTAAACTAGCTCGATATTACACCAAGCGATCGCTCATCGTTGCCTTTTTGGGTGCATTCCACGGACGTACCTACGGCGCAATGTCCCTGACTGGTTCTAAAACAGTGCAACGGGCTAACTTTGGGGCGTTAGTTCCGGGAGTAACTCACATTCCTTACGGCACACACGCCAGTTTAGATTATTTAGAAACCCAGTTATTTCATACCATACTACCGCCCCAGGAAGTCGCAGCGATTTTTGTTGAGCCAATTCAAGGCGAAGGCGGTTATATTGTCCCTGAAGATGGATTTTTGCAAAGAATTCGAGATATCTGCGATCGCTACGGCATATTAATGGTAGTAGATGAAGTGCAATCAGGGATGGGGCGTACAGGCCGCTTATTTGCTATTGAACATTGGGGTGTAATGCCCGATATTATCACCACCGCTAAAGGTCTTGCCAGTGGTTTACCCCTCGGCGCAATTCTCGCCCGCCCAGAATTGATGACTTGGCCTCCTGGTTCCCACGCTACCACATTCGGCGGCAACCCTGTGGCTTGTGCGGCGGCTTTAGCAACATTGCGACTGTTAGAAAGCGGCTTAATAACCAACGCTACCCAAATGGGCGAACTATTACAAGCTGGCTTAACCCAGTTACATCAAAGATTTCCCAAAATGTCGTTACCTAGAGGTAAAGGTTTGATGGTAGCCGTGGATTTAGTCGATGCAGCTGGTAACTATGATAGTAAATTACGCGATCGCATCATCCAAGAAGCCTTTTTACGCGGTTTATTATTACTTGGTTGTGGAAAAGCCGCCATTCGTTTTTGTCCACCCTTAATTATTGACAGTCACCAAATACAAACCGCCCTAAATATTCTCTCTGATATTCTCAAAAGTGCTGAGTAGACAAGGTAGAGGGGGTAGACAAGGTAGAAAGATTGCTCCCTTTGTCCCAATACAGTTCAGTTAAGCATTTCTTTCTTCTTTCTTCTCTCTGCGTCCTTGGCGTACTTGGCGGTTCGTTAAAAAATTTGTCTTTGATAAAGAGTTTTAGCTTTAACTGAACCGTATTGCCCTTTGTCCCCCTTGTCTCCCTTGTCCCCCTTGTCCCCTACCCCTCTGCGTGAAAAATTATGACCCCCGAACTCGCATCTTATCTCTGGGAAGCACTTTGGCAAGAATACAAAGCCAGAGTCAATTATGCTCAAATTTACGAAAAAATGATTATGAATGCGGGTGGAACCGTCGCTAACGACCATATTGCTTTTCGTTCTTTGCGGTTGCTAGTCGATACTCCCCAAGGAAAAATTAACTTAGGTATCAATCACTTAGCACAAATAGCTGAAGCATTGGGTTACGAAGTTGCGGGTGAATATACATTTACCGCTACCCATCTTTATGCGCGTCACTATCAACATCCCCAAGCAGTAGAATTTGACTTACCCAAACTTTTTATTAGTGAATTAATTGTTGATGAATTACCAGAAAATATTGCCCAACTCATTTATCAAACAGTCTCAAAAATTCCTGACACAATGCTTTCTTTCTGGACACCTATTTTCTCAGATAAAAAACAATTAAAGCAAATCTTTTCTCGTCCTTGGCAAGTTCCCCAACGTTCCGTTGTGGAGGAAGTGAACAAAATCACTCAATATGGCGCTTGGGTATTGTTGCATGGTTACGCCGTCAATCACTTTACAGGATATATTAACCGCCAAAATACCCCTGCATATCCTGATATAGATACTACTGCTGAGGCTTTAGCGAAATTAGGTGTCCCGATGAAAACCGAAATTGAAGGTGATTTAACTTGTGGTTTGCGCCAAACTGCAACTCACGCCGTCTCAGAAATGGTGACAGTCTTAGATAACAACAGTCAAGCAGAAATCCAAATACCTTGGACTTACGCTTATTATGAACTTGCCCAGCGTTACATAGTAGAGTCGGAACCTGGTAAACCAGCACTATTTCAGGCTTTTTTGGGCAGAAATGCTCAACATTTGTTTGAAATGACTAGAAAAATAGCCTAAGTGTCCTCCTTATATAGATTCCTATGAAGATTGGGTGTAAGGGTGTATGGGGGTAAGAATTTCGAGAACATAGACTCTCATTTAAAACTTCAATTTCCCCTTTTCTTACTTTGTAACCTGTAACCTATAACCTGTAACCTCTCACCTATCCCCTGCTGATCTAAGAAACATAAGCTCCTGATGGACATTCATGGTAAACGTAAGATTTAATCAAAGTATTCTAAGCCGCCAGGAATTTTAGAGGGAACCAATGAATAAAATTATACTGAGTTTACTTTCCACTCCGATGCTGATTAGTTCTATCCTGTCGATGACAGCGATGGTTAATCAAGCACAAGCAGCAGAACCAGTAGTTAAAAATACTGAAGACCGTTTATCTTGTATCCGCAATAAGCATAAGGTTGGCTTAGTATGTGCTAGAGCTTCTGTGTTAGCACAACTCCCAACTGAACAGGCTGAAGTAGAATTTTCTAACGATAATGTCCCGATGTTAGAGTTCAGTGACCAAGAAAGTGAAATGGCAGTTACTTTGTTTGGTTGTGACTGTCCAGCCTGCATCAATTCGTTGCGTCAAATGAGTGGTGCTAGACCTTTGGTTTATTAAACCTGCACAGGCGATCGCTGTCAATTTATCTGTTGTCAACCAAGACTTTAGCGATGCGATCGCTATTTTCTTATTTACTTATTTCCCATTTGGCTTCAGATAAATTATCTTTTAAACTTGAGTAAACTATATATATACTGCCATCTCCAAAATTATAAGTGCTATGGGTAAACTTAATAGATATTTCTTTGAAGTTTGTTGTCAAAATCACCTTGCCATTTCTTGATAAACCTTTATATTTCTCTGGCAATTCTATCTCTTCTATACATTTTTCTAGTTCAAAATGATTTTGAAGACATCGAATTTGTCCATGTATTTTTCCTACTTTAATTAAACTGACTATATATTCTCTCGGCTGGCGATAAATATTCAAGTTGTTAGCAGGAATAGTTTGATAAGCATTGTGAGCAATTCCGCTCACAAAACACAAAATTCCTAAAGTTAAGATAATCAATGTAAAATATTCAGATTTTTGGCTTTTATTTTTAGCGATCATTATAAATGATCTGGTTAAAGCGAATCCATTCAAAACAGCTATAGGTAAACAAATAAATAAAAAGATAAAACTCAGGGATATCCCCGTTTGCGGTGAATAGATTTTCCAGAAAGGAAAGCTAATATTAGTTGCTAATATTGTGATACAGAATATGAGAATTGAAACTATCCTAAATATCATCAGCATTTGGTGATAGCGAATGTTGGTCATTAATAGCTTGCCCATTAGTTTGCCACACCAAAAATCAAAAGTCACTGAACATAGAAATTGTAGTGAATTGGCAACAGAACTATCAGAAATATCTATTCTGTCAAATCTAAAAATTAAATTAAATAAAATTTAAAACGATAAATCTGTTTTATGATTTTCAAAATCATTGGAGTTATGATAAAAACTGTTAATTAACTTGTGAAATCAAAATCTGCTCAATCAACAACTTTTGTAACAAACAAAACAAATTGTAAAGTGATATTACAAACATTGCAAAAATATTTAGAAATTGTTTTATAGCCAAACATGGCTCTAACGTAGAACCTATAGGAAAGACTTGAGGCAAGTGTCATGAACATTAGTGATATAAAAAACTATCGATTTGTCTGTACACTCACTTTTGGCGATATTTACGGTCAAATTATTGTTTGGCTGATTACAATTGCAGTTAGTCTGGCATCTGCCTTAGCCTTAATGGGTGCGAGACGACCGGTATATGCTTTAGCAACTGTAGGTTTAATTGTGCTGCTTTCGTTGCCTTTCTTGCTATTTGCTTTTGTAACTACATTGTTAAATCATATTGAACTAGTTGCTATAGAACCAGGAACCAAAACTGTACCTATCCCTGGTAATATTTCCCAGCAAAAACCTGTACAAGCTACCACCTGAAAAGTGGAGAGTAGTAAATTTTATTAATTGTTGGTGCTGAATTCTGAACGAATGATTAATTTCCCTGTCAACAGACGGGGAATTTTTTTGTAAAGATTAGAAACTGCTCAGTGAATCGCATCTCTACAATAGAACAGCAGCTTTTTGCGATCGGGGACTAGTTATGCTGGAACATGATGTGATTATTGTCGGGGGCGGATTGGCAGGATGTCGGGCGGCTGTGGAAATTGCCCGTACTGACCCCAGTTTAAATGTTGCTGTAGTCGCTAAAACTCACCCTATCCGTTCTCATTCGGTTGCAGCCCAAGGCGGAATGGCTGCATCGTTAAAAAATGTTGATACAGAAGATTCTTGGGAAGCACACGCTTTTGATACGGTCAAAGGTTCTGATTACTTAGCCGACCAAGATGCAGTAGCGATTCTCACTCAAGAAGCGCCTGATGTGGTGATTGACTTAGAACACATGGGTGTTTTATTCTCGCGCTTACCTGATGGACGCATCGCCCAACGGGCTTTCGGTGGACATTCTCACAATCGCACCTGTTACGCGGCTGATAAAACTGGTCACGCAATTTTGCATGAATTAGTCAATAATCTGCGGCGTTACGGTGTGCAGATTTATCAAGAGTGGTACGTAATGCGCCTGATTTTAGAAGAAGGGCAGGCGAAAGGTTTGGTGATGTATCACCTCTTGGATGGGCATATAGAGGTGGTTAGGGCAAAAGCGGTAATGTTTGCCACTGGTGGTTATGGTCGCGTTTATAACACCACATCCAACGATTACGCTTCTACAGGCGATGGTTTGGCGATGACTGCACTTGCAGGTTTACCCTTGGAAGATATGGAGTTTGTGCAGTTCCATCCCACAGGTTTATATCCGGTCGGGGTGTTAATTTCAGAAGCAGTCCGGGGAGAAGGGGCGTATTTAATTAATAGTGAGGGCGATCGCTTTATGGCGAACTACGCACCCAGCCGTATGGAACTTGCCCCCCGCGATATTACCTCACGGGCGATCGCTTATGAAATTCGCGCCGGGCGTGGCGTTCATCCCGATGGTAGTGCTGGCGGCCCCTTTGTCTATCTCGACTTGCGCCATTTGGGCAAGGAAAAAATTATGAGTCGCGTTCCCTTTTGTTGGGAAGAAGCCCATCGCTTAGTCGGCGTTGATGCGGTGACTCAACCAATGCCTGTCCGCCCGACAATTCATTATTGTATGGGTGGTATACCTGTGAACACTAATGGTCAAGTCCGCAGTAGTGATGATGGTTTAGTAGAAGGCTTTTTTGCTGCGGGTGAAACTGCTTGCGTTTCCGTTCATGGGGCAAATCGGTTAGGTAGTAACTCGCTATTAGAATGTGTAGTTTATGGCAAACGCACTGGGGCTGCGATCGCTCAATATGTGCAAAAACGCAAATTACCTACTATTGAAGAACAACGTTACATCAAAGAAGCCCAGCAAGAAATTCAAGCTTTACTAGAACAACCAGGACAGTATCGGATTAACCAAGTCCGCCAAGCCTTTCAAGATACCATGACTGAATTTTGCGGCGTTTTCCGCACCCAAGAATTAATGAGTCAAGGTTGGGAAAAAATCACAGAAATTCAGCAAAAATACTCTCAAGTTTACTTAGACGACAAGGGTAGTTGCTGGAATACCGAACTAGTAGAAGCTTTAGAACTACGAAGCTTAATGGTAGTTGGGCAAACAATTTTAGCATCCGCCTTAAATCGCCAAGAAAGTCGCGGCGCACACTTCCGCGAAGACTTCCCCCAGCGAGATGATGTGAAATTCCTCCAACATACAATGGCTTACTATTCACCCGCAGGTATTGATATTCAATATCGCCCTGTAGTGATTAATATGTTTCAGCCACAAGAGAGGAAGTATTAGTTAAGTGTCGGGGATAAGAGCGTATAACAATCTTCATTCCCCGTTTCCTACATCTATGTAATGCCTATAGTGTTATAACCACTTTATCAAGCAATATACTATGGCTGACAAATCTATTCTATAGATATAATATATATGTTACAAACCACCTCACTACGAAGATATGCAATAAGGTTTCCATATTTAGGATTTAGGACTCCAAAAGATTTTACCCTTCTCACCTGGATGGGCTGCTCCCTCTTTATCAGAAGGCCACTCGAAGTATATTTCACTTGGTAATTTCAAATGTTTGAGCAAGTGTAGTGTATTGCGCCACGCAGTATTTGCATTTACTCCCTGAATCCAAATATTTGCCTCTGGTAAGTAGTCATAACCATTTTCATTTATTTCACCTTGCTTGATATTAGATCGAGTCAGTCTCTTCAGAGCTTCAACAGACATACCTTGTTGAATTGCTATTTCGTGTACTTTAGCTGCGATTTTATTCCAATTCGGCTTATTAATTTCCTTGTCATCAATTAAAGCTCGTAAGACTTTACTGTGAGTAAGATTACTGGGATTCTCAGGATCTATGACTATATAATTCTCTGTTTCAAAACAATTCTTAGTTTCACAAAAATTTTCTATTCCAGAGACTTGTTGAGACTTCTGAAATATATCATGTTCATTCAACAACTTCTCTATCACAGTTACAGGGGTATCTTCAAACGGAACAGCGATCTCTTGAAGACGTTTGTAAATAGGATCAGGTATTCTTACAACTGGCATTTTATCTTTCTTCTGTGTTTATCCTACGTCTACAAATGTAACATACATATTTGTAAATAGAAGCTACATATAAATAATTTTTACGGTATGGTGATACTCGCTATCATATTGAATAACAGTCTATGCCTACTGTAGAACAGGCTCTTGCCTGCGTTAGAGTCTGCCAAATGCTGTCAAATGGTTATCAACCTATCCATGTGTTTCGCTATAACCTGAATACTAAAACAGTATTTATCCTTGCTGGTGTGACTGAGAGTTTAGAGATTCTGATTTTTTCTGATGGTCAATGGAATTTTAACGATGACGAAACCTGATTTTAGCAAAATGACCCGTCAAGAACTGAGAGCCTACATATTGGCTCATCGAGAGGATGATGAAGCGATTGAAGCTTTAATTCAACGTGGAAATCCCAATAGTCCCAAATATCCATTTCCTCAGACTGAAGAGGATTTTCAAGAAATGGAAGAAATACTCAAGCGAAAATTAGGTAGCAGCGAAGAAGCTGTTTGAAATATTTTAATTGAGAGGGGCGATCGCACCTGCACAAACTAAAAATTATGCAAGAGTTTGTCTAAATATTCCCTAATAAACAGCCATGTCTTTCTTAAAACCCTACTCACAAACACTATATAATACCGACTACTTGCAATGGATAGAAACAACTGTAGAAAAATTGCAAAATCATGACTATGCAAATGTGGACTGGGAAAACCTCATTGAAGAAATCGCGGACATAGGAAGGAGTGAGCGTCGCAGCCTCAAAAGTAATCTGATTGTGATTCTGGTGCATTTACTAAAATGGCAATTTCAGCCTAAACACAAAAGTGGTAGCTGGGAAGCAAGCATTATTGAGCATCGTAGACGTATAAATGAAGCTTTACATGAATCGCCTAGTCTTAACTCTTATATTGACAGCATCTTTGCAGAGTGTTATTCACAAGCTATTAAGCAGGCAAAAGCTGAAACTGGTTTGCCTATAGAATCTTTTCCTAGTATCTGCCCCTACAAAATACTAGATGTGATCAATGATGAGTATTTACCAGAGTAAACAGACATACAGCAAAATTCAGGATAATCATTATATATCTCGACAATCCTAAAAGTTGCACTCCTGATCCTATCTGCACCTCTGTAACTCTGCATGAGGTAAATTATCCAGCAATTATGCAAAACTCTCAATTTTCACACAATGCTCCCAGGCTAACTTTGCCGCACCTACCATTCCCGCCGAGTTACCTAATTCCGCAGGCAAAAGTTGTAAACCAAAGCGCGAAGTTGCCATAACTCGCCGTTCAATTTCTGCTTTGGCGGCTGGGAAGAAAAATTTAAAACTAGCACTAACACCGCCACCAATGACGATCGCCTCTGGTGTTAAAACATAAATTAAACTGGCTAAACCTGTTCCCAAATCTCTGCCGTATTCTTGCCAAAAAGCCAAAGCATCACTATCTCCCGCCTCAGCCAGAGCGCCTAATTCCGCTGGTTCTTTCCCTGTACGGCGACGAATGGCAATAATTGAAGCATACTGTTCTAAGGAGCCTTGATTGCCACTGTTGCAGATTGGGCCGTTAGGGTTGAAGGTGATTAAACCGAGTTCGCCACCTGCGCCACGATGTCCGACAAACAATTTGCCATCTAGAATAATTGCGCCACCAACCCCGGTTCCCAAGGTCAACATAATGAAATTTTGCCAGTTACGACCGGCTCCTAACCAAGCTTCTGCAACTCCTGCACAATTGGCATCGTTAGCAATGACAGTGGGTTTGCCTGTTTTAGCTTCTAACCAGTCAGCTAAAGGGACATTATGCCATTGGGGTAAGTTAATGGCGATTTGAGCAATGCGTCCTGTCGCATCCGCCGGGCCAGGAGTACCGACACCAATAGCAATAGTTTGATTATCTGGGTCAACTTGCGCGATCGCATCTACCATCACACTCAAAACTGCTTCTGGAGTTGCTGGTTGGGGTGTTTCCACCGTTAATGATTGCCAGCAAGTACCATCTTGGCTGAACCGCCCTAGTTTAATTGCTGTTCCCCCGACATCAATGCCAATTACTTCTGGTTTAATCACAATTGCATATCCCACATTTCAGTTGTGATACAGAAATGTATCACTTGTGCTTGTCTGTGATGTAATCGGTTGATTCATCAGAACGTACAGAAGCAACTTGCAAACTAGTATTAGGGTAATAATTAACACTTGATTTTCCCTGAGAAGATGCAACTGGTGTCCCGCTCAAAATTCCAGCTAGAGCAACAGAAAGCATAAATCCACCCGCGGCAGCAGCAATTAAAGTAAGGTTATCTTTCACACAAATCTCTCAGTAAACATTACAAATTTAGTCAAGAGTCAAATGTAACTAAAAAATCAATATTCAGACTTTATACTTCAGTTGACTATTTCCGAATCCCATTTTCTCCCCGCAAACGAGGATTGACAAATTCATTTAACCCCTCACCGAGTAGGGATAACCCTACTACCATCAATGTCATTGCTAAACCAGGAAACAGCGTCGTCCACCAAACCCCTGTAGGTAATGCTTCCAAGGCTTGTTTTAAATCATGTCCCCATTCTGGTACTTCTTCTGGTAATCCCAGCCCTAAAAAGCCTAAACCGCCCAATACTAAAATTGCATCGGCGGCGTTGAGGGTAAATAGTACAGGTACGCTTTGAATGACGTTGAAAAATAAATAACGCGACAGCACAATCCAGGTAGAAGCGCCCATTGCTTGTGCTGCTTCGATGAAGACTTCTGTTTTCACACTTACTGTATGGTTGCGAACTACACGGTAATATTGGGGGATGTAAGCAATACTAATAGCGATCGCAGCATTGAATATGCCTCGCCCCACAACAAAGGCAAGCGTTACAGAAAGTAATAATCCCGGTAAGGTGTAGATACTATCCATCAGAAACAGCAACACCTTGTCTAACCTACCGCCAAGATAGCCACTCACCATCCCCAGAGGTACACCAATCACCATACTCAATGCGGTGGCTAAAATCACTACTTGTAATGCAGCTTGAGCGCCAAACAAAGTGCGCGAAAATACATCATGACCCAAGCGACTAGTACCAAACCAATATTTAGCGGATGGTGCTTCTTGAATGGGGTTAGCAAGAAAATCTTTAGGGTTTTGTAGCCATCCCCAAGCCTGCATTACAGGGGCGAAAAATGCCAAAAAGATAAAAAACAGGGTGATGGCTAACCCAATAATCATTAATTTTTGGGACAGATTCGGATTTTTGGCAAAACGTAAAAAAGTTGGCAGCTGACGTTTAGTTATGGTCATGAGCGATCGCCTGCATTCAGCAAGATACGCTGACCATTGTACATAGGGGAGTGGGGAGTGGGCATTAATAAAGTCAAAAGTCAAAAGTAAAAATGTAAAAGAGTAAATTCTTTTTAATTTTTGCCTTTTGCCTTTTGACTTCTTACTCCCTAAATGTTGCTTTCAATCAACTGGCGGTACTCGCTCTTTTGTTTCACGCCTTTGATTTCTTTCAACAGTTCTTTGTCTTTGAAGAACTGTACTGTTGGTGTACCTGTGACTCCAGCGTTTTCAGCAATCTCGCGGTCTTTATCGATGTCAATTTCCACAAAGTGAATTTTGCCGTCGAATTCATCCACTACTTTATTGAGTATGGGTTTGAGGGTATGACATGGGCCGCAACCAGGAGCGACGTATTTGACAATGAGCAGGCGATCGCTTTCGTGGAATAATTTCCGTAAAGCATAACCACCTTCATGACGTGTCGCCTGTAAATTAAACCCAGCTGCTTCCTCAGCTTCCGTTTTCTTTTGTACTGGCTGAGTTTCTAACTCATTGTTAAGAGTGGGTTCTTGATGGAACTCTTGAATCAAACCATTAGAAGATAACCAACGTTCTGCCAACAACGCCGCCATACAACCAGTACCCGCAGCTGTAATTGCTTGGCGATATTCATGGTCTTGCACATCACCAGCAGCGTAAACGCCTTCAACACTGGTTTCTACAGAACCGTCTTTGGTGACGATGTAACCCACCTCATCTAGTTCTAGTTGTTCCTTAAATAAAGATGTATTGGGAGTGTGACCGATCGCATAAAATAAACCCTTGGCATGAATTTGGCTTTCTGCACCCGTTTTATTATTGCGAACTTTCACACCATCCATGTGACCATTACCGAACACATCCACAACTTCTGTGTTCCAATGCACTTGGATTTTCGGGTTACTCAAAACTCGGTCTTGCATAGCTTTAGAAGCCCGCATCTTATCAGACCGTACCAACAAGTTAACTTTGGAACCATATTTAGTTAGGTAAATTGATTCTTCTGCGGCTGAGTCCCCAGCACCAATTACCGCTAACTCTGCGCCGTGGAAAATTGGTGTTGCACCATCACAAATTGCACAAGCAGAAATTCCCCGACTCCAAAACTGATGTTCACTGGCTAAACCCAAACGTTTCGCCGTTGCACCAGTGGCAATAATTAAACTATGGGCTTTAACTTCTCTTTCTTCAGAGCGCACAGTAAACGGACGCTGGCTTAAATCCACAGATATGACATCCTCAGTATATAACTCAGCCCCCCAACGTTCTGCCTGTGCCTTCATCCGATCCATCAGTTCCGGCCCTGTAATCCCTTGTGGGAAGCCAGGGAAATTTTCTACCTCTGTAGTTGTCATCAGCTGCCCACCCGGCAATCCTCCAGCTTGGAAACCTTCAAACAAAACGGGTTTCAGATTAGCTCGTGCTGCATAGATAGCAGCAGTGTAACCTGCTGGCCCAGAACCAATAATCACTACGTTTTCTACTGTTGGGTTAGACATATATCTATACGAACTCATAACGACTACGCTTAATATAACATAACCATAGAGTGAGAGGGAAGGTAGATAAATGGGAATACTCAAACTTAAGCCAATTCTTTTTAGTCATGCTTCTGCCAGATACAGGTATTGGGGCAGACTGTGGAGAATGCAATCACAGGAGCAATTTACCTATGAATAACCCAACATCAGACTTAAAAGAGAAAATTCGCCAGCAGTTTGAAGCAACTCCATACCCTAATAATTCTGTAGAGGAAACGCCTAAAAATAAACTGAATTTACTTTACGTTTATAATTTTGTCACATCTTTCTATTTAAGAAACCAAGAAATTATCAATACTAAAGATAAAGTTATTTTAGATGCGGGTTGTGGTTCTGGTTATACATCACTAGCCCTAGCAGAAGCCAATCCTAATGCCAAGATTATCGGTGTTGATTTATCAGCAGAATCCGTAAAATTAGCACGCCAAAGACTGCTATATCATGGCTTTGATCATGCAGAATTTTATACACTTTCTATTGAAGATTTACCCCAGTTAGGGATGCAATTTGACTATATTAACTGTGATGAAACTCTTTATTTACTGCCAGATCCAGTTTTAGGTTTGCAAGCAATGAAATCTGTTTTGCAACCTCATGGGATTATTCATACTAATTTACATAGTTACCGCCAAAGATTTTATTATTACCAAGCTCAAGAACTTTTTCAACTAATGGGACTACTAGATAGTACGCCTCAAGAACTGGAGGTTGAATTAGTTCGAGAAACGATGCAAGCTCTAAGGGATGACGTAGTTCTCAAACAAAAAGCTTGGGATAGCGCCTTTGACCAAGCACCGAATCTGGCTTTAGTGAATCATTTGCTCCAAGGGGATAAAGGTTACACAGTTAAGCAAATGTTTGCCATGCTGCAAGCTACTGACCTGGAATTTATCAGTATGGTGCAATGGCGACACTGGGAACTGATGGATTTATTTAAAAATCGAGATGATTTGCCAGCTTTTCTAGCCATGAGCCTCCCCGAACTTTCAATAGAGGAGCAGTTACATATATTTGAACTATTACATCCTGCTCATCGGTTGCTAGATTTTTGGTGTGGTCATCCCAATCAAGGAAAGTTGTTTGAGCCAATTTCTGAGTGGACATTAGCAGACTGGCAAAGTACAAAAGTACATCTGCACCCCCAATTAAGAACAGAAAAAATCAAACAAGATTTGATTAACTGCATCACTCAAGGCAATTCATGGTCAGTTGCCAACTATATAAATCTTCCTTTAAAGGGGCCTATAGATTTAGATCCCAACTTAGTAGCTTGCTTGTTACCTCTCTGGGAGGGAGGGCAAGCATTTGACTCCTTGGTACAACGCTGGTTACTGATTAAGCCAATAGATGCTGTCACTTTAGAACCGATGAGTTATGAGCAAGGCTGTGTTCAAGTTCAAAGTCTGTTGAGTAAACTAGAAGTCTTTCTCTACGTGCTTTTAGAACGTTGTGCATAAAGTACATACGGCACATTTTCAGAATTTTTTGCTGTAGGTGATATGAAACGTGAAACAAGTGGGTAACTTAAGCCTAGAAGTCAAGAATAATACATCTCACCCCCCAGAGGAGAAACTCTCAATGAAGCCTGCAATCAAACCTGAACTTCAAGCTAAATTTTTGCAACACCTAAATAATCGTAAGAATAGAGCAGATGAAGGTTTTACCTTGATTGAATTGCTCGTAGTAGTAATTATTATTGGTGTTTTGGCTGCTATTGCCTTACCTTCTTTGCTTGGTCAAGTTAACAAAGCCAAGCAGTCAGAAGCGAGAAATAGCATTGGTGCAATTAACCGCGCTCAACAAGCTTACTTCTTGGAATTCCAGTCCTTCTCAACTGACTTAAGCCAATTAGGTGTTGGGATTAAAACCCAAACTGATAACTATGATTACAGCAGCATTATTAGTGGTAGCAGTGCTACCGTTGCTGGTGTAATTTCTCACAAAGCTCAAGCCCGTAAACCAGCTTTAAAAGCTTATGTGGGGATTGTTGGCACAATAGTTGGTAATGCTCAAACCAGTGAAGCATTAACAGTGGCTTTTGCCTGTGAAGCTCCAATACCTGGTACAGGTAGTGTTCCCACTGCAAGTGCTGTTAGTGGCTGTCCTGGCACCTATAAATCTCTGGGTGGTTAATGTCATAAATGCTTGTTATTGTGCTATTTCGAGCTAATAGTATTTGAATTTTGCATTAAGTGAGTAGTGAAATATTGAACTACTCACTTTGTTTTATTGGTTAGTAGTAAATCAGGAGGATTTCAATGTCTGCAATAATAGAAACACAAAGTTTAGCAGAACTAAATGAAAGAGCATATAAATATCTAGTTCAAGGAAATTATTATCAGGCAACTCAGATTTATGAACAACTAATAGATGTTGAACCCCAGATTAAATCTTATTATTGGTATTTGGGTTTAGTATTGTTACTTCAAAAGCAGGAAGCTGAAGCTCAGACAACTTGGCTGATGGCAATGATGGAGGTAGAAGAATATGATATTGCTCAAGTAACAGATGAATTAAGAGAAATTTTAAACCAAGAAGCAGTTAGGCAAGAAAGTATAGAAGATAATGCTAATGCTGCGCTGATTCGGCAACATATAAAAGAAATTTGTCCGGCAGACATTAATAATTTATTACATTTAATTCAATTACAAATAAAGCTAGAGAAATATACAGGTGAAGAACTAGCAGACTTTGGAATTCTCAAACTACTTCAGGCTGAACCACCAGTTACGGTAGAGTGGAAATTATTAATTGCTGTTTTAGAAAATATTGTAACTTATGCTCCTTTACATCCATCATCATTAGAATTTACTAAAACTTGTATTTCTTATATTAGTGAAAAATCACAAGCTAATACTTTTATTAATATTTTAATTCTTGCGGCAGTTAATATTGGTTATGTACAAAAGCAACCAGGAATAGCAGCTTCATTTTTAGAAATTTGTTTAACTTTAGATGCAAATCATAGAGAAATTTTATTCTATATTACAGGTCTTTATTTTACTGCTGGTAAATATTCTCAAGGTATAGAAACAGCAAAAAGCTCATATTCATTAGCTACTGAATTACCAGAAAAAATATTTGCTAACAATTTAGTTCTTAGAGGTTTAGTGAGTTCTGGTGGTACGAACTGGCAAGCTGCTTATGAAGCTTGGCAAAAACATGAACTGCTGTTAGAAGAAGTAAAGCAATTAAGTCCTATTAATTTAAGTTCATTACAAGTATCAAGGTTATTTAATACTGATTACTTTACACCATATTTTCAAGATAAACCACAAGCATATAGAACTCTTCGCAATGGTCTGTCAGAAATATGTCAGAATAATATTGAAATTTATGCTCAAGAAACAATTACAAAGCATAAAACAAGACATACTCAAAAGATATTATCAACTACAAAAAATCTAAAAATTGGTTATTTATCTCATTGTTTTCGCAGCCACTCTGTAGGTTGGTTGGCTAGATGGTTAATTAAACACCATGACCGCGATCGCTTTCAAATTAATGGCTACTTTCTCAGTTGTGATCCTGCATTTGATCCTCTACATGAATGGTATCTAAATAACTTTAATTACTCTTACAAATCTGCTATACCTGAAGCATTAACAGAACAAATTTTTCAAGACGAAATTGATATCTTAGTTGATTTAGATAGTATTACCTTAGATTTAACCTGTGGAATTATGGCGATCAAGCCTGCACCAATTCAAGTAACTTGGTTAGGATGGGATGCTTCCGGAATTCCTGCAATTGATTATTTTATTGCTGATCCTTATGTTTTGCCAGAATCAGCCGATGAATATTACAGAGAAAAAATCTGGCGTTTACCACAAACATACATAGCTGTTGATGGTTTTGAGGTAGGTGTACCTACTCTGCGCCGGGATGATTTAAAGATTCCTACTGATGCAGTAGTTTATTTTAGCGGACAACGGGGTTTTAAACGTCATCCTGATACTGCACGCCTGCAAATGAAAATTATTAAAGAAGTACCTAACAGCTACTTTTTAATTAAAGGTGATGCTGACGAGGAATCAATTAAAACCTTCTTTTATCAATTAGCTGAAGAAGAAGGTGTTGAGCTTGAAAGGTTGTTGTTTTTACCGGGCGCACCATCAGAAGCGTCCCATCGAGCTAATTTAGAAATCGCAGATGTAGTTTTAGATACATATCCTTATAATGGTGCGACAACAACTTTAGAAACTTTGTGGATGGGTATTCCTTTAGTGACAAGAGTTGGTGAGCAATTTGCCGCACGTAACAGTTACACTATGATGGTTAATGCTGGCATTACTGAAGGTATCGCCTGGACAGATGCAGAATATGTCGAGTGGGGTGTGCGCTTGGGTAAAGATGAAAATTTACGCCAGCAAGTAGCCAAAAAGCTGAAAGCATCTCGCCAGACTGCTCCTTTGTGGAATGGTAAACAATTTGCCTGTGAAATGGAAGCAGCTTACGAGCAAATGTGGCAGAAGTATATAATCTCTGGTGATACTCATCGATAGACCTGAAATATACCGCCGTTTGCATACTCGTGGAATACTGTAGAGACTCTAGAGACGTTACATGTAACGTCTCTACAACATCTTAAATTTTACACTGACTACAATTTAGAAGTATTGAGTAAGGTGAGTTTAGCAACTTTTCGCCCTAGCCTTCTCCAATAAGTATCTCGCCATCCTTTCCAAGATGTCATATCAAGATACTCAAAAAACAGATGTTTTTTTGGATGTTGGCATTCTGTACGTAATCCTGCATACCAAGGTTTAGGAGCATTAGTAAAATGAATAATGCCAGGATTATTCACTATTTCTTGAAGTACATTTTCTGAATATGGGCTATCTTTTGATGATATATCATTATACACTTTTGGCATTTGGTTCCATTTGGGATGAAGTTCTCCCCATTTACCAGCTATAACCGCGTTTAAACCATCTTGATCATCTGGTGAATATTCTATATTCTCTCTGAGATAATTGATGACTTTCAATCCCAGATTTTCGGTGCGCCATTTATCTAGATTAATTACTAAAAGCCCAGAGTTGAAATATTTAGTATCTGGTGATAAGCCTAAGTCTTGATAATTTCTTAATCCTTGGGACATGGATATATATAGTTGTACGTCATCTTGTACCGCTAATACATAGTTATCTGCAATATCAATATTCCATAGTTCTTCTAAATCTCCTGTGACAACCATATCACTATCTAGATAAATTGCCTTATTAACTTCTTTAGGTAAAAATTCAGTAATGAGTAAGCGATAATAGCAGCTAATTGTCAGGTGTCTAGATAATACTAGATTTTCAAATATTTTATTGTCTGGTTGTACCCAAGAAATATTTATTTGTTCGGGATTAAATGATTGAATTATTTTACGTTTGTTAGATTGACTAATGCCGCCATCAATAATTAATAGAGAGATTTTACGGTTACTTTTCAGATTGGCTAAAGCTGAACTGACTGTTACAGCTAAAGGCATTGCATAGTTATTATCAGCAGCACAAACGAGAAAAATTGGTTGAGGATTGAAATTAACCAGCATAAATTTGACTACCAATTATTGTAGCGTGAGAGTTTGATGATTAAACAAGTAAATGCTGTACCAAAAATATAAAGGTTTAATGGTACATAAAAAACTATTGTTGAGGCATGATTTAGTGAGTTGCATTGTTACTGATGCAACTTACTCAGACAAAATTATCAGCCATTAATGATGGCAAATGGCAAATGTGAGTCTTTAGATTTATATGCCGTTTATGCTATTCCTCAATAGGAATAAAGTTTTTAAACAAGTAATTTCACAATCAATTAGGGTGGAGTGTCTCCAACTTCAGCCATCACATTAAAATCCAGCATTGGAGCGAATAAATAAACACTACCGCGATTAATGTAACGGCTTAGTTGCAGCCAGTTTTGAAATTCTGCTGCGATACTAATCATGAATACAAGTTAGATTTTTATTGTGTGGCTTGATAGTAACACGTTGGGGTACCCTTACCATCCTAGAAGATAATTACAAAATTTTTCTCAAGAATCAGTAAAGTTTTCAAAAAATATATAAAGCATGAAATTGATATTTCATTATGATTTATTTCAAATTTATTTATGTTTTCTAAATAACAGATTGTTGATATTAATTACTGTAATGCTTACTCTCTAAAATATGTTATTTTGTCATTTAAAACTGGTGTTTTGTAAATTTAGTATTGTATAACACTAAATATTTGTATCTAATTGTGTTTATTTATCCTAATAAAAATCAACTGTAACACAAATTACAATTTAATGTTTAATTATCAATAATTGCTCAGGTAAATATTAGGACTTTTTGATGCCTTGGCAAAAATGCGATCGCCAACATACACCGCACCTACAATAAAAAAGGCGGAAATACCGCCGCGTCACACTTACACCTTGTTTTATCTGAATAAACTCAGTTTGACTTATGAAAATGGCATTTTGATGACAAACTTGTGTCATTTCATAACCAGTTATATTGCTTCCACTTCCAGCAAAGGTTAATAATTTTTTAGTATTTGTTACATTTGTATAGAAAAAATGCGATTTATGGTTATTCACGAAGACTTGTAATTTAGGAAGGGCTTTTCTGAGCTTCCTTTTGAGCAGCTTCACTATACTTCCTATATAGTTCAGTACGAATCTGCGCTTCTCGATAGCGAGTGTGATTTGCTGGTACTGCGGCCATTAAATCAGATGCACGTTGCCATTTAGCAGCTAAATCTAACCACTGAATTGAAGTTGTAGCTGTTTTGCCATTAATGGTAGCTTGGTTGGCAATCCGCACTGCTGAACCAAAAGGATCATTAACTTCTTCAGGATCGCCAAGATTGTTTTGAGCGTTATTAACTGGTGCTACTGGTTTGTTTTCTTTAGGTTTGGTGGTAGTAACCGGCTTGGGGGTTTCTAATTGAACTAGAATTTTTAGCCTATCACCTAACTGAGCGTATACAAGCCAACCCAATAACAACAGAAAGCCTATACTGACAACTGTTGGGATTCTGGTTTTGGGTAAATATCGATATTTGTTTCTGTTGATGAGTACAGAATTACGTGCAGATTGAGTTTTGAGCAGATTTGACTGTGTTAGGTGAGTTGTAGCTTGGGTGAAGTCTTGAATTAGCTGCTTAACTATGTGTGGTTGCGCTAAAGTAATTTCCTGTGACCACAGTAATTGATTTTGGGGATCAAGAGAAATTTCTTTGAGCCAAAGTAGTTGTTCTTCCCTAACAATGCGGCTATTAATATTGACTCGGTGAATATTACGTGGTGCGATCGATTCTAGAATTTTCTGGATTTGTCCTACTAGGGTTGATTGTTCCAGTTGTTCTATTGTCGATGCCTCACAGAGAAGTTGTAAGACTCCATCAGCAAAAATAGCTCTGGTTCTGACACCAGAGTCGGCTAACTTTTCGTTTAACAATTGAATGATTGCAGCAACGCTACCCTGGTGAGCTTGCCAAGCAATATCATTTATCCGATCTACCATTTCTAGCATTTGAGTTTTCGTGATAGCTTTTTAACCCTGATTTATTACCAGACGGGGATACTTCGGCTACTGTTCTAGGGAACTTGAGCTTGTCTTTAGATTTTATGAGTAAAAAGACGAGTTGCCAAATAAAATCTTTAAAATTGGCATTCTTCTGCTTTTGGCAAGAAGAATCTAATAATATCAGTCAGTGTACCCCTATTCTGAGTAAGTGATTAATTATGAAGTTATAAACATCACTTCTGTAGTATAAAGTTCTGTTGGTCTAAATAGTATCAGGATCAATACTTAGCAATCTCTACTTTTATAGTAATTTTTCTACCTGAGTCTCCGGTACTGATTTGATTATTCTTTAGTTTCAGTACTACTTGTACTATTTTCTCCGTAATCAGTAGTGTTTTTTCTCCATCTGCTTAACCAACACTAATTGATTATTCCTTTACTTAACCAGATCAATGCAAGGGTTCATACTGAATTTCTATAATTATCTTATACCGGACTCATATTTAATTTCTGAAAAAAAATCAGTACCTTTAGATAAGGCTGCTTTCCTACTCCCCAACACTAATTGCGACAACTTTGGAAACCAAAACAACGCAGCGGCTCCTTTCTATTCCCTACTCCCTATATATACAAGCAGATTCGGAAATCAAACTGGATACGATGCAAGGCAGCAATCACGCAAAAAATAATAATTGCTTTGACACTGAACTATAGAAATAAATTAATGTCTTTCAGACTTAAGACTTCAGGCTTTCTGTATTAGTCTCTTCTCGGAAAAAATGATTTTTCTGGTAATTTATCTTTTTTGTCAGAAAACTCTGTGCAATTTTTCGCTTCATCAGTCAGCACAATAGAAGGTTGTACTGCACATTTAAGATAATGATTATTAGCATAAAATCTACAGTTCTTGCAAGGAACTTGATGCAAGGGATTGACGCTAAATACCATTTTATTATCTAGTAATATCTTAATTTTTCGTAATATCAAGAAAAAAACCACCCAGCTACACAGAAGACCGACAGGACTTAAATATAATGCAGTAGCCGGAATATTTAAATCTTGAGGTTGTGTTTTCTCTGTTGGACGATCAGTATGGCTTAAATAAGAATTATTGATTTCTATGGTTTTTTTTACTTCAGTTTTGCTAAGCATAATCTGACTATATATATTTGTACTATTGTGAGATTTTTAAAATTTCAATTCTCAACCTTCTAAATTTATTGTCTATATGCACCATAATTACCTATATAGCATTCCTATTTAATATAGGAACAAAACAGACAAGGGAGAGCAGGTAGAGAATGTTTGTAAATCATTGAGGATGGACATATCATTCAAGACGAATTATACATATATATATATTTTATGGGACAACTTGTGATACTAGGTATATTTTTTAAGACTCTAATTATATATTTAGCGAAAGAAAAATCCTCATGTCTCTGCCGAGAGTTTTGATTATTGTTAATGGATATATATCAAAAGAAATAAGCTAATTGTGTGGTGTGCCATAAATAAATTTATGTAAAAAAGTGAAAACTTTTTTGTTTAGATTGAGATTGTCAATATTTTATTAATTTATTTAAACTAAATTGCTGTTCAGCCATAAAAAAAGGTGGTTTTACCCACCTTTCTGTCTTACTCTCCAGAAAAACTTATTTATGGCTACCTAACCATTTAGCGGCTGCAATACCTATAATTGCTGCAACAACAGGGTTACTCAGGAATTTAAGAATGCCTGGTTGTTCTGCTAGAACTTCGCGGAAAATATCTGGATGGTTATGATAAGCAAAAGAAGCAAGTCTGCTGACATCATCAGCACTCATCCGGTTGGGGTTGTGAGTAGAAAGACTTAGCTGTTGTTCTAAGTGGCGCTCATCCAAACCTCTATCTTTCAAATGTTTGAAAAAGGCGCGAGCAACGTCATCTCTTTCATTTGGTTTAATTTGAGCGATCGCCTTTTGTAATTCTGGCTCCATTTGGCTGCTAGGAATGCTCTCTGGATGAAGAGAACGACCAAATAATTGACGACGTTGATCTGTAGTTGTACGTTGAGCGAAATCGTCAAAATTATCGTATTGAGTAGCTGCATTAGTGGATGGATCATCTAATGATTCCACATCACCTTGAGCTAAATCTTGCATGATTTGTCGTCTGTATTCTTCGCTGGTTGACACTTTTTTATCTCCTTATTCAAAATCAAATTCCAAATTCTCTCTGCAAAATTCTGGAATTTTTAAGTTTAAATTCAATCACGCCAGTATAGTTCCAACCCTAATTAGCTATACTTGACTTGATTAGTCTGAACATCGTATTGAGTCGTCAAAATTAACTTTTTGTCAGGGCTGTAAACTAAGACAGTTAAATCTTGATTGGGGAAATTTTTCCGAAAGCCTTGAACTAAAGATTTAGCTAAAGGTCGAACTTCATTAGGACGAACTTCACGAGAAATTACAACACCTAATTTGTTGTTATCTCTTACATAAGCGTCTTTGACTAAGCCTCTAGAGGTTTGTACTACCCAATTACCAAAAGTTTGACCACCAGGAGTATTACCTCTTTCTAGTTCGCTGTAAGTGACATCTCTGCCAATTACAGGCGGATTGGTTGTGCGGTCAGCTTGGCTGACTGTAGCACCACCACAAGCGGTAGTTACAGTTAAAATTACAATTAAAATACCTGCGATCGCAGTTTTCCGAATCTGCTCCAGCGATATCATTATTTCACTCCTAAAATAAACCTTTTAAATAAGCCAAATTACTTGTATAGGACTTACACACTAAAATTGTGTATGGAGATTTGGATAGAGGTATGAAAGGGTATGAGGTGTATAGATTTGGATATAACTCTACACCTTTTTACCCTTACCATCCTTCGATTAATTGCTAACTAAAATTAGTTCTAGTCGAGCTTTCTTTTCACAGAATCTTTGACATCTTCCATACCTTGACGTACTTCGCTTTCAGCTTGCTTTGCTTTGCCTTCAGTTTTATCTTCAGGGTCGCCAGTTACATTACCTAGTGCTTCTTGAGCTTTACCTTCAATATTTTTAGCAGTAGCTTTTGCGCGATCTTCTAAGCTCATTTTACTCTCCTAATCTTATATAAATTCCGATTCAAAGTTGTGAATTAACTTTGAATTTCTTGGTGATTACCTTTACAAATTAGCTTTATAGTTTGGGTCTAGCCTTCCGCCACAGGATATATTATTGGTCTCTATAAAAAGAGAGATACTAAAATTAGCCAGATATAATGAGATCCCCGACTTGTTAAAAAAGCGGGGATCTGAAAGCGATAAACATTGTAATTAGGTTATATAAATGATTAAATAACTCAAAATTTTTATCCGAATAAATAATTAAAAAACCCGCTCTCTTGAAGAGTTCGGGTTACTCAGATAATTAAAAATGCTTTTTTAGTCTAGTCGATAAAACCCATAAGAATTTCAGAATCGTCAATAGTATTAGAAGCTACTGGACGGTTCCCCATCACAGAATAGCTGCTAGAAATTACTAAGGCACTAGAAGCAATGGGACGCAAACCAGAGAGGTTAATGCTATCAACAACTTTAATAGTGTTAGCAGCAATGGGGCGAATACCCATCACGTTGATGGTTTCTACTACTTCTAAATTACTAGCAGAAATGGGACGTATACCTGCAATTGAGACTGTTTCTGCTACTTGTAAATCGCTACCAGCAATTGGACGAACTCCAGCAATGGCTAGGGTTCCAGGCTTATCGGATTTTTCTGTATCTTGAGTGGTTTGATCGTTATTCACAGTTTGACCTTGATTATTTTCAACTTCCACCGTTGTTTCCCCCTTGAGCTTGGCACGTCTTTGGCGAGGACTAGCTGCTTTGCCCGTGCTGCTGATGCTCATAAACTCTACCTCTGGTTTCTTAATTGAACTTTACAATATTTGAGGAAAAATTAGACTTTTTCCCATATATCAAAGTTTACCCTTAAAAAACCTTGCATATATATAATTATCTTCAAAACTTACACATAAGTAAATTTAAAGTATCAATTTTTGTAAAATAATATTGCCGTTAATTCATTTGGGTTCTGTGGGGTCACAGGTACAGAGTGGTATCGTTACCATGAGATAGGGTATTACTAGCAGAACTGTATGACAGAATTTTGTCTTCAAGCTCCCTTTTCACCGACAGGTGATCAACCACAAGCGATCGCACAACTTGTTTCCAGTATCCAATCGGGTAATCGTTACCAAACTTTACTGGGAGCTACAGGCACCGGCAAAACCTTTACAGTAGCAGCAGTAATTGAGAAAATCGGTAAACCAACCTTAGTTTTGGCACATAACAAGACTTTAGCTGCACAACTGTGTAATGAGTTACGTGAGTTCTTTCCCAAAAATGCAGTTGAGTATTTTGTCAGCTATTACGATTACTATCAGCCAGAAGCTTATATCCCAGTCACAGACACTTACATTGAAAAAACGGCTGCGATTAATGATGAAATTGATATGTTGCGTCACTCAGCGACGCGATCGCTGTTTGAACGTCGAGATGTGATCGTCGTTGCATCTATTAGCTGTATCTACGGTTTAGGGATTCCCGCCGAATACTTAAAAGCAGCCATACCCTTAAAAATTGGGATGGAAGTTAATCAACGGGAAGTTTTGCGCGATTTAGCCTCAGTACAATATAGCCGCAATGATTTAGAAATGGGTCGGGGACGTTTCCGCGTCCGGGGTGATGTGTTAGAAATCGGACCAGCCTACGAAGATAGAATTATTCGGGTGGAATTTTTTGGTGATGAAATTGATGCAATTCGCTATATTGACCCGGTAACAGGCGAAATTATTTCGAGTTTAGAAGCTGTTAACATCTACCCAGCGCGACACTTTGTTACCCCAGAAGAACGCTTAGAAATTGCTTGCGAAGATATTGCCTTTGAATTAAAACAGCAAAAACTAGAATTAGAAACAACAGGCAAATTATTAGAAGCCCAACGGATAGATCAGCGCACTCGTTACGATTTAGAAATGTTGCGCGAAGTGGGTTATTGTAACGGCGTAGAAAACTATTCCCGTCACCTTGCAGGCCGACAAGCAGGTGAACCACCAGAATGTTTAATTGATTATTTCCCGAAAGATTGGCTGTTAGTTATTGATGAATCTCATGTGACTGTGCCACAAATTCGGGGGATGTATAACGGCGACCAAGCCAGGAAAAAAGTGTTAATTGAACATGGATTTCGTCTGCCCAGTGCTGCCGATAATCGTCCTTTGAAAGCAGATGAATTTTGGCAAAAAGTAAACCAATGTATTTTCGTTTCAGCAACACCGGGAAATTGGGAATTAGAAATTTCTGATAATCATATTGTTGAACAAGTAATTCGTCCCACAGGTGTTATTGACCCAGAAATTTCTGTGCGTCCCACCGAAGGACAAATTGATGATTTACTAGGAGAAATTAAAGACAGAGTTGACCGTCACGAAAGAACGTTAATTACAACATTAACTAAGCGGATGGCGGAAGATTTAACAGAATATTTGCAAGACCATAGCATTAAGGTACGGTATTTGCATTCTGAAATTAATTCCATTGAACGGATTGAAATTATTCAAGATTTACGCGAGGGAAATTTCGATGTATTAGTTGGGGTAAACTTGCTGCGGGAAGGTTTGGACTTACCAGAAGTTTCCTTAGTGGCAATTTTAGATGCTGATAAAGAAGGTTTTTTACGTGCTGAACGTTCTTTAATTCAAACCATTGGTAGGGCGGCGCGTCACATTCGCGGACAGGCAATTTTATATGCTGATAATTTAACAGACAGCATGATTAAAGCCATTGAAGAAACAGAAAGACGGCGGAACATTCAAACTGCATATAACCGCATACATGGAATTACACCGCAACCGGTTGTCAAAAAATCGAGTAATGCAATTTTGTCGTTTTTAGAAGTATCGCGTCGGTTAAATGCTACAGAATTAAAAGTTGTAGATGAACATATCAATGAAATACCGTTAGAGGATATTCCCGACTTAATTATTAAGTTAGAAGCCCAGATGAAAGATGCCGCCAAAAAACTAGAATTTGAAGAAGCAGCAAAACTGCGCGATCGCATCAAACATCTGCGAGATAAATTACTAGGTCATTAGGTGACAAAGTGCTGAGTTAAAGACTAGGTAAATCAATAAAAATAGGTCATTTGTCATTTAACATTCTTACGAATGACAAATGACAAATGACAACCTAACTACCTAGCAATTCTCCCCATATACCTCCCCCAGAGTTGAGCAGCTTGGGCGCTGCTACCGTAAGTGGGGGAATTATTATCATTTCCTAGCCAGATACCTGTTACCAATCGGCGGCTAGGAATAAACCCAATAAACCAAAGGTCAACGTTGTTATTAGTTGTCCCTGTTTTACCAGCTTCTCCCAAACCAATAGCTGCACTACGACCAGTACCTCTACTTACCACTCCCCGCATCAAGGTAGTCATTTCATCAGCTACCTCTGTGGAAAGAACTCGTTTATTAGCCTCACGGTTTTGTTGGTCAAAGGAATAGATGACACGACAGGTTTTTAAATCTTTTCGATCCTTACAATCACCACTGTCGAGAATGCGGCTAATGGCGTGGGGGGGATTCCAAACACCTTGATTCCCAATTGCACCAAAAGCCCCGGTCATTTCTAAAACATTGACCACACTTTGACCGAGTACCAAACCAGGAACCGGATCAAGTTGTGACTTTACCCCCAATTTCTGCGCCATAGCCACAACTTTATTTAAACCAACTTCCTTGGCAACTCGCAAAGCAACGGGGTTTTCTGACAGTGCCAAACCCGTGGCAATATCTAAACTGACATCAGCACCAGCGCGACAAGGTTTATAAGTAAAGCCCTGCCAAGGCAAAGGGGCGCAAGAATAAGTTTTATATGGTGAAATGCCTTGTTGGATGGCTGCGGTGTAGGCAAAAATTTTAAAGGTAGAACCTGGTTGTCTTTTGGCTTGGACAGCACGATTGAATTGACTTTTGCGGTAATCAGTACCGCCGACCATTGCCAAAATACTACCTGTTTTGGAATCTAAAGTAACGATCGCCCCTTGGGAAAAACGCAAGTTTGAACCTTCATTATTCACAGAATTTCGCAGTGAGGCTTCGGCTTGGGCTTGAATTGCTGGGTCAAGTTGGGTTTCAATGATGTAGTTTCCTTCCCTAGCTGCACCTTCACCCAAAATTGAGTCTAGTTCTTGAAAGACATAACTATAAAAATAAGGTGCAATAGTTTTGGCTTGCTGTTCGCAAACTTTGGGGCTGACTTGGACTGTAGAACGTCTCGCCCGATTTGCATCTTCTTGGGAGATTTTGCCCATTTCCAACATCCGCTTAATTACACGATTGCGGTAATCAGCAGCTTCTAGTTTATTGGGGCCATCACCACAAAAATCAAACGCATTGGGCGCGGGTAAAATCCCAACTAATGTTGCGGCTTCGGCTAAGGTGAGTTCTTTGGCCGACTTCTCAAAGTAATACTTAGCAGCATCTTCAAAACCTGAAGTATCTCCCCCCAAAAACACACGATTTAAATAAGTCAGCAAAATGTAATCTTTGCTATAAAAAGTTTCTAGCTTTAGTGCCACAATAGCTTCACGCAATTTTCGTCCCAGGGAGTCTTGGGAGCCTACATAATCACGGAATAAACTACGAGCGACCTGTTGGGTAACTGTACTCGCCCCTTGCTGTAAATCGCCACTGCGACTATTAATTAATACTGCCCGTAAAATCCCCAAGGGGTCTACACCAACGTGCCAGTAATAACGGCTATCTTCTGAAGCGACGACTGCATTGGCTAAGTAAGGGCCGAAGTCTGGCAAGGTCTTCATATCTACGTGAGAAGTGGTTCGCGGTTCACGTAGAGGTGTTGAGCCATCACGAGCATAAACTATGACTGGGGCGCGAGTAGCTGTAGGTAAAGGTCGAACGGTAAACTTCATCCATTCCACACCAATGACCAAGGCTAACAGCGCACTAGCACCGCCCACTCCATACCCTGCCCAAGTTCCAGCTTTGACATACCATGCTGGTGGATCTACATATTGCAATCTGACTGATGCTGCTAGTTCTGGCGGCCCTAGAGTGATGATATCGCCATGCCGCAGTTCTAGAGAAGTCAGCCGCCGTTTCCCCAGATAAATACCATTGGTTGAGCTTTCATCTCGAATCACGAACACAGGTTTGCGTTGGGTAGAGTCCCGCGACAAAGACAGATGAATTTGGCTGACAACTGGGTTACGAACAACGATATCGCAAGATTTAGAACTGCGTCCTAGAATATAGCGATCGCCCAACAATGGGTAGACCTCTGCCTTATCCGCCCCTGCATCCTGTACCCAAAGTTCCGGTACTCTAGCATTTGGCTTCAGCGCCAGCTTGGAAAAATCGACCCTAGCTTGAATTGTATGTACGGCTTGAGTCAGTTGACCAAGTATAGTTTGTGGCTTTTGGGGAGGTTGGGGAGAATTCATCGGCTATTAGATCACGATTATTTGAGAGTGAAGAATCGGCGAATGGCGATTGTCTGACAGGTCTTTCACCATTTTACTCATAAGCCACAGCAGAAGTTGGGACAATTCCGCATCATTGCGCCTTGAGCCATATTTGTCAATCAGCTTAACAATCCAACGCAATGTATTGAAGTTACACTACACTTAGCGATCGCATCAAAAATCAAGTTGGCTGAGTCAAGTGAAGAGAATGCTAGTGCGATCGCCCAATTAAATTAACTGAAAACTCAAAGTCCGCGTAACTTTGCGCTTACCTCCGCGCCACTCCCCGTTTAAAATTAAGCATAGTATAGTACACCATATATATGAATATTTCCTTGACTCCAGAAATACAACAATTTATTCAAAATCAAGTTGCAAGCGGTAAGTATGCTTCAACAGAAGAAGTGATTATTGCGGGTATTCAACTGTTAGAAGAAAGAGAACGTATTTATCAAGGTAGATTTGAGGAATTGCAACGAGAAATCATGCTTGGAGTCGAAGCTTCAGAACGAGGGGAAGTTATTGACGCAGCAACGATTTTTCATCAACTAGAACAGAAACTACAACAGCGTCGCCAGCAGAGTAATAAATGAGCAATATTTGTAAATTTACTGCTCCTGCAAGTCGGGATATTGAAAGCATTATTGATTATGTTGCTGACAACAGTAGTTTTGATGCTGCGGAGCGGTTGCTGAAAAAAATTAACAAACAGTGCAGTAATCTAGCAAACTTTCCCAACATGGGACGCAAGCGTGATGAACTTTTACCGTTATTACGTAGCTTTCCTGTGGATGATTATCTGATTTTTTATCGTCCAATTGCAAGCGGAATTGAAATTTTACGGGTAGTTAGTGGTTATCGTGATTTAAAAGCACTGTTTGATGAGGAGTAATAAGTGGTAATGCAAAATTAAATATACATTCATTCCTGCGCGCGTCCGATAAATTTCTCTGTGTTGCTACTAGGAATGTTTTGGGGAAATCCACTTGGTTTGGGAAGATGATTTAAGTTAATAACGAGATTATAAATTTGAGTAATATCTCCGACTGTAATGTTGTCTTTAGCTTGGACATTCTTTAATATTGCTTGTACAACGCGACGCTCTGGATTTGTAGTCATGGTTTTAAATAAATATTAAGCAGCATTCACCATGTAGGTTGTATCATTCACAATGTCGGCGATCGCATTCACAATGCTAAGTATACTGAGGTTTGTGTTGGGTTTCACTATAAAAATTATGACTAGTATAGGTTGGGTTGAAGAATGAAACTTAACACATATAGGCTTTTGTTGGGTTTTGCGATCGCTCCAACTAACCTACATTTCTTCTTCAGTGAATCAAAAAGGTAGTTTTGAGCATTATTTGGAGAATGCTTCAGTAGCTCAAATAACAAAGGTGGGAATTGTTGAAATAGTTTATAAAATATCGCATCTCGTCGCATAAAAAATTTTAATACTTATCAGGAAAATATTTAGCCATCTAGATTTTGTCTGAAATAAGTTATTTGGTTTACATTGATAAATTTCTGATTTTTATCTATGTATCTCTGATTCTATCTGGGGTTAGTTGTCAGATGACTACAATTTTTTGATAATTTTTTTGTATTTTAAACAACGAATTTGCTTCAGTAAAATTATTGAAACTCATTGATTTCAATAGAGATGACTAAATTTTATAGCAAAAATAAACATCAGCTTTTAGGATGATTTTCTAAATTTAATTGTTTGGTTTAATGGGGCGAGTGTTCTGTTTCCGTTGAGGTTAAGTTCATAATGAAGGGAAAATCTCTGTCGTTGATTGGTACAGCTTTGACTTTGGCTTTGAGTGCTAATGTTGCAGTTGCTCAATCCAGTAAATCCCCAATTGCTCAGTCCAGTAGCCCATCCACTAGTTCACCAACGGAAATTCAGCTGTCACCAGAAGGTTTCAAAATTCTGTGTGAACGTTTCCCCTTAAATTCCCGTTGTCCCAACGGTCAACCACTTACCCCATCTTCTTCTGGTACTACCACAGTACCCGAAACACAGCCTTCTGGAAGCACAACCAGCCCAGACAGCACAACTACCACACCTGGATCAACACCTAACAGCACAACAGTACCTGCTGAACCTACAACTCCTGGCAGTACAACCGCACCAGATTCCACGAATCCGACCAATACAATTCCCGCACCTGGTAGCAGCACACCAGATTCCACAACCCCTGCACCAGATTCCACAACTCCTAATCAAATTACACCAGCCCCAGATTCCAGCACTCCTGGCAGTGTAACTCCAGCCCCAGATTCCAGCACTCCTGGTAGTGTAACTCCAGCCCCAGATTCCAGCACTCCTGGCAGTGTAACTCCAGCACCAGATTCTACAACTCCTAATCAAATTACACCAGCACCAGATTCCAGCACTCCTGGTAGTGTAAATCCTGCGCCTGGCTCTACCGGCACACCGGACAACAGCATTAAACCAGGTTCTGCATCTCCTTCCAAGTAAAAGCAAAAATTTGGTTAGGGAAACTTCTGTGGTATAGCGTCTAATTCAGTAATTAATGATGACGATGTGTAATTAGACGAACATGATATGACAGGTAGTTAAAAGCTAGTGGAATTGATAAATTATAAGAGAGAGTGCGATCGCATTCTCTCTTATAATTTTGGCTACTCAAAATAAAAAGTAACGCTGCGCCATTGGTAAAACTGTTGCAGGTTCACAAGTCAGCAATTCGCCATCAGCCCTGACTTCGTAAGTTTCTGAGTCTACTTCGATGTGTGGTAATGCGTCATTTAGCTTCAAGTCACCTTTACTTATCTGACGGGTTCCAGTCACCGCCACAGTTGATTTTTTTAATCCCAACTGCTGGGGAATTTCTCTTTCTAAAGCGGCTTGGGAAACAAATGTGAAAGATGTTGCATTCCTCGCACCAGCAAAACTACCAAACATTGGTTGCATGTGAACGGGTTGGGGTGTGGGAATACTGGCGTTAGCATCACCCATTTGCGCCCAAGCTATCATTCCACCTTTAATCACTATCTCTGGCTTGACACCAAAAAATGCAGGTCGCCACAAGCATAAGTCTGCAATTTTTCCGGCTTCTACAGAACCGACATAATCAGCAATTCCATGTGTAATTGCAGGATTAATAGTGTATTTTGCTACGTATCTTTTGGCGCGTAAATTATCGGCTTGGTTATCTCCCTCTAGGCTTCCCCGTTGTACCTTCATTTTATGGGCAGTCTGCCAAGTCCGAATTATTACCTCTCCCACTCTCCCCATTGCCTGGGAATCCGAAGAAATCATACTAAACGCGCCTAAATCATGCAAAATATCTTCGGCGGCGATGGTTTCTCGACGAATGCGCGACTCCGCAAAAGCCACATCTTCCGGAATACTGGGGTCGAGGTGATGACATACCATCAACATATCTAGGTGTTCATCTAAGGTGTTGAGGGTATAAGGTCGAGTGGGATTTGTCGAAGAAGGGAGAACATTAGCTTGACCGCAGACTTTGATGATATCGGGTGCATGTCCACCACCTGCGCCTTCGGTGTGGTAAGTATGAATGGCGCGGTTTTTAAAGGCGGCGATGGTATCTTCCACAAACCCGGCTTCGTTGAGAGTGTCGGTGTGGATGGCGACCTGGACATCGTATTCATCAGCCACACTCAGACAAGTATCAATGGTGGCGGGAGTCGTCCCCCAGTCCTCATGCAATTTTAAACCCATTGCACCAGCTTGCACTTGTTCTGCTAATGCTTGGGGTTGACTGGCGTTACCTTTACCCAAAAATCCCAAGTTCATCGGAAAAGCATCGGCCGCTTGTAACATCCGGTAAATGTTCCAAGGGCCGGGGGTGCAGGTGGTGGCGTTGGTTCCGGTGGCGGGGCCAGTTCCACCGCCAATCATGGTTGTGATTCCAGAGGCGATCGCAACTTCAATTTGCTGGGGACAAATAAAATGTATATGGCTATCAATTCCGCCCGCCGTGAGAATCATTCCCTCCCCGGCTAAGGCTTCAGTTCCAGGGCCAATAATAATATCTACGTTGTCTTGAATATAAGGATTACCCGCTTTACCGATTTTAAATATCTTGCCATCTTTAATGCCGATGTCTGCTTTGACGATTCCCCACCAATCAAGGATTAAGGCATTGGTAATGACTAAATCGACAGCACCATCGGCGTTAGAAATCGGCGATTGTCCCATCCCATCACGAATCACTTTACCACCGCCAAACTTCACTTCATCACCGTAGGTAGTAAAGTCTTGTTCGACTTCGATAAATAATTCTGTATCAGCTAGGCGGATGCGATCGCCTACTGTCGGCCCGTAGGTTTCTGCGTAGGCGCGGCGAGACATTCTATAACTCATAACTAATCCTGATAATTATTTTTTATTCCCATCTGAAACACTCCCGCTACTGAGAATAGATTTTAGTTTTAGGGTATGTATACTGAAGTGGGTTCAATTCCTAGTTCACTACGCCATTGGGTTAGGGGTTTATCCCAACCTTCTTCCCATTTTTGGGCTATGAGGGGTTTAGCTTTTGCTCCCATACGATAGCCTATGGCAATTTGTGTTAATAAATTATCCATTTGTTCTGGTGCATTAATTAATGTTCTCATTAATCCCCCTGCTAAGAGAATGATGGGTAAGGGGATACGAATTTGAGCTAAACAAAATGCTTGTAATCCTAATTCACCATTGACATCAAAGCCTAATCCTGTAACTACATGCCAAATATCATGAGTTTGTCTGAGGCGATGCAAGATATAGCTGGTGTCATCTGTGATTTTTAAACCCCGATAATAATTGGGATCAAAACCTGTGTCTTTTATATATTTAGCAAAAGCATATCCTAGTGAACCTTCAGGACATTTGCCGATCGCTTCCATATCTGGAGGTGGTGCAATATAACGTTCTTGAATAATTTGTGCTACTTCTGGTTTTGATTTGATATATTCAATTGCTAATTTGGTCGCTTTGATGTTAATCATTCCATCTTCAATATCTGGAGTTGCATCAGCACGACCAGGATCTATAAATAGAGTAATTGCACCTTTTAATGTGTTTAAAAATTCTAGATTTAACCCGCGTAAATCTTTCAAAAACATCTGCATCCTGCCTTTATGTATTTGGTTTTAAGGCATGAAAGCCTTAACTATAATTGGCCATTTACCTTAGCATTAAATCCGTAAACTTGCCGACTACCAGTAAAGGGTATTAAAGTGACTTCCTTTTCATCCCCTGGCTCAAAGCGCACTGCTGTGCCAGCCGGAATATCAAGGCGCATTCCTTTGGCTTGTTCTCTATCAAAAATTAATGCAGAATTGACTTCATAAAAGTGAAAATGTGAACCTACTTGAATCGGGCGATCGCCTGTATTTGCCACTGGCAATTTTACAGTCGGACGACCTGCATTTAGTTCTAGTTCCCCTGCTGCTGTGATAATTTCTCCAGGTATCATAGTAATTTTATAAAATAAATTTAACGAATTGGATTATGTACTGTCACTAACTTTGTGCCATCTGGAAAAGTGGCTTCTACCTGGACTTCATGTACCATTTCTGCGACACCTTCCATGACATCATTTCTGCTTAATAAAGTTGTGCCGTAACTCATCAATTCCGCAACAGTTTGTCCATCTCTTGCGCCTTCTAAAATTGCAGCAGATATATAAGCAACTGCTTCGGGATAATTTAATTTCAAGCCTCTTTCTTTGCGTCTTTCCGCTAATAAAGCAGCAGTAAAAATTAATAATTTATCTTTTTCCTGCGGCGTAAGTTGCATCTTTGCATCCTTTATCGTTCGTTTAAATCTGCCAAACTCTGGGTATACATATACTACGACTTAAAAAAGATGTTCGTAGTATGTGCCAAACAGCTGTAAACCAGTTTCGCACCTCAGATGTGGAAGCGCCGCGATATCTACACAAAAGTCCATGTTCTAGTTGTGTCACGCCTACTAAGTGTTGAGTGGGGAGTGTTGGTTCGACTTCGCTCACCAAGCGGGAGTGGGGAGTAGGGAGTGCTGTACACTGAGCGAAGTCGAAGTGTGAGTATTGAGTGCTGGGTGTTGTTTCGGCTCCGTTCACCAAGCGGGAGTGGGGGGTAAAGAGAGAACGTGCTTGTTCGACGATTTCTGTGGAGACAGGATGGCCAAGCCAAATCAAGCTACCGACAATTGGCTGTCCAAATAAACCAGATGGACTGTGAAAAATTTCGGAGTTTCCTGGTAAAAATTGACGGTCTATCCATAATGGAATACCTTGTCGCCAAATTTCAGTGTGCGATCGCCATTTTCCTTGTAAGAATTTCTCTCCTCTCGCACTGCGACCAAAGCGTGTGATTTCCCAGCCTAAAAAACAGGCTCCGGGTGCTAATTCTACCCGTAAATCTTGGCGATAATCTGCGCCGTTAAACAAAATTGTTTCTTGAGGTAACAATTCTAAACAAGCGCCTGGATCAATTTGAATATCTAGAGTTTGTCTGGCTTGTAAGCCATTACTGCGATAGATTTTACTGGCTGCGGCTGTGGTAATTAAAGCTTGAGTATTGGGTTTGAGGTGGAAATAAGATGATAAGCGATCGCCACCCACCACACCCCCGGCTGTATGTAAAATGACGCTATGACAGACTTGTTCACCTTCTGGGTAAAACGGACGTTGCACTTTGAGCGGTGCTTGATGATGGTTATAAATTAGCTGGGTCGAATTTTGGCAATTATCATATACTAAGTTCAGTTTTCCCTGCCAAGCTGTTGTGGTTTGTGGTTGATCAATCATTGTGAATCCAAGAAGTAGTAACACTCAAACTTCCACCTCAGCAATTTTAATTGAAGGAGGCAGGAAATCTGCGTAAATACTCCTAAATAAAAATATCCCCAACTTCTCAACGAAGAGAGGGATATGAGACTGTTGTTGAAATTCTCAATTTCTGTCTACATCTTTATACCTCATCAGTTCAATATATAGCGGAAAATTATGTTGCTCACCTGCTAGTTGATTTTCAACCTCAAAAGTGAAGTTTTTAGTCATCTGTGCTGACCAGTTTTTCTCATATAGCATCAGCATAGTTGGGACTTTTCTCACATTGTTGTTTTGGCAAGTTGACATTTGTTGGAAATCTTTAAACTTCACACATAAACTATCAACAGCTAAAGCGATGTGAGTAGTCATTTTCATGCTTCTATTCACAGCATCTAACATTGGTTCAGCTTTAATATCAGTCATACCCAAATAGCCGATATTCTGTAAGTCTTCCATCGTTCGCAGCATACTAACACTGTTGTAATTAGTGCTGACTAAAGTACCACCTCTAGAATGTTGAGAATTCCTAGTACTTGCTTTTATGGCTCCAGAGATTACAGGTTTTTCTTCTAACAAATTACGCTGCTGATTAGTAGCATTTTTTAATGCTATTTGATCATCATGGAAATCATAAACATAAGTTGGCTCTGCGATCGCACCTGATATAAAAAAGTGCTGTCCATCTTTTGACCAAACTAAATCATCATGAGAGTTGGGAATACTGATTTGTTGGCGTTGAACTAATGTACCTGTACTGAGATCATAAACCATCACCCATTTTAATGGCGGAGTTTGGCGATCGCTTGATTGATTAGTGAATTTCTGCCCATAATCACTAATCAGCACTAATAGAGTTTTGCCATCAGGGCTAAGAGCTATACTAATCAATTCAGTAGTATCACTATAATTGCTGATCGATAACTCTTTGGTGGCTAAAGGTACAAGAGTCGAGACAGACAAAGTAGTAGATGTTGTGTGGTTAATAGATATTGACATCACACCAGTTTGATGAACATGCTTAGTAGCCATAGCACCTACAGATTGGATGTTGATGCTTAAGGTACTTACAAGTATAAGTACTGGTAGATATCCTGGATGTCTGCTAATTACCATGAAATCTTCCGATATCTTGATGTAAGAGCTAAACAAGAGTTTTCTTTATAACTTAGATTTCATGCAAAATTACGTGGTTTTTTATATTTTTTTAATACTTTCTCTAATAACAGTTTCCCTCTACTGTTTTACTCTTTATAGAACATACACAGTAGAAGGAAATATTTTATCTATTTCAAGTTTACGTAATCTTGATTAGTAGTTGAAACCTCTTATATTCTCTCACTCATCTATTTACTTCATCAACAGTTCAACTACAACAGCAATTAGTTAGAAAAAATTACTATCCACTTTCTAAGCTCAATATCTTTGCACCAACAATTCTTTTAACAAACTAATCTCATTGCTCAACAATTTTACATGATTTTATCTACTGGCTGTTTCTATAGAAACATTCATCTTCTGCCAAAAAGAGAAATCTTTATTCATCTGTGCTGACCAGGTTTTATCATGAGTCATCAGCATTGAATCTACCATTTTCTCGGCATTTTTGTTTTGGCAATTTGTTGGTAATTTGGCATTTTCAGAATTAACACAGGCGTTTTCTGTTACAAAAGCTAAGTAAGTTGTGACTTTGAGTTCTCTATTTAAAGCATCGGATCTGGGTTCAGCATTAACTTCATTCATCCCTACATAAGCGATGTTTTGTGAATCTTCCATTGTCCGCAGCATACTAATAGCGTTGTAGTTAGTGCTAACCAGTGTGCCGTGTCTGAGAGATTGAGAGTTAGCTACATCATCGGAAGTATTTGCTTGAGATGTCATACTAGCAATCATTTCGTTACTCATGAATACTTTATTAGCACCTACTGGCATTTTGTCATATTTACTCACAGTCAGACCCACTAAAGTTCCAGACATTGAATCTGTATTCTGAAATAATCCACCGTCATAATTAGGAAAGACGGCTGTTGGGTTAACATTTTGTGTTAGCTCAATAAAAGGAGTGTGTGCTTGATATTGATTACTCGCTAAAGTGGCAAAGGTCGAATTGATTGTGGATGAGGTTGCACTACCTTCTAAATAATTGACAGACTGAGCATTCTGCGCGTTAACCGATTGGATGTTTGCACTTAAAGTAGTTGCAAGTACGAGTCCTAGTAGATAGCCTTGACTTTTGTTAGTTAGCATGGAATCAATCTTCCTGTACCCTATAAATTTTATCAGTGAAACTTTCTTTCTTTTTATTTAATTTTTAGGTTAAGATAAGATTAAACTCAGGATATGTGTGACCTTTATAAAATGTAGGTAGATTTTAGGTAAATTTTTGCAAATTAATATCTGAGCAAAAATTATTCTATAGGAAATAATCTTGGTTGATGTAATCTGCCTTAACAATCTAAAAAGCTCATGAGATAAGCTTTTTCTTGCTCTTGGCCTTAAATATAACAACATTGCGTCACACAATTATTAAAAATAGCTGAAAGATTCCAGATAAATTGAAAAGGTCAATTATGTCTGGACAATTTAGGTAGTTTTTGCACAAATAATTAATTCTGTAAAGTAGTTTTGGATACAATTCGCGTCTTTTTGAGTTCGGCTGAGGAGAGTTGTTCACCACTTTGCAGTCGGGTTGCAGATGTTTGCAAAACATTGGCGGCGTTAGTGTCACCGATTTGTAAGGCAGTGTTCGCCGCAGTTTGTAACATGGTTGCAGCCCCAATGCGATCGCCTTGTTGTAATTTCATCTCTGCTAACTGAGTTTGGCGATATTTGGCTAATGTCAAAATTGACTGCTGTACCTGGGGATTGAGGGCGGGTTGATATTGGCGCAGGAAATTAGCAGATATATTAATCATCGGAGAAAGTAAGCCTTCTTGCTTGGAGGCGGGGTCATCGTAACAAATCTGCATCTGTCCAATGACTTGTTCTCCTGCTGGTAATTTTCCTAAATAAAGATTGACTAAAACTACCCGGTCTACATCTTGCATTAAATCACCCAGTCGCACTTTAAAGCCGCCATTGCTGGTTTGCTGCACTGGTAACTCGATTGTGTCTGGAAAAACTTGGGCGATGGGTTTTAATTCTGCTAGTCGGATATGAGGTACTAGGGAAAACTGCAAATAAGCGTTTGTTAGCCCTATTGATGATATTCGCCCAAACAACCGCCCAAATTGTTCTAAAACTTGTTCTGGATGCTCAATATAAGCCAAACTACCGCCGCCAGCATCAGCAATTTTTTCTAGTAAATCTGAGTTCCAGTTATTACCGAAACCGAGAGTATTAATGGTCAGATTGATTTTAGCTGCCTTTTGCGCCAGTTCCAGACAGCGTTTGTTGTCATCGTTGCCAATTTCCCACTTCCACAGCCGTAAACTGCTTTCACCATGTCCATCAGTGAGAAGGAAAGCTTGAGAAACAGCGCCTTTAGCACCTTGCATCAGTTCTGTGATGCCTAATTCTAACCCGGCAGCAATAGCAGTACCGCCACTGGCGATGAGTTTTTTTGGCAATAGTGATTTAATGGTGCTGGGGTCTTGAATTACTTGATAGGGAACAATCACTTCCGCAGAACCAGAAAAAGCCACTATTGAGATGCGATCGCCAGGTTGTAACTTATTTAATAATTGCTCTACTGCTTGCATCACAGTTTGCATTGGTTTGCCGTGCATTGAACCGCTTTTATCCAGAATTAAGCATAAATTCAACGGCAAACGCCCCTCAACCTGATCAGCAAGCGCAGAAACCGAAACTACTAATTGACGTTGACTGCTGACTTGAGCCACATCAACGTTACGATCACTTAGCAACGAGAGCAATTTAACCTTCATTGTGGCGGGATATCTTGCAACACAGTTTTGGAGACAATGCGAGTTTTTTTGCGATCGCTTTCGCTTAAATCTCCTCCCGATTGTAATTGCGTGGCAGAAGTTTGCAAGACTGTGGCTGCACCTGTATCACCCATTTGCAAAGCAGTTTTAGCAGCAGTTTGCAGCATAGTTGCAGCCCCAACGCGATCGCCTTGTTGTAATTTTGCTTCGGCGAGTTGGGTTTGGCGATACTTGGCTAAAGCCAAAATTGATTGCTGCACCTGGGGATTAATGTTTGGTTGGTAAGCCCTGGTAACATTGGCGTACACTGGGAGATTAGCGGTAAATAACCCCGTTTGATTTTGGGCAGGATCATCGTAGCGAATTTGGACATTTGCGATCGCTTGTTGACCTTCCGGCAATTGTCCCAGATAAATATTAGCTAAAATTACTCGCTCCACATCTCTCATTAAATCGCCCAACCGAATCGCAAACCTTCCATCGGCTTCTTGTTGCAAAGGAAGTTCAATTGTATCGGGGTAAACTTGGGCAACAGGTTTAAGTTCTGCTAACCGGACATTCGGCATTAAAGAAAATAACAGATAAGCATTGGTCAAGCCTACAGTTTGAATCCGGCTGAATAACCGCCCAAACTCATTCACAGCTTGATCAGGTTGTTGAATATAAGATAAAGTGCCTAAACCTGCATCAGCGATTCTTTCTAAAACATCTTGGTTCCAATTGTCGCCAAAGCCCAAAGTATTTAAAGTTAAGTTATAACCAGCAGCTAACTGAGCGAACTTAAAACAACGGTTATTATCGCCATGTTCATTTTCCCCATCAGTGAGCAAAAATGCTTGGGAAATGCGGTCTTTTTTGCCCTTAGCTAACTCCTCAATCGCCAGACGCAACCCTTCATCAATCGCCGTCCCGCCATCAGCAGATAAGCGGTTAATTTGCTTTTTGATTTGTTCTGGGTCTTCCACAGATTGATTTGCAATTAATACCTTAGCGCGATGATCGAAAACTACCACACTCAGGCGATCGCTAGGCTTAAGCCTATCAACCAACAAATTTGCGGCTTTTTTTACCGTTTCCAGGGGTTTACCATTCATCGAGCCACTATGGTCGAGAATTAAACATAAATTAATCGGCAGAGTCCGGTCTTGGGTATCTGCGATCGCGGACACAGAAATCGACAGCTGACGTTGACTGCTAGTTTGATTAGCATCAACATTGACATCATTCAGGGCAGGCTGCAAATTGACCTTCATAACCCAAACTTCCTAAATTCAGGATATATACAATAATTTAGTTAAGAATCCAGCACTCAAGAGCCAGAAATCAAAATTGAGCAAAAATTCTAGATGGTAGGTCAGTTGAGTGTTGACTGTCCTCACCATTGTGACTTCTGACTCCTGACTCCGAAATCCCGAATTCTCACCATATTTATAAATAACTTCAAATCGCCAGATAAACGCTACGGAAAACTTATCTTGCGAAGATAGATTAATATATTCACAATAATCTTAGAAGCCTAGCTTTAGCAGATGCCAGCAATCTCGCCCATTAGCGAGGAAACCGCACCTGACTCTAGCCAGCATCGCGCTAGGATGTATTACAGTTAACGGCATAATTTCAGGCGATCAGTTGCTATGGACATTTCCCCCATCAAGGCTGTTCAAGCCCCATACTACGGCGATAACTTCTACCGGACACCGCCGCCAGATTTACCCTCCCTTCTGTTAAAAGAGCGAATTGTCTATCTGGGAATGCCACTGGTACCTGCTGTGACGGAATTAATCGTCGCTCAATTATTGTACTTGCAGTCAGACGACCCCGAAAAACCTATTAAAATCTATATCAACTCGACAGGCACTTCCGGTTATAGTGGCGAACCCATTGGCTTTGAAACCGAAGCCTTTGCCATCTATGACACCATGAAATACATTAAACCTCCCATCCACACCATTTGTATTGGTTCCGCGATGGGTATGGCTGCCATGTTATTGAGTGCTGGTACTAAAGGTTGTCGCGCCAGCTTGCCCAACGCTACCATTATTCTGCACCAGCCCAAGAGCTACGCCCAAGGTCAAGCAACTGATATTCAGATTCGGGCGAAGGAAGTTCTGGCAAACAAAGCATCGATGGTTGAGATTTTGACCCGTACCACCGAACAGACGGCCGAAAGAATCACCAAAGACATGGATCGTCTCTTCTACATGAGTGCATATCAAGCCAAAGAGTACGGTTTAATCGATCGCGTGTTTGAAAAAGAAGAACTCGCTAATCCACCAGTACCAACTAGTGTTCTTTAAGAAGGCAGAAGACAGAAGGCAGGAGGCAGGAGGTAGAAAAAATTAAATTTCCTATTTCCTCTTCCTTTAAATAATGACTAAATCACCAACGGAGTAAAGAAAATGCCTATAGGCGTTCCTAAAGTTCCTTACCGGATGCCCGGAGGGCAGTATACAGATTGGATTAGCATCTACGATCGCCTTTACCGTGAACGGATTATTTTCTTGGGGCGTGATGTTGATGATGAAATTGCTAACCAAATCATCGCTGTCATGCTGTATCTGGATTCCGAAGACCCAGGTAAAGATATTTATTTGTATATCAACTCCCCTGGTGGGATGGTAACATCTGGTTTGGCGATTTATGATACGATGCAACACATCAAATCTGATGTTGTAACCATTTGTGTCGGTCTGGCGGCTTCAATGGGTTCTTTCTTGTTGACTGCGGGGACTAAAGGCAAGCGCCTCGCATTGCCCCATTCCCGGATTATGATTCACCAACCTTCTGGCGGAACCCGCGGACAAGCCACCGACATCGAAATCGAAGCCAGAGAAATTCTGCGGATTCGCAATCAACTCAATAACATTTACGCTCAAAATACTGGTCAACCCTTGGCCAAGATTGAGAAAGACATGGATCGTGACTTCTTTATGTCCGCTCAAGAAGCCAAAGAATACGGATTGATTGACCGTGTGATTGAAGAACGAATCTAGGATGAAGTCAAAAGGTAAAGGGCAGAAGTCAAAAGAAATCTAAGTGTTCTGAAATCTTTTGCTTTTTTACTTTTACCTTTTGACTTTCCCAAAACTGTCTAGTTTGAACTATAAATTAGCAAATTATTGTTTATCATTAAAACCTCATGCTAAAGGCAGAATGCTGATAGCTGTATATTAGATAGCTTAGATAGCTGATATCTCGAAATGGATCTAGGAGATTGCTACCGTTTATTGGGTTTAAGGTCGGGAGCCTCGTTTGCAGAAATCAAATCGTCTTACAGACGACTGGCGCAGCAATATCACCCCGATATCAACCCGGATGACAAAAAAGCTAAAGATAAGTTTATTGCCTTGACAGAAGCTTATAGGCTGCTCTTAACGGTGGTACCGCCAGAAGAAACAGTCGAGCAGCCGTCAAGTCAACAGTTTGTGTCTAGGCGCGAGGAAGCAAAAGCCACGCCTAAAACCACAGTCACTACAGAAACCTTTGTGGCTAGGCGCGAGGAACCAAAGGCGACTCGTCAAGATGCTGCACCAAAAACCACAGTCACCACGGAAAAACCACAGTCACCGCCTGCGAATATTGCCGAAATTGAACAACGGCTGAAGTGGAAGACTTATGAGCAATTGCAAAGATTTTTGAAAGAAAAAAGATTTCCCCAAGCGATCGCCCTTGCGGAAGCCTTGGTAGATCGTTTACCCAAAGATGCGGAAGTCCGCCAATGGTTAGCGATCGCTTATCAAATTTGGGGTAGGGCGCTGATTAACGATAATCAAGTCCTCAAAGCCAGAATTTACCTGAAAAAAGCCCTCAAAACTGACCCTAATAACAAAGCTTTGTGGAATGAAGTCCAACGTGATTTTCAGAAAATAGAGCAAATTTTTTAAAATTTGTCATTTTTGACAAATTCATGTGTGTTTTACCACCAGCTTCTCTGTAAGAATCAGGGTTAGAATTATAAAAAAGTGAGAAGTGCTTCATTGCCCAATACGGTTCAGTTAAGGCTCAAAGTCATTTAAATTAGGGATCGTAATCAATACTGAAAGTAAACTGTAGTGCATCTCAAAGATTTTTCATTGTACTGTTATCATCAACTGACTAAACCTTTGATGCCACTAGGCGTTGTTCACTCCGGCGAGGTAGTTTATACGCCAGATGGTGAGGACTGTTCAAACCTTTGATACCACTAGGTGTTGTTCACACCAGAGTGCAGTGAGGGGTGGCTGCGGTGCTTTTTAAACCTCTGATGCCACCAAGCGTTGATCACAAAATTGATTCTAATGGAGCGTACACTCGATATAACGTCTCGTTACTGGTATCCGCAAAATTATGAAAAAATAGAACCATAAAGGACACATAGACGCGCTGCCTTGCCTTTATGTGAGACACATCATCTCTTAGTTATGCAACGCTAAATCAAATTTTTTATTTTCTTCTGAAGGCGGAAACGATTTTGCCGGGTAGTCTTTCTAAGATGAGTTAAATCAATTAAGCGATCGCTATGTCTCGTCATCTAGAAAGATTATTACAACTAGATTCTCTGTTAAGAACCAAGCAACGTCCAACAAATGCTAGTCTCGCTCAAGAGTTAGAGGTGAGTGAACGGACAATTCGTAATGATTTGGCTTTCTTAAAAGATCGCTTTCATGCTCCTTTGGAGTATAGCCATAAATTAGGACATCACTATACTGAACCCGAATGGCGATTGCCGAGTATTCCTTTATCTAAAGGTGAACTATTTGCCTTGACTGTTGGAGCAAGAATGCTAGAGGCTTATGCTGGTTCGCCTTATGCTTTACAGTTGCGAAGTGCGATCGCACGGTTGAGTGAACGTTTACCTGAAACAATCTGGGTAAATATGCAGCAACTGGCGCAGGAATATATTCTTTTTGGTGCTGGTGCAGAAACAGATTTAGATCCAGATATTTGGCACAAAATAGAAGACGCTTGCAGTTTAAGAAAAAGAGTCATGATGACCTACTATACTGCAAGTCGGAATACAACTTCTGAACGCAAGCTAGACCCTTATCTGTTACTCGTTTATCGCGGTACTAATTTATATTTAATTGGCTATTGCCATACCCGCCAGGAATTTCGCTGGTTTAGGATAGATCGAATTACAAAATTAGAAATATTACCAGAAGATTACACTCCAGATCCCAACTTTAATATCAAAGAATATATAGGCAGTGTGTTTCAGCATGAGGTTGGAGACAAACAGCTTGATGTAGAAATTTGGTTTGACTCAAAAACTGCACCTTATATTCGTGAACGACGTTGGCACTACACCCAGGAGATTGCAGAACATTCAGATGGTTCGCTGACGCTGAAAATGAGTGTACGCGGCATTAACGACTTGAAGCGGTGGGTGATGTGGTATGGCAAAGGTGCAATTGTCAAGAGTCCGCCTGAGTTGGTGGAGTTGGTACGAGAGGAAATTGAGGGTATGAGGAAAAATTACACTTTATCCCCAGGATGTAAATCATGATGATAGGATTTCGATATAGACTACAGTTACCTTTGATTCGACTGTACAGCGTTTTACGCTCTCAGGCGTTGGGCAAGAACTTAGTAAGTCTAAAACCTGTTGCCACCTGTGATTGCCGTCAGGCGCTGTTGCAGAAGTTATATGCTTTTCTGCTGTGCAACAGGTTTTTTTATAGACAAAGCTCCTGTGATGGAACGAAGTAATTCATGATGGAACTAAGTAAATCAATAACCATAGATTTTAGCTTTGTTTTTAAAATTAGGAAAAATTTTTTTATCTTTTTTGAAAATTCGGAGTAATATAAAAAAAACGGCAACCAAATTACTTTGGAGCCGAAGACATATAATTTTCTTAACTCAATTATGACAAATAATCTGAAATACGGGAATAGGGATAGACTGTTCCTTGAAAGTGAGCATGAAAACATGGACTCACTTCAGCAGTCTGCTAGGTATGTTTCTGCAATCGACTTAGCCAAAATCACAATTGAGTCGATAACAAGAGTTTTTAGCCAAACAATCAGCTATCAGCGAAATAGCGTTAGTTATCCTCATGAGGTATCAGATAACCGAACTCAAGCTGATAAGCTAAGACAACGGCGTGAAATGGAAGAATATATCGCTAAATATGCAAAGCGCAAATAATGCGATCGCACTATCGCCTCCTCAACGCAAGTTAGGCGCAAAATAGATAATTAATTTTATTATTGCTAGGGTTTTTTGCCCTAGCCTATCTTCCTGTAATTGTTTTTGCATTTACCATGAATAACATTATCAATTTATCGTTTCCCGTAACTGGAACAGAGTTATGGGCAGATCATAACCATCGTCTTTGTGCAGCTATTTGTACACAACTTCCAGAGTTGCATGAATTAAAAGGATTTGCAATTAATACCATTACAGGTATTCCTAACAAGCAGGGAAAAATTAGTTTAACTCATAAATCAAGGTTGTTATTGAGACTTCCAGTAGAAGCGATCGCACAAGTTTATCAGCTTACTGGTAAAACGCTGGATGTTGGTGGTTATGCGATTCAACTAGGCAATCCAGAACTGCAAACTTTGAAACCTGTAGAATCGCTTAAAGCTAGAATTGTCACTATCAAAGGATACACTGAACCTGCGTTATTTCTTGGTGCTGCACATCGGCAATTACAACAACTAGAAATTAATGCAAATATTGGTATTCCCGCAAATGAGCAAGGAGAACCGAAACGCTTAACTTTGACGATTAAGAAAAAAGTCCGAGGGGAAATTAAAAAATACACAATAGTTGGTTTTAGTGTAATTGTTTCTGAATTAAGTGCAGAAGATTCGATTAAATTACAAATTCATGGCTTAGGTGGCAAACGTCGTTTAGGCTGCGGTATTTTTTGTCCAAATATCACAATTTATCAGGGTAGAAGAGAATACGATGCAAAAGCAGTTATTAGCTAAAAGCCCCAGAGAAGACGGAAAAATATTGACTGTTGAGGAGCATTTAAGCGATACTGATAATGCTGTAATGGCAATATTTAAGCAGCGAATATTGTTAAACTGGTGTCGTTTTTTTGGTGTTAAAGATGCCGATAAGTTTATACTTAATTTGAGAATTGCAGCATTATTTCATGATATAGGCAAGGCAAATGCTGAATTTGATGCAGCAGTTAATAAAAAACTCAAACAGCAAACGCTTAGACATGAGTGGTTGAGTGCTTTAATTTTACACTTGCCAAGTGTACGTTCTTGGTTAGCATCCAATAAATCAGATTTAGATTTAGAAGTCATTACTGCTGCTGTACTTAGTCATCACTTAAAAGCAAGTAAAAAAGAATGGGGTAAACCTCGAACTGTTGAACAGGTGGAATTATTTTTACATCATCCTGAAATTACAAATATTCTGCAAAAAATAGCCGAGATTGCAAAAATTGAGGGTTTACCTGCTGAATTACCTGATAAATGGTTAGTAAATGATCCTTTGTGGCAACAAGCTTATTTCGATGCGGACGAAGCGGGAGCTAAATTTTCTGATGATATCTACGATGATATTGAACGTCGTTCGTTATTACTAGCAGTTAAAGCAGGATTGATAGCTGCGGATTCTGTTGCTTCAGCAATGTTCCGAGAAAAGAAATTACTTGAACAATGGGTTGATGAAACACTACACGCACCTGTAATTACTGCGGAAGAATTAGAAACTAAAATTCTGCAACCTCGTTATGCTCATATTGAGAAAAAATCTGATGAGAAGTTTGAGTTACATCCTTTCCAAAAAAAAGCTCAAGAACAAGGTGATAGAGTTCTTTTATTAAGCGGTTGTGGTAGTGGAAAGACAATATTTGGCTATAAATGGCATCAAGCTGCGTTAAGTCGTAACCAAGTTGGTCATATCATATTTCTCTATCCAACTCGTGGTACTGCAACAGAAGGTTTTAAAGATTATGTTTCTTGTGCGCCAGAAACGGATGCTAGTTTAGTTACCGGAACAGCCATTTATGAATTACAGGAAATGGCAAAGAATCCTTCTGATTATACCCCTAGTGAAGGGAAAGATTTTACAACCGATGAACGTTTATTTGCGCTAGGTTTTTGGGGTAAGCGGTTCTTTTCTGCCACTGTAGACCAATTTCTCTGTTTTTTAACTCACGGTTATAGTGGTTTGTGTTTGTTACCAGTTTTGGCTGATTCAGTAATAGTCATTGATGAGGTACACAGTTTTTCTCGTGGGATGTTTGATAACCTCATTAGTTTTTTACAGAATTTCAATATTCCAGTGTTGTGTATGACTGCAACTTTAACTAAAACCCGACAGGAAGAACTGAAAAATGCTGGCTTGAAAGTATTTCCTGCGGCTACCGATGAGAAATTGAAGGAAATTGAAGAACATCCCAGATATGACGTGAAGTTTGTTGCTAAGGATAGTGCTTATAGTTATGCAAAATCAGCTTATCAAGATAATCAATTTCGCGTTTTATGGGTTGTAAATACTGTTGATAGATGTCGCAAAATAGCAGGAAGACGCGAGGATAATACAGGATTAGAATTTGATTTAGATACAGAGGTTTTGACGTATCATAGCCGTTTTAAACTCAAAGATAGGCAAAAACGCCATCAAGAAACTATTGCTGCATTCGCCTATGAAAAAGGGGAAAGAAAACCTGCGATCGCAGTTACAACGCAAGTATGCGAAATGTCTCTAGATTTAGATGCAGATGTCTTAATTACAGAACTTGCACCCATCTCTTCACTAGTGCAGCGATTTGGACGTTCTAATCGTCATCTTTCTCATGGTAATGAATTTCGCTCTCAAATATTAGTCTACGAACCAGATAACATTAAACCTTATCAGAAAGATGAAATTAAGGCAGCCAAAAAGTTTATTGAGTATATACAAGGAGAAAAAATTAGTCAGGCACAACTAGCAAAGGCATTAGAAGATTATTCCCCAGCAGAAAGATATGCCGATGGTAATTGTGCTTTTTTAGAAGGTGGTTATTGGGCTAAATCTCAACCATTTCGAGATACAGATGATTACTCAGTAGATGCAATTCTCAGCAGTGATTTGAAAACAGTTGGAGAATTACTTGAACAGAAAAATCCTTATGACGGTTATGTATTACCAGTACCTAAAAAACTGGCTCATCAGCAATGGAAAGGCCGTCCTGAAAAAATGCCACGTTATTTAGCTGTGGCTGATGCAAGTTTATATTGCCCAAGAAGGGGATTCGGGGAATGGAAGATTTAAAACTGGAATATAAATTAGCAGAATTACCATCTGCTCAACATCGTGCAGGTTTAGCAGGTTTGGTATTAATGGTGCAATATTTACGTGATACCCAACCTTGGTTTAAAGAGCGCGAAGGTGCAGTATTAGAATTGCAGAATCTCAATGAATTTGGTGTAACTTTATTACTCAATTTGCAGGGGTTACAAGCACTTTTTGACCTGACTTACCAAGCATTCTCTGAAGAACGCTCAACGGAGAAAAAAATCAAGAAATATGACCGCTTAGAAGAAGTTGAAGTACCAGATAAAAAAGATAAAACTAAAACTAAGCGTGTTTTGAAATACTTCTACACTGTAACAACTCCCCAAGGTTCATTTCTTGCTGATTGGGATAAGTCAAATGATAGTTCTGAACGCGGACTGTGGATAAAACTTTGGCGAGATGTGGTTTGGAGTATACTTAAAGGACGAGATAAAGCTCGTATACCTTTTAATAATCGATTAAATAGTGCTTCTTATTCACAGGATGTGCGAAATGTTTGGGGGGAATTGCAACATCCATATAAAATTACTGCACAATCAAGTAGTTTCTATCTAGGTGCGATGGCTACCAATTCAGAAAATGTACCGACTAAAGATAAAGCACGCTATCAATTTCTGTTACATTTCTGGGTATTTGTTGCACAAATTTATTGTCCTGCAATCTTAGATAAAGATGGTAATCGAGAGCCTACAGGTTATGCTTTGGCAATTCCTGACGTGGCAAATTTGAAAAATTTCTGTCGCGTATTTCCTAAAGTTTTGCGAGATAGAGATTTAAAGAAATGGCGTTATTTACCTCGTGAGGCAGTAATTGACTTACCGGAAGAAGGCGCACTTGATTTATTATTATTGTTGCGCGATCGCATCGCTCGTGAAACAGGCGATCAAGAAATACGCCGACTGATTTTAGGTGTTGAACTTATCCATGCAGAAAAAGTTGGAAATAATATCAAAATTCGTTCCATCAGCATTGTTAGTCCAACAAGAGAATGCTTAGATAAATACCAAATAATTAAAACCTCATACTTATGTCCGTGGTTTCGTAAGCAGCGATTAATCAATCTTTTGCGAAAACAAACAGATGAAGAGGAATTATATAGTAATTTACCCAAAATTCAACCCTGGTCTGATTTTGATGCAGTTTTAAGCCGCATTCCTCGAACTTGGTTACAAGATTATACTTTTAACCATGATGCTCGTAATTTATTTGAAATAGAAATAGGAATCAAAATGAAAAAAGAAATTCGTGACTATGCGTCAATAGTTTACGATGTTTGCCAAAGTTATGTAAGAGGTAAACTTGAAAGTAAATACAAAATTAAATGGCATAACGGTAAAAAATGCTATTTTCAAGATAAAAAACAGATTCCTCAAGCAGATGGTGATGACAAAAAAAAGAAAATTGCTAATGAGGCATTTCTCGCCGTCCGTTCTCGAACTGAGACTACCGCATTCATAGATTATTTTGTCTCTGCCCTTTATCCTTTCGTTAAAAAAGATGAGTTTGTCAATTTTGCAGATTTTTTATTTAATCATACTAATGAAATTCGCGCATTAACTCTTTTAGCTCTCTCCAGCCAGTTTCCCCTAAATCCAAAAGAAGAAAATCTATTTTCTGAAGAGGATGCTGCTTAATTATTTACCTTTGATGACCATTAGGCTTATTAAACATTACAGATAAAATCGATGACACAACTTAATTTATTCGCCACAGTATTAACTTATCCTGCACCCACTAGCAACTATCGCGGTGAATCAGAAGAAAACCGCACTGTATTGCAAAAAATCTCAAAACATGGGCAAAAATATGCGGTTGTTAGTCCAGAATCTATCCGTAATGCTTTACGCGAAACCCTAATTTTAATGGGGCTACCAAATAACCGTTCTAGAGTTTATGATGCTGACCAATTAGCTGTGGAATTTAAAGAGTTTCCGAATGCTAGTAAATATGCAGATGATTTTCTGTTTGGTTTTATGGTTGCCAAGCCTGAAGACGCTAAAAAAAATAAGCCTTTGCCGCCAAAACGAGATAGTATTTTTCGCTGTAATATGGCAGTGGCATTAAGCTCATACAAATATGATTCTGTATTTAATCAATCTCCACTTAATGTCAAAACTAAAAACAATGAAAAAACTTTTTGGAGTAATTCTGGCACTTCTGTATTATTACATCGGGAAGTAACTCATACAGCTTTTCAATATCCTTTTGCATTATCACAACGCGATTGTTTAGAGCGTCCTGAATGGGTAAAAGCATTACTACAAGCTATCGCTCAACTAAATAAAGTCGCTGGTGGTCATGCACGAGCATATTATGAATTTGCACCCTGTTCTGTGGTAGCAAGGCTTACCCCTAGATTAGTCGCTGGATACGAAACTTACGGTTTTATCGAAACAGGAGAATTTCCGCAATTAAATCGTTTGGGGAAAGCTGATGATGAAAATTGCGATTTACCCGCTAATGAGTTCTGGATTGGTGGTGAGATTGTCCGTAAAATGGAACTCGAAGAAATCACCAGATTAAAAGAAGCTGGAGCGCATTTATATAACAATCCAGAACAGTTATTTGATGCTTTAGCTAATGAATTTTTACCTAATAGTAAATAATGACTAATTTTGATAGAAAAACTTTGATTGAGCAATTTTTTCAAATTAAAGCTCCCTTTGCGTCATTTCGACCTTTCCAGTCTGGAGCTTATCGTTCAACTACACCCATACCTTCTCCATCAACAGTATATGGTTTGTTGCTCAATATTGCAGGAATTGAACAGCGAAGTGATGTAACAACACCTGTAACGTCAATGCGAGAAGATTTACCTGAAATTGAAATTGCGATCGCACAAATTTCCCAGCCAGAAACAGCACTATTAACACAACAATTACATCATTATCCTGTCGGTGCCTCCGGTGCTGAACTTGCACAAAAAACCTATGGTTCTAAATATTGGATAGCACCAGTCAAACGAGAAGTTTTAGTTAATTTAAACTTGGTAATTGGTATGAAAGCAGAACAATGGTTATGCGATCGCATTCTCCAAGGACTTAACGGTGAACTAGACGAGCCTCGCTATGGGCTACCATTTGCAGGAGACAATAATTTTTTGTTTGATTCAATTGAATCTATTGATAGTCCTCCTATGGCGCGGTGGTACTCTCCATTACAACAGGGAAACCATTCACCAGAACGCGGATATTGTAGGTTAACAGTTTGGATTAATCGAGCCGATAATAGCAAGACAGAAATAGCGGTGTTTGCGCCTAGTTCTTTTTGCTTACATCCCCCAGAATCTGCTTGGATAAAACTACCAGTCTCTAATATGGGCGATCGCCTTGGGTTAAATCCCTAAAATTATATTTCCTCTGATGTCGTAAGGCGTTTAACTAATCCAAAAAAACCTTACAGACATATATGCAAATTCTCGAACATTTTGAAATCTCCGCTAAACCCGAAACTATTCGTGTTTCTGCCCTCCACGCTCTCGCCTATTGCCCTCGGCTGTTTTATCTAGAAGAAGTCGAGGAACTTTACACCCAAGATGCAGCCGTATTTGCTGGACGCAGATTACACGCCGAACTAGAAAAACAAGAAGATGAAGAATGGGAAGAACTGTTTCTCGAAAGCGAAGAATTAGGTTTGCGTGGTCGGCTTGATGCCCTCCGCACTCGTGATGGACAAACGATACCTTACGAACACAAACGTGGTCGCGCTCATCGAGATGAAAATAATCAGCCCCAGGCTTGGGAAAGCGATCGCCTGCAAATTCTCGCTTATGCTTACCTATTAGAATCCGCGCATGGAATCACTGTTAAGGAAGGCCGCATCCGCTATCACGCTGATAATGTAGTTGTTCATGTGCCACTAGATGAAGCAGGACGTTTAAAAGTAAAACAAGCAATTCAACAAGCCAGAATTCTCAGACAGTCAACTTACCGACCACCTGTAATTGATAACGAGCGATTGTGCACCCGTTGTTCCTTAGCTCCGGTCTGTTTGCCAGAAGAAGCAAGACTTGCCCATAATCGAGAGTGGCAACCAATTCGCTTATTTCCTGAAGATGACGAACGCCAAGTCATTCACATTTTAGAACCTGGGACATCAGTTGGCAGAACAGGAGAACAAATCAAAATTACCCGCCGCAATCAACCTGTTGAGACAGTTCCGGCACGTCAAATAGGACAAATAGTGCTGCATAGCTTTTCGCAAATCTCTACCCAAGCACTACACTTTTGCGCTGCTCAGGACATTGGAGTGCATTTCATTTCAGGAGGTGGTCGCTATCTTGGGAGTTTTGACACACGCTCTGGCAGCATTCAACGCCGTATTCGTCAGTATGCAGCACTGAGCAATCCTGATGCTTGTCTAGAGTTAGCCCGTAAACTCGTAATTTGTCGCGGTCAGGGACAACGCAAATTTTTAATGCGAGGTACAAGGAGTAAAGCTAAAACAGAGAAATTAGAAAAAGCGATCGCACAAATGAAAGCGGTTCTCAAACAAGTTCCGCAAGCGAAGTCTCTAGAGTCGCTTTTAGGATACGAGGGAAATCTGGCTGCTTTATATTTTGGTGCTTTACCCGATTTAATTTCGCCAGAAGTACCCCAAGAATTACATTTTGCTGGCAGAAATCGCCGTCCACCGCTAGACCGATTCAATGCAATGCTGGGCTTTGGTTATGCTTTGCTACTCAAAGATGTGATGAATGCGATTTTAACTGTTGGCTTAGAACCTGCTTTGGGATTTTACCATCAGCCGCGATCGCAAGCTGCACCCCTAGCATTAGATTTACTAGAAATATTTCGCGTCCCTTTGGTAGATATGACTGTGACAGCTTCGGTTAACCGGGGTCAATGGGATACCAAAGCAGATTTTGAGATTCGCGGAAAGCAAGTTTGGTTAAGCGAACTTGGGCGGCGTAAATTTGTTGAGTTATACGAATCTCGCAAACAAGAAAGCTGGAAACATCCTGTTACTGGTTACTCCCTCACGTATCGCCGTTTATTTGAATTAGAGGTGCGACTGTTAGAAAAAGAATGGTCTGGGGAGGGTGGTTTGTTTGGTCAATTAATTTTGCGATGAGGTGTAGCAATGGGTGAATCACAAAACTGCTACCTGATTTGCTACGACATTCGCGATCCCAAACGTTGGCGGAAGGCTTACAACTTACTCCAAGGATATGGCGAAAGGATGCAATACTCTATTTTCCGTTCTTGGTTGACCATGCGATCGCGCGAAAAATTGCGTTGGGAACTTGAGAAAATTCTCGCCCCAGAAGACAGTCTGTTATTAATTCGGCTGTCAAATCAGTGCGTTAATTCTATTCCGGCTTACAATCGTCCTGGTGCTTGGTCAAATCAAGAAGAACCTTACCGGATTGTCTAAAAACATGGATCTGAGTTTGTGGAACATGAAATAAAACTCAAACAGGATAAAAACCTTACTGGGCTTGCTTTTGAGCTTTTTTAGGTGAACAGGAGGTGCTTGCATTTTTTTGCGTGAGGTCAAAACCTAGTCCTGGTAAGCGTTCTAAGTTGAGACGGAAACTTGAAAGTTAAACTTTTGGTAAGCAATTGACTTCTTTTGTTGCTTTTTTACCTAGATGCTTGCAAAATAGCAACTGAGTGGTCTGATGACATGGGTTTGAGCGATCGCTCTGATTAAACCTTTGATGCCGTAAGGCGTTGATCACTAGCAAGCAAGAATGATGTTAGTGCTTCTGTGTTAACTGATTAAACCTTTGATGCCGTAAGGCGTTGATCACATCGTAAGGTTCCGTTCAAGTCCTACGACTTACGGCTGATTAAACCTTTGATGCCGTAAGGCGTTGATCACGTATTTGGGTGGGGACGACCCAGGGTAGCGTAATTCTGATTAAACCTTTGATGCCGTAAGGCGTTGATCACTTCAAATTCGTCAGGTTCAACAAACCTGCCCAAAGTGCTGATTAAACCTTTGATGCCGTAAGGCGTTGATCACTAACTTACGAAGGGCAAACCTTCAAAGACTTAGGCTCTGATTAAACCTTTGATGCCGTAAGGCGTTGATCACAATAGAGGCGGAAAATGTTCTACAGTCTCAGCCCAACTGATTAAACCTTTGATGCCGTAAGGCGTTGATCACTATTGTTTGCCTTGATTCTTCCCGCTCAATGGAAGCTGATTAAACCTTTGATGCCGTAAGGCGTTGATCACTCTGAATTAAATCGGTTGATGGATGCTGGTAGTAGCGCTGATTAAACCTTTGATGCCGTAAGGCGTTGATCACTGGAAGATGCACGAGAAGCAGACCCGGTGTTTGTTTCTGATTAAACCTTTGATGCCGTAAGGCGTTGATCACCGATATCTGCGGCAAACCGTTAGCACCAGACGGGACTGATTAAACCTTTGATGCCGTAAGGCGTTGATCACCGGAAGGTTTATAAAAATAACTTCCTGATGCTGATGACTGATTAAACCTTTGATGCCGTAAGGCGTTGATCACTCATGAGTAGCGCATTGACAGCCTCCGATTTTACTGCTGATTAAACCTTTGATGCCGTAAGGCGTTGATCACGTGGAACAATCGATTGTGGTACACACACAGCATTGACCTGATTAAACCTTTGATGCCGTAAGGCGTTGATCACATGCCAAACTAGCCAACTTGGTTAGTCCGTTGGTTAGTTTCTGATTAAACCTTTGATGCCGTAAGGCGTTGATCACAACTAACTCAGGTGCAGATATGAGTAAAGTTTATTTCCTGATTAAACCTTTGATGCCGTAAGGCGTTGATCACGTAATCCAGTAATTAAACGGTTGTAAAATCTTAAGTCTGATTAAACCTTTGATGCCGTAAGGCGTTGATCACAAGCAAGAGCTTACACTATTCTTGATACTAATTCGCCTGATTAAACCTTTGATGCCGTAAGGCGTTGATCACTAGCCTTACCTAATGCACTAGTCGCCGCACTAGTGCTGATTAAACCTTTGATGCCGTAAGGCGTTGATCACTATATTCGGGTCTGTAAGGTCGCACAATTCTACACCTGATTAAACCTTTGATGCCGTAAGGCGTTGATCACGTTTAGAAGGCGCTATAGATAGCTTAGGCGCTGGTCTGATTAAACCTTTGATGCCGTAAGGCGTTGATCACTTGTCTACTGCACCAAACAGAGTTTGAGCAATATTCTGATTAAACCTTTGATGCCGTAAGGCGTTGATCACAATTTTGCAAATAAATACTTAAATCGCTTGCTATGTCTGATTAAACCTTTGATGCCGTAAGGCGTTGATCACTCCTTCCTCCCCGAAGACATCACCCAGCAACAACTGCTGATTAAACCTTTGATGCCGTAAGGCGTTGATCACAACCACTTGATCAAGAACTAATTCCTGGGGCAGTCAACTGATTAAACCTTTGATGCCGTAAGGCGTTGATCACTGGAATTGGTTGACTTTGTGAGGGTTAATCCTGGCCTGATTAAACCTTTGATGCCGTAAGGCGTTGATCACGAAGTAGATTTAAATGAGCTATTAGAAGACTAATTCCTGATTAAACCTTTGATGCCGTAAGGCGTTGATCACAAAGTTCAAGGCTTAAATATCTCCCTTGCCACCAATGCTGATTAAACCTTTGATGCCGTAAGGCGTTGATCACTATCTACGATTGGTAGATTAGCAGATGTTAAGCGTTTCTGATTAAACCTTTGATGCCGTAAGGCGTTGATCACGTGAAGTGCTTGGGGAATACGGCGGAGAAATTATCACTGATTAAACCTTTGATGCCGTAAGGCGTTGATCACATACAGCAAAAAAAATAATTTGGAAATTAAATTTTTCTGATTAAACCTTTGATGCCGTAAGGCGTTGATCACTAGTCAAGAGTTGCTACGTATATTCACTGACCCTTGCTGATTAAACCTTTGATGCCGTAAGGCGTTGATCACATTGGGAATAGCTCAACCATTTGCAACAGCGCCCACTGATTAAACCTTTGATGCCGTAAGGCGTTGATCACCAGAAAAAATGAGCGCCTTTAACCCACTGCCAGTTGCTGATTAAACCTTTGATGCCGTAAGGCGTTGATCACGGCCTGGCCCGCCCATTGCTTCTGCGATCGTCCCAGCACCGACTGATTAAACCTTTGATGCCGTAAGGCGTTGATCACTCGAGGGTTATGGCAACGAAAGATGAACAAGTTATCTGATTAAACCTTTGATGCCGTAAGGCGTTGATCACGCTTTTCGTAGGGATGAGTACGTAGTATTCGATGAGCCTGATTAAACCTTTGATGCCGTAAGGCGTTGATCACTAAGTTCGTAAGTTCAAATCATCCCGCCATTCTCCACTGATTAAACCTTTGATGCCGTAAGGCGTTGATCACATTGATAGAGTAACTTGTAGTTGAAACAATAGCCACTGACTAAACCTTTGATGTCGTAAGGCGTTAATCACGACAATAACTATCAGCTGTCAACGAAACTTTTTGTAATTAGTTTTGTCTATAAGATTAATTCATTAGTTTATCAGGAAATTATATGCGATCGCCTATCGTAATCGGTACAGGGTTGCTTGTATCTATAATTTTGAATGCCCAAGTATTCGCACAATCTACGGTTAATTTACCACAAATAACTGCCCAGAACTCGTCGCAACAAATCTTAAATCAAAATAATAAAAAGACAAACTCAGGGCTGATTACTCTACAAAGAACAGCCTGCTTTGGTGCTTGTCCTATTTATAAAATTACCATCTTTCCTGATGGGAGAGTTGTCTACGAAGGGGAGCGTTTTGTGAAAGTTGTCGGTAAAAGAACTGCCAGAATTAGTCCCCAAGCAGTCAGAAGATTAGTTGCAGAATTTAATAAGGTAAACTATTTTTCATTAGCAAATAGCTATCAAGGTGGACGGACAGATGCGCCTTCTGCAATTACTTCTTTAACTATCGGTAAACGTCAAAAAACTGTGAATCATTATCTTGGTTCACCCAATGCACCACAAGCACTCACAGCTTTAGAAAATAAAATCGATACTGTTGTCAATTCTCAGCGTTGGGTTGGTTCTAAAAATGAACCAACACCAAATCCAAATGATTCTAATTCCACTCAACTCAAAGTTAACCGTCAATTGTGGAATCAGCAAAAACTTAATAACTATCGCTTTACATTTAGCCGGAGTTGTTTCTGTGTACCCAAAGCGACACAACCAGTAGTAATTACAGTGCGTAATGGTCAAGTTGCTTCCATTACACCTGTGAATAATAATGAACCAGTTGATGCAGAACTGTTCCAACAATATAATTCAATTCCTAAACTGTTTGGGATAATTGATGATGCGATCGCCAAAAAAGCATCTAGTCTCAATGTTAAATATGATCCGCAATTTGGCTACCCAACGCAAATTAATATTGATTACAATCAACAAGTTGCCGATGAAGAGCTATATCTGACCATTAGCAATCTTGAACCGTTGAGATAATGTCTTGCACAGAGTAAATTATCCTTGGGGCGTACAATCGTACACCCCTTTTATTTTGCAATTAAGCTTGTAAGTAGGTCGTCGTGAATATTTATCGTCAGGATAAGGCAGGAGGCAGAAGGCAGAAGGCAGGAGTAAAGAGGCTTTTAGCTTAGTTAATCTTTCGTAACATAGTTAGGTTTTTTCCCACCGACGTACTTATAAACTGAAATATCTCTGACTGCTATCAAGTTCTCAGACTCAGGGATGATGAGTATTGATTAAATAAATTGACAAAATCAGACTATAACTAGTGATATCTCAGCGATATGCAGCAATTACAAGGAATAAGGTCATGATTAAATCATGGATGATCATTGGTGGCGTAGCAATATTAGTGGCTTTGGGTGCTAATTTAATTCAACCACGCGATCGCCAATGGTTCAAACGCTTACAAAGACCGAGATGGCTGACTTTTGAAGCCGCAATTCCGGTGATTTGGACTGTAATTTTTATTTGTGGTGCTTGGTCAGCTTATATTGTCTGGGAAACTAACCCAGGAACAACATCCACTTGGTTATTGATGAGTTTATATTTAATTTTAGAAATTGCGATCATTGCCTATACCCCTGTGATGTTTCGGTTGCGAAGTCTGCAAGCAGGCACAATTATTGGTGGTACAGGCTTTATTATCGGCCTTATATTAACCCTTACTGTCTTACCTGTCTCCGGTTGGGCAGCATTGTTATTAGTACCCTTTTTACTATGGAGTCCCATTGGTACTTATACCACTTGGCAGATGCAAAGTCTCAATCCGCAAGATGTCTGAGTATCAAACCTGCGGTTGATTTCACCCTTACCTTATATTGTCAAACTGGCAGGTATAGCAGGGAACAGAGAACAGGTGACAGGGTTAAAAGCCTTGTATTGCTTAATTTTTATCACCTGTTAATGTTCTAGATTGCTGTACAACTTGTCAAACGATAAGGAAAAGGGTATGAGTATGCTTTCATCTAGTGTCATCATTGGGGTGATAACTTTCTTAATTGCCTTTGGTAGTTTTTTCATCACACCGCGTGATGTGAAATGGTTTTCCCATTTAAGTCGCCCACAATGGCTAGTTTTTGAACCACTGATTCCCTTTATCTGGACTGCAATTTTTATTTGCGGTGCAATTTCGGCTAACATAGTCTGGCAACACAACCCCGGAAGTCTGGTTACTTGGTTTTTGATGGGTTTATACCTGTTCGTAGAAGTCATCACCATTGCCTATATCCCTCTCATGTTGAGGTTACGCAGCTTAAAAGTTGGGGAAACTCTGGGGTTAGTTGGGCTGATTTCAGCCATAGTTTTGGCTTTGGTAGTTTTGCCAATTTCACTATTAGCAACCGTATTACTAGTTCCCTATCTAGTGTGGAGTCCCATCGGCACACTAACTACAGATGAATTAAAACAACTTAATCCCGAAGATGCGTGAAGGTAGGGAGTGGGGAGAGGAAATACTAATACTTTTGTCTCCTGACTTCTGCCTCCTGCCTTCTGCCTTCTGCCTTCTGCTATACAATTCGACCATAACGTGCTGTCCAGTTATTAGCGGAATTTGCTTGATTATTCAACCACGCCCACATTTGATCTCCAAAACAAAAATGCCACCACTCTCTAGGGTTACGTTGAAAGCCAGCTTTTAACATGACATCATTTAATAACTGACGGTGGGTATGATATTTTTGTGCTTGGGGATGGGGATGATTAGCATAGTAATTGGGATGCGATCGCTCTGACAACTCATCAATCGGCGAACCCATATCTACTATTAGCCCCGCATCATCAACTAACGTCACATCCACAGCAGCCCCGGTACTATGAGGTGGCGGCGTTTTTTCATCCAGACTCGGAACTGCCCAAATTTGATAAACCGCTTCCCAAATTTCTTCGCGTTGGGTTGGTGATAACTCAGTTTCCGTCAGTCCCCTGTCTTGTAATGCCGTAGCAAAACTATAATCGACCATAAACTGCTGCACAGTCACCGGACGATAACCATCAAAAATTTGAATATGCCAATGAGGATGCAGTAATTCCAAATAATTTTGGGCTTTGATTAAATTTTCTACAACACTTTGGCGGAGATAATAAGGCGAATATTCTCCATAAATAGCGCCCAGTTTTTCATAAGGATGGGGAGATTCCACCGCAAACAAATGCAAAGGAATTTCTACCAGTGGTTCACCGCATTCAACAATGGGGATATGGTGATAAGGTCTCATAAGCTGTTAAGCATATAAGAAAGCAGATTGAGGCCGCAGGGGTGCAGGGAGCCGAGGGCAAGGGAGAGGGTTTGTAGCTTTTATTACCATGAGCATGGTGTAATTTAAATGACGATTGGCTTCCCGATTTTGGTGTTTAGATTTAAGATTTTGGTTGACTTTCCAGAATCTTAAATCATACTATCTATTCCCATTTGGTAAGAAAATTAATAACCATAAGGATTTCCTTGCACGCCGTTTGTATACTGTCCAGGAACAGAAGTATTAGAAGGTATTTGAACAGGTAAACCTCTAAAATAGCGGTTGTCTTGATAACTGGCAGGAGCCGCAGGTGTCACAATATATGCAGAAGAATTCTGTACAGTAGTGGGTGTAGTGTTAGTTGGCGCAACTGAATTAATAGGTTGTGTTGTAGTTATTGTTGGTACTGAATTAGTCAAAGGCTGGGCAGTATTGACACCGTTATAATAATTTGTTGGTTGGCTAGTTACAGTTGGTTGGATGTAACTTGTACCGCTATTTAAATTGGTGTTAGGGAGAAAATTCTGCGTACTTGTCGGTAAACTTTGGGGAATTGGAGTATAGGGATTTTTGCTGGAATTATTGCTGAAATTTGTAGTTGTACTGTTAATGTTCGATAAATTCTGCGAAAGCCCGGTGTATGGAGTTTGACCAAAAGTATTGCCGGGGTTGGCAGTTGCACTATTAATATTAGACGGTGTTGTTTGGTTTGTTGAGGGTGAAAGTGTAGTTGTTGAAGGGGTAATTGAGTTGTAGGGGTTGTTTGGAGTCTGGTTAGTGCCGGTTCCCACGGCATAAGGGTTATCTGTTGACCCTTTTGGTTGAGAAGAAGAATTTGATAACTGATTACTGCTACCGTTTTGGATGCCAAACTGTAACAAACTTTCTGTTTGGGCAACAAAAGGATTTTTACTATCAGAGCTAGATGTACCACCACTAATTCCGAGAATGGCATTAGATTTGTTAGAAGATTTTTGCTTGTTAATTACATCCTGTAAAAAATCTTTACCCTTTTTCGGCTTGGAGTTATCTGTCAAGGAATTCACAATTGCCGGAGATTCTGCTTTTTCAACGTCATTATACAGAACTGGTAAGTTATCAATATCAGCTGCGATCGCTTTATCTTCCGCCGAAAGAGACGAATTATCAGCTTGTTGTGTTGTAACTTCGCCGTTTTGTTTGCCAGTAAACGCATCAGGGTTAGCCCAGTATTCTCGAATTACTAGCCCTAGCACTGATAAAAAAATTGCTGTTCCCCAAAAAGCTGGCTTGCTAAAACTCCATAACCTAGCTTTGAGATAACGTAAGTAAGCGGGTGGATAATGACGATTTGACATAGCTGAGTCTCAGAATTTACTGGCAGACGGTATACCTGGGTGCAAACGTACAGCAAAACAGTTGCAGCCGTAGTTGGATGATATTGTGATCATCCTAGCCTGATTACGGATAAAAAATGCAGGTTTAAGTATAAAATTTCATACTAAAGTTCCCTCACTTCATACTTTCACAAAATCATTATGCCGAGATTGTGAGCTTCGGTCACTTTCGATAACATCATAAATTCAAACCTGAACTAACTTTGTGGTAGCGAATGGGGAATAACCAATGGGGAGTAGAGAAAAGAAAATTAACCAATTATCCCTGTAGTCAGAAAGATTAGGACATTGTGTAGGCTTAAAAACTAGCAATAGTAATACTTTTCCTCCTGCCTTCTGCCTCTTGCCTTCTGCCTCCTCTACTTCCCCTATCTCCCCTCCTCCTCTGCTATTCACCAGGAGACTACAGCAATGATGAAAGCTGAAGATATTATGACCAAGGATGTGATTACCATTCGCGGTTCGGCCACTGTTGCTGAAGCCGTCCGACTGATGAAAGACAACAACTTGCGTGCCTTGGTTGTAGATCGTCGCTATGATAATGATGCCTATGGCATGGTTAGCGAAACAGATATTGTCTATAAGGTAATAGCCTACGGTAAAGACCCCAAGCAGGTACGGGTTTATGAAATTATGAGTAAACCCTGTATTGTCGTCAATCCTGAGTTAAGTGTGGAATATGTAGCACGGTTGTTTGCTAACACTGGTATTCGCAGAGCGCCAGTCATTCAAGGCAAGCTGTTAGGTATTATTTCAATTACTGATATTTTGACCAAGAGTAATTTTATCGAAGCCCCAACAGCACTCAGGTTAGAAGAAAAAATTCAAAAAGCTGTTGAAACCGCTCGCGCTATTTGTACCCAACATGGCGCTTATTCTAAAGCCTGTGCTGCTGCTTGGGATGAGGTGGAAGAACTGCAAGCCGAAGCCGCCCATCAAAAAGCTGAAGCTATGGTTTCGGCGAAGGTTTCCTTTGAAGAATACTGTCGAGAAAATCCCAATGCGCCAGAATGCCGGAATTATAATCCTTAGAAGTCAAAAGTAAAAAGTAAAAAGGCAAAAACTTTCTTTTTACTTTTACCTTTTACCTTTTACCTTTTACCTTTCTTATTCTTCGCTGTTGAGAATTTTCGGGACTTTGAAATAGTCGCCTTCTTGCTCAGGCGCACTATCGAGGATCGCATCTCGGTCAGGATAGGGTTGTAATTCATCCTCGCGTGTCACGTTGCTGACATCAATTGCGCGTGTAGTTGGTGGCACATTACTCACATCTAATTCACTCAGTTGTTCCACATATTCCAAAATGTTTCCTAGCTGAGTGGTAAATTGCTCTTCTTCTGCTGGTGTTAATTCTAACCGAGCAAGGAGAGCTACTTTATGAACTTGGTCACGATCAATCATAAATTGTCATTTGTCATGGGTGATTGGTGATTTGTCATTAGTCCTTTGTCATTTGTCAGGACTAATGACAAATAACTAAAAGAATACGTCAATTTGTATCCGACCAGTGGTTTTTAGCCAGTTTTGCGCTTCAATGTAGTTATTGGGAGCCATACGTATGGCTCTTATCCAATAATCGGCTGCTTGGTCAAACAAAGCTTCACCACCGTCATTATCTCCAGCTTCTTTGGCTTTTTCGCCTTTGTAATGATAAATTACAGCGATGTTATTTAAGGCTTGGGGCAGACGTGGGTTAGTTTCAATTGCTTGGTGATACAGTTCTAAGGCTTTTTCATGATCACCATTACTAGCGTAAATTAGCCCCATGTTATAGAAAATATAACTGCGATCGTAGGGATCTTCTTCGAGGGTAAGGGCTTCTTCATAATATTCCAAAGCTTCGGCATATTCGCCTTCTGCTTGGGCGGACATCCCATCTCGGTAATAAACAAATGCTTCTTTAGCTTTTCTGTTAGCTGGCAGAATCTTGAGAATGATATCCGCCATAACTGTAAAAGATTTGTCAATAAAGTTATCGTTTTTCTGGGTTCTTGGCATAACTGCCTCTATAGTTGTACAGCTACTAGCTCAAAAGATGCTTTTAGGAATTACAGCGTTTCGCAGTTGGGTGCTGACTCAGCACTCAATAGTTAATTTAACTGATTTGGCAGGCCATTCTCCTCATTCAGAGGCATAATACATTCTGGACTGTTGTGCTGGGGCTTGTTGACCAAATTGCCCACGGGGTAAGCTGTCATTGCTTCCGCCGGATAAGGATCTAACAGTGGCTGAAGTTTTTCGGGTGTTTGCACTTGTGTATCTAGCCACAAATCGTAATCTTCTGGTGCCAAAATGACTGGCATTCGCTCATGGATTGGTGCTAACAATTCGTTGGCTGTTGTAGTGATAATTGTACAAGAAGCGATTTCTTCTCCTTCGGGTGAGTGCCATACATCCCATAGTCCGGCAAAACCAAAGGGTTTCCCATCTTGCAGGCGAAAATAAAATGGCTGTTTTTTACTTTGTTGCTTTTGCCACTCATAAAAGCCATCTGCTATGACTAAACAGCGTCGGCGCTTGAAAGATGCTCGAAAAGCAGGTTTTTCTGCTACAGTTTCGGCTCTAGCGTTAATCAGCTTGACTCCCATTTTTGCATCTTTTGCCCAACTCGGAATCAACCCCCAACGTAATTGTTGAAATTCATACTGTTCATTGCTGGGGTGATGTAGCACTGTTGGCACCATTTGTGTAGGTGCAATGTTATATTGAGCAGCTAAATTGGGAACTTGTTGGAGATGGAAAGCCTGACGGAGAGCCTCTGCTGACTGATTTACGGTAAATCTTCCACACATATTTTTTAGTTTTCCCCTGGAATTAAATTGCACATTTAAAGTTGATAAATACTAGAGATAATCAATAATTTGTTTTTTATTTTTTCAGATAAATCTAGTTTTCATGAAGATGCTTAAAAGGACAATAATTATCCTGTTCAACTCGAAACATTTTGTAAGATATTGTATTTTAGAGCCTCATTTCTCTGAATACTCTTCATCATCTTTTTGGCATGGAAACGCTACGTCTGTACGATTTTTTACCCTCCGGTAATGGCTATAAGGTACGTCTTTTATTATCACAAATGGGTATTCCCTATGAAAGAATCGAGGTGAATATCTTAAAGGGAGAAAGTCGGACACCTGAATTTTTAAATAAAAATCCGAATGGCAAAATACCTGTTTTGGAAGTTGAACCAGGGAAATACTTAACAGAATCAAATGCCATTTTGGCTTATCTCAGTGAATACACAGAATTTTTACCTTACGATCGCTTTTTAAAAGCACAGGTTTTGCAATGGTTATTTTTTGAACAATACAGTCACGAACCTTATATTGCCACATCACGATTTTGGGTTGCAATTTTAGGGAAAGCTCAAGAATATCAGGCGGCGTTAGCGCAAAAGCAAGAACCAGGTTACGCCGCATTAAGAGTGATGGAAAATCATCTGCAATCTCGTTTGTATTTTGTTGGCGATCGCTATACCATTGCTGATATTGCCTTGTTCGCTTATACCCATGTCGCTGATGAAGGTGGTTTTGATTTATCCCGATTTCCCGCAATTCAAAAATGGATAGAACGTATCAAAGCTCAACCTGGATATATCAGTATTACATATCAGCCAATTCCCCAAGAAGCAGAATTCTGCTAAAAATAACAAGGGTCAGAATTCAGAACGATTAACAAATCATCATGTTGACAACAAAAGATTTCGTTAGTTTCTCTGTGTTAGCTGTCAAACACTACTTAATTCTGACTTTTGTATACTTGTTTACCATTGATCATTATTCAGCCACACTCAAGTTTTGAAGTTGCAAAAACTTATCAGAAATCTTGTGAGGAATTGGTTTTGGCCGCATAGTTTTAGCATCTACCCATACCCATAGTGCTTCCGCAGTGACTAATAAATCATCTTCGTTTTGTTTGCGGATTTCATAACATCGAAAAGCACGGGTACCACGCATTTCTTTTAACCAAGTGGTAACTTCTAGAGTATCACCTGCCACTGCTGGCCGGAGATATTCAATTTCTACCCGGCGCATCACAAAAACACCACCTAACTCGCGGTAAACATCTAAAGTTGCACCAAGATATTCTGAGTGTTCGATGGCTGCTTGTTCTAAATAGTTTTGGTAAACTGCATTATTTACATGTCCCAAAGCATCCATTTCATAGTGGCGGACGCGGAGTAATGTCTTAAATTGTTGCATGAAAAGAATAAAATTTAGTGAGACGAAAATGAAAGGCTAATTTGGACTATAGACGGAATTACTGATACATTATTGATGCAACTCTCTTAAATTTACGATTTTATTGAAGGTAAAGCACCAGAATCATTATGAAATCTCTACACCGTCCCGATTTATATGGCTGGTCTACTTTCAATCCTGCAAGAAATATTGATTTCAATGGGATTGCCTGGATTCGTCCAGATGGCAATATCTTAATTGACCCGGTAGCTTTATCAAATCACGACTGGAATCATCTCGAATCCCTCGGTGGTGTGGATTGGATTATACTAACAAACTCGGAGCATGTGAGATCAGCTAAGGAAATTGCTGTGCAAACTTATGCTAAAATAGCTGGCCCTGCTGCCGAAAAAGAATCGTTCCCGATAGCTTGCGATCGCTGGTTATCTGATGGTGATGAGTTTGTACCAGGCTTAAAGATTATTGAACTCCAAGGTTCCAAGACTCCAGGCGAATTAGCACTACTATTAGAAGACACTACCTTAATTACAGGCGATTTGATCCGGGCGCATACAGCCGGGAGTTTAACTATTTTGGCAAAGGAAAAGTTACTTAATCCAGCAGCGGCGATCGCTTCTGTCCACAGACTGGCACAATTAAGCAAGGTAGAAACTGTCTTAGTCGGGGATGGTTGGTCAGTGTTTCGAGATGGACACCTGCGTTTAAAAGAATTAGCAGCAACATTATGATTGATTGGGATAATTAATACCAATTCTATGTGAGGCTGCATTTAATCTTTTATCTCTTCTTTCTTTGTGTTCTTTGCGCCCTACCCTGCGGGAAGCCACTACCGCGTCTATGTGGTTCGTTCTTTAATTCAGTGCATCTTCATACAGACTTGGTATAATCACTATTCTTGTAGTGATTGGATGAAATATTATAGCGATCGCTGTTTAGACATAAATCCACTGACTTAAGTTACTCAAAAAATATTACTGTGCAAGGTTTTCTCAACTTAAACAAACCATTTGATTGGACTTCTCACGACTGTGTGGCGCGGGTACGCAAGCTGCTGCGCCTCAAACGGGTAGGACACGCGGGAACTTTAGACCCTGCTGCGACTGGGGTTTTACCAATTGCAATGGGTAAAGCCACAAGGTTATTGCAGTATCTCCCAGGGGAAAAAGCTTACAAAGCTACTATCCGTTTTGGTGTGCGTACCACAACCGATGATTTGCAAGGAGAAATTATCACCTCACGGCCTTGTGCAAATTTGAGTTTGGCTGAAATCGAAACTGCAATTACACAATTTGTTGGGAAGATTGAACAAATACCGCCAATGTATAGTGCAATTCAAGTTGATGGAAAACGCTTGTATGATTTGGCGCGTCAAGGTGAAACGGTGGAAGTTCCTGTACGTACAGTTGAAGTTTTTCAGATAGATATTTTAGATTGGCGCGAGGGGAATTTTCCAGAATTAGATGTGGCGATCGCTTGTGGTAGTGGTACATATATTAGAGCGATCGCCCGTGATTTAGGTTTAGTCTTAAACACTGGCGGAACTCTCGCTGCTTTAACTCGCACCCAAAGCAGTGGTTTTAATTTAACTACTAGTCTTTCTTTCGCTGACTTAGAAACACAGTTGGAAACTGGAACATTTCAACCCATTTCCCCTGATGTCGCTTTGCAGCATTTACCCACTGTGAATTTACCTCCAGAACTTGCCCGCAAATGGTGTCAAGGACAAAAAGTTTCGCTTAATTTTGATAATCTTGGACTTGTGCGCGTATATGAAAATGAAACGCGATTTTTAGGAATTGGACAATCGCAAGATGAAATATTAATTCCTCAAATGGTGTTTGAACCAGTTTCCTAAATTAAGTTTTATTTTGAGTTCTCTTGTTTTTCAGATAATGAGCTACTTTTTAAACATATTTTCTTTCATTAAACTTGGAGGGCAATATGTCAGATCAACATGAAGGGAAAGGTAGTTGCTTATGTGGAAAAATTCGTATCTTTGCTTCCACAGTCAGTAAAAGCATTAGCGGATGTCATTGTCAAATGTGTAGAAAATGGGGAGGTGGCCCCTTCTTGGTAGCAGATTGCGGTAATGATGTTTCGTTTGAAAATCAAGAAAGTATTACTATATTTGGCTCTTCACAATGGCTAGAACGTGGCTTTTGCAGTCAATGTGGAACTCATCTATTTTGTAGATTGAAAGAAACCAAACAGTACTTTATCCCTGTGGGAATATTTGAGCAACCAAAAGATTTTGTTTTTGAGCGTCAAATATTTATTGATGAAAAACCTGCCTATTATGGCTTTGCAAATGAAACAGAAAATATGACTGAAGCTGAGTTTATTGCTCAGTTTCCTCGACCAACAGCTTGACACTACCTATGCTGATCCTGTTGGCATTATTTATATATGGAAGAGTGCCTTGAATAACCTGAGATTAATTATTCAACCGTATATTTTTTACTGTTTAATTCAGACTTGGCTTACAGTATTTAATATTCCTGGTATGAAACGTGGCTTTTTAAAATTAATCGACTTCATAAATGACTTTCGTGCTTCTCCTGTCAGTTTCCCTCTCGCCAGTTGAATCTCTTGTCATTTTTTATCTCCCTAAAGTAACAAAAGAGGGATTACATCTGCTTCGACTGCTATACAAACATCTCTCCCTTGTCTCCCTTGTCTCCCTCGTCTCTCTAGTATCATTACCAGAGCTTCTTTCCTACTCCCTATCACAAAATTAATGACATACTTCAGGTACGATCGCATCCTCAAGATTTGCACCGATAAGATTAGCGCCGCGCAGTTTAGTACCGGTAAGGTTAGCACCAGTTAAGTTTGCACCAGCCAAATTTGCGCCTTGAAGATTTGCCCAGCTTAAATTTGCACCTGTTAAATCAGCTTCACTAAGGTTAGCTTGCAACATATATGCACTAACTAAGTAAGCATGACTGAGATTCGCATTACATAAATCTGTTTTGTACAGATAAGCCCCAATTAAATCGGCTTTGTAGAGGTTGGCTTTACTGAGATCGGCTGCAATCAAGTTGGCTTCAATCAAGTTAGAGTAGGCGAGGTTAGCACGGATGAGTTTTGCTGCGCCCAAGTCAGCACTTTTGAGGTTAGCATCTTTGAGGTCTGTGCCGATTAGAATAGCATGGGCGATCGCAGCTTCTTTTAAATTTGCCTCACTTAAATCCGCACCAATGAAATTGGCATGACTCAAATTTGCCTGTGTCAACGTTGCACCCTTTAAGTTCGCCACACTCAAGTTCGCTCCACTTAAATTGGCTTCAATGAGCTTGGCTTGTTCCAGATTTGCGCCACTAAAATCTGCACCGTTCAGATTCGCACGTACCAGTAAAGCCTGACTCAAATCTGCTTTGGTCAAGTTGGCTTGATAAAGATTTGCACCTCTAAGGTTATCTTTTTGCAAGTTTGCAGCACTAAGGTCTGGTTGAATTTGCGGATTTTTCTGTCTCCATTCACTCCAGGTAACTGCACCGGCTCTCAGTAAAACCAGATGCTCTTGATTTGCCATTGTCTCTCCTTTACTCCTGGCGGCCACTATTGGGATTTGTCCGACCAGCTACACTTTCAATTGCGGTTAACGCTCCCCTTGCTCCTGCTAGAATATCTTGTTCTTGTCCACCTAAATACAACCTGCCAAAACTTCCTACAGCTTGTACCTCTAAAATATTAATCGCCGCCGCTTTTTCGGCTTCGTTGGCGGCTAGTGCAGCATAAGCAGCAGGTTCCACTTCTAAGACATATAAAGTTTGTCCCGCTAATAGCAACTGTCCGCGACGGGTACGATTGATTAATTGTGTTTGGTAAGCGTCAATATTACGGATAATTTGACTAGACACAACACGCGGTTTGAGACATTCTTCGCGCTTAACTCCTAACAGATCCAAAATAGCTTGACCTGCTGTGCGCGTTTCTCCTTGGGAACCAGAATGAACTTCTAATAAACCGTATAATCGCTCAACTACTTGGACTCCGGGACGAACAGAGGCGGATTTTAAGGCGACATCAGTAATTTTATTAATTTCAATCCCAGGCGAAATTTCAATCCATAATGATGTGTCTCCTGGTAAGGGCAAGAAACCTTGAGCTACTGTTCCCATATAAGCTGCGTGTTGCGGCTGCAAGCTATCAAGAAATACGAAACTGCGTAGTTCTATACCCAAGGTTCTGCTCTCCAGTCATGAAGTAAAGTTTACATATTGCAATAATATGCCGTAACTTTAAACTACCATAAGCTACAGTCAATCTTTTATGTACTGAGTAGTGAACAATGACAGATGCGTTAGGATGGCGAAAAAAATTTGGCGTGCTTGCGCCTAGTACAAATACGATTGTCGAACCTGATTTTCATACAATGGCTGTGCCTGGGGTGACTTCTCATACATCGCGGATTTATCTGAGGAACCAGGATTTGAGTAGTGATGAAAAGATGGTACAGCTTTTGGAGGCGATCGCTCAAGAACTGTTTTCGGCAATTGATCGGGTGATGACGGCGGGTGTCGATTACCTGATTATGGCGATGAGTGCGGAAACTTTTTGGGAAGGTAAAGCAGGCAACCTAGATTTTATCAAACGAGTTGAGGATTATGCTGGTATCAAGGTGGCTTCTTGTGCTTCGGCATATCAGGCCGCACTAGCAGCCTTTCAAGTGAATAAAATCGCTGTAATTGCCCCTCATCCAGCCATAGCTGATGATAAAATCCGCAGCTTTTTTAGTGACATTGGCATAGAAGTTGTACGCCTTAAAAGTCTCCGTTGTCCTACGGCAATTTCCATTGCAGAGGTATCTGAAAATACTTTAAGAACACATCTTCAAGAACTGGATGGTGATGATATAGAGGCAATTGTACAGATGGGGACTAATTTAAGTATGCTCCGATTGGCGGATGAAATGGAGCGATCGCTTGCTAAACCAGTAATTGCTGTCAACGCCGCCACTTGGTGGTACGCCCTACGCCAAAACGACATTCACGATCAAATTTATGGCTGTGGTAGACTTTTGCGAGAATTTTAATCTAGTACAGTTCCGTATTTTTATATTTTCTCAGGCTTTCTCCAAACCGTAATACTTTTCCGCAGTGATTCTTTACCAAATCGCTTCATTTGTTGACTACTATTACCCTTCCGTTGGGGTAAAACATATATTTTTTCTGGAACAAAACCAATAGCCTCAGCTATTTCAGTACAAAGCATATCAACAGGTATAATTTTCGTCACTATAGCGTACATTGTCATTCACAAAAGCAACGTAATCCCTCTTTGTTTTGGATTATTCTCTGCCAAAGGTAACAAAAGAGGGATGAGCTACTTACTTTATCCTCACAACTTCCTCAAATTATCTTTCTATAACTAACAGTGTGAGACCTAAGAGCCAATTATTGACTACAAATTTCGTAAGCAACACTGAGAGAAATGAAACTCAAAAGCTGGCATTTTGAATATTAATTAAGTTGACAAATTTTGCCGAGGAATGTGTTGCAATAAAACTTGCTAATGCCCAGGCAGTAAGAGGTTCTTAGATATCACTATCTGTTATGGAAACTCTATTATGCTAGACACATTGTTAGATTCAGCAACATCTCTCTCGAATGCTCAAGAACAAGCTTTAGTTTTACCTTTAAGCAATGTAGGAATTGCAGATATCCCTTTAGTTGGCGGTAAAAATGCTTCTTTAGGAGAAATGATTCAGCAATTGCGGCGCAAAGGAGTCAAAGTGCCAACAGGCTTTGCGACAACTGCTTTTGCTTACCGTTACTTTATTGCTGCGGCTGGAATTGAAACCAAACTCAGAGAGATATTTGCCGATTTAAATGTGGAGGATGTACAAAATCTGCGGCAATGCGGCAAAAAGGCAAGAATGCTGATGTTGCAAACTCCATTTCCGCCAGATTTACAATCAGCGATCGCTCAATCTTATCAAAATCTTTGCGAAGAATACGGTGCTGATACTGATGTTGCTGTACGTTCTAGCGCCACCGCCGAAGATTTGCCTGATGCTAGTTTTGCAGGTCAACAAGAAACTTATTTAAATGTCCACGGACTGCAAGCCGTTTTAGAATCCTGTCATAAGTGTTTTGCTTCGATTTTTACCGACCGTGCGATTTCCTATCGCCAAATTAAAGGCTTTGATCACTTTAATATTGCTTTATCAGTGGGCGTACAAAAAATGGTACGTTCTGATTTGGCGGTGTCTGGTGTCATGTTTTCCATTGATACCGAAACAGGTTTTAAAGATGCTGCTTTAATTACCGCCGCTTACGGTCTAGGTGAAAACGTTGTGCAAGGTGCTGTCAACCCCGATGAATATTTGGTGTTTAAACCAACTCTCAAACAAGGTTATCAACCAATTATTCAAAAGCGTCTAGGTACGAAAGAAATCAAAATGGTTTATGACCTAGAAGGCTTGAAATTAACTAAAAATATTTCCGTCCCCAGCACCGAAAGAAATCAATACGCCCTCAATGATCAAGAAATTCTCCAACTAGCAAACTGGGCTTGCATTATTGAAGAACATTATTCCCAAGTGCGGGGAACTTACACGCCGATGGATATTGAATGGGCGAAAGATGGTTTGACTGATGAATTATTTATTGTGCAAGCGCGTCCAGAAACAGTCCAGTCGCAAAAAATTAAAAATGTTCTCAAACAATATCAACTCAAAGACAAGGGTGAGGTACTACTAACAGGTCGCAGTGTTGGGGAGATGATTGGCCAAGGTAAAGCCAGAGTTATTTTAGATGTCCATCAAATTAACCAGTTTCAACCGGGAGAAGTACTAGTTACTAACCGCACTGACCCTGATTGGGAACCAATTATGAAACGGGCGAGTGCAATTGTTACTAATTCTGGCGGTAGGACTTGTCATGCAGCAATTATCGCCAGAGAAATGGGAATTCCGGCGCTGGTTGGTAGCGGAAATGCCACAACTATTTTAAAAACAGGGCAAGAAATTACTGTGAGTTGTGCTGAAGGTGAAACAGGGAAAGTTTATCAAGGTTTATTACCTTACGAAGTCCAAGAATTGCCTTTGGAAAAATTGCCCCGCACACATACCCAAATCATGATGAATTTGGCGAATCCCGAAGAGGCTTTGGGTTTAACTGCGATTCCGAATGATGGTGTAGGATTAGCGAGGATGGAATTTATTATTAATAATCACATCAAAGCTCATCCACTGGCGTTAATTCACTTTGATCAGTTAGAAGATGAATTGGCAAGATACAAAATTACTGAGTTAACTGCCCAATACGAAGACAAAACTAAATTCTTTGTTGATAAACTAGCCCAAGGTATCGGAACGATCGCCGCAGCTTTTTATCCTAAACCTGTCATCGTGCGGTTATCAGATTTCAAGAGTAACGAATATGCCAATCTCTTGGGTGGTAGGCAATTTGAACCCAAAGAAGAAAACCCGATGATTGGTTGGCGTGGTGCTTCGCGTTATTACGATTCTCGTTACCGTGAAGGTTTCGCCCTAGAATGTCAAGCGATGAAGCGAGTAAGGGATGAAATGGGTTTAACCAACGTCATTCTGATGATTCCTTTCTGTCGGACTCCCCAAGAAGGTAAACGTGTGTTGGCAGAAATGGCGCAACATGGTTTAGTACGCGGAGTCAACGGACTGCAAGTATATGTCATGTGTGAATTACCCAGCAATGTGCAACTAGCAGATAAATTTAGTGAAATTTTTGATGGTTTTTCGATTGGTTCCAATGATTTAACGCAGTTGACCTTGGGACTTGACAGAGATTCAGAATTGGTCGCCCATTTATTTGATGAACGAGATGAAGCTGTCACCAGAACCATTGCTAATGCGATCGCTACTGTTAAGCAGTATGGTCGCAAAATCGGGATTTGTGGTCAAGCACCAAGTGACTATCCAGAATTTGCCCGCTTCTTAGTTGAGCAAGGAATTGATTCTATCAGTCTCAACCCTGACTCAGTACTCAAGACTCTCTTAGAAATTGCCAAAGCGGAAGAAAAAGAATGAATGAAGTCTGAAGTCTGAAGTTTCATACTTTAGACTTCTACTTCTTATGCTGAAGCACATCTAACTTTCTGGCATTTTTATTGGCGAAATTTGTTTTATATCATTGTCCGGGTAATTAGTGGTAATTTCGACAATCTGTGCAGAAACGTGAAAACCCTCTCCTCTGCTTCCTTTGCTGTCTGTATGAGAAGTTTTTTACCGGACATGATATTAATAATCGGCATCATATTTGATTTTTTCAAAACCCTATACCTTTTTTAGTTTTTTAACCTGATTAAACACAAGATAAATTACAAACAACTTGAAATCTATGTTCAAGAAAATTTTAGTGGCCGTTAATAATACAGAAATTGGACATCATGTTTTTGTACAAGCTTTATCATTAGCCAAATTAACTAATGCTGAGTTAATGATATTGCAAGTCATTTCTCCTTTTAATGATGACTTTCGCAATACTTCGACAACGGAAATACATAGCCGTTATACGTCATCTCAGAGCCATAATTTAGAATATTATGTAGGAGAATGGGAACAATTAAAACAGCAAGGAATTGAGTTTTTAAAATTATTAACAAATCAGGCGATCGCCAAAGGTATAGCCGCAGAATTTACCCAAGAATTAGGTGATCCTGGTCGGATGATTTGTGAGGTGGCTAAAAATTGCGATGTTGATGTCATAGTGATCGGTCGGCGTGGTTTGAGTGGAATTAGTGAATTATTTCTTGGTAGCGTGAGTAATTATGTTTTACATCATGCACCCTGTTCAGTTCTGACAGTTCTCAATTATTCGTGAATCACTAGACACAAACTCAGTTTTACCACTTGAGATTTTAGTAGAAACTTATTGTGCTTGATTAACGTCCAGAAGGCAGAGCATTTTAACCAATATCAAAAATTATGAACCGAAAGCAGATAATTTTGATTGCTTGTGCTGTGAGTTTATTATCTGTTGGTGCGATCGCTACAAGACAGATGAAATCAAAATCTACTGATGAAGTATTGGTGCAGAATTTGACACAGCAAATTGCTCAACTGGAGGTAAAACAAGCACTTTTAGCATCTATATATACACAAGATGCACCACAATTTACTCAGGTGATTGCAGAAAAAGCAAATTTAGCACAACGTCTTGAACAACTACAGTCGCAGAGTTATCAAAATCAACTTGTGGTTGCTACGACCAATGCTCTAGAGTCAAAACTAGGGGAGTTAGAAGTAGAATATACAAAAGACCGCTCAAAACTGAGTGAACATCATCCTGTGCAGCAAATCCGCCAATCACAGATGAATAACATCCGTCAACGTCTGATAGCATTGCGTTAGTTTTGGTAATAGTGTAGCTAATTTGATGAATGTGATCGCTTCTGGGTTAAATAACGAGAAAACCGTCTCAGAAGGTACTCTTCCAGTTGGCTAAAGTTGATATCTTCCTGTTAACAGCGAAAGTGTTGTCAGGTAGATTAATGACAAGAATTAATGGATTTATTGGTCGCCGTAACTTTTTGAAATTTGCTGGGACAGGTAGTTTAGCGATCGCAGCGACAACGATTGGTGGTAGTTTAATAGGTAATATCCCAAAAACTGCGATCGCTGATGTTCATCCAGCTAATCCAAATCCAGTTAACCCTAATCAAGCTTTAAAACTTTTGCTGGATGGTAATCAACGCTTTACCCAATACAAACGTCAATACCCCCATCAAACATTGGCACGTTTACAATTAGTAGCCAAAGCACAATACCCTTTTGCGGCTATTTTAGGTTGTGCTGACTCTAGAGTTCCGGCTGAAATTATTTTCGACCAAGGACTAGGAGATTTATTTGTGGTGCGTGTTGCTGGTAATGTCGCTAGTGACATGACTATCGGTAGCTTAGAATATACTACAGCCGTCCTTGGTACACAATTGATTGTGGTGTTGGGTCATACAAAATGTGGTGCTGTAGCCGCAGCCATGAAAAACGAACCTATGCCCGGTATGATTAGCAACGTAGCTGAAAGTATTAAACCTGCATTAACTAACTTTAATTCCACTGATGCAGTTATTGCTAATGTGCAGTATCAGTCAAAAAAATTACAAAAAAGTTCGCCAATATTAACTCAATTGATACAAGCCAGCAAACTTCAAATAGTTGGTGCTTGCTATGATATCGATACTGGTAAAGTTAATTTAATTACCTAAATTATCAGGTAGATATAGCAATTTTATTTGACTTGTAGACATCCTACTGCTTCAGATCCCCGAATTCTTGAAGAAGTCGGGGATATTTTCGTTCAGCAATTCTTTCAAGTGCGATCAATACTGTTGATTTCTGACATACACTAATTTGTGACTTAAGTCTTGTGAACATAGAAAAATTAACCATAGATTAAATCAATACGTAACCATATTATTCTGCTATGAAAATTATGTGTAATAAAAATACACCACTCTGATATATTGCAGTAAATGACAAACATTGAAAATTACTAAGTTAAAGTAACAAATTTATCTTTACCTAAAAGACAAAGTATGGTAAGTAGAATTGTTTTTTAGGTAAAAGAATTTAATTTGATACTGTACACAGTAACTTAGGGAAAATTTACTGTTGGGAGAGAGGTAGACTAATGAGCAAGATTAATGGCTTTGTAGGGCGGCGAAATTTTTTGAAAATAGCTGGTGTAGGTAGTATTGGTGCGAGTGCTGCTGCTACTAGTCTTTTAAAAGGAGAACCAGCAGTTGCTCAACAAAAACCTGATACTGATGCAAAGCCGGAACCAGTCAATCCTGACACAGCTTTGAAAAGAATTATTGAAGGTAATCAAAGATTTGTAGAAGGAAAGCGACTCAATCCAAATCAATCAAGATTGCGTTTACAAGAAACTGCTGTAGCCCAGTATCCATTTGCTTCTATATTAGGTTGTGCTGATTCTAGAGTACCGGCAGAAATTGTTTTTGACCAAGGATTAGGAGATTTATTTGTGGTGCGAGTTGCTGGGAATGTCGCCAGTCAAACAGCTATCGGTAGTTTAGAATTTGCTACATCTGTGTTAGGTTCACAGTTAATTGTAGTTGTTGGTCATGCAAAATGTGGCGCGGTATCAGCAGCAATTCAAGGCGCACCACTACCTGGAAGAATTGGAGTATTTGTAGAGGAAATCAAACCCGCAGTAGAATCAGTTAGACACAAAACAGGTAGTTTAGAAGAAAATTCTATTATTGCCAATGTGCAGTATCAAGTAACAAGATTAGTTGAAAGTTCGACAATTTTAAAAGGCTTAGTCAAAGAAGGTAAATTGAAGATAGTTGGCGGACGTTATGACCTTAAAACAGGCAAATTTACGCTGGTAGCTTGAGATAACGAGTAACTTTGTCAATAAAAATTGCCCAGTTACAAGGAAATCAGATTTTAATAAATTTACATAACTGAAGGCTGCTAATCACAGAATAAAAAGTAGATATGATGAGGGTGAGGAAATATCACCCTTTTTTTTATACCAATTAATCAGAACTGACAATGACAGACTTTCGAGAAATTCCCGTATGGGAAAAAGCCCATGAACTCACAGTTGCTATTTATGAAATTACCAGAACCTTTCCCGAAGCGGAATTATTGGGTTTAACACAGCAAATTCGGTTAGCCTGTGCCGCAATTCCGATTAAAATAGCCCAAGGATGCGATCGCGATGATAAAACCGAACAAATCAACTTGCTGGTGTTGGCGAAGGATGCAGCGATTGAAGTGGAATATTATCTGCTGCTTTGTTATGAGTTAGATATGCTCACCCCATCTGATTACGATCGCCTGATTAGCAGTGTAGTGGAAGTCAAGCAACTTTTAATATCGTTTATTGATAAGCAGAGTCGGAACTTTTGAATACAGCAGTTATTAAACTTCTACCACAACACATCCAAATGATCCGCAGTCACGCCGAAAGAACCTACCCCAACGAATGCTGCGGAATTATCCTGGGTTATCTAGAAAATCAAATTAAAACCGTCGTCGAAATTATCCCCACCAAAAACGCCTGGAGTGCTGAGTCAGCGAACTTCGCCCCTAATACAGAACGCAGTGAAACCAGCAGATATGCGATCGCACCCCAAGATATGTTACAAATACAAAAATCAGCGCGGGATAAATCATTAAACATAATTGGCATTTATCACTCCCACCCTGATAACCCCGCAATTCCTTCCGAATGCGATCGCCAGTATGCTTGGCCTGCATACTCGTATATAATAGTTTCCGTTCAAAATGGCCAAGCTGGCGAACTCCTCAGTTGGAGTCTAAATGACCAGCATCAGTTTCAACCAGAGACAATTGATACCATAAATTTAGCTACTTAAGTTAAATAAACACATCATTTTTCGATAGTATTAATAATCCGCTCGTCCACAGCACAACTGCTATGTTAAATCCCAACCTGGATGAAATCCAGCTAACTAAAGACGACTACGAACGATACTCTCGCCACCTGATTTTGCCAGAAGTCGGTGTCGAAGGGCAGAAACGCTTAAAAGCCGCCAGTGTATTATGTATCGGTACAGGTGGTTTAGGTTCTCCACTGCTGTTATATTTAGCCGCAGCTGGTATCGGCCGCATTGGTATTGTGGATTTTGATGTTGTTGATACTTCTAACCTGCAACGTCAAGTAATTCACGGTACTTCTTGGGTAGGTAAACCCAAAATTGAATCTGCTAAAAACCGCATTCACGAAATTAACCCTTATTGTCAGGTTGATTTATACGAAACTCGTCTGAGTTCCGAAAACGCCCTCGATATTATTAGACCTTACGATATCGTGGTGGATGGAACTGATAACTTCCCCACGAGATATCTCGTCAACGATGCTTGTGTATTGTTGAACAAGCCCAACGTTTACGGTTCAATTTTCCGGTTTGAAGGTCAAGCAACGGTATTTAACTACGAAGGCGGGCCGAACTACCGCGACTTGTATCCCGAACCACCACCACCAGGGATGGTTCCTTCCTGTGCAGAAGGTGGCGTTTTGGGAATTTTACCCGGAATGATTGGTGTTATCCAAGCAACGGAAACTGTCAAAATTATTCTCGGTAATGGTAATACTTTAAGCGGTAGGTTATTGCTATACAACGCCCTAGATATGAAATTCCGGGAGTTGAAACTGCGTCCTAACCCCATCCGCCCAGTCATTGAACAGCTGATAGACTACGAACAATTCTGCGGTATTCCCCAAGCCAAGGCGGAAGAAGAAAAACAACAGCAAGAAATTGCTGAAATGACAGTGACAGAATTAAAAGCATTGCTAGATAGTGGTGCGAAAGATTTTGTCTTGTTGGATGTGCGTAACCCCCACGAATACGACATTGCAAAAATCCCTGGTTCGGTATTAGTACCACTACCAGATATTGAAAGTGGTCATGGTGTAGCTAAGGTGAAAGAAGTCCTCAACGGCCACCGTTTAATTGCTCATTGTAAGATGGGCGGTCGTTCTGCCAAAGCCCTCAGCATCCTCAAGGACGCGGGAATTGTTGGTACAAATGTCAAAGGCGGGATCACTGCATGGAGTCGAGAAGTTGATCCTTCGGTTCCTGAATATTAAGCATCATCTGTCAATCAAGCAGAAAAAATCAAAGGGGAGGTAATATAAATTACTTCCCCTTTCTCTGTTATGAGTATTGCGCGATCGCCTGCACAAGTCTTAAGGTTGTCAGTATTAGCGTTGACTTTAAACCCAATCTCTCAAGACAACCTTTGGGTGTAAATCCTGCGTCAAATCCCATAAGTACGATGATATGGTTTCAGCAAGGTCTTGGCTTGATAAACATAAACAATATTCACAACCTCTCCACCCCGACGCAATACTATTTGTTCAATTTCTTCCAAGCTGCGAAAATGTTGGCGATAACTAGCCATTAAATCTGTTCTCAAATTAAACGGCGCAGTCGTAATATATAGCGCGTCTTTTCCTACCCATTGTTCCGCCGTAGACCAAAAAGCAAAGCCACGGTTATCATTGCCAATATCAAAACAAGTAATCGGAATTTGTGCTAAAGGTTGCAACGCCATCGCAAGCGGGCCTGCTACATAATAGCGATTAGTAAATATAAAGCTAGAATTTTGCAGTGCAGTTTTCAAAACTGGAGATTCACGAAATTTTTCTCGTAGTTGTTGAACATCAATTAATTCTGTGGAAGGGTCATTCTTAACAGGTAAAAATCCACCCAATACAGCATACTGGCTAGGTTTTTGGAATATGCCGATGGTTAATTGCAGCAATAAAATCAGCATAATACTAGTAACCATAATTCCTGAACCTAACAGCCAGCGTCGCACCCAACGCGATGATTTCTGTTCCCAAATTACGACTTGCTGTCCTAATAATAAAGTAATTCCCCAAAATCCCGGCATTGCCCAAGCTGGTAAAATTTGCCGATATCCTCCAATAAAAGTGAAGCCTAAAATTAAAGGTAAAGATAGCCAGAAAATTAAGAGTTTAGCGGGATAGAAATCATCTTGATAAGTTAATGATTTTTGCGCCAAAATTTGTTGAATTCTTCTAATAACTGGCTGTAAACTAATATGCCATAGAGGAAAACCTATGGTGGGAAACAAATAAGCTACTTGAACTAAAGCAACTAAGAATACATTTATTAAATTGTAGCCACCTTGAGGTACGGCTCTGGCTGATTGAAAACTAAAAGATACCCAATCATGCTGCATATTCCAGAACACAATCGGGGAAATGGTGATGATAAATAATCCTAAACTGAACCATGCCCAAGGCGATCGCACTACAACCCGATGCGGCGGACTAGTTAGACAAAAACCAACTAACCCTAGTCCTAAAATAAACCCATGATATTTACTATTACAGGCCAAACCGACCAAAATTCCTAAAATGGCTAAACGGTAGCTGGGAACATACAAAGGCCTGCGGAAAAACTCAGCCACCGCACAATATAAACTAGCCGACCAAAACAAGATTAAGGGACTGTCTGGTAAACTCAATACACCAAAACCAACTTGAAAAATGGGGCTGATAGTAGCAATAACCAAAGTAAACACAGCCGCCTTGACAGAAAATATTCTTTGACTAGTTAAATATAAAAATATCAAACTACCTGTATAGCAAAGTATCGCGCCTAAACGAATGGTAAATTGTGAAACTTCTCCCGTTAACCAAGTTCCAAAACCAGTCGTGAGGGCGACTATAGCCGGATGATCAAAATAGCTCCAGTCGAGATGTAAACTGTAAATATAGTAATATGCTTCATCAAAGGTAGGGTAAAGCCAAAAAGCAATTATGGCTCTAAATAATAATCCTCCAACCAACAAAAAAAGCACTGATTGATGAGCTTTTTGAGTAAACCATTTTTGAGATATTTGCATTTATTTAGATTTTGTTTTTTCAAACATTTGCACATCGTAAAGATATTTATAATATTTTCCCTTTATACAATACAGCAAAAACAGAGTATTGCCTGTGCCAAAATAAAATGTATGTAAAATTACGGTCTTGACCAATGGCGTGGAATCCAGGGCAGCACTTATTTGGCGATCGCTACACAATCGAGAGACAATTAGGCGAAGATGGGATTACTCTGACTTACCTAAGTTGGGTTGAAAAACGTAGATGCAAAGCGGCTTCCCGCAGGCTAACCCAACATCCTCAAGACTTTGTTGGGTTTCGCTATCGCCCCACCCAACCTTTTATATTGAGGAAAGTATGAAACGACAAACGTTGAACAAACAACAGCCCGATAATAAAAATTACCTACAACCAAACCACTAAAATAAAAGCATACATCGATAAATTACATCGCCCTGACTATGACAACTGTAATTGCTAGACCTTCATCCTTGATTAGCAGTATCAGAATAGAAAAGCTGGATAAATTTAACCTATTCAAATTTAATGATGAACTGCAAGCACGGATGGAAGAACTTCTAGAACGCAAAAAAGCTGATTTACTAACTCCAGAAGAAGTTATCGAACTTGAAGAAATTGGCGAACTAGATAGAATTTTTACCCATATCAATGCAATGCTGGTAGCTCAGAACAATGATTGATGATGCTACTAAAGAAATTGTCCGAAAACGTGCCAACTATCTGTGCGAGTATTGCCATTCTCCAGAACGCATTTCCACAACAAGATTTACAGTAGACCATTTGATACCAAAGTCTATCGGTGGTTCTGATGAACTTAATAATTTAGCCTTGGCTTGTCGTCGTTGTAATGAGCGTCGCTACAACTTTGTCGCGGGATATGACTTATAGACTAACGCAGTAGTACCCTTATTTAATCCTCGTCAACAAATTTGGTCAGAGCATTTCTTTTGGTCAGCAGATGGTAGGACAATTATTGGAGTTACCCCTATCGGTAGAGCAACCTGCAAGCGACTTGATATGAACGACGATCGCTATCCAGAAGATGACTCGATTCAATGTGCGCGGAGTTTTTGGGTTAAAGCAGGTTTACATCCCCCTAGTCAAGATCCAAGAGAAAGCTAGGCGATAGGATTATATTGAATAATACGACATATTAACAACCAAGACTTCAGACTTCAGACTTTAATGCCCTTTTCCAGCACCTAAATACAATTCGCCCACTTTTGGATCTGTTAATAATTCTTGACCAGGGCCAGAAATCGCATCTCGCCCAGATTCCAATACATAACCGCGATGTGCCATTTCTAGGGCTTTACGCGCATTTTGTTCTACCAGTACGATCGCAGTACCACTTTGATTAATTTGTTTAATCTGCTCAAATACTTGGGTGACAAGAATTGGAGATAAAGCTGCCGAAGGTTCATCCAACAGTAATAAACTGGGTTCTAACATCAAAGCTTTACCCATTGCCAGCATTTGCCGTTCTCCTCCAGAGAGTGTACCAGCCCGTTGCTTGCGGCGATCGCTCAATTTGGGAAACATTGCAAATATTTTATCTTTTACAGGCTTCAGAGGTGCATTACTCACAAACGCCCCCATTTCTAAATTTTCTTCCACACTCAAAGAAGGAAAAACATTAGCAATTTGGGGTACATAGGACAAGCCTTTCTTGACAATTTGATTTGACTTTAGTCCAGCAATATTCTCGCCCTTAAAGGTAATTGTGCCTGTATGGGGTGTTAACAGACCAAAAATAGTTTTTGCCAAGGTGGACTTTCCCGCACCGTTGGGGCCAATTACTGTCACCAATTCTCCAACTTCTACCCGAAAATTCACACCTTGCAAAATATCTACATCTTTGATGTAACCAGCATGGACATTTGTAACTTCGAGTATTGGGGCAGAGTGATCAACTGAACCTGACATACAATCCTTGAATTAATTGAATTTTATGATGCTACGCGATCGCGTAAATTTTAACTTGAGTTTGCAAAATAACGTTTTGACCTCTCTCCCAAACCTTCTCTTTGTCGGCTAAGGTGTACACACAAGTCGAAAATTTTCATGTCCAAGCCATCCCCACCTAGAACTAAAGTTCCAGACTCATAGCCAAAGTCTACTTCAGGAGACTGGAATCAATTTCTCTTTGTGTCCTCTTTAGCGGACTTGTACTATGAGACTCTAAATAAATTCCGAAGCGGGACTGTAACCTGTAACCTGTAACCTGTAACCTATCACCTATCCATTTTTGCGACGGTGACGTACTGCCAAAAATATCCCTGCCAAAGATAATACAGCTAGACCACTCGGTTCCGGAACAGGAGGTGCTGGTTGTGAGATAATTACTTCCCCACTTGCTAACTCACCATTGTCGCCAACTTCACCGATGTAAAGATATAGCGGACTAGTGGTAGTAACAGGACTTTTGAATTTAAATTCAACTTGACCATGATTTCCCAAGCTGAAAAACCCAAAAATTCTTTTAGGGTCAGTAGTGGCGTTAGCATCAAAATTTCCCAATGTAGCCACCGCATGATTGACATTACCACCTGTAGTCCCAAACAATTCTGGCGATGTAGGCGAACGCTGGCTTCCAGGGGTGAAGATAGTTCCGGTAGGACTAAAATCAAAAACATCTAATAAATCTGCTGCGGAAATGTTTCTGGCTGCGACGGCGCTGTCAACAGCAACGTAACTCAGCTTAATGCCATCTAAATCAAAACCAGTAACATTACCCGGAGAGCCAGCAGTACTATCACTAATATCTTTAATTACAATAGAAGCAATCTCACCAAAGCTAATTGCCGGAATTTCCGCCCTTAGAACGGCGGTGGTTGCAGGAGAACCACCTGTGACCCCTGTTAGCTTAGTAAAGCCAAGCGCGATCGTTGCGGCTGTTGCACTTTGACTTGAAATCAAGCTAATAGCTAACGTAGCTATACTAGACGTTAAAAAATTAACACTAGGAAAACTACTTAGTTGTTTCATGAATTTTAATATCTTTTTTCAGAGAAATACAAATATCACTTATCTGTCAGATTTAGCTGAGGATGCTAACTGAGGTAATTAACTAGAAAGTTTATCAGATGTGATTAAGAAGATATCAAAATTATATAAATTTTTTATACGTAAGCCTTAAGTACTTAAGAGTTTGCTAGACAGTAAATCGAGAAGGGTGTGAGAGTGTAAAGGTTCTGTACACCTACACTCCTACACCCTGTTCTCAAACTTTAGTTTTTTTGCGTAAGTTCTACGGAACTCTAGCTAGGTGTTTTCTGCAAATCGGGTCGTTCTTCTTGAACGATCGCACCTGTGACGGGGCATACTTGGAAACATATTCCACAATCAATACAGGTAGAAAAGTCAATCCAGTACCAATCAGTTCCTTGCACATTTTTGCCTGGCCCTGGATGGATGCAGGCTACAGGACAAGCATCCACACAATCGGCAACACCTTCACAAACATCAGTCACAATTGAATGTGGCATTTGATAGATTCCCTCTCTTTAGTGATCAAGTCAATGGTTATTGGTCATTGGTCATTAGTTATTTTTATTTACAAATGACAAATGATTATTGACTAATACTTTCTATTGTGGGTGAGCCATCGGCTTTAATCCAAGCGATTTGAGCAATTCGGCGATCGCTGGCATACTGACGAATAGCTTGTGCATCTCTTCCCCCTAGTTCCATTTCCACTATGACTAAGTGAGTAGAATCTCGGAGTTTTTGAGCATAAGCAAAAGCCGCGGCTTCTGCACTTGCGGTTTCTGGTACTACTAACCAGTTACTAGCAGGGATATCTTGGGGTAATTGCTGGCTCGATAGCAGAACTTGGTATACATCCTCAATATTGAGGACAAAACCAATTCCGGGGATGTTTTCGCCTTGGGGATGATACAGTCCTAAAAGTTGGTCATAGCGACCACCCCGCCCTAAAACTGTGGCTGGATGATCGCGGTTGTGGACAATTTCAAAGACAATACCTGTGTAATAGTCAATGGTTTGGATCAAACTCAGATCCAAGATGATGGGAAACTTTCTTTCTGATTCCAGTAACTCTACCAGCGATTTCAGGTTATTGACAGCTGCTTGCTGTTCTGCATCCAAACCCAGACTACTGACTTTTTGTAATACATCTTGACTTTTACCCCGCAGGTCGAGCATGATTCTGGCGCGATCGCGTAAATCCTCACTCAAGGGCAAAGTATCGATAGTCACGCGGTCAAGGTGAGCGATCGCTTGACGTACTTTTGCTTGTAAATTAGCCGGAAAAGCCTGTAAAAGCGAGCGAGTAATTCCCGCTTCGCCTAAAACTATTTGCCAATCTCGCAAACCCAGCCCGTCTAAACAATCACCCACCAACAGCAGCACTTCAGCATTAGCCCGCAGTCCGCCAACACCTAAAAGTTCCACACCAGCTTGATAAAACTCTTGCTGACGATTGTGGCGATTTTCCCAAATTCGCCGGAAGACATTGGCATGATAATAAAGTCGTTGCGGATAAGTGACACCTTCCATACGCGACACTACAGCACGCGCAATCGAAGCTGTCAATTCTGGACGCAACCCTAGTTCTTCATCTTCAGAATTTTGCAGTTGAATCACCATCTGGCGTTGAATTGCTTCCCCCGCCATCAAAGTGTCCATCCGTTCCAGCGTTGAGGTAATAATCTTGTGATATCCCCAACGATGGAACACTTGTTGTAACCTATCTTCAATCCAGCGTTTTTGAGCTACATCTAAAGGTAATAAATCCCTTGCTCCCGCTGCTGGTTGATACACCATTATTTTTTATTCCCACCAAACAAACCGCCAAATAAACCTCCACCTCCTGATTTATCTGGTTGTGTCCCAGTTTTGGCAGATGGAGTTGCTTTAGAACCACCGGATTGTTGACCCAAAGCTTTATCTATTTTAGGTTTCCATGCGCTCGCTGTTTGGTCATTCGGGTCTAATTTTAAAGCATTGTCAAAATGAATCTTGGCCATTTTGAGTTGATTTTGCTTTAAATAAACCAAGCCAATCAAACTATGACAGCGGCTACTCTTGGGAGCCAGTTTCAGCGCGTCTTGCAATTCAACTTTCGCTTGAGCAAATTGGTTTTTCTCAATTAAAGTTTGCGCCCGCCGAATATATTGTTCTACGGCTGCGTCTTCTTTGGGGGGCGCTGGTGGTGGGGGTGCAGCAGCTGTATTTGGGGCTGTGTTAGCCGTTGGTGGGGGAGATTTAGTTGCAGTTGCTTGATTAGAGAACGCTTTACCAGCACTCCGCATTAAATAAACCAAGTTCAACTCGCTAATTTGAGCAACGATAGGGATTACTTGCTGTAAGGAAGTGAATTGAGTTGCAGCAATTTTAGCGATCGCAGTTTTATAGGAATGATCAATATTGGGCGCAGCCGCCAATTGTCTAGCTAAATCAGTGGTAAGCTCGATCGAGCTTGACTCTTGTACCAAACGCTTACCCATTTGGGACAAAATTACCATATATTCTGTGCGGGTGCGATCGTTAGAGAGTGTTTCATAAGCTGGGTTCACCAACTTCGACAATAATTCACTAGCTAACTTTTTTTCTCCAGGCGTAGCGGAAGCATTACTGTCGGGATGCAACCGCCGCGCAATTTGTAGATAACGCTTCCGAATGTCTTTTACGTCCGCATCCACGGTAACGCACAAGACTGCGTGATGATCTATAAAGTCATATTTAAACAATCCACGATCTATTTTTAGCGACATAGGTTGGTTTTGTACCAAAGGAGTCATAAGATTCCTTCTAGTTTACTTCGCTCACTCAGTGGATTGTCAGTAGCAATTTTTCATTTATTCCCTAGCTAAGAGTCAATAGTTTCTATGATCCTCACACTGAGGTTAGAAACGTCTTTTTAGCAACCAGCAATTTAATCTACGGACTACACCCAGTGCTTAAATAGTAGCTATAGCAAGCTTTATGTCCTAAAAAGCTAAAAACAGTCTGTTTTTAGGCTACACTGAGCAATTTATTATGGACAGATTGAGTATAATTTTACTGTGAAATTTTAGACATTGAGTTTGAATATTTTTTCATCATGTCAATTCAATCGCCATTCCTCAAGGTTGTTCCTGATGATTGGTAATGACAAAGCGCAAAAGATAGATAAATCACAATCGCCTCAATCGCCTAAATAGTGCAGCAAAATTGATTCCAACTGCACTATCCGAATTGGCTTCACAAGATAGTCATACTTTTCTAGTTGTAGATTATTTAATTCTGGGCAATCATTTTTTGGAACACCCATAAATACTACAGCCATATTGAGCAATTCAGATTCTGCCTGCAATGCTTGTAGTAGTCTTATATTGTTATTTGCTAAAAATTGTGTATCTAGTAAAAGTAAACTTGGCTGAAAATTTTTAATAGTTGCTAAAACTTTATCTTGATGATTTATCCATTCTACTTGGTAGCCAAGAATTTGGAGATAATCTTGTAAAAATATCCCGATATTTTCTTCTGCTTCAGCAATTAAAATGCGTTTCTGCACTACTTGATCTGCTAACGAAGAAAGTTCATGAGTATCTTCTTGGCTCAGATTTATTTCTGTGATTAAATCTACTTGTTCTGGAATAAATAAGGTAAAGCGGCTACCTTCTCCTAATTTTGATTCGACAGTGACATCTCCACCATGCAAGCGTGCTAATTTACGTGTTAAGGCTAGTCCTAAGCCTGTACCTTCATACTGACGATTTAATTGACTATCTAGCTGTTTAAATGGTTCAAAAAGCAGATGAAATTGACTATTATCTATACCAATACCAGTATCAGCAACAGTAAATTTAATACCTTCAGGAACTTTTTTAATTTCTAAACTTACCTGACCTGTTGGTGTAAATTTAATTGCATTGGTCATTAAGTTAATTAGCATTTGTTTGCAGCGCCGAATATCAACTCGACAAATTTCTGCCTGTGGGTCAATTTCGCTGATCAGTTTTAACCCTTTTTCTTGAGCTTGATCACTGACTGTCGAAAGGGCATAATTACATAAGTCTAATACAGATACCGTTGATAAATGTAATTCTTCTTTACCTGATTCTACTTTTGATAAATCTAGAATGTCGTTGATGATTGCTAATAAATGTTCGCCGCTACTATATATACAACTAACATATTCTTGTTGTTTCTCATTTAAAGCACCAACCATTTCTTGTTGTAATAACTGCGATAAGCCCATAATGGCATTTAAGGGAGTTCGCAGTTCATGGCTCATTGTTGCTAAAAATTCGTTTTTGGCGCGATTACCCGCTTCTGCGGCTGCTTGAGATGCACGCAGCTTTAACTCTGTTTGTTTGCGTTCTGTAATATCTTCAATAATTGCCAAGAAAAACTCTGGTGTTCCATTACTCCCTGGAATCATGGAAATTGAGAGTTTAGTCCACACTAACTGACCATTTTTGTGGCGGAAGTGTTTTTCTATTTCAATGCGATCGCGTATTCCTGCTACTAGTTGTTTATATAGCTCTAAATCTCCTTTCTGGGGCGCAATATAATCGATAAAATACTTTCCATAAATTTCTTCCCGGCTGTATCCCAACATTTGAGATAGCCTGGGATTCACATCTACTATTTTTGCTTGGATATCTGCAATTCCAATCCCCATTGATGAACGCTCAAAAATTGCGCGAAATTTTGCTTCACTTTTACCTAAAGCTGCTTGTACAATGTGGCGATCGCTGGCTTCTATTGCTAAAGCAACAAAATCAGCAATTGAACTTGCAAAATTTTCTTCTTCAACAGTCCATTGGCGCATTTCACCAAAGTGTTCATGACAAACTACCCCTACTACACGTCCTCCTAACCAAATCGGCGCATCTAGTAACGATGCAATGCCAAATACTTTTAAATAAGATGCTGCTAATTCTTGGGTTCTTTGGTCGTTAATCGCATCATTTATAGCTAGACTGCGTTCCATTTCCAAACTTTGGAAATAATTAGGATAATTGGCTTTTAATAAAGTCTGACCTGATATATGTATGTTTTTCCGCGTATCATACAAATTAATACACTCAATGGCAGTGTTATCAGCAGTGTATAACCATACACCTACTCGCTCAACCGACAGTGTTTTTGCTGCTACCTCTGTAATTTCTTGTAGTGTTGCCTGAAGATTGCCTGTTTGGAATGTTTTACTCCTCGCTAACTGCACTAAGGATTGGATTTGTTTGCGCTGCTCATTGTCTCTAGTCTGCACAATCTCTGGTTGACCATCATTAACCACTGCTAACTGCATCTAATACACCTGTTAAGTAATTACCATGTCTGAGGGAGTTATCACAAAAACAGAACTATCTTTTATAACTACAAATACTCTGGAGGATTTTTCAGAACAGGATAGTATATTTTTTTTCATTAAACTCTTTGGGTACAGTGCAATACTTATTACTAAAATTACATTATTATTAGTTATCCAACTTTGGCAATCCTCTTGTATATAACTACGTACGGAATCGCTATTTGTTAAAAATTTTATGATTTTAAGACATCATTTCCATATAGCTACTATGCTATTAACCAGCTCATATAGTTACAAGATGCTTTTTATCAACAAATTTATGATTGATGCCTCATACCTCATACCATAGAAGGCAAGATAATAGCATCACTCCTGAAGACGATATCTCCTAAAATTAAAGGTAATCACTATCAGAATATTTTGATTTATGCCACTTTCTCAAATAGTCAATTTGCTCAGTTAATCATAACGCTAATAAATTGCGCCATTCTCCTACAGAAAGATACTTAATTAGTTGAAGTTTGTAAAAATTTAACTGGTAGCAGATGTTCGGGAGATAAAGTAATGACTAATCGCAATCTCAGAATTGTCTCTTTAATACCAAGTGCAACGGAGATTTTAGCCACACTAGGCTTAACTGATGCAATTGTAGGGCGATCGCATGAATGTGACTATCCGCCAGATATTCAAAAAATTCCTATATGTACTGAAGCACGCTTTAATACTGATGTGCCTAGCAACGATATTCACACTAAAGTCAATGATTTATTGCAATCAGCGTTGAGCATTTATCACATCAAAACCGATGTTTTAGAGCAGTTGCAACCAACTCACATTATCACCCAAGATCAATGTGATGTTTGTGCCGTCAGCTTACCAGAAGTGGAAAAAGCTGTTAGTAATTTCATCTCAACTTCACCAAAAATTATTTCTTTACAACCTAATCTTCTACAAGATGTTTGGACTGATATTGAACAAGTTGCTCATATCTTTGATGTAGACTCAGTAAAATTACTGGAAAATCTAGAGGCCAGAGTTAAAATCATCCAACAAAAAATTCAGGGGTTGGCACTCAATGAACTGCCAAAAGTTGCTTGTATTGAGTGGACAGATCCTTTGATGACAGGGGCAAACTGGATTCCCGAATTAGTCAACTTCGCAGGCGGACAATCGCTGTTTAGCCATCCCGGTAAACCTTCTGCAACCTTAGAATGGCAAACATTCATCGCCAGTAATCCAGATGTAATTGTATTTATGCCTTGTGGCTTTGATTTAATTCGCACTCGCCAAGAAGCTGAATTACTAACTCAACGTTCCGAATGGCAAACACTCCACGCCTGCAAAACAGGTAGAGTTTATATTACTGATGGTAATGCTTACTTCAACCGTCCTGGCCCAAGATTAGTTGACTCTTTAGAAATTCTGGCAGAAATTTTGCATCCAGAAATTTTTGACTATGGTTACAAAGGTACTGCTTGGGAAATTTTGTAAAAGTGCTGAGTCATGATTTTTTAGGTAGTCTAAAAAACAAATTGAATAATTTTTATTAACTCAACAAACCTCTATCGCCCTTGTCCTCCTTGTCGCCCTTGTCCCCCCAATCTTACCCCCTCTAAATAGCCACATGATTGAGCCACTCAATTAAAGGTCTTAAAGTTCCAGGTAAAGCGGCTTCACTGACAATGACTGTGTGCTGTTTATCGTTATCTTCTACAGTTAACCTATACTGAAAGCGATCGCTCTGGGGATTTGGCGAGGGAATTTGTGCAGGTAAGCGAAATAAATCTGCTGCTTGGACTAATAATGGTAGTTCTTTAGCTTCCTTTGGTGGAAGATTGTTGGTGTCTAGGGTTGTTTTCTTCGTTATTCCAGCAAAGCCACCTGTGCGTTCAAATGTGATCCGCATTGTTTTGCTCTCCGTTGTATACAAAAACTGGGAGAAAAAACTATCTTCCCCCAGTTTAGCAACAATGAAAAGAAGTCAGAACAGAACTGACGCACGAAGATTGTCTGTTGAGACTGGGTGTGGGGGTGAATGGGTATAGGGTGTAAGGGTTTTGAAAACTTACACCCTTACACCCTATACTCTTACACCCTATCCCTATTACTATCTACACAGTCTGTTCTGTATTCTGGCTTCTGACTCCTGAATTCTGCTTAAATGACTCCTACTTTTTGCCAAGCATTCTGTACAGCTTTTTGTTCTGGACTATCTGTACCGTAGAGTTCTCCTGCAACTTGGATGGTGACGTTAGCGGCGGTTTTAAATTGTGCTTGGTTACGCAAGCGATCGCGTAAAGCAATGTACCAGATTTTCCCAGCTTTTTCCCAAGCGTAACCGCCAATTTCCACTGCGGCTAAATAAAAAGCATAGTTAGGGATACCAGAATTGATATGCACACCCGCATTATCTTCCCAACCAGTATATTTATCGCGCATATGGGCTGGTTGCGGATCTTTGCCCAACACAGGATCATCATAAGCTGTTCCTGGGGCTTTCATCGAGCGAATCCCAACACCTTTAACACCAGGCGCTAAAAGACCTTCACCAATAATCCAGTCTGCTTGGTCGGCGGTTTGATTTTTTAATCTTTGTTTGACCAAGGAACCAAAAACATCTGAAAATGATTCGTTCAAAGCCCCTGGTTCACCATAATATTGCAGACCAGCTTCGTATTGAGTTACTCCATGTGTTAACTCATGCCCAATAATATCAATACATTTTGTGAAGCGTTGGAACAGTTCGCCATCGCCATCGCCGTAGACCATTTGATCACCGTTCCAAAAGGCGTTGTCATATTTAACACCATAGTGAACGCTAGAGTCTAAACGCAAACCCTTGTCATCAACTGAATTGCGTTCAAATACTTCATAATACAAGTCATAAGTAGCACCAGCAGCATCATAAGCTTCATTGACTGCTTCATCAGTGCTTGGCGGATCACCTTCACTACGTACTAAAGTACCGGGAAGTTGCTGTCCATTTTTCGCGTCGTAGATAGTGCGTCGCTTCTCACCTGGAGAAGGAGAGAAGAAAATATTCCCGACAACATTCCGTCGTCCTCGGAACTGTGCGGAGACGTTTAACGTATGAAACGCCCAAGAACGTTGCTGCGGATTACCATTCACAGCCACATGCTCTAGCATGTGAGGTGGCAAAATACAACAAATAGGACATCTTGTGTAAATTGAATGCTGAAATTGAAAACCTGATGATTTTTTCTTACGCGCCATATAAGATATTCTCCTTCAAAAAAAACTAAGCGATCGCTATGCTAATTCATGCAATCAACATATCCTCTAGAAATAATTTTTATTGACTTTTCTACTAGTTTTTGGATATGTCTGTCCAGCATCTATAATACTGAGTCACAAAACTTAAAACCTGTCATTTTAGCCTGAGTGTTTGCACCAATCAATCACAACTATCCACAGAACTTGCAGGGCTAAATGATAGTTCCTTTTAAGAACGATTATGCTATTTCCTCAAGCTCTTTTACAGGATATTTCCTAAATATTTTATTAAGCTTTGTTGCATATATAGGAATTTTTACGACTTGTTAAACTGGTAATGAGTGTGTTGCAAATAAAGTTTAAATATAACTTGCCAATTTAAATTATTTGGTAACATAGTATCCGCCAAATCAAAGACTTACATTCAGCAGCTACCAATTGTTAAGGCTAAATTTCGGAAAAATTTATATTAATTTATCTTATAAAAATTCAGTCCTACCTTAGTTCATTTTTGGCTGGTTGGCAACTTCGTTAATCTAGCTACGTATTAAATAGTGAAAATGATAATCAGTATATTTCTTATATCGTTTTTAACTAGTACATAACGGCGTAAATAGAGTAATTATTCTAAATAAATGTAAAGCCTATTTAATAATATTTTTGACTTCACAGGAGTACAAGTACAGGTCGGAGTAAAGAAACAAACCGTAAGAAATTTCTAAAAGGTTTGTGGTATCGTTATTATTTCTTTTTCCTTTTGCCTTGTTTTACTAGCCATTTTTCTAGGTGAAATTCTCCCCATTTTTCCGATGCTATGTCTGGATATAAAGCGACAAGATAGAAGCATCACAAAATATTGGCGGAGAACTTTATGTCTTCATTGCAGGATTTTTCCAACAGTTTAGCGGATATTGTAGAACAGGCTGGGAATACTGTAGTGGCTGTTAATGCGGGTAAACGTCTTTCTTCCAGTGGTATTCACTGGCGTAACAATATCATTGTGACTTCTGATGAATCTCTGGGGCGTTATGACGAAATCACGGTAACTCTCGCAGATAGAAATACTATACCAGCGTTATTTCTTGGTCATGACCCTAGTACTGATATAGCTGTTTTTCAACTACAAAATGCAGCAATTCCAGTTGCACAAATTGGTGATGTCACCAAACTCAAAGTTGGTCATTTAGTTTTGGGACTAGCTAGAAGTAGCGAAGGTGATATCCGGGCGGCGATGGGGGCGGTGAGTGTAGTTAGTGGGGCTTGGCGGAGTATGAGTGGTGGTAATATTGACCAATTTATCCGCCCAGATATCACGCTTTACCCTGGTTGTGCTGGCGGGGCGCTAGTAGACGCGGCTGGTTATGTGGTGGGAATGAATACATCAGGAAGGCGCGGTACGGCTTTGACAATTCCTGCTAGTACAGTTGAGCGTGTAGTCAATCAATTACTGACTAAAGGACACATTTCTCGCGGTTATTTGGGTGTAGGTATGCAGCCTGTACGCTTACCGCACAACTTGAAAAATAGTTTAAATTTACCAACAACAACGGGGGTAATTGTTGTCAATGTGGAATCATCTAGTCCGGCTGACAAGGCAGGTGTATTGCTGGGGGATGTGTTGGTAAAATTGGATAATGTAGCTGTCAGCGATACAGGCGATGTCTTGGCACTACTAAATAATAGCGATCGCATCGGTAAACTCATCAAAGTGCAAGTTGTCCGGGGTGGGACATTAGTTGAATTAGATATTGTGGTTGGCGAACGCCCCGTTGAGTAAGCAATTTCTCAGGATTTCAGGCAAATATGATTACACAATTCAATGATGAACTGTCCGCAGTTGCTGCTAAACTGCGTCAAAGCACAGTCAAAGTTAAAAGCGGTGGGTTGGGAGTTGGTTCTGGGGTAATTTGGCAAGCAGACGGGTTGATTATTACAAATGCTCATGTGGCGACCAGTCAGCAGCCGACTGTAGAATTATCTGATGGTAGGGTATTTACGGCTGTGCGATCGCACTTTAACCCACAGCAAGACTTAGCCGTACTCAAAATTTCTGCAACTAACTTACATCCTGCCACCATCGGTAATTCTGATACATTGCGAGTTGGTGAATTAGTTTTGGCTGTAGGTAATCCTTTAGGTGATGATGGTGCATTCACAATGGGGATGGTTCACAGCAATCATAAATCAGCCGTCATCGCAGATTTACAGCTTTATCCTGGTAATTCTGGTGGATGTTTAGCTGATTGTCTGGGGCGAGTTGTTGGGATTAATACAATGATTGTCAACGGTTTGGCGGTGGCAATTCCCAGCAACACTGTTAACTGTTTTCTGAGTGGTAGTCCTCGTTGGCAACTCGGAGTCACCTTGCAACCTGTGGTTTTAGACAGGCTCAGTCTCGGTTTATTGGTATTATCTATAGTTCCTGGTAGTGTGGCAGAAACTGTTGGTTTGCAAATTGGCGATATCTTAATTGGCGTTGCAGGACGGTTATTCACTCGACCTGATGACTTGGCTAAATATCTGCATCACAACCAAGAGTCTATACCATTACAAGTGCGGCGGGGGAGAAAGCAATTTATTATTGACATTGCCCAGAAAACCTCTGTGGAGGCGACATGATCCGAGTGGTGGTCATTGCTGCTTCTGTGGTAGTGCAGGTGGGTTTGTCATCGCTGATCAATGATCATCCCCAACTAACTGTGGTGGGAACAACATCAGATTTGGAGACATTCACCAAGGAATTTGAACAACTACAACCAGATGTATTGCTGTTAGATTTCAGCAGCCATCTTTCATCAACTTGGACAAAATTGCAACTGATATCAGAACAACAAATTTTGCTGATTACAGAAGATATCGAGAGTATTGACCTAGAAATTGGCTTACGTTCTGGTGTTCGGGGAATATTACCCAGTACTAGCACAGAAGCGGAAATTACTGCGGCGATCGAAGCGATCGCATCGGGTTTGATTGTGCTGCACCCAGATTATTTAGAATTACTCCCTATACGCGAAAAAGTTGTGGCTAACCCTGTGCAAACTTTGACACCCAGAGAAATCGAGGTGTTGGGAATGTTAGGTTCTGGGTTGGGTAATAAAGCGATCGCTAAACGTCTACAAATTTCCGAACATACGGTAAAGTTCCATGTTTCATCCATCTTTCAAAAGCTGGCTGTTTCCTCCCGCACCGAAGCGGTGACAGCTGGTGTCAGACTGGGCTTAATTATGCTGTAGTGGGAGGCAGGAGAAGTCAAAAGTAAAAAATGAAAAGTCAAAAGTATTCTTCATTTTTGCCTTTTTACTTTTGCCTTTTGACTTACCGCTACGCGGTTGAGGCAGGAGGTAAGATTTTTACTATGCTTGGTGCGATAAATCAAGATTTTACTTGCTGATGTTGAATTTGAGATTCGAGAATTGCTCCATAAAGCGGACTAATTCGCATCAATTCCTCATGGGTTCCTTGGGCTACCAATTGACCTTTATCGATTAATAAAATGCGATCAGCATTTTTGACTGTACTAATGCGTTGGGCTACCACAAAGGTGACACAAGCTTTTTGCTGCATTAAATTATCTAGTTCGGCTTGAATTTGGGTGGCTGTTTTAGCATCCACCGCAGAGGTACTATCATCCAAAATCAGAATACTGTAATCGGTAAGTAAGGTGCGGGCGATCGCAATCCGTTGCTTTTGTCCGCCAGATAAACCAACACCCCGTTCACCGACAATTGTGTTGTAGCCATCGGGCAAGCCGATCACAAAATCATGAATCTGGGCAGTTTTCGCCACTTCTATGACCTGTTCTATACTGGCATTGGGTTTGGCGTAGGCAATATTGTCGCGGATAGTCCCAGAGAATAAGGTGCTTTCTTGAAAGACTATACCAATATGCGATCGCAAACTTTGGAGCGTAAAATCTCGCACATCGCGCCCATCAATGCGAATCGCGCCCCCAGTCACATCATAAAAGCGGGCAATCAAGTTCATAATTGTGCTTTTACCGGAACCTGTCATTCCTAGAACTGCGATGAGTTCTTTGGGCTTAGTTTCAAAAGATACATTTTTTAGGGCTTCTGTAGTAGCTCCCGGATAGCGAAAGGAAACGTTTTCAAAGGTAATGCGGCCACCGCAAGTATCAAATAACATCGCATTTGGGCGATCGCGGATTTCCACGGCAGCATCCACTATTTCAAACACTCGTGTCGCTGAGGCTGCGGCTTGAGCGATCGCTGGGGCAGCAAAGCCGATTAATAATATTGGTTGAAAAATTAACACTAAGTATGAGTTGAACGCTACTAGTTCCCCAATGGAAAAACTATTACCAATTACCTGTATACCTCCATAGCCAAAAACTGCCAGCGTTACCAAATTACTCAGTAAAAAGATAAACGGGAATGTATTGCGAATCGCACGAATTGTCTGCATATTGGCGGTGACGAGGACATCATTTAAGGTGGTGTAACGCGATTTTTCCGCAGACTCACGCACAAATGCTTTTACTACCCGTATCCCTAGCAGGTTTTCTTGCAAAACCGCATTCAAATTACCCAACTGCTGTTGGATTTGCCCAAACAGTCGGTTATTGCGATTCACAAAGCTTGCCATCAACCATGCAGATATCGGGACTACCGACAAGGTAATTAAAGCCAATTGCCAATTCATGATGAGCAGAATCGCAGCAATACTCACCAATGTTACTAATCCCCCAATCACTTGAATCAAGCTAGTCCCCACAAAGGTGCGGATTTGCTCAATATCACTGGTGACACGGGTTAATAATTGGGAAGTCTGCGACTGATCATGATAGCTAAAACTCAGATTTTGAATTTTGCTGAAAATTTTGTTGCGTAAATCATAAGCCACACCTTGAGATGCTGCTTCTGCTAAATAGCTTTGACCAAAGTTAAACAAACCCCGTGCGATCGCTGCCACTACCATCCAAGCCGCACTATAAAGTACTATTTGTAAATTGCGCGGTGCAATACCTTGATCAATTCCCCAACGAAATAATTGCGGTGTCACAGCATTGGCAACTGTTAACAATAAAACACTAATCAAAGCTCCCAAAGAAGTCCAACGGTAATTGCCTAAGCTCTTTAACACTCGCCCAATTGAGCGCATCGGCGAATTTTGCCGCATTTCTGGTTGTTGCACCAATTGTCCTCACCTCAAATTAGTACTCACAAATGACTGAAATAGAGTTTCGGGTGGGGGTGTAAGGTTTGAATTTCACCCTTGCGTAATCATAAACCACACCAGCAAAGTATGAAATTACTCTGAGGACTGACACAAATTGAGTTGTTGAGATAGGGTATCAGAATTTTGAACACCTACACTTCTACGGGGAAGTCAAAAATTCTCTGATTTGTGACTTTTAATTTTTAACTTTTGACTTAATTTCACCCCATGTTCCATGCCGTCACCACAGGTAATTGCACTGCAACAGTAGTACCAGCTGCGGTATCAGAATGAATAGATAATTCCCCACCATGAGCATGAAGAATGCGTTTAGAAATTGCTAATCCCAACCCTGTTCCGTTAGATTTGGTGGAGAAGAATGGCTGAGTTAGTTGTGCAAGAATTTCGGGCGGAATTGGCTCGCCACCATTACAAACATTAATCCTAACTTGATCCAAAGATGAATTTTTTACTTCCCAGATAATCACATCTCCAGGATAAACTGCCTCACAAGCATTACGCACAATATTAATAAATACTTGTTTGAGCTTATCTTGATCACCCAAAATTTTTATTGGGTTTGGGCTGGGAATAAATTTAATTTCCCGTTCTAATGCTTCTGGCATTTCCCAAATTAATTTCAGCAACTCTCGAATCAAGTCATTTATCTCTAATTCATCCAGTTGCAATACTTGAGGTTTCGCATACAGCAAAATTTCACTCAACAAGTTTTCTAAGCGAGAGGCTTCACCTAATGCTAAAGATAATCGCTCTTGTGCTGCTGGGTTTAAACTAGTCTTTTGGAAATATTTTAATCCCATGAGCATTGTTGTCAGAGGATTGCGAATTTCATGCACAATCATGGCAGCAAATTCACCAATTGCTGCTAGACGTTCTTGTTCGACTAGTTTGGCTTGGGCAGTTCGCAGTTCAACAGTACGTTTTTCTACTTCTGATTCTAAAATTTGATTAAATTCGCACTGTTGTTGGTAGAGATAATAATTATCTATGGCTGTAGCTGCGCGTTCGGCAAATACTTCAGCTACTTGAATTTCTTCTTGAGTAAATGCTCTGTGCTGGCGATGAAACGAGCAGATTGTACCAATGACTTTTCCTTCGGCTGTTTTTAAAGGTATACCTAAATAAGCACAATAACCTTCAGGAATCTGCCCATACTCTGGATTCTTGACTGCATCTTCTACAGCCAAAGGACGACCAATTTCGATGACTGTGCCAGTGAGTAAACCATGTAGTGAATAGACATGCTCACCCTCGCCCATGTCAATACTACTGGCTAGTACTTTCTCAAAGCCTTTTTGGCAAACGGTCACTACTGACCAATCAATTTCTAATAATTCGCTGACTCCACAGGCAATGCTTTGTAGGTAGCTAGATAGTTCTCCAGAGCGATAGTTCAAACAAGATAAAAATGCGATCGCTCGTCTTTCGCGCTGCCATAGTTGTTTTTGCAACAAACTTGTTTTACCATCAGCTTTGCTCATATATGCCTGTTGCAGAAGTTAATATTTTTTTATAATCATTAATCCTAAGTTCAAAACTTTTGCCAGGGATACTTCTGGTTTTTTAGAATAATTTAATAACTTTGGATTTTGATTTTATCAATCTAAACAATACTATAATTGCTCTCTTAAACACTAGAGATTTATATTTTTTTTACTATTTTAATAAATTTTAATATTATCTAAAATTGGACATTAAACGACCAAGTAAAATAGTTTACTCCTTATTGAGAATAACTATTTTTTATCACAAGTATAGAAGTTAATTTTAGGTTAATATCCGTTAAAAACTAGCTAACCAATAATAATTTATTTTTTGAATGGCTGGAATACAAACTCAGACAAATTTTCATGTCTTGACTTGTAATAACTATTGATATAGCAGTCCTAAATCATTTGTGAAATTTCTATATCTCTTTCTTCTTTCTTCGCTTTGCGTCCTACCCTTCGGGAAGCCACTTCGTGTCTAGGCGTTCTTGGCGGTTCGTTTCCTTATCTATGTTTTTCACGATTCATTTAGGATTGCTATATGTCGAATAATTATCAAACCCTAATTTAGCCAAAATTACAATGCAATAGTTATTGCAGCAAATAACATCATTTTAAACATACCATGCTCCCAGAATAAAACTCAAGTAAATCGATGAAATGGCAGATTAAAAGGAGTTTTCAGAATAATAAAAGTTATGGCAAGGTAACGCGATCAGAGTTCATCTGATGCTTATCTGTAATCATGCGTAATTAAATTTTTTCATCAAGAAAAAACAGTATTTATACTGGGTACAATTGTAAAAAATAAAGCGTATTTTTGATATATATGATACTCATTACATCACTAAACAAGGCAACTCTGAATCAGTTAAGTACAAAAGTGATTTTGAGTGCCTAGAAAACTGACTCAATATTTATGCGTGGGTATTTAGTGTGAAGACAAAATTTATAATTAGCCATACACACAAGCATCAAATGATTTGTAAACCGCGCATAACAACACTGAATCCTTTAACCTTCGGGTTTGTTATTGCCGCGGTATTGTGTAATTATCATCAGGCATACGCCCAAACAACCAATCCGCAAAGTTTACCACCAGGAAGGATAGAAGAAATTCCAGTTACGCCCTTACCATCAGATGCGCTACCACAGCCATCAGAACAAGAGCCATTACTTCCGCCTGTGGAATTACCTGATCAACCAACAACAGGAGAAGATAATCCTAATATTAAATTCCGGGTGGAGCGTATTGAAGTTGTTGGCAGTACAGTATTTACACCAAAAGATTTTGCACCGATTACAGCTTCTTTTGTGGGGCGCGAAGTATCCTTTGCAGAGTTATTACAAGTCAAAGAAGCTATTAGCAAGTTCTACACCGATAAAGGCTATGTCACTACTGGGGCTTTAATTTCACCGCAAACACTAGATGCCGGAGTCGTCAAAATTCAGGTAGTTGAAGGTAGTTTGCAAGAAATCAAAGTCGTGGGTAATCGACGATTGAATAGTAACTACATTCGCGATCGCATTCGTATAGGTGCAGGAAAACCCCTGAATGTACCACACTTACTAGAAAAACTACAATTACTCCGCCTCGATCCACGCATTAAAAACCTTTCTGCGGAATTGCAAACTGGTACAACTCCTGGAACCAATATCTTACGCGTCGAAGTTCAAGAAGCCGACACCTTCACAGGATCACTCAGCTTGGATAACGGGCGATCGCCTAGCGTTGGCAGTTTTCGGCGGGGTATAGATGTCCAAGAGGCCAATCTATTAGGCCTAGGGGATACCTTGAGTGTGGGCTATACCAACACCAATGGTAGTAATACAATTGCCGCTAGTTACACATTGCCTGTGAATGCTTATAACGGTGCTTTATCGTTTAGTGTTAATCAAGGCTGGAACAACGTTATTGAAGAACCTTTCAGCGTTCTGGATATTCAATCAAATAGCACCGCTTACGAATTCGGATTTCGTCAACCATTACTGCAAAAACCAACCCAAGAATTAGCCGTAGGGGTATCATTCTCCCGCCAAGAAAGTCAAACAATCATTGGTCTAGATAATATTGGTGGCTTTCCTTTATCTCCAGGATCTGATGAGAATGGGAGAACCAAAATTTCTGCCTTGCGCTTTACCCAAGAGTATACCCACCGCAGCAGTACACAAGTTTTCGCCGCGCGATCGCAATTTAGTTTGGGAGTTGATTGGTTTGGAGCTAGTGTGAGTGACGAGGCTCCCGATAGCCGCTTTTTTAGTTGGCGAGGACAAGCACAGTGGGTGAGACAATTTGCTCCAGATACCTTGTTCTTAACTAGGGCTGATTTACAACTAGCCGCAAATAACCTAGTACCTTTAGAGCAATTTGGATTAGGTGGACAGTTAAGCGTGCGGGGTTATCGCCAAGATACATTACTCACAGATAGCGGCTTCTTGTTTTCTTCAGAATTTCGTTTTCCAATTGTACGTGCTAACAAAATCCAAGGAGTTTTACAACTAGCACCATTTGTTGATGTCGGCCAAGGCTGGAATAACAAGGGTAATAATCCCTCCACCAATACCTTAGTCGGTGCGGGGTTTGGGCTGTTATGGAAACAAGGAAATAACTTTTCTGCCCGTTTAGATTGGGGTATTCCTATCATATCTGTGGAGGGCGATAAGCGATCGCTCCAAGAAAACGGATTGTATTTCTCTATGCAATACTCACTGTTTTAATCAAAGTGATTAATTAATTCCTTTGATGGGGAATCCTAAAATTTAGGCAATTGGAAATTGTGGGTATCAAGAGCGAACTAAAATATGAACACAAGTCTAGTTGGGAGTGGGATAGGATTAGCGATTATTCTCCTATGGAGTAATGCTGCCAATGCCGATGTGACAACTGATGGCACACTCGGCACCGAAATTTCTCAACCAAGCAGCAATAGCTTTGATATTACTAAAGGTACCCAGAATGGAAGTAACCTTTTTCATAGCTTCGGTCAATTTTCCATACCTAACGGTACTACTGTCACGTTCCAAAATCCTACCAGTGTACAAAACATCTTCGCCCGTGTCACAGGTGGTAGTTTATCAGAAATAGATGGCATAATCAAAGCCCAAGGTAGCGCCAATTTATTTCTACTGAATCCTGCGGGGATTTTGTTTGGGGCTAATGCTCAACTAAATATTGGTGGTTCTTTTGTTGGGACAAGCGCAGATAGCATTGTATTTGCAGATGGGTTGAAATTTAGCGCCACCAATACCACATCACCAGCCTTATTAACTATGAGTGTTCCCGTTGGTTTGCAACTTGGCAGCAATCCAGGGGCGATTACCGTTCAAGGAGCCGGACACATGGCCGATTTCCAGGCATCAACTCAAATATCTGGACTCAACGTCGGCACAAGAGGATTACAAGTAAAATCTGGCAACACCCTAGCATTAGTGGGTGGGAATGTTGCCTTAGATGGCGGCTTGCTCTCCGCACCAGGCGGACAAATAGAACTGGGTAGCATCAGTAATGCTAATGTTACTCTCAATTCCACTTCCCAAGGATTTACCCTGAGTTACCCCAAGACTGCGAGTTTTGGTGATATTACCCTTACCCAACGTGCTTTAGCATCTACACGGGATCTCAGCCTAGAAAATGGCGGATCTATCAACATTCAAGGGAGGCAGGTAAGTATCCGTGATGGTTCTTTAGTATTTGTCCAAAATCGTAGTAACCAAGCTGCGGGTGACATTGTTGTGAATGCTACAGAAGCATTGAATATTATTGGTAAGTCCTCTGATTTTAAAAGTTCTAGCAGTTTAGTCAATGACACCCGATCTTCTGCGGCAGCAGGGCATATCATTGTAAATACCCCGAAGTTAAATATTGATCAAGGTGGTTACATCTTAAACCGCACATTTAGCGCCGCCACTGGGGGCAACATTATCATCAATAGTGATGCAACCCATGTCAATGGGTTTGCACAGGGTGATCCTCTTGCTTTTCGAGCCGTGAGCCAGATATTAGCCGCTTCTTTTGGTGCAGGAAAAGGCGGAGATATTTCCATTACCACTCAAGATTTATCTGTTTCAGCCGGAGGCAATATAGCAGCTAGACCTTATTTATCAGGTAAAGGCGGCGACCTTAATATCAAGGCAGATACAATCCAAGTACTAGGTGCAGGAACGCCAAAGGGTAGTTATTTTAGTTTAGTTTCTGCTGCCACATTCGGGCCTGGTGATGCTGGTAATTTGAACATTGAAACCCGTAAATTGTCTGTTCAAGGTGGTGGTAGAGTATCGGCTTCAAGCATAATTTTAGGCAATGCAGGTTCATTAACTATCAATGCCTCAGAATCAATTGATGTGAGTGGGATGAAACCTGGAGAAACCCCCAGTTATATTGGTAGTGCTGTTCTGCCTGTCAACGCTTTTAGTAAAATTTCCCGTGCCAATGCCGGTAACACGACTATTAACGCTCCCACTGTGAACGTTTCTGATGGGGCAACGATTTTTGTTCAAAATACTGGCTCTGGCACAGCTGGTAATCTGATCATCAATGCCAATGCCCTGACACTTAAAAATGGTGGCAACCTTTTAGCCTCCACAAAAGCAGGTGAAGGCGGTAATATCAACCTGCAACTGCGAGATTTATTACTCATGCGTTATGGTGGCTTTATTAGTGCAGAAGCAGGTGGTACTGGCAATGGTGGCAATATTATTATTAATGCTCCAGTTATAGTTGGGCTAGAAAATAGTGACATTATTGCCAATGCCGTAGAAGGAAAGGGTGGGAATATTAGCATTACAACTCAAGGCATTATTGGTTTAAAATTCCGCGATACCCTGACACCCAGAAAAGATTTGACCAATGATATTACAGCCAGTTCCGCATTTAATGTCAATGGTACAGTCGCAATTAACAATGTTGGTGTTGACCCCAATTCAGGTTTAGTCGAATTACCGGCAAATGTCAGTGATCCATCGCAGCAAATAGCGAGTGGTTGTGCTGCGAATACAGGTAGTAGTTTTGTGGCCATTGGTCGGGGTGGTGTACCACAAAATCCGACGCAGGAAATTAGGAGCGATCGCACCTGGTCAGACATTCGAGATATCTCTGCATTCCACACCACAAAACCAGTCAAAGCCCAAACAGCAAAATCTCCAGAAACACTTGTCCAAGCTACCTCTTGGCGACGTAACGCCCAAGGCAAAATTGAATTAATTGCCAATCAATCTTCTAGTCAGGTACAACCAAAATTAACCTGTGCTGCTCTACCCCAAGATTAATTAATGTTACGGAAATTATCAAGTTGGGAACAATAAATACGGTATAAAAAACAAGAAATAAGTTAATGAAATTAACTTTTGTTGGGTTTGGCTGTCTTGGTGCAATCTGTATCTGGGCTGTTTGCAACAATGGTGTTCACGCACAAGTAACTCCTGATAACACTCTCAATACATCTGTAGATACTAGTAGCAATAGTTACACTATTAAGAATGGCACTCGTGTCGGCAACAATTTATTTCATAGCTTTAGTCAGTTCTCTATCCTGCAAGGTGTCACTGCATCATTTGACAATGCTACTGATATTCAAAATATTTTTAGTCGAGTCACTGGTGGTGAGATGTCCACAATTGATGGTTCAATTAGTGCCAAGGGTAGTGCCAATTTATTTTTAATCAACCCTGCCGGAATTATCTTTGGCAAGAATGCCAGTTTAAGTATTGGTGGTTCTTTTGTAGCGACAACTGCCAATAGCATTAAATTTGATGATGGCAACGTGTTCAGCACCGACATAACTAAATCCCCTCTTTTAACCATGAAGGTACCGATTGGTTTGCAACTGGGAAGCAATGCCGGAGCCATCCAAGTACAAGGAAAACTAGAAGTTCCTACTGGTAAAACTTTGGCTTTGGTTGGTAGTCAAATTGATCTGACAAAAGCCAGCCTAATAGCCCCCGATGGGTATGTAGAGTTGTGGGCGGTACGAAATGCTGACATCAAGATGGACAATTCAACTGGATGGCAATTAACAAGTTCTGCGGCTACGGCTGACTGGGATACGATTACTTTGCAGCAAGATTCATTAGTCGATGCAAGTGGAATAAATGGTGGGGAAATCTACGTACAAGGAAGGGGATTGACCTTAAAGGATGGGTCAAGTATTCGATCTAATACTTCGTCTGGCCAGGGTAGAGGAATTATTGTCAAAACCACAGAATTTGTTGACTTATTGGGAGCTTCTAGCCCAGGACAAATTGGTCGTGGTTTGGCAACATTGATAAATAGTGGAGCCACAGGCCGAGCTGGAGATATAAAGATTGAAACTAAGTACTTACGAATGACTAATGGAGCTAGGCTTCAATCTACAACCTCTGGCAATAACTCTAGATCGGGAGACATAAATATCCAAGCTACAGATATAGAACTTTTTGGAGCCAACCCATTTGCGACTCCTTTTGGCGTTTACTTACCTACTGACATTACTACAATAATTCAGGGTGGCAACAATAATCAGGCTGGCAACATTACCATTGAAGCTGCTCGAATTCGTACTACGAATGGTGGTGTAATCAGTTCCGATATTTTAAACATTGTGAACCGTAAATTAACCGCTACGGGCAGAACTGGGAATATTTCAATCCGGGCTACCGAGAGTTTTGAAATTGCAGGTGGAACACCAACTTTGCGTTCTGGAGTTACGACTTCAGTACAGCCATCGGGTGCAGGTCAAGGAGGAAATATCGCTATTGAGACTGGACAGTTACGACTCAGCAATGGGGGAGCCATCCGCAGTACCTTAGCGGGAAATGGTACTGCTGGAAATATCATTATCCAAGCTAAAGATGTGGCTGTCAGCGACCCAGTGATCGAGCCTTTGAGTCAGTTAGTCAGTGGCATCAATACTTCTGTGGGTAAAAATATAGTTGGTTCTGGTGGCACAATCAACTTAACAGCAGATAATTTAAAAGTCTTCAACGGTGGTCAAATTACTTCCTCCACACAAGGTCAAGGCAATGCTGGCAGTATTAACTTACAAGTAAAAAATATTGATGTACAGGGTGTATCTCAACCCTTAAGAAATGGTCAGATTTTACCCAGTAGCATCACTGCATCTTCGACAACTAACTTTGCAGCAGGATCTGTGAATATTAAATCTGATACGGTGCGCGTGCAGAACCATGCTCAAATCACCGTCAGTAATACAGGTACAGGCGATGCTGGAAATCTCAATCTCAATGCTCGCCAGATTGTCTTGAATAATGGCGCTAGTCTACGTTCCGAAGTCAATGGAGGCGGTCAAGGGAATATTCAACTGCAAGCAAAAGATGTGTTGTTGCTGCGATATGGCAGTAAAATTAGTGCCAATGCCAGTGGTAATTCTACTGGAGGTAACATTAATATCAATGCACCCATCATCGTTGGTTTAGAAGACAGCGATATTATTGCCAATGCAGTTCAAGGTCGTGGCGGCAATATTCTCATCACAACTCAAGGAATTATCGGTTTAGAATATCGTTCACAATTAACACCAGAAAACGATATTACTGCCAGTTCGCAGTTTGGTGTGAATGGGACAGTTGCAGTCAATAATGTTGGTGTTGACCCCAATTCAGGTTTAGTAGAGTTACCAGCAAATGTTACCGATCAATCGCAGCAAATAGCGAATACTTGTGATGGCAATCAAGGTAGTAGTTTTGTTGCTACAGGACGCGGTGGAATACCACAAAATCCGACACAGGAGATTAATAGCGATCGCACCTGGTCAGACATTCGTGATATCTCTGCATTAAATACCACAAAACCAACACAAGCACAAATACCAAAAAATTCAGAAACACTTGTGCAAGCCACCTCTTGGCGACGTAATCCTCAAGGCAAAGTTGAATTAATTGCCGATAAATCTTCTGTGAATTTAGCACCATCATTAACTTGTGCTGCTATTCATAAAAGCTGAAAAAAACTCACCATAACATTACATAGCCAACCCAATCACAAAATTTACCTTGGGAAAACTAGACACAAGGTGATAATTACAAGTTTGGTTGATGAAAGTAACTTTTGCTAACTTCGGTTTAATTGGTGCAGTTTATCTCTTGGCTATTGGTAACAGCCATGTTCAGGCAGAAGTCAAACCTGATGGTACTCTCGGCACTGCTGTGTCTGGAAGTAATAGTTACAACATTACTGGCGGGACTGCGGTTGGCAACAATTTATTTCATAGCTTTAGTCAATTCTCTATTCCTACAGGTGGTTCTGCAACCTTTAGCAGTAATTCTGGCATCCAAAACATTTTTAGTCGGGTGACTGGTGGTAATGTTTCTGATATTAATGGTTCCATCACAACTAATAGCGGTGTAAATCTGTTTTTGCTCAACCCGGCGGGGATTATCTTTGGAGCCAATGCTCGTTTAAACGTTGGTGGTTCTTTTATCGGCACAACTGCAAATAGCATCAAATTTGCTGATGGTAATGAGTTTAGCAGCAACACAACAATTTCTCCTGTGTTAACCATGAGCATCCCCATTGGTTTACAGATGGGGCAGAATCCAGCAGCAATCAAAGTTCAAGCCTCTACAACCCCACTGCAAGTCCCTAAAAACAAAACCTTAGCATTAGTTGGCGGAGATATTTTGATAGATGGCCGTACTCTTTCCACTCCTCAAGGACGGATTGCAATCGGTGCTGTTGATGATGGAACTGTCAGCCTCATTCCCAATAATTTAGGTTGGAGTCTTGGTTATCAAGATGTGCAGAATTTTCGGGATATTACTCTGTCTAAGCAGTCTCTACTTTCCACAGGTGGAAATGGGGAAATTAACATCTGGGGTGCTAATTTAACCTTGAGTGGTGGTTCTCGTGTATCAGTGCAGAATACCACCAATATTGCCACTCCCGGCAAAATTTCTGTTCATACATCGAAACTACTTACAATCACTGGTGATAATACTGCGGGAAGTACAACTAGTGCGATTAGGGCAGGCGCTATTGGCACTGGAATGGTTGCCAATATGGAAATATTTACACAAGACTTGATTGCTAATAATGGCGGCATAATTTTGACAAACAATTCTGGTGCTTCTGTAGGCGGAGGTAATATTACAGTTAATGCCTCTAGAACAATTCAAGTAGCCGGAGTAGGAAAAAGACCAAGTAATCGTAGTGGTATTTCTGGCTTGACTTTTTCTTCTGGGAAAGGTGGAAATGTGAATGTTTCCACAAATCAGTTAGTAATTTTGGATGGTGCTGTGGTGACAACTTCCACACTCGCTAAAGGTACGGCGGGAAATGTAACAGTCAACGCCGCAGAGTCTATTAACTTATCTGGATTTGAAACAGCTTCAACTAATTTTGCCCCTAGTTCCCTGAGTTCTTCAACTTTGAATGCTGGTAATTCAGGTAACTTAATTGTGAATACGGCTAAATTGTCAGTTAATCATGGGGCAAGAGTTGAAGCTTCTTCTTATGCTAGTGGTAATGCTGGCAATGTGATTCTCAATGCTTTTGAATCAGTGGAAGTTGCTGGTAAGCCAGCACAATCTTTCTTAATTCCGAGTTTTATCGGTTCATCAACTGTGCAGCAAGCGGGTTCATCAAGAGTTTTAACTGGTAATAGTGGAGATGTGCATATTACAACCCAGCAGTTAAGGGTGGCTGATGGTGGATTAGTTAATGTCAGAAATGATGGCACAGGTAATGCGGGAAAAGTAGGCATCGATGCTAATTTTGTGATGTTAGATACTCAAGGTGCTATTATTGCTACGACTAAAATCGGCGAAGGAGGTAATATAGCTGTTAGTGCTAATACCTTATTGATGCGCCATAATAGTGCCATCAATGCTACATCCGGCAGTGTAGGTAATGGCGGTAACATTACTATCAACGCACCCATTATTTTGGCTTTAGAAAACAGTGATATTGTGGCTAATGCGGTAAAAGGCAGAGGTGGAAATATTGCTATCACAACTCACGGAATTTTCGGGTTGAAATATAGTCCCCAACTAACACTAGAAAGTGATATTACTGCCAGTTCACAATTAGGGGTAAATGGTACAGTGGAAGTTAATACTGTAGGTGTTGACCCCAATTCAGGTTTAGTGGAATTACCTGTGAATGTTAGTGATCCATCGCAAAAAATCACTACAGGATGTGCAGACACCTATGGTAGTAGTTTTGTCGCCACAGGAAAAGGTGGGATACCGCAAAATCCGACGCAGGAATTGAGGAGCGATCGCACCTGGTCAGACATTCGAGATATCTCTGCATTCCACACCACAAAACCAGTCAAAGCCCAAACAGCAAAATCTCCCGAAACTCTTGTGCAAGCTACTTCTTGGCGACTTAATGCCCAAGGCAAAATTGAACTGATTGCAGCTAAATCTCCTTCTCAGGTGCAACCCTCATTAACCTGTACGGCTGTTCCCAAAAATTAATCGATGTTAAAAACAATACTAAATTGGGAAAAATAAAACACTGAATAAAAAATAAGAACTAGGTTAATGAAACTAACGCTTGCTGGGTTTGGTTTCCTGGGTGCAATCTGCATATCTGTTATTTATAACAGTGGTGTTTATGCCGAAGTAAAGCCTGATAACACTCTCAACACTGCTGTGAGTGGTAGTAGTAATTACACCATCACCGATGGCACTCGTGTTGGCAATAATTTATTTCATAGCTTCAGCCAATTCTCTATTCCTATAAATGGCTCTGCATCATTCGATAATGCTACTGATATTCAAAATATTTTTAGTCGGGTGACTGGCGGTGATGTTTCCAAAATCAATGGTTCCATCAGTGCCAAAGGGAATGCCAATTTATTTTTACTTAACCCAGCAGGCATTATTTTTGGTGCTAGTGCCAGCTTAAATATTGGTGGTTCATTTGTCGGGACAACTGCCAATAGTATTAAATTTCCTAATGGCATTGAGTTTAGTGCAGTCAATGTTTCAGGTACTCCATTATTAACAATGAGTGCGCCTATTGGCTTGCAAATGGGTAGTAATCCACAGCCCATAACAGTTCAAGGTACAGGTTATGCCCTAAAAGCTGACAGTAGCCTCAGCCCCATTACTCAAAATCCTAGTTCCTCCCAACTGATGGTAAAGCCAGGAAAAACGTTGGCTTTGGTAGGCGGTAACATAAATCTCACCGGAGCAACCTTGAACGCACCTCAAGGACGAGTGGAATTGGGAAGTTTAAGCGGAGTCGGACTGGTCAGTTTGAACCCCATTGCCCAAGGCTATCAGTTGGGTTACGAGAGTGGACAAAGCTTTGCAGATATTCACCTCAGCCAAAAATCCTTGCTAACGATAGGAGCATTACCAAGTGTAGGGGCATTTAATGCTGGTTCAGTGCAGTTGCAGGGAAAGCACATTCAAATCAGCGATGGTTCAATCATATTTTCCAAAAATCTAGGAAATGTTGCTGGGGGTGAAATTTTTTTACAGGCTTCAGAAGGGATTGATATTGTTGGTACAACAGCCAATGCCCAGATTCGTAGTGGTATCCGTTCTGAAGGGTTGAATACTGGTACAGGTTCATCCATCCATATCATTACTCCCCAGTTAAGCATCTCACAAGGTGCCGGAGTCAACAATAATGCTTTTGGATTGGCTGGCAGTGGTGCAAGTGGGAATATTCAGATTGATGCTGGAACAGTCGAGTTATCTGGTTTCGCTCCCATCAACCCCACAGGAGTAACCTCTCTAACTACATCTACCCGAACTGCTAAGTCAGCAGGCAATCTTTCTATTAATACTAATAATCTAGTGGTTTCTGGGGGAGCAGCTATTGCTTCAGTCACATTTGCGACTGGTTCCACAGGGCAAGTAACCATCCGCAGTAAGAATACGACTGTCACAGGAGACAATCCAACAGGACTCTATAGCAATATTGGTGCAATCACCTATGGTACCGGCAATGCCCAAACCTTGACGTTGGATACAAACCGATTACAATTGCTCAATGGCGGAGTGGTTGCAACTACGTCCTTCTTGATTGGTCAAGCTGGAAATTTGCACATTAACGCCACGGAATCGATTTTAATTGATGGGCATAGCCAGGTTAACAATAGCAGTATTAACTCAGCTGTCCTTTACCCTCCAGCATTAATCCAAAAGCTTTTCAAGTTGCCAAATGTTCTGTCAGCGAATGCCGGAACTGTGAATGTAACAACCCCGAATTTGATGCTGACCAATGGCGGTGCAGTCAGTGTAACCAACCAGGGTAAAGGTGATGGAGGTAACATCAATATCATCGCAAATAATATCCAATTAAAAAATCAAAGCTTAATTCAAGCACAAACCAAATCTGGCAATGGTGGTAACATTAATTTGCAAACTAGGAGTTTATTACTACTGCGCGATAATAGTCAAATTACCTCAACAGCAAGCGGTAACGGTAACGGAGGTAATATTAACATCAATGCACCCATCCTTGTGGGATTAGAAAATAGTGACATTATTGCCAACGCCGTACAAGGAAAGGGTGGAAATATTGCCATTACAACTCAAGGCATTATTGGTTTAAAATTCCGCGATACCCTGACACCCAGAAAAGACTTGACCAACGATATTACAGCCAGTTCCGCATTTAATGTCAATGGTACAGTCGCAATTAACAATGTTGGTGTTGACCCCAATTCAGGTTTAGTCGAATTACCTGCCAATGTCAGTGATCCATCGCAGCAAATAGCGAGTGGTTGTTCCGCTAATCCCAGTAGTAGTTTTGTCGCCACAGGACGAGGTGGAATACCACAAAATCCGACGCAGGAGATCAGGAGCGATCGCACTTGGTCAGACATCCGCGATATCTCTGCATTCCACACCACACAACCAGTCAAAGCCCAAACAGCAAAATCTCCAGAAACACTTGTCCAAGCTACCTCTTGGCGACGTAACGCCCAAGGCAAAATTGAATTAATTGCCAATCAATCTTCTAGTCAGGTACAACCAAAATTAACCTGTGCTGCTCTACCCACAAATTAATTTTTTATATATTTTAAATTATCAAATGACAAATAAAAACGTAGCATTACGTAAAATCAGTCAAGATTGGAAATTTATTGATGAATCGGAATTAGAAGACTTTGTTTGGGATAACTTGGAAGAACTTTTTGGGCTAAAACCATTGGCGAGACAGTTATCTGTTAAAGGGGAAATTTGTGACATTTTAGCAATAGCAGCAAATAATCAATTAACTATTATTGAATTAAAAAACACAGAAGATAGATATGTAATTAATCAGTCAACACGATATTATGAGACTTTATTAGAAGAAAAACCTTTGAATACTCATATTAATTATGATGTTCCTATTCGTTTGTTTGCTATCTGTCCGAGTTTTCACAGGCATAATTTAATTGATGACAAATACAGCAAATTAGATTTTGACCTATTCACTTTTTTTATAAAAAATGAAAATAATGATTTTAATTTTTATTTGACTCACAGTATTACCCAAATTAAACCAAAAGTTATAAAAATTAATTATCAAGAAGTTAATTTCCAAAATCAACCCCAAGATAATATTCCTGAACCACCAAGATTACTATTAGATTGGTTAGGGACTTTAACACAAACGGAAAGAGAAAATTTAACAAAAATTAGAAATCAAATATTAAGCTTCGACTCCAGAATAGAAGAGATGATAGTAAATAAAAGCGTTATATATGCAAGTAAATACGGTAAAGACAAGATCAGGCAATGTGCAGAGTTATGTTTTGATAAAAAATCGAGAAAAATACTATTATTTCTCTGGTTAATGATACCCAGTCGCCAAAATAAAACTATTGCCAGAATGCAGATTGATACACTAGATGATTACTTAACATATTGGCGATATATTCCTTTAAAAGAAGGAAGTATATCTAGGGAAAAACTGTCTTATCTTAGTATTGATTATACATTCTATAGTGTTCCAGGAAATTCACAAAACTTTCTTTCTTTCGCCAGAAATGGTAACTCAATGTTTAGAAAACTAGATAAGGACAATATTACTCATCTTAAAAGTAGACGGCTAATATTTAAAGAATCAGCAAATGGAGAGATTGTTGTTGATTCGATCCAACATATAGTTAATCAAGCATTAACTATATGGTTAGACAAAATTAGTTGAAATAATCATCTTTAAAAAACATCAAGATAATAACATTTTTTTAACTTCGGATAAAGATACCGAAACACTATCTTTTTCTTCTTCTTTAGCTTCTCGTAAATCTTTTAAATCTTCTAAATCCTCCAGCAATTCCTGAACTTTTAAAAACTCCTCATAAGGTAAAACGGCAAATTGCTTTTGACCATCTTTTGTTAAAAATTCAGGATGTAATTCAATCATTTTTACAACTCCTTTTACTCATAAGCTTTACTGCGATGCTTCACCCTATATATCATGATAGTCTGTTCTTCTAATTCAAACAAAACTCGATAATCACCTACTCTCAAACGATATTCTGGCGTAAAGTTGGTTAAGCGTTTGACATCTCCCTGTAAGTCATCTTGCATCGCTTCAATTTTACTGATGATGCGTTCTCTAATATCTACAGGAAATTTCTCTAAATCTTTAATTGCTTTGGGCTTAAATTCTATTTGGTACTGCACATACTTAACTCTCTTGAAATATATTAGGGTGAGCCATGAAGACTCACCCTAGTTAAACTATACCAACAAAGCTTCCTCCTCCTTACTAATCACCCGCCCTTCATCCTCAAAACCGGCGATTTGATCAAAGTTCAAATACCGATATAAATTATCAGCAAAAGGATGAATTTTATTCGCCACAATATCAAGATATTCCTGTACTGTGGGAATGCGACCTAATAACGCGCAAACTGCGGCTAATTCGGCTGAACCTAAATACACTCTTGCGCCTTTACCCATGCGGTTATTGAAGTTGCGGGTAGAGGTGGAAAATACAGTTGTGCCGTCAGCAACTCGCGCCTGATTTCCCATACATAAACTGCATCCTGGCATTTCTGTTCTCGCGCCGGCTGCACCAAAAATACTGTATACACCTTCTTCTTTTAACTGGTGTTCATCCATGCGGGTTGGTGGTGCTATCCACAGGCGAGTTTTGACTTCTCCTGCACCTTCTAAAACTTTGGCTGTGGCGCGATAATGACCGATGTTTGTCATACAAGAACCAAGGAAAACTTCTTGTACTGGATCATTAGCAACTTCCGATAATAATTTAACATTATCGGGGTCGTTTGGAGCAGCTACAATTGGTTCTGTGATTTTGTTCAAATCAATTTCAATGACTGCGGCATATTCTGCATCTGCGTCGGCTTCTAGTAATACAGGATTTGCTAACCATGCTTCCATTTGGGCGACGCGGCGCATAATTGTACGCGCATCTTGATAGCCTCTGGCTACCATGTTCTTTAACAGGGCAATGTTGGAACGCAGATATTCAGCAATTGTTTCTTGACTGAGTTTAATGGTGCAGCCTGCACAGGAACGTTCGGCGGAAGCGTCTGTTAATTCAAAGGCTTGTTCGACTTTTAAATCTGGTAAGCCTTCCATTTCTAAAATTCTGCCGGAGAAGATGTTTTTCTTGTTCTCTTTCTCGACGGTTAGCAAACCTTTTTGAATGGCAACGTAAGGAATAGCGTTAACAATATCTCTTAAGGTAATTCCTGGTTGCAATTCTCCTTTGAATCTTACCAACACTGATTCTGGCATATCCAAAGGCATGACACCCAACGCGCCAGCAAAGGCGACTAAACCGGAACCGGCGGGGAAGGAAATACCTAAGGGGAAGCGGGTGTGAGAGTCGCCACCTGTACCGACGGTATCGGGTAACAGCATTCGGTTTAGCCATGAGTGGATGATACCATCGCCGGGACGTAGGGCGACACCAGCGCGGGAAGAGAAGAAGTCGGGGAGTTCGTGGTGGGTTTTGATGTCTACGGGTTTGGGATAGGCGGCGGTGTGACAGAAACTTTGCATGACTAAGTCTGCACTGAAGCCTAGACAAGCGAGTTCTTTGAGTTCGTCGCGGGTCATGGGGCCTGTGGTATCTTGAGAACCAACGGTGGTCATGATGGGTTCGCAAGATGTACCGGGGCGCACACCAGGTAAACCGCAAGCTTTACCGACCATTTTTTGGGCGAGGGTGTAGCCTTTACCTGTGTCGGCTGGTTGTTGGGGACGGATAAACAGGGTGCTGGGTTCTAAGCCTAATGCTTGGCGGGTTTTGTCGGTGAGGGTACGTCCGATAAGTAGGGGGATGCGTCCACCAGCGCGGACTTCATCAAGAATGGTGTCGGGTTTAAGGGTGAAGGTGGAAATAACTTCGCCGTCTTCGTTGGTAATTTCACCTCTGTAGGGATAGATGGTAATTACCATGCCGGTTTCGAGTTTGGTGACATCGCATTGTATGGGCAAAGCACCGGCATCTTCTGCTGTGTTGAAAAAGATAGGAGCGATCGCACCACCTAAAATATAACCCCCAGCACGTTTGTTGGGAACAAAGGGGATATCTTGTCCTGTATGCCATAACACGGAGTTAATAGCCGACTTCCGCGATGAACCAGTCCCGACAACATCCCCGACATACGCCACGGGATGTCCTTTTTTCTTCAACTCGGCAATAGTTTCTAAGCTTCCGGGTTGCCGTGACTCTAACATAGCCAAGGCGTGGAGGGGAATATCTGGGCGGGTGGTGGCGTGGGTGGCTGGTGATAAGTCGTCGGTGTTGGTTTCACCAGGGACTTTAAACACAGTGACGTTAATATATTCTGGGAGTTTGGGACGGACAGTAAACCATTCCGCCTCAGCCCAGGAATTAACTACCTGCTTGGCGTAGGGGTTAGTTTTGGATAGTTCCAAAACATCATGGAAGGCATCATACACCAATAAAGTTTTGCTGAGGGCGGCGGCGGCGTATGCTGCAATGGGTTCTTTACCTTCACCACCCATTACCAACGGTGTTTCAGAGGAGTCTGATACCGATGTGGTGGCAAATTGCAGTAACTCAATTAAAGATTGAACATTGTAGCCACCTACCATTGTTCCCAGTAATTCTACAGCTTCGATGGGGGAAATGATGGGGCTTTTAACTTCTTTTTTGGCAATGGCGGTAAGGAACCCAGCTTTTACGTAAGCGGCGGGATCAACTCCGGGGGGGACGCGATCGCGCAATAAATGTAATAATGTTTCTTCTTCACCCTTGGGCGGATTTTTCAGTAATTCACATAATTCTGAGGTTTGCTTCGCATCCAACGGTAAAGGGGGAATTCCTAATGCTGCCCTTTCGGCGACTTGTTGACGATATTCTTCTAGCATTGTTGTATTCTCCGTTGGGATGTTCTTCCCTTAATTATGAATTATTTTTAGGCGAGACTTGGCTATAAAAGTTTACCCTATTTTATAGTTGAAAGCCTTACTGGTAATTGATCATCGATAATTTTGACTAATACTTAAATGATAGTTTTGCGTATTAGTTCTAATTGAAGATATTTTACTGAGTGCGATCGCTATGGCATTTCTATTTTATACGTGAACAATAAAGACAAGGAGGGCAAGGTAGACAAGGAAGAGAGAGGTTTGTAAATTATTGAGGATTGCTATATTCTTCGGTGATAAATTGTTATCTTGATGATTGACAAGACTAGTTATCAATACATAAGACTTATGTTGGATTTTGAAACACACCTAGGATGCGTTAGCGAGGCTAAGTTGCGGGATTTAAATATTGACAGCGATATTCTATGACATTATTGATTATTTGAGCGATCGCACCTAACATCGCTTAATTAAAATATGAATTTTAAAAAACAGGATTTTTGTATCTCACGCAGAGGCGCAAAGACGCAAAGAGGTAAAGAAAATCTGGCAAATTCAAAAATCAAAAGTTTATTGAATATCTGCAATAATATTAAACAATTCCGATATAATAATAAATTTGGCTATTGCACTCATCTTTTAGTATATGTCCACAATCTACACCGTAGAGCTACATCACCAAGGCAAAGTTCATACTCTGCAAGTTCCTGAAAACGAAACTATTTTATCAGTAGCTGAAGCTGCTGGTGTTGATTTACCTGCTTCTTGTCATGCAGGTGTATGTACAACTTGCGCCGCGCAAATTACCCAAGGAACTGTAGACCAGACTGATGGGATGGGCGTTAGTCCAGAATTACAAAAACAAGGTTACACATTACTTTGTGTCGCTTATCCCCGTTCTGATTTGAAAATTGAGACTGAAAAAGAAGAAATAGTTTATCAGTTGCAATTTGGCAAAGGCTAATGAAGTCTAAAGTATGAAATTCTATCTTTCATACTTTAGACTTTAAAAGTCATACTTCATTCCGCTATTCTAGAAAAAATTAATTAAGAGGATGAACGTCGATGACTACTCATTTTATTACCGCAGAAATCGATATTCAAGAAACTCCCACTGAGTTACAAAAAGAAATTGAAGCTGAGTTGAAAAAACAAGGTGAACCTCTACGTTGGGCTATTACATCTGTGGATGAAGCACAGCAGAAGGTTGCAGTCGAAGCAGTTGTTACTACAAGTGCAGAGTAGTTTAATTCACATCTTGCACCAAGCGACTGAAGTCGCGGCTACACAGACAAAACCTGCACTTCGACAAACTCCGTGACCACCTGCGCGGGTTTAAAACCATTGATTTTCATTTAGTCCGCGAAGGCGGACTTCGTTTTTATAGCCGCGAATTCCATTCGTTGGGGCTAGAACACTCACTCAGCACTCAGCACTAAGATGCGTCCTTACACTGCGATTTTGATTATACCTACTGGCGTTGGGGCGGCGATTGGGGGATATGCGGGTGATGCTATACCTGTTGCCCGAACTTTAGCACAGGTTTGCGATCGCCTGATTACTCACCCCAATGTTCTCAACGGCGCAAGTTTATATTGGAATATTCCCAACGCTTTTTATGTGGAAGGTTACGGGTTAGATAAATTTGCGGCTGGTGATTGGGGTTTACGTCCAGTCCGTAATAATAAGGTAGGTTTGCTTTTAGACCAAGGAATTGAACCAGATTTATTACTACGTCACTTGCAAGCTGCTGATGCAGCTAGGGCAACCCTGGGATTAACGATTACAGATTATGTAATTACTGATGCCCCATTAAACGTAGAATTACGCACTTCAGCATCAGGGGCAAGTTGGGGAACTATTGGCAACCCAGATAGTTTACTACGTGGTGCGGAAAAACTCATGCAAAAAACTGGGGCAGAAGCGATCGCAGTTGTCGCCCGTTTCCCCGATGATATGGATGAAGATGCTGTGCAGAATTATCTCCAAGGCAAAGGCGTAGACACAATAGCCGGCGCAGAAGCCGTAATTAGTCATTTATTAGTCAGACATTTGCAAATTCCCTGCGCCCATTCACCAGGCCTCGCCAGCGCCCCTCCTTATCCCGATTTATCTCCTCGTTCCGCCGCCGAAGAATTAGGTTATACTTTTTTACCAAGCGTACTTGTAGGCTTAAGTCGCGCCCCGCAATTTATTGTCGAGAAACAATTATTTACATCTTGTCACGATGATATTTGGGCTGATCAAATAGATGCTGCGATTGTGCCTGCAAAAGCTTGTGGTAGCAGTGCTTTACTCAGTTTAAGTCAAAGCCGATGCCAAATAATTACAGTCAGAGATAATCAAACCCAAATCAAAGTTCCAGCCCAACCTTTAGGAATCAAATCCATCCAGGTAAACTCGTATTTAGAGGCAGTTGGTGTATTGGTAGCCCTCAAAGCCGGCATTAATCCCCATGCCTTAGTCAACAATCAATAATCATTCTCTCCCCTGTCCCCCCTCTCTCCCTCCCCCACTCCCTGAACTCCCGTGGTAGAACAACAAAAACAAGACCCTGAAATTCCCTATTTAACCCGTACCCAAGTGCTGATAGCAATGGGTGTAACAGCAATTTTGTTGTGGACAGTTGCCAAAGTCTGGTTACGCTTTGGTGGCGTTTATTTATTCAAGTGGGAATGGAACCCAATAGATTTTTGTTGGGGAATAGGTGTAGGCTTTATCATTACCTGTTTGAGTGGTTTAGCTTATCGCTTGTGGACTGCCTATCGTCAAAGTGCAGATTATTATTTAGAACTAGTCTTAAGACCTTTAGCTTGGCCTGACTTAATTTGGTTAGGTTTACTACCGGGTTTAAGTGAAGAATTATTATTTCGTGGTGTAATGCTGCCGGCTTTAGGCTTAGACCATGTAGCAGTCATTGTCTCTAGCCTTTGCTTTGGAGTTTTACACCTGAGTGGTTCGCAACAATGGCCTTATGTAATGTGGGCAACTGTGATTGGATTGATTTTGGGATATAGCGCCTTGTTGAGTGGTAATTTGTTAGTCCCAATTGTTGCCCATATTATGACCAATTGGATTTCCAGCTATTTTTGGAAAATCCAACAACGTTAAATTTTGTTAGAACTGATGATTTTAAGTTAGTCCGCGTAGGCGGACTTCGTTTTTATAGCCGCGAATTCCATTCGTCGGGGCTTGGTTTTGGTGCGAGATTTGACTAGCTGCGATCGCAATTGCCTGTGGTAAAATTCGATGTTCTTGAATTTGAATCCGGGCGTGGAGTGTTTCTGGTGTATCATCCGGGAACACAGGTACAGCCGCTTGCATTAATATCGGGCCACTGTCAACTTCTAAACAAACCAAATGCACTGTACAGCCAGTAATTGTTACCTTTGCTTGCAAAGCTTGTTCCACCGCATGAAGCCCCTTAAAACTTGGTAACAAACTCGGATGAATATTAATAATTCTGTTAGGAAAAGCATCAATTAACACAGATGTTACCAGCCGCATCCAACCAGCTAAAATTACCAAATCAACATCATGCTGGCGCAGAGTCTGGACAATTTGTTGGTCTAAAGTTTCTCGCTTTTTATATTCGCGGTGGTTTAATAAAACAGTTTCTACACCACGATTAGCGGCTCGTGTTGCTGCTTTCGCCCCTGGATTATTGTAAATTAGAACTGGAATTTGGGCATTAATTTGGCCATTTTCAATAGCTTGGGCAATTGCTTCAAAATTGCTACCATTCCCAGAAGCCAGAATCCCTAGCTTAATTGGGGTATCACTAGATGGTAAGCGATCGCTAATATGGGGAGAAACCAAGCTAAAACTAGAATCGGGGCGAAAGGTCATAACAGCAACAAGGAAAATTAATAGATGCCAAAGATATATACTAATAAATCATGGTTAGATAATGATACATTCGCCGCTTGGACTTTTCTTGCACCCGCATTAATTTTATTAGGAATTTTTGTAATTTGGCCGATCGCCTATTTGTTTTACCTGAGTTTCACTGCTGGTAGTTTTACATCCACAGGTACTTATTGGGTAGGTTTAAAAAACTACTGGCGTTTGTTACTTAACCCAGACTTTTGGCAAGTTTTAGGCAACACAATTTATTTTACCCTGGCTACAGTTATTCCCAGCTTAATTATTCCTTTAGGGTTGGCAGTGTTATTAAATCGTTCTCTAGCTTTGCGGGGAATGTTAAGAAGTGCCTACTTTTTACCTTCCATCATTTCTCTCGTCGCGGCTGGTTTAGGATTTCGCTGGCTATTTCAAACAACTGGCCCTGTCAACGCATTTTTAAATTCATTTGGTATTGCACCAATTCCCTGGTTAGGAGATACCTTTTGGGCAATGCCTGTGTTAATTATTTTAAGTATTTGGAAACAATTAGGTTTTAATATGGTTGTTTTTTTAGCCGGGTTGCAAGCAATTCCTCCCAGTCGCTATGAAGCAGCCGAATTAGATGGTGCAAATGCTTGGCAACAATTTTGGTATGTAACCTTACCAGGATTACGCCCTACTTTAATTTTCGCCACCATCACCACCGCAATTTTCACATTACGGAGTTTTGAACAAGTTTATATCATGACCGGTGGCGGCCCTTTAAATTCGACTAATTTATTGGTTTACTACATTTATCAAGAAGCCTTTGGTCAATTTGATTTTGGTTATGCAGCAGCGGCCGCAACAGTTTTATTAGCCATCGCTTTAGTTTTAGTGTATTTTCAATTACAAACTTGGGGCGAAGAATAATTATTTTGATTTGTGAGTAGAAAGATACCCGACTTCTTCAAGAAGTCGGGTATCTTTTATGATTATTTCCTGACTTATGTCAGCATTTTTTGTTGTGAGAAACACATTTTTAGGCTATTTTACGTCAATTATTCAAATATTCTTTATTTATCCATTCAGCGAATTATCTTGATTAGTGTAATCTCGATATACAGTAACTCTCACAATTGAGCTTTGCAATTATTGACACTCTGAGGTGAGTCACATGAGAAATTTTGCTGGTGTACAGGAATTAATCTCTAACCAAACTCCAGAAAAATCTGGTCAACAGCAGGATTTCAGTGGACGTGATTTGCGAGGAATTGATTTAAGTGGTGCTAAGTTGCGGGGAATAAATTTACGCGGTGCTAATTTAGCTGGTGCAAAATTAACTGGTGCAGACTTAAGTGAAGCAGATTTAACCCAAGTTAATTTGAGTAATGCTGATTTAAGTTATGCTAATTTGTGTGAGTCTTGCTTGTGGCGATCACAATGTACTAACAGTAACTTTTGGGGTGCTTCTTTGTGTGGTGTAGATTTCACCGAAGCAGACTTGAGTTATGCCCAATTTATTGAAGCCTCATTAATAGAAGCTAAATTAATCAAAGCAAATTTGCAAGCAGCTAGTTTATCTGGTGCCATATTACTAGAGGCTAATTTAACCGAAGCAAATTTACATAGTGCAGACTTGACATGGACTAATTTAACTAAAGCCAACTTATTAAACGCCAATCTTTGGGAAACAAAAATCATCTATAGCAAACTCCGGCATACAATTATGCCTGAAGGCACAATTTATAAACCGGAAATCATGATTATTCATTAAATGATTTAGATCCCCGACTTCTTTAAGAAGTCGGGGATCTGAAGTCTAATTAAATATCCAACACTAATTTAGAACTACCGGGTTGAGAAATACAAATTAACACCGAACCTTCATCAATGGTTGCACCTGGTTCTTCTTGATAACTCACTTCCCCTTCACGGAGTTTACACATACAAGTACCGCAAACTCCTATCCGACAACTAAAAGGCGCATCAATATCATTAGCTTCGGCAAATTCTAAAATAGTGCCATCGCTCGGTTGCCATGTTAAAGTCTTACCAGATTTAGCAAAGACAATTTCTGCAAATTCTTCACCTTGAGTTGCAGTCTGAGTTGATTTTGTTGACTCAGTTTTTATTGGGTTCCCAAAGGATTCAAAAGAAACTTTATTATTAGGTACTCCAGCAGCTTTGAGTCCTTCAGTAACAGACTGAATAAATGGAGTTGAACCACATAAAAAATATTCCGCTTCTTGTTGACATAATTCCTGCACTAAAGCTGCATCAACATATCCCACACTCTGATATTTCCCTTCATCTTCCTGTCTAGGACGACTGTAGCGAATATGTACATTTAAATTAGAATTTTGTTGAGCAATTTCGATAATTTCATCATGAAAAGCATGGAATTGACCGTCTCTTGCACCATGTATAAACCAAACCGGACGCTGAGGATTCAGTCGAGTACAAGCTTTTGCCATACTGATCATTGGTGTAATTCCGACACCATTACTAATCAAGACGGCGGGGGTAGATTTATGCACATCCAGCACAAATTTACCGTTTGGTGGTTTGGCGGGAATGATTGCACCTTCGTGAATGCGATCGTGCATAAAATTAGATGCTACACCAGGCATCACATCTAATCCATTGGGTGCAGGTTCGCGTTTAATAGAAAGACGATAATATTCACTTTTTTCAGAATAATCAGACAGTGAATAAGTCCGAATTACAGGCTTTTTATGTCCGGGAATATCAAGTTTTATAGTCAGAAATTGTCCTGGTTGAAAGTTGGGAATTTCACCTTTATCCTCTGGTTGTAAATAAAAAGATGTAATTTCTTCGCTTTCTTTTACCTTGCGAACTACAACAAAATTTCGCCAGTCTTGCCAAACATTACTGTCTGCTGTGGAAATATCGGGAGTGGATTTATCTTCACTATCTTTACCTGTATAAACCAAGCCAAATACAGCCCCAGCCGCCGCACCAAATAGTGAAGAATACACACCAAATTGATGGGCTGATTTATCTTTAGGATTGGCAAACCCAATAATAATAGCAGTAGACAAAGTGACTACTGAACCAACGGTAGCTGCTGCGGCAACGCTTCTGACGAATGGATGGTTAATTCTTCCCAGACTTTCCAGCATTGTTGTTTCCTACCTCAGACTTTTAGTTATGTTGGTATATACCTGCGAAGATTCTGGTTTCCGTCGTTTTAAAAAAAGATTATCAGCATCCTACCGTTCGTTTTTATTACCTTTGGTTCTCTTTAGATTTACTTTAGAAATTCCGTATGAATTAATTAAGAATTACAAACAATTTCTGATTTTGACTAATATTTAAAACTCCCGCTTAGAGAAGACAAAACTAGCGATCGCCAGCAGCATAATACAATAAAGTACGCCATAGACGGCATTTGTAATTAACACAGTTGCATCAGGTAAAGCTTGTATTCCATACACCGCATCGTTTTTTAAATCCAAGCGCGATAAATCTGGCAGAATGAGATATAACCCTTGGGTAATGCGTTCAATGGTGGGGTTTTGACTCAAACGCCCGAATTTAACTACATCTTGGCTAATATTCCCCATTAAATACACAGCAAAGGTTAAAGTTACCGCCAGTAAAGCATTAGTGAAAACGCCCAATGTAATCGCCACAGCGTTGATTAAAGATATCTGTAAAAACAGAAAAACTGAGGCAATCACAATACTGAGGGTGGGATGAGGAATGTTTTCTATTTGCAAAAATCCCAGATAAATGGCTGTCATACTGGTGATTAAAACAGCCAACACTGCTGACAAACCCAAAAACTTGCCAGCAATAATTTCACCCCGGCTGACTGGTTTGGCAATTAACACTAAAATAGTGCGTTTATCAATTTCTTTTTTCACCAGTCCTGTACCCACAAATACGGCGACAATTAAGCTAATGACATTAATAGCCACTATCCCAAAGTCTAATAACATCTTGTTTTCCGTAGTCGCCGCAAATTCCGGTAGTACTCGCCAGGCGATCGCCAACACTAAAGTATAAAATCCAATCACATACAAAATGCGATCGCGCACTACTTCCTGAAATACATTTTTCGCAATTACAAAAGTTCTCATTGGTTCTTAAAAGTGCTGAGTCCTGTACACTGAGCGAAGTCGAAGTGTGAGTGCTGAGTTAAAGATTCTAATTCTCCCCCTTGTCCCCCTTGTCTCCCTTGTCTCCCTTGTCCCCGTTGTCCCACAAAATTACTGTTGTGGTGGTGGAGAACCAGCAATAAACTTACTAACGCGATCGCATTCTATTTCCCCGACCGCAATTTTGTCTTCTGGGTTTGTGCTTGTAATGGCTTTTTTGGTGGAAGTTGCTACTGGATCAATCCGACAAGATTTTTTCAGATAATATCCTTTTTGACTAGAACTAGGGCCACGCCAAATACTCAGCAAATCTAAAACATATCCCCCTGATTTTGTATTCGTCACACGCGGTTCAACTCGCCACAAAGCTTTTTCTTCATATTTTCCTAAGTGTTTATCAATAACTCGATTACCTAAATTTCCTACTTGTAATTTGGCATCGAGTAGCCATTTCTCTACCTGTGACCAAGGTCTTTCATCAATTTGCTGTTCTACTAGTGGTTGTAGTTTATCTAAAATAATTACGCCATTTTTTGGCACTTTTTCACTAATATCTGTTCTTCTGACGAAAGTACTACGCTGAAAATTATCTGCTAGTAAACTAGGATATTCTTGTAACCACTTATCCATCACAAAGTAAAATTGCAGCCAGCAACTTAAAATCATACAACTGGCAACTAAAATCAGAATTTTTTGCCTCACTTCTGGCTTAGGAATTTGTGCTTTAGAATCTGTATCTGTACCTTCAACAAATTCGGGAATGGCTGTAATTAAAGCTGATATTGTCGGCCAAAGCACAATCGTTCTGGGTGTAATCACTTCCTGCTGATTACCAAAAGCAAAAACACTCACTAAAAACCCTGTAATTAATGCACCCACAGGCATAAATGTGCCAGGAACTCTGATGGGGTCATCAGTGGTATACCAAGCTGTGCCAGCAATTAAAAATAACCAGCCACAAAATGCAATAATATCCCTGACATAACCATTGGCGAAATAAGATAAAAATCCCGAAAATACACTCAAATAAATCAATGTTTGCCAAGCATAGGCTTGAGTAGGAACTAATATTTTTCTGACTCTGGCATAGACATCTTCAAAAATTTTAAATATGCCAAATAAATCTTTAAACAGGACATTCATTTTTTCACCTCTAACGTTATGGATATGGCAAAACAAGTAACAGTATTTAGCGATTGCGAATCAATAAAATAATTGTAATCACTGTATAACTAAGAGAATTGGCAATTAATGTAGTAGTCACCAAATTAGTAGTTTGCAATTTGATTCCGGGAATCTCGCGGCGTAACTGTCGGCGCTGGGATGTTTCGGCAATCTCTGGTTTTTTCCAACCATCGTCTCTTAAGGTAAATACCAAAAGCTGTAATAGGATAAATTTCATTAAAAAAGTGGCAAAGAAAATAATCGAAGTCGTAAAAATTAACGTGGCTTGGGTAGTGGGAGAACGAAAATTATTAAAAAATACATAGTTAATTAATTCCGATTTAAATTCTGGAGGAAGCATCGGTTCTAAGATGAAAAATATCACCCAACCAAGAGTTCCCGAAAAAAGATTAGTGGCGATCGCATAAAAAATACTCGTTTTTTTGTCAAACTTTAACCGCCAATGGAAAATATACGCTTCAATCGGAATCGCCACCAGGAAAAATAACAAATTAAACAACATTACGCCAATCGGCAAGAGTCGCGGCGGGGTAGGCAGGGTAAAAAGGTCGTCTAGCATAGTCAGGTAGATTTAAGGTGAAAGGGTAAAGACAAAATAGGGATTATCAGGTTGATGTAGGCAATCACACATTCAGATATCACAGCTAAACACAGAGAGTTGATTCTGAATTCTGCTGTATATGATGGCGATCGCTGTTTACCATCTTGGTGTGCCAGTATACCCCTATTTACCCTGTTAATATATCCTGCTAACTCTTGTATGGAAGTACCCAACCGAGATTTTTTATATCTGGAAGTGCAAGAGGTTAGGTAAGATTAGAGACTGCCACGTTACAGGTTTTTGAGAGATGACAAGGAACGGCATTGGAATTCGCACAGCACAAGCGCGTTCTGAGCGACTCACAGGTCAAATTCACGTTTATGATGGTTTGGGTAAAGGCAAATCACAAGCGGCTTTAGGGGTCGTACTGCGTTCAATTGGCTTAGGAATTAATACTCAAAATAATTCCAATCGCGTTTTACTGCTGCGGTTTTTAAAAGGGCCAGAACGTGATTATGATGAGGATGGTGCGATCGCAGCCCTACAGCGTGGTTTTCCTCATTTAATTGATCAGGTACGGACTGGAAGGGCGGAATTTTTTGGTGCTGAAGAAATTATCCCCTACGACCGCCAAGAAGCAGCGCGGGGTTGGGATGTCGCCAAAGGAGCGATCGCCTCTGGGTTATATTCAGTAGTAGTTTTAGATGAACTTAACCCCGTCCTCGATTTGGGTTTGCTACCAGTGGATGAAGTGGTACGCACATTAAAATCCAAACCCCAAGAATTAGAAATTATCGCCACCGGACGCGGCGCACCCGAAAAATTGCTAGAAATTGCTGATTTACACTCAGAAATGAAGCCGCAACACCACCCCATCGCCCAACAGCTATTAATTGAGGGGATTGAAATTTATACCGGTGCAGGGAAAGGGAAATCAACCAGCGCCTTGGGGAAAGCTTTACAAGCCATTGGGAGGGGGATTAACCATCCTGGTTCTACCCGTGTGTTAATTATGCAATGGCTCAAAGGTGGGAGCGGTTATACCGAAGATGCTGCGATCGCTGCTTTGCAACAATCATACCCAGAAGTGGTAGATCATCAACGTTGTGGCAGAGATGCGATCGTCTGGCGCAATTCCCGGCAAGAATTAGATTATGTCGAAGCCGAACGCGGTTGGGAAATTGCTAAAACTGCGATCGCATCTGGGTTATATAAAACGATCATCTTAGATGAACTCAACCCCACCGTTGATTTAGAACTCCTCCCCGTTGAACCAATTGTTCAAGCCTTACTCCGCAAACCCCGCGACACAGAAGTTATTATTACTGGTCGTTGCCAACAACAACCCGCTTATTTTGATTTAGCCAGTATCCACTCTGAGGTATACTGCCACAAACACTATGCTAATCACGGCGTAGAACTCAAACGGGGAGTTGATTTTTAAATGGATAATACTAACGTGCTGGATTTAGCAACTGGCGCATTGGCGATCGCTATTTTGCTTGGTGGTATGTTGATGATGTTCTCAACTATCTTGACCACCAAGAAATGATTACTTTATACAAGACACCGCCGCTTTGGGGGCTACCCAGCTTTAGTCCAGCTTGTATGAAGCTCGAAACTTGGTTTCGTATGGCCAAGTTAAATTATCAAGCTGATACATCACTTAATTTTGCCATCGCCCCCAAAGGCAAAATTCCCTTTATTGAGTACCAGGGAAAGCTCATAGGTGATTCCACTTTAATCATTGAAATGTTAAAGTCGGAAGCTGGAATAGACTTGGATGCAAACTTAACACCTACAGAGCGAGCCATTTCCTTAGCTTTTCGCCGGATGATTAAAGAAAACATCTACTGGGGAGAAGCTTACATCCGTTACCAAGTTCCAGAAAATTGGCAAGTTTATCGAGAAGCTTTAATTAATATATTGAGTGCTGTTGTACCAGCCGCAGAATGTGAATTGATTGTTGCAGATGCTTGTGAAACTATTTGCACCCAACTCTACAATCAAGGCATGGGTCGTCATAGCGATCAAGAAATTTGTCAAATTATTACGGCTGATTTCCAAGCACTTTCCGATTTTTTAGCCGATAAATTATTTTTTATGGGTGAACAACCCACAACTTTAGATGCAACTGCTTATGCTTACGTCGGTAATTTAATTAAGCCCCCTTTGAAACATTCAATTGTGGATTATGTACTGCAATTAAAAAATCTCTGCCAGCATTATGAACGTATGAATCAGCTATTTTTCAGTGATTTGGAAGTTTAGTGATTGGTAAACAAGCGAGGCTTCTTAAGCAACCAAGATAATGTTCTTTTTTATATTTGATGATAAAAGCTAGATAGACTAAGGCTTTTGAGAGTCAATGGTGGGCAACTTCCTTGCTCGGTCGTTCCTCGAAGCTGGGGGAGCAGGGGTAGCTGGGGAGGCTGGGGGAGAAAACTGCGATCGCCCTTTTATGTCGTTATTTGAGGGTTAACCGACATTGGGGTAAAGTCAGCTAGTGTAAGCATTTAGGTTAAACTCTGCTCTCATTGCCACTCTTCTAAAAAGATGCCTAAGTTTGCACACTAAATTCTTCAGGAGCAATACCCCAGTTTACCCAACTAATACCATCTTGTGCTGATTTAATATCCGGTGGTACACGCAATACATGAATCCTTTGGGTGCTAGGGCAGGTCATTTTCAACAAATAAATTGGTTCTACATCTATATTGGAATTAATTTTAAGAAGCGTGTATTCTTGCCAGGAATCTAATTCAACTGCTTGTAACTGTTCAATAATTCGAGAATAACCAATGCCTTGAATTAACACGCGCCGCAGTTCAGCGTTCTTTTCTTCCAACAACCATTTTGGTTGCCATTCCTCTGGGTGTAATTTGCCATATTTGTCTGGCAACCTAACACCGTGATATGCGTAAATACTATATCCGTCAGCGAATTGAACTGCTGCTTCTCCTTCAGCATGGAGAAGGTATTCGTGATCAAAGGATAGTTTGGTTGAGCGAGCGCAGACAAAGCAGAATCCGTTAAAAGGAAATATTATTCCACCCATCAGTAATACTTGTTGTACAACTTGATATAAATCCGGGTCATAGTAACAATTCAACTCTGAAATGAAAAAATCAAACGTGGCAGCAATGTATATCCAATTAAAAGGTGAAATACATACATAGTTTATCTTCTTGCTCCAAAGTCGCCAAACCAATTCAGATTGATTCCCAGACAGAATCATATTTAATAAGTTAAACGGATTTTCAGTATAGAACTCTAAATTATCACCATCTAAACTTCTCAATAAATAGTTTAGATGATTTGAACTGCTTTTTTTCAATAATGTTTGCTTCCAAAAATCTTTAAGTTGTTTATTGACTATTTTTTCTATATTACCTACTAAATTATTATTCAATTGGCACTGAGAAGAATTAAGTAATAGCATTTCATTGATTGCTGCATAGGGGCTATTACACAAAATAATTTGAGGACTTCTCTTATTTACAAGTGAATAAAGTTTTTCAGCAAACTCTAATACATTATTATTAATAGCTTCAGTCGAAAATGCTATGTTTCTCCACTTCTGCCAATAATTTAAAATTAAAGCTTCCTGTTCTGGTGTTAATTTTTTAGATTTTTGATTAGACATTTTAAGCTAAAAATAGTCACTGTCTAATTGTGGCTACACTGCTCCCAATTAAACATTCGTAAAATCCTTGATTTCTTTATGGATTGGGCGTAAGTAAGAAAGCCCATTAAGAAAAAAATTAGTTTAGTTGTTCAATTGCCTAAACTGTAAGGCTTTCAGCCGCCGCGAACGCGCACCTTGATTTCGCTGTAATGGCAGCGATCGCAACTTTCTCCAAGAGCCACCCCAGCCCCGACAGGGCAATAGAGATGCACAACGCTGGCTTTTAAAAGTATTGATTTACCTGGGTGATGACTAGTATTATTAAGAAATTAAGGGTAGGATTTTCTTACTTTTAGTGTATTTTAATTATCGCTTGACTTGGGGCGATCGCTTGATTAACTGTTTGCAATAGTAACGCGATCGCCCTAGTAAAATGAAAGTCTTTTATGTGAAAGGCAGTGTAACCCAACAATACCAAGTTTTTAAATGTTGGGTTTCGCTATCATCTCACTTCTCAAATCGGGATTTCGATTTAAAATTCTGCACCCTGCCCAGAAGCAGAAATACAGCTTAACTTGCCCCCATTAGCGTTTCTCTGTTAAATCAAGAGAAAATATCGCTTCTGCTAAAGCTTCTGGAAAGTTGTACTTTAACAATGGCTGGCATTTACATTTATAGGGTGTTTGCTGCACATTTACACCATTATGCTGATTTTAACAGTTATATTCCATTGTCTACTGATGTGCGATCGCCTAGCCAACTACAACGATGCGATACTAACCCTAACTCATTAGTCACCAACGATGTAAGGTTGCTTGTTAACCTTACCTCATCCATAGAGAACCTTAACTCATTTGCCACTAACGACGTAAGGTTTCTTATTAACCTTACCTCATTCATAGAGAACCTTAACTCATTTGCCACTAACGACGTAAGGTTTCTTATTAACCCTACCTCATTTATCAAGAAAGCTTACATCATTACATAATAATACTTAAACTTATTGTTCTCTAAAATACTAATATTTGTGATTTTTCCTGAGCCAGATTATAGCCAATTTGAGACAAGCTAACACTATTATCGTTACAGGAGTACATCTATGCCGCGTGCAAAACGCACATCTCGCATACTTGCAAAAGCTAAACTTCGAGCTTCTGGACTAAAAGCAATTGATCCAAACATTGATTTTGGTGATAATAATAGCTTGGAATATATGCAGCAACAAATTGATCACTTAACTGCCAAAATTGATACTCATAACACAGCATTGGCAGTACTGGATGCTTCTAGAACTGAAATTGAACGGCTAGAAAAAAACTTAAGCACCCTTTGTGAAAAAATGCTGCTGGGAGTTGCGTTTAAGTACGGTAACGACAGCAACGAATATGAAATGGCTGGTGGAGTGCGAAAAAGCGATCGCGTCCGTAAAAGTACAGCTACTCGGTTAAAATCTGCACCACCAGAAACCGTCAGCAATAGTAAGTCTTAAAGAATAGGTGATAGGTAACAGATAAAATAAAAGGTTGGGTGATGCTAGTATCCACCCAACCTTTTATCCTCAGAGTAATATTTACTCTCATGCTTGTGACTGACTTAGCAGCCACAATTTATTGTGGTACCAAGCTGGGCTTTCTTGCCTTCAGTAGCGTAACCATCACGTTTCCACCAATCAAGGCCACCAATCAGTTCCCGGACTTCAAAACCCAGAGTCAATAACTTGAGTGCTGTTTTTGTCGAGGCGTTGCAGCCAATACCATCACAATAGCAAACATAAAGTCGTGACTTATCCAGCATCTCAGTTGAATTGAAACAGATTTCTTTGTGTGGTAGGTTCAACGCGCCTGGAATATGTTCTTCTGAAAAAGCATCTGCTGAACGGCCATCAACAACAGTTATCACCTGTCCTTTGTTGAGGGCAACGTATAGATCCCATGAATCCATCTCATACGCAAGTTTACGTTGATAGTGCGCCATCTGATCTATGCTCATTATTATTTCCTTGCTAACGCTGATTTTTTCTAATTAGTTCTAATACTTGCTGATAAGCAGATGTGTTTCCTTGCATTTTATACAAATTCGCTGCCGTTTCTAAATCAGTGATACTTGCTGGTATTTCGCCTAAATCATACCGAGCTAAACCTCGGTTATGGTAGGCTTGGGCATAATTAGCATCAATATTAATCGCTTTGTTATAATCAGCGATCGCACCTTCTAAGTCGCCCAAGTTTCTGTAGACATTGCCGCGATTGTAGTAAGCAAAGGTATAATTCGGGATAATTTTCAAGGCTTGATTGTAATCGGTCAAGGCTCCTTGCAAATCATTAATGTCATACTTAGCATTACCACGATTATTGTAGGCGTAAGCATAATTGGGATTAATTTTAATTGCTTGGGTATAGTCTGCGATCGCACCTTGTTTATTGCCTAAATCAAAGTAAACATTACCGCGATTATAATAAGCTTCAGAATTATTGGTATCGCTCTTGATGGCTTGGCTATAATCTGCCAGTGCTTTTTGCTTTTCACCTAAATAATAAAAGGCGTTACCTCTGCCGTTGTAAGCAGACGAATAATTAGCATTGAATTTAATTGCTTGGTTATAATCTGCGATCGCTGCTGTTAAATCTTTCAAATCAGAGCGAGCATTTCCCCGGTTATAATAAGCTTCGGCATTATTAGGACTAGCTTTTAAAGCTAAAGTATAGTCAGTAATTGCCCCTTGTTTATCACCTAAATAATAACGAGAATTGCCCCTACCGTTGTAAGCTGAAGAATGATTAGGGTTGATTTTCACAGCTTGGGAATAATCTGCGATCGCTCCTTGATAATCACCTAAATCATAACGGGTATTACCCCGGTTATTATAAGCAAACACATAGTTTGGGTTAATCTTAATCGCTTGATTGTAATCAGTAATTGCCCCTTGCTTATCACCTAAACTAGCGCGAGTATTCCCACGATTGTAATAAGCTTCCGCATTCCCTGGGTCAACTTTAATGGCTTGATTATAATCAGCCAAAGCCTTTTGCTTATCTCCCAAAGCGTAGTAGGCATTACCGCGATTATTGTAAGCAGAAGAATAATTAGGATTCAGTTTCAAAGCTTGGTTATAATCAGCCAGCGCCCCCCGCTTATCATCAAAATCATACAAAATATTACCGCGATTGTAATAAGCAAAAGCATATTCAGGATTAATTTTTAAAGCTTGGTTATAATCTTTCAATGCACCTTGTTTATCACCCAAATAATAACGTGCATTTCCCCGATCATTGTAAGCATAAGAATATTGAGGATTCAGGCGAATAGCTTGATTGTAAGCTTCTATCGCTCCTGGATAATCACCTTTTTTATACTTATCTCCGCCCTGAATATAAAAATCATCTGCCTTTGGTGAGGTGGGCGTAGGCTGACTGACAGCACCCACCTCAGCTTTTGGTAAAGTTCGCAAAAAAGTATTAATTGGAATCCCCAAATTAAACCCAGTTTTGATAATTACATCGGGATTTTTATCAGAAATTTGATAATTTTCGGCGGTGTCACCTCTACCGTGAATCCCCACTAATTCACCTTTGTCATTCAGCACTGGGCCGCCACTCATTCCCGGTAGCGTGTCGTTATTGTAAACTAAAGCATAACCATCCCGCAGGGCTTTAGAAGCATTAGCCGTGATCCGCCCTTCCACAAAATTGTAAATTGAGACAGAAATTGCCGCGCTGGGCTGAGGAAACCCCGCCACATAAGATGTTGCACCTTCACTAATGTCATCAGAGTTGCCTAACTTTGCCACAGGATAAGTTTTACTACTGGTAAACTGCCCAATAGCTAAATCTATTCCTGGCAACTTTTTCACCGTGTCGTACTTTAACTCATAACGGCTATCATCAGGCGTGACGACTGCATATTTATCTGGATTTTCGACGACGTGTTTAGCAGTTAATACCGTGTAAGTATCACCCTCGCGGCGAACAATTACCCCAGAACCAGAACCATTTGGATTTTCAATCAGCACCGTCATCGCTTTAGCAACTTTGCTGACTTCCGTTGAAGAAAGGGCTACAGCCTGCGGTTGGACAATAGCAACTGTAACGCCAATCAATGCGGGTGTTAATAAATAATTAAATTTCATAACGATTTTGCTATGGTTGCGGTTAGTAATTGCTTAAAAATATATTGATAATTTTTTTATATCATCCTCATGGTACTGAAATCAGCAATTGTTGAATTCTTATCATAGAGTTTAATGTTTTTTAATTAGCGATCGCCTTTTAGACGTGAAACTTCGACTGGAGAACATGAAAGTTGAGTCTCTGAGGTCGAAGTTTGAGGTTCTGAAGTTGAAATGAAAGTGCATCGCTCCACCTTTCAGGATATTTTAAAAATAATCGAGCGATCGCACCTCACCAAAGACAATTACAACACCTCTAGCGTTCTCCTCTGCGCCTCTGCATGAGATACCTAAAACAGTAATATGGCTTATGACGCGCTAATTTTCCCTATCTTTCGCTAGGATAAGTTAAAAGGTGTAAAAATTATCTCTATCCATAGTAAAAATGAGTATTGACCCTGTAGTTAATGCCCTTAAAAGTCTTGCTAAACCAGCGGCTTCTTTAGTTATTAATCAAGCTCAACGTAATGAAAGTGTAGTTAGACTTTTAAAACAATTCAATTTTGACCCAGTACAACCACCCAAAGATGTTGATGGGGTTTATGTTTATTCTTTAATTGAGTATGGTGTAGATAAGCAAGAAGTAATTTTAAACCTTTTTAGAGAAAGAGAAATTAAAAAATCTTTTTGGAGTGCTTATACCGCGAATAATCCCTTGGGGTTCTACCAAGAAGTAGAAAAATTTTTGCAGAGTAAGGATTTAAAATTTGAGATCCAACGGTCGAGAATTGAATTGCGCTCAGAGTTAGAGGAATTTGGGGAAACATTTATTAAAATTGCCAAAAAAACTAGCTCCATTGAGTTTCAGCCTTTCCCTGAATGGAATTTAGACGAGTATCCAACGGAATTTAAGTCATTAATTAAAGAAAAAATTCGCTCGTTTTGTGGTCGTCAATTTGTATTTGACACATTTCAGCAGTTTCGCAATAAACATTCCAGAGGTTATTTTACCGTAGTGGGTGATGCAGGAATGGGGAAAAGTACCATTGCTGCTAAATATGTCTGGGATAATAAATCACCATGCTATTTTAATGTCCGTTCTGATGGTCGCAATCGTGCGGAGCTATTTCTGGAAAGTATTCGCAAGCAATTAATTAAGCGTTATCAATTACAAAATGCTGATAAGGCTAATTTAGCTGATTTATTAGAACAGGTTAGTAAAAAAATCCCTGCTGGTGAACATCTGGCAATTGTAGTTGATGCGCTGGATGAAGTAGAACAAGAAGCAGGCGGAAATCTTTTAGATTTACCAACAGCACTTCCTGAAAATGTCTATTTTTTCCTAACTAGAAGACCATATACTATAGATAAAAAACGCTTGTCTGCACCAGATGTGCCGACACAAGAGCTAGATTTAAGGGCAAGTCAGTATGCTAGTTTAAGCCGTGACGATATTAAAGAGTATATTCGGTTCTTTTTGAATGACGATCCAGACTATAAGAATGCAATTAAGCAATGGATTCAAGAGCGTGATATTGCTGATGATGACTTTGTTGACCAGGTAGCAACTAAGAGTGAAAATAACTTTATGTACCTGCGTTATGTTTTGCCAGGAATTGCTAAAAGTGACTATAATGACCTGAGTTTAAAGCAATTACCCACAGGACTGCAAGAATATTATCAAATCCACTGGGAACGCATGGGGATGGATAATAAACCCCAGGAAGTAAAGGTATTTATTTTGTTTATTTTAGTGGAGATTGGCACACCAATTCCTTGTGAGATGATTGCGGCAATCGCTCAACAGGATGAATATGATGTGCAAGTAGTTTTAGATGAGTGGGTTGAATATTTGAAGCTGCAAAATCTCAAGGGAGAAAACTGCTACAGCATCTATCACAATAGTTTCTTAGACTTTTTGAAAGCAAAACGAGTTTTAGACGCTACACGCAAACTCTTTCAAGAGGTTAACAAATGGATTGCAGACTACCTTGTAAATAAGATGGCATAATATGGGAGAATTTGCAAACAAATTAGCAGCACAAAATCCTGCTTTTCAACGTGCTTACTTGGGTAGTTTAACCTCAAGCTTGGTTAAGTCAGGAAAGTTGGAGACATATTACCAAACACTAACTGATTTTGATTTTCTGGTGGTAAAGGTTAAGCATCCTGAGTTTGGAGTGCAAGCATTAATTGAAGATTATGATTTAATTGATGAATGGGCAGATATAGATCATCCAGAATATAACTCAGAAAAAATTAAAATTATTAAGTTAATTCAAGCAGCTTTGCAATTGTCTGCCCATATTGTTGCGGTTGATCAAAATCAGTTAGCTAGTCAGTTACACGGACATTTACTAGACAAAAAAATTCCAGTAGTTCAAGCACTGTTAATAAAAAGCAAGCAGCAAACTATAACACCTTGGTTATGTCCTTTAACTGCTAACCTAATCTCTGCTGATAGTAGTTTACTCCGAACTCTTACTGGGCATACTGCCTCAGTAAATGTAGTAGCTATTACTCCTGATGGTAAACAAGTAATTTCTGCCTCTTCTGATAAAACTATTAAAGTTTGGAATCTTGCAAAAGGCAAAGAACTTGTTACTCTCACTGGTCATAAAGGTGGAGTTACTGCAATTGCTGTTACACCTGATGGTAAACAAGTAATTTCTGGTTCATTTGATCAGACTCTTAAAGTATGGAATTTGGCAGAAGCAAAAGAACTGTTTACTCTTGATGGTCATGAGGACAGAATTAACGCAATTACTATTACACCTGATGGGCTAAAGATAATTTCTGCTTCTGATGACAAAACTCTTAAAGTATGGGAATTACAAACAGGTAAGCCACTATTTACTTTCCGTAAACATACAGGTGGAATTAATGACATTGCTATAACTCCTGATGGGTTAAGGGTAGTCTCCGCTTCTTATGACCAGACTCTTAAAGTATGGAACTTAGAAACAGGACAGGAAATTTTATCCTTCAAACGTCACATAAGCTCAGTAGTTAAAGTTGTTATATCACCTGATGATCAAAAAGTAATTTCTATTTCCTCAAACAACCATATTAAATTTTGGGATTTAGAAACAGGTATACAACTTCACACATTATATCATAATCCAAAGGACTCAATAATAGCAGTAATTTATAGTTATAATCAACCAAGTGTTGTTTATACTTCTCCAGATAATACTCTGACAATATGGAAGTTAGAAACAGATGAGAAAATATCAATTCCAATTGAGTATAGTAGCCCCATCAATTCGATAGTTGTTACACACGATTCCAAAAAAATAATTGCTGCTTTTGATGACACAACTCTCAAAGCCTATAATCTAGAAATAAGAAAGCAAAAACTAACTCCGATTGGCCATAGTAATTCGGTAAATGCAGTTGATATCACTCCTGATGGTAAACAAGTAATTTCTGCTTCTTCTGATAAGACTATTAAAGTTTGGAGTCTTGAGACCAAGGCTGAACTATATACTGTAAATTGTCATTACGCCTCAGTAAATTCAGTTGTTATCACACCTAATGGTAAAGAAGTTATTTCTGTCTCTGATGACGACACTGTTAAGGTCTGGAACTTGGCACTACAACAGCAGAATAATTCGGGTATAGCAAAGCCAAGTTTCTGGATTATTACTTCTGTGAAAGCAGTTGCAGTCACTCCTAATAGTAAGCATTTAATTACTGCTAACAATGATAGAACTTTTGCAGTTTGGGATTTAGAAACACGCAAAAAAGTTTTTAATTTTCCTGAAACTAAAAGAGAATTCAGCCAAGAATTAAAAATTTTTTACTCACCTACAGAGCAAACAATAACCCTTAGACAAAAAGATGATTGTCAACCTACTTCGGATGGAAAATGGTGGATTTTGATTTCAAAAACTGGCAAAAATATTAAAGTTATGGAAAATGCTACAAAAAAAGAAGTATTGAGTCTGACAATTGATAATAGAGTTAAAGAAATTACTTTGAACTCGAATGGAATGCTGGAAATATCTAAGGTTTATCAACCCAAAATATTACCTAAATCAGATTTTGATGTAATTATGTGGAATAATTTTCTATGGAATCTTCCACCTCTTGTAATCAAATATTTGAAGACTGGGGAGACAATCGAAATAAATAAAACTGGATTTGTTATAACTTCTGATGATGAGTGGTTAATTAAGGTAAAATATCCACACAAAATAACTATTTATAAAATAGGAAATCAATTTTCTATTTTTCCTATTAATAGTATTGATGCAAATGTAAAAATTCTCTTCCTTAATTCACAAGGTAAGCTAATGAATTTTCCTGGGCATACTAATTCTATCAATGCCGTTGCTATTACTCCAAATGGCACACAAGCAATTTCTGCCTCATCTGATACCAATCTCAAAGTTTGGAATCTATTAACTGGAAAAGAAAAATTGACCCTTACAGAGCATAGCCATGTAGTCAAAGCAGTGGTTGTTACACCTAATAGTAAAAAATTAATTTCTGGTTCATTTGATAAAACTATCAAAGTTTGGAATCTTGAAAACGGAGAAGAACTTTTCACTCTCTGTGGTCATACTGGCAGAGTGCAGGCAGTAGCTGTTACCCCTGATGGAAAACACGTAATTTCTGCTTCCGATGACAATACGCTCAAAGTCTGGAACTTAGAATTAAGGAAAGTTCTCACCACTTACATAGGAGATAGCTCAATTAATTGCTGTGCCGTTGCACCTGATGGCGTAACAATTGTAGCGGGGGATAGTTCTGGTAGGGTGCATTTTTTGCGTCTTGAGGGAATGGAAAGATAAGAAATGTAACATTTTAGGCTTTTATGACAAAAGTAATGAATATTTAATTGTTCGCTCTGACAAATTTGGCAAACAAAATATGTCATCATGCACTTACCTCTAAAATTACCTACTCCTAATCATCCCAGAGGACAGTCTAAGGAGTTTGAGCAAATTATTAACGCAAACAGCCACAATTTTATCGGGCGCAATTTTGTCTTCACGGCGATTAATGAATTTATTTACCGCTATCAGCGCGGTTACTTTACTATTATTGGCGCACCCGGTAGCGGTAAAAGTGCAATTTTAGCTAAATATGCCCTAGATAATCTTGATGTTGTCCATTACAACGTAGAAGTTGCGGGTAAAAATCGTGCTGAGGAATTCTTAAGAAATATCTGCACGCAATTAATAGAGATGTTTGCAATATCTCTCGATAACCAACCTGACCATACAACAAAAGGTAGTTGGTTTTTATCGTTGCTTCTTCAGCAAATCAGTGATCAGTTAGCACCCAATCAAAAGTTAGTTATTGCAATTGATGGCTTAAATTTTATTGACCGCAATAGTCAATCTCCTAGTGCAAATTTGTTTTATCTCCCGCGCTATCTCCCAGATAAGGTTTATTTTCTCCTGACGCGCCGACCATTTTTGCCAGAAAAGTCAGGTTTATTGATTGAAGCACCGTTCCAAAGTCTTGATTTAGCAGATTATGAGGCAGAAAATCAAGCGGATATTCAAGCTTATATTCAAAAGTACCTAACCGCAGAAGAGATCCCCCCAACCCCCCTTGAAAAGGGGGGCAAAGTTCCCCCTTTACTAAGGGGGGCTAGGGGGGATCTAAAATATTGGCTAAATAACCACCATATCAGTGAGCAGGAATTCTGCACGCGCCTCACCACTGAATCGGAAAATAATTTTATGTATCTCAGTCAAATCATAAATGCGATCGCTGATAATTTCTACTCTGAACCATTCCAATACAATCAACTCCCTCCAGGTTTAGAGACATATTATCAGCAGCATTTACAAACAATCCTGCCACCAGAAGAACACTCAGAATTTAAGCTTGCGGTATTGAATGAATTAGTCAAGCAGCAACAACCAATATCAGCCGCCGCAATTGCTGAAATTCTAGAGACAGATGAATTTGAAGTTGAAGAAGTTCTAGAAAACTGGCTAGAGTTCTTGCAACAAGAAAAAAACTCAGACGAAACCTATTACAGTCTTTATCATTCCCGCTTCCGCGACTGGTTAAGTAGACAACAAATCGCTCCACCATCGATGTAATAAAGGATAAAAGACAAATAATCCCACGCCCAAACACCAAAACACAAAGAAATACTTTGCGCCTTTGCGCCTTGGCGTGAGATTAGCCGATAACTTAGAAAAAGCCACTTACCGCAACCATCTAGCTGCATCTTTGGCATGGTAAGTTAAAATCAAGTCTGCACCAGCACGCTTAAAGCCAGTTAAAGTTTCCATAACTACACGCTCTTCATCTATCCAGCCATTCAAAGCCGCAGCTTTAATCATGGAATATTCACCGGAAACGTTGTAAGCTGCAACAGGTAAGTTACTTGCTTCCTTCACCCGCCAGATAATATCCATGTAAGCCAATGCAGGCTTAACCATGAGCATATCCGCACCTTCAGCAATATCTAATTCAATTTCTTTAATGGCTTCCCGACTGTTACCAGGATCCATTTGATAAGTTCTTCTGTCGCCAAATTGGGGTGTGGACTCAGCCGCATCGCGGAAAGGCCCATAATAAGCCGAAGCATACTTAGCAGCATAAGACAAAATGGGTGTATCTTGGAAACCAGCTTCGTCTAACGCAGTCCGAATTGCGTGGACAAAACCATCCATCATCCCTGAAGGTGCGATGATATCTGCACCAGCTTTGGCTTGAGAAACGGCGGTTTTCTTGAGCAATTCCAAGGTGGGGTCGTTGAGGACTCGTCCGGTTAAATCACCCACTTGCAAGTAACCGCAGTGACCATGACTGGTGTATTCACACAAGCAGGTGTCAACAATAACAATCAGGTCGGGAACTGATTCTTTAACAGCAGTGGCAGCTTTTTGGACAATTCCGCAATCATGCCAAGCACCAGTAGCATCAACGTCTTTATCTTCGGGAATGCCAAATAAAATAATGGCGGGAATGCCTAAGTCGTAAACTTCTTTGGCTTCTTCCACAATTTTGTCTACCGATAATTGGTAGACTCCAGGCATAGATTTAACTTCCTTGGCAATTCCGTCACCTGGTACAGCAAACAAGGGGTAAATTAAATCGTTGGTTGTGAGGATGGTTTCACGTACCATCCGACGCAGTTGGGGGTGGCTACGCAAACGACGGGGACGTTGTATGGGAAACATAGGTTTTTGTCAAGGAAACGATGTAATGGACACAAGTCAAAGCGGCACAAAAGTAGAGAAAAACCCTACTACTGTCAGACAAACTACAAACAGTGCTTAACTGTCCTTTGCCCTACTCTTGATGAAGCTGTAGGGCAATTTTGTATTCTACAACTTGGTTGCTACTTCATCTAGCTAACAGTTTGGGCAGAGAGATATTAATTTTTAATTCTGATCTAAAAACATTAAACCGCAGAAAGTTTTGCGAATTTCTTTGTTAACAATGTTCAAGTTTTTATTAGCAATTACCCTGACTGTGTTATAGAACACGAAAAATGAAGGGATAGCGGAAGGGTTGGTCTGGCTTGGTAAGCACACTGGCGATCGCCCAAATTGTTAATCCCCAATGCAGCGCATATCCGAGGAATACTAGAGGGAATAACAAACCAAAAGTTAACCAGAGCAGTGCTGTAATAATGATTCCATAAATCCAAACATTCAGGTGAAAATTAATAGATTCTTTGGCATTTTCTAGGACTACCGGATCATTAGCAATGAATAACATCGCGATCGGTATCCCCACAGACATAAACAGCGTACTGAAGAAAATCGCTGCGTGACACAAGGCAGAGAAAATCTTTCGCTTGTCTGGGTCGTACATACTTTTCTCCTTTGAAGGGTTAGAGGTTAGGGGTCAGGGGGGACAAGGGAGACAGGGGGGACAAGGGAGACAAGGGACGGGAGCAATCTTTCTACCTTGTCTACCCCCTCTACCTTGTCTCCCTTGTCTATTCCCACTCAGCACTTTTTGACCCTATCACGAGCCTCGTTGTTTTAAGATTAAAAGACTTACTAAAGTAGAGAAAAATTAAGTTAAGTAAAGTAACAAGGGTAAGTAATACATTTAGGTCAATTATGTCAACTGAAATTCAGTCAGAACTTTATCAAGCCGTAGAACAGCGACGTAATTTTGCGATTATTTCTCACCCTGACGCGGGGAAAACGACGCTGACAGAAAAGCTACTGTTGTACGGAGGTGCAATTCACGAAGCTGGTGCTGTGAAAGCACGAAGGGCGCAGCGCAAAGCTACTTCCGACTGGATGGCGATGGAACAGCAACGGGGTATTTCGATTACTTCGACGGTTTTACAGTTTGAGTACCAGAACTGTCAGATTAATTTATTAGATACCCCCGGACACCAAGATTTTAGCGAAGATACTTACCGGACTCTGGCTGCTGCTGATAATGCGGTGATGTTAATTGATGTGGCGAAAGGTTTGGAACCGCAAACCCGCAAATTATTTGAAGTATGTAAATTGCGGGGTTTGCCGATTTTCACCTTTGTGAATAAACTCGACCGTCCGGGTAGAGAACCTTTAGAACTGTTAGATGAAATTGAACAGGAACTAGGGTTGCAGACTTACGCTGTGAATTGGCCGATTGGGATGGGCGATCGCTTTAAGGGTGTATTTGATCGTCAGCAACAACAAATTCACTTGTTTGAACGCAGCGCCCACGGTAGCAAAGAAGCCCGTGATACTGTTGTTGAATTGGGTGATGCCACAATTGAACAACTGCTAGAAGAGGACTTGTACTACCAACTGAAAAATGATTTGGAACTGTTAGAGGGAGTCGGCCCGGAACTAGATTTGGAATTAGTGCATCAAGGCAAAATGACCCCAGTGTTCTTTGGTAGCGCCATGACTAACTTTGGCGTAGAGTTATTCCTCAAGTCTTTTCTTGACTATGCCTTAAAACCAGGTGTTCACAATAGCAGCGTCGGGGAAGTTCCGCCCACATATCCTGAGTTTTCGGGTTTTGTGTTCAAATTGCAAGCCAACATGGATCCAAAACACCGCGATCGCATCGCATTTGTCCGGGTCTGCACTGGCAGATTTGAAAAAGATATGACAGTCAATCACGCCCGCACAGGCAAAGTCGTACGTTTATCACGTCCGCAAAAACTCTTTGCCCAAGAACGGGAATCGATTGATGTCGCATATCCAGGTGATGTCATCGGCTTAAATAATCCCGGTGTATTTGCGATCGGCGATACCATTTACACAGGGCAGAAATTGGAATACGAGGGAATTCCATATTTTTCACCAGAACTGTTTGCCACCCTCAGAAACCCCAACCCCTCAAAGTTTAAGCAATTTCAAAAAGGGATTTCGGAATTGCGCGAAGAAGGTGCTGTGCAGATTATGTACTCAACTGATGAAGCTAAACGCGAACCAATTTTGGCGGCGGTGGGTCAGTTGCAATTTGAAGTGGTGCAGTTTCGCCTACAAAACGAGTATGGCGTAGAAACAATTCTCGATTTATTACCCTACAGCGTCGCCCGTTGGGTAGAAGGTGGTTGGGAAGCTTTGAACAAGGTGGGACGTTTATTTAACACCACCACAGTCAAAGACAGTATGGATCGGCCAGTGTTACTATTCCGCAATGAATGGAATTGTCATCAGTTACTAGAAGACCATCCAGATTTAAAATTAAGCGCGATCGCCCCGGTATTTTATGGACAATCATCAGTGGAATCTTGAAACAGAATGCAGAAGTCAGAATCCAGAATTCAGAACTTCTGATTCCTGACTCCTGATTCCTATTTATCGGGTATAGTTGATGTCCACGGCATCGCGGGGTCGCGTTGTTATATCACCGTGGATTCAAAGTCAAAAGCTAAAAGTGAAAAGTAAAAAGAAAATTTTATATCTAAAACGCAAGGCGCAGCAGTCTAGGGACTGGTGAGCGACTTTGTTCTTCTTTACTTTTGCCTTTTAAATTTTTACTTTTACCTTATTCTGTCAGTTAGCAGAGATTGGAGTGCCAGAAATTCTATGCCTTCACGCGCTGAATCATCTTTGGAGGCTGGTTTAACTGCCCTCAAGCAGGGAGATTACCAAACAGCGATCGCTCAACTCGAACCTGTGGCTAGTAGTAAAGGCAACAGCACTACTAGCTTACAAGCTCGTGTGGGGTTAGTTATGGCTTATGCCCGGACTGGTGAAGCCCGCAAGGCGATCGCTTTGTGTCAAACTCTCAGAGACAGCCAAAATCCCCAAGTTCAAGAGTGGGCAGAACGCGCTCTGACACATTTAACAAAACGTAAAAAAACAAAAAAAGTATCTTCTCAAACATCAAAACAACCGACAAACCCCGGCAATTCATCGGCTGTGTCATCCAGACGAGTCCAACAGCCTGTGCTGGAAAAAACAGCACAATCAGGGAATTATCAAAATATTTTTATCGAAACGCCTGTAGGATCACAAAATCAATTTATAGAGTCGGCTGAATATACACCAACTCAGCGATTAAATATTTACTGGCGACAAGCAAAACGCGCCAAAGTCTGGCAACCTCTACGTAAACCAAAATTACTGCCCTTACGGTTAAAAGCCTTGGGAACTCTGGTGGCTTTGTTTTGGGTGATAGACTTCTTTTTCAAGTTAGCAATGGTCTCGGTGAATGTAATTTTAGACAAATTACCCTATTTGGCACCATTGCAACTTTTCTACCGTGACCCCAAGCTGATAGTAATTGGCATTTTAATTATCGCCAGTGCGGTTTCCCCTTGGTTACTTGATTGGTTACTAGGGCGATTTTGTAGTCAGCAACCGCTATCAAAGGATGTTTTACATAGCCGCAGCCGAGAAACAGCCAGAGTCCTGCAACGTTACTGTCAGCAAAAACGTTGGCAATTACCTCATCTGCGAATTATCCCCATCAATACACCCATTGCTTTCACTTATGGCAATCTGCCCCGCAATGCCCGAATTGTCGTCAGTCAAGGGCTATTAAATCAACTGGCAGATGATGAAATTGCCGTGATTTATGCAACTGAGTTGGGACATATTGCCCACGGTGATTATTTAGTGATGTCGTTAGTATTGTTGGTGACTTTGCCGATTTATCGCTTATATCAGCAAATATCTCAGTGGGGAAACAATGTTCCTCCCGGTTTTTGGCAGTGGCCGTTTAATATATTTTCCAGTCTGACTTATGGAATGTGGTGTTTATTGACTGGGACGGCTTTATGGTTATCGCGTTCACGTCATTATTATAGCGATCGCCTAGCAGCCGAAATTACTGGTAATCCTAATGCCTTAATTCGGGCTTTCTTAAAAATTGCGATCGGTACTGCCCATGACATTCAACAATTACAACACACCAACTGTCAGCTCGAAAGTTTGAATCTGCTCATGCCTATTAGCTATCAACAAAGTTTATCTTTGGGTAGCATAGCTGGGCATATTCCCTTTGAATCAGCCTTGATGTGGGATTATCTCAATCCCTATCGTCACTGGTTAGCCATTAATAATAGCCATCCACCCATCGGCCAGCGCATTCAATGGCTGTGTCAAATCGCCCGTCACTGGCACATAGAAACCGAACTGCACCTCAGCAGCGAACAATTTATTAAAACTACACGCCAATCATTCTTACTACAAATCTCTCCCTTTTTAGGCATTCCCGTTGGTTTTGGCTTTGCAGGGTTGATTTGGTTGAGTTGGCAAACTGCTTTTAGTCTCAAATTTTTAAACTTGAAATGGATTTATGAAGATTGGAACTTTGTCAGTGGTTGCTTACTGATTGGTTTTAGCATTGGCTTGGTTATTCGGATGAATAGTTTTTTCCCGAATCTCAAAACTGCGAATGGGCAAACTGATCAAAGTTTACCGAACTTGTTAGCCAATCCATCCGCCATCCCCATTGATAGCACTAGCATTTGTCTGACTGGCAAATTACTAGGTCGTCCCGGTACAGCCAACGCTCTTGCCCAAGACTTAATCTTACAATCCAGCACAGGTTTAGTGAAGTTACACCACGTTCCTTGGCTATGTTTAGGGCAGAAAACCCAATTGCAAGATTTGATTGGTAGGCAAATTACCGTCGTCGGCTGGTTTCGTCGCGGCGCAACACCTTGGCTTGATATCCACACCGTCCAAACTCAAACAGGAACCACCATTTCTAGCCCTCATCCCATTTGGTCTACCATCTTAGCCGTAGCCGCCCAAGCTTGGGGTGCTTATATTTTTCTCATGGGCTAGTACAACAAGGCAAAAGTAAAAAGTGAGCCACTGCGTTGGGCGGGTTTCCCGACTCCCTCAGTGGCGAACTCTGGAGGAGCCAAAAGGACAAAGAAAGAATAGACAACCTTTATGCGTAATTCCTGCGATGACAAAACTTGCAACATTTCTTTACAAGTGTTACATTTATTAACAATATATTTAACAACCAGCATAACTTAGCATTCCGGCTAAGTAATTGTTGTTAGATGCTTGCGCCAATGCCTCTTTTATCCTCCCAACACAGCAGCAGCTAGACCAGCCAATGGCTGGTTTTTGTTTCAGATATTCGCTCTTGAGAAAAAAATGTATTTTATGTTACTATTGATTGGCAATATAATCGGAAATGTGTGTTCTGAACTAGCTACGTAGAAGATACCGTGATAATGTAAGGAATGGTGTTGAATTCTGCGGGCAAGGACATCAAAAAAAATGTTTACTGTGGCAGACAGTAGGCTAATAAATTTACAAATTTTAGAATTAAGGTGGTATGAACTGAGCGTTGTATGCGCTTTTGTAATATACAAGCTTTATCCAAACGAAAAACTGTATTGTATAAGTTGACAGTTTGGAGTAAAAAAAATTGGTTTATGGCAAATTTAATCAAAAGCATCTATTTAATTAACAGCCAAAACCAAGTGATTGTTCTCTTGCCTTGCTTCGTTCATTAAACTCTGGAGGTATAGTTCATGTCCGTTCGCCTATACATAGGCAATTTGCCAAAAGAAGAAATAGATCGCCAAGACTTGCAAGCGGTTTTTGCAGCCGAGGGCGATGCTGTCACCACGAAATTAATTAAAGACCGGAAAACTGGTAAATGTCGTGGTTTTGGTTTCTTAACCGTCAACAATGACGAACAAGCTGATCAAATTATTGAAAAATATAATGGTCAGTTGTTCAAAGATACCCCCATTAAGCTAGAAAAAGCATTACCCCGTACCAAGGGTGATGAAGGCGAAGAACAAGCGCCAAAAGCTGCTAACAACCCAACTCCCAGCAGCAACAAAGAAGGCAATCGCCGTGACAAAGGTTCTAAGAAGTCTAAGCGTAGCGGTGGTGGACGCGAAACTACTACCACAACAGACTCAGATGCAATTCGTCCAGATCCCCGTTGGGCATCTGAACTAGAAAAGCTGAAGCAGATGTTAGCAGCGCAAACCACAAATTAAGACTAGCAATGGAGAAATTAAAAATTAAAAATCCAATTTCAGGTTTTTAATTTTTAATTGTCCACAAGTCCTGACTTTGCGAATCTAAAGATTACTGGCAACTGTAATTAACAGAGCGTAAAAGCACAACGGCTTGTCATGAACATAGCTAGTGCTGGTTGGTAGTAGAGTGACTAAAAAACAAGCTACACAGAGTTCGGTTTGACTAAAGTTTGTCCAAATCTTCCAGAGTTCCGAACCGCTAGTGTGAGGGACATCAATACTCTGAAACCAGGAGAGGCATAGTATTAACTATGTCTCTCCTGGGTTTGTTTACAAAGCAAATCTTTTGGTAAGCGTAGTGTAATGTAGCTCATCATACAGATGATCTGTAATCTATCACTTGTAACCTGTGATGAAATTTAACTCAGTGTTGCATATAGCGTTTATCTATCTAATGAAGTACACTGAATGAAATAGAGGTACGTATCCTAGTGAAAGGTAAAAATGAAAGCATATTCCCTCGATTTACGCCAAAAAATTCTTGATACATATTTACAAGGGGGAATATCACAACGTCAATTAGCCAAAAGATTTTGTGTAACTTTAAGTTTTATCGAGAAATTACTAAAACAGTATAGAGAAACAGGTAGTATTGCGCCTAAAGTCAGGACGGAACAAACACCACCAAAACTAAACGCTGAACAATTTAATGTTCTCAAAGAGATAGTGGAAGCAAACAATGATGCTACTTTAGCAGAAATTCGCGTAATTCTAGCAGAAAAAACAGGAGTCATAATTAGTATTTCTACAGTAGATAGAATGTTACAGAAGATGGAAATCAGCCTAAAAAAAAACATTGCACGCCTCGGAAAAAGAAACTGAAAGAGTTCAATCATTAAGAGTACAATTCTGGCTTCAACTTCAGGGTATACCAGCCGAAAATCTCATATTTATTGACGAAGCAGGAGCTAATCTATCTTTAATAAGACACTCGGCTCGCTCTAAAAAAGGTAAAAGAGCGCATGGTCAAAGACCTCAAAAACGTTGTAAGAATGTCTCTATAATTGGTGCGCTCGCTCTGAAAGGTGTGATTAGCCAATATAGCATTTTAGGTGCAACTGATGGACTCACATTTGAGGCTTATATCTCTCAAAAATTAGTTCCAAGACTTTGGGCAGGTGCTTATGTAATCATCGACAATTGTTCAATCCATAAAGGTGCAGAGATTGAGAAGATAATCCAGTCCGCTGGCGCTAAATTGATTTATTTACCACCATATTCCCCTGATTTTTCCCCTATTGAAAATTGTTGGTCAAAAATTAAAAATTTATTACGTTCTATTGGTGCTAGAAGTTATCCAGACTTAGCAAAAGCGATTGAAACTGCTTTTAGTCAAATCACATTAAATGATATTCATAATTGGTTTACCCATTGTTGCTACTGTACTTCACTAGATTGATAAATGCTATAAGCGTTGGAAATAACAATACATACGTGTCACAATCAATTATGGAAATATTACTGAACTGCTTAAGCAGTCTAACCGGAGGCAGATGTATCTTCTGCCTCTTTCACTATATAGACAACAAATGACTAATGACTTTATCTCATGAATTATGGGTGGCAAATCAAGATTTAGGGCAAGCTTGTCTAGAGCATCCTTTTGTACAAGGTATCGCTGATGGTACGCTTGAACCGTCTAAATTTGCTTACTATGTGGGACAAGATGCTTTTTTCTTAGAAGCTTTTGCCCGTGCTTATAGCATCGCCGCAGCGAAAGCACCAGATTGGCAAGGTTTTAATATATTTCACAATTTAGTCAGTGGGGTTTTAGCCGAGTTACAACTACATCAAAGCTATGCAGCCAAGTGGGGAGTTAATTTACACTCTGTAGAGCCGGGTGCAGCTACTCGCCGCTACACAGATTTTTTGTTAGCTACAGCTTGGAGTAGTGACGTTGGGATAACGGCGGCGGCGATGTCACCTTGTATGCGTTTATATGCTTTTTTGGGGGAACAGTTAGCTTGTCATGGTATTCCCCATCATCAATATGCAGATTGGATTCGGACTTACAGCAGTGGAGATTTTCAACCACTAACTCAGCAATTAGAAAGTTTGGTGGATAACTACGCCACAAATCACGCTTTGGTTCATTCAACTTACCGTTACGCTATGCTGTGCGAACGTGATTTTTTTGCAGCTGCGTGGAATTATGGGAGTCTGGTTTGATTTTTTGTGAGTAAATCAGACAAGGGAGACAAGAGAGGGAGAGGTTTGTAAATCATTTAGGATGGCTATATATAATTACTGACTAAAAATTTACTATGAAAGCAGAAGCAGAAAGCGATCGCAGGTTAACTTGTGAAGTAGAGACTACGCTCAAAGTAATTGGTGGACGCTGGAAAGTTTTAATTATTCGAGAATTAATAACTGGTGTCAAACGTTTTGGTGAATTGCAACGCAGTTTACCGGGAATCACACAAAAAATGTTGACTCAGCAACTCAGAGAAATGGAAGAAGATGGGATAGTACATCGACAAGTTTATGCTGAAATCCCTCCCAAAGTAGAATATTCACTCACAAACTTGGGGGAAAGTCTGAAACCGATTCTTTATGCAATGCACGATTGGGCTGTTGAACATTTCCAGCAGAATTCAGGAGTCAGAATTCGGAATTCAGAATAGAATATTCCAATTCAAAAACATCCCTATTATTTAGGGACAAGGAAGACAAGGAGGACAAGGAAGATGGTAGTTTGGTTGAGTAAACAAATTAGATATATCAGTAATCAGATATGTTAGGAAAATTTAATTAGTCTGTAGATATTCAACTGCTGCGGCTAATTTCGAGGGGTAGCCTTTAGCGAATTCTTCAAACCATAATCCTTCGGGAGAGAAAGGATCTAATTTATCTAACCATTCTTTGGCTTGTTTTTGTAAAAGTTCTAATTGTTGAGCTTTGATTTGTTCTTGGCGAATGCGTTCTTGTTCTAGTTCTTGCTGTCTTTGCAATTCCTCGGCTGCGGCTTGCGCTTCGATATCAGCTTTTACATCCGCCAAAATATTATCGATAATCGACTGTGACTTAGATGGCGGTGTAGAAATGAATGGTGGAACTATGTCGGGTTTTGGTTGTTGTGGTGTAGGCGTGGGTTTGGCGGGATCATATTCCGCTTTGATTTGAGCTAATAGTTTATCAATAGAGTCCATTTTTGTTACTTTTATGTGTGAGCGATCGCTAAAATGAAAGTTAACCGCAGATGCACAGGAATGCACGCGGATAAAATAATCATAGTGTTGAATTGTGAGCCTAATCGTTAATAGCGTTGAGCAACACTTCAGACAAACTTAAATCTTCCATATCTTCCATTGTAATGGTGTCACAAATATCGAATTTTGCCCCAGCACCTTGCAGTTCATCATCTAATACTTTCAGAAACCGAGTAGCTTGGGGATCTGTGCCAACTTGAATAAAGGAAATTCCGAGTTCTTCATCTCTATCCATCCGCCGAGAAGCTTCTATAATAACTCGCATGACTGCTTTGCGATCGTCTGGTTCTCCATCAGTTATTACTAAAATTGTGTCGCCATTGGGCTTTGCTTTACCGGCAGCTTTGCGTTGAAAATAATCATCAGTGGCATGTTTTAATACTGCTGCTAAATCGGTTGTTCCTGATGGATCATTTTCTTGAAAGATTTGTGTAACTTTACTAGCAGTTACATTGTCATAACGCTTAAATCTTCCCGAAAATACATACAAAGTAATCCCATCAGGGTCAAATTGTTCACACTTACTAGCTAAAGCCAAAGTAGATTCTTGGGCTGCAACCCAGCGACTTCTCCCACCTTTTTGATCTTGGGTCGCCATACTGCCACTTTTGTCAATAATTAGAGTATAATCTCGGCTGTCTAGCATAATTAAGTTCTCCAATTAGTTATTAGTCATTTGTTATTAGTCATTTGTCATCTGGTAAAAATCAGAAATTTACTAATCATTGACTATTGACTATTAACAGCTCAATCTGTAATTGCATTCATCAAGACATCAGCAAGACTCATTTCTTCTAAATCGTCTAAAGTGATGGTATCGCAGATATCAAATTTTGCTCCGACACCTTGTAATTGATCATCTAAGGCTTTGAGAAACTTTGTGGCTTGGGGATCTGAACCTACTTGAATAATAGATATTGCCAGTTCTTCATCTCGCTCCATTTGACGAGATGCTTGGATAATTACTTCAAATACAGCTTTGCGATCGTCAGGTTCACCATCAGTAATTACTAATATTGTTTCACCATTGGGTTTGGTTTTACCAGCGGCTTTACGTTGAAAATAATTAGTGGTTGCATCAAGCAGTACACCAGCCAAGTTGGTAGTACCTGCGGGGTCATTTTCTTGAAAAATCTGTAAAACTTTAGCTGATGTCACATCGTCGTAACGCTTGAATCTGCCAGAAAATACATATACAGTGATGCCGTCTGGGTCAAATTGTTCGCATTTTCGTGCTAAAGCCAGAGTAGATTCTTGGGCTATATCCCATCTACTTCTACCACCTGCCTGATCAGGTGTAGACATACTACCGCTTTTGTCTAAGATTAATGTATAGTCGCGATCGCTCATCATATTTTCCTTGCTAATTGTTCTGTTGTGCTACTAGTCTAGTCTACGAGTCTTGTAACTCGGCAAGCCTTTTAGGTATAAATTAACAGAATTACTAAGTATTATAAATGATGTGATTTTTATAACACAGTATTTGTTGAAGGTCAGAATACAAAGATACTCAGGTTTATCGCAATTTGAGACAATAAGTCCGAAATTCAGTTTTATTTGGTATAGTTTGCATTTACAAAAATCATCTATCTTTGGGATAGTCAATTACATCTCGCAATCAGACTGAATGCGGAAAACTTATCTAATATTATGGCATTAAAATGAGATATCTATATCAAAAAGTAGATAGGGATATTCTCACGTATGATTCATGTTTTTTTCATTCATAAATTTAAGTATAGACATTAAGGAAGAAACAAGAAATTTTAGCTTGATTTCTGACTAGTCGTCTATCTTGTAATTAATCAAGAGTTACACATGAATCCTAAAATCATTTTGGGTTTACTCATCGGTGCTAGTTTCGGTTTGTTTTTACCTGTAGGAAGTCAATCGGTTCAAGCTGCTAGTTTTGAATCACAATCTGAGTTAAAGCGTACATCTTCTATCGAATTTGGTGTAGTTGACTTAGCAGGTGGCGAATCTGCCAAACTAAGTTTAGCTGATAATAGTGAGCGCGATAGCAGCAGCAATAACGATAGCAACAGTGACAGTGACAGTGGAGATGATGGTGATTAGAATTTGTATCTAAAAAGCTAATTATTCATCATTAGGTCTTTTTAGAATTCAGGTTCTGAGTTTTATCCTTTTGAAAGGGGCATTGATTGATATAGCAATCCTAAATAATTTATCAGCATCTTTCTATTATCGCCTGTTGCCATATATCAAATAGGAATGTTATACCCCTGCCCCTTTATTTATTAGATATTAATAAAATTGATAAATTGAAAGTCAATTTAAAAAAAATTAACATGATATGAGAACCATACAAGAATTACTAACATACTTTTCATTAGATAAATTTTTTACGGAGTTCTGGACAGAAAAAGCAATTCATATTTCAAGTGATAATTCTCAAAGATGGCAAAAAATTTTTGCGTGGAAAGATTTGAATGAACTACTGAATTATCATAAGCTCAAAGAACCAGATTTACACTTTTCAATAAATGGCAAATCTTTGCCAGAGACAAGGAATCGGCAAGAGTGGAGCGATCGCCTGCGTCAAGGCGCTACACTAATTATCAACGGTGTACATCATCGAATACCGGCTGTCGCTGAACTCGCAGCAAATCTGCGCCATGAAATTGGCTATGAAACCCACATTAATTTATATTGTTCACCAGCCAAACAGCAAGGGTTTGATTGTCACTACGACACTCATGATGTCTTGATTTTGCAAATGGAGGGTGAAAAACAATGGTTTGTTTATGAACCAACAGTTTTATATCCTACCGCAGATATGCCATCATCAAAACAGCAGCAACCACAACAGCAGCCTTATCTCGAATGTGTGTTGCAAGCTGGAGATTTATTGTACATCCCTAGAGGACATTGGCACTATGCTGTGGCTTGTGAACAGCCATCTCTTCACCTCACGGTTGGGATTGAATGTCAAACAGGGCTTGATTGGCTTGATTGGCTGATCAAAGATTTATGTGAAAATGTCAATTGGCGGCAAAGTTTACCAGCGATCGCCAATAGCAATATAAATGTGATAGAAAAACAGTTAAGTGCATTGCGTCAGCATTTAATTGAGACCTTACAGCAACCGGATATTTTCCACAGATATATAGAATCGCTCAATTATCAACATCAACCGCAGTTATTAGTTAGTTTACCCGCTCAAATGGGAACTAATATTTTTCCGAATTTATTTACAACTCAGTTTATTTGGTCGCCACTACACAGGATTCGGATTAAACAAATTGATGACGGACAATATCAAGTGCGCGTTGGTTCTAAACAAATTGACCTTAAAGGTATACCCGAAAAATTAGTAGAAAATTTATTTAATTGTGATGAATTTAATTTATTTGATATTGCTGACTGGTCGCCAGATTTAGATTTAGAAGGTGACATTATTCCTCTAATTACAAATCTTGTAACTGAAGGAATTTTGTTAGTTAAGTAAACACAAAAACCATGTAGAGACGTTACATATAACGTCTCTACATTTACCGCTTGGTGAGCGTAGCCGAACCACTGCCTTCTGCTGTATTAGCAAATTTCTGCTAAATTAACCCACTCATCATAAGATGAGTCATAACCAACATAATGCACAAAGTATTGTTGACCGCGAATTTCTTCAATTGTGGCAGTATACCATTCTTCGTTTTCATCATCCCAGCATTTAACTTTTTGACCAACAGCAAATCCATTATCATCGGATGATTCAATGTCACGAATCCGAATATCTTGTTCACCAACCCACTCATCAGAAGATGAACCATAGCCGATGTAATTGATATAGAATTGGTCGTCTTTAATTTTCTGAATTGTGGCTTTATACCATTCTTCGTCTTCTTCGTCCCAGACTTCTACTGTGCTATTGACTGCATACTGGCTGGTATCTGATTTGGACTTACTGGCGGATGCAGTATCTTGTTTTTGTGGCTTTTTGGCTTCTTCGGCAATTTCGGCTTTGACTAGAGGGTGAGCTTGTAAAATGATGCTGCGGGCAACAGTTTGAATACCTGTATGCTCAAAGTAATTTGTAGTTTGATCTAAGACGGCGGCTACAAAGTCTAAATTATCGTCAGCAATCTGCACAAAACTACTCAAACCCTTAGCAACTGACTGTGGTGTGATTCCCGTCTTGGCGACAAGTCCATTCATCCAGCCTTGGACTGAGTTAAAGGCTTGGGAAAGAAAACCAACTTTATCAGCTGGGCTATTACCAGGTAAAGAACTATTAACAGCTTGGAAAACAGGGTTTTGAGCGATCGCATCACTAGCATTAGCACCGCCAATAATTTCCTGAATTTTAATCAGAAAGTCGGGGCCTAAAGGTAGAATACCATCGATACATACCAAAGCTGCCATCCGCATCAGGGAAGCATTTTGATAGTTATTCGCTAAAGTATTGGCAAATTCTTGGGGGTTTGGTTGGGGAATCCCGTTAATTTTGCAGAAGGCGATGATTTCGACAGCAATTTTGAGAACTAAGTCAATTGTTTGGGTGACATCGGCTTTGGGCGTAATATTACCTAAAAATGAGAGAAAACTAATTTTTTCGCTCACTTTGTTAGCTAAAGCCGCAGTTCCCATTGCTGCATCGGCTTTGTCGATGATTTGATACAGTTTGACTGCTGCTTGATAACCGTTTTGTGGATCTAAGTATATGCTATCGGCGCGATCGCGGATTCTTTGAATCACATTCGCATCAGTTTCACCAGTAATCGCACGCACAGTATTATCAAATCCCACCAAATTATCCCACTGTCCCGGCGCTACATAATCAAGGGCTTTGAGAACTTTGACAGTAATATTGTCACTGGGTAACTCATCAACTAACTGAACAATGGATTTATCCATAAGAAGTCCTTGTAAAACAAAACCTTAATTGCTAGAGTTCCCGAACTAGACACAAAAGTAACTTTGTTTTCCCAGACAATCTCTCGATATCTCTCAATACCTATGAATTTCAACCATCGAAAAAGCACTGTAAAATATTTGCATGAGCTTCCAAGTCCACCAGCGACATTTTAACCATCATGGTTCTAGCCGCACCTCAGCGCCAAAACCCTGTTGTCACTTGGGAAAAACTCCCAGATGATTTTATTCTGCCCGATGATCCACAGGAAAATATTCAACAGCCTTTTTTAGCAGCAGCTTTAACAGAAGCGTTAGCTACAGCCAATCGTATTCAACCAGAGATGCTAGTTGCGTCTAACTTTGGCATCGTTGCTAATATTAATCAAAAAACTGTTGTTAAAGCACCTGATTGGCTATATATACCTCGTGTTTCACCAGTGGGTACAGGTGTAATTCGGCGCAGCTACACACCCAACATCGAAGGTGAAAATGTGGCTGTGGTAATGGAATTTTTATCAGATACCGATAACGGAGAATATTCGATTCGTCCCACCTTTCCCTATGGGAAACTCTATTTTTACGAACAAATATTGCAAGTTCCCGTTTATGTAATTTTTAATCCCTACGAAGTCAGCTTAGAAGTCCTGCGTCTGGAAAATGGACGATATGTATTGCAACAACCAACAGAATCAGGACAATTTTGGATTCCCGAATTGGAATTATTTTTAGGAATTTGGCGCGGAACTCGCTTAGGGATGAATATTTATTGGTTGCGATGGTGGGATGAAGCCGGTAATTTGTTGCTATGGAGTTCCGAACAAGCTGAACAAGAACGCCAACGCGCTGAACAAGAACGCCAACGCGCCGATGACGCGATCGCACAATTGGAAATTGAACGTCAGCGTCAAGCTGTATTATTAGCAAAGCTACGAGAATTGGGTATAGATGCAGAGTAAAACAATTTTGGATTTATACTGTTCTCACAAAAAAACTCCCTCAGATGAACTGAAGGAGGTGTGAGAAGGAGTCTTTTGTGATGAAACATTTATGCAGGGTTAGTTACAGCTTGTCCTTGCAAAAGTTGAATAATCGCTGCTTTTTCTAAAATCCCCACGAGTACGCCATTTTCCCGAATTACAGCTAAAGCGGAGAGTTTTTGTTGTTCTAGTAGCTGGATGACTTCTAGGAGGGGTTGATCTGATTGTACTGTGGTGGATGCAGCAACTGGGCGCATGATTTCTTTAACTTGAGTTTCTGTCCACAGAGTTGTCGGAATTTTTCGCAAGTCATCGAGTGTAACCGCACCAACTAATTGTTCTGCATCATCTGTCACTAAGAAGCGTTTCCAGTCTTGTTTGTGCAGAATTTGTTCATCAGCAAATTCTCTGAGAGTGAGATTTGCAGAGATGATGGGGCTATCAGTTGTAACGACATCTGCGGCTGTTAACCCATCAAGCTTTGCTTGGACTCTGGCAAATTGGGCTGCATTTCCAGCATTTTGTAATAAGAAGAAGCCAATTAATAAATTCCAGAAATTAGCTGCACTGCCAAAAAATACTAGTGGAAGTATACCAGAAGCGATCGCCACCCAACCAAACACCTGTCCAACTCGGCTGGCAAAGGTCACACCTTTATAGGGATTGCCTGTAATTTTCCACACCAGAGCTTTGAGGACATTACCACCATCTAAAGGCAAACCAGGAATCAAGTTAAACAATGCTAAGGCTAAGTTAACGGAAGCTAAAACACCAAGAACTGCTGCCAGTGGCCCTGATACAGGTGTTGTCACACCAATTACGGTGACAATACCACATAATAATAAACTGACTAACGGGCCAGCGATCGCAATCCAAAAAGCTCCTGCGGGAGTTTTCGATTCTTTTTCTAAATTCGCCAAACCACCAAAGATAAACAATGTGATGGATTTAACATCAATTCCTTGGCGTAAAGCGACAAAACTATGTCCTAATTCATGAGCAACGACAGAAGCAAACAATAACAGCGCCGTCATCAATCCTAGTAGCAATGCTAACCCCCCAGACAGTTGGGGAAATTGGGCTGAAAGTCCACTACTATAGCTCCAGGTTACTAAGCCAAACACCAAAAACCATGACGGATGGATGTAAAACGGAATCCCGAAGAGATTACCAACGCGAATTGTGCCATTCATGTCGTTCACCTTTGAAAGCTGCCGAGAGATTTAGTTTTCCTCTCGATGTCTTTAGTGTAACGAAACGTAACAAATATTAAAATCAACCCAGAGTTGTGCTTACCGCCCTGAAAAGTGCGGTTTACCAATTTTGGTATAGAGGTCATAGACGACAGGTGACAGGTAACAGATTTAAAAGTCTTGCTTGCCTCTAAAGACGAAAAATATCTCTCAAACTCTTACTCACCAAGTCTCTGCGTGAGATATTGGCATTACCTTCACAATCTTCTCCACCTCATCTACCATGACCCGCGACAGTCCAAATTTTTCAATCACCGTTGCATTGGTTGTCAAATGGGTACTAATATTCGCTACATGATACTGGCTTGCTTCTGTAGCCAAAGTGGCTGGCAAAATTAACTGATCTCCTAAATGCTCATCAACAGGCGCACCTGTTTGGTGAAACTTCAGCAGTTGTTCACAGGCAATTTCAGCCACCCTTTCCGATGACATCCGCCACCGCCCAAACCCACCAAATCCTGTCAAGCTATTCTCATATTCAGCCGTCAGGAAAATCCCCGCTCCCGCCGCCACGCCTCTTTCCCGTAAAGCTTGTATAGACACCTTGAACCCTGCTATGCGTAATATTTTCTCAGCCCGATTTGCCATCCGTTGAGGAATATGAGCAGGTAATTCTGTCACCACCGCCAGTCCCCGTACTTGGCGTAAATTGCCGCGTTTTAGTAAATGTATGCCACTGAATTGACTACCACCACTCACCTGCAATGCTACCTCTCCGCCACCTTGGGGATACCACCCCCACGCACCTAATTTCACAGATGCTTTGACACCCATACGCTGGAGCATAGGCAGATATACCTGCTCAATGTATGTCATTGTCGGGCTGAAGATCACATGAGTACCACCGCGCAATGTTACTTGAGAATTACCCTTGGCTAAGGCTAAAGGTAAAAGAATTGTTTGTAAAACTAAAGTAATTGCCCCAGCCGAACCACCTTCTAGCACTTCACTGACATCAAAAGTATAATTTCCCGCTTGCACTGGGCTACTGGGAATAAATTCCAGCATCATTGAACCCAACGCATCACCTTGTAGTTGAGCCTGACAAATCTTTGCCGCCGCCCGAACTGCTGTCAGGTGTTGTGGCGCTAACCCTGGCTTTTTGCGTCCGGCGCGAATATTGGCAATGCGAATAGGTTCACCTGTGATAGCGGCCAAACTCAAGCAAGTACGGAGAACTTGTCCGCCTCCTTCCCCATAGGAACCGTCAATGTCAATCATGAGCAGTGTTTGAATGATGGATGTTGGGTAATGCCCAAGTTTTGACAATTAAACCACAGATGACCAAAAATAAACACAGGTAATCAGGACTGATGCACAAAGATTGTCAGGGGTGTAGTAGTATCACCACCCAATATTGCTATGTATACCTAGCAGAGGAGTAGGGGTTGAGGAGTGTATGTATCTAAAGCTCTTACACTCAGTCTCTACAATAAATCTTTGTGCGTAATTTATGTCTATAACTAACTTTGACACTGCGGACAAAAATGACTAGAACGGCCAGCTAACCGAATTCGCTGAATCACATTGTTACAAACTCGGCAAGGTTCCCCAGCGCGATTGTAAACCCAGGCGACACCACCATAGTTACCGTTGATCCCCTTAACGTTAAGGAAATTACTAAAAGTGGTACCGCCAGCCGCAATACTAGTTTCTAAAACTTCAATGATGACTTTACGTAACTGTTCAATTTGCTGCGGTTGCAAATCTGTACACAAGGTTTCTGGTAACACGCCACATTTAAATAATGCTTCGTCGGCGTAGATATTACCTAATCCCGCGACGACAGATTGATCTAATAATGCGGTTTTAATCGGACGGCGGCGATTTTTGAGTTTAGCAGCCAGATACGCAACGGTGAATTCTGGTGCAAACGGGTCGGCTGCTAATTTAGCTAAACCAGTAATGACACTTTCGACCGGCACTTTTGGGGGAACCCACCACATTTGACCGAAGGTGCGTTGGTCAACAAAGCGCAATTCCTGTTGATCCCCAAAAAATAGTCTGACTCTTGTGTGTTTGTGCAGTGGTTCATCACGGTGCAGCCATAATAATTGACCAGTCATCCGCAGATGCACTCCAAGGTAGCCAGCACCAGGGGAAAGTTCAGCGAGAAGATATTTCCCCCGGCGATGCCAAGTCATGATGGCACCACCTTGGATTCCTTGAATAAACTCATCAACAGAAAACGGGTAGGCGATGGTGCGATTGAGCAACACATCTCCACCCGTAATGTTTTGATTCAGGGTCAATTGATTTAGACCCCGGCGGACTGTTTCAACTTCAGGCAGTTCAGGCATTGGAACTGATAAGTAAGCAAATTATCTAGGGATCATCGAAAAGGCTCAGGGACATAATCTCTTGCCTATTCTGGTTGGGAAAGATGAGAGGAAGTACTGTAAGCACTTAGGGGTAAATATCTATTCTATCGAACAGAAACCGTAAATACCCGCAGGGCAGTTTCTCTGACTTAGAGTAGGCTGAGAGGAAGCATGAAAGAACTGAAACTTTAGGCTTCATTCTACATACTTAAAGCTTCCCTTCATCATCCCATTAAAGAATCCCCTTTGAGCTTTGCTACTTATTTTTTAGCTTTAGCCGGAGGAGCTACTTCGATTAGTTCATCTAAGGCAAAGTTATTGGTGTTGATGCCAGAGTAATTTACCTTATCAAAACGGACGATTACTGGGTATTTAATGCCGCTTTGATCGATAGAAGCCACGGTGCCGACATCTTGGAACCAGTAGGATTCTGGGCGGAGAATACGTACTTTAGAACCACGTTGAACCATGATTATCTTCCCTTTTAGTTATCAATTGCCGATATATAGGGCTATTTGATTTCACTCTACAACCTGAAGGTCGTTGCTAGAGGGTTTGTTAAGTTATTTATCTGATTTCATGGGGCAGTGGGTTCGACTTCGCGGTAATCGAGCGAAGTCGAGATTCACCCACCAGAGGCAGGAGGCAGGAGTCCGTGGGTTCGACTTCGCGGTAATCGAGCGAAGTCGAGATTCACCCACCGGGTAGGAGGCTAAAGGATAAGATTTCATACTTTAGACTTCACACTTCATACTTTTTCGCTTGATATCTTCCTCTCGTTAGGTTCTCAGAAAAATTCTTATACCTAGAATGGGGTCAGACCCTCCTTGACAAAGCGCACATGATGAAATAACTTCGTTCTCGTTCGCCAAAACACACAAAAGGAAAACTTTATGTTCGAGTTAAAACAAATACGCTACCCTCGTTACCCCTGCCAATGCGGAGATCATCATCTATATAAGTAATGTCTAACCAGCCTTGTTGGTTTTCGCTGTTAATTGGGACATCAATTCCCGAAAACTTTTTACCTGATTCAATTTGGTGAATAAAATTATCTGGTGAAGTGTAGCCAATTAAACGTTGTAAACCTACAATAGAACGATTAAATTTTACTTGGACGCGACGACCGGAAACTGGCTCAAATTTAGCTGCTACGCTGACTAATCCTTCGAGATAAGGTAAGCCATAAATTTCAGCAATGTTGTAAACGCTGGTAGTTTCTACCCGAATACACTGATAAATTTGACCAAGTTTACAAAAAGGTAAACGATCTAGGTTTAAAAGCGCCTTACTAGTGGTATAAAGTAATTGCCAATTTCCATTTAGCAAGTAACTTGCTTCTACTGGGCGTGGTGTTGGGTTAAAGTCTTCTAAATTAGCGATCGCAGCTAAGATAGCTTGTTTTTGTGGCTCAGTAGCCAGTAAACCACGATTGGTTGGTGCGATCGCATTGATTAAAGCCGCCTTGCCCATCATTGTTTATTACCCCAAATCAAAAATGTGTAAAATTCATCCACCTTAAGTCGAATTATTGTTGCCCTATGTATCAAGCTCTCAAAAGTTTTAAGAATTTATTCCTATTTGTACTACCACTATTAAATAAAATATTTTTGCTAACTTACGGATTTCAGCAGGCAAGACTTGAATCAATAAATAACTAAATTATTACGTTTCAAGTGATAGACTGCTTAATGTCTAGTTACATTAACATTTTGTTTCTTCGTCGATATGTTGAATTCTCCCTTACGTGAAGAACCCCGCAACCAACGCGCTGCTGTAATTCCATTAAAACAAGAATCTTCCCTCTTAGATTGGCTGCAATCCAATGGTCGTTTAATAGCGCGTGATGTGCATGAACCTGATTTTTCTGAGGAAGAAAACGAAGAAATCTCAGATTTTCTCGGTGGAGAAGATGGCATTGGCGACTATCTTGATGATGATGATGACGATATAGCTATTGACGAAGATTAGCCAGCAGGCTAGGGACTTGGTGATAGCTGTCGTCCCTGTAATTAAATTTTGTAGTGTGGAGTGAAGGGAACATCCTGTGGACGCTAAATTGTCTCCTAACCAAGGATTAAACATTTTTTCTGGTATCGGTCTCGCTTCTGCCTTAGCCACCGGGCTGGGTTTAGCGGCAGTAATTTGTGATTTGATGGGCAATAGATTGCCTTGGCAAAACACATCACTCACGATGCCTTTGTTGTTGTGTGCAGTGATTTCGGCTGCTGTGGGTTATGTGGTAGTACCTCTACTACAAGCACTCAAAACTGGACAAATTATCCGCGAAGATGGCCCACAAGCCCATCTAAAAAAAGCAGGCACACCAACAATGGGCGGGATATTCTTCATCCCGGTAGCGGCGATCGTTGCCTGTATAATGTCTAATTTCGCCACAGAAGTTGTTGCTGTCTCCGCATTAACACTGAGCTATGGTTTTATTGGTTGGATTGATGACTGGCAAATTCTCCGCCGTAAGTCCAATAAAGGGATTTCTCCCAAAATGAAATTAGCTTTGCAAATTGGGTTTGCAGTGCTGTTTTGTATATGGTTAATGTTTAATCAGCCTTCTAATATTACAAATATTGCTTTGCCTTGGGTGAGCTTTGCACTGCCTTTAGGTTTCCTGTTTTGGCCGTTGGCAGGGTTTGTGCTGGTGGCAGAGAGTAATGCAACTAATTTAACTGATGGTATTGATGGTTTAGCAGGTGGAACTGTCGCGATCGCACTTTTGGCTTTAGGTGCTGTAGTCGCCCCAACTTCCCTACCGTTGATGGTTTTCTGTGCGGCTTTAAGTGGTAGTTGCTTAGGTTTCTTGGCACACAACCGCAACCCAGCCCGCGTATTTATGGGTGATACTGGTTCTCTGGCGTTAGGTGGTGCGTTAGCGGCTGTGGCACTGTTAACCAACAGCTTGGTAGCATTATTTATCCTCAGTGGGATCTTCTTTGTGGAAACTTTGTCTGTAATGGCGCAGGTTGCTTATTACAAAGCGACAAAAGGCCCAGATGGCAAAGGCAAACGCTTGTTAAGAATGGCTCCTTTACATCATCATTTAGAGTTGGGTGGCTGGTCAGAATTACAAGTTGTGGCTGTATTTTATGTCATAGCTGCCATGTTAGCTGTCATTTGTTTAGCGATCGCACCTTTCTAATTTATTTAAAAAACTGATTTAAAAAAAAGAACCCTCGAAATTTCGAGGGTTCTTTTTTTATAGGGAAGGGGGACAAGGAAGACAAGGATGATAAGGGGAACAGCGTTTTTCACTCCAATCAAATACATTCATCTAGTCTCTAGTCCCTAGCCTCTATCACCTGTCACCTGTCACCTGTCACCTGTCACCTGTCACCTATCACCTGTCACCTGTTACCTAACAGAAAAAGCTTCGCTAAATCGGCGAGTTACGGGTTCGATCAGGAAAGTTAAAATTGATTTTTTGCGCGTGACAATTTCGCCTGTAGCTACCATACCGGGTGTAAATACTACTTCTTTACCCCGTACGTTTAGGGAATGTTTATTCATTTGAATTCTGGTGGGGAAAACCAACCCTAAGTCTTTATCAACTACAGCATTGGGGCTAACTTGTACGACTGTGCCATCAATAGTGCCGAATTCTTGGAAAGGAAAAGTCGCCATTTTAACCTTTGCTTTCATTCCTGGACGAATAAAGCCAATATCGCGGTTGAGGACTTTTACTTCTAGTTCTAATTCTTCACCATCTGGCAAGATAGACAGTAATTCTTCCCCTGATTGCACGGGGCCTTTGGTCGCCTTAATTCTGTAGATTGTCCCAGCTACAGGTGCTTTGATGGTTTCTCCGTCTTGTTGCTTTTTCGCCTGGGCTAATTGACCAGAGACGGTGGTTAATTCTTCTTTGCGCTTGTTCATTTGAGTCAAAATTTCACTTTGACGCTCAGATGTTACACGTTGTGCTTGATTACGCGCCCCTTGAAAAGCTTCTTCAGCTTGACGAACTTCTTGGACTTGGGCTGCGATGTCTTTTTCGAGAGATACCACTCGATCCTGTGCTTCTGCGACTCTATTATTAGCATTAGTCACTTCATCTTCTGATCTGGTAACATCTGCGGTAGCCCGATTTAATCTTTCTTGGGCTTCTAAGTAATCAACTCTAGGGACAGCACCAGGGGTAATCAAGGTGCGGAGTTTGGTTTCTCGATTTTTGGCAATTGTTAATGCTTCTTTGACTGTGGCGCGGATATTTTGAGCATTAGCTAAGTTAGCTTTGGAGTTAACTAATGCAGTTTTGGCAGTTTCTAAATTTTCTCGCAATCTTGTTAAGCGGACTTTTGCTTGGTCGAGGAGGGCGCGTTGGCGGTTGGCTTCGGCTTCGGCGCTGGCTTGACGTGCTTGATAATCGCGTAAGCGTGCAGTCAACAGTTCATCTTGTAGTTTCTCGCCAGTGCTTTGACCACCGATGCGTTCTACATCCAAACGTTCTAAGTCATCTTTAATCAACTTGCTAGATTCTGTCAGGCGGTTTACGTCTGTTTTTTGGAAATCGGGATCACGTTGAATTAATACTTGATTTTTGGTGACGCGATCGCCTTCTTTCACCTTCACCGCTAAAATCATCCCATTCCCCAGGGATGTCAAAGGTCTGACTTGGGTTGAAGCAATTAATTCCCCTTGGGCGATCGCTACTTCATCAATTTCCGAGAAATGCGCCCAGGTGATCGTGCCGAATAACGCTAAACTAATGGTTCCGGCTAACAATCTAGTATAAAGCGGTGGCAACTCTTGAACTGCCTTACCTAACTCATAAGACAGTTGATCCTCTGGCTTGGCGAATCGCTGTTTTGTTTGACGCGCTTGAGCAGCATTAGCAAATAGGGGAGAAGTCATAAAATTTTTAAATTTAATAGGAGGGACTAGGGGCTAGAGACTAGAAGCTAGGGGCTTGGAGTTAGGGTTTAGGAATTGAGGACTTGGGGAGGAACTAGGGATCGCATTAAACTAAGCTCTAACCTGTAACCTGTAACCTCTAACCTCTAAATTCAAACTGCTAAATAGCGTCGTAAAAAATTTTCCAAAGTTTCCAATTGAAAATTGAAAATCCTCTCTAAGTTAGCTATTTCATCTTTTTTACAGAAAAATTCATTAGATAGCAATGTCTGATAAGTCCCCAAGGCTGTTTGCGCTTGCGGACTGAACAAACCAATAATATGTCTTAAACCATCCACTAAAAAAACTGGTGGGTTGATGACTATCGGTTCTTTATTAAAAATTCGACCAAAAATTTGCGGAATATCTTCCCGTTGCAAAATTTCTGGCCCCCCAACTGGCAATATTTGGTTATGCGCCTCTGTAAGTTTGACAGAATCAACTATCATTTTTGCTAAATCATCTGTACTCACAACTGAGCTACGGTTTTTGCGATCACCAATCAGTAAATACAATCCTGTTTCTCGAAACTGTTCTGCCAGTGGCAGCAAATTAGATGCTAGTCCAGATGGACGTAAAATTGTGTAATTTAAGCCACTATCTACTAAATATTGTTCGACTGCGCGTTTAGCTTTAAATACAGGCGCATCTTCATAGCCGCGATCGACTCCCAACACAGACACAAACACAAAATGCTGAACTTGATTAGCCTTTGCTTGGTCAATTAACTCTATATTGGCGCGATAGTCCAGTGAGAGCGCGTCACCCTCAGAACCGTGAGTGCTGATAATATATTTGACACCTTGAGTTGCTTTTTCTATATCTTTGGCCTGGCGCAAGTCACCAATGAAGATTTCTGCACCCCGATGTTCCAACTCACTATAACGTGAGGTCAGCCGCACAAACGCCCTGACTGATTGTTCCTGTTGGCGTAGCAGTCGCACAACACGACGACCAATTCCCCCCGTTGCTCCTGTTACTAAAAACATATAAATACCTAAAGTTAATATACTTAGAGTCTACTGATGGATTCTCGAACATCAAATATGAGCATATTTGTATATTAACTAGGACTTACGCCACGAGGTGATAAGTTATCAATTTAGCGATCGCTCATTTATATCGTGTCCGGTAAAAGACTTATGATTAAGACGCAGAAGGAGTAGAGGAGCAGAGGAGAGGGTTTTGATGTGTCTGCACAGATTGACTGAATCATCACTGATTATCCGGAAATGATATTACTCTCTATGCTCTAGAAACTCGTAAATTAACAGATTTTTCTGTTGCTTAAATTGCACTAAGGTTTAGTCGGGTGTGTTAGCGATCGCTCAAAATTATGGCGTTGCTGATTGAGGGGATGATTTTTGTCTCACGCAAAGGCAAGGCAGCGCGTTGGGCGGGTTTCCCGACTTGAAGCGACTGCCGCGCAAAGAGCAAGAGTTTGAAAATTAGAATTTTATGATTTTATCCCGCAATTATGCAACGCCAAAATTATCAGTATAATAGCGACTGGATTTTTGGCTTATTTGTAGCTGCGATAACGTAAAATATAAAGTGGGTTACGCTGTTGCTAACCCAAAGAATTTGAATTTAATGATGTGGTGCGTTTTAGTTAACAAAGGCTACAACGTGGGCAATCTCACTAAAATATGAGGCGATCGCTGGACTCGCTTGTTTTAGGTCAATAAGTCACCACTATATCCGCATTTTCAACACTAACTCTAACATTCTCCGATTCAAGGTCTGATTTCAGCACAGTCTTGGAATGTGTGTCTTTGACAATGAAGGGACTGGAATATCCAGCAGATGGCTTGATTGCGCTTGAGTATTTCCCACCTTTCAAATAATCGACATAGACCATAGCATTACCGTTCTTAGCTGTAATATTCATTGCTGTAGAATTTCCGAGATCGATATTACTGGAATTCCCATCATTGATCTGAACTGTTTTAGCAGTAACATCATTAACTGACTCATTAATGGAGTACTGTTTAACTTTGACTAAAGCCGCTAAATCAGTATGAGCCTTTGATAGTAATTGGTGACTCTGAATCAAGCTACTAACAAGATCACTGACAACTGGGGGTTTTCCTGGAGTGACTGTCCATTTTCCACTGGAACTATATGTGACAGTTGTATTCCCAAGTATATCAAAGGAGCCTGGAACTGAGATTACTGCACTACCTCTAGATACTTCATTCCAGTCAGCCAAGCTATTGGAGCCGTAGTCTCCAATGGACACATAGAATTCCAATTTGGGAGTTAGTATTCTCTTTTTGTTGGGCGCAGGAGACCAAGTCATACCTATGAATCCTTGCAGAGTTTGAATCCCAAAAGACATATTAGCAAACCATCCCTGGGCTTCGTTCTTTTGTTGCTCAAATGGACTAGACTCAATGCTAAGGGTGTTTGCTGGACTTATCGAGCCGGATTTGCTCATTTCAGGTCCCTGGTAAGGAGGCACGTCGAAGTATTTTGCTTCCCACGTCTCTGTCAACTTAGCCTTCTTGGTGATGGAGGAGGTGATCCGGATGTTCGGGGCAACAGCATTATTAGTTGCTCCAGCTCCTAGAATATACTCCACAGGTATGGTAAATGTATTTATCCCACCATAATTTGGACTAACTGACAAGTTGGTGTTGGAGTTAGCGAAAACGTTAGGATCATTTACGAGTTCTTCGGGACGAGCCAAGAAACACCAAAAAAGTTCTGTTCGTGAGGAATTGTTGACGAGGTAGATAGTGTACTCAGTGGTCATTTTTCTCCAGATTATTTAAGTTAGGTGATTTCTGAGAAAGAAGGTACAGCATGAAGATGTTATTCTTCTTGTTCAGCCACTTCTTACTCGCTTATTCCTTGATAATCTGTCTTCCTTACCACCAACACCATCAAAGTTTGCAACTTTAAGAACAAAGTTAATAACTTTGGATCAGCAATTACCCAAAGTCTTTTTCTGTCTCAGTTTTAGTTATTTAAAACCTAAGTACCTTGTAAAGAGTAATTAATATATTTTTTAACTTTGGAAAAAACCCAAAATTAAAAAATATGCTGCTGTTATTACTAAATAATCACTCTTTTGTTATTACGGGGAGAGAAAAATACTAACTCATTTATGAATGCTAAACAAATTAATGAATTGAGCGATCGCCAGCCCACTTTATCATTTAAACTCCTTTGTTGAGAACAAACGTAAAACTAAGCGTTTCGGATTATTCTCTGACAAAGGTAACAAAAGAGGGATAACATCTAATTCCGCAAAAATTTGGTAATAGGCTTTTCGGAATTGCGTCTGTAAGATTTGTAACTATATTGCATAAATCTGGAAAAGATAGATGATATCTCTTTGGTTCAATTTATTAAGCAGATGAATAAATACATTTTTCTAGTTTATTAATAGTAAAAAAATGCAATTACAATCGAAAAATAATGTAAGGCGGCGGGGTGCAATTCTTACGGCTCAAGGGTTCAGAAAACTAAATCAAGCAAAAGCTCATGTAGAAGTTCAGCAAAACTTTAAGCGATGTACTCTCGAAGATTTGAGTGAGAAAACAGGTTTAACTCCCAATACCCTCAGCAAGGTCTTTACTGGCTCAGTGGGAGTTGATAAGCGAACTTTGGAGTGCTGTTTCCACGCCTTTAATTTGACTTTATTAAAGGAGGATTATCTTTACTTGTTACCTGAACAAGACGATTTTGCAAAGATTAGTTCAATGGCCGCTGCGGAAATCGGCTTTCCTTTCAAACAAATTTGCGATCGCAACAATACTCAGCAAATTTACAAAATGGAGCGACCGCAAGACTATCTCCAACCTCGTCCCCTGACACCACCAGGGGGACAGATGCCTTTGGATTCAGTCTTCTACATTCATCGTCCCATTCTTGAATCGCTCTGTTACGAAGCTATTCACCAATCAGGTGCGTCCATAAATATCCGCGCCCCTAAACAAATGGGTAAAAGCTCTCTGATGACACGCATCTTGGCTTACTCTAAAAACCTGGGATATCAAACCGTTTCTGTAAGCTTGCAACTTGCCAACGATGAAATTTTACAGAACCTAGAACGCTTCCTCCAATGGTTCTGTGCCAGAGTCAGCAAGCAGCTAGACTTACCAAATGTAATTGCCAATTTTTGGGATGATACCTTGGGTAGCAAATCGAATGCGACAGATTACTTTGAGGATGTGATTTTAGCTAACCTGAATCGCCCTTTAGTGATTGCGATTGATGAACTTAATCAGTTGTTTGCTTATCCAGATATTGCTCGTGAATTTTTCCTACTTTTACGAAGTTGGTGTGAGCAAGCTAAAGCAAGAGTTGTGGATAGGAATCCTTGGCACAACCTCCGATTGGTGACAGTTCATTCCACAGAACTCCAGATAGCCAATGTGATCAATCAATCCTTCTTGAATACTGGACTAGTGATTGAGTTACCTGAATTTACCCCAAATCAAGTGCAAGAATTAGCACATCGTTGGGGAAAAGAAATGACGGTACAACAAAGCGATCGCCTTCTCGCTTTATTGGGAGGACACCCCTATCGGTTGCAACTGGCATTTTACCATTTACATCAGCAGACAATCACTCTAGAAGAACTGTTAGAAAATTCTGCTGCTACCACCGCCATCTATGCAGATCATCTAGAACAGCAATTGTTAAATCTACAACGCTATCCCGATTTAATGCCATATTTTACAGACATTGTTCTGCAATCAAACCCCATAGATTGCGAAGCTGTACAAGCTTCCCAGTTGCAAAAGATGGGGTTAGTACATTTGCATGGTGCGACAGCAAGTCTGGCTTGTGAGTTATTTCGTCCATTTTTCCGCGATCGCCTGTGGCAAATCAACAATTAGGAGACACAGATGAAAAGTTGGTATTTAGGCGCTCACAAATGATCAGGACTCACGCACCAACTATTGTTCTACGTGAGTCCTAATCATTTGGGATTGTTTTATGTTTAGTTAACTAGAGTGATAGTCAAGTTATCCCACAACTGTGGGTTTTTGTGGTTGAGATGTTTGTACTACTTCGTAAAGTCTAGCTTCAAACTTCTCCATACAAGCAGACCAATCATACTGAAGAATAGAAGGACGAGCTTTTTCGCTCATTGCGGCTTTGAGTTCAGGATTTTCTAAGATAGCGATTACCTTGTGAGCAAAATCTCTGGGGTTATTTGGTTCCGCTAAAAAGCCATTCTGACCAGGAAATACTTGTTCTGATGTTGAAGGTGCAGTCACAGCTACTACAGGAGTTCCTGAAGCCAAGGCTTCGTTAGTTGTGGTGCAGAAGTTTTCTGTTACAGAAGGGTTCACAAATACATCTGCACGCGCAAACCAACCTAACAGTTCTGTACCGTGTGACTCACCCCAGATAGTAATTCCAGAACCAAATTTTGCTGCACGCCGACGAATTTCGGCATCTAAGGGGCCGCTACCAACAATCACTAAATGCACATCAGGAACTTTAGCGGCAATTATTGGAAAAGCATCTATTAATTGAGGCACATTTTTTTCGGCTGTAACACGTCCTACAAATAGTAATGTCGGTCGGTTGTCATTGGGTATTGGGTTATGAACGATATTTTGGGGATGAAATTTTTCGCAATTAATTCCTTGATAGGGAAGATATTCACTCCGTTTACATTGGAGGTTTTGGTATTTTACAAGCTGTTCTTTAGAAGAAAATAAATTCAGGTCGTAAGATTCACTAAACTGTTTAACTATCAGAGGAATAATTGGGCGGAGGAAGTTGAAAAATGTATCGCCTAAATAATATTTAATGTAGGCAACAATATCAGTATGAAAAACTGAAATAATTGGAGTATGAGTTTTTTTTGCATATCCTACTCCGACAGGACGACCATAACCTTGTAAAAATGCTGAATATACTCCCCGCATTTGAGCAGCTTCTTCAACCACAATAATATCTGGTTGAAATTGTTTTAGTAGTTTATTATCACTCCAATGACGATAGTTTAATGGTTGGGGAAGAGACTTATAAAAGATTAAAGGCTCTGTGGGGAATTTGTATGAAGAAAAAGTCGGGAAAGATTTTAATTCATCTAGCCCTGGCATGGGGCGATCGCTAACTTTTTTGGGATATTTATCATTGATTTCTGGATGAACAAGTAAAACCTCATGTCCTTGTTGTAGCAACCAGCGAACTCTTTGATGGACTGCAACGGAAACTCCTGTCAGAAAAGGAGAGTACAATCCTGTAAACAGTGCAATGCGTAGCTGTTGCTTTTTCATGATTTTAGTTAGTTTGTTAATTTTTTCTCGGAGTTTCATCGTTTGTGAGGAAAAAGATACTCGACTCCTCACAAATCAGATAGGATTGCTATAAAATTCTTGCTCACACCGCAAAACGCTAATTTGAGGATTTACGCATTGCTAGAGAAATTCCTGGAAGAAGAATTCAGGAGTTAGAAGTCAGAAGGATTAATAAATTAGCCTCTTACCACACTCATTACTGAGTGCTGAATAGCATGAAGATCACTTCTGACTTCTGAATGTTAGAGAGAAACTTTGCGATCGCTTGGCTGATCTTGTAAATGATAAGGACGATATTCTACAAGACGGATATTCCAAGGGCCTTGAACTTGATATGTTACACCACGCCAATGAACTGTGGGCATCTGAAACGATGCTAACATAGCTAACCCATAAATCCATTGTGTAAAGGGCAAAGTTATCGCAATTTTCCCAATTACGGCTGCGGAGAGTTTTGTTACTTGTTGACCTTGAGCGCGAATTTCTGGCTGTACTCCTAACTCTAAAAAGAGGATTAGCATAACTAAAGCCAACATATAACTGACATACCAACTCAAAGCTAAATTGGCACTGTCTCCTTCTCCTATCAACCAAGCCGCGAAAAATACTAGCAATAAAAGATTCGGTAGCATAATTGTGAAAATCACATCAGTAGCTACAGCTATCCATAAAGGATGGTACAAGCGAGAAGATAACAATTGACGTTGAAACCAGTATCTTAAACTCGGTAAATCGCACTCTTCCCTATTCAACATAATCAAAGAAGGCACAAACTGAACTTTGAGTTTATACTTACCTAAAATGCTACGAATCATCGTATCTTCGCCAAAGGCTTTACCCCACTTATCTAGCAGCCCTGTTTGATGAAGTACAGAGGTTTTGACTGCTAAGGTTCCACCCCACGGAATGCCATAAAGAAACATCTGTACAAGTGCTGAAACATTCCAGATGTAGCGGACTACAGTACCCCAATATCTACCTGTCGGAACATACCAACGATTCCCTGTGGTTGCACCGACTTTCGGGTTATTGAGAGGTGTGACTAATTCCCGCAACCAATTGGGATGCACGACGGTATCTGCATCAACTAAAGCCACAACCTCGTAAGACTCATCGAGTTCCGAGACAGCTTGAATCAAGGAACTACATTTGAGGCTACAACTATTGCGGACTATTTTGAGTGGTTGGATGTCAACGTTAGTCGCCCCTAGTTCATTGATAGTATTGTGGGCTATTTGCCATGCGGGGTCTTCGATGCTATCCACAACCAACTTCAAATTATAGTTAGGGTAGTCCTGATGGAGTAGCGATCGCAAGCAATTTGGTAAAAACGGATCAGCACCACGCAAGCAGAGAATTATTGCTGTTTTCGGCAGTTCTTCATCTAGTAATGGGTCTTGTGGTCGTGAAGACAGACACCACAACAAAGCCAACACCGAACATACTTGAACAGCTAACCAACTCAACAAGCACCGAGACAAGAATATTATTAACTCATTCATGTTTGAGAAACCCTACGCAATTGCATCTGAAAAACCAGCTATAAATAGCTTTTGTGACTCACGAAAAATAACAGTCAACTGACGCAGGATTTACACAGAGTTCGATAGGATTTTGGACTTTCAGATCCCCGACTTCTCTAAGAAGTCGGGGATCTGATGATTGGCGATTAAAACTCTAGTACAGATTGGCGTAAATAAACAGATCATCGGTAATTATTAAAAGACTTGTGGTATCACGATTCTTTCTTTTTCCTTTTGACTTTTTACTTTTGCCTTGTTGTACTAGCCCCTTTTAACTCACAAAGATATTTTGCTATCTATCGGTTGATCCAAAAAATCATAAGCTTGGTATTCCACTAAGCGAACGTTCCAAGGCCCTTGGACACGATAGATAACACCCCGCCATTTCACAGTTGATTTCAACAAAGACTTAAGCATTGCTAAACCATATACCCATTGTGTTAACGGGATGGCAATCAACATTTTTAATATTGTGCCAAGGGATAATTTTGTTACTGACTGACCTTGATTTAAAATTACTGGTCTGACTCCTATCTCTAATGTCAACATGAGTAAAAGTAGCCCCAGGGTGTAGATGCTATAAGAGCGAAATAATAAGGCGGCAGTTTGCCATTCTTCATCCCACAAAGAGGCTAGTAACAAAACAATAGTAATAGCGGGAAATAAAATGCTAGAAATTACATCACCAACGATAGCTATCCATTGCGGATGATAAAGTCTAGAGTATAAAAACAGTCGTTTGAGATGATCTATTAAGCCGAGTAAATCAGATTCTTCCCGATTTAACATCATCAAAGAAGGTACAAACTTGATTTGCATTCCGTGTTTTTTCAAAACTTTGTGCATCATCAAGTCTTCATTTAAGGCTTTACCCCACATATCCAGTATTCCGGTGTGGCGTAGTAGTTCTGTTTTGATGGCTAAAGTACCACCCCAAGGAATACCAAATAAAAACATCTGCACAACTGTGGAGACATTACCTGCATAGCGGACTACTGAACCCCAATATTTACCAGTTGGTACATACCAACGATTACCAGTTGTCGCGCCGACTTTGGGATGAGATAAAGGGCTAACTAATTCTCGCAACCAGTTGGGATGGACTACCGTATCAGCATCCACAAAAGCTACAACTTCGTAAGCATCATCTAATTCGGCAAAAACTTGTAAAAGGGCGCTGCATTTGAGGCTGCAATTGTGGCGAATCACCCTTAAATAGCTGATATCAACATTAGTTGCGCCTAGTTGACTGATAGTATCGTGGGCTATTTGCCAAGCTGGATCTGTTTGACTATCGACAACTAGTTTTAAAGTGTATTGTGGATAATTTTGAGTGAGAAGCGATCGCAAACATTCCGGTAAAAACGGATCGGCTCCACGTAAACAAAGAATTACCGCCGTTTTAGGTAGCTGCTCATCTGCTAATGTGCTTCTATTGCCCAAGCGCAAATAGAACAAGAAAACAAGTGCTAGACACACCTGAATAGCCAGCCAACCCAGCAAAGACTTAGACAGGAATATCGTAAATGCTTCCATGAATTTTAGAGGAAAGGCGTTGAGGAGGGGTGTAGGAGTTTAGGGGTGTAAGGGTGTAAGGGGGTAAGAGTTTAAGGGATAGAAATAAAAACCTATGATATTTACCAATCATCTTTTCTTCCCCTATACCCTACACCCCTATACCCATATACCCAGCCTTAACAAGATTAGTTATTAAGGATCAAGAGAGTATTTCATGTAAATATTGATGCTGGTGTTTTTGTTAACGACAAAACTAGCGTCACGAAATTTTGGTGTACCTGTTTGAACTGAAACTGTAGGATTTTTAGAAATACCAAAGCCTTCTTTAGGGATACCGAAGAAGTCTGTATTTAATTTGCGATCGCCATTTTGGTCGTCAACAATCGCTACTGCATAAGTACCATGTTTTAAACCAGAGAATTTTTTAACTACAGTGTTACCTGTAATTTTGGCGCAACCACTTTGGACTTCACTTTTATCGCTCATGGGGAAACCTTTTTCCCCGGCGTAAATGCGGAAGCATACATCACCTTTTTGATGGCGAACATTTTTGACTACAATAGTGAGTGTTGCAGTTTGTTCTGCGGTTACGGGTTTAATACAATAAATGCTGATTAAAGAAGAAAGCACAAAGTAAGACCAACGTGCAATTTTACGCATGATGATTCATGAAGAGGTAATGTTTTTCTTTTAACGCAGAGGTGCGCTGAGGTTAACGCGGAGGTACGCTAAGTCTCTACCTAATCTCTGGATTATTTACTCTGCGTCCTTGGCGTTCTTGGCGGTTCGTTAAAAAATTAAGTAGATGATAGCCGATTACACTACTTAACTAGTTTTTGGATGTCTGTTTTCTGCACCCATTCAGATGTTCTACGCAAGCCTTCTTCTAGATCAACTTTGGGTTTGTAATCTAATAAGTTTTGGGCTTTAGCAATAGAATAGGCATAGGGACGGGTCATAAAATCAACTGATTCTGGGAGAATATCAGCTTTTTTCCGAAATAGTTTTTGTCCTTGACTACGGATTTTGAGAAATAGTTTGATTTCATCTTTTGGTACAGACATCGGAGCCTGTAAACCTTCGGTTGCAGCCAAACGCATGAAATACTCTTTCCAGGAAGTTTGTTGACCGTCGGTAATGTTAAAAACTTCACCGTAAGCTTCTTTTTGAATAGCTAAAAAGATGGCATCAATCAGATTATCTATATATAGATGGTTGATGACTCCTTGACCATCGTTAGCATAGGCAAATAGCTTTTGACGCATCATCAAAAGTGGTCTGATTATCCAAGGGATACAGCCAGGGCCATAAACATCACCAGCACGAATTACAATCACACCAAAGTCTGGTGGAGAGTTGAGGGGTAAAAGTTCTTGTTCAGCTTCAATTTTGGTCTGGCAATAAGGATTATTATCACCAGATAAAGGGCCAGTTTCGCTTACGCCATCGGGATAATCAAAGCCATATACCATCGCACTGGAGAGGTGAACAAAGGTTTTTACGCCAGCACTTTTGGCGGCTTTTGCGATGTTGAGAGTACCGTTGACGTTGATTTCCCGAAACTCTTTGATGGGGCCAGCTTCTTGGGTAAGTTGTGCTGTGTGGAGAACGATATCGACTCCCTGACAAGCTTTTTGGGCAATTTTCGGGTCGGTAATGTTACCAGCGATCGCTTCTACGTTAAGATTTTGTGGTATCTTGCGATCGCTAGAACTTTGCAACCCGCGCACCTTCATTCCCTGCGCTATAGCTAACTCGGCTGCACGCAACCCGATAAAATCATCAATCCCAGTAATCAGGAGAGTTTTGTTTTGTAAGTTCATCAGGGGTTATTTTTTTACTAAAGTTTGAATGTTGAAGGTGAGGCGTTAGGGGCTAGGGGCTAGAAGCTAAATATAAATAGATAGATAGAAGACTGAATGAAAATACTATTTAACTCTTAATCCCTAGCCTCCAGTCTCTAGCCTCTAAAAAATATCTGCCGGGTCAGCAGAACGCAATTTATTAATGGCAAGTGCGCCAGAGGTAATACACATCAAGACTGCTGAGATAAACACTATCAAGGCATTTGTAGCATTCATCATGATGGGTAATTTTGTTGCTTCCCTTGCAAAGTCATACAAAATTATGGAAGTGAAAAATCCGGGAATATATGAGAGAAATGCCAAGATTAACGCTTGTTGAAATACTACCTTTAACAAATAAGAATTGGGATAACCAATGGCTTTTAATGTCGCATAAGCAATAAATTGAGTGGCAATATTGCTGTAGAGAATTTGATAAACAATCACCACACCTACCACAGAAGCCATTGTTAACATTAGATTCAAAATAAAACCAATCGGTGTTCTATCAGCCCAATATTGTTTCTCAAAGTTGATAAAGCCTTGACGAGTAAAAACTAGAACATCATTCGGTAAATTTGCTTGTAAACTCTTTAAAACTTTTTCTTTATCAGCACCAGGCTTGAGAGTAATTATGCCGATGTCAATTTTTTCTGCTGGACGAGTATTGGGATTTATCCGCAAAAAAGTTGAGTCGCTGACAATTAAGTTTCCATCTACACCAAAGGAGGGGCCTAAGCTAAATAACCCACCGACTCGCACGTTATAGCCAATCGGCCCATCAAAAGGAAAAATTTCAATTGTCTGTTCAGTATTTCCTTTATCAAAATTTGCAGCAATTGGCCCAAATTCTGGACGAGAATCGCGGTCAAATAGCATGACATCAGGAATTTTGAGCTTGTCCAAATTCTGCTCAATTTCTGGGATATTTAGTACCGGATTTCCTGGGTCAAAGCCAATCACATAAATAGAATATTTCTCACCATTGACGGGATTTTTTAACTTGGCAAATTGCAAGTACATGGTGCTAACAGATTCAACACCATCAAACCCCAAAGATTGATATAAACGAGTGCGAGAAAAGCTTTGATTAGATGTCAAAGACTTATATTGTGCGCTAACTAAAAATAAGTCCCCGCGTAGGCTTTGATGCACTGCGGTTGCACTAGAATACAGTGCATCTTGAAACCCTAACTGGACAAACATCAGCAGCACAATGAAAGCAATTCCGGCTACAGCAACGACAAAACGAATCTTTTGTTGTGCAAGCTGTAGCCATGCTAAAGGAATCTTGAAATTCATGGATTCATTTGTTATTTGTTATTTGTCATTAGTCACTTGTACTGAGCGAAGCCGAAGTATTAGTCATTTGTTATGTTGACTATTGACTATTAACTATTGACTAAATTTGAATAGATACATCCACTTGCAGATTTGTCATCCGAGCTACTTTTTGACTATCTGCGGGGTTATCAATGGAGATTTTGACTTCTACAATTCTGCGGTCGGTATCAGACCTGGGGTTGAGACTAAAGATGCTTTGTTTGTCAACTTGCCAACCAATTTCTTTCACAGTTCCCTGCAATTTTCCAGCAAATGCAGCACTGGTAATTGATGCTTTTTGACCTATACGTACTTTTTGAATATCGGTTTGATACACTTCTGCAACTACATACATTTGCGATATCTTACCGATTTCTGCAAAACCAGAAGTATTGATAACTTCACCAGTTTTGGCATGAATTTTGAGAATTCTACCGTCAATGGGAGCTTTAATGTATGTTAATTCGTAGTCAGCTTTGGCTTGTTTAATTGCTGTGACAGCACTTTTAACTTCTGTTTGTGCTGCTTCAACATCTACAGAACGTACTTCTTTAATACTGCTGAGTCTGGCTTGCGCTTCTTTTTGTTGGTCTTGTAGAGTGTTTTGTGTACGAGTTAGTGCAGCTTGAGCTTCGGTGAGTTGTTGCTGTGCGGTTTTGAGTTGTAAGGCTTTGCTGTCGGCAACAGAAGCCGCGATCGCACCTTGTTTGTATAATTGCTGATAGCGATCGTTTTCGGTTTGAGCGTTATCAACTTCCGCTTTGATGCGGTTAATAGTTGCTTGTTGTGTGGCAACTTCTCCTTTTAATTGAGATGCTAAATTCGCAATGCTGGCTTTTTGCGCCTCGATATCTCCAGATTTTGCCCCAGCTTTCACTTGCGCTAATTTAGCTTTGGCAACTTGTAATTTATCTAAAGATTGTTGTAGGGCTGCTGTGGCACGCCCATAATCTTCTAAATACGCCAATACCTGCCCAGCTTTGACTTCATCTCCTTCTTTTACCAACAGTTTTTCTACTCGTACACCGTTGATAGAATTAGGCGCAGACAAATAAGTAACTTCACCTTCAGGCTGCAAACGTCCTAAAGCGGTGACTGCAACTTTTACAGGCGCGGGTTTTGGTGTTGTTGCTTGAGTGGTTTGAACTGCGACACGGTTTGATTTTGGTGCAACAGTGTAAAAAGTTCCTAGCCCAGCCACAGCTACAGTAATAGAAGCTGCCAAAATTATTTGCCACCGACTCAAGGGTTTTGTAAACAAGTGGCCGTATCTTTTTAGTGCCATATTTTTATTCCAATCGTGCTATGCCAGGGAACAGCCAAAATGACCGATAATTAAGCTGAAAAATGAAGTATGAAAAATTTCCTTCTACTTCATAATTCACACTTCACACTTCATACTTTTTGTACACTTCTATGGAAATTGTTGTACGCCTTTACACCACTATTGATAATTAATTGTGCGGATAACTAACAGAAGGCTGTACTCTAAATCTTTCTCAGTTTTAACTTAATTTCCTATCAAATCCAGTATTCTAAATTACGATAACGCTAACCCAAAAATTTAGTTTTCCTCAAATGAAGCGTTTAGAAAATCTGGATAAACTGTGTCCAATTATTGCAAAGTTGTTTACTCTTGTCAACCGATTGGCATTGCTTAAGTTAGCTTTTAATGACTCAGCTATGTGGTTGGGAATGGGGAATAGGGAGTAGGGAATAGGGATAAATTTTAAGAATTATTTTCATGATTATTTGTTACCAAAATTGTGTAATTTCAAACACATTGTATAGATAGTTATTGTCAGACAGGCGAGAAAAATTGAAAAACATGAATGCTACAAATAGTAATACTTTCACCTTCTACCTCCGGTCGCCGAGCGACTTGTACCGAGCGAAGTCGAGGTAAGTCGAGGTGCTACATTTTCCTAAATTTCAGGAACAAAATTCTAGATTTCAACTCACTAAATAAAATGTGTGAAATTGACTTCGCGTGTTATCTTGGTTGTTTTAACTGAACTTATATGAAAACAGTAATTATGCCTGTTATTGCTATCGATCAAATTCATATAGGTGCTAACCGCCGTCCTGTTAATGCTCATAAAGTTAGTGAGTTAAAAGAATCAATTAAAGCCAATGGTTTACTCAACCCCATCACGGTAGATCAGAATTTGACCTTGGTTGCTGGTTTACATCGCCTCACAGCTTGTCAGCTTTTGGGGTTAGAAACAATCGAATGTAATGTTGTTAACTATCAAGATGCTGACCAAGCGCGGCTGGCAGAAATTGACGAAAACCTGATTCGCAATGAATTAGAACCCTTGGAGCGTTCAGAATTGTGGTTAGAGCGTGACCAGATTTTAGAGCGGATGGGGTTACGGGCGAAAGCTGGAGATAACCAACATACTCTCAAAGGTGGTGCAACCATTTCACCACCTAAAAGAACCATCGAGTTGGCGAAGGAAGTTGGATACTCTGAGCGCACTTTTCAACATGGAAAGCAAATCGCTAAAAGTATCCATCCAGATGTGAAACAGATGATTAAAGGTACATCTCTAGCTGACAGTCCTACAATACTACTGAAAATTGCTAGGGCTGGTAGCGAAGAACGCAGTTTAGCCGAAACTGCACAAAAAGCTTTGGAATTAGCCCAAAAACAGGGAGATGAACCAGCAATTATCCAGCAAACACAATTAATTGCAGAAGCTAACAAAAAGCAAAAAGAGTTACAGATATTAGCCTTTAAAAGTGCTATGGCGGAGAAAGAAGCGAAATTAGCTATCAAAAAGGTGCAACGCCAGGTAGAACAAGCAATTGAGCAAACCAAAGCCAATGTAGAACCCGCCATCAAAGTTGGTGAAGAATGGATGTTGGGAAGACATTTGGTTTATTGTGGCGATACTTACACTTCACAGTTTCGGAATTTGTTACCTTCAGATGCAGCACTGGCGATCGCTACTGTATCCTCTACATGGCAACATAATTATCTAGTAGACGAAGCCAGAGTGGTAGCTGTCCTCCGTTCTGAAGGACAAATTTACGATTTTTACAAACATAACAAAATGCCATTTCAATATGAGTTGTTAGTAAATAACCTTTATATAGGCATTTTTTCACATCATGCGATCGCTAAACCCCAATCACCAATTCACATAGAAGGTATAGAAGGTGTTGTCAATTATTTAATAAATTTCTACACCAGTCCCAATAATTTTATCATTGCACCATTTATGGGGAATGGTGAAATATTGGCTACTTGTGAAAGATTGGGACGCATCTGTTTTATTGGCGATGAAAATCAGCAATTGGTTAATCGCGGCGTGATGCGTTGGCAGCAATTGACTGGCAAGTTAGCAAAAAAAATGGTGAGTGTTTGATAAGTAGAAGGCAGTGGTTCGGCTTCGCGGTAATCGAGCGAAGTCGAGATTCACCAACCAGGTAGTAGGAGAAACTTTTGATAACAAGCAGGTTTCTTTGATTTGCTTTAAATTTAATTCTGTGTACTACTTAGCATGAAATACTCGTGAGAAGTTAGATCCCCGACTTCTTAAAGAAGTCGGGGATCTGGAACACCTGATTTTCTGTAACGTTTTTAGCAGATATACATTTCAACACTCAAATGTTTGTAATTTATGAAATGTCATCAAAGTATTGTTTATACTGTACTTTCTAAAATTTTAATATTTGCTGATTCCTAACTTATTGGTGTTGTTTTTTGCCTTATTTTAAAAATTCATCAAAAAGTCGAATCAAATTATGATGCTACGTTGAAAATATCGGATATATACCCATGTATTTGCTTATGGATTGTCTACGGAATATGCTGATGGTGCTAATGGCTAGGAAATTAAGCTGTATTTGGATTTTGGATAGCGATCGCGTAAATTCACAACCACTAAATATGAGTTTGCAAATATACTTGAATGCAATATTGTGTTTAACATTGCCATCTACTAAAAGCCAGATTTTTTTCTTAAAATCCCTTGAAGAAATGATTTAGTTTATGTGAAGTGTGTTATTCTTTTTATTAATTCAACTCTTCAAAGCCCAACGGAAACAGAACACATTTATTGTGCTTGAAGATGAGAAACATACTATACAAAGTCGCATCACTATCACCTTGTAACTGTTGGTTAATTTCTTCAAATTACTGTGAAATTTAAAGTAGAGGTGATGTTCTTTCGGTAACGAACTTGTCAGCTTTTCTGGGTCGAATTCCGTACAATATATTATCCTGGACGTTGAAACTGGCTATGGCATTTATCAAGATACAGAACGTTGTCATTAATACCAGCTACGTTGCTGCTGTTAAGCTAGATAATCAAACGAGCTTGGGAGAAAAAAGCGTTTCTGTCCTCATGGCTACTCCTAAGTTTCCATTGTTCCAGCCTGATGCAATCACACAAAACTTCTACCATTACGAATGGCTTGAATTTACTGGTCAAGCTGCTAACGCGCTTCAAGATTATTTTACCAGTTTCAACAACGTTATTGACCTGCTACCACAATATCAAGAGAAGTGTGAAGTATGAAGTATGAAGTATGAAAAGCTTCATTCTGATGGTGCGAATAAATGTCACTAGGTTATGTCTATAAACTTTACAAATGACAAATGACCAATACTTCGGCTTCGCTCAGTACAAGTGACAAATGACATTTCTACCAACTTAATTCTTCACCTCTATTTGTATTGTGTAGTGTTTGTTAGGAAAAAAGCATTTAGCCTTCATACATAGGATAGCTAGTTGCTTGTCACAACAGACAGATACTTTTTGACGGGTAACACAGACTACTGTAGCTTCACAATCCACAGTAATTAAAAACTGTCTATGTCCTATGTCTGCTTATTCAATTGATACTGCTTTGGCGGAATTAGAAGCCCAGATCAACAGTTGTGAAAAAACTTTGATTCGGTATATAGAGGAAAAAAAGATGACGACAGACAAACCAATGTCGATTAACAAACTTAACAGACAATTGCAACAAAATCCTATAGCTATTGTGGGTATGGCTTCGCTATTTGCGAAAGCTAGAAATTTGCGAGAATATTGGCAAAATATCATTAACAAAATCGATTGTATTACTGATGTTCCTCCCTCCCACTGGAGCGTAGAAGATTACTACGACCCCAACCCCAGAACCCCAGAAGATAAAACCTATTGTAAACGCGGCGGTTTTATTCCAGAGGTTGATTTTAACCCGATGGAATTTGGTATTCCCCCCAGCATTTTAGAAGTAACTGATGTTTCACAGCTACTAAGTTTGGTAGTTGCGAAAGAAGCAATGGAAGATTCTGGTTATGGTGAATCTCGTGAGTTTAGCCGCGAAACAACTGGGGTAGTTCTCGGTGTGGCTATGGCTAAACAATTGGGAATGCCACTAGCTGCACGGTTAGAATATCCGATTTGGGAAAAGGTTCTTAAAAGCAGTGGTTTGTCTGACGAAGATACCAAAAAAATCGTTGACAAAATTAAAGCTGCCTACGTCAAGTGGGATGAAAACGCTTTCCCTGGTATGCTGGCTAACGTTGTGGCTGGACGCATCGCCAACCGCTTGAACTTCGGCGGGATTAACTGTGTAGTTGACGCGGCTTGTGCTAGTTCCTTCGGTGCGTTGAAATTAGCGATTAGCGAACTAGTCGAACATCGTGCTGATATGATGCTGACTGGTGGTGTAGATACCGACAACACCATCATGGCTTACATCTCCTTCAGCAAAACCCCGGCGGTGTCTCCCAGTGAAAGTGTTAAACCATTCGATGCGAAATCTGATGGGATGATGTTGGGTGAAGGTATCGGGATGATTGTTCTCAAGCGTCTAGAAGATGCAGAAAGAGACAACGATAAAATCTATGCCGTCATCAAAGGCATCGGTACTTCCAGCGATGGCCGCTACAAGAGTATTTATGCACCCCGCAAAGAAGGTCAAGTAACCGCCTTGCGCCGCGCTTACGAAGATGCTGGTTTCTCTCCTGCTACCGTCGGTCTAATGGAAGCCCACGGTACAGGGACAATGGCAGGCGACCCAACCGAATTCGGTTCTTTAAGAGACTTCTTTGGCGAATACGACCAGAAAAAACAGCACATCGCTTTAGGTAGTGTGAAATCCCAAATCGGACACACCAAAGCGGCTGCGGGTGCGGCAAGTTTAATTAAAACGGCTTTGGCACTGCATCACAAAATTTTACCGCCAACCATTAATATTACTGAGCCGAACCCCAAACTCGATATTAACAACTCGGCATTTTATCTCAATACTGAAACCAGACCTTGGATACGTGCAGAAGGCGAAGCACCAAGACGTGCGGGTGTAAGTTCCTTCGGGTTTGGTGGGACAAACTACCACGTAGTTTTAGAAGAATACGAAGCGGGACAAAATCAGCCTTACCGCATACACAGCACACCCCAAGAAATTCTGCTGTTTGCTGAAAACCCAGCGCAACTACTCAGCAAGTGCGAAGCAGATTTATGGAAGTTGCAATCAGAAGGCGGCGACAGACACTTTTCTCAGTTGGTGCAAGATAGTCAATCTCTAGAAATTCCTCAAACTGCGGCTAGAGTTGGCTTTGTCGCTGAGAACTTACAAGAAGCTTGCAAGTTGCTGCAAATCAGCATCGACTGGTTGAAACTCAAAGGTTCAGCCGCATCTTGGGAACATCCCCAAGGTATTTACTACCGCGCCTCTGGGATGGAATTAGGCGGTAAAGTTGTTGCACTGTTCTCTGGCCAAGGTTCCCAATACCTAGAAATGGGTCGGGAATTGGTGATGAACTTCCCTGAGATGCAGCGTTTGCATGGTTACATGGATAGCTTGTTGCTAAAAGATAACTTGCAGCCACTCTCAGAAATTGTCTTCCCGCGCCCAACCTTTGAAGAAGCAGAGAAAAATGCTCAAGTTGCAGCATTGCAACGTACAGAATACGCTCAACCTGCGATTGGTGTATTCAGTGCTGGGTTATATTCCATCCTACAAAAAGCTGGTTTCAAATCTGATTTCGTCGCTGGACACAGTTTTGGTGAACTAACTGCATTGTGGGCTGCGGGTGTGTTGAGTGAGCAAGATTACTTGTTCTTGGTGAAAGCTAGGGGTCAAGCGATGGCTGCACCAGAAGACCCAGACCATGATGCCGGTACAATGTTGGCTGTCAAAGAGGACATCAACAAAATCGAGCCGATACTGAAGCACTATCCGCAAGTATCCATTGCTAACTTCAATTCACCGACTCAGGTGGTGTTGGCAGGGCCGACCGCAGAAATCGCTAAAGTGCGTCAGACTTTGCAAGAACAGGGATACGCGGCTGTACCGTTGCCTGTTTCCGCAGCCTTCCACACTTCACTGATAGCTTTTGCTCAGAAGTCCTTTGCGATCGCCACAAAGTCAGTCAAATTTAATACTGCTCAAATTCCAGTTTTCAGCAATGTTACTGGTAAGCCTTATCCCCAAGACCCCACAGGAATGCAGCGCATCCTGGAAACTCACCTGGCTAGTTCGGTGCTGTTTAAACAGGAAATTGAGAATATCTACGCGGCTGGCGGTTCTTGCTTTGTGGAATTTGGGCCGAAGAGGATTTTGACTAACTTAGTTAAGGATATTTTAGGCGATCGCCCTCATATTACCATCGCTTTGAATCCTAGCACTCAGAAAAATAGCGATCGTTCTTTGCGGGAAGCAGCAGTACAAATGCGCGTCATTGGGATGCAGTTGAAGAATCTTGACCCTTATCAAGTTCAACCTACACTACCTGCTGAGAAGAAGAAAACTTTGAGTGTGCGTCTCAATGGGATTAACTACGTTTCGGAGAAAACTAGAAACGGTTTCAAGGAAGCTTTGGAGAGTGGACATAAGGTTTCTTTACCTGCTGCGCCTGCGCCAGTGGTTAGTGCTACCCCAGAATTTTCTGAAACGAACCGCATAGACGCGCAAGCGGCTTCCCGCAGGGTAGGGCGCGAAGAGCGCGAAGAAGAGATAAGAGTTTTAGAGGGTTCAGGTGTAAGTCTTCAAGAAATAATTAAGCCGGAACCAGCACCTGAAGTTGCTCCTATCACTAGTCTCATCACTGAACCAACACCAGAACCAGAAATGAATCCTGCGATCCTTTCTAATCAACTAGCCCAGGAAACTGATATGCCAACACCTGAAAACTTGGTAAATTACCAGCGAATGCTAGAAAGCTTAGAGTACCTGCTGACCCAATTCCAAAAGAATCAATCTGATAACTTACAAACGCACGGTCAGTACCTCAACCATCAGATGGAATATACCAAAGCATTCTTCCAACTGATGCAGCAGCAAAACGCTTTGTTCGCTAACGCCAAGTCTTCCCAAGAGGTAGCGCAACTGAAGCTAGTGGTGATGGAAGGTGTCGAACGCAGTATGATGCAGTTTCACTCCCAACAAGGTGAAACTCTCCGCATCCATGAACAATATCTTCTGGAACAGGTAGAATACGCCAAAAATTTCTTCAATCTCATTCAGCAACAATATTCACAGTTAATTGCTGGTGGTGTTGCAATTGAACCAACCCCTGTCAGCGATGCACCTGTATCTGCAACCACCAAAATTGTTGCACCCACCACTCCCGTAGTTGAGCCTGTAGCGAAAAATGGCAATGGTAACGGTAATGGTCATAAACCTGTTGAAACACCAGTCGTACCAGCACCCCAGCCTGTAGCAGTTGCACCCGCACCTGTCATTGAAACACCCGCACCTCAGCCTGTAGCGGTTGTACCTGTGTCTCAACCTGTTGCTTTCACACCCGCGCCTATCGTTGAAACACCCGCACCAGTTGTTCAAATTCCTACACCTCAGCCTGTAGCTGTAGTTAGCGCACCCGTTGTAGCTGTACCTGCGGTTGATGTCTCCGACTTAGACAAAAACCTCCTCGCTATTATCAGTGACAAAACTGGCTACCCAGTCGAAATGCTCGAATTAGAGATGGACATGGAAGCCGACTTGGGTATTGACTCCATTAAACGAGTTGAAATCTTGGGTGGTTTACAAGAAATGTATCCTGACTTACCCAAGCCCAACTTAGAAGAACTAGCAGAAAAACGCAGCATCGGCGACATTATTACATATCTGCAATCTAATTCTTCTGGAAGTGCAAGTGTCGGAGTTGCAGTGTTACCCGCGCCAGCAGCACCAGAAATGCCAGTCGCTACTACTATACCTGTAGTTCCTGTAGCACCTGCACCTGAAACAGTAGTAATTGCTGAAACTCCAGTCGTAGAGATTGTAGAAGATACCACAGATTACGCAGATATCGCCCAAACTCTACTAAATATTACCAGCGATAAAACTGGCTACCCAGTCGAGATGCTGGAACTCGAAATGGATATGGAAGCCGACTTAGGTATCGACTCCATCAAACGGGTAGAAATTTTGGGAGCAATGCAAGAAACATATCCCAACCTACCCAAGCCCAACGTCGAAGACTTAGGCGACTTGCGAACCATCGGTCAAATAGTTGATTACCTGCAACGCCTAGTTGCGGGTGAAAAAAAAAAGCCTGATTCTAACTGGGACTTCCAGCCAGTCCAAGTAATCGATAACGTTGCGCGTCGTCCCGCGCAACTGAAAATCCTCCCGCTACCCGACAGCTTAGAGTTCAGTTTACCAGAGGGCCACATCTGCTTAATTACAGATGATGGCTCCCTCACTACCTCCCACGTAGTCCAAACACTGTGCGATCGCGGTTGGAAAGTAATAGTATTAAGCTTCCCCCAAGCTATCATCGCTCAACAAGCACCCTTACCTGCTGGTGTAGAACGTATCACCCTTGCAGATATGAGTGAAGAATTACTCCAACACAAATTATCCGCGATCGCAACTAATATTGGCACAATTGGTAGCTTTATTCATATCCATCCCCAGGCTGTAGAACAGGACAAAGCCATAGTTAAGCACATCTTCTTTGTAGCGAAACACTTGAAGAAATCCCTCACCGAAACCGCCAATTACACCCGCAGTAGCTTCCTAACAGTAGTGCGCTTAGATGGAGCATTTGGGTTAGAGCATAACACCAATTATGGAGCGATCGCAGGTGGTTTATTCGGACTTACCAAAACCCTGAGATGGGAATGGCCAAAAGTATTTGCTCGCTCAGTTGATTTGAGTCCGGCGATAGATGCACAAAAATCGGCTGAACATATTATTGCCGAACTGTGCGACTCGAATCTTTATATCAATGAAGTGGGTTATGGTTCGCACGGGCGAGTTACTTTGAAGGCTTCCGTAGTTAAGTAAAGTTTCGCGCAAAGGCGCAAAGGCGCAAACTCTTTCTCTCCGCGTCCTCTGCGTCTTGGCGGTTCGTTTAAATTCTAAATCTTCAATAAACAAATATGACAACAGCAACTCAGGTTCGTTCCTCCTCAGTATTTCTCGTCAGTGGCGGTGCGAAAGGAATCACCTCCCTCTGCGTTAAAAAACTTGCACAACAACAACCTTGTACATTTATTCTGCTTGGTCGTTCCGAAATATTAGAAAACGAACCAGACTTCGCCAAAGATTGTTTTGAAGATGCTGCATTAAAAAAACGCATCATGGAAAATCTGCTCGCGCAAGGTGAAAAACCTACACCCATAAGCGTACAGAAAATATATAACAAAATTGCTTCTAGCCGAGAAATTAAACAGACAATAGCAGAGATTCAAGCCACAGGCGCGAAAGTTGAATATCTGAGTACTGATGTGACAAATGTTGCCGAATTACAACAAAAACTAGCAGCCACAGTTGCACGCACTGGTGCAATAACTGGCATTATTCACGGTGCTGGTAACTTAGCTGATAAATTAATCGAAAAGAAAACCGACCAAGACTTTGAAAAAGTTTATACCGCCAAAGTTCAAGGCTTAGAAAATCTACTGAATTGCGTTAACCCCAACCAAATAGAACAATTAGTATTTTTCTCCTCCGTAACTGGATTTTACGGTAATATTGGGCAATCTGATTATGCGATCGCCAACGAAATTCTCAACAAATCAGCGCATCTATTCAAACAAAACCATCCCAATTGTCACGTAGTTGCAATCAACTGGGGCGGCTGGGATAGCGGGATGGTGACACCAGAACTCAAAAAAGCCTTCGCCGAACGCGGAATTGATATTATCCCTGTAGATATCGGCGCACAAATGCTAGTGAATGAACTGCATCCAGCACACCATGACTCTACCCAAGTAGTTATCGGTAGCCCTACAATTCGCCCACCCGCACCCTTAGATGCAGAACTCAAAAGCTACCGCATTCGTCGCCGCATCGTATTAGAAGCAAATCCCTTCTTATATGATCATGTCATCGCTGGTTCTCCCGTATTACCAGCAACCTGCGCCATGTCTTGGATGATTAATGCTTGTGAAGAATTACATCCAGGTTATCGCTATTTAAGTTGTAAAGAATTCAAAGTTCTCAAAGGAATTACCTTCGCTAATTCCAACGTCAGCGAACATATTCTGGAAATTCAAGAACTTGCAAAAAGTGAATCTGAATTTGTCGAATTACAAACCACAATCTTAAGTAAAACACCAGAAGGCAAAACCCATTATCACTTCCGCGCCAATATTAAAATCGTGCGGAAAATGCCAGAAGCCCCAGTTTACGAATCAGTAAACCTCACCGAAGATAACATCATCACCACCACTGGCACAGACTTTTATCAAAAAGATAGCTCCTCATTATTCCACGGCCCAGCATTCCAAAAAATCACCAGAGTCATCAACATTACCCCCGAAAAAATCACCGCCGAATGCTATTGGGCATCAATTTCTGCTCAAAAACAAGGGCAATTTCCTATCAATTGGCACAACCCATATTGTAATGATTTAAGCACACAACCATTATGGGTTTGGCTAAACCATTTCCATCAAGAAATTTGCTTACCAGGACAACTAACCCACTCCGAACAATTCCTCGCCTTACCTTGCGATGAAATCTTCTACGTTTCTTGCGAAGTCAAAGCAAAAACAGCCACAGGCGTAACCTCCGACTATTACATCCACGACCGTGAAGGTAAAATTTACTCCCGCATCCTCGGAGCCAAAGCAGTAATTTGGCCTATGAGAATGATGAATAAATAACAGCAGGTAAACGCAGATGAAAGTTCCCTTCACTCTGCGTTTAAAATAGCAATAGTATACTCATATCTATCTCTCTTTAGTCTCCTCTTCTTTGCGCTCTTTGCGCCCTTTGCGGTTCGTTAAAAAAAATACTCTGGGAAAACACACCTTCCCACTCTCCGCGCCTCTGCGTGACATAAACTTTCCACTCCGGGGAACACCGTAAATCCAAAAACCCACCCCAACGAGGAAAACAACAGTGGAAAAAATAGCCATCATCGGTATATCCTGCCTTTTCCCCGACGCAAATAATCCCGAACAATTTTGGCAGAATATCACCGACCAAAAAAACTCAACCTCAGAAGTTACACTCGCCGAAATTGGTGTTGATCCCACAATATTTTACGACAGTGCTAAAGGCAAACCGGAAAAAATTTACTTCCTCCAAGGTGGATTTATTCGCAACTTTCAATTCGACCCCAGCGAATACAACCTACCACCAACATTAGTAAATAGCTTAGATAACACCTTTAAATGGTCACTCTACGCAGCTAAACAAGCAGTACAACATAGTGGCTATTTAGGTAATCAACAAGCCCTCGCCAAATGCGGCGTAATTTTAGGAACCCTTGCCCTACCGACAAAACTTTCCAATCAATTATTATCCCCCATTTATCGTCGCACAATTGATGGTGCGATCGCCGAACTTCTCCAAGATCAAGATTTCCATTTAGCCGCCATCCCTCCAACCAGCAAACCCTCATCCTACAACGCGATGATATCTGGTTTACCAGCCGCCCTCATCGCTCAATCTCTCTCATTATCAGGCACTCATTTTTGTATAGATGCCGCTTGTTCCTCAGCCTTTTACTCCATCAAACTAGCATCCCACTATCTACAAACACGCAAAGCCGACTTAATGCTGGCTGGTGCAATTAGCTGTTCAGACCCCTTATTCTTACGAATGCTCTTTTCTGGTATTCAAGGATATCCAGAAAACGGAATTAGCCGTCCCCTAGATAAAGCATCACGCGGCTTAATTACCTCCGAAGGAATCGGTATGGTAGTTCTCAAACGCTACAGTGATGCTGTCAGAGATGGTGATAATATTCTCGCTACTGTTTGCGGTAACGGACTCTCCAACGATGGTAGAGGCAAACACCTACTCAGTCCCAACGCCAAAGGACAAATATTAGCTTACGAACGAGCTTATCAAGAAGCCCAACTCAGCCCCAAAGATATTGATTATCTAGAGTGTCACGCTACAGGCACACTCTTAGGCGACACCACCGAATGTAGTTCTGTAGAAAGCTTTTTTGGTGAACACAAAGCATCACCTTTAGTAGGTTCTGCTAAATCAAACGTCGGACATTTATTAGTAGGTGCTGGAATGGTGGGTTTAACCAAAGCAATTTACAGCATGAATCATGGTGTAATTCCACCCACAATTAATGTTGACGAACCCATCGGTGCAGAAAATACTGTCATTTCACCCAAAAATATTGTTAAAACTACAACACCTTGGCCTAACAATAATTCGACTAAACGCGTAGCCTTAAGTGCCTTTGGTTTTGGTGGAACTAATTCACACATTATTTTGGAGAAAACCGCGAAGGACGCAAAGGACACAAAGGAATAAGAGTTTTAGAGGTTTTTCGCGTAAGCTTCATTTTCTCTTCTTGCCTTCTTCCCTTCGCGCTCTTTGCGTTCTTTGCGGTTCGTTTAAATTCATTTTAGGTACTCAATAATGACCCAAGATAATAAAAACAAAATTGCCATTATTGGCATGGATGCCTTCTTTGGCGAATGCCATAACTTAGATGCCTTTGAACGCAGTATTTATGACGGTAAACAACACTTCATACCTCTACCCGAAAAAAGATGGTATGGCATCGACACAGAAAAAGATTTACTCCAAGACTACGGTTTAGCTGAAGGCAAACCCCCCGTTGGAGCATATATCAAAGACTTTGAAATCGATACTTTAGCCTATAAAATTCCTCCCAACGAAGTCGAAAAAATCAACCCCCAACAACTATTACTGCTAAAGGTTGCAGAACGCGCCATCAAAGATGCAAATCTACCCGAAGGTGGTAATGTCGCGGTAATTATTGCTGCTGAAACAGAGTTATCTGTCCACCAGTTACAGCAAAGATGGGATTTGTCTTGGCAAGTCAAAGATGGTTTGAATGCGGCGGAAATTACCTTACCACCAGAAAAGATTACTCAATTAGAAACCATCGTTAAGGATAGCGTTCACCAACAAGTAGAAATTGGTGAGTATTTAAGCTACATCGCTAACATTATGGCGAGTCGTATTTCTTCGCTGTGGAACTTCACCGGGCCTGCTTTCACCCTCACGGCTGTAGAGACTTCGGCTTTTAAAGCTTTGGAAGTCGCGCAAATGCTACTGATGACTGGCGAAGCTGATGCAGCCATTGTTGGTGCTGTTGACTTGGCTGGTGGTGTAGAGAATGTGTTGTTACGCAATCAAACTGCCAAGATAAACACTGGTGTCAATACGTTGAGTTATGACCAAAAAGCCAACGGTTGGAATGTGGGTGAAGGTGCTGGTGTAGTTGTTCTTAAACGCTACGATGTGGCGCAAGCGAATGGCGATCGCATTTATGCCACCATTGATGCTGTTAGTATCGGACAATCTCTCGTCAATTCAGCTAACGAAGCCTTCCATAGCGCAGGTGTACAACCTTCTCAGGTGAAATATGTGGAGGTTTGCGCCAGTGGTATTCCCCAAGAAGACGAAACCGAAATCACAGGCTTATTGCAAACATACCCATCAGTAGGTCATGGTTTGCACTCTGCTATTGGTAGCGTCAAAGCCAATGTCGGACACACTCAAGTAGCTTCGGGAATTGCCAGCTTAATCAAAACAGCTTTGTGTCTTTACTATCGCTACATTCCTGGTACTCCTAACTGGTCTGGTGTGAAAACACCCCAACAATGGGAAAATAGTCCTTTTTATGTGGCTACAGAATCTCGTCCTTGGTTCTTGGGTAAAGACTCTGACCGTCGGATAGCTGCAATTAATGGACTGGGTTGTGATGGGACTTTTGCTCATGTGATTATCTCGGAAGACCCCACGCAAGAAGAACGCCCTAGCCGATATCTAGAACAAATGTCATATCATCTGTTCCCGATAACTGCTAACGACAGGGAGAGTATTTTTTCGGCTCTCGATAGTCTGCAAAAGAGTATTGAAACTAGTTCTTCTTTATCCGACTGTGCAAGTCAAGCTTTTGCTGCATACAAAGCCAACTCCCAAGCACAATACGCCATCGCCATTAACGGACGGAATAAAAAAGAACTCCTCAAAGAAATTGAGTCGGCGCGTAAGGGTATTAAAACGGCATTTGAAAAAGGTACAGACTGGCAAACACCTATAGGTAGTTACTTCACTCCCAAGCCTCTCGGAAAGCATGGCGAAATTGCCTATGTGTATCCGGCGGCGGTGAATTCATACGTCGGTATGGGTCGAAATCTCTTCCGCCTATTCCCTAGAATCTTCAACGACTACATGGTGAAGAGTCTGAATAAGCGGGTAGCGGATGTAGAACTACGAGTTTTTCCCAGAAGTTTGAGTAAGTTATCCCTCAGACAGCTAGAGACTCTAGAAAAGCAATTGCTAGATGATTCTTTAGCAATGTTTGAAGCGGAAATGTTTTTTACCAGACTGCTCACCACAGTTATTTGTGATGACTTTCAACTCAAGCCGAAGTATGTATTCGGTTACAGCTTGGGTGAAACCAGCATGATGGTAGCGCAAGGAGTTTGGAATGATTTCTTCCAAGGTAGTAATTCTTTCAACTCCTCGGCGTTGTTTGGAAATAGGTTATCTGGCCCGAAAAATGCGGTGCGTGAATTTTGGGGTTTGCCAAACACAGATAATTCAGACAAGAACTTTTGGGGTAACTTCGTTTTGATGGCGAGTCCTGAACAGGTACAGGAAGCTATCAAGAACGAGCCACAAGTTTATCTCACGCAAATTAATACACCGGAAGAAGTCTTAATTGCTGGTGAACCTGCCGCTTGTAAGCGAGTCATTGCAGCCTTGGGTTGTAATTCTTTTACGGCTCCTTTCGATCACGTTATCCACTGTGAAACGATGCGATCGGAGTATGGAGAGTTAGTCAAATTAAATACTTTGCCATCCCAGAATTTAGCAGGTGTAACCTTTTATTCTGCGGCTGAATATCAGCCTATTGTACTAGAGAGTGGTGCGATCGCTCGTAGCATCGCCACCGGACTATGCCAACAATTAGACTTTCCTCGCCTAGTTAACCGCCTTCACGACGACGGCGCGAGAATCTTCATCGAAGCTGGTGCGGGTGGTGTTTGTTCGCGCTGGATTGATAAAATTCTCGAAGACAAAGACCATATCACCGTATCCCTCAACCGTCGGGGTATGGATGACCACACTACCATTGTCAAAGCACTAGCAAAACTTCTCAGCCATCGCGTAGCTGTCGATTTATCTCCACTCTACAATCTCACACCTGCGCCTAAACAAAATAAAGCTACCTTACGCACTGTTACCGTCGGTGGTGAATCAATCACCGCCAGTATTTTGACTGAAGAAAACCGCAAACTTTTCCAAGATTTACCAGGAAAAACGAAAGGAATTCAGCCTGAAAATCTGCATTCAAATATACCATTACCTGATGAGATTGATATCATCAAATCGCTGCAAGATACTCATAAAATCTTAGGCGGTGAAATTCTAACGCAAAATGCAGAAGTTTCAATGAAAAATATCATTGAACACGGTTTTACAGCAGCAGAAAAAGTAGAATCTTCTGAGTTAATCGCCACACCAACACAAGCATCTGCTACCAATCAAGATTTAAATACCCTAATCAGAATGCTGGAGATAAATACCTCTCACTGTCAAAAGCTGAATGCTAATAATGCTCGGATAACTCAAGCACATACAGCTTTTTTACAAGCACGCCAAGATTTTAGTCAGCAGATGCGTGAAATTATTCAATTGCAATTAGTTTGCGCGGAAGATTTGCTCAAAGAATAAGCTTGAATGCACGTTACCTCATGGTTTAAGGATAAAGATTTAACACTTTATTCTTAGACCTTTCTTAAGAAAGTAAAATTATAGCAATTCTAATTGAGTAATGAAAATAATTTTTTAAATAACCACAAAGTACGCAAAGTACGCAAAGTTGAAAAAGAGAATTTTGTCAGTTCCAACCTTTATTATCTTTCTTCCCTTCGCGCTCTTCGCGCCCTTTGCGGTTCGTTTCAAAAAAAATAATTCACCTAACCACAACAATAAAATCAGCAATTAACAATCCGAGGGATAACTACTGTGACGACCTTCGATATGCCACTCAGCACCCAAGATAATGGCTTAAAATTCCCCGCCTATACCTACAATCACAATCTTGTTTGGAAAGGCAATTTAGAAACAATATGCTTTGAACAGCAAGCTATCAAAAATAAATTACTGCTATTAGATAAACCTTGCTACGTTGTTAAAATTGCAGGTAAGATTGGCATTACAAATGAAGGATATTTATATCCTGCTGATAATAATACAACTTCCCAATTAGAATTAATCGCTTCCCTTGCGCCAATTTCTCTACAACAGTTAGGCGACCCTAGTTTTCTCGCTTGCTATGGTGTGAAATATGCCTATATGACTGGTGCAATGGCTGGTGGTATTGCATCAGAAGAAATGGTGATTGCGTTAGGAAAAGAGAAAATTTTAGGTTCTTTTGGTGCGGGTGGTTTACCTCCCGAAAGGATAGAATCAGCAATTCAACAAATTCAAAAAGCTTTACCAAATGGCCCCTACGCTTTTAATTTAATTCACAGCCCTAATGATATGGCGATTGAACGTCGGGCTGTGGATTTATATTTAAAATATGGGGTGAAGGTTGTAGAAGCTTCAGCATTTTTAGATTTAACACCCAACATTGTGTATTATCGTGTTGCTGGGTTAAGTTTAAATGCTGCTAATCAAATTGAAATCAAAAATAAGGTCATCGCTAAAATTTCTCGCCGCGAAGTTGCGAGTAAATTTATGCAGCCAGCACCAACTAAGCTTGTCAAAGAATTAGTTGAACAAGGATTAATTACCGACTTACAAGCGAGATTGGCAGAACAAGTGCCGATGGCTGATGATATTACGGTAGAAGCTGATTCTGGCGGTCATACTGATAACCGTCCGTTGATTTGTTTGCTTCCTTCACTCATAGCTTTAAGGGATGAAATTCAAACTAAATATCATTATTCCCAACCAATTAGAGTTGGTGCAGCCGGGGGAATTGCAACCCCAGAATCAACCTTAGCAGCTTTTATGATGGGTGCTGCTTATGTAGTTACTGGTTCCATCAATCAAGCTTGTGTTGAATCTGGTGCTTGTGAACATACCAAAAAACTATTAGCACAGGCGGAAATGGCTGATGTGACTATGGCTCCCGCAGGCGATATGTTTGAAATGGGTGTGAAAGTACAAGTGCTGAAACGGGGTACGATGTTCCCGATGCGAGCGCAAAAATTGTATGAATTGTACCGCACTTATAACTCAATTGAAGAAATTCCGGCGGCGGAAAGAGAGAAGTTAGAAAAACAAGTTTTTCGGAAAACTATTGCTGAAGCTTGGGAAGGAACGGCTGCTTATTTATCACAGAAAAATCCTGAAAAATTGGGTAAGGCTGTGAATAATCCTAAGTTGAAGATGGCTTTGATTTTCCGTTGGTATTTAGGGTTATCTTCTCGTTGGTCAACTGCTGGTGAAAAAGGTCGAGAAGTTGATTATCAAATTTGGTGCGGCCCGGCGATGGGTGGTTTTAATGACTGGGTGCGCGGTTCTTATTTAGCTGAACCTCAAAATCGTCGCGTTGTAGATGTTGCTGACCAGATTATGAAGGGCGCAGCATTTTTATATCGCATCCAAAATTTAAAAATTCAAGGTTTGCAAATACCCGATTACTACACTCAGTATCGTCCCGAAGTTTTTAAGAAGTAAAAAGTAAAAAGTAAAAAGTAAAAAGATAATGCCCATAAAGAAATTTAAGGGATTTAATAAGGACATATTATTTCCCGTGCGACGCATATCGAAATAAATGTTTTTATTTTTTCCATAGATTAATTTAAGTGCTTGTGATCATTTTTCTTTTTCTTTCTTTTGCCTTTTAACTTTTTACTTTTTCCTTGTTCTGTCAATAATTCCCAGAGGTAACAATGTCTTATAGTGCAGCAGATATTCAAGCGTGGATGGTGTCTAACCTCGCTGAGTTAGTAGGTGTAGAAACTGACGAAATTGATATCCACGAAAATCTCGAAAACTATGGTTTAGACTCAGCACAAGCGATGACTCTAGTAAGTAAATTAGAGGAATTGCTGGGTTTTCAACCATCTCCTTTGTTGTTGTGGCATTATCCTAATATTGCATCTTTGTCAGAGCGTTTAGCTGAGGAATTAGTAGAACAGTCTGATGTGCAAGATACAGGAATTGTAAAGCAAACGAGTGGGAATGCGATCGCTGATATCCCCACTCTCGATTTACAAGCTGAAGTAGTCCTCGACCCGACAATTAACCCCGGTGGTGCTGTTTACACACCTATCGACAAACCCAAGAAAATCTTCTTGACGGGTTCTACAGGCTTTTTAGGCGCATTCATCATCCGGGAACTGCTAGAACAAACCGATGCAGAATTGTATTGCTTGGTACGCGCCAGCAGCCTCCAAGACGGTAAAAACAAGCTGCAAAAGAACCTAGAACAGTATGGAATTGGTCAGGATGAGTTAGATCCTCGCATTATTCCTGTCATTGGTGATTTGTCGCAACCAATGTTAGGCCTTGGTGCAGAACTGTTCCAAGCGTTAGCTACCAACATTGACACCATCTATCACAGTGCTGCTTTGTTGAACTACGTTTATCCCTACTCAGCACTGAAAACTGCTAACGTTTTAGGTACTCAAGAAATATTGCGCTTGGCTTGTCAAATCAAGGTCAAGCCAGTACATTACGTTTCTAGCGTGGCTGTATTTGAATCACCTTATTACGCGGGTAAGGTGGTGAAAGAAGATGATGACTTTAGCCACTGGGAAGGTATTTTCCTCGGTTACTCGCAAACAAAATGGGTGGCTGAGAAGTTGGTGAAAATTGCCAGCGATCGCGGTTTACCTGTTACAATTCACAGACCACCATTAATCGCCGGAGACAGCAACACAGGTATTGGTAACACCCACGACTTTATCAACTTAATGGTCAAGGGTTGTCTGCAAATGGGTAGCTTCCCCGACGTAGAATATATGTTGGATATGTCTCCTGTAGACTATGTAAGTAAAGCGATCGTCTATCTTTCTATGCAGCCAGAATCGATAGGTAAAGCTTTCCACTTACAACATCCCAACCCAGTTTCTTTAAAATTCTTAGTTGAGTGGGTGAGTTCTTTCGGTTATCCCGTTCAAATTCTCCCCTACGATGAATGGCAAGCAGAGTTGATTAAAAATGCTGCTTCACCAGATAATCCTTTATATACTCTGCGCCCATTCTTACTCGAACGCTGGTCTGACGAACAAGTCACAATTCCCGATTTGTATCTGCAAGCAAGAAGACCAACAATTAGCTGTGAAGCAACAGTGAAAGCATTAGCTGGTAGTGGGATTTCCTGTCCGCCAATTGACTCGAAGTTGTTTATGACCTACACAGCTTATTTAATTGAAAGCGGCTTCTTGAGTCTTGCTTTGTAATAATTTAGTTGTGATGTATCACAGTGTTACATCTGTTGATGTTTGCTATTGGTGGTTAAAAACATATTTTTCTCAGTTAAGTAAACTTATCAAAAATATGTTAAATAACCATATATTAGCCAACTAATTAGTTAAAAATATAAAACCCAGTTGGTTATCCAGACTGGGTTTTTTGTATCTCATGCTATATCAGGAATATTGCTGTTTATCGTCAAGTTGATTTACATCAAATCTTAATATCAAAGATATTAGCTCTTCAAAATTTTTATCACATAAAATTTATATTTTTTTAGTTTTGATTTATAGAGGCTGGTATGTTTTACAAATCACACTCAAAACTAAGTGTTGTTTTTATGCTTTCAGGAACACGGCAGTATATTGAATATTTTTTATATAAAGATTGAATAAAAATTTAGGAATTAAATTTAGTATAGATAATTTTGAGATGAACTTATTTTAAATAGATTTAATTTTTAAAGTTGCAAATACTGAAATTGAACCTATGTATCAAAAGCAGTTAGATTACTGATGTAAACCAATCTAGTCAAAAACTACATTAATGTCACTATTAAACCTGACACACTTTGGTATTAATTCTGAAGTAATCTAGCTGATGGAAATCTTCTCTGAGACTTTTTTTAAGCAAGCTTTTGACTTTGCCGAATTAGAACAGACAATAACGTCTACTATTCGTTTGGTTGCACATAATCCAGCTGCTTTGTATGTATTCTGGCAACATTATACTTATTTTAATGGCTACACATCATCCGTAATTTCTCGGCTTGCGAGTTCAATTGCGATGTCTCGTTATTTATTTACTGATCATGAAATTGCGGCGATTGAAGAAGCAGATCGTGGCTTTCAAATTTCTGCTGAGATTATGATTGCAGCATCTGATGAAGGAGCTTATGGTATCACCCATAGAGAATTGGCTCAATTGTTGTTAAAGACAGTCGGAGACTATGCAGAAATTTCCGTCGAGGAACGTAATCAACTTTCTCAGACTCCAGCTTGGCTGGATGAAATTGTGCAAGCTGTAATAACTGGCTACCAAGGAACTCCCGGCGATGCTGTTTCTTTGATTCGTTCTTTGGGATTTCATACAGCTTCCGAAATGTTGGGCGATCGCGAGTACGCACTATTGGATATGATTATCCGGTATGAAAATCAAGGCGTAGGATTTGACCGCTACCTCAAGGAAAACACTACTCCTGTCGCAATTCGCGGTCATCGTTATGATCCTTGGTGTTATGTTGTCATTCACGGTAAACATGAAGGTTCCGGCGCAGAAGCTAGACATTTTGACCATGTTTTGCAAGCCTTGAATATGGTAGTTCAGTATCGGCCTGAATCAGAGCAGCAAATTATTGAGTGGGTGCTGGAAGGTTATCAAGCATTTACAGAGTTACAGCAGCATTTATTTAGAGAAATTTATCGGGAATGTCTGCAATTGCTAGAACCGCTAGAGACAGATAATTTAGTTTCTGTATAACTTGCTGGCGATCGCTCCAGGGTGCATATACTCACTTTTAACGTTGATGTAGAAATTTTCTCACATAGCATCTACTACTTATTCATCACAAATCATGTTTCATTGGCAAGAAGTCATTGGTATAGTTGCAGGGTTTCTCTCGCTTTTAGGTTTTTTACCCTACATATTTAGTATCTATCAAAAGAAAACTCGGCCTAACAGAGTCACTTGGTGCATTTGGACAGTTGTCGGATTCATCCTTTGTTTTAGCTACTACTCATCTGGTGCAGTTAATACAATTTGGGTTCCTGTTTGTTCTGCAATTGGTCATCTGATAATTGCTATTCTTGGGATTAAATATGGTGAAGGTGGTTGGAACAGGGTTGACCGATGGTGTCTATTAACTGCTGGTATTAGTCTTATCCTTTGGTGGCGGTTTAGTTCTCCGATTGTTGCTCTCGTCATCAATATCTGCATTGATTTTTTAGGTGCATTACCAACCATCAGAAAGTCCTACCATCAGCCATATACAGAAGATATTTTCACATGGTCTCTATTTCTGTCGGCACATACACTTAACCTGTTTGCTCTAAAAAATTGGTCTTTGACTTTCTCAATTTATCCACTGTATTTATTTGGTTCAACTCTTAGCATATTTCTTTTACTTCTGCGTCCTCGTATCTATCATCAAGTCAAATTATATAAACGACACATAATTATAAAAATCAATAACAGTAAGAAATTCTTATTTTAATTAACCAAACATTTCCCCAGCTTCTCTATAGCCAGATATGAATATTTCTAGTAAAAAATAAAATCATATATATAATTCATACTTAATTTTTATCTTTTCTGCTCATTAACTGAAGATACTAGCATATTCTGTAATCAAACCAGGTTTTTATATGTCATCTAAGCTGCTCTCTAGAAAAACTTATCAAGACTGTAAATATCAAAAAATTTCATTACGTTTGATGCTGGTTGTGCCTTTTGTACTACAAGTCATTATCGCCGTAGGGCTAACAGGATATTTGTCATTACGCAATGGGCAAAAAGCTGTGAACGAATTAGCCAGTCGATTACTAACTGAAGTCAGCGAACGCATAGACCAACATTTAGATAGTTATATGCTGGTTCCGCAAAAAGTAGTTATACTCACTAACGATGTAATTGATATGGGCTTGTTAGATTTGCAAAACAAACAACAACTGGGAAAATTTTTCTGGAGACGGCTGAAATCATTCAATATTGGCTATATACTTTTAGGTTTCCAAACAGGTGATTACATCGCAACTGGATATCTTTTTGGTGATCATCGCATTACTATTGATGAATTATCTCCTAACAATTATCACGGTAGTAATCATTTATATAGTTGGTCAACTGATAGTCAAGGGAATCGGCTCAAAATTGTGCAAGATAATGGAGAATTTATCGCCAAAAATGAAGGTTGGTATGCAGCAGGCGCAACCCAAGGAAAATCAACTTGGAGTCCAGTTTATAACTGGTTAGTTCCACCTTTTAATTTATCTATTGCAGCTAGTCATCCTATTTATGACTCAAATAAAAAATTTCTTGGTGTCATTGCAGCCGAACAACGTCTTTCACAGATTAGTGATTTCTTAGGTAAGTTAAAAGTTAGCCAAACTGGTAGAACTTTTATTATTGAACATAATGGTTTATTAATTGCTAGTTCCAGTGATGAACAACCCTTCAGTATCCAAAATCAGAAACCGCAACGCTTGTTAGCATCAAATAGTAAAGATCCGTTAATCAAAGCAACTACAAACTATTTGACTGCACATTTTGGAAATTTTGAGAACATTAATGATTCTCAGCAAATTAATTTTTTACTCCAGGGAAAACGTCAGTTTGTTCAAATTACTCCTTGGCGGGATGAATGGGGACTTGATTGGTTAATGGTGGTTGTGGTTCCTGAAGAGGATTTCATGGGGCAAATTAATGCTAATACTAATACAACGATTCTGTTGTGTTTATTAGCTTTAGGGTTAGCTATTGTGCTTGGGGTTTATACATCTGAATGGATTACAAAACCTATTTTGCAATTAAGTCAAGCTTCAGAAGCGATCGCCAATGGTAAACTAGACCAAAAAGTCCAGGAATCTCAAGTTAAAGAACTGCGAATCTTGGCACAATCTTTCAACATGATGGCTACCCAATTACGTGAATCTTTCAATGCTTTATCTAAAACTAATGAAGAACTAGAAATCCGAGTTGAAAATCGCACTAAGGAACTCAGAGAAGCAAAAGAAAATGCTGATAGTGCCAATAAAGCCAAAAGTGAATTCCTAGCAAATATGAGCCATGAGCTACGTACACCCTTAAATGGTATTCTCGGTTATGCTCAAATCCTCCAAGGTTCAAAACATCTCACAGCGAAAGAACTAAAAGGTATCAATATTATTAATCAATGTGCTGCTCATTTGTTAACTTTAATAAATGATATTCTTGACCTTTCTAAAATTGAGGCACGAAAATTAGAACTACAACCGACACAATTTAATTTCCTGAATTTTCTCCAAGCAGTTGCTGAAATATGTCTGATTAAAGCTGAACAAAAAGGAATTAAATTTATCTATGAATTCGATAAAAATCTACCTATCGCTATCGAATCAGATGAAAAACGTTTACGGCAAGTTCTGATTAATTTGTTAAGTAATGCTATCAAATTTACCGATACTGGCAAAGTAGTTTTTAAAGTAGAAGTAATTTTTTCTGGACATCAGTTTCACCCAGATGATATAAATATGCTATCAACAAATTATCATATTCACTTCCAAATAGAAGATACAGGTATAGGAATTAATTGTGAAGAATTAAATAACATATTTTTACCTTTTGAACAGGCAGGTAGTATCAAAAAGCAATCAGAAGGCACAGGCTTAGGATTAGCAATTAGTCATAAAATTTTATCTATAATGGGTGGTGATTTAAAAGTTAAAAGTAAAATTGGTCAGGGGAGTATATTTTGGTTTGAGTTAGAAGTAGCCAAAGCTCAAGAATGGATCGATATATCTCAAAGTTCACAAAGCCGAAAAATTATTGGATATAAAGGCGACAAAAAGAAAATATTAATAGTGGATAATGTTGCTGAAAATCGCTCTGTATTTGTTAATTTGTTAGAGGTATTTGGTTTTGAATTAGCAGAAGCAGAAAATGGTCAAATTGCTTTAGCAAAAGCTATTGAATTTAAGCCTAACTTAATTATTACAGGTGCTTGTATGCCTGTAATGGATGGATATCAGATGTTGTATGATGTGCGAAACTCTTTAGAAGGGCAAAATCTCAAGGTGATAGTTTCTTCTGCTAGTGTCTTTGATGATGATAAACAAAAAAGCTTTGATGCAGGTGCAGATGACTTTCTGGCTAAACCTGTCCAACTTTCTGAACTACTCAATCAATTACAGAAACATTTAGGCTTGGAATGGATTTATGAAGAGCAAACTTCTGAAGCGATCGCACCTGCTAATACTCACAAACTCAATGAAGCCGAAATAATTTCCCCACCACTGGCAGAATTGAATTATTTAAAAGAACTAGCCTTAAAAGGTCGGATAAAAGCTATTCATAAACATTTAGAAACTATTGAAAAAATGGATGAATGCTATGTTCTATTTGTACAGTATGTTCGTCATCTAGCCCAAGGCTTCCACATTAAGGAAATTAGAGATTTTCTCGAAAGAATACTTCAAAGAGATTATCAATAAAAATGACTCAAAGCATCAAAATTTGAATAAATATCAGGGAAAGATTTGTGCAGACTCAAGAAACAAACTTAATTTTAATTGTAGATGATACTCCTACCAACTTAGAGGTACTTTCCGAAGCTTTGACTGACGCTGGTTTTGAAGTTGCAGTCGCCACCAGTGGTGAAAGTGCTATTGAGCAAATTGAATACGATCCACCAGACTTAATCTTATTAGATGTCATGATGCCAGGGATTGATGGATTTGAAACCTGCTACCGACTCAAGCAAAATCCACAGACACAAGATATTCCTGTCATTTTTATGACTGCTTTAAGCGATACGGTAGATAAAGTTAAAGGTCTTTCTTTAGGTGCTGTTGATTATATTACCAAGCCGTTTCAGCAAGCCGAAGTATTAGCACGGGTACAAATCCATGTGAATTTGCGAAACTTGAATTTAGCATTAGAAGAGAAAAATCTCCGTCTCCAACAAGAAATCCAAGAACGGGCGATCGCCGAAGCAGCTTTACAAAAGTTAACTCAAGAATTAGAACAAAGGGTTTTGGAACGCACCCAAAAACTTACTGATGCACTTTCCACCTTAGAAAAAGCTCAAGTTCAGCTGGTACAGTCAGAAAAGTTAGCCACACTAGGTCAACTAGTGGCGGGTATAGCCCATGAAATTAATAATCCCGTTAACTTTATCCATGCCAATCTTTACTATGTCAGTCGCTATACCCAGAACTTGCTGGAATTAGTTGCACTTTATCAACAGCAATTACCTGACGCTACCCCGGAGATTAAAGCAAAGGCGAAAGACATCGATTTGCAATATTTACTCGAAGACTTACCGAAAATCCTCTCTTCAATGGAAGTTGGGACTGAGAGAATTTGTGACATTATTAAATCTTTGCGTAGCTTCTCTCGCCATGATGAAGCGGAAGTCAAAGTGGTCAACATTCACGAAGGTATAGATAGCACACTTATGATTCTCAAGCGACACCTTGAGGGAAAACAAGGCCAGCCAAAAATTCAGGTAATCAAAGAATATGGCAACTTGCCCAAGGTAGAGTGTTATCCCGGAAAAATGAATCAGGTGTTTATGAATATTTTGAGCAATGCCATTGATGCTTTAACAGAAGCAATGGAAAATTATCCTAGTTATGTGCCGTCACCAATGATTCGGATTCATACCGAGGTGGTAGAAAGCGATCGCATTGTCATTAAAATTGCCGATAATGGTCTAGGAATACCAGAACACATTCAACAACGAATTTTCGACCCTTTCTTTACCACCAAACCTGCGGGTAAGGGTACAGGGTTAGGAATGTCAATCAGTCATCAAATCATCACACAACTACATTATGGCAGTTTGCGCTGTCTTTCCCATCCAGAGCAAGGTGCAGAATTTATCATTGAAATTCCCATTCAACAGCCACAAGTTTGTCATACAGGCTTAGTCAAGCAAAAAGTTGTCGGTTCTGCCATACCTGTAATGCTGAACTTATAATCAATGAGCAAATTTGACCTTGCAAGCCAGCTAGAAATTTAAACTTGAAAAACTCTTACATCAACCTCCAGAAGTCAGAATTCAAACCTCCAATATTATTCATCAACATCTGCACTCATTGTAGACAGATGAATATTCAATTTAGTGTAAAAAAAATCATTTGTCTTATCCTGAATTCTGGCTGTGGAATTATATTTAATCATTAACAAAAATCTCACAGTATAGTAATAGCCAAATTACTGACAATATCGAGAAATATAAACAACACCAAGTAATTTATAACCTGTAATATCATTTCACAAAATTACTGATATAAATCACTTTCTCTGCACCTCTGCTTCTGTTCGCCGAGCGAAGTCGAGGTAAGTCGAGGTGCAGCTTTCATATCTGTATCATTTTTAAAATAAAATAGTATAATCTGTAGCCCGCAACATATCACCTGCTACATAGTGAAAAAATATAATAGTAATATTTAAACGTCATATTTTATAGATAAAGGTTCATCTATGACATATCAATTTCACAGTTGAGGATAAGATAGAAATTGTTCAGCGTAAAATTTGGTTCATTAATGTGAGTAATTACTTACTTACCTATCCAATAGTTTAAATACTAAAGCTTGTGCGGATATCAGGGTTAAACATCTGTAAGTATTCAGCACCCAGAATTCAGAAGTTAGCAATCAAAATCAACACCTCAACTACGCCCTCCTGCTATCAGAATAAGCTCAGTTCTGACCCCGTAGTCGAAGTGTCAATTAGTAGTTGATTCACATCAGTCGCTAATTTTAGATCGTAAATTTTAAATTTATTGCTGCATTTTACCATGTATTAATCTGCGGATTTTTACATAATTTATCCTGAATTCTGACAACTGAATTCTATTGGGATAACAAAATTAAGCAACTTAAGTTCACCAATTTTCTAATATGAACACAACACACCAAGCTAAGAGTAGAAAAACTGCTCTAATCACTGGGGCTGCAAGTGGAATTGGTTACGAATTAGCCTGTATTTTTGCTCGAAATAATTATAATCTAGTATTAGTAGATAGAAATGCAGTCAAGCTTACAGAAGTTGCCGAGAAATTTCAACAAGAATCTTCGATTGCTGTCAAAGATATTGTCAAAGATTTAGCGATATCCACAGCACCAGAGGAAATTTTTCGAGAGTTGCAGCAAGCAAATATTCAAGTTGATGTACTGGTGAATAATGCTGGCTTTGGTACTTATGGATTATTCCGTAACACCAACTTAAATGCTGAATTAGAAATGCTTCAGGTGAATTTAGTCTGTCTTACCCATTTAACTAAGTTATTCCTGAAAGATATGCTCCAACAAGGAGATGGCAAAATATTGAATGTAGCATCGGCGGCGGCTTTTCAACCAGGGCCTTTGATGGCAGTTTACTTTGCTACCAAAGCTTATGTATTATCATTTTCAGAAGCGATCGCCAACGAATTAGAAGGTACAGGTGTGACTGTGACAGTGCTTTGTCCAGGGTCAACCGCCTCAGCCTTTCATGAAAGAACCGGAATGGCCGATTCCAAATTGGTGAAGCGGCAAAAAATGATGGATGCTGAAACAGTCGCCCAAATTGGTTATGATGCTTTAATGAACGGCAAAACCTTGGTCATTCCTGGTTTAATGAATAAATTCCTTGCCAAAATTGTTCGATTTGTACCCAGAAGGCTAGTACCAAAAATTGTCAGAAGTATGCAGGAAGATAAATAATGATTCAAGGCTATTTGGCCGTGAACTGCCAATATTTAAAATCCAAAGCAGAACCAGCCACAGCCACAGCTGCACGATAATTATCAGCAGGAATAAACTCTACAAGACTCCATTCTTCAGATGTGAGCAATTTAGCACTTTGCTGAGGTGTGAGAGATATTTCTACTTGCTCTAACTGCGAAATTCCATCGCCTGTAGCTTTTAAATAAGCTTCCTTACAAGTCCAATAACGAAAAAATGCTTCTGGTTGTTGATGAGGAGGAAGCGATCGCACTAACTCATATTCTCGCGGTAAAAAGAACCTTTGAGCAAGAGCCTCCAAATCAGAAACAGAGCGCATATACTCTAAATCAATGCCAATTTTGCTTGTGTAATTCACTGCACACAACGCCACATCTTGAGAATGCGACAAATTAAACAACAAACCACTCGCTGCTAAATCATCAGCCAACAGTGGTTTACCACGAGGTTCATAGTCAAATCTTACTTCTTGTGGTGCAATCTTTAAGTAACGACTCAATATATTTCTCAAACTACCACGACCCGCAACAAAACGCTGGCGATGTTCCTCAAAACGAAATCGGTTAGCGCGAGTCAGTTCATCACTAGATAAAGTTGCAGCAAAACTTACTCGTAGCGAGTCTACTATATCAAGGTCAATTCGCCAGATATGAACTTCATTCGCTGATAAAGTTAAATCTACGGGTGCGGGTAGCCATGAATCGTTAATGCCAGTCAAAGTTTTTCTATTAAGCTCCTCATTATGACTGAAATTGCTCATCTACTGGAATTTTATAACCATTAGCCAAACGATTAGTCATATTTGCAGTCCCAACAATCGCCAGCAGTTCGCCAAACATCACATCATTCATCCCTTTAGCACGGGCAGCAGCTGTATGGGACGATATACAGTAATCACAACCATTCGTCACACTCACAGCAATATAAATCAACTCGCGCACCAGTGGGTCAAGTTCACCAGGGCCAGTCATCACTTCCTTAATTGTCTGCCAAGTGCGTTGTAGCGTCGGCGGATGATTAGCTAAAGCCTTCCAAAAATTATTAATATAATCTGTTTGTCGTGTTGCACGAATATCATCATAAACTGCACGAACTTCGGCGCTGGCTTCTTCGTATTCGATCAGCTGAGTCATAAATAACAACGATTTGGCATTTTGGCATACTCATCTTAAAACGAATAGGTATTCTAAGGAAGTGGGATATTTTTAGGTGAAAAGTACTAATTAATATATCCCTCGGTAGCTTGCCGAGGGATTTTTATTCATCAAAGATAGCTGGGATGGTAATTTGCAGTCCAACTCTCAACCGACCTAAAAAACAGTGGTAAATGCCAACCTGAGAAATATTGAAGTTTTTTCAAAAATCAAAGATGACCCTTAAGATTTCACACAAATCTTTGTTCTGGTTGTGCGCTTTTTATAGCTGAGTACGCCCAATAAAGGTGTCAGCAATAGTATAGCGGTCAGTGTTGATGGTTCATCCACCCTAACCGGTGGTGGTGTGGTTGGGGTTGGGGTTGGGTTGGGCGTAGGTTGAACAGGTGGAACCACTGGAGGAATGACAGCACGAGAGGAATTACCACCACCTCCACCCGTTAGGAGTAACAGCAATAAAAGCGCAGGGCTGAGATATAAGGGGTTAAAAGCACTTCCAGTTATGGTACCAACATCTAAAGCAAGGGCAGTATCTGACTCTAGCAAAAATGAGTCTGGTTCTAATAATGCGATGTCGGGGCTGAGTTCTTCACCACCTATAGGGATACCTTCAATGTTGTCTAACTCTTTTGGTGTGTCAAGAGATACCCGTCCATAGTTAGGACTTGTTGTTGAGTCGGATGAATAGGGAAAGGAAAAGATTCTTAAAACGCTTTCTTGTAATGCTTCTTCATTTCCTGTCTTCAAGGCATTTAACCCACGAGAGAGGTTATTTAAATAAAACTGCGTCATCTCAGGAGGCAAATCTAAATCACGAATCTGCTGTTGGAGATTCGGAATTTTCGATACCTCAACCAAGAGTTCACGCCCGAAAGAATACTTGAAATCTAATAGTCCGTCTCTGGGACTAAGAGAATTATCTCCTCTAGATAGTGGCGACCAAGCAAAGTTTTTAGTCACTGCACCCAAACCAGCCACCGGACTGCGGCTAACAGGCTGTCCGAGGACGTATTGATAACCATCCACAATTGATGGAGACTGTTTTTTCCAAAACGATGCGAAAGGAATTTCTGGCAGTCGTTCATTGTTGCCGTAAAAAGCGGCGAAATTCTGGTAGTTTTGCTGTCCCCCAGCGGCTCGAATTACTAAATCGTAGTAACTAGGGCCACCATTAATTGCCAGTAATTGTTGTAGGACTGTGCCAGTTTTGTTACAACCAGTACCACTACCCACAGTACAGCTAGGGATGACGAACGCATCACTGAGATTACGGTTTTCTAGCTGATATTGGAGGTACTCTCGCTCCAGTCCTCTTTGGATTTTACGCTTTCCTACATTTAGCTGTGCGTTAGCAGATTGGCAAACAGACAATACTACTGCCAAAGACGTTAACGAAATTCCTATGCTTTTGACAGTTGATTTCAACAAGATACATCTCCTGGTCAATAAACGAAACACCACTCACAAGCCATTTCATCATCAGTATTATTTTTGGTTCGGTTGGATATTCTCCCCTACAGAAGTCGGTACTGCACTTTTGGTTGAGTTGGCATTGACTTTATCAGATATTTGAATGTTGAGGGTAATTGCTGTACCTTTGAGTTCTCCTGCACTGTTACCAATTGTGTGATAAACAACTAAAGCACGGTTGGGTTGATCAAACAAAAATCCGCGACGGGAGGCTTTGATTTTGCCTTCTTTGACTAAAGATATAAAGGATTCTAAATATCTACGTATGCTTTGGCGATTCTCTTGATCTCCATCCAGATGATGCTCAATCAGCTTCATAAAAAAATCTAAGGTGCGGTTATCTTGACCTTCAATTAAATTCCCACCATCTAAAAAAGAACTGCCGACTAGCTTGCCATTTAGCTCTTGAACTTTAAATAAGGTGTAATAACGTCCTTCTTTTTTCGGGTCGTTGACATAACATACCCAGGAACCATCTTTGCTTTGAGTAAATCCTTCGGCGGCTAGGTATGACAATAGGGAGTTGCTGGTTTTGGCTTGGGGTGGTGGTAATAAAGATTCCACAGGATCTAAAGAACAAATCCGCGCTGTTGTGGGTTGTGGTTCTGTGGGAGTTTCTTGGGCATCAGCCGGTAACGAATTATGATTTAAGGTTGTCGCACTGGCTATTGCTGCAAATGTTAGTAGTTGCAGCGCAAATGACCTAGATAAATCTGGAATTATCTTCATATTTTTACCTTTTATCTTTGCTTGGGGTGTCAATAATAGGGATTTTTAATAGATATAGGTTGAGTTTTTAAATCATAGATCCAAAGTAAGTTTTCTTTCTTTGAAGTTTTATCGGTTTTTACGGTGTTTCATTGTAGCAATTGATAAGATTTCATAAAGCTGCTCTTTGGTAGCAATTTTTCTAAGTGCTGTATTTGCAGAACTTAACTCATAATTTATAAATGTATACATTATATCTATCCACTACTGCCTTGAATTCAGCTTTTATGATCACAAGTATTTAAAATTTTTGCAGATAAAAACAGAAGTCTATATCTCAGCAATAATTTTTGGGATTTTTCTTTTTTTAACTTTTTGCCATCTTAAAAAGTAATTATTAATGATGATTATCTATGTGTTTGTCTGCAACATAAAGCTGCAATTATTACAAATTAATTTTTTTGGTTATGAGTTTGTATTGTCATAGTAACCAACACTTAGATGTGTAATAAAAAGCTTTTTTGATGTTGTTAACTTGCTGTTTCGGATTTTTCCTGGTTGCTATCTGCTCCTTGGTGCAATTTTTAATTCATATTTTTATTTAAGTAGACAAAAATTATGCGTGATTATTTTGATCAAGAATTCTACCATTGGGTAGAGGTCATCTATGCCTAATTGTAGACAAGTTTCAACAACTGAACACTACAACTTGAAGTTTAGAAACGTTTTATCCCTAAAATTTAAGTAAATTTTAAGAAAATTAAGTATATACTTATATAAGTATAAAGAAACATAAAGAATAACTTATACACTTAGAAGTTACGCATAAAGAGGGTGTGAGGGTTTGGAACACCTATAGATTGCGTTTAGGGAGACAAGGGGGACAAGGGAGATAGAGGATGATTGATTTTTTGGAGTACAGTAATTTCTGGGGTAAGCCCTAACAGCAAAAAAGAAGGATAAATGTACTTCATCCTTCTTTTATAAGTAATGATTTAATTTTTAAATTTAGATTGAGTAGTAAACCGGAAAGGATTTGGCATCCTTGGGTTTAACGTAAACCCGTTGTTGTGGTTCTAACTCTAATTGGTTGAAGCGATCGCGTGTGAGATGAGCCGTTACCACTTGTCCATCATCTAAGGTTAATTCTACTTGAATTTCCCAACCCAGATGAATTAAGCGGCTAACTTTAGCAGATGCCGTTGTACCGTTGGCTTGTTTTTCGATAATGACATCCTGGGGACGTAAAAAGACTTCTGGGTGTGGTGCATCGAACCCAGAACTTTGGAAAATTCTGGAAGTGTTGGGTAAAACATTCACCGGGCCGATAAAGCTCATCACAAATGCCGACGCAGGATTATCGTAAATCTCTGCTGGTGTACCTACCTGTTCCACCCTTCCTTTGTTCATGACTACGACCTCATCGGAAACTTCCATTGCTTCTTCTTGGTCGTGGGTGACAAAAACAGTGGTAACATGAACCTCATCATGGAGGCGGCGTAACCATGCCCGTAAATCTTTCCGCACTTTGGCATCCAGCGCACCAAAGGGTTCATCTAACAATAACACCTCTGGTTCGACTGCCAAGGCTCTAGCTAATGCTACCCGTTGTCTTTGACCACCGGATAACTGTGAAGGATAGCGATCGCCTAATCCACCCAATTGTACTAGCTCTAGTAACTGTTCTACCCGCCCTTTAATTTTCTTAGCTGGGGCTTTGCGAATTTCTAAACCAAAAGCAATATTTTGTCGCACCGTCATGTGCTTGAACAAAGCATAATGCTGAAAAACAAACCCAATATTTCGTTCTTGTACACTTTGATAAGTAGCATCTTTTCCAGTCAGCAGGATTTTGCCACTATCTGGTGTTTCTAAACCAGCAATTAGCCTCAGTAAAGTAGATTTACCAGAACCGGATGGCCCAAGTAAAGCTACCAGTGAACCACTTTTAACGGTTAAGTCAACTTGGTCAACTGCTTTAAAACTGCCAAAATTTTTGGATACATTCTCAACTACTATGCCCACCGCCGTTGTCCCTCTGCTAGTCTAACCCCGGTATGTTGCTAGATTTACCGTGTTACATATATAGCATACATAGATTTTTAACTCAAATTCAGTTGAGCTAAGTTTCAATCTTGATGATTGCGACTAATCAATGTTTTAGACAAATACTTTGAGGGTGATTTAAAAACTAGATATTTTTAGTAAGAGTTTAGTAATCAAGAGTCAGGAGTATGAATAAATCAAGATGACACTATACCTTATAGTATTGTTCGTCAAACTCTAAATCAATGCTGACTTCTAGATTCTGAATTTTGACGATTATTAGCTACCACAACTACCGCAATCAAGAAAGCCACAATCAGCACCACTACAATCAAGAGAACTACAATCTACAACGCTACAATGTGCAGCATGACAATGAAAGAAATCACAATCACTCAAAACATTAGTTATATCAGCACAATTGCAACTTAAATCTGCACAATCTACACAGCAAGTACTATCACTACTGCTACAGCTTGTATTGGAAGGTTGATAATTATTACTGCCATTATCTTTTTTTGGTTGCTGTGTATTTGCTTCATCTTCTGATTCTGAAGATTCAGAATCATCCAATTGGGAACGCAAAATTAAATTAGCTTGTTTGCAAGCTTGAAATCTGGTGCGAGACTTGATGAAAGCAACCCTTAAACCTTCTTGGGCAATTACACTCTTGATGTACTGGGAACAAGATTCGCCGCCATATAAAATCCTATGGGCGCAAGCAAAGCCTTTATGGGGAGAAATATGTTTTTGGTATCCAGCAATCACGCTAACGCTAACTTGTCGAGTAAAAGAGTCTAGTAAAGAAATTTCCATAATGAAGGGCTAGGGATGAGATATTGAGTGAGTATTCCCAATTCTCCACACTTCGTCACCATTCCTAAATTCCATACAATCGTTACCATAAACTCACTACTTCCCTGTCTCCAGTTTTGTATCGGAATGTTAAGGAATATTGCATTTCTGTCAAAACTGAGAGGGAGAGAGCAAAATCAGCCAAAAGACCGTGGTACGATGCTTTCGGTAAATGTCAAGATTGGGAGAAGACCTTTGACACTACGGGTTGCTGTTGTGGGGTCAGGCCCTGCTGGTTCATCTGCCGCCGAAACACTGGCAAAAGCTGGGATTGAAACCTACCTGTTTGAGCGTAAGCTGGACAATGCCAAGCCCTGCGGGGGCGCTATTCCCCTCTGTATGGTGGGTGAATTTGACCTACCACCAGAGATTATCGATCGCCGGGTGCGGAAGATGAAAATGATTTCACCTTCCAATCGTGAGGTTGATATTAATCTGGTAAATGAAGAAGAATATATAGGAATGTGCCGCCGCGAAGTTTTAGATGGCTTTTTGCGGAATCGCGCGGCAAAATTAGGTGCAAATTTAATTAACGCCACTGTTCATAAAGTCGATATACCCACAAATAATACCGACCCCTATACAATTCATTACGTTGACCATTCCGATGGCGGCGTGCAGGGCGTTACAAAAACCCTGAAAGTAGATTTAATTATTGGGGCGGATGGGGCAAATTCCCGCATTGCCAAAGAAATGGATGCTGGGGATTATAATTATGCGATCGCCTTCCAAGAGCGAATTCGCTTACCCCAAGACAAAATGGCGTTTTACAACGACCTAGCCGAAATGTATGTCGGCGATGACGTTTCCACCGACTTCTATGCTTGGGTATTCCCCAAATATGATCACGTAGCCGTTGGTACTGGCACAATGCACGTTAATAAAGCCAGTATTAAACAATTGCAAGCAGGTATCCGCGCTCGTGCTGCCAAAAAACTCGAAGGCGGTAAAATCATCAAAGTCGAAGCGCATCCCATTCCCGAACATCCCCGTCCTCGGCGCGTTGTTGGTCGTATCGCCCTAGTGGGAGATGCTGCTGGCTACGTTACCAAGTCTTCTGGGGAAGGAATTTACTTTGCTGCCAAATCTGGAAGAATGTGCGCTGAAACCATTGTGGAAACCTCCAACAACGGTAGCCGCATCCCCACAGAAAACGACCTGAAGCAGTATATCAAGCGTTGGGATAAAAAATATGGACTCACCTACAAAGTGTTAGACATTTTGCAGACTGTGTTCTATCGTTCTGATGCAACCCGTGAAGCTTTCGTCGAAATGTGTGCTGACATGGATGTACAGCGCCTTACCTTCGACAGCTATCTATACAAAACAGTTGTCCCCGCCAACCCCATTACCCAACTGAAAATTACTGCCAAAACTATTGGTAGCTTAATTCGCGGTAACGCCCTCGCTCCCTAAAAGCAGCAATAGGGTAATAAACACAGCAGAGGAGAAGAAGTGCAGATAATTCCAATGGCAATTAGTCCATTGTGAGTTAATTTGTACCTCGGCTCCTCTGTAATTTTTGGTGATTGAAGAAGAAGTCAGAAATCAATGTGAATTGTGAATAGTGACGTAACGCGATGTGCGACTTATTTTTGAAACCCCTCTCCAAACCTCTCCCCTGAAAGGCTACCGTGTACACACAAATCTGGGTTGAGTGCATCGTCCCGCCTCGGAATGAATTCCGAGTCTCATAGCAAAAGTCATCTGAAGATGACTCACCTAAAAATGTCTTATAGTCCACGCTTTGTGGACTTTGGCTATGAGCCTGGAACTTTAGTTCTAGGCGGGATGCGTTTCATACTGCCTATTTTTGACTTGTGTGTACACCGTAGCCTGAAAGAAGAGAGGCTTTGAATCTTGCTCCCCTTCCCTTGTAGGGAAGGGCTTGGGGGTTAGGTTTGAGGAAAAGTTGCACACGGCGTGAAGTATATATTTTGCGACAAAATCTTAAATTGATTGGCATTCTCTCAAAATTGTTTCAAGAGAATGCCAATTTTTGATTAATTGCAGTGCTATTGGACTCGTGGCGATTAATTAGCACTGTAGTACTAATAGAGTAGCATTCGCCTACTAAGCACCAACCCCCACAAAAGGATGTCTATTGGAAGGTAGCTTTCTGTAGAGTCAAGCAGGCGAAATTTAGAGTTTTCCTTGGTAAAACCACTAAACCTCATTTCCCACAGCATGACACACAACATGATGGATTCGGCAAAGTTAGGGCTGAGGTCAAGGAATAGATTGCGTGAGTCAACCGCTTATGCAGAAGCGCCTTCAGCTGATGCAGGCAGACTGGGTAATTCTAGACAATATCCTGCACCGTATACAGTTTTGATGTAGCGAGGATGGCGGGGATCGGGTTCGAGTTTAGTTCTTAAATGACGAATATGAACTCGAATCGTCTCAATGTCATCATCAGGATCGTAACCCCAAACTTCACGCAGAATTTCGCTAGGAGAAACTGTCTGTCCGTGGCGTTGCAACAAGCAATGGAGTAACTCAAATTCCAAATGAGTCAGTTTTACTGTCTCACTGAACCATATCGCCTCAAACCTTTCAGGAACCAAGGTTAAGGGGCCATAGTTGAGGATTTCGCTGTGCTTGGCGGCTTGGGGAATGCGGTCTGTACGCCGCAACAAAGCTCTTACCCGCGCCAACATTTCTTCAACTTCAAATGGCTTAGTGAGATAATCGTCTGCACCGGCGTTGAAGCCTTCCACTTTGTCTTGAGTCTGACTTAAGGCGGTCAGCATCAAAACGGGAATTTCCGCCGTCCGTTCATCCCGGCGGAGGCGTTGACAAACTGTAAATCCATCTACTCTGGGCAGCATGAGATCAAGCATGATCAAGTCTGGTTGTAGCTGGAGAGCTAACGCTTGACCTTTGATGCCATCTTCAGCTTGACTGACATCATAGCCAGCCATTTCTAAATTGACGGCAACCAGCTCGGAAATTGCTGGGTCATCATCTATGACTAAAATCCTCGGCATTCTTAAAAAAATTATTGCTACTTTTTAAGGAAAAATAAGAATCTTTGATGGATACAAAGATTTCTGTCTTGATTATAAAAAAGATTTTAAATCTAACATAAATATTAAAACTAATTCATGCAAAAACAAAACTTAAGATACACGAAATTTGCAAAATGATGTGTTACTCGCCCTACAATCCAGCTAAGTTTTTACAAAATGGTGTAGCAATGACTGTTTACACCGCTTTTTGGGGAAAACGTTACTGGGAAAGTACAGTTTCTCAACCAGAGCCGCCCTATCATAAAACAATATTGATGGGTGGGCAAGGTGTACCGATTTTTACCTGGGTAGCCATTCCCGACAATGCCCACAGTACAATTATTGCTACCTATGGAATTACAGGCGAGTTAGACCAAGAATGGTCTTTGCGGTTGTTAGGACGCAAAGCATACTCTCAAGGCTATGCTGTGGTGTTATTTGATTGGCGAGCGCACGGTAGAACGGCAGATTTGTCACCGACTTTAACATCTGATGGATTGTATGAGGGTGAAGATTTTGTGCGCTTGGCGGCGGCGGCGGCGGCGATGGGATGTCCCAGTAAATTTTGGTTTATGGGGTTTTCTTTGGGGGGACAATTAGCCCTGTGGGGAATCAAAGCAGCTGCGGAATTAACCCAGGGTAATGAAAATTTGGGTATCGAGTACAGCGATATTGGTGGTGGCGCAGTGATTTGTCCGAGTTTGGATTCGTTGCGATCGCTCACCTACCTCACCAAAGACCGCTTTGGTAGAATCATTGAAGCTAGTATTGTGCGTGAATTAAAAAAACTCGCTTGGCGAATTCATGATGCTCATCCTGGAACTATTGACCCTCAAGCCATAGAAAGAACAAACACCATTTGGGATTTTGACCACGAACTAGTAATTGAAAGGCTGGGCTTTCCCAGTGTAGAAGCATACTACAAAGCCAGCAGCGCCCTCCAACTGTTACCAGAACTCCAGAAACCAACTTTAATTATCTACGCTGCGGATGATCCTTTATTTCATCCAGATATCGTCCCCGAATTAAAAGCCGCCTGTGACCAAAATTCCGCCCTAGATTTGCTACTCACCCGTTATGGAGGTCATGTCGGCTATTTAAGTAGCAAAGAGTGTCAGTCCCAAGCGCAAGACCCTGACCCTTGGTGGGCTTGGAATCGGATTTTGCAATGGCTGGAAAATCAACGGTCATCCTAAATTGTGGTTTCTGACTCCTCATTCATGATTTCCAAAACAGATAACGAAAATTTAACTAAGTAGTAGTTAAACTCTTCATCATCTCGTCTTAATCTCCGCCACCTAACTTTTCTCCTGATTGCTCCGCTATCAGGAAAAAGAAATTAATATAATGGCATTTTCAAGACGTAAGTTTTTAACTTTAGCTAGTGCAAGCGCCGCAGGTGCTACTGTGCTTTCTCCTTTAGAAGCGTTTTATGCTAAGGCTGCTATGGGACAAATGGTCAGGGGAATAGGTTACGGCCCATTAGAGCCGAGATTACCCCTGAACTCATCAGATTTAGCCAATACAGTAGCAGGTGATTTAAGAGGAGAGACGATCCTTGCACTTCCCCCAGGGTTCAACTATCGTGTTTTATCAGTTACTGGTCAGACCATGAGCGATCGCTCCATAGTACCTGCTGGTCATGATGGTATGGCTGCATTTCCTGGGCCTCGCAACACCACAATTCTGGTGCGGAACCATGAATTAGGTACTTCTTCCCCAAATCCGGTTGTTGGTGGAACCAGATATTCCACAGGCGCACAAGGTGGAACTACTACATTAATAGTTGGCCCTAACCGTGAACTGATCAAAGATTTTGCTTCTCTAGCTGGAACTATTCGTAACTGTGCTGGTGGCCCAACACCTTGGCGTAGTTGGATTAGTTGTGAAGAAACCTTCTCTACCAGTACTAACATTACAAGTTCTGGTGCTGTAGAAGTCAGAAACCACGGTTATAACTTTGAAGTTGTAGCTGACGAAAATAGCGGTTTGGTTAATCCTGTTCCCTTAATCGAAATGGGACGTTTTAGCCATGAAGCTATAGCTGTAGACCCCAGAACTGGCGATGTTTACGAAACAGAAGACCAAGGTGATAGCTGCTTTTATCGGTTTGTACCCAATGTCAGACCCAGAAGACCTGGTGACTTAGCTAAAGGTGGTACTCTTTACGCTTTGAAAATCAAAAACCAACCAGGTGTGAATAACTTTGCTGTGAATACCAGCAACAATCCGAATTTGGGTGGTCAAATAGGTCGGATTCCTGTTGGTCAAGCCTTTCCAGTGGAATGGGTGAAGGTGGATAATCCCAACCCCAGTTCCGAAAGTAATCGTCGTGGAGTGCGCTTCCAAGCACAAGACAAGGGAGCAGCTATTTTCTTCCGGGGCGAAGGTGCTTGGTATGCTAAGGGACTAATTTACTTTATTGCTACTCAAGGCGGCCCTCCGGCTTTTGATTCCACCAGAGGTAATGGTCAAGTTTGGGTATATGACATTGCTCGACAGGAAATCACTCTTTTAGTTGAAGCAGCTCCCACTGGTGAACTTCTCGATGAACCAGACAACATTACTGTTGCGCCTTTTGGAGACCTCTTCCTTTGCGAAGATGGTGGCGGAGAACAATATGTTGTGGGTGTAAGCCAAAAAGGTGAACTGTATCAATTTGCGAAAAATATTCTGTTTGCTAATAACCCTGATCCTGTAATTAGAGATCGGTTCGCCGACAATGAATTTGCTGGTGCTTGCTTTGATCCGGCTGGAAGAACCTTGTTTGTGAATATTCAAACTCCGGGTTTGACATTTGCAATTTGGGGTGATTGGACTAGTCGCTTTGGTAGTAGACGTTAGTACTAGGATCAATGGCAATGTAGCAGTTCTATTTGATCTACATATCAAATAGACAAGGGAGATAGGGGAGACAAGGGAGACAAGGAAGAGAGGAGATAAAACGATTGCTATAGAAAAACTAGTTTTTACACTTAATTGATAGAGTCTGTTTTGGCAGGCTCTATTTTTTATTGTTATAAATGATACGATTCTTTTGCTTAATTAACAAAAAATTAAGTGAAATTTATTTATGTTTACAACTAGCGATCGCTTCATCTAAATCAGGCTGAGATATATTTGTTAAATGACCTTGATGAACTGATCTTCAACTCATATCATTAAAACAATATTTGGTACGCCAGAAAGGTCTATCTTTGCAATGATGGCAGCAGAAAGAGTGTCTGGTGCTATGACTGTTAATTGGCACTAAGATAGGTAGGCGGATCAATCTAAATTTCTCTGGGCAATTATGCAGCGTGTGTCGCAATTTGTTAGGGTGGCTGCCAAGCATCGACGGCTTTTGATTTTATCACTGGGGCTATTAGCTTTGGTTGCTGCTCACGGAATGGCGCTTATTTACCGTATTCAGCCAGGGGTTTCTTTGTGGTTTCCGCCATCTGGGGTAGCGATCGCTTTGAGTTTTTGGTTTGGCCTTGATGGTATCATCCTCACAGGAATTGCATCTTTCTTAATGGCTCCTGTTTGGGGATTGCATGGTTGGGAGCGATTTATTGGCGTTATCGATATTGTCGAACCCCTGGTTGCTTGGTTACTCTACCGTCGTTTTTGGCAGGGTTCACTGACGTTTCATAACCTCAAAGATGCTGCTATTTTTACCTTAACTGTACCTTTATTTGCCAGTAGTAGTTTAGCTGTGTTTGGTAGTTTAGGTTGGGTAATTATAGGCAAAATGCCTGCTGCTCACCTGACTAACAGTATTACTCACTGGTGGTTAGGCAATGCGATCGGTATTATGGGTTTTACCCCCACAATTTTGTTAGTATTAACGCCTTATCTGCAATCTGGGGGTTGGTTATCTCATTGTTCAACAGCAAATGCTTCATACCCAACTTTTAGACTGCCAACTTGTCGCCCTTTGTTATTAGAAGTTACTACTATTTTATTTTTGTGTATTAGTATTGCTTCGGTAACTGTATCGGAAGTTTCCATAAATAGTAATACAGAATTTAGGTTTCAACAGTTATCTTTTTTGAGCTTTATTCCTGTAATGTGGGCGGCTACGCGCTTCGGAGTCTCTACAGGAATGCTGGTTTCAACATTTTCCATATTAATCACACTTTTCTCTTATTTAGTAGTTTATCCTAATGCTATCTTATTGCCGAGTTTTCCGGTACAACCAGAAGTTCTGCATGTTCATAAATTAAGTTTATTAGTCCAATCAATTGTGACTTTATTGGTAGGGGTTGCTATTACCGAAAGAGCTAAAATTCAAGTAGAACTTGCTATTGAAAAATTTAGAATTGGAGAATATCAAGAACGGGCTGAACTGTCTGAGAAATTAATTAAACTGAATAATTCATTAAAAGAAACAAATATTTGTTTAGAAGATTCAAATAGAGAGAAAGATAAATTATTAAAAGCCGAAAAAGCTCTGCGGAATCGCTTGAGTAATATTTTAGAAAGCATGACAGATGCTTTTATTGCCGTTAATCAAGATTGGCAAATAACTTATGCCAACCAACAAGCGGCTAAAATCAAAGGTGTAACCCCAGAAACCATGCTGGCACAAAATTATTGGCAGCAATGGATAGGAATGCAAGGTACAGAATTTGAGCAAAAATATTTGCAGGCGATCGCACAATTAATTCCTGTACATTTTGAAGCAAAATATCCGCCGCAAAATATGTGGCTGGAAATTCATGCTTATCCCTTTGAAGACGGTTTGGGGATATTTTTTCGGGATATTACTGAGCGTAAACAAGCAGAAGTTGAACGGGAAAATCTCTTATATAGAGAACAATTGGCGCGGAGTGAAGCGGAAAAAGCAAATAAAATTAAAGATGAGTTTATTGCCGTACTTTCCCATGAATTAAGAACTCCCTTGAATCCGATTTTAGGTTGGGTAACACTACTCAGAAGACGTAAATATGATGATGAGAAACTCACACATGGCTTAGAAACTATTGAGCGGAATGCTAAATTACAAATCCAACTCATAGAAGATTTATTAGATGTTTCGCGGATTCAACAGAGAAAAATCATTTTAAATCTTCAGCCTGTAAATTTAATTGATATTCTGCACGCATCTCTGGATACTGTATATCTAGCTGTGGAAGCTAAAGGAATGCAAATTCAGAAAATGATTTGTGTGGATACAGCATGGGTGAAAGGAGATGCAGAACGTCTGCAACAAATAGTTTGTAATTTACTGTCTAATGCGATTAAATTTACTCCGTTGACTGGCGCTAAAGTAGAAATTATTTTAGAGACAGTTGATACCTTTGCTCAAATTCAAATTCAAGATAATGGTAAAGGTATTAGTCCAGATTTTCTACCATTCGTATTTGATTCTTTTCGGCAAGCTGATGGCACAATTACTCGTCAATATGGTGGCTTAGGATTAGGGTTAGCAATTGTGCGCCATCTCACAGAACTGCATGGGGGGACGGTAAAAGTAGAAAGTCCAGGGGAAGGAATGGGGGCAACATTCACGGTGAGATTGCCATTAATATTAGATTTTATGCCCAAAAATCAACTTATTTCAACAATAGATGAGGCGGTAAATTTAGCAGGGTTACATATTTTGGTAGTAGACGATGATGTAGATACAGGCAAGTTTTTGACTGTGATATTAGAACAGTTTGGTGCTAAAGTAACCGCGATCGCATCTGGTAGCCAAGCCTTAGAATTTTTAGCCAGAAACACGGCAGACTTACTGTTAAGTGATATCGGAATGCCGGGAATTGACGGTTATACCCTCATCCGTTTGATTCGCGCCTTACCACCAGAACAAGGCGGGAAAATACCGGCGATCGCCCTGACAGCTTATGCTGGAGAAATCAACCAAAAACAAGCACTAGCCGCAGGTTTCCACATCCATTTAGTTAAACCTGTCGAACAAAAACAATTAATAGGTGCGATCGGGCAAGTTTTGGTTAATTTAGAGCAGAAGGCAGGAGGCAGAAGGCAGGAGGCAGAAGGCTGTTCCGAGGCGGAATAAACTCCAAGTCTCATAGCGCACCTCTTTTAGTAAAGCTAGTGAGCATTGAGCGACTCGTCCTGAGTGTAGTCAATGGGAGTCGAAATGCGTCTTCTAAAAATTATGTCTACCTACTTAGAAACGCCTATTTTCCAGCAGGAAGTTGTAGTTCTATGCCCAACTTACTGCCTATGTCTAGAACATTGTTTGTAAAATCTGTGATACCTGCAATGGGAGCAGCAATTAAACCAGCAGCAGTGAGTAAAGCAATGAGACGCTTTTTAAGTTTAGTTTTATTGCGTTCTGGTTCTGGCTTTTGGATTTCGGCTTCTACATCATCAATATCAATGGTGATGTCGTCGCGGATTTCTGGCGGAAATTGGGCGGCGGTTTGGCGTAGGTTGTGGATTAGTTGCAGAATTTCGGTGATGTTTGCGCCACTGGTTTGAGTGAAATCTGAGGCTTGCTGACTGGCTTTGTCTTTAACTTCGTTGGCAAAGTTGGCAATGTTTGAGTTGTGAAAGTTGTTTGTATTTTGTGTCATAGGTTTATATTCTGCTTGGTTGCTATTGTAAATCTTGTTGACAATTGTGAGGCGATCGCGTTCTAACTCATCTCTTTTTGATTTCTGACGCGATTCTAATGATTCGTAACCATCTAAAAGTTGACGTAAATTGAGTTTTAATTTTAATTTGCCGATAGTAACTGTGCTTTCACCCATTGCCTCAAGTCCCAAGAGTTCTTGATAGTCGAGGGGGGGATGATTGGGATAGCCGGGAACGGGAACCCATTCGGTGATTTCGAGGTTGGGTAGAGTTTTGTGGATTTTGTTAAAGACATCGCGGAGGATACCGAGAAATAAGCGGCGGGTTTCTTTGCGTCCACTAATGGCGATGAAGATTTTTTTGTCTTCGGGGTCGGCTTTTATCCGTGCAATATTATAGATTTCGTTATTTTCTTGATATTGCAGCATTACACCACTGCGCCAATAGATTTGGTTATAGATTTTTTCGTGGGTGTTGACGATAAAGCGAGAAATAATGCTTTCCGGGAGAACTTTGTAATGGTATTGAAATTCTAGGGTTTCGCCGTGGAGTTCTGTTTTATCTGGTTGGTCTTTGGGCAGAAGTCCAGCAATCAAAAATTGTGGCGGGTGACATTCTAGGGCAAAACAAAGCTCAAATTCTTTCATCAACCCAATCAGATATTTGTGGCGCTGGATGGGGTAACGTTCTGGATTAAGAATACTGCTGAGGTCGGCGGGGGTGAAAATGCCTTGGCGTTGAGTTTTAAGAATTTCATCGCTGAGAAGTGTGTAAATACCTTCTGTCACCCAGTTGGGTTTGAGGACGTTGGTATCTTTAAGGATGGGATGGTCGCGGAAGTTGAGAACTAAGCCGAGTCGATGCAGCAAGTCGATGAGTTGTTCTTGGTTTTGTTCTTCGGGAATTTTGTTTTCATAGCAGATGCCAATATAGTTGCTGTAGCTGATGAAGTCTTGGGGCATTGATTCGAGTTGTTGTTTCACCTCAAACCATGAGAGGGGTAGAAGGTTGTAGACTTCTTTGAGGTTGGCAATTTGCTGAAAAATAGCGGTGCGAAGTTCATCAATGCCGATATTATCTTGGCAGGAAGTTTCGATAATGGCTCGGATATTGGGATATTTCTCGCGTAATGCTTTGCGGTTGATGTCGAGGGGTTGTTCGTCTCTTTTGTTGCCAACAATAATCACGGGGGACTTTCCGCCGAAGCTTTCAATTAATTTCAACCAATATTCAATGCGGTTTTCTTCTTCGCTAGTGCGACAATTACAAACTAAGAGATATAGGCTACGTTTCGTCAAAAAAAACTGATGGGTAGCATGATAAATTTCCTGTCCTCCAAAGTCCCAAACATTCAGGCGGATGTCTTTGCTATTAATATGTACGTTCCAAGTTTGGACATTCAGTCCGTCGGTTTGGGGTTGATTGTTATCATATTTGTTGCGGATTAGTCGCTCGATGAGGGATGTTTTGCCGACGCTACCTTGTCCAACAAGCAATAGTTTGGCTTCGTGTAATGGTCGAGTTTTACTTGTGCGAATTTGCCTCAAGTAATTAAAAATATTTTGTGCGTCGTGTGAATGAAGAATTTCTAAGGGAATGTTGGTTATTGGGTTGTTATTGAGGTAAAGATGTCTAAGATTAGTTAATTTAGCGAGTGTCTCTGGAATTTCGCTGATTTGGTTGTTTCTGAGGTCAAGCACTGTGAGGTTGGTTAATTGGGCAATCGCTTCTGGTATCTCGCTGATTTGGTTGTTATAGAGGTAAAGCTGGGTGAGATTGGTTAATTGGGCAATCGCTTCTGGTATCTCGCTGATTTGGTTGTTATAGAGGTAAAGCTGGGTGAGATTGGTTAATTGGGCAATCGCTTCTGGTATCTCGCTGATTTGGTTGTTTCTGAGGTCAAGCACTGTGAGGTTGGTTAATTGGGCGATCGCTTCTGGTATCTTGCTGATTTGGTTGTTATAAAGGTAAAGCTGGGTGAGATTGGTTAATTGGGCAATCGCTTCTGGTATCTCGCTGATTTGGTTTTCACTGACGTGAAGCTGGGTGAGGTTGCTTAATTGAGCGATCGCTTCTGGTATCTCGCTGATTTGGTTGTTTCTGAGGTCAAGCACTGTGAGGTTGGTTAATTGGGCGATCGCTTCTGGTATCTCGCTGATTTGGTTGTTTCTGAGGTGAAGCTGAGTAAGATTGGTTAATTGGGTGATCGCTTCTGGTATCTCGCTGATTTGGTTTTCACTGATGGTAAGGTAGGTAAGATTGGTTAGTTGGGCGATCGCTTCTGGTATCTCGCTGATTTGGTTGTTATGAAGGTAAAGCTGGGTGAGGTTGGTTAATTGGGCGATCGCTTCTGGAATTTTGGTCAACTTTTTCCACGACAAGTCTAAATCTTGCCAACCCTCAGTAGCCGCTTGCATCAGTGCCAACAACTCATCTTGCGTCATAATTCCAAGCCAAAGGGTAAAAGGAAAGAAGACTGTTGAAGATGATTTTAGCGGATCAGGGCAAAATTCTATACCATCGCTTTGTAGCGATGCCTGCGGTGGTCACTGAGCTTGCGATGCCCTGAGCGTGTCGTTCGCGTAGCGTCTCCGGTAGGAGAAGGGTCGAAGTGCGGACTACGCCAACGCACCTTGAGATTTTGTGGTTAGCGACGTAGTTTTTAAATAAACGTTAATTCGACAGACCTCTCCCGCTTCTAAAAGGCGAAAGTCTGGGTTTTATTCCCCTCTTCTCGTAGGCTACGGCTATACACAAATCTGGGTTAAGTGCATCTGTCCTGCCTCGGAATAAATTCCGAGTCTCATAGCGCAAGTCCTCTCAAGAGGACTCAAAGAAAAATTGATTCCAGTCTACTTCAGTAGACTTTGGCTATGAGCCTGGAACTTTAGTTCAAGGCGGGATACGGTTTCATACTGTAAATTTTCGATTTCGTTTATTGATTACAGCGCCGCCCTAAGCTTGTCAAAGGGTCGAAGTAAACCCAACTTCAACACACAACGCCTAAACTATTGCCCAAGTTCCTGCATATTATTCATTACTTGTTGATACAAGTCGTTATTACCTTGACGTTGTAAAATGGCGGCGGCTTGTTCTAAATCTTTCATAGCGCCTTGTTTGTCGCCTTGGGCGGCGCGGGCGTTACCGCGATTGTTATAAGCTGGTGCAAAGTTGGGATTGAGGCGTATGGCTTCGTTGTAGTCGGATATGGCTCCTTGTTTGTCTCCTTGAGCAGCCCTAGCGTTACCTCGGTTATTGTAAGCGATCGCATAACGCGGATTGAGAATAATTGCTTGGTCGTAATCTTCTAGTGAACCATCTCTCTCGCCTATGGCTGCACGGGCATTGGCGCGGTTATTATAAGCTTCGGCATAGTTGGGTGACAGTTTAACAGCTTGGGTATAATCTGCGATCGCACCTCGATTATCTCCCAAGGAGGCGCGGGCGTTTCCTCTACTGTTATAAGCTTCGGCATCGTTGGGAGACAGGCGCAAGGCTTCGTTATAATCATCGATGGCTTTTTGTTTGTCACCTGTATCAAAATAAGCCAGTCCCCGCCCTTTGTAAGCTGCACTATATTCAGGGTTGAGATTGATGGCTTTAGTATAAGATGCGATCGCTGCTTGTAAGTCGCCTTTGAGGTGCTGATTTTGTCCTTGAAGATACAGCGCCCCAGCTTGTGAAGTTTTAATAGTCCGGCGGCTAGGAGGATTGAAGCCGATTTCTGTCACCAAAACATTCTTATCTCGATTGCAAGAGACAAGGGTAATTGCACTCAACACAGTCAGCACAACCATAGCCAATGCTTTATTTTCCTTCACCCGCTTTTGCTCCCATAACCGCAGCTTCATAAGTTGCTTTTAACCACCATTCCACCTAGATTTAATTAGCACCCAATTTTCTTAATTCTGGAATTTTACACTTAACTGATATTCCCTAGGTTTAATAACGGTTAACTCTTGCCGTAACCGGGAAGTTTATCAACTTTTTGTGTTTTAGCTGGTAATTTAACGGTGATGAATTATACGTTCTTGCTTATTTATTAATAAGAACTGCACTCAAATCAATCACTCTTCTCACTCATCCTCACCATTAGTTTCCTGAGTTTTCGGAGTTAGCCGCAAAGCATTAGATGTATCTATTTCTACAGATAATTGTTCTAAATTTTCACCTAAATCTTTTTGCAGCTTTTGAGTCAAGGTAATCGGGAAATCTAAATCTAATCCTTGAGTTTGTACCAGTCTAGCTAACTCTAAGAATTGGGCTTTTACAGTTTTGCGTTCATAAGCCGTCAACTTAAAAGCAGATGTTTCTGATACATTTTGAGCCTGCATAGCTTTTTTAATGCGCTCTTGTAAATGTTCATATTCAGAGTTTAATAGCTTCCATTGTTCTTCTATTTGGGTATATCTAGCATTCAGAGCTATTAAATCTTCTGTATCTGGTTCGGGATTACCTTCTGCTTGTAATTCTAACAAACATTTATGCACTTGAGCAAGATAAATGCAGTCAAGATAAGCGTAGTCTATTTGTTCTTCTGATAAAGGTCTTCTGCTCCAATCGCTACTTTGTGATTGTTTATCAATATCGTGAAAGTTACATAAAACAGTTGCAAGAGTTTTGAGTTGATAATTCGGTACTGGTAACAGATAATAAGGAATTTTTTTCGCGATTTCTAAAGTACAAGTAATATTTTTAGCTTTTTTATTACCGAGAAATTTTACATCATAACTAGCGTTATGAAATACTTTTTCGACATTGGGATTTAACATTACTTGCTGAATAAAATCAGCTACCAACTCATCTTGATTTAATACATCCAACAAAAAAACGCGATCGCCACTCATATCATCAGGATGATCTAACACCTGAATCAGCGACAATCTGGGATTTCGGCTATTATAATCAGCTACTTCTGTATCTATCCACAAAGTTGAAGCTTGAGTATATTCAGCAATCATGTTACGAATTGCACGAGCAGTATTCAAGTAAGGCATTTTAATGTTTAATTTGATTTCTGAAACAGTCCAGTAGGGTGTGTTAGGCGTAAGCAGTAACGCACCAAAAGCTTTTGCAGTAGATATGTTACTAGAAAACGCTATATTTCATTTTCAAAGTAAAATAAAAAGCTTATTTAAATTCTGACTCCTGCATTCTACTGTATAACTGGTTTCCGCCCAAAGGTAAAAAATGTAGTAATATCATTCCAAATTCCTTGTGCAGTTTCTAAAGCAGCTAATTCTAATTCAAATTCTGCCTTAACTTGCTCTACTTCTTGAGTTGATAACTGCGAAAAAGGATTAGGAAATTGCCCCGGTGCTGGATAAGAACTACCCAACCACATTCCCTTAGCTTGCTCTAAATTAACATAACTGCCATATTGCTCAGATATAATTTCAATGCAGTCATAACCTGCTGCTTCTAGTAAATGACGACACTTTTCTGTTGTGCCTGTAGGCTGGTTTAAATAAAGAGCAATGCCATACTTTGCCAAAACTTTCTGCACTACAATACTGGCAATAAAAGCGGTCTCTGCAAAGGCATGAAATCCAAGTAAGCCCCCAGGTTTTAAAAATTGATGCCAATGGTGTAATGCACCTGTAAAATTTTCCAGCCAAATTAATGCCGAAGAACATAAGATGCAATCAAAACTGTTAGCTGGAAAGTTGAGTGATTCTGCATCCGCTAATTGAAATTCAATATTTGTCAGCCCTAATTCGGTGACTTTTTGTTGTGCTTGTGCCAGCATTCCCGATGAAATATCTATACCAATTACCTTACCGCCAGCGCCTACAACTTGAGCCGCCGCAATTGCAGCCATCGCCGTACCAGTTGCAATATCTAATACCTGATCTCCTGGACGCAGTTGGGCATATTCCACCAAACGATGAGCAATTTGTAAATGCCACTCGCTTTGATCATAAGTTGGACTTCTGCGATTAAAGAGGTCAGCTATTTGTTGCTTGTAGTCGCTGAGTCGGAGTTGATCGGGCATTGGGTCTGGCTAGAGTGAGATAATTGCAGTGTAACAGCGATCGCAACTTGCAGTTTGGGCGCAACATCTGGAGTAATTTCCGTAAGTTTTGGTCGAGAATTGGTATAACCGCATCTGAAATTGGTAAAATTCAAGTTCAGAGAGAAGAGAACATTTAAACATGGTAGCCGCCCATACGGACTTAAATATTGCAGCTTTAGAAGCAGAATATAGCCAAAAATCACCGAGAGAAATTCTCAAATTTGCCTTGGACACTTTTGACAACATGGCAATTTCTTTCAGTGGTGCTGAAGATGTTGTATTGATTGATATTGCTTCTAAAATTACCAAAAACTTTCGAGTTTTTACCCTCGATACCGGGCGCTTGCACCCAGAAACATATCAGTTGTTAGATAAAGTCAGAGAACATTATGGCATTAAACTAGAAGTCATGTTTCCTGATGCCGCAGAAGTCCAAGCTTTGGTAGAAGAAAAAGGATTGTTCAGCTTTTATCAAGATGGTCACAAAGAATGCTGTGCTATCCGCAAAGTTAGACCACTGCGCCGCAAGTTAAATACTCTTGATGCTTGGGTGACAGGACAGCGTAAAGACCAAAGTCCCAGCACCCGCAATCATATTCCCGTCATTGAAGTTGATACTGCATTTTCGACAGAAGACCATCAGTTAATTAAATTCAACCCCTTAGCTAACTGGTCTTCTGCACAGGTATGGGAATACATTCGCGCTTTAGATGTACCTTACAACAAATTACACGAACGCGGTTTTATTAGTATTGGTTGCGAACCTTGTACTAGACCAGTTCTGCCAAATCAGCACGAACGCGAAGGTCGTTGGTGGTGGGAGGAATCTACTGCTAAAGAGTGTGGTCTACACCTAGGAAACTTACAAAAATCGTAAGTCAAGTCATACTATAGGGGCGCAAGTTTTTGCGCTCTTACTAAATTTGAGAATTGTTTTTGATGATTTGGCAACCATTGTTCTTTTACTAAAATTATTGACTAAAACTATTTCGCTATGCCTTTTCTCAGTCTGAGAAATAGGAACACAATTAACCACTTTTGCATTTTGTTGTAGTTCCAAGTTAAGAATGTTGAGCATATAAACTCAACATTTTTAACTCTGAACTATGTAAATTTGAAGTGTTATAGCATTTATCAATCTAGTGAAGTACAGTAGCAACAATGGGTAAACCAATTATGAATATCATTTAATGCAGAAATGTTGAATTATGTCATAATTCAACATTTCTGAGCGTAATCGATAGTCAAGTTGCAGAGCTTCTTTTAATACTTCTTTATCCATTATATTTATGAGTAATAATTCATTTTTATCACTGACTGAAAGCCTATCAAGCTTTTCTGTAGCAGTTACGGCACTTTCACCTGCTTTGCGTAGCATCCAGTAACAGTGAGCATTTAAGGCATTGCGATGAGCGTCTTCATTCCGCCAGCGAAAGTAATCGACTACTAGATTTAAGGTAGGAAGTTGTGACACTCGACAATCAAAAGCGGCAATGCTATTGAGTAGAAGTGAAAGCTTTGCACTTGCCTCTCCTGCCAAAATAGAGTTGAGTTTCCGCAATTTGCGACTAAAACTTTCCTCATCTCGGTGGAATAGAAGTGAGATTTCGTCACTTTGCGTATAGCCATAAATGATCCGGAATCCACAATTCATTAGGTGTTCTACTGTAGATACCATGTAATCTCGAAATTGAGGATCAAAGGGAGCCGCAAATTTGTGAGTTTCCTTTGTCAAGCGAGTAAAGTTACGCCCATCAATTCGAGCAACCATAAATAGCCCTGGCAATACACACAAATCGTGGGCTGTTTCAAAAATTCTCAGTCTTGTGTCTAACTCTTCAAACTTCATTCAGCCACTCCTGTACAGCAAACTCTCCTTTTGGTATTAACCGAACATAATAAAGTTTGTCAAAACCTTCCTCATATTTGGGAAGTATCAGCCGTGAGTATGTTCCTCTAATACCTTTATCTGGTACCTGCTGTTCCGGTTTGCGGTTTTGATTACGTTGAATTGAATCAGCAATTTTTGATTCAAAATAATAGCCAGTAATCTGAAATCCTTGATTCTTGGCTAACAAAATGTAGCGTTCTCGCTCTTCAGGTGTAGGATTTGTATTATCTACAACAAATGATTGACCAATTTCCAGACAAGTTTCTATCAATCGCTTTTCCCGGTGTCTAGTTTTGAGCATATCCAGGTTGATTCTGATGTGAGTATCAGAAAACCTTTGACTGTAGAAGGTTGATTTTCCGCTTGCCTGTATCCCAATAAAAATGATTAATTGCACGGTTAATTCAACAGTTAATCAAAGCTCTAATCTATGTTTAATTTCTCCAGCTAAATCTGCTAGTGCTACTTCTATTTGTTCGCCTGTTTGCAAATCTTTAAGTGATGATTTTTGGGCGGCGGCTTCATCAGTACCGATGATTACACAAAATCTAATTCCTTGTTTATCTGCGGCTTGGAATTGTTTACCTAATGGGCGTTTCTCAAAATTGGTAATGACATTAATACCTGCTTGGCGTAACTTTTGGGATACTTTTAAATAAGTCGGCATTAAATCTTCTTGCATATTGACTACTACTACTTGGGCTGGTGTTGCAGGTAAAGTCTTTAAAATCCCTGCTTTGAGTAGTCTGCTAATTAAGCGAGTCAAGCCAATAGAAATGCCCACTCCCGGCATTTTCTCGCCGATAAACATGCCAACTAATTCTTCATATCTACCGCCAGAACAAATACTACCTAACGCCTCATGACCGATGAGGGTAGTTTCGTAAACTGTGCCTGTATAGTAATTTAAACCACGGGCGATCGCTAAATCAATACAAAAACGTTTATCGGGAACTCCCAAGTTACGCACACCTGTAATTACTGTTTCTAATTCTGTAACGCCTAAACTAAATTGCTCGGCTGTTGGTAAGTTTTGTGAGAGGTGTTTAAGTTTATCTAATACTTCATCAACATTGCCGTCAATTTTGATAAAATCAATAATCTTCTGTGTATTTTCTGCTGATATACCTTCTTTTTCTAATTCTTGTTTGACTTTAGTTTCGCCAATTTTTTCTAGATTATCAATAATACTAATACAAGTTTTAATTTGAGTTTCAGCAATGCCTAATGACTGGAAAAATCCAGTTAATATTTTACGGTTATTGATGCGAATTAAAAAGTCACCAATATTCACTGCTTCAAATATTTCAGTAATAATTGCTGGCATTTGCGCGTCATATAATAAGCTGAGTTCCCGCCGCGCAATTACATCGATATCACATTGACGAAATTGGCGAAAACGTCCATCTTTAGCACGTTCTCCCCGAAATACGACATCCATTTGATAACGGGCAAATGGGAAAGTTAATTCATTTAAGTGACGGGCAATATACGCTGCTAAGGGAACAGTTTGGTCAAATTTTAAAGCGCGTGCTTCTGAACCTGTTTCGCCAGCTTTATCTCTTTCGGCTTGGCGATTGGGTGGTAAGATTGGGTCGATACCATAAATAATATTGTCGCCTTGATTACCCTTTGCTTGTAATACTTCTAACCTTTCTACAGCAGGAGTTTCTATGGGTGTAAATCCATAGCTTTCATAAACTCTACGGATGGTATCTAGTAAATATAATTCCAGGCGTTTTTCACTAGGTAAAAATTCAGGAAAACCACTAGGAGTAGAAAAGTTAATTTTGTCAGTTTTAGCCATTTGTGTAATCTATTTAAATTTAAATATAATGAACTATCTATTATGTCATAAAATAGTGCGTTAACACATATCTTGCATCTAGCCCCGACGAATGGAATTCGCGGCTATAAAAACGAAGTCCGCCTACGCGGACTAAAGTGAAATTAAGGGTTTTATCTGTGTGCAAGATGAACCGCGACTTCATTCGTTTGGTGCAAGATGGGAATTAACGTAGTTTAACGCACCTGAAATTTAAACTATGTTTCAATCTTTAAATGACTATCTAACCCTTTGTTCTTGAATGAGGGTACGCTGGTAAATTTGGTGATTTTTAAACCAATGCCATGTGCGGGCGCGAGAGTTGTTATCTGGACTAATTTGAATCATTTCATATAAGTATGCGTCTGGAACTGTCTTATAAGAAAACCACAAAATTAAAGTAGAATCATCTATTTCCCAGGCTTTGCCTGTGATGCGTTCTGTATCAAACCAAATAGCTTTATCACAATATTTAGCTGGAAATTGATGTTCTTCTTGTTTACCATTAGCCCAGGTGTAGCGATTGACTTGGTAGTAAGAATCTGGACTGTCATTGGGAAATTGACAGCTTAAATGGGAGTTATGTTGATCTAAAATTTTGCCTTCCGTATCTACTAGTGTATAAGTTCCTACCCAATCGCCTTCGTGACGTGCAAGCACTGGCATTTCTTCTCTAAGATTAGACATGATGCAACTCCTATCAGTTGGCGTAAATACTTATCGTTAAGATTAAGGTAGGAACTCAATATTAGCCAGCTATTGTTCAATCATTTTAAAGAATCGGGTGAAGTAGTCGGGAAAGGTTTTGGCTGTACAACCGGGATCTTGAATTACAATTCCAGGAACCTTTAAGCCTGTGACAGCAAATGCCATAGCCATACGATGATCGTGATAAGTTTCAATGGCGGCTGGTGTAATGGGACTTGGTTCGACTTTTAACCCATCGGGGAATTCTTCAACCTTGACACCTAAGCGACGCAATTCAGTCACCACAGCATGAATACGTTCAGTTTCTTTGTAGCGGATATGTTCGACATTACGGATGGTAACGGGTGAATTGGCAAAAGGCGCGATCGCTCCTAATGTTTGTACAAGGTCAGAGATATCATTCATATCAATATCGATACCCTGTAATTGTTCTGGCCCAGTCAATTCAATATAATCATCAGCCTCACGTACTTGACAACCCATCTGTTCCAGCACATTCAGCCACAGAATATCACCTTGATAAGATTGCTTCGTTAAATACTTAACCCGCACCCGTCCACCAGTCACAGCAGCCGCAGCGAAAAAGTAAGACGCATTCGACGCATCCGGTTCGATAGTGTAATGTCGCGGTTGGTAACGCTGTCCCGCTTTGATATGAAATTGATTGTCGCCAACTTGATTCACCTCTACGCCAAAATCTGCCATGAGGCGACAAGTCATTTTCACGTAAGATTGAGAAACTAGTGTGCCTTCCACTTCAATAATTGTGTCTTGTTGAGCATAAGGCGCAATCATTAGCAATGCTGAGAGTTGTTGACTAGTTTGATTGGCTTTGATGCGAATATGTCCACCAGAAAATTGCTGACTGTAGATAGTGTAGGGCATATAACCAGCATTACCCTCAAAGTTAACGGTGGTTCCGCCTGTTTGGAACACGGTTAACATATCGCCCATCGGCCTTTCCCGCATTCTCGGTACACCATCTAAGCGATATTCCCCGTTACCGAGTACCACCAAAGCTGAGATAAACCGCGCGGCTGTACCTGCTAAACCGACAAATAAATCCGCCTGGGTTGCGGGAATTTCCCCACCTTTTCCTGACACTTGCATCTGTGCTGATTCAGGATTTAAGGTGATGGGAATGCCCAAATTTTCGACACATTTGGCAAAATATTCACTGTCTTCACTAAATAAGGCATTTTCTAAAATTGAGTCGCCTTGTGCCAAAGCAGCAACAAGTAATGCCCGATTAGTAATACTTTTAGAACCAGGAATTTCTACCGTGGCATCCACTGGGCGATCGAGAGCAGGTATAGCAATGGTATCCACGTTAAACCTCTAGATGGTCAGCTACAACTTAAATATTACGTGAGTTCGGGGGATTAAGAAATATGGGGAGTGTACTTCGGCTGCGCTCAGTAACCTGGGAGTTGGAAGTGGGGAGTGGGTGTATGGGTGAAAGGGTGTAGGGATGGAAAAGTTGTGGGTTGTATTGCAATGGATAAAATAGCTAAATACCGCGAGTACATTCAGACCTTGCTTACTCATTATGCTAGTGACGATGTTTCCGATGAGCAGGTTGAAACGCAACTTATCTTTGATACGGAACGAGATCATTATCAGTGGATGAATGTAGGTTGGCAACAATTTGACCGCATTTATCGTTGTGTTATCCACTTGGAAATTAAAAATGGAAAAATCTGGCTTCAGCAGAATTTAACGGATCAAAATCCGGCTGAAGAGTTGGTGAAGATGGGTGTTCCTAGAGATGACATTGTTTTGGGACTGCAACCTCCCTATAAAAGGCAGTACACAGATTATGGTGTGGCTTAGGGACTTCCAAATAAAAAAACATACAATTTTTCTTGTGGGGTGGACATCTTGTCCGCCCCTAGCCAAGGGCGGGCTAGAAGCCCACCCCACAAGATTTGATAATTTATTTCTTGGAAATCCCTTAAAAAATTCATCCGCGTTCATCTGCGTCCATCTGCGGTTAATGATTTGAAGTTCAGAATAGGGTATTACGAACCACCAAGAGCGCCAAGAATCTAGAATTTAATTTAGTGTAGCTTCACATTAAACTTGGTTTAAATCCTAAAAAAATATGGTGCGTTGTCGCAAAAGACAACGCACCACACAGATTTAATTATTTAATTCAACACAGATTGCATCAATGGTTTATCGGGTGAGACATTTCCTGAACGTAACCATTCTGACAGGTCTTCGGGTGCTTTGGCTTGTTTGAGGCGATCGCGCAAGTCTGTACCTTCGAGAATTTCTCTTTGCAGTAGTTCTTGGGCGGTTTCTTCTAGCAAGTCGCGGTTTTGTTGCAGAATGCTCAAAGCAATATGATGAGCGTTATCTACTATTTGCTTGACTTCTTGGTCAATTTCTTGGGCGACTTGGGGACTAATAGCGCGACGGGCGTTACCGTAACCATCAAGAAACTGCTGTTGGGTTTTTTCAAAGGCGACAGGGCCAAGTTTATCGCTCATTCCATACAAGGTAACGTAGCGTTCGGCTAAGTCGGTGGCTTTTTGGATATCGTCACTCGCGCCTGTGGAAACTTTGCCAAAGACGATTTCTTCAGCAGAACGTCCACCCAACAGGGTAGCAATGCGACCGCGAATTTCATCTTCAATCATCAAGAAGCGGTCTTCTTCGGGCATTTGAATCGTATAACCCAACGCACCAACACCACGGGGAACTACGGAGATTTTTTCAACTTTACCAGCCCCAGGCATCAATGCACCAATGATGGCGTGACCAACTTCGTGATAAGCGACGGTCTTTTTCTCGGTTTCGTTAAGCACACGGGAGCGTTTTTCTAAACCTGCAACCACCCGTTCGATCGCTTCGTTGAAATCTGCCATAATCACGGCGGGGCGATTTTGCCTTGCGGCTAACAATGCGGCTTCGTTGACGAGGTTGGCTAAGTCTGCGCCAGCAAAACCAGGAGTTCTGATGGCGATGGTGGCGAGGTTAACATCATCTGCCAATTTAACGCTGCGTGCATGAACCTTGAGAATTGCTTCTCGACCAATTTTATCAGGGCGATCAACTACTACTTGACGGTCAAAGCGTCCGGGACGGCGCAAAGCGGGGTCTAAAACTTCGGGACGGTTGGTGGCGGCGATGATAATTACCCCTGTGTTGGCATCAAAACCATCCATTTCGGTAAGTAATTGGTTGAGGGTTTGTTCCCGTTCATCGTTACCGCCGACAAATCCACCCGCACCACCGCGAGATTTACCTAATGCGTCTAATTCATCGATGAAGACAATACAAGGTGCTTGTTTTTTGGCTTGTTCAAACAAGTCGCGTACCCGCGCCGCACCGACACCAACGAATAATTCGATAAATTCGGAACCAGAGATGCTGAAGAAAGGAACCCCTGCTTCCCCTGCGATCGCTTTTGCTAGTAATGTTTTACCTGTACCTGGAGGCCCGACTAACAACACACCTTTAGGAATTTTCGCGCCTAAGTTGGTGTATTTGGTCGCATTTTTGAGGAAATCTACTATTTCTTCGAGTTCGACTTTGGCTTCATCTACTCCAGCCACATCGGGGAATTTTACCCCAGTGCTACCTTCAGAATAAATCCGGGCTTTGCTTTTACCAACAGTGAGTGCAGCCGGGCCACCACCTTGGCGATTAATTAAAAAGCCCCAAATCCCAAAGAAAATTAATGGGGGTGCAACCCAACTCAAAAGAGTCCCTATCCAAGCATTTTGGTCTGGGAGTGGTGCAGCAAATTCAACCTTATTCTCGCGCAGAATCTTCGGTAAATCTAAATCTAAGGCTACAGGCGTGGTGGCAAATACCTGTTCAGTAGTTTTATCATCGGGAGTCTGCCCTTTGAGCGTATACTCAATGCGATCGCCTCCTACTACAGCACGGTCTACTTTACCTTGCTGAACTAGCGCCACAAAGTCACTATAAGGCACTTGTGGCAATCGCGGCCCAAAGAAACTAGGAACAATAAAATTAAGCAGTAATAACAGAGTCAGTAGTATTAGTAAACTACCACCAAACTGCCTCACTCTTGGCGGTTTGATAGGATTTTGGTTATTTTTTTCTACAGGCATTTTGATTTATCCTTAATTAATTTTTTGCCAAAAGTCCAGCGTCAATATTTTTTCTTTTTACTTTTGCCTTTTGACTTTTGCCTTGTTCTACTAGCTTCTAGGTTGTGTACTTATGTGAATATTGTAGAGAGTCTGCCTTTGAGCTTATATTCGGGTATACCCTACAGAAAAAGGTGAATTGCCGTACTGCTATGCCAAACCAGTTAATTTTTATTGCCAAACTGCTTGTACTGTCAGCTTTGTTATCTGCGGCGATTAAGTACATTTTGCCAAGTGTGCCGCTTCCGGCGACAACGACAAACGCCTTAATTTTAGTTTTGTCACCGACTGTAATTATAGCGATCGCATTATTCTGGCGATTCCAAACAAAAACAAATTTAACTTAAATCATCTGGGCGTTATTGCTAAAATCAGCTAACCTAACTGCATCACCAACAGCCGGGAGTTAACCTGTGAACCTTGGTCAATGGATCGGTTTAATCGCCATAGTTCTTTCTTTATACATATTGTGGCAAATCAAAGAAGTTTTATTGCTGATGTTTGCCGCCGTGGTTTTAGCAACTACATTAAATCGGTTAGCAAAGCGTTTTCAAAACTTAGGAATTAAGCGCGGTTTTGCTGTCATCATTTCAGTGGCTCTCTTTTTTGCTGCGGTGGTGGTTTTTTTCCTGTTGATTGTGCCACCTTTTGCCCAACAATTTCATGAGTTAACTTACCGGGTTCCCCAAGGTATAGAACGCTTTAATAGTTGGCTGGATGAAATGAAAACCAGGGTTCCTAGCCAATTAGTCCCCTACATTCCCGATCTCAATAGTTTAATTCAGCAAGCACAGCCTTTTATTAATCGGGTTTTGGGGAGTTCCTTTGCCTTTGTCTCCAGTTCTTTAGAAGTTGTTCTGAAAGTTTTGTTGGTACTGGTGTGGACAGGAATGCTGTTAGCTGATCCCTTAGCTTACCGCCGAGTCTTTATTCGTGTATTTCCTTCCTTTTATCGCCGCCGGGTAGATGGCATTTTAGATAAATGCGAACTTTCATTGCAAGGATGGGTAACAGGTGCGCTGATTGCAATGGGTGTCGTCGGCTTGATGAGTGTGGTTGGCTTATCAGTTTTGGGTGTAAAAGCAGCCTTGGCTTTAGGAATTTTGGCGGGCTTTTTAAACTTAATACCCAATTTAGGCCCGACATTAAGTGTAGTCCCCGCAATGGCGATCGCTTTATTAGACGCTCCTTGGAAATCTTTAGCTGTCTTGATTCTCTACTTTTTTATTCAACAAACTGAAAGTAATTTTATTACACCTTATGTCATGGCACAACAAGTTTCATTGTTACCCGCCGTGACTTTAATTTCTCAATTATTTTTTGTGACATTCTTCGGCTTTTTAGGCTTATTTTTAGCTTTGCCTTTAACAGTTGTTGCTAAAATTTGGGTACAGGAAATTTTAATCAAAGATGTATTAGACCAATGGGGAATTCATCAATCCAAAGAAACTGAGGTGGTGATAGTTTGTAACCCTCCTAATAATCATGATGAATTTTATGAGGAACATCCCCCTAATGCGGTGGAAGAGAATTTGCCTAAAGAAGATTAAAGAGACAAGGGAGACAAGGGAGAGATAGATTTCACAATATGAATGCTCACAAGATAGAAGTTGTTTTAACTGAAGATGGGACTTTAACTCTACAGGGATTACCTTTTCATGCTGGGGATGTTGTAGAAGTGATTATTCTAGAAACTAAAACGCCACAACATCAAGCACCGCCGTTACTTTCATTAACTACAAATCCTTATCCTCTCCACAACACACAGCCTTACCGTTATAATGACCCTACTGAACCCGTCGCTTTAGAGGACTGGGAAGTTTTGCAGTGATTATACTTGATACTCATATTTGGGTCTGGTGGGTACAAAATGATTCACAACTGACTAAACAACAACAAAAATGGTTAAAAGATTACGAGTCTGACTGTTTAGGAGTAAGCATTCTTTCATGCTGGGAAGTAGCCAAATCGGTAGAAAAAAAGAGATTGATTTTGCCTTTAGCTATTGATAAATGGCTAGAAGTTGCCTTAGCTTATCCTGGTGTACAACTATTAAATTTGTCTCTACCAATAGTCATTGATTCAACTCAATTAAATGGCTTCCATAGCGACCCTTTTGATCAACTTATTGTGGCTACCGCAAGATTTTATAGTTGCCCTTTATTAACTGCCGATACAAAAATTCTTAACTATCCTGATGTGCAAACGCTGAAGTAGATAGAAGTTTAGCTTGCGTTGGTCATCAGTTAAGGTTGTGAGTAAATTTTACACTCTCAAGCAGATATGAAAAGGTGCTGGAATGAAAAATTCTGAGTGGTTCACTGCGTAAGTACTGTTACGATGATTTTACTCTGACGGAAAAATTTGTGTATAAATCGTAACTAAAAATAATATTTTTTTGCAAAAACTTCCGTAAAAAACCAAGTATTATTACTGAGGATTCACTGTTTGTTTATGGTTAAGGTGTATTCAAGTGTGTAGGCATAACTAAGTATATGTGATGACGAATTTAAAAATCAGATGAGTATCACAATGCTAATTATGCGGTGCATCTACCACTTATGAAGCTGTACTGAGGGTGAGTGATCGCTCACTAAATTTCTTGGTGCAGTACATCCAAATTACACCCACACCAGCATTTTTTCATGCCAATTGAAACTGTAAATATTACTACCACTGCTTTACCGTCAACGTATTATCTCGTTGCTTTTGATGCTAACGGCAATGAACGTCTAGAACCTACTGGTTTCATCAGCCAAAAGTTAGTAGATATACTATCTTCCGAACCCATAACAGACGTATTTTTGATTAGTCACGGATGGTTAGGTGATATTCCCGCAGCCAAAGAACAATACACCAAATGGATAACAGCTATGGGGCGTAACGCTGCTGATATCCAAAAAATTAAAGAATTACGCCAGTCACAAAATCAGGAATTTCGCCCCTTACTAATTGGGTTACATTGGCCGAGTAAACCTTGGGGAAATGAAGACTTAAACGCTAAACCTAGAACCACATCTTTTGACACATCAGGGTCAGAGTTAAATAATTTAATTGATGAATATGCTCAAGATGTAGCTGATACAGAAACAGCCCGTGATGCACTTAGAACAATTTTTGCAGCTTCAATAGAATATGCCTATCCGCCAGAAACATTACCGCCGCAAGTGAACCAAGCTTATGAGGTGCTAATCAAGGAAGCCGCTCTCAACGGTGATGAAGAAGATAACGCATCTTTAAACTTAAATCCAGCAAGTATTTATCAATCACTAAGAGCAGATGAACCAGAAACCCAAGAAATCAGTTTTGGAATTGGTGATTTTTTCCAAGCTAAAACTAATCCATTTCTGGACGTTTTAGGTTATCTCTCCTATTGGAAGATGAAAGAAAGGGCGCGGGATATTGGTAGTACCAGTGGCTTTAAGTTATTAACTCAACTGCAAAAAGCTGCCGCTAAAACAGTCCGATTTCATCTGGTGGGACATAGTTTTGGATGTATTATGGTTTCTTCAATTGTGGCTGGAAAAGACAATAGTCAGTTAGTCCGCCCAGTTGATTCTTTAGTATTGATTCAAGGGGCTTTATCACTTTGGTCTTACTGTCCTGATATTCCTCGCCGCAAGAATTTACCTGGTTGTTTTTCTTCTATTATCAATAAACGCAAAGTTACAGGCCCAATTGTTACTACTCGGTCGATTCACGATAGTTCTGTGACCAAACTTTATCCAGCAGCCAGTGTACTTGGTAGGCTCCAAGGTCAAGATATTAACTTTGCTGAGACTAAATCAGAATTTCCTGAGTATGGCAGTATTGGCACATTTGGTATTCAGGGGATTAACGAAAGTATCAGCCTCAAAATGTACCCTTGTGACAAGCCCTATAATTTCCAAGCAGGTAAAGTTTACAACTTAGAAAGTAGCGAGTTTATCCGTAACCGCAAGAATAATAAAGATGACGATGCTCACAACAGCATTGATAAGCCGGAAGTAGCTCATGCTGTTTGGGCTGCGGCTTTTGGTAGTTAATTCAACAATTAAAATTAAAACACAGGGTGTACTGAATATGGTCGTAGAACCACTAACCGAAGAACTATATTTCAACGGTATTGATGCTGCTTCTGGTAGCTATTTATTGCCACCATTAACACCAGAACAGTTGTCAAGAATTGCTCAGGGTGAAAGTTTTGACCCGGAAGAACTCATTGAACTTCAGCAAAAAGACCAAAAAGTGAAAGGTCTAGACCCGCATTTTGCGCCGATGGAAGGGATAGACCCGAAAAACTTGGCGGAAACAGGTTGGGGTGTGATTTTTGCCTTTAATGCTGACCCAGCTATTAAAGAAGCTCTGAAAGAATTATTAGAGCATCGCCAAAGACAAGCAACCGCGAAAAAAGAGCATTTTTATAAAGAATACATAGGCCCCAAAGGTTATCGTCCTGGGGAATCGAAGAATCAATTTTTATCACGTCATGGTGTTGGCCCAGGCCCAGCCGACCCAGATAAAATGCCATACTACCTGTTAATTGTGGGTGATCCAGAGACGATTCCCTATCGTTTTCAATATCAATTAGATGTGCAGTATGCAGTGGGTCGAATTTACTTCGATACGCCAGAAGAATATGCTCAGTATGCGCGGAGTGTGGTGCAAGCCGAAACCACTAATTTATCTTTACCTCGCCGCGCCAGCTTTTTTGGTGTACGTAACGCCGCAGATCAAGCCACTCAACTCAGCGCCGAAAACTTGATTCGGCCTTTAGCTGACTGGATGCTGAATGAGCAGAAAGACAACGAGTGGACAGTTAACAGTATTCTGGCAGAAGAAGCGACTAAAGCCCGTTTAGGCAGATTATTAGGTGGGGAAGAAACACCAGCATTGTTGTTTACTGCTAGTCATGGGATGGGTTTTCCCAATGGTCATGAAAAGCAACTCCGCCACCAAGGAGCGTTATTGTGTCAAGATTGGCCAGGCCCGTTGACATGGCGCGAAGCAATTCCTGAAGATTTTTACTTTTCGGCTGATGATGTTGGTAGTGATGCCAAGTTGTTAGGGTTAATTGCTTTTCACTTTGCTTGTTACGGTGCGGGGACTCCCAAACTGGATGAATTTGCTCATCAGAAAAACTCGAATGAAAGATTAGCGATCGCACCTAAGTCTTTCATTGCACCTTTACCACGACGATTGCTGAGTCACCCCAACGGTGGGGCTTTGGCGGTGATTGGTCACGTTGAACGGGCTTGGGGTTGTTCTTTTGTGTGGGAAAAAACTGGTAAACAATTAGCAGTTTTTCAAAGTACCTTAAAACGGTTACTAGAAGGACATCCAGTCGGATCAGCCGTAGAATATTTCAACGAACGCTATGCGGAATTATCTTCTGACCTCAGCACAGAACTAGAAGAAATTAAATATGGTGCGCTCGCTAATCCCATCACTATATCGGGAATGTGGACAGCGAATAACGATGCTCGCAGTTACGCAATTATTGGCGACCCCGCAGTTAGGCTAGTTGTCGGTAACAATTCCACAGGCGATCGCCCTGTGATCGAATCCATCAAGTTACCCACAGCACCCACAACACCGCAGACATCATCGGATACACCTGCAATTCAACAAGCCCAAGCAAACTTATCCCAAGCCTTAGAGCAGTTTATCAAAGCTGTTGATCAAACCGCAGGCGATCGCTCTCAAAAACTTCAAGTCACAGTTTCTACTGTGGTGAGTTTACTGGAGACTCTCAAGAAATTAGGTTAATTCGGTAATGAAAACTTAGGGGCTAGAGGCTAGAGGCTGGGGATTTGTGAAACTTCCTTTGTCTCTAGCTTTTCCTGATTAAATAGGACTTACGTACAGGCTACGGAAAAACGAACCACAGAGACGCAGAGTTCACGGAGGAGAGTTTGAGAGGTATTTTGCGTAAGTCTTATTAAACTATCTCCATTCCACACTTCATACTTTACACTTCATACTTCCAATGAACACCTTCGAGATTATCATCCAACGCAAATCAGGAGAGAACTGGCCGATTGTGGTCGAATATAGTCGGCCGGGAACACTTTTACCATTGCGTGCGGAAGGTAATCTCCAACTAACGGAAACAGATTTACAACAACAAATTAGTTTACTAGGACAACCACAAAAATACGGCATACTCTTGGGTAAAGCCTTATTCCAAGATGAAATCCGTGATGCTTTTACCGCCGCAATTCGGGAGAGTGAAGATTGTTTGCGGGTTTTGCTGTTCATCGAGGCTGTTGATAAAGAACTTAGAACTCTGCGTTGGGAAAGGTTGTGCGCCCCTTTAGATGAAGGTTGGCAAATGTTAGCACTTGATCAGCGAGTGCCTTTTTCTCTATATATTCCCGCCACCACCGACCGACGTTTCCCCCCCATTGGACGCAGAGATTTACGCGCCTTAATCTTAGTTGCTAGTCCCTCGGATTCCCAGAAGTATCAATTAGATTTGTTTGATGTGGAAGGTACTGTTAAAAGCGTGCGTTCTGCTTTGGGTGATATTCCCAGTGATGTGTTAGCAACTGTTGATGGCGCAATGGGTTTACCAACTTTAGATGAACTCTGCACTCATTTAACAGACAGAACAAAGCAGTATACATTATTACACTTTGTCAGCCACGGCAAATTACTCGACAATGGCGAGACGGTACTTTATTGGTCAAAGGCTGATAATACAGTTGAGCCAGTCACAGCCACGCGGTTATTAGATAGACTGCGGTTATTACGTGGCGCAAAGGGATTACCTCATTTTACCTTTCTTTGTACTTGTGAAAGCGCCCATCCAGATGCAGAGGCGGGATTAGGTGGTTTGGGACAGCGTTTGGTGCGAGATTTGGGAATGCCGGCGGTTGTCGCTATGACGGAAAAAGTTTCGGTGAAAACCGCCCAAGCTTTAGCAGAACATTTTTATAAGCAACTACACGAGTCTGGGGAAGTTGACAAGGCGCTACAAGAGGCGGCGGCTTCCTTGGCTGAAAGGTATGATGTGACAGTACCGGCTTTGTTTAGTCGGTTGGGTGGTAGACCATTATTTAGTGACCAACTCGATAGAGATTTGACAGCCGCAGAAATCGAGTTTGGTCTGAAACAATTAGAAAAATTATTGTTAGAGCGATCGCCCATACTATACCCCAAACTCCACAACCCATCTCAAAAATTAACCGATACTTTCGGCACAGATATCACCACTTTAAGTCCCCAAGCGAAACAAGAACGGGAACAAGCGTTAATCGAAGTCAATAACTTGGCGCTGGAAGTCTTGGACTTGAGTTTTAATGCGGTGGCTTTGAATAAGCAATTACCAGCCTACGATAGCCGTTGTCCGTTTTTGGGTTTGTATCCTTTCCGCCAACAAAACCGCGAGTTCTTTTTTGGGCGAGAACAATTAATTACCCAACTACAACAAAAACTAGCAGAACATAACTTTTTGGCGGTGTTGGGTGCATCGGGGAGTGGTAAATCATCAGTAGTGTTGGCGGGGTTAATTCCGACGCTGCAAGAAAAACAGCCTGATTTAGTCTTGGCTTATCTCACCCCCAACACTAACCCCAGCGAACAACTCCAAGCTAGTTTAGCGGCGGTGCAGAATCAACCATCAATTATTGTAGTTGACCAATTTGAAGAACTATTCACCCTATGTAGTGACGAAACTCAGCGCCAAGAGTTTATTCAAAAATTATTGAGTTTGACTCAGCAACAGCCTGTAATTGTCACCATGCGGGCAGATTTTTGGGGTGAATGTGCAACTTATCGTCCACTCAAAGAGTTGATGGAATCTCACCAAAAATTAATCGGGGCGATGGACGCGGCGGAATTGCGAAAAGCAATGGAATTACAAGCCGCACAAGTGGGGTTACGTTTTGAAGCTGGGTTGAGTAATAACATTTTAGATGATGTGCAAGGCGAACCAGGGGCAATGCCTTTATTGCAACACGCCTTGCTGGAGTTATGGAAACGGCGACATGGGCGGTGGTTGCGGGTTGAGGAATATGAAGCCATTGGGGGTGTGCAGAAAGCGATCGCCCAAACTGCCGATGAAGTTTACAATAGTTTGTCAGCCGACGAACAAGAACAATTTAAAAATATCTTCATCCGGTTAACTCGCTTGGATGAAAACGCCGTCCAAGGTGAAAGGCGCAGAGATACACGCCGCCGCGTTGGGTTAGAAGAATTAATTCCCGCCGACGACAAGCAAATATTAACCAAAAATCTCCTCAAGCGGTTAGCAGGTGAAGGTGCGCGACTGATAGTAGTTAGTGTTAACTCAGCCACATTTCAAGAAGAAGTCGAAGTCGCCCACGAAGCCTTAATTCGCCATTGGCCAAGATTAATTACTTGGTTAGATGAAAATCGCGTCAGTTTGCAACTGCGTGAAACAATTCGCCAAGCAGCCTTTGAGTGGGAAAAACAACAAAAAGACGAAAATTATCTGATTCATCGCGGCGGTAGATTAAAAGAATCCCAAGAACTTTTAAAACAATCGGGCTTTTTAAATCAACTCGAATCAGAATATATCTCTACCTGTGCAGCATTTCACTTACGCCAAGAACAAGAAAAAATCAATCGTCACCGTCGTGATGTTACCACAATCCTTTTCATGAGTGGCGGTACAATCATTACCTTAATTATTACAAGTTTATTATTCAAATCATTAGAGCTGTGGCGCAAAGGAGAATTTAATGAAATCAATGCTAGTAGTTTAAATTCTTTGGCAACCTTTAATTCTCATCAAGAGTTGAAGTCAGTCATCCTAGCAATTAAGGCAGGCAAAAAACGACAGACACAAAATAACATTAAACTGTTCTTTTCCGAACCATTATCACTGATTCATCCGCCTGAACCATTCAGAGAAATTCTAGAAAAAATCAATGTCGGCAAGACCACGCAAAAACTCGATCAATCGCAGCCTAGAGTCATCGAAGCTTTGCAAAAATCCGTATATCAAATTAAAGAACGTAATCGTTTAATTAAACATGAGGCTACTGTTCAAACAATTGCCTTCAGCCCTAATGGACAAATTATCGCCTCCGGTAGTGCTGATAAAACTATTAGGCTTTGGGATTTACACGGTAAAGAGTTAAAAGTTCTCAAAGAACATCAAACTAGTATTACAAGTCTTGCCTTTAGTCCCGATGGTAAAACTCTTGCTTCTGCTAGTGAAGATGGTGAGGTAAAAATCTGGAATTTAGAACATTTTGATGAGAAAAATAAAAATTTAATTTCAAAACGAGATTGGAAAGCGGAAGAGGTGATTACAAAAATTAACTTTACTCCTGACAGTCATAATTTAATTATTGCTGGTTTATTTGATGTCAAAATATGGGATTTAACAGGACAAGAATCTGAACCTCAATTGCTGACAGAAGATAGTGGAGATATCATTATTACAAGTACATCTTTACGCGCAGATGGTAAAATATTAGCAATTGCTAAGGTAAGTGATAAAAATTTTGCTTCTAAGGATAATTGGCAAGATAGTACTATAGAACTTTGGAATTTAGAAAATAAACCCAAAAAATATACTCAATTTATTGCAGCACAGAAAAATACAATTTCAAGCATGGTTTTCAGTCCAGATAATAAAACTTTAGCGGCTGCAAATGTTGATCGTGTAGTGAAAATTTGGGATTTAAAGCAGTTAAATAGTCAGCCAATAAAAACCTTAAAGCCGCCTAGTGATACTCAGGATAAAAGTGAAGATATTAATATAGCTCTAGACTTATTAGCCTTCAGTCCAGATGGTCAAACTCTGGCTTATGGTGATAATAAGACTGTTCAAATATGGGATTTAAATACTCAAAAATTACAAACTAGTTTAAAGGGTCATCAAGCTGATATCTCTAGTGTTGCTTTTAGCCCTAATGGTGGAACATTAGCCTCAGCAGGTGGAGACAATACTATTATTCTCTGGAATTTAGATGGCAAACTTTTAAATACTCTTACAGGACATGAAGCAGCCGTTAATCGTCTGACTCTTAGTTCTAATGGTCAAATTTTAGCTTCTGCCAGTGATGATAATACAGTCAAACTCTGGGACTTAAATGGCAAACTTTTACATACATTAACAGGACATAAATATGCAGTCACAAATATTGCTTTTAGCCCCGATAATCAAACTTTAGCTTCTACCAGCAATGATAATACAATCATTATCTGGAATTTAGATGGTACATTATTACATAAACTGACAAAAAATAACTATTCACTGACGAATATTGCTTATAGTCCTGGTGGTTATATCTTAGCTTCTGCCGGTAGTGATAATACTATTAATCTTTGGGATGTAAACGGTAATTTATTACATACCCTCAAAGGTCATAAATATGCAATTACTAGTATTGTTTTTAGTCACAAAAATAAAATTATCGCTACAGCCAGCAAAGACAAAACCATTAAACTCTGGAATTTTCAAGGCGAGTTACTAAAAACACTCAAAGGTCATCAAGCAGCCGTTACAAATATTGCTTTTAGCCACAATGATAAAATTTTAGCTTCTGGTAGCGAAGATGGCACACTGAAACTTTGGAATTTACAGGGTAAACTATCATCCTCAACTTTTAAAGATAAAAATCATTCAGCGCCTATTACAAGTGTTGTTTTTAGTCGTGATGATAATCAGGTTATCTTTGGCAGTGCAGATGGTACTGTTAGACTTTGGGTGAAGAATAAAAGTTTACGTACCTTAACAGCGCATCAAGCAGGCGTAACTAGCATTGTTTTTGATGCCAAAACTAACACTTTTGCATCTACCAGCGAAGATAACACAGTTAAATATTGGAACTTAAATGGCACATTGTTGCAAACTTTTCGGGGACATCAAGCCGCAGTGACTAGTGCTATTTTTCATCCTTATAAAAGGATACTGATTAGTGCTAGTAAAGATAAAACGATTAAAGTTTGGAAGCTGAATAAAATTGGGCAAATTCTCAAGCATTCAGACACAGTTACAAGTGTAGTTTTCAGTCGGGATGGGAAAACTTTAGCTTCTGGTGGTTATGATAAAATAATTAAACTTTGGAACTTAGATGGCACGGAATCAAATCCCCAAGAGTTTTATATTAAAGAAGATGTTACTAAAATAATCTTGTCTCCTGATGGAAAAAATCTAATTGCGTCCACTAAAGGAGAAAAAATTATCTTCCAAAATTTACAGGATGATGAAAAAGAAAAAGAAGAGGGAGAGAAGGAAAAACAGAAGCAGCATACAGGTAATTTTACTAGCATTGCTCTTAGCCCTGATGGTAAAATAGTTGCCTCTGTTAGTAGCTATAAAACTATCAAACTTTGGGATTTAAATGGTAATCTCATCCCTACCTTTAAAGAACCTCAAGGAGAATTTACACAAGTCGTATTTAGCCCTGATGGTAAAACTCTAGCTTCGGGTAGTAAGGATAAAACCATCAAAATTTGGGATTTAAATGGTAATCTTCAGCGAACTTTAGAAGGATATGAAGATGAAACCAACCCAATAGATTTTAGTCCAAATGGACAAACTCTTGTTTCTAGTAGTAAGAATACTATCATCCTCTGGGATTTAAAAAATAATCAGAAAAAGAGTTTTCCAGAACAGCAAGAAAGTAAAAACAATAAAGACGAAATTCAACAATTAGTCTTTAGTCATGACAGTAAAATTATCGCATCTATTAGTAAGGATAAAAATATCAACCTCTGGGATTTAAACGGTAATCTCTTGCATACCCTAAAAGGACATGAATCTCAGGTAACAAGTGTAGTTTTCAGTCCTGATGGTAAAAATTTGGCTTCTAGTAGTAAGGATAAAACTATCAAACTTTGGGATTTAGATGGTCGTCTGTTAAACACATATTTTGGCCATGAGTCTGTCGTCACAACTGTAGCCTTTAGTCCCGATGGCAAAACTTTGGCTTCTGGTAGTTGGGATAATACTGTGCGATTGTGGAATGTGGAAGAAACTGACTTAAATAGGTTGCTTGCCAGTGCTTGTGAATGGGTAAAAGATTACTTGGATAATAGCGATGATATAGAAGGAAGAGACAAAAAAGTCTGTGATAATATTTCCCTATCTCAATAACTCTGGGAAAGCAACTGGGAATTTAAGGCTTTGCTAATGCGATCGCCTGCAAATTCTAAATGAGCTATTGTGTAAATATCTAAAGCTTTGCCAAATTCTTTTAGCTTGCTATCAATGGCTGTTTGCAGTTGTCGCAATTCATACCAAGCTAGTGTGCGGCTATCTTCTAATTCATCATGAGTCTGCAACAGCATCTCTAACAAGATATTCAGATGTTCTTGTTGTAGGGAACGGCGAATACTAGATATTGATTTTGGTTGTTCTGGGGTGAAAATTTCTGTCCAAATACCTGTTTGCAGGGTATCAAATAACTCTGGTAAAGACAGTGCTTCTCCAGGTGGTGTTTTTAATTCTACATCCCGCAGCCGATTGATGCGATCGCTATCTAACAGCGATCGTAAAATGGTACTCTGAAAACTGAGAATGCGATCGTGAATTGGATAATCAAGACGAGCATGATGTATGGGACTACCCCAATGTTGCCAGCGCGACGGTGCAAGTTGATTTAACAACTGCGGTGAGAAACTAAAAGCATCCTCCGCAAACACATATTCTTGCAACTTTGCTAATGCTTGACGCTGTTGGGTTAGCGAAACAGGTACAAAAGCCCAAGAACTATCATCACCAACATGAAGCCGCCGAAATGACTGCCCACCAATATATTGAGAAAGTAAGCTGGCATTGCGGAAATAATATCTCAGCACTCTATTAAACAAAACCCGCAAGCTACTATAACTTTCTCCCTTGGGTAAATAACCCTCATCCAGACGTTGCCACATCACACGGGCGTTGTCCATTTGCCATTGAGAGTACATCAGCACATCACTACTCATATCCCAAACATTCGCTAATGGGTTGATGTCGCGGATATCTTCGTCGGTGGCGTAAGACAATTCTGGTTGCGGTGATGCTAAAGCAATTGCTTCTAAAAAGCTTTTTTCAGTTTCCGGCGTAACTATTTCACCCTCTACATCAGGCAGTTTTTTGTAACCATAGGCAATTGCCCATTCATCATAAGGGCCAACTACACTCGGAAAATACTCACCTTGTTGCACTCCTTGAGGGGCAATATTCACAGGTAAATAGTCCATCACCGAACCTGCTAAACCTTTGGTTTGGGTGATTTCGGGGTTATTCAATTCTTGCGGCGCTAACATTGTGCTGCCATGAAAATTGTGCCGCAAACCCAGAGTGTGTCCCACCTCATGGGCAATAACAGAACGCAAGTATTGATGAACATACTCCTTCATCATTTCACTATTGGGCTTGGTATTTTGCAGCAGTGATAATGCTAACGCCCCCATAGCGACTTGTTCGGTAGACTCTGTGCCGTAACAAGTCTCTGTGTCTTGGGAGTGGGGAGTGGGGAGTGGGGAGTGGGGGGAGACAAGGTAGAGGGGGTAGACAAGGTGGAAAGACTCCTCCCTTATCTTCCCTGTCTCCCTTGTCTCCCTTGTCCCCCTTGTCTCCCCTGCACCCCTGCCCCCTGCCCCCTGCCCCCGGTTGGTGAGCGTAGCCGAACCACTGCCTTCCGTCTGACACATTGATGAAGCTTCAATCAGTGCATGATATTCTTGTTGAACTGAGCGCACCATGTTGGCATCAACAATAATATCTGCATCTAATATTTCGCCAGTGAGGGGGTTTACACGCATCGGCCCTCTGGCAAAACCAGCATCTAAAGAGTTGAACCAGCGAATAGTGTTGTAGCGCACATCTGCGGGATGCCATTCAGCATCATCTGGCATTTGTCGCACTTCAATAGCATTTTGAAATCCAGCTTTTTCAAAAGCTTTATTCCACATTAAAACGCCTTCACGAATGGCATCTCGGTATATTGGTGGAACAGCATTTTCAATCCAAAATACAATCGGTTTTTTGGGTGGAGATAAAGGTGCGTTAGGGTCGGATGGTTCTAAATGCCAACGATTAATGTACCGGACAAATGGTTCTTGAATATTATCTGGAGAAAAATCTTGGAATGCAGTAATAAAATAACCTACTCGGTCATCGGCAATTCTGGGAATATAGCCGTTATTTTCTGGCAGTTGAGAAAAACTATAATGTACTTTTAAACTCAGGGCGCGACTGTCTGGCAATGTTATTAGATTTGCCCCTTCTGGTGCAGAAAAACCATATATCGAATCAATCTCGACATTTTTCAGAAAACTCTGCACATCACCAAAATAAGATTTAGTTTTATCGAAGTGATATTCAGCTTGTAAATAGTATTTTAATAAAGGTGCTAACCCGGAAAAATCCTGCATTAACAGTTCTTCTAGGTCAATAACTAGACTTTTCGTGCTTGGCTCAATACTATCAATTGCCACAGAATAAAGTACTGAATCACTAAATGAACGAGTTAGCGATCGCTGTTCAGCTTCACCTGATTTTATCCGAAATTTGACATTCTGAACTACAAAATGCAAATTGTCCTTGACGCGCCGCCAATAAAACAAAAAATCAGCTAAAGGTAATCCACTATAAATCCCACTTTCCCCAATCCCAGATTCTAAAGTAACTGTAGCGAGATAACTTTTATTTAGCTGTTCTGGCTTAATTGCTAAATAAATTTTGCCTGATTCTGAGTCTTGATAAGTTGTGAATAGTCCTGCTTGTTTAATTATCCCTTTAACTACAGGCTGAGATTGTTGTGTTTCTACTTGTTTATTCTCGCCAAAATCACTAGTAGCTGCTAAATTTTCTACTCCAGGAATTGAGTTTATCTCTTGAGGATTTTTTTCTGAAATTTGATTTGCAATTGCCCAACTATGATTACAGAAAAAGTTATATAGCAATATTGTGCAGATTGCTAACTTGGCGATCCAGTGTTTCATTCTTTAGCTTTTGTTTGTGCAGTGGTGATTTTGTAGAGAAAACCCTGTAGTTTTCCGATATTTCTTCAATATTTAAGGCTGACTGGTAGTGTTAATTCACTGTAGTCAGGCAAAGAATTTTTCTGGTTCCAGTGAAATTAATTGTATCTTAAGGTAGATGTTTTATACAGCTAGAGATATATGTTTTTTTGAACTATATATTGTAAAGCTGTTGAAATAATGTATGTCTTGCTACAGTCTTTCCATAACAAAATCCCCGCCTTTGATTCAAAAGGCGAGGATTTAAAGCTGTGAATTATTTTGAGTGAATTTGATAGATTTTTTGGAATAAAATTAACCGTAAATGTAGATATTAGCTTGATAAAGCTTGGTTATGGAAGGAGATCGTTTTAAAAAATGATTACAACAGATCAAAGCCTGAAAAGCTGACTAATCAACCCTTACCCAATCCAAAATCTGTCTTGAAAAGTTTGCTCAAGTCGGGGAACCCGCCCACGCAACTTTTCGCAAAATCTAAAATCCAAAATGGTATATTCCCCTGGCTGATTCAACCAGGAGTAGTTCAGGCAATTAAATATACATTTACAATCGCTGGAGTAAATTTAAACCATGAGTATCAGTACCACAGGTATTAAACAAGCCATATTCACTAGCTAACTGTTGCACTTGTTCTGATTCTTTTTGACTTGGTTTCCAAGGGTTAGGGTTATTATAAGCGTAGAAACTTTCTACACCATCAATTCCTTGTTCTGCCGCCGCCGCAATTAAATCAAAATGCGATCGCCGATAACGTGCGGGGTGTGCTAAAACTGCTAATCCACCAGCTTCATGAATCGCCGCAATCACGTTAATTGCTTCATATTCTCTACCCGTGAGAGCATGTCTTTGCAAGTAGGGTTTGATACTGGAGTGATTTGGTTCAAAGGCATAAGCCAAAATATGAACCTCATTATCTAAGAGGTTGGCATTAATTTCTGTACCACTCCACAAATCAGGAATAGTACTGTCAGGATTGTTCCACTTCCAGTCTTCTAGCCAAGCTTTTGCGGCTAAATAGCCACCAATATTGTGATGATCAGTAATCGCTAATCCTTTTAAGCCAATTGCGATCGCTTGTTCCATCAATGCACTCGGCTCTAACTTCCCGTCAGAATAGACAGTGTGCATGTGAAAATTAAAGAATCTCGGACAACTTTGGGCATCTATCTTCTGGAATACTTGTTTTAAAAGTTCGCAAGAAGTCGATGTCCGCGTACAATTCATCACCATAAATATCCTCTGCACAAATATACGCAGTTATTCACAAACTCAAACACCACACCTATAGATAAGAAATCACCAGCACAGATAATCAGTACTAGGAAGTATTCAGTTAGCTTACTCAGCTTAATTTTGCAATATGTTAAGACTACGTTAGCAAATCTAAATGATAATGAGCATGAGTATTTTCGATTGCTTTAATAAGTGTCAGTTAAAAATTTTTCTCAAAAATTCAGGTAAATACTGACGCGGGTTTTTCAAATGAATACCAGAGGAGGGAAGGGAAGGGAGACAAGGAGGACAAGGAAGACAAGGGAGCGGTCTTTCTACCTTGTCTACCCCCTCTACCTTGTCTACCTTGTCTACCCCCTCAAACCCATTCCCAACTAAACCAATCCCTCCAGCGTACCTGTGCCGGAAATTACTTCGCCAATTGCGAAGGCGGGAATATTTTGTGATGTGAAAAAGGTAATTGTTCGTTCTACTTGCTGGGGCGGGACTAAGAGTACAAATCCAATCCCCATATTGAAAGTATTGAACATGGCTTCGCTGCTGACTGCACCGACTTCAGCTAACCATTGAAATGGGGCGGGAATTTGCCAACTGTTGGGGTTAATTTTAATTGCTTGATTTTTATTTAAACATCTGGGTAAGTTTTCTGGTAAACCACCGCCTGTGATATGCGCCATTCCATGAATTTCTAAGCCAGCTTGACGGGCGGCGAGAACTGGTTTGACATAAATGCGAGTTGGTTTGAGAAAAGTTTCACCGATGGTTTCGCCACCTAATAATTCTGGGGTGTCGCTCCAAGAAAAACCACCATCACTAACAATTTTACGGACTAAGCTGACACCATTACTATGTATACCACTACTAGCAAGTGCGATCGCTACATCCCCCACTTGCACCTGTGAACCATCCAACATCTGACTTTTTTCGACAATTCCCACACAAAACCCAGCCAAGTCATATTCTCCAACTTGGTAAAAACCGGGCATTTCTGCTGTTTCTCCGCCTAATAAAGCACAACCAGCCAATTTACAGCCAGCAGCTATACCCGCTACTACCTGTGTCAACTGTTCTTTATCTAATTTACCTGTTGCTACATAATCTAAAAAAAACAGGGGTTCTGCACCAGATGTCAGCACGTCATTGACGCACATAGCCACTAAATCAATTCCCACGGTGTCATGACGGTTGAGAGTTTGGGCAATTTTCAACTTTGTCCCAACACCATCGGTTCCCGAAACCAGCACTGGTTCCTTGTAACCTGTGGGAAGTTGAAAACACCCGCCAAAACCACCTAGTCCACCGAGTACTTCTGGCCGAAAAGTACTGTGAACTAAATTGCGAATTTGATCAACAAAGGCTCTACCAGCCTCAACATCAACCCCTGCATCCCGATAATCCATAAGAGTTAGTTAATAGTCAATGGTCATTAGTCATCAGTCATTAGTCAATGGTCATTAGTCAATGTACTATCAACTATTGACTCTAGACTTTTGAGTATGGACTATTGATATTACCGCATTAGAAGACCTCATCTTCTATACCACGCCACCATTCACCCAGATTCATTAAATCTTGGTGAATATCTGCTAACTCATTCGCGTAGGTATCTTCAGAAATTGTGTCGCGGCGTTCTTGTAATTTTTTCAGGCGTAGTTGTACTAGCATCCAAGGTTTAGTGATGCTATCCGTGGCTTCGAGATATTGTGCTAGTTCTGTGCTATCCATAATATTTTGGTTTTTTTTATGTTTTTTTTGGCAAAAAGAATTAAGAAGTTGATTACCAACGCGGCTTTCAAATTCTGACTCTCTATCTTTCAAGATAATTCAGAGGCGCGATCGCTTCTACCGTGTTCGCAGAAGATTTAAATGAAGCAAAAACAGCCACGAATATGAGTCGTGACTGTTAGTGATATTTTCGATATCAATTGAATATCTGTACTTTAGATATCTAGCAGAAGTTTACAATCACCTTCTGCCAGATAAATATTATGCTTTAGCCAGATTTTCTGCAACGAAGTCCCAGTTAACCAATTGGTCTAAGAAATTCTTAATGAATGCAGGACGCGCATTGCGGAAGTCGATGTAATAAGCATGTTCCCAAACGTCAAGGGTGAGCAATGCTTTTTTGCCGTGGGCTAAGGGGTTCTCGGCGTTAGGTGTTTTAATAACCTTGAGAGTACCACCATCATCAATTAACCAAGCCCAACCGCTACCAAATTGAGTAGCCGCCGCATTTGAGAACTCTTCTTTGAATTTGTCGAAGCCACCAAAATCTTTGTCAATTCTGGCTGCAACTTCACCAGTGGGTGCGCCGCCACCTGATGGTTTTAAGCTGTTCCAAAAGAAGGTGTGGTTCCAAACTTGTGCTGCATTGTTGAAGATACCTGCTTTAGAGGAATCTTTAAAGGAGATTTGGATTACTTCTTCTAAGGATTTATCAGCTAGTTCGGTACCATCGGTGAGCTTGTTGAGGTTATCGACATAAGCTTTGTGATGCTTGCCATAGTGATACTCGAAAGTTTCAGCTTTCATACCATAAGGCTCTAAAGCATTAAAGTCAAAGGGTAAGGGGGGCTGTGTAAATGCCATTTTATGAAATCCTCTCTTTACAGTTTCCCGGCCTAAAGCTATTACTGGAAGCTTAGAAAATTACAGGTTTTGTGTTTATGAGTTTTGATGTCCTTGAACTCAAGAATCATAAAACTTAACATCGTCATTCTACTACCAAAGTGATAATGAAAACAAAAGACTTTTGTTATAAGTCAAATGCCGATGCCATCAAAGCTTTAAATAAAAACAACTAATATTTAAACGCTCAGGTATTTTAAACATAGAAAGATATTCCCCCCAGCGCCAGGGGGGAATGAAAAGAAGTAATGCTTTGGCAATTAACTTTGGTTTTTACAGTCAGAGTTTATAATATTGTGGCAACTATTTGCCCACACATCTATTTAGTTAATTCTTAACCTGAGATACTTCTACCTTAAGGTGGAGTCATTATCAAATTTGCAAGTCAGTCTTAAGTAGGATGAATTAATTTTCAAAGTTCTTAAAATATAATCTACAACGCTAAAGTCTAGCTATATATATCAGGAATCATATTTGATTTTTGCAATAAACGTAGGATGTGTTACGCTGCCGCTAACACATCTATCACAAAACTTTTGGTGCGTTACGGCTTACGCCTAACACACCCTATTAGCTCGGCTTCCAGGAAAACTAAATACTCATCTCTATAATTACCATTGAGATAATTTTTGATGGTAGTAGTTAATGATTTGGGCTGTAACTTCAGTGATGTTCATCCCATCGGTTTGAAGTTCGACTGCATCCGCAGCTTTTTGTAAGGGGGAAACTTTACGAGTGCTATCTTTCCAGTCGCGTTCTGCTATGTCCCGTTCTAGTTGTTCTAAACTTACTTCGGGTTGACCTTGTTTTTTAAAGTCTTGCTGGCGACGACGAGCGCGTTCACTAACTGAGGCGGTTAAAAAGATTTTCACTTCGGCATCGGGGAAGACATGGCTACCAATGTCTCGGCCTTCGGCGACTAAACCACCTTTTTTACCCCAGTTTTGCTGTTGGTTAACTAAAGCTTGACGTACAGCAGTTTGGGCTGCGATCGCAGATACTTTAGATGTGACCTCAATAGTACGAATTTCTTGTGTCACATCAACATCATCAATCCAAACCCGTACCGGGGATTTTAAATCTTGACTGGGAGTGAGTTCAATTTTACAAGTATGCGCTAATTCCGCGATCGCGCATTCATCATCCAGGGCAATTCCTTTTTGAATCACTAACCAAGTCATCGCTCGATACATCGCCCCCGTATCTAGATATACTAGCCCTAGCTCCGCAGCGACTTGGCGTGCTACAGTAGATTTCCCGGCTCCGGCTGGCCCATCAATAGCGATGATGGGTTGGCGATCGCGCAAAATGGTATTATCAATCAAACGTGTAGAACCAAGACGAGCTGCGATCGCCAGCATTCCTTCCTCCTCAATTGTTTCTAATGACATTAACGTAGTCGGTTCAACCAATTCAATATATTCCAATAAAACAGTACTCACCCTAGCCACTTCTTGTTGTACCACTGCTATTAATTGGCTGCTATGACGCACACCAGATTTAAAAGCAGCTTCAGCTTTTTTTAAGCCTCGATATAAAACCGCCGCTTGCTCTTTTTCAGCCGCACTCAAATATTGATTGCGCGAACTAAAAGCTAAACCAGAAGCTTCTCGGACTGTCGGACAAGCAACAATTTCTACAGGCAAATTTAAATCAGCCACTAGTCGTTTAATAATCGCTAGTTGCTGACCATCTTTTTGGCCAAAGTAGGCACGGTCAGGCTGTACCAAGTTCAAAAGCTTTGTCACAATCGTTGCTACACCCTGAAAGTGACCTAGCCGAGAACGGCCACACAAACCTAATATCATAGCAGATGGAGGAATGACTTGGGTAATTAAAGAATCTTGTATATTTTTCGCTCTTACTCCCATCACGTCCGGAGTAGGTGCAAAAATCGCATCAACTCCCGCATTTTCACATAATTTGTGGTCTTGCTCTAATGTGCGCGGATAGCGTGCATAATCTTCATTAGGGCCAAATTGCAAGGGATTGACAAAAATACTGACAATCACCGTTGAGTTTTCTTGTCTGGCGCGTTTAATTAAGTTTAAATGGCCTTGATGTAAGCCGCCCATTGTCGGCACCAAACCAACTGCTGTCCGATCCCAACTGCTCATTTCATCTGCAACCAAATCCTCTGAAGCTGTCAGTTGGCTATCTGAGCGAAGTTTATTTAAATAGCAGCGTAAAGCTGCGACTGTTGTCAACAGGCGCACAAAATTCCCCTAGTTCTTCTAAACCTCCCCCGTTAGTTTATATCTGAAACTGGGGAAAAAATGCGAGAACTAGGGGAATATAAAAAATAGGTAAATTTGCAGGATGCAGGATGAGATTTTAAAATTGAGCCTTTGTCATTAAATTTGCGCCAAGCGCGTTGAGGGAAAACACTACGCCGAACAGCCAATAAATTTTGGATTTGATATTTGAGATTTTGGATTGGGAACTGAGAAATCCAAAATTATGTCAAACTGTCCTGGCATCCTGAAAAATTACCTCAGACTTATCGTCCCAGTACTTCGATATGCACCGGTGCTACACCACTACCAATCATGCCGATAGTGCGGGCAGCAGCAGTGGATAAGTCGATGACTCGACCCCGAATGTATGGGCCACGGTCGTTAATACGTACTATGACAGAACGACCATTACGGGTATTGGTGACACGAACTCTTGTACCAAAGGGTAAGGTGCGGTGTGCAGCAGTCATGGCTTCGGGATTAAATCTCTGTCCACTGGCTGTCATGCTGCCTGAGCCATCATAGCCATAAAAGGAGGCCATGCCTCTAAAGGTAAGTCTGATGTTACCAACGGCAATTTGTTGTGGTAACGGTGGGATGGACAATGGTGAACGCGATGGTAAGTTAGCGATTTTATCGATGGGAGATGCGTTACCAATGAGTCTGCGTAGGCGGTTGGTTGCTTGTAATGCGTCTTGTGCCAGATTGTTGGTGGTGTCTGCTAGGCGGGTATTTTCGTTGATTTCCACCAATTCTTGGTCTTTGATTTTGATTGTATAGCGATCGCTAGACTGTTGCTGTGCAGTAGAGCTTTTATCTTGGGCGGAATTAGCAGTCTTGCTATCTTTCCAACTGACTGTGATGTCGTTGGCATCAACGTTGTCTTGAATCAGTTGGTTGATTTTAGCTGCGATCGCACTAGCTCGTTGAACTGGGTCATTTTCTAGTGCGCCGACTTGGTTCCCGGAACTTACTACATTGCCAGTACTTGCCACTTTAGTTGAGTTTCCAGCAATAAGGGCGTACGACTGCACGCCCCCTCCTTCTCCTACAACACCTTGTTTCGTTTCACTACTCGCAACTGGCTTGGAACCCACGAAAGTGAGTACTGGTATGTTCCGGATGTACAGGGTTGCCGCCTGGCGACTTCCAACGCTGTGAGAATGAATGCTTGTAATCACAGCATCCGAGTTTTGTTTCTCTGTAGGGGATTGGTACTCACCTACCTTCACCACATCACCATTAGATGGTTTTTGGGAAACTGGTTGAATTTCCTTGGTGGTTTGAGTTGTAGTTTGAGTGCGACCCATTGAGGGTATCCCGGTAAGAGTCACAAACAAGGCGACAATAGTCCACAAATGTCTTTGGTTCATGCGTCCAATTTTCAAGCGACTGTAGAACAGTAGTTTTTTTGATTAACGGAATTTATTGCCATAAACAGCAAATGTTTTCCTTAAAATCGAACTCGTTCCGCTTTCACTTTGTTTTTCATAACTGCAACAGACTAACACGAACTTTTGGACTTGGGGATCAGGGTTTTAGCGTAATCAAACCTCAATTTCTCAAATTTAAATGCTCATCAAAACAGTGAAACCTTGTTCAAATGCGGATTTTGGCTGTGTAGCGTTTTTTCCGACTACTAACATTTTTCTTATTAAAACTTTACATTCCTCTCAGATTAGATTTTAGCGAAATTTGTTTGATTTATATGTTGGTTTCCTCAAAAAATTTGTATGTTATAGAACATATAGATTTTTAAAATATTAGCTATAAGTTTTAGATATATTAAAGTCAAAAAACAAGTGTCAATACTGATTTAGACTAGATTCATATAATCTTTATAATTGGTTAAAAACTAGTTATATCAAAGACTTTAGGCAAATATTATCCTTTATTTGACAAAAATAATGAATGTTTTAAAAAAACTAATGTAGTAAATAATTACAAGGAAATATACTAATTTACCGAAAAACAAAAGTAATCTAAGAAACCAGTATTTCCCCTATTCAGGAACAAAAAAATTAGGTGCTTTTGCAACTAATATTTTTTACAATTAAAAGAAAAATAAGAATGAGAAAATTAAAAAAAGCGAGTGGACGTATATTAACGAGTTTTACAATGTAGCAAAAATTACCTCAAAATTGAACTAATTGATCATTTATGATTTTCTTATATAAACTATTAGCTTCATGGCAAAACAAGCAAATTCAGGAGATTTAGAAATAAATTCATCATCATTGTTGTCCGTTCTCCAAGACTTGCATTCTAAGTACAAGTCTTTGCAAGAAGGTGCAGTCGCCAACTATATTCCAGAATTAGCTAAAGTAAACCCGGATTTATTTAGCATTTGCATCGTGACTGTAGATGGCCAAGTGTATGAAGTTGGAGATTATCAACAACTATTTACTATCCAGTCCATGTCGAAAGTGTTTGCTTACGGACTAGCACTAGAAGATCATGGGCGAGATTATGTGTTGACAAGAGTTGGCGTAGAACCAACCGGAGACGCATTTAACTCAATTATTTTAGATGAGCGATCGAAGCGACCATATAACCCAATGGTAAATGCTGGTGCGATCGCCACCACCAGCTTAATCAAAGGAACTGGTGCAACCGAACGTCTCAACCGCGTCCTTGATATGTTCCACCGCTACACCGGTCATGACGTATTTGTAGATATATCAGTATTTACTTCCGAACGCAGCACCGGACATCGCAACCGCGCAATGGCTCACCTGATGCTGAACTTCGGTATGATTGACCAAAATATCGAAGAAGCATTAGACCTTTATTTTCAGCAATGTGCCGTGATAGTGAATTGTCATGACTTAGCAGTTATGGCGGCGACATTGGCAAACAAAGGAATTAACCCCATCACAGGTAAACGAGCTGTAGACCATCAATATATAAAGGATATTCTCAGCGTGATGTACACCTGTGGAATGTACAACTTTGCAGGAGAATGGGCGTATACAGTTGGTATTCCCGCTAAAAGTGGTGTATGTGGCGGAATTCTCGCAGTTGTACCGAATCAAATGGGAATAGGAGTATTTTCGCCACCCTTAGATGTGCGAGGTAACAGCGTGCGGGGAGTTGAAGTGTGTAAAGAACTTTCCCAGCAATTGTGTCTACACATGTTTGCCTGCGGGGGTGGAAGCTCAAAAATCGAGAGTGGGGAATGAGTAGATTTTTTTGTCAGTTATTTAGAACTGCTATGTGTCATTTCGCAAAACCTTGAAAGGCTGATTCTGACTTTCCCAGGTGCGAATATTGAAATAAAGTTGCGTCTTGCAAAAGTAGACTTCTTCGTAAGCGAGTCTTAAACTACGCTCAAGAGCGTTTGGTTCAACATCAGCAGCTTTGTTAGTACCAAGCGCCTTACGTAAACCAAGGGAAAGAATTTCTACTAAATCATGACCGCAGCAGACTTGCCAAGGATCATGGTTGTTGTTTTTCTGACTAATCAACTGTTTTTGCAGCTCTTCGTCTTTTAACGAGTAGGCTTGAGATTTATTCTTAACCTCTTGAATCATTCGCAGTTCATTAATTTGTAGTGTTTGCTCATCAATGAACTTGCTAAATGTAATACCCTCAAAAGTCAGGTTTAATCCTTCAGACAGAGATATCAACAGCAAATAACCTACTGAGATGCCAATTTCACACAATGTTAATCTGACATCTCGCTTAAACTGGGCAATTTTTTCTTCAGAACCAAACTCAGCCAGTACCTTGTCTAACGCTGGTGATTGAATCAGCATTGTTTCTAAGTCATGGGTGTCGGTGTAAAGCAAATTATGACTGCTAGATACTAAACTTTTAAGCCGATCAAAATCTGCATCGACAATTACTAAAACTCCCTGAAAATTTGATTGCTCTAAAATTTCTAGAATATCAATAGCATTCTGTCTACTAGAGGGTTTTCCTGAAGTGTCCACTAATTCACAAGCTAATTCGTCAACAAATCGTTGATAGAAAACTTTATCAGAACTTCCTTCTACTAATAAAAAGGTTCCTGTAAATGTACTTCTTCGTAATCGTATGTAGTTAGCAACACGTTCAACCGTTACAAACTCTCTCACTTTCCTGGCCTTTTCAGTTCAACCGTTAAATCCCAGCGATCTTGAATGATATCTGGTGAATGTGTTGCCATTAATATATCCAAATCTGCAAGTTGTGTAATTTCTTGCAAGTCTTTTAAAAATTGAACTTGCCAACCTACATGAAGTGACAATTCTGGTTCATCAATTAATACTAAAGATTTAGGTTGAACCTTAAATAGAAGTTCGTATAACAGAACTAACTCATGTTGTTCACCTGATGATAAATCCGTTGGCGAAAGAGTTTTGGTGTTAGATTTGGAGTTAGATAATGATGAATTAAAAAGTGTTGTAAAAACAAAACCTTTCTCCTTACTAAAATTTATCTCTTTATAAGAGTAAGCAAATTTATTATTAATGATTTTCTTTAATAGTTCAATTTTGCTGGCAATTTCTGCAAAAACACTCAGCTTTTTATCCATATCTTCAACGTATACAGACAAAGCATTTTTAGTACTTTCATCTATATCTTGAGGCTGGATTTGAACTTCTGAATCTTCCTCTTTATCTAAAAGACCAACTTCTATTAACCGAGAACGATTTGCTTCAAGTTCACTTAATTTGTGACGTAATTGTTCATCTGTTAAATCCGCAGATGGCTGGTGTTTGACTACTCTGATTGGAAAAGTTCTGTCAAGAGATTGAGATATTGTGCCGTATTCCTTAAATTTCTGCTGCATCAGTTGAGCAAGTTCATCAGAATAGGCAGACACAGTTGATACCATTGAAGGTATTTCAGCAGACTGTTTAGAAGAACGTTTAGGCAAAAAATTAAGCAATCGTTGTGATTCTATAAGACGAATATGAATATTTTCTTTCAATTCTTCTAACCATTCAGGCTCTTCTCGTGCATTAAAATTTGATAAATTTATAAAAGGAATGCCTTCGGAATTGTCTTTATAAAAAAGAATTGTTTCATTAGAAATATCAATTGTTTTTAAATAACTCCGTTGTATCCCAGAATCAATAACTCTCACTGAATATTCTCTCTCGGATGAAAAACTAATTGGCTTGACCGCAAAGGAATCTTTATTTATATTATTTTCTAATAAATTAAACATGATATTGCTTTCTTTTGAATTTTCTGCATATTCAGGATTTATGACTATTTCAAGAACACTACTATTGTTATCATCAAATTCAACTCTAAAATTAATAAATGGAATAGTTTTCAATTCTCGATATTCAGAATTGAAAAAATTATTCAAAATTCTCAATATAGCTGTTTTGCCAAAACCATTGGGGCCATGAATGATAGTTATCCGTTCATCCATATTCAATGGAATTACATGGTCAAAAATTCCAAATAAGCCATTGACGGAAATTTGCTTAATTCTCATAATCATTGAGTCCTATAGCCATTGGCTTTATGACTTTGATTGTATCCTTTATATTCTTCTAGAATGTACAGAAGACACAAAAATGGATTTTTTAGCTGGCACACCTCTAAGCTAAAGCAGCTAAAGATTACTTTGTGTCCTAAAAACTATTATGACTCCTTTGTAAACACAAATTTAATAACATATATATGTCACAAGTGCAGCAACTATTACTAGAAACTTTCGTAAATCAAGGCTTAGAAACTTCTTTGTCACTTTTTGATCAAGTTAAAACCCTATCACAAAATTTTGCGACTCGCGCCGCAGTGCATGATAAAGATGGTTCATTTCCTTTTGAGAATTTTACGGCGCTGCATGAAGCGGGACTGTTGGGTTTAACTATTCCCCGTGATTTGGGTGGACAGGATTTAGGGCTGGCTAGTATTTGTCAAGTTATAGAGGGGATAGCCCGTGGTGATGCTTCTACAGCTTTAGTGTTGAATATGCACTATTTGCAACATGCTAAAGCTAATCGTAACCGTTCCTGGCATCCTGAAGTATACAAGAAAGTTTGTCGGGAAGCGATCGCCAACTCTGCCCTGATCAACGCCGCCCGTGTAGAACCAGAGTTAGGTACACCAGCTAGAGGCGGTTTACCAGCAACAACCGCCCAAAAAACAACACAAGGTTGGCTATTAAGCGGACATAAACAATACACCACAGGTAGCCCAATTCTCAGCTACTTTGTGGTTTGGGCAAAAACAACCGAAGATGAACCCCAAGTTGGTAATTTTTTAGTTCCCCGTGACTTACCTGGGTTACGAATTGTCGAAACTTGGGATCATTTGGGAATGAGAGCGACTGGGAGTCATGATTTAATTTTAGAGAATGTGCTAATTCCCGATGAATATGCTTTAGATATTCGTCTTGTTGCTATTAAATCACCACCAGATCCGATGACAGCAGTGTGGAATAGCTTGACATTAAGTGCTTTGTATTTAGGAGTTGCCACAGCTGCGCGAGACTGGTTAATAGAATACCTGGGCGATCGCACTCCGTCAAATTTGGGAACACCCCTGGCTAGTTTGTCACGCTTCCAAATAGCTGTCGGTGAAATCGAAGCACTGTTATATGCTAACCGCCAACTAATTTACAACTTGGCACAAGGAGTTGATAAAGGTGAGTCTGAACCTAATGTAGAATTACAAGCACAAGCTGTCAAATATCTCAGCACCACCAATTCAATTCGTGCAGTAGAAATTGGTTTAGAACTTATTGGTAATCCTGGATTAATGAAAAAAAATCCGTTAGAAAGACATTATCGTGATGTTTTATGCAGTCGTATTCACACACCACAAAATGATGTGATTTGTCAATCTTTAGGAAAAGCTGCACTTAATAAAAGTGCTGACTGAGTGCTGAGTTGAAAGTGCTGTAAAATAAAACCTCTCCTAAAAAGTTTAAGAGAGGTTCTTGGTGGAGTTATATCAAACAGTTGGCAAGTGAGAGTGTTCTAAATGGAATCTAGGAGTCAGAATTCTCTATTCTGGCTGCTGTAATCTTCAAGTACTAAATTATTCCTTGACCTCTACCGCGTCTGTCACCTTCTTCGCTTAACTCGCCTTCCTTATCTTCTTTAACTTCTTGAAGTTCCTCTAGGCGTTGTGCGCTATCTTCTGCAACTTCTTGACGTGCATCACCAGGAACTTCGTAATACATTTCTGGTTCAATTGCGTAGTTATTTAATAAACCTTCTTTATCTACTGTGTAACCGTCTGTGGTGTGGATACTTTCTGCGTCGGTTTGGTCATCAGTAGGGGCTTCGGCTTCTCTTTCTTCTGTGGGTAATGTTTTATATAAATCTCCTTCTCTTTCTTTCCGGGCAGCAGTTTCAGCAGGAACAATGCCTCTATCATAAGTATCTACTTCTGCTCTTTCGGATGAATCTACTGCTTTTTTAAATTTTTCATTAGCCATAATAAATGTCCTCGAATTTAAAGTAAAGTATGTTGTTTCATAGCTTCGAGAACTAGATTAGGATGTTGCAGCAAGTATATCTACTATCTTAAGAATAGATTTAAATCCAAAAATTATATTGCTTCTATATCTTGAGATGTATAGCAGTTGAGAGGTTGACAATTTCTAGCTTTATATCAAGTTGCAGTAAAGAAGGTGTAAGTAGGTAGACACAGTTATTTATTTATAAGACGTATTTCGACTCCGCTCAAGGCAAGTCGCTCAATGCTCAGTAGCCTTACTAAAAAAGGGTTGAGCGAAGTTACATCCGTTTGGTGAGCGCAGTTGAACCACTGCCTTCTGCTATTTTACTTTAATTTCCTATTTTGGTTCTTGTTGTTTACTATGTTCTCGTAGCTGTTGCAATAACTTTTCTTGGGAAGTATTCAGAGTTTCTGAATTGCTAATTTGAGGTTCTTTTTCTAAAGTTTTGATAACAGGATTTGTGGAATTAATTAAGGTTGATGGTTCAGATGCCACTGCTGTTGGAAATACGACATTTTGTTTAATTACTGCTAGTTTCATCGCATCTAAAGTTGTGGCAAACTGAATTTGTTGCTGCATTTCTTGTGTAGAAGAAACTAAACCACTCAAACCATTAACCAATTGCCGGAGATTGTCTCTAAATTTGGGATCACCTGTTAATTCATCTAAATCTGATGTAATTTTTTGGGTATTTTCAAAAGTGACTCTGGCTGAATCTAATGTTTGTTGTAGTAATAAGACATTCTTGGGATCATTTAAAGTTTTGGTGGCATCTCGTAAATTAGCAGAAGCTTGGGCAGCATTAGCTGAAAGTGTTTCTAAATTTTTGATTACTTCGCCTTGGGTTAGGCGATTTAATGATGGTGATAAACTAGCGACTGTAGCGCGTAATTGATTGCTAGTTTCGGTAATATTATTCAAAGCACCGACTAAGGATGAACGATTAGTAGTGACCAAATCATCCAAGTTAGTTAGCAAACGATTGGCTGTCGTCGCGGTTGAACCAAATTCTTTGGCGGTTGCACCAAACTGACTAGCAGTTACACTTAATTGATTAGCTGTTTTAGTAGTAGATGCAGTGAGTTCAGTTGTGGCGCGTTGTACAGAATTGGCGGTTGCACTAAATGTATTTAGCTGTCCTTGGAAGCCTTTTGTTAAACCTCTAGCATCTTGACTGAGGGCGGCGACACTGGTGGCGGCGGCGGCAGAACTTTCTAAAAGTCGGTTAACTCTTTGATAAAATTTTGGATCGTTGTACAAAGTAGCTAACTCAGTGCTACTGCGAATTAGGTCATCAACACTAATACCAATTTGACCTTTTAAGCGAGAACCATTACAAACAATCAAACTTTGGTCACAGCCTTTCTCTAAAGGTTTGGCTTTGACATTGGCAACTAGTGATGTTCTAGGTGTAATATCGACAATACTTTCGCTAATCAAGCCACTTTGGTTAGCATCTATTTTGACATCACTGGGAATGATTAAATCGGCGGGAGCAATTTCTATTTCTACATCAATTGCATTGGGTTTGGGTTGGATGTCGGAAATTTTGCCGACTTTTACGCCACGATAACGAACGGATGCACCTTTTTGCATTCCGCCAGCGTTGGCAAATTCGACAATGAACTTATACGAGCTACGTCCGGCACTCACTCCATTTAACCACAGAACGATCGCCCCAAAGGAACCCAGACCCAGCAAGAGTAATAACCCGACTGAACCTTCTCTCAGCGTTCGTCTAGATGTGAAGCGGTTTGTAATTAATTCTCGCATTTGTTCCTCCAACCACCTAACCAACAACTTGTATCGGCCCTTGCACACTCCCACTCATAAATTGTCTAATTAATGGGTGGTCGGTGCTATCCATCTCAGTAACTGTACCTTGCCACTGCACTCTACCTTGGTAGAGAAACACTAGTCTATCAGCTGTCCGGCGAATCGTACTATCTTGGTGGGTAACAATGGCATAAGTACTGCAAACTCCTTGCATACCTTGTAAATCACGTATCAAGTCTTCAATGACTGTCGAAGCAATGGGGTCTAGTCCGGCTGTGGGTTCATCGTAAAGTAAAACTTCTGGCCCTTCTTTGGGATTTTCGGGGTTGGACATAATTGCACGGGCAAAACTTACTCGTTTCCGCATCCCACCAGAAAGTTCCGAGGGGTAGAGATGACCTATTCCTGGTAAACCCACCATATCTAATTTTTCTTTGACTAGTTCTTGAATTTGCGATCGCGGTAACTTGGAATTTTGATACAGTAAAAATCCGACATTCTCATCTACATTTAAAGAATCAAATAACGCCGCTTGCTGAAATACCATTCCAATACCAATGGGGTCAGCACCATCTTCTATTAACCCTTCGCGCCGGACTCCTTGGACATAAATTTCCCCCTCATCCGGGTTAGTTAGTCCGGCTATCACTCGTAAAATTGTTGATTTCCCAGTCCCGGAGGGGCCGATAATTCCCAGTGCTTCGCCTCGGTAAATTGTCAAGTCCACATTATCTAAAACCTTATTGTTACCAAAGGACTTAGAAACACCTTTCAGTTCAATTAGTGGTTCAGTCATTACTCAAAAGTCATTAGTCAAGGGTCATTGGTCATTGGTCATTTGTCATTAAGATTTATACAAAGGACAAAGGATAAAGGACAAATGACAAACAACGATGTCATAGTCATCGGTAGCGGTATTGGTGGGTTATGTGCTGCGGCGTTGCTTGCGCGGTATGGCAAGCGGGTAATTGTCTGTGAAAGCCATACAATTGCCGGTGGTGCAGCCCATAGCTTTAAACGACGAGGATTTGAATTTGATTCTGGCCCCTCTTTTTATTGTGGACTCTCAGGCACCCATAGTTTGAACCCAGTAAAACAAGTTCTGGATGTTCTAGGGGAATCCCTTCAAGTTATACCCTATGATCCTTTAGGACACTACCATTTTCCTGAAGCGAGTATTGCAATTTACAGCAATTTTCAAAGATTGCATCAGGAGTTACAAACAATTACACCCCAAGGTGCAGCAGAGTTTCAGAATTTTGCCAATCGCTTATTAGGTTTGTATAAAGGGATGAAAGATATACCAGCTTTGGCTTTACGGGCTGATTGGCAGGTAATTTTTGTGTTACTGAATTATGTGCGATCGCTGGGTAAAATGTTACCGTACTTGCCTTTGGTGCAGTCTTCTGCCGGCACTGTGATGGATGCCACTGTCAAAGACCCTTGGGTACGCAGACTCATCGATGTAGAATGTTTTCTACTTTCTGGTTTAAAGGCAGATGGCACAATTGCCCCAGAAGTCGCTTTTATGTTGGGTGAACGGGGGCGTGGCGTAGAGTACCCGGTAGGAGGAAGCGCCGCAATTGTCAATGCTTTGGTGCGTGGGTTAGAACGTTGGGGTGGTAAGTTACGCTTAGGCTGTCATGTTGAGCAAATTCTTGTGGAGTCGGGGAAAGCTGTGGGTGTACGGCTAAAAAATGGCGAAATTCTGTCAGCACCGATTGTGATTTCCAACGCCACAATTTGGGATACTTACAATCAACTATTGCGTCCTGAAGATTTACCCACAGCTTACCGTCAAACTGCTTTGAATACACCCGCCGTTGATAGTTTCATTCATTTACATTTGGGTATTCGTGGGGATGGCTTAGAAAATTTAACAGGACATCATGTTGTCGTTCACGACTCTGACCAAGATATCACCACCCCTGGTAATACTTGCATGATTTCTATTCCTAGTGTGTGGGATGCAACCCTCGCGCCAGAGGGACATCATGTAGTTCATGCTTACACCCTAGAACCCTTTGCAGGTTGGGAACGAAATGAGGGTTATGAAGCTAAGAAACAAGAGAAAGCCCAAACTTTATATCGCGCCTTAGAGCGAATTATCCCCGATATTCGAGAACGTGTAGTGTTAGAACTGATCGGGACACCGTTAACTCATACCCATTATTTACGAAGATATCAGGGAACCTATGGCCCGGCGATCGCTGCGGGTAAGGGGATGTTTCCCAGTACACACACGCCAATTTCTGGTTTATATCGTGTTGGTGATAGCACTATGCCCGGAATTGGTGTGCCAGCAGTTGCCGCTTCTGGTATTTTATGTGCAAATAGCTTGGTGGAGCGATCGCAAACAGCAGAGTTATTAAAAAATTGGCAAATTTAACTTTATAACTGACAAATTGCTTTCAGAACCTGCAATAATTCCATTGCCCGCATAGATTCCATAAAATTTAACAACGGTAGCAGTTGATATACTGGCGGGTTTCCTTGTTCTAGATAAACAAATTGATAACTCCTACCGTTAGTAGTTAAACCCCAAGCTGATTTCTGATTGTCTAAACCTTTATAAGCGTAAGTTAGTAATTGAGGTAATCCAGTAAATATATCAACTTGACTATTTTTAGATTCAACTAATAGCAACCAGAAATATGCTTGAGGTTTTGTATGTTTGGCTTTACTAATCGCTAAAATATCAAATCTACCTTTAATTATTTTGTCTTCATCTTCTATTTCAATATCAGCAATGTTTTCTTCTAACAGAATTTCAATTGGATATCGATAAAAGCCAGCCAACTTCAGTAAAGGTGCAATTGCCAGAAACTTTACCTGTCCTTCTGAAACTTTGCCTGAAGTAAGATATCTATCAAAATCATTTTGAATTTGCTTTAATTCTTGCTGTTCTTCTTCGCTTATGGGTTCTAAAGATAATAAGTTAGAAAATGAGTCATTATACTGTTTTTGAAAGCCAAACAGCCGATGAACTTCTTCTAAAGATAAATTACGAGCATTAAGTAATGTCATAGATGGATATTAGGTATTAGTAGTAATTATAGCCGTTTGCATATTCATGAAATACTGTAGAGACGTTACATGTAACGTCTCTACACAACGTTGGGTTTTATGTTTCATACCTCATTTACTCAAAACTGTATCTAAATCATATTGAGGACTGCTATAGCAATCCTCAATGATTGATAAACATCTCTCTCCCTTGTCTACCCTTTCTCCCTCATCTGTCGAGCCTCATATCCGCAACATTCCGCAATAAAGTCAGGAAAGCTTGACATTACATAAGTTAGAGTATATGTACTCATGGCATATTTTCTAGAAACATACTTTCATTGCTCACAATGGCTAAAAGCCTTGATAAACAAAGATTGTAGTGATAGAAATTGGAAAAAATTCTTCTGGTTTTAGGCAAATAAAGTCTGAGATTTTGCTACTTATATACAGACACAGCAACCGTAAATGTCCCGCGTTGGAGTGGGAAATCAGTTCTCATAATTAAGACTTGACGAAAAAGTGAAATATTTTCCAGCCTTAATTAATCAGGATTTTGGCTAATTCGGTTGTGCAGAAATTCCACTTAACAGCTAAATTTACAGCAAGTTCATAGATTTAGTGATCTTCGAGTTCTAGGAATTTGACAACCTATTGAAATCCCAAAAATAAACATTTACCGTACTAATTAAGAACTATCTCACAGCATTTAAGATTTTAGGAAGTTGCTCTTATGATGACTGAATCTATAATTACATCTGTAGAAGCTACCAAAGAAAGCTGCATCGAATGTCACACTACTTGTATTGATACTCTCAAATACTGCAAAAATCGGGGGAGTCAATATATAGACATGACCATGATGTCGATGATGCGGGACTGTGCGGAAATGTGTATGATGTGCGTCAATATGATTAACGACGGTTCCGAGTTTATGGGTAATGCTTGTAACTTGTGTGCGGAAATGTGCGATCGCACAGCAATAACTTGTGAACAAATGAGTGAAGACCCTACAATGAGATTCTGCGCTGCTATTTGCCGTCAATGTGCAGAACACTGTAAAGCAATGGCTCTAAATTCTGCTTCTTATTTTCGCAGAGCTAGTTTAGTTACAGAAGATGTACTTTTATTTCGCTAATAAACTTTGTAGAGACGTTGTATACAACGTCTCTTACAAAAACTGATAGGTGCATTAAAGTGATTAAAATCCAAATTCAAAAAAAGCGGCGATATCGTGACTGATATCGCCGTTAACTCATTTAATGTCAATCATTTGGAGCGTTAGGAATTTGGAGATCAATATCTGCTTGAGTTAAATTCGGAACATTCCAAGTTACTTGTTCAGGTTTGAGAACTTCGACTAATGCAGGTGGTACATCAAATTGAATTTGTTGCGTAGTGGGATTAATTCTTGCAATAAGTTGTGCGCCATCAACAAGCTTCAAAATCGCTGGTTCTCCTGCGGGTAAATTAAAACCTGCAACTTGAGCGTCATTTGGTAAATAAACAGCATCACAGTCCCAATCTTCATCTGTAGTTTGGCGATTTCCTAAATAGTAGAGACTGTTAGGAATTGCATCTTCTGGCTTACGAGTATAAATTGCCAATGGCCTTCCTGTTTCGTTCCGACAACTAGCCCAATCTTCAGAAGTTTCTAGAGTTTGTTTTTGTAATTGAAGTGCTGCAATTTTTTGCTGTAATTCTTCTGCGGTATAACCAGCTTGTTCAGGATTATTTCTAGCCATTAATAGACTATTCAGATTTTGTACGACTACTGGATAGTCTGGACTAATTTTTGACATCTTATCAGCCCAAGAAGGTTGAGCGACGAAAAAATTCACGAAAAATAACATAGCAAACAGCAACATTTTCCAGGCTTTCATTGACTTCCTCCTTGTTAGAAGCATCCTGTTGTATATATAAAAATTTGCTTTTAAGGCGATGAACGCTAATACATCTTCAAAATATTCATTTTGATTAGTAAAATCAAACACTCTTTTTGTTTAATCTCATAAATAAAAGTGATTAAATATCGAAAAATTATCAAAATTTTATTTACAGCAAAGCACAAAACAATGTAGAGACGTTATACCATTTCACTTTAAAAATGATACGGATATGCAAGTAGCGCCTCGACTTCGCTCGGCGACCAGAAGCAGAGTTGCAGAGGAAGCGATTTCTATCAGTAATTTCGTGAAATGGTATTACATTTAACATCTCTATTTGTTGAAGAAATCAAAATTCTGAACACCACCACGTTCAGTGGAAATTAAGAATAAACGTTGACTATTTCCCTGTAACCTGTCACTTCTTTACTTCACTTGAATTAACTGATAATTCTGCACTGTCCCAACGACGCGATGAGGGCGAGATAAATCAGGAGAATTTTTTAAATATATCCAAGCGTAGCTAGAAGCTGGTAGTTGATAAATTGTATCTAAAGTCTTTCCGTGAATGGGTGTGTAGAAATTTAAGAGTACAGTATTTTTGCCATCAAGTTTGACAAAATAAATGGGCTGAGTTTGCAAAATAGATGCGATCGCAGGGTCATGGAAAAATCTTCTAAAGGCTGGATTATAATCACCAATTAATCCCAAACTTCCAGCAACCGCTAAAGCTAACCAACAGGGAATCAACCACCCAGCTAACCAATAATTTGCGGTAAAAAACTTGTAATTGTAGTGGTGATAACAAATCCACACACCAGGTAAAATTAAACAACTCAATCCCACAATTAAGCCCAGGGGTGCATATTTGCTAATCTCTGCATTACCCCAAATTAAAAGATACATACCTGCTAATAAAAGTAAAACACCTAATCCACCACAGCAATAACTTAAATTACGAGGAAGATGCTTAGATGGTTGTGTTTTCTCGTAAATTTTACCCAACCAATCTAAACCTAATGCGGCTAATAAGGCAATGAAAGGATAAAGACCAAGACTATAGTGAGATAATCGCGTTGAGAAAATACTGAGTTCGGTAAATAAAACTATCGGAAAACCAACTAATAATAAATGATAATTAACAATAGGACGACGACAGGCAATAATTAAACCTAAAACACTGAAAAACACCCAAGGAAATGCTTTTAAAGGCACATTCCAAAAGTAAAATATAATCCCATTTCCGGCTCGTTCTTCAGAACCTAACTGAAAAACAAATTGTAATAAAGCATTTAAACTATCTGTACCATAACGCTGCCAACTTAACACTAGCCAGATGAAAGTGGGGATAAAACCTAATATTAAACCCAAATATAAAATCGGGTTGGTAAGATGGCGATGACGACGATTTTCACCAATAAGGTAAGGTAATAATGCCATTGCTGGCAAGAAAATCATAAAACTTCTGACTAAGAAGCCTAAACCTAAACATAAACCTGCTACAAATCGCCAAATAGAGGAATATTTTGATTGTACTTCAGCTTTAATTAAAGAAAAAATAGCCAATAAAACTAAAAAAATCATCGGCACATCAGGTGCGCCTAATCGGCAATATTGCAACCACAAAAATTCTACACTCAAAATAGCAGCAGCTAACCAAGCTAATTTTTGATTTAAAATAATTTTGCCGATTTCATATATGAGAAATAAGCACAAAATTCCCGCGATCGCACTGGGAATTCTGGCACTAACTTCACTCATCCCAAATATTGTATAAGCACGGGCAATCATCCAATAAAAACCAGGAGTTTTATGATGCACAGTACCCCAAGGTGCTATCCAATCGCCAGAATCAAACATCCGACGCGCCCGCCAAGCATACAGCCCTTCATCATGTGCCATCAAACTATTCTGCCCAGAGGTAAATAATAATAAAGGCAGTAGCCAAACTAACAAGCTGAGATAAGGAAATGCGGCTGATAAGCGAAATTGTTGCCAAATAGACTGCAACCGAGGTAACTTATACAACATTAATTCTGCAAAATAGAGGCTAATGGCTAGGTAAGAAAGCTGTTTATGCCAGTTTAGCTTGGGAAGTGGAGTATTTTTAGTGATGGCTTGGTTAATCAAGAAAAATCCTTACCAACCAAACCATCATTAGTTTATGTCAAGTATGACTTTGGTTTAGCTTGCTTGCTGTCGGACATATTGTCCATTCAACCCAGTTTGTATCCAACTCAAGCATTCATATTCGGAATTGAATAATTTTGGGGCGGCAATATTATTCAATAACTCTGGTGGATAATGGTCGTAGAAATATTTACCATTTTGTTGAAAGATGATAATCAAGTTGTTACGGAAAATATAGCGAGACTTAAAACAATCTTGTTGACTGATAAATTCTAAATTTTTGTCAAGATGTTCTTTGGCAATATCAATAATATTATTAATGCTATTACCATAGATGCCTGCTGGATTTTCGGTTTTGTGAAATCTACTTTTATTGCCGATTTCTGACAACAGTTTGTAGGAATAGATTTCGTAAGCATCAGCTTTGCCGTAAACAAACGGAATGATGAGATATCCTTGATATGAAATTGATTTTTCATAAAGAAGACGACTCATCTGAACCTCCTTTGATGAAACTGCTTACCAACGATCGCCCCAATCACAATCCACATAAAAAATCAAGCCATTTCTCTTGGTTATTTTTAAGCATTGTTAATATCCTCTTAGCAAATTTGCTCAGGGATATATAATGCCCTTCTTAAAAAAGAGAACGACTCCCGCTTTATTAAAAATGTCTTGCAATAACTATTATTACTCTTTTTGAAGTGAGTATGAGTTGAATATTTTGTGTGTCAGTCCTGAAATATCGGGAAGAATTTACCACAAACTTAGCTGATTTGGTGGATTTTCTAGGTGATTCCAAGGTAAAGGCGGAACTGAAACACCGCTTTGTTCTAATAGCTGTTGAAAGTGACGGGCGTTGTGTGGCGATCGCTCTTCTAAAGGACAATGGACAAAGAAGTAGATTTTTGTCCCCGCCTGCAACCATTTTTGAATCTGAGTTACCCATTCGGCCATAAACTGCTGATTCTCAGATAATGTGGGATGGGAAATAAACCGAATCAAGCTAAAAGGTGCTGTAACGCTGAATTGTACAGGTAATTTTGGTTTGCGTCGTTCTGATTGTAACTGGGGATCATCTTCGCCATTGTAGATCGGACGCGAATCTAACAATACTCTTCCAACACCAAGATTTTCTAGCAACGCTGTTAATTGACTACTGTAAGGTTCTTTAAACCAATCTAAATGTCTGACTTCTAAAGCTAGAGGTGCTGTTTCCCTTGGCCAAGCTTCGAGAAAAGCAGTTAAATCATCAATTAGTTTCCCTGGATAACTGGGAGGTAGCTGGACAAACATCGGCCCCAAGCGTTTCCCTAAAGGCTGCATTTCTTCTAAAAACTTCAAAGCTGCGGAAATATTGGGTTGGAGTAAACCTTTATGGGTGATATCGCGTGGTAACTTGAGGCAAAATTCAAAACCTGGAGGTGTTTGGGCTACCCAACGGTTGACAGTTTCTTGGTTAGGCACAGCATAAAAGGTAGTATTGCCTTCAACCGTAGTCAAGCGACGACTGTAAAGACGCAAAAAATCAGTAGCGCGAGTCCCTGGAGGATACAACTCACCCACCCAACCTTTATACGCCCAAACTGCACAACCAATAAAAAAGTTCACTGACTAGCCTTGAGTGTTATTACTTAAATTGTAAAGGCTTATGGATGGTGCGATCGCTTGGTGCTGTTTTTCCCAAAAATAAAAACGGGAGAACTCATACAATCACTATGCAGCAAAAATCTTTATCAGCATCTTTGTTAGAAATTCTACTACCTCTAGCATTAATTTTCGGTTTAGTTTTACTTTTAAGCCTCAATGTCGAACAAACTCACCAAACAGAGGCAGCACAAGCACCGTTAGAATCATGGTTAAAATTAATTGTTGGTTATCTCGCCGCCACCGCCGAAATCTCCGCCGCACTGGTAATTGGACTGGCTGTGATTCGTGGAATATTGCTTTATCTGCTACAAACCTTTTCTCGTTCTAGACAACATATTGATTCTACAGAAGTGGTGCGGTTGCAGTTGGGGCGGGTATTAGCTTTGGGCTTAGAATTTACTGTTGCTAGTGACATTTTAAGAACGGCTGTTGCACCTACACGCCAAGATATTCTCAATTTAGGGGCAATTGTACTACTAAGAACATTACTGAATTACTTTTTAGAACGAGAAATTCAGCAGGTAGAACAAAGTCGTTCTAAAAGTTATCAAAATGCTGAACAACCTGAAAACACACCGTAGATTTGAGATAGATAGGACTTACGCAGACTCTATGATTTCTTGGCGTTCTTGGCGACTTGGCGGTTCGATAAATTAAGCTTTGTGGGAATTTTTGCGTAAGTCCTGATAGACAAAAAATTTTTATACCCAGCAAAGCAACTTATATAGGCAATTGTCTGACTCGGAAAGTGCGATCGCTCTAGCGAGGTGGATGTACGACCTTGCCCATAGGCGATTACAATGAAAACGCGATCGCACTTTCTCAAGGAGTATGCAGCAGTGCAGCCGGATTTACTAGGCTTAGAAATTAGCAAGGGAGAATTGAGGCGTTTAACTGGGTTTGACCCAGAAGATGTTTTCCGGCCTTCGGTCATGAAAGATAAAGAGAAGCGAATTGGCTTTTTGATGAATGAATTGCTGGTGGCTTTAGCACTCACACCAATTATTGTGGGTTTTATTTATGCGTTTATTATTTTGCCCACTATTGGTTCTTCCATCACATTAGGCATTATTTTATTAATTTTAGTACCCTTGGCTGTGATTGTTGGGCGATCGCTCTGGCGCAAGTTTACTTGTCCGCAAGCACTCACCATGCTTTTAGATGAAGTAGATCAATATCATGCTGTGATTAACGCCATAGATATTCACGACCAATTAGCAACTTCAGATAACTCTATCCACGACAGAGAACAAGTAATTTCTGCCTTACAACTAATTCGGGAAGATTTAGTCCGCGCCTTAAAAACCGAGCGCATTTTGCGGGACAATAAAAAACTACTTGCAAATAATCAAGAATTATTTGTGAATAATTTAGCTAATCTGCAAGCATTACAAGTCAGTACCCAAGCTGGTGAATATGCTCAATTGCTCAATCAATCATTGCAGATTGCTCTTGATGTGCAAGCCGAAATTAGAAAGTTGCAAAAGCCTTAATTTTGCTCAGATTTCTACTGGAGGATGCCAGCCTGCGGAAACCCAAGCTTGTCTGACAACAACAGCATAGGGATTATTCAATTGCAGAGCTAAAACAGTCGCGCGACCACAGGTAGTTAAACCTACAATCTGACTACCATCGTCTGTCCAAGTAAAGTGATCTGACCACTTTTGTTGACGAGGGTTGAATAGTCTGACCTTAGAGTTAGTTATGGGATCTTTGGCATAGGTTTGAATACCTTTGTAGGAATTACATAACCGACAGGCAAGTCAGAGATTTTCTTCATCATCAGTACCACCTGCTGCTTTGGGTACAATGTGTTCAATTTCGAGAATGCCTAGAACATACTTTTGAAGACTGCGGCAGTAACCGCACTGATTGTTGGCTTGTGTTCTGATTTGTACACGGACTGCTTCTGGAATTTGGCTCACTGACTTAAAGGCTCAATTAATCCACGTTTGACAGCTTCATTTAGTGAAGTTGCTTTCCGTAAGAGTCCTTCTTGATAAATTTGCATCAAGTTTTGTAACTCTGGACGCTCATTATCGGTAATAGTCCCTGCTTGTTGGCGCTCAAGTAATTCACTCAATCTGCTATCCTGTTCGGGTTCCATTTGCAATTCAGTCAAAGCTAGAATTTGTTCATTGGCAAGAACTGAGACAGGTTCTAAATGATTAACTTCTGCTCTCACAGATGGAATCGACAGTTGAATTGTATCTGCCAAAATACTAGCAACATCCCGATTTGCCAATTTCGCAAAACGTTCAGCATGTTGGTAAATCTCATCTGGTAAGGTGATAGTGATTTGAGTACTCATAACACAAATAAGAATATTCCTCTGGATTTTTCCCTGCGATCGCAATTTTTCTGAAGCTTGATATTATTGCTAAGTCCACAAAAGAAGATAGTACATCTAATATTTTAACTAGAACGGGAATATACCATTTTTGCGAGATAATAAAAAATCGCTGACAAATAATTTAGCAAATCTGCCAGCCTAAACACTCACTATTCCATCTGGTATATATATTTAACTGCTAAATTATTGCAGATTATTCTCTCAAGTCTGAAATATCTCACACAACAGTTGCGCTGCTGACTCTTATGAGTAACAAACCAAAAATAATTGTTTTAGATGATGACCCTACCGGTTCGCAAACAGTCCACAGTTGCTTGCTGCTAATGCGCTGGGATGTGGAAACTTTACGCATCGGTTTGCGCGATGAATCACCGATTTTTTTTGTCCTGACTAATACCCGTGCGCTACCTCCAGAGTCAGCCGCATCTGTGACTAGAGAAGTTTGTCAAAATTTAAAACAAGCGATCGCATCTGAAGGAATCAACGATTTTTTAGTAGTCAGCCGTTCTGATTCTACCTTACGCGGTCATTATCCCATTGAAACAGATGCGATCGCTGACGAACTCGGTTCTTTTGATGCTCATTTTCTCGTACCAGCATTTTTTGAAGGCGGACGCATCACCCGTGACAGTATTCATTACTTAATTATTGATGGTGTCCCAACTCCAGTACACGAAACCGAGTTTGCCCGCGATTCTGTATTTGGTTATCATCACAGTTACTTACCCAAATATGTCGCTGAAAAAACTCAGGGTCGCATCAGTGCGGAGTCTGTCACCCGCTTTTTACTGGCTGATATTCGTGCTGGTAGCTTAGAACGCTTGCTGCAACTCACTGGTAATCAGTGTGCTGTAGTTGATGGTGAAATTCAAGCCGACTTGGATATGTTCGCCAAAGATTTATTAGCCGCCGCCAGCCAAGGTAAACGCTTTTTATTTCGTAGCGCCGCCAGCATTTTAACAGCTTTGGCTGCCTTACCTCCCCAACCAATTGCAGCCGAAAACATGGCAAAATACGTCCGCCAAGGTAAACCGGGTGCGGTAATTGTTGGTTCTCATGTCAAAAAGACAACTCAACAATTAGAAGCTTTATTAAAAACAGCCGGAACAGTGGGCATTGAAGTTGAGGTGCAAAGATTACTCGATAATCAAGAAAATTCTGCTACTACTTTGCTAACTGAGACATTAGCAAATATTCAGACTGTACATAACGCTGGCAAAACGCCTGTTGTTTATACTAGTCGTCAAGAACTCACCTTTAATGATGTTAAAACGCGGCTAGATTTTGGGATTCAAGTTTCTAGTTTATTGATGGATATTGTGCGAGGTTTACCTGCTGATATTGGCTTTTTAATTAGCAAAGGTGGAATTACCTCCAATGATGTTTTGAGTACTGGTTTGGCTTTAACAACCGCCAGATTACTTGGACAAATTCTCGCTGGTTGTTCAATGGTAACGACACCGGCAAACCATCCCCAATTTCCCAATTTACCAGTTGTACTATTTCCTGGTAATGTTGGCGATGCTAATGCCTTGGCAACAGTTTATCAACGGTTAACTAAAGAATGAAGTGTGAAGTCTTGATTTTTCATGAGATGTTGACCAAAGAAAATATATATTTCGTGCTGGCATTGCACAAGAAATATTATTTACTTGTTAAATACTCTAAATTTATTTCTGGGATATTCACTTCTGCCTCCTGCCTTCGTCCTCCTGCCTCCTTAACATTGATTTTTGATTCTTGACTAATGACAATCTGCAAAAAACAGTGCAATATGTATGCCTAATAGCTGTCCGTATGTCTAGTTAAGAATAATAAATCAGGGTTGATACAAAATGTTTGTTCTGAAATACTTCAGAAACATGAGTTCAGTGCAAAACTCAAAAGTTCTGAGCCGCAGTTGTTGGTGCATCCTCCAGGAGATCACAGAAGCGTTGACAGTACTCAGTCCTCATAACTTTCTTGGGTGAGAATGTTGTTCCGTCGAGTAACTAATTTAAGATAAGTAATTACCCGGAGTTTCCGTTGTGTTTATGGCTGGTGCTGCATGACTTCTGATTTTGCTATCCCCAATCCAGAGTCAAATTCTGCGCTTCCTGATGCAGAATCCATCACTCATCTATCTGAAATAGATGTAAATTCCACGGTTTCTCAGATTGAACCGAATTCTACCGTTTTTGAGCCAGATCCCCATTCTGTGATTCCAGATACGGAATTATCATCTGTTCTCCTTTATTTAAAATCAAATTCTCCGCCTTTAGTGCTAAATCCAGAATCTGTTCCCGAAGAATCAGAGTCAAATGCTCCCCTTTTGGATGTAGAGTTAAATCCTGCACCGGAAGAAGTGGAATTAAATTTGGCTAAGGACTTAGAAGCGAATGCTGAAGTCCCCCATACAGATGCGAGTTCTACTCTTTGGGATGTGACAGAAACCGAAGTAGACAATCGACTCAAAAATCATATCCAAGTCCAGTTCAAGCATGAAGACGGCAAACTGTTAGTGATTTTACCGACAGAATCCCAGTTACCAGCTTCAGAACTGGCTTGGTCTGATATTTGGCAACAGTTAAAGGTGCGATTAAATGCAGGCGATCGCTTAAGGATACCAAATACACCAGTGCATTTGATCGCCCATGACCGCTTGTTAGATAGCAGACAACTGCAAGATTTAGCCGACAGCTTTAGTGAAGTTCAACTTCAACTCAAATATGTCGCCACGAGTCGTAGACAAACTGCGATCGCTGCTGTCACATCAGGGTATTCTGTAGAACAACTACAGCCCCAAACTTCCCTCAGTTCCGAACCTCAAGCCACACCTACCACCCACGCCGACGCACTCTATCTCGAAATGACTGTGCGTTCAGGAGTGGAAATTCGCCATCCCGGCACAGTAATTTTGCTAGGAGATGTCAATCCAGGTGGTATCGTAGTTGCAGAAGGAGATATTTTAGTCTGGGGGCGTTTGCGTGGAATTGCTCATGCTGGTGCTGGGGGGAACCGTGAGTGCCTAATTATGGCTTTGCAAATGGAACCAACTCAATTGCGAATCGCCGATGCTGTAGCTAGAGCGCCAGAGAAGCTACCAGCACAATTTTCTCCCGAAGTGGCACATATCACGCCGCAAGGAATTCGCATCGCTAGGGCTACGGATTTTTCTAGAAATCAATTAGCTAGGATAAATCCAGTACCATAAATATCTATTATAATTCCTGAACCCTCATCGCTCGCAACTCTGAACATGACTCGCATTATTGTGATTACCTCCGGCAAAGGAGGGGTGGGTAAAACTACAGTGTCAGCAAACCTCGGTATGGCCCTGGCTAAAATGGGTCGTCAAATTGCCTTGGTTGATGCAGATTTTGGTTTAAGAAATTTGGACTTGCTGTTAGGACTAGAAAACCGCATTGTCTACACAGCCGTAGAAGTTCTCTCTAGAGAATGTCGGTTAGAACAAGCCTTAGTCAAAGACAAACGCCAAACTAACCTCGTACTTCTACCAGCAGCCCAAAATCGTTCCAAAGATGCAGTTACCCCCGAACAAATGAAGTTATTGGTGAATGCACTAGCCCAAAAATATCAGTACGTCATTATTGATAGTCCGGCGGGAATTGAAAACGGATTTAAAAATGCGATCGCCCCAGCCAAAGAAGCCCTAATTGTGACTACACCGGAAATCTCCGCCGTCCGAGACGCTGACCGGGTAGTTGGGTTACTAGAAGCACAAGGTATTAAGCGTGTACACTTAATAATTAACCGGATTAGGCCAGCAATGGTGCAGGCAAATGACATGATGTCTGTCCAAGATGTTCAAGAACTGCTTGCAATTCCCTTGATTGGCGTAATCCCTGACGATGAGCGTGTAATTGTCTCAACCAATCGTGGCGAACCTTTAGTATTAGGGGATACTCCCTCTTTAGCGGCCCTAGCGGTGGAAAATATTGCTCGGAGATTGGAAGGAGAAACCGTCGAATTTTTGGATCTCGACGCACCCCCAGATAACATCTTCGCCCGATTGCGTAAGTTGTTGTGGACAAAGATTGTTTAATGTTTCAGTCTCCTGATATCTATTAGCAATGATCATTGAACTTATCGAACGACTTTTTTCTCGACCTCCTGAAAACAGTCGCAATCAAGTTAAACGTCGCCTACAAGTAGTCATAGCCCACGACCGCGCTGATCTAGATGCTCAGACGTTAGAAAAAATGCGTCAAGAAATTCTAGATATTGTCTGTCGCTATGTGGAAATTGAAACTGATGGCTTGGAATTTACGCTCGAAAGTAACCAAAGAACCACAGCTTTGATTGCCAATTTACCAATTCGGCGGGTGAAAGACTCTATGCCTCTTTTGGAAAGTGGTGATAAATCACAATAGTTGCTCAGAAAGTGCTGAGTGCTGAGTGCTGAGGAGTCACTGCGTTGGGCGGCTCTGCTGACTCCCTCCGTGGCGTTGCTAAGTAAAAACATACAAACCCTCTAGTTCCTAGTCTCTAGTCTCTAGCCTCTCTTTCATACTTGCTTGGTGGTAAAAATTCTTTAGAAAATGCCTCTCAACCCATAATATATACAGGCTAGGCTCCCAACGATATAAACAAACCAAGTAAGAAAAAAGCCAATAGCTCGCCCTGGAGAAGGGCCGTAAGTTTTGATTAAACCCCATGCGTGGGCAATCCGAGCTACAGTTATGCTGCATCCCAACAGCCATAACAACCATGTTTGGACTTGCATTAGTTCTAAAGCCAGTACAAACAGTAACGCATGAGGTACATACTCTGCAAAATTTCCATGAGCGCGAACTTTTCGTTGCAACAACCCATCATCTTGACTTTGAGTGGGGAAGAGTTTTTGAGTGCTTTGCTCAACCAAAGTAGCCCAAGCACCAGGATTAACGGAAGGATTGGGTTGTTGTGCAATGTCTTTTTGAGATTCGCCATGCCAAACTCTAGTTTTTGTGCGTTCAAAAGCCACAATATAAGACAGAAAAAAAGCAATCAGACCATTCAGCCCAATAAAAAGAGTGGAGATAGGAATAGAATTCTCGATCATTTTTCGGAAGTTATGGATTCTGTGTGCAGAATAGAGCTATTTAATCAAACTGTTGTATTTTGGGCAAACTAAATTAGCCAAATACATCAGATATGTAATGAAATCACTGCTATTTCCGCAACTAATCTCTTTGAGTTTGCTAGTTTTTACTACTTTAATTACGAATTGTCAAGTCTCTCAAGCATCTCAAGTGTCCACTCTCCAAGCATCAGGTGTAAAAGAAAGTAAAATTATTGGAGGTGCAATTGATTGCGACAATGATGGGCGACAAAATGACTCACGCATTGATGATGATGGTGATGGTATTCCCGATAGATGTGAGATTGATACTTCTGCAACCGCAAAACAGGAAATTAATCAAGACACTCCAAAACAACTGTTTGAGAAGCTAATGCAGTCCCTCACAGAGATGACTGAAGGTTGCGAAGACAAGACAAAAGTAAAAGCAGGTGTAGTTTATAGAATTTGTACTATCAATAATGAACCTGTGACAGCTTCAGAAGCACTTTTAGAAGTCGGAGATGGGGTAGGTTTCTGGTTCAGAAATAACAAAGTTATAGCCATCAGGTATTTCCATTCTGGAGAAACTTTGTTTTTCGATGATGAACAATTAATTGCTAAATTTTCTGACGATGAAAAACTACAAAGTGAATTTTCCGATGAAGAACGTCGGGAAGCTGAAAATTTAGCCCAGTCTGGCTACCAAAATATTTTTCAAGTTTTTACTGAGTAATTTCCCTAATTTCTCAGTAAAATCCGATTTTAAAATTTTCCTAGTACAGGTTGGCGGCAAGCACCATTATAAATTGCTGAAAAGTTCAATATTCCTTCTTTTTCCTTTTTACTTTTGCCTTGTTGTATTAGGAGGCGTTGCTGATTTTAGAGACGCAAAAACATCTGAAAGTTTAACTTGTGGATGTTTTTCATCTCACTTTCAGCAACGCTGACTATTTTGTCAAGTAGTAGACAGTAATAGACGCGATCGCTCGCGCCACTCTTTAGCCTTATACTGCTTCTGTATTCTTTTCTCCAGTCCGAATCCGCACTACTTGTTCAACAGGAGAGATGAAGATTTTACCATCACCAATTTCGCCTGTGCGGGCAGCAGAAATAATTTTGTCTACCACCATATCAACTTGGTTATCTTCAACCACAATTTCTACTTTCAGTTTTTGCAGAAACTCAACAGTGTATTCTGAACCACGATAGCGTTCGGTTTGTCCTTTTTGCCGTCCAAAACCTCGCACTTCAGAAACTGTCATCCCCACAATACCCGCATTAACCAAAGCAATCTTCACTTCGTCAAGCTTAAATGGGCGAATAATTGCTTCTACTTTTTTCATGTATTTGACTCCTTAATCTTAAATAGGTTCGTTTATCTATCTAAGCAGATCAATCGTCTGACATTCTTACCAATAACCCGATTACCAAAACATAATGTAATAATTGCAACTTTTTTTAAAGTGTCTAGTTTTTGTCTATGCAGTTTTAGCAATTCAGATTGAAGTCCAAAATAGGGAGATATACAAGGAGCGAGGTGAAACTTGCTTGATTTACCTTAAAGATAGAAAAATTCTATATTTAAGTAGATTTGTTAACAATTCATGGCCAAATTAGTTACTTTGATGGGCAAATAAGGGTCTTACAATTAAATACCCAGCACCAAAAGCGGTCAGCATAACTAACACAATAGTAATCACTAATCCCCAACCATTAATTTCCCTCTTTTCCGGTTCCCTAGAAGGATAATAACTGACAGGCTGCTCCTCAATAAAGATGGTTTCGGGCTGGGGAGGAGCTATTTCGACTACAGGTAAAGGAAAAGGACGGCGTTTGGCTTTTGGCGGGGCGGCTGGACGCGGACGCGCTGACTGCGAACGTGGGCGTGCTTCTTTTTTTGGCTGTTTGGGGAAATTTTTCACTTCACCACTAGCACGGCTGGGCGGGTTACTATCCTTACTTTCGGGGACACGGAAATCAACTAGTTTTTGCAATTGGGAAACAGACTGCAAGACTTTGGCAATTTCTTGGCGGAGAAACTTATTTTCTTGCACAAGTTGTTGATTTTTCGCGTTGAGTGCATCTAACTGGGCTTGGGTTGCTTCTAACTCTGCTGCCAATTCCCGATATACGTACAATGGCACAGAGGAGGGATGATTTGGAGAAGCGGGCCGTTTTGCAGAGTGGCTATGAACAGCTGCTGTGGTTGTTCGCATCGGTGAATTGGTATCAAAAGTTAAGGTAATGGAATTTTACAGAAATGCTAAAGGAAATGGCTAGATATGAAACTATGCCCAAGAATAATGGATAAATGCTGAGATAGCAAAGATTTTTTTTGGTCGAGTTAATACCTAAAAATCGCCATAACAAGCAACTAACAACTTACAATATTCCACTAAATACAGGTCAATTTCGTAACAAAGGAAAAAAGTGTCCTACAGGGCCTTGACCTTTGCCTATACTGAGTGAGTAAGCAAGAGCATTTGTAACATACTCTTTTGCCTGTTTGACGGATGTTAACAAATCCTTGCCCATTGCTAAATTAGCGGCGATCGCAGCTGATAGAGTACAACCAGTACCGTGGGTATTTTGCGTGTCTATTTGCTGTGTTGTCAAGAGTTCCAAACAGTTCCCATCAAACCAAATATCCACCCCACGGGCATTGCCTTGCATCCCGCCACCTTTCACTAAAACAGTCTGCGCTTTGAAGTTGCGGTAAATAGTTTGGGCAGCCGCCCTCATATCATCTAGAGTATTTATCGGGAAACCGCTTAAAATCTGCGCCTCATAGCGGTTAGGGGTAATGATTACCGCCTGGGGAATTAACTGCTGACATAATGTCTTAATAGCATCATCATCAATTAACTGCGCCCCTGTACGCGATACCATCACCGGGTCAACTACTAAATTATTAATTTCTAAAGCCTCTACTTGCTGGGCAACAGCCGCAATAATTTCTTGATTTAGCAACATTCCCGTTTTCGCGGCTATAACGCCAATATCCTCTGCTACCGCTTGCATTTGGGCAACAACAGCCTCCGGTGGCATCGCATCCACTCGCCTCACCCCCAAGGTATTTTGCGCCGTCACGCAGGTTACAGCACTAGTACCGTGGACACAATGAAAGGCAAAGGTGCGTAAGTCAGCTTGTATCCCCGCACCACCGCCACTATCTGAACCAGCAATAGTTAAAGCTACGGGTATTTTTGATGTCTTTTCGGCATTCATAAGGGTGGGGTGTGAGGGTGTAGGGGGACGAGGGAGACAAGGTAGATAGAGGAGACAAGGTAGACAAATGACAAATGAAAAATAACCGTTGACAACTTCTAGAGTCAATTAATTTCACACTTCATTCTTCACTTGCCCTTCAATAAAGGGTTTGGTTGTGAGTTTTGGGGTCTGGTTTGCGGCACAACTGTAAGATAAGGTTGCAGTTTTTCAGAGTCAACCCAGCCAGAGTAATATTTTACGCTGGTAGACTTGGGAGAAATATCAAGTAACTCTAAATCACCGCGCATTGCATTCCAATTCCTTGCTAATTCTGGGTTTGGGTTGAGTTGTCCAGAACCGATACCTTGGGGGCCGCCGCCAACTAAATTGAGGGAAACTTCATCTAAGCTACGAATAAAGCGTTGTCCATTCCAGTGCCATTCAAAACCAGGCCATTCAATAGGTGTTTTTCCAGCTGGTAAGGAACGCCCAAACTCATACTTACTTGCACCTTCATTGAGTTTTGCTGTGAAGCCTTGAGGATATGTCACCTCGTAACGTCCTTTGTTGGTTTGGAAATTTACAGGACTCCACCACAAAACTTCTACAGTTTCATTAGCGGCTAAGGATGCAGCAGACTTTTTATTAGTCGAGGCACTGTAAATTGGTAATGTTTCTGGCAATTTAGCCATTGCAGTAAAGCGCCAACAAGACCAATTCTCTGGGTTATCAGCAGCTTGCCATTTTACTTGGCAAACACCGTTAGCACTACTCACCCAAAGAATGTTATTTTCTACTCTGATTTTGTCAGGAATTGCCCCAACTAAAGGACTGTTATTTGTAGTGTAAGTACTTAAAGAATTATCAGGACGATAAGCAACTAATCCCTTGGCAGGAATGTAGAGATTTCCTTCACCACTCACATTAGTACCCATCCAGAAAGTTGGATTATTTGCATCGCCAGTAATGGCTAAATCTGTGATTTGTGTAAATGCCAGGGTTTCTGGTTGAATTAAGCTAAATTTATCAGTTTTTGGGTCATAACTAACAATAGTGGCAATGCCGTTGTTACCTTCACCTTGCTCAAAGGCAACTGACCACCAAATCTGATCGCCATAAATTAAACTAGATGTAATTCTTGGCACACCTAACAAATTTCCTTCGGCAGAAAATCCGGCTTTTACTGCTGCATTTTGCAAATCTTTAAGGGTGTACAAAGTTTGCCGTTGAGGAGTTTTATTATTAGGTGTAATGAGTTCAAAAACAATTTTATCTTTGGTTGGATCTTTGACTTCTGGGCGGGAGAGATTATTGTCTGAGCTTAAAGAATAATTTGGCTCTTGAAGGACTCGATATTGATAGGCTTTATCCTGAAAGTTAATAGTTTTGAACTTGGGATTTACTATCTCTTGGGCAAAAGCGGTATAGTTGCTTGGTGGTTGTAAGTCTTTGGGTAAAGTTCCTTTTTGGACTGTCCAAGTATTATTAGCTCGACAGAAAACAAAATCTTGCTTTAAAGTTTGAAATCTAATCGTGTCATCATTCGCTATAATGTTGCGAATATGCCAATCAAACCTGTCATAAAAGCCTTCGTTTTGCTTTTGTCCTGGTAAAGCCACAACCTCAGCTTGGGGACAGTTTTCTACTTTCGCTTTCACGGTATTTGTAGCTTGAGAGATGCCGTCAATACCAGAACTACAAGCACCAAGAAGTAATAAGACACCCAAAACAGCAATATTTTTTTGCATAACCAATTCTCATCTCTTGACTAAGATGGAAGATTTTTTATTTCTGTTTCTGACTACAATTTCTCTAGACAAGATTTCCCAAAATTTTGCAAAAAAATTAATTCATTTGGTTAAGATATTTGCTGGAAAAATGCTCAGGAAATTAGATCCCCGACTTATATAATAAATCGGGGATCTGATTTTGCTTTGCTTCTCAATATACCTTGCAATTTCCTAGAACTGATGACGGCTTGTAGATTAACTTTGTTCCCCACGTAAATTTTGTAATGCTCCCTTTAAATATTTAGCCCATTGGGTGGCTAAGGGAATTTCTGTAAATGGTATAAGTACAGATTTAGCGGGTTCAGCAATAACAAATTCTATTTTGATGTCTCGACCTTTGGCGGGTGGTGCTTCTATATTAACAACTATGTCGTTGACCAAAAGATTTATTTTTTTGACATCAAGTAAAGAAAAAGTTTCTACATTGATTGGGCCTTTGGTTGTGGGTTTACCCCAAGTAAGATTGTTGTCTTTTTGACCTAATACGGCATAAATATCATATTTAGCTCGTTCAAATTGTGCTGCCCAAGTTCGGTAAGCTTCGACTTTTTGATATTCTTTAGATCCTTGCCAAGCTAACCAAAAAAACGCTATCAACAAAGGCAACCATAAAAGACCACGTTCCATCGTTTAACAAATCCTGAGTCGTAAGTGAAGGTTTAACTAACTAAAGTGACAATTACACCAACCAGGGATGTAAATAAGTTATGTTAGTGAGCAAACTGGCAAAAGCGTTAACGAGTTAATATGAGAAGGCTATTATTATTGTGCCTGTTTATTATTGGGCTGGGTGCTGCTGTTTTTGGATTTTTAAATTTTCAGGGACTAGCAGCAAAAGGTGATTTTGAAACGATTGTGCTTGATTTTCGGGAAGATATTGCTAAAGATGAAATAGACCGAGACTTGCAAGCGATCGCTCAACAATACAACGTCACACCCCAATTAGATAATAAATTTTCTGCACAAGACAATGTGTATATTATCAAAGGCGATCGCCAAAGGCTGCAACAACTGAAAAAATCTCAGTTTGCCAAAGCCACAGAATTTATTGAACCAAATTACATCTATAGAATTCCCCCAGAACCTAAAACCACCGTTCTTGGAGAACTCACCCCACCCCAAAATAACGAGGCCAAACCTTCCTTAATCGGCCCCAACGACCCATATTACAGCAAGCAGTGGAACCTGCACAAAATCGGCATTGAAGGCGCGTGGACTGAAACCAAAGGTAGTGGCATCACCGTTGCTGTGATTGATACTGGTGTTACCCAGCTACGCGACTTAAAAGAGACCAAATTTGTCAAAGGCTACGATTTTGTCAATGACCGAGAACAAGCCACCGACGATAACGGACATGGTACACACGTTGCAGGTACAGTCGCCCAAGCTACCAATAATCAATATGGTGTCGCGGGTGTTGCTTACGAGGCCAGTCTCATGCCACTCAAAGTTTTAAGTGAGTACGGTGGTGGTACAGTCGCCGATATTGCCGAAGCTATTAAATTTGCGGCCGATAAAGGTGCAGATGTGATTAACATGAGCTTGGGTGGTGGCGGTGAAAGCCAGTTAATGAAAGATGCTATTGATTATGCTCATAAAAAAGGTGTAGTCATCATTGCTGCGGCTGGTAATGAAAGTGCCAATGGTGCCAGCTATCCAGCCCGTTACCCCTATGTAATTGGTGTTTCCGCCTTCGGCCCAGAGGGTGAAAAAGCAGACTACTCTAACTATGGTGCTGGCGTTGATATTTCTGCCCCTGGTGGTAGTGATACTGGCAAGATTTTGCAAGAAACCATCAACGAAAATGGCGAAAGTGAATTTTTGGGACTCCAAGGTACAAGTATGGCTGCGCCTCACGTTGCAGGTGTAGCGGCTTTAATCAAAGCCAAGGGTATCGAAAATCCCGATGACATTTTAAAAGTTCTCAAACAGTCAGCCAGAGTAATTCAAGATGATGGGTTGAACTATTACGGTGCTGGACAACTTAACGCCGAAGCCGCAGTTAAACTAGCAGCCCAAGGACAAATCAGTTTCCCAGATTTCTTCCGGTGGTTGCGCGATAACGGTTATATTAACCCTGGCTTTTGGATAGATGGCGGTGTTGTAGCACTTTTGCCGAAGATTTTAATGGTAGTCGGTTCCTATTTACTGGCTTGGTTTTTACGGGTTTATTTCCCCTTTACCTGGAGTTGGGCTTTATTTAGTGGCTTAACTTTTGGCAGTTCTGGGTTATTCTTCCTCAAAGGCATTTATATATTTGATTTACCCCAGTGGCCTTTCCGCCTGTTAGGCAGTTCTCTACCTGAGTTGGGTAACACCCTACAAGGTACAAATGCTTTTAATCCCTTATTTGCCAGTGTGTTAATTCCCCTTTTGCTGATTGTATTGCTGTTAGGGCATCCGACTTGGAAATGGTTTGCCGTTGGTTGTACCTTGGGTGTGGCAGCTTGCTTGACAGTCAGTGCCATTTACGACCCAGCCGTTTGGGGTTTGGGTGATGGCGACTTAGCCAGAGTCTTCCTCATGGTTAATGCCCTACTCTGCTACGGACTAGCTCGTTTGGCAGTTAACAACGAAAGACAAGTGGCATAAAATATCAGGCAATAGTGAGTGGGGAGTAGTGAGTAGTGAAAAATCCCCACTCCCTACTCAGTCCTGTACACTTCGACTTCTCCTGTCGGAGACGCTGCGCGAACGCTCAGTGTACAGAATTCCCCACTTTCTACTCAGCACTTAGCACTCAGCACTTAATTATGAGCATCACAATTACAGGTACTATTGAACGTCGTGATATTGGTATGGGCGCTTGGGCTTTAGTCTCAGGTGACGGCGTGACCTACGAAATTCTCAAAGGCGCTGATAAAAGCTTGCTCAAAACTGGGCAGCAAGCTAAAGTCACAGGACAGGTGCGTGAAGATATCATGACAGCAGCAATGATTGGCCCAGTTTTAGAAGTGAAATCTTTTGAAATCCTTAATTCTCATTAGCAGTAGGATTTAAAACTGCTTGTAGACGACTTCTAAACTCCCCTTTGGGGTGTCCACCTTTAACTTCACCAATAATCTGAAATTCTCCCTCTGGCGCATCACAAATAATATAAGTAGGCCAGCCCATTTCTGATTTATCGGGATACTGGGTGAGCAAAATTTTCCGATATTTGCGATAAGTGGCTGTATCTTGCATTTTCACATCAATAAACTGCAAACCCAATTCTTCGGCTACTTTTTGGTCATAAAAAGCCATTTTATGGCAAATGCCGCAGTCTTCAGATGAAAATTTAATTACAGCTAAACTCATATAATTTTGCGCCTCCCTGAAAATAGGCAATATATCGTATCATACTTATTCAAAGTAAGCATCTTACTAAAGGATGAGCCACTAGGATAGCGCAATTAATGAAAATTTAAGTACAAAATTTAGAATTTTATCCGAAAAAAAATAATTTTCAGGAAATAGTCATAGTGTGGAAAAGCTGTTGACTAGGCAACAGAATTTAGCCAAAACCTAAGCTATGGCTTGGTTATAGATGTGTAATTGAAGTCAAAAAAATTAATTTTTAGCAATCTGTAATCTGGTTTTGACAAATCAGTAGAAATCTGGCTATAAACTATGATAGGATGTACAAACTTACGATTCTCATCCAGGGTAGCTTCTGCAAAGCAACTGAGCGATCGCAAAAATATTTCCACAATCCATCTACTGCTTGTGAATAGTAGAAGGTAAATAAGTGAGTTTCATCTTAATAAACACTAAAAGTGTTTGATAAACTCTATCGGTGGCATGATAACTGCGAAGATTCAGATTGAAGTTAAGTCAATAAATGCTGACACTGATAGTCAAAAAACACCATTTGCACTAGTATATTGTCTGAAACTTACGCTAGAATATACGCCTAAGCAACTACCAACAAAAGACAATAACTGTCTCAACAATCGTCAAGTAAGTGTTAGTTAATCCAGGGAGTTAGATATCAGGGTACATCTACCAATTAATTGTTCCAAGGTCTAGCAAAGTCTTCCGGAACAATTACCATAAAGGTTTTTGGGTGCTTCAAAAGTAAAAATATAGTTGTATCTACCAAGCAGGAAAGTTAGTTATCTTAGTACAACTACCAATAATCTGTTTCCAGGATTTAGAAGTATGTTCCGGATAAAAATTCCAAAAATCAGTATGCTGCTAAAACAGCAGAAAAAAATCTACCAGTTATGGCCAGTGCATAGGGGAGTTAGTTATTAGGGCGCGTCAATTGATAATTTATTTATTCGAGAATTTATCAACATCTTCCGAATAAATGCAATAATCATGGTTGCTATTTACCAAATATTAAAGAATCTCCCAGTAATGTCAGATAACTAGGAGATTTATTTATCAGGGTGTATTTATAATAATTATCTGGTTCGAGATTTAATTAACATCTTCCGCAGGAAAAATATATATAATTACTTTACTTCTGCTGAGATGTTGGTATTAAAAAAATCCTCCTAGCCAGTGTCAGCCAGCTAGGGAGAAAGTTATCAGGGTGCATCTACCAATTAATTGTTCTATTCTCAAGTTGCATCTCCCGGAATAATTTTTCACAACAAGCATCATCTACCAAAAAAAAATCCCCCAGCCAGTGTCAGCCAGCGAGGGGAGAAGTTATCAGGGTGCATCTACCAATTAATTGTTCTGTTTTCAAGCTGCATCTCCCGGAATAATTTTTCACAACAAGCATCATCTACCAAAAAAAAATCCCCCAGCCAGTGTCAGCCAGCGAGGGGAGAAGTTATCAGGGTGCATCTACCAATTAATTGTTCTGTTCTCAAGTTGCATCTCCCGGAATAATTTTTCACAACAAGCATCATCTACCAAAAAAAATCCCCCAGCCAGTTTAGCCAGCTAGGGTAGAGTTTGAAAGCTTGAATACAAGGGATAGTAAGACTTTTCCTCCTGCCTTCTGCTATATTCGTTTAAATGTACTAAAATCTGAGGGCGCAAGTCTTTGCCCTTTATTCAACTTGCACTCTTCTGCTTGATAGCTATGAAAGTCAGATGGGCAATGCGGAAAATACAATAGAAATAAATTCCTTAAAATGAACCAGGTAGACTATCTCCGCATTAGTTTAATTGATCGCTGTAATTTTCGCTGTCAATATTGTATGCCGGAGGGTGCAGAACTAGAATATGCCCTCAAGCAACAACTACTCTCTGACGCGGAACTACTGACTTTGATTCAAGAGGTGTTTATCCCTGTCGGTTTTACGCAATTTCGTTTAACTGGGGGCGAACCTCTACTGCGTCCTGGTGTAGTAGATTTAGTTAAAGCGATCGCATCATTCAGGGAAACTAAAGACTTATCCATGACAACCAATGGGTTTTTACTTGCACCCATCGCCAAAAATCTTTATGAAGCTGGCCTACGCCGAATAAATATTAGTTTAGATTCCCTTGATCCTGATATCTTTGATCAAATTATCGGCAATCATGGACGTTCTCGCTGGCAACAAGTCTGGGATGGTATTCAAGCCGCCTACAAAGCGGGATTTAACCCTCTGAAGCTGAATGTAGTGGTGATCCCCGGTGTTAATGACCATGAAATTCTTGATTTAGCCGCCCTCAGCATTGACAAACAGTGGCACGTCCGATTTATTGAATTTATGCCGATTGGTAATTGGCAATTATTTGGCGATCGCGGTTGGGTGTCTTCTGCGGATTTACGCCAACGCATTCGCAAACAATGGGGATTGACAGAATCACAAGTTCGTGGTAATGGGCCTGCGGATGTTTTTCAAATTCCAGGAGCGAAAGGTACACTGGGATTTATTAGCCAGATGTCAGAATGTTTTTGCGATCGTTGTAACCGGATGCGACTCAGCGCCGATGGTTGGTTACGTCCCTGCTTATTAAACGAAACTGGTCAATTAGATTTAAAAACTGCTCTACGTTCTGGTGTCAGCATCCACCAGTTACTCGAACAAGTGAGACACTTATTAGCTATCAAGCCAGAAATTAACTTTAAAGGCCGTGACTCTGGTACTACAGGCACATACAGCCGCACTATGTCGCAAATAGGCGGATAAAACTTTGTTGAGTAATGAGTTCTGAGATTTGAGGCTGTTTAATTACTCAGCACTCAGCACTCAGCACTCAGCACTTCCTTACGCTTGTCGTGAATAGTATTCCACAACCAGCAGTTCGTTAACTTGTAAAGCCACCCACTCGCGTTCGATGACACCGTTAACTTTACCAGTCAGCTTGTTTTTATCAAATTCCAAATGGCTGGGAAGGTTAGCCAAACCAGGATATTGCAAGTTAGTTTCTACCAACTTCCGTGATTGTGCTTTATCACGAACCGCAATTACCTCACCAGGACGGCACTGATAGCTGGGAATATTAACTACACGACCATTGATTGTGACATGACCGTGATTTACCAGCTGACGCGCTGCTGGAATTGTGGGAGCCATACCCAAGCGGAAAACGGTATTATCTAAACGCATTTCTAGCAATTGTAATAACACCTGTCCGGTAGAACCAGTAACACGTCTGGCTTTACGGACATAGCGTAGCAGTTGCTTTTCGGTTAGACCGTAGTTACAACGGAGTTTTTGCTTTTCTTCGAGACGGACAGCATATTCAGAACGCTTTTTGCGGTTCTGACCATGTTGACCGGGCGGATAGGCGCGTCTTGCGCTTTTACGAGTTAATCCTGGTAATTCGCCTAAGCGACGTACAATTCTGAGGCGTGGCCCTCTGTATCGGGACATGAGTTTCCTTAATTTAATCCTGTTTAAACTTTACCCAGACATACTATTATAAATATCTGTAAATGAAAAATGCTAAAAATCAGAAATTTAATCATCAAAAATTTATAAATATCAGAATTTAAGAGCCAAACACCAGAATTGAGAATGTCAAGCAGAGTTGGCTTACATTTGAGTTAGCATAACTGAGGGTTTTGGAACAATGGCAATGGAAACACAAAAAGCGAGTAAAGTGAAAAAGCCTCAATGTCAGTCTATTTCTGGGATACTCAGCACCCATAGCATTCGCTGGGCTACACCTGTTTTGGCTATAGCAGGACTTTTTATATCTAGTCTTCCCAGCCCAGCACTGATATTATTTTCTGATGACCACGAGAGTTACCGTGCATGTGCGGCGCAACTTTTAAAAGCAGGTGTCACCCAAGCAGCCGCAGCCCAAGGTTGTGCTACAGCAATACGTCCCAGAGACTTATCTGCTTGTGTGGCGACTATTAAACAAGGAACAAAAATTAGCCCAACTGATGCACTGGCTTACTGTACTAGGGCGCGTCGTCCTAAAGAGTTAGCTAGTTGTGTTGTTGGGGTCAGTCTCAATACCAAAGAAGAAATTAACTCAGCCGTTTTAAATTATTGTGGTCGCAGTTTATTACCTATCACTTTTGCGGACTGTGTGGTTGGCTTGCGTAGAGAAATCCCTTTAACACCAATACAGGCGTTAGATACTTGTATTGATGCTAGTGAAACTGCTAATGGGCTAACTGCTTCACCTACAGCGCCCTAAACTTAATATTACTTACTTCATTATTTGGTCAACTGTCTTTGGTAACTTACCTTTTCACTACAGACCGTTGACCAAAAATAACCCTGTCTATTTATATAAGCTAATAAAATACTAAATCATCCAATTTATAAATGTGGATGGCAACGGAAGCATCCTGCCATTCGAGACACAAAGCTAACGATGTCTCTAAATTTTGCAGCAGGAGCCTACCCGTCGTAACGATTGTACATAATGATTTGAGATTTCCCGGTTGCTGAGTGTTAGGATGCTTACTTTATTATGAGCCGGAAGTGTTAATCTTCTTTTCTACCAAAAACCATCTGTAAAATCATAGGAATACCACCGCTTTGATGATACTTGTCTGCCCAAGCGCGGATAACTTCGTCAAGTTCCTCCATTGCTTGATCCCACTTTTCTGGAGGAATATCCAGTTCTTCTAATGCACGCATGGAATTTGGTCGTTTTTCTGCCCAGTTTCTCATCATCCGAAAATACCGAGCTGTATCTTCTAACATGATATAGGTACGTTCTTGATCGTCTGCTGGTGCGTAAAAAGGACGAGTTAGCGCATAGAAGGGCATTCCCCAAGGCGAATCAATTCTTGTCACCGTACCTGAATACAATAGGCGGCGCTTGATGTGTTCTGCCAAGGCTTCACTCAAGGGCATTTGATGTTCAGGCGGGAGGACTTCTTGCGATCGCTTATGCAAAAATTCAATTAGTTCAAGAAATTCAAACGAACTTACTAATTGCGCGTCTGGTAAGTTACCAGGCAATTTTTGCTCAATTTGTTTTTTCTCTTCACTTGTCAGACTAGTTCCTGGCACACGGGATCGCCCTGGTTGCCAAGGGTATTTTTCCATCCAGACGTAAGGTAGTTGAATTAAGTAACGTGGTTCCTGAGAACCCAGCATTTTTAGCAACTTACCTTCTGTCAGAGCTTGTCTGACTTCTTCTACAATGATTTTGACCCTTTTTGGCTCCAGGTGGTGCAAATGACCTGTCATTCTCAGGTTTTGTCCCTGTTCAAGATAGGTCATATAAATTGCACACTTAGCTGCCGTAGCTGCTGCATCTAAGAATGCTCCATGCCTGTGCCCACTCGTCCGCATAGCACTAAAAGCCAGATAAAGCATGATCTGATCCATCGCACTAGGGCCAAGTTGTTTGATCAGATCTATGTCGTTACTCATATTACAGACAGTTAAATAGCACGTTTACAGATTTATAGTCAGAGGGAAGTAAGTAGTATACACCCAAACTTTAGGCGATATTGTTACTTGAGACTTTCTAGGATGCTGTGACTTTCAGGTTACTAGCAGTTGAAATTGCCAATGGCTCCGAATTATATAGCAAATCACTACTAAAAAGAAGTTAGTTGACTTGGCTATTGTCATCTTTTCCTGACAGACTCACAAATAACCATAAAATTCATCTACTTGTCATGCCCATTACAAAACCATCTATGTTTTCCGATTTAATCTATAAAGATTGTCTTCGGTAGCAAAAATGCCGCCTTTTATACTAGTTCACAAACAGAAAAACACTTCCTGATTGTTTGGTAACACCTAACTAGCCGACGGACTTGATGGTATGCACCTTTCCCAAGAATGACTGCTTTCTTTGGGTTTTTAGAGAATTCTGGTTACTCGTTGATTTCCTATTCGTGATGAGTAATCTGAGAGTCAATCATCTACTGAACTTGAATGAAATTACAGGTTTAGTAGATACTAGTAGACTACCATAATGCTCACAGCTTTCGGCAAATTTCTGGCATTTTTAGGTAGTTAGTACTTAGAGACATCTAAATTCCTCAAATTAGGTAGATAATTCCCAGTCCAAAATACCGTTTATTGCCTTCAATTATGATATTCTATTCTGTCAGCTTTTTTATCAAGTTTATGTAAATTAACTCAATCTTAATATTATATTAAGACTCTTGAGAGCCTAATTTACATACTAGTAATTATTAAGGATTCCTGATATTTCAAGCAATATGAAAAAGCTGCTTTGATTACCTTGAGTATCTAATGATTTTGTTGATATTTTTGACGCTAAAATCTATACTTTGAAGGTGCTATAAGCAGCGAATATATTTCAAGATTCACAGGATTTGAATTGTAAATTACGTACAGAAATCGTGGTTTTGCTATTTATTTTGTACTAAATATTTGGGTGTTCAACACAGAGAAAGTCATTAAAAAGGCTTTTGTACTTTGTTATTTATAAAATATATCAGGTATCTGGTGTCGTGATGCAATTACCAGATTTCATATTCAAGAGTAATATCGCTGCTGGTGAAAGACTGACTTTGAAGACTGCAATTTCCTAAATCATTACGGATTTACCGGGCATAAGCTAAAAAAGTTGTGGTATCCAGAATTTTGGGGAACTGTATAAGACTATTGATTTGGATTGATTACTGAGTTTGAGCTGGCGCTTGGTTAATTGTTAAAACAAAATAAAAAATTGAAAAGTTAAAAATCAAAGTTGAGATAATTAAGGTTTTATTTAACATTCGACTTTTAACTTTCCTCACTGTGACAAAGCTGCTGTGCATCATTTAAGTTTCAGTACTTGATGATTTCACTGGATGACGCATTTTATCAAAACCAAAAGCCGCAGCACCAAATGTGACAAATAACACGCCGAAAATCTGAATTATTTCTAAATTTTCTTGAATCAATAACCCAGCAAACACCACGGTTAATATCGGTACACCTGCGCCAATAATTGCCGATCGCAAGGCTCCAAGTTTACCAATACCAATATTGTTGAGGACATAGCTTAAAAGTGTCAGCACGCCCAAAATAAAAGCACTTAAAACAATTTCCAATAACTTAGAACCATCAATTGCTAGGCTCCAATCGGTTGGTAAAGGTAACATCAAACCAATAAAGCTCAAAACAAACATGGTGGTGAAGCTAACTAAAGTAAAAGACACAGGATGCAGTTTGGCGGCGCAGACACGAGTCAGCATGACATAGCAGGCAAAGGCTATCCCACCAAAAATTGCGGCACTGCTACCAATAGAAAAATCGCTGATCCCCGCCGTTGCAGCACCAGCTAAAACTAATAATTCACCTAAGAAAATCGCACCAATGGCAGCCCCACGCACGCTATTTGGTTTATCGCGGAATAACAGCCAAGACAACAAACCGCTAATACCGGGATAGATAAAGAATAGTGCGATCGCCATACCCGTTGTTACTTGACCAATCGCCAGATAAATCAACACCTGCGATAAAAACAAAAAGCAACCACTCGCAATTGATAGTTGCAACACTCTCTGGGATTTCACCTTAGCGGCTGAAGGCTTACCTTGAAATGATTCCATTAAGTTTTTGATATCTTGCCAAACTTGGGGGTGCATCATCGGTGCTAACAGCAACGTCAGCGGTACAACAATCGCCAAGCGCAGCAATAAAATTAAGAAAATATTTCCCAAAGTCGGTAATAACAACCGCTCTACCGCCAAGCTTCCCACCACCGCAGAACTTTGGTGGAACATCATTTTTACGGCGACGTTATACAGTGAAGACACCACCGTAGACAAGACAACTAGCAAAAACCCAATCTGCACTGGAGATAAACTTTGCGGTTTGCTAGGTCTTCGGGATCTGCGTGCTGGTGCAGGCGGTGGAGAAATTGGTTCATCTTCTACCAAATCTGCACTGAGAACAGAAACTGGCTCACTAACCTTGCTAGAAGGAGATTGGATTTGGGTTTCTGGTACATCAAACCGGAGTACAGCATTTTGTTCACTGGCTGCAACATTGCTAGATGTAGATTCCGCCACATCTTTGTCCGGTAAAACAATTGGTTCCGGTGGTTTTTCCTTGGGGGGAAAGTCCTTGGGAGCGATGGAAATTGGCTGAGTGGAACTTTCTTTAACTGGTGGAACAATTACGGCTGAAGATGTTTCTGCTGAAGAAGCAGTCGTTTGGTTGTCATTCGATTTATTGGTGACTTCTGATAACAGAGGGTAATTTACCGACTGTGGCTCATCTGGTTGTAAAACTGTAGCTGAAGATACTGTAAAAGAATTAACAGGCGATCGCTCATTTGATTGTAAAACTGTTGGTGGCGATACTTTCACAGCACTTTCCAACTTTGGCTCATCTGGTTGTAAAACCGTTGGTGGCGATGGTTTTGGAGGTTGGGTAGTTTCTTGGATAGCTTTAGTTAATTCCCCACGCAGGCGATTAACTAATTCCTCTACAATCGTTTCGCCTTGCTGTTGTTGGCTTTGCATCCGAGACAACTGCTGAGACAAATTACCTTGATAATTTTTTAGTTCTTGTTGCAGCGAATTAAAAGTAATGGTCAGAGTATCATCCAAACTGCCCAGCATTTGTTTAATCTGTTCATTACTTTCGGCTGATTTTAGAACTGCTTGTTCATCAGCACCAGTCATTTTTAGTTCGTTAGCTAAATTCTTCAGTGATGATTGCAGTTGGGAAGAAATATGTTTAGCTAAAACTTCTGCCAACTGTCGAATTAACACCTGCTGTTCGGTAATTTGTCGCACTTGTTGTAAGTGTTCTTTTTCCTCTAGCAGTTTTTGAATGTCATCGTACAGTCGCTCTTTGTCTGCTTGTAACCGTTTAATTTCTTCTTGCAATGATCTCAGCACATTTTGTTGGAGATTTTCTAAATCCTCCACAACAGCCCAGAGTGCTGTTTCTGCTGATCTCGATAGTTCGCCTCTAACTCGCGGGCTATCTGGCCGTTTTTCAATTCGCCCCATTAGCTTCTAACCTCTAACACCTTGAAGATAAAGCTGCTTCCCGTAAATTTGCTTGGCGCTCATACTAAATTTCAGTATTTTGTCAGATAGACCAAAAAATTTAACAAGATTTGCACGTATCAAAGTAATTTTGTCACGCTGAACACAGCTTGGCAAAGTCTATAGTCTTGGGCTGTACAGCTTCACATAGTTTGTGCCACGTATCAGCCAGCAAATTCAATCCTTTAAAAGTGAGATTTTGAAATAGAAAATCTATCACTCAATATAAGTACTTGTTATTTTGATAGCAACAGTAAATTTTAAATACTTGCGAATAAATGCCTGGAAATTATTCAGGATGGTAACTTTGTAAAAGTTAGATGTAAATCATCATTATCTAGGAATCAAATTTGATAACTGGAAGTACTGGTGTAGAAAAGTAACAGGTTACAGGTGATAGGTAACAGGTTACAGGAAAAAGAGCGTCGCAGTGTACCTAGTTTTCTTCCGAAATTAAATATGAGTTCTATAGAATGTAACTTTAGCAACAGTTTAAATTTACCTCAGAGCTTAGTTTGTTTTCCTTGGGAATTTTTAAGTATTATTCTCTCCTAAAATATATTTTAGCTACTTCTAGTATTTCAAAGTAGTCGGCAACAAGCATCAGGATAATTTAAATATTTATTTTGCAATTTTCTCCTAGTTTTTTTGAGTTAGGCATTGATCAACAAATTTTCCGAGTGAATTTAAAACGGTTGGTGAGCGAACTTGTACTGAGCGCAGTCGAAGTAGCCGAACCACCAAATTAGTGCCACACAAACCGCGCAATGCTAAAGATACTTGCACTGAGGACTGCACTCAAAGGAACTGTAATTAACCACGCAGCAGCGATCGCTTGCAGAGTTTGAAATTTAATTGAGTTCAGGCTTTGCACCATCCCGATCCCCACTACACCCCCAACCAATGCGTGAGATGTCGAAACAGGTAAACCCAAGCGAGAAGCCAAAAGAATGGTAGTGGCGGTAGCTAGTTCAGCACAAAACCCACTACTAGGTTGCAAAGCAATGATGTTTTCGCCAATGGTAGCAATGACGTTTTTCCCCCAAATCGCTAAACCTGTAACAATTCCTGCACCACCAACAACCAAAATCCACAAGGGTATATCAATACCATTGATTGGTACGTTACCAGTCGCGTTAATATAAACGATCGCGGCTAAAGGTGCGATCGCATTTCCTACATCGTTAGAACCATGTGCAAACGCCACAAAGCAAGCACTGAGTAGTTGGAAACGACCGAATAGGCGTTCGGTGGGAGTGCTGAGTGCTGAGTACTGAGTGATAGATTCTTCTTGGGTTTCCCCTACACCCTTACACCCTCTCACCCCTACACCCTTGCATTCCTCTCGTTCTAGTTGTCGCCAACTCATTACAGTCAGCCCTACTGCTGCTAATGCACCTGCAAATAAGGGCATGTCGTATGCAGGGATGTTAATTCCTACTTGTGCATTTAGAAAATTCGTTAAAGGTTGCGTTAGCGAAGGTAGGACAATCACGCCAAACACGCCCAACAAAGCCGAACTCAGCCAAGGAATCCATTCTCTTAGCTGTGCAACTTGGTTTGGTTGATTTAAAATCCAGCGTTGAATTTGGCTGTAAAACAAAGCTGCAATACTACCGCTAATTATCGGTGTGAGTAACCAACCAATGGTAATCATGCCAATGGATGACCAATCAATTGCACCTATACCCATTGCCACAGCACTAAAGCCTGCGATCGCACCAACGACGGCGTGAGAAGATGATACAGGTAAACCTTTAGCAGTAGCAATTTGCAACCATACACCGCAAGATATTAATACAGTCATCATGCCTGTTACCAATAATTGGGGTGTGGCAGCAAATAAATTAGGATTGGCAACCTTTGTTGCTAAAGTTTCTGATACTTCATGCCCAAACAATACAGCGCCAGTAAACTCTAAAACTCCAGCAATAATGATGGCTTGTTTGAGAGTTACAGCTTTGGAACCAACAGAAGTCCCCATTGCGTTGGCAACATCGTTAGCACCAAGATTACAGGCGACATAAAAAGCAAGGATGGCAACTATCACTAAGGTCATGGGCATGGGTTGGGGTAGATGGAGATCAGGGGAAGTAGGAAAGTAGAGATTGAAGAAGAATTCAGAAGTCAGAATCAATTGGTGGAGGTTTTAAAGCCATTGATTCATCCGCTTGCAATGCACTGCGATGCCGCTTGTCGTTCGCGTAGCGTCTCCGCCAGGAGAAGTGTCGCACAGAATTCATACTGAATTCTGGCTACTGACTTCTGAATTCTTTTTGGATCAATTTTCATACTTCATACTTCACACTTCAATTGACAATTAGCTATAAGTATTTTCTACGAGTTAGCTTCTTTGCCCGGATCAAGGATAGATTAATATTTTGTATGTATCAGGAGAAGGAGCGATCGCTTGTTCTACTGCGGCTGATAAATCTTTGAGAGGGTAGCGATCGCTAATTAAGGCTGGAATGTCAATCCGCCGATTAAATACAATATCAGCCGAAAGCGCCTGAAGACGGTAAGAAGAACTGTAACTTCCCATCAAATCAATTTCTCGGCGATAAAGAATATTCGGATTGATAGGAATTTCTAATTCATCGGGGAACTCAGCGAAAAACAGTATTTTCCCCCCTTTACGGGTGCAGTCTAGTGCTTGAAAGAACGCTTTTTCACTAGGTACAGCCAGCAAGGTCACATCCACACCTAGTCCATTTGTAAGGGCGTGAATTTTCGTGGGTAAATCGGGATCACGGGCATCAAAAGCTGCTTCTGCACCCATATTCAAGGCTTTTTCGATTCTAGAGGGCAGTAAATCAGTAGCGATCGCTTTTGCCCCAAAATACTTCACCAACATCACAAACATTAACCCAATCGGCCCGGCTCCAGTGACTAATACTGTTTGTCCGGGGGCAATTTGAGCTTTTTTCACGGCTTTGAGACAGCAATTTGTCGGTTCCACAAAACTTGCTTCTTCAAAACTAATATCTTCGGGGATTGGAATTAACCCACCATTCTGCACAATGTGTCCTGGTACTTTTACATACTCCGCAAAACCGCCACCACTAGCATTAAAGCCTGCTGTGGTAGAGATATTTTTGTAGACATTGCACATCGAGAAATTTTCATTTAAACAATAAGCGCAACGCATACATGGGATGTGGTGCATCACCGCTACCCTTTGTCCCACTTGCCAACCTCTGACTTCTGAACCCACTGCGGCAATTTTTCCCGCCGTTTCATGCCCAAATATGCGTGGCGGTTCATAAAGAGGATAAAGGATTTTTTTAATATCTGACTGACACAGCCCCACAACTTGCACCTGCACCAGTACCTCATCTGGTTCTAAGGTTGGAACTGGGATTTCTTCGTAAGAAAGTTGATTTACGCCTCTAAATACCTGTGCTTTCACCTTGATTTTTTCACCGCTCAACAATCTTAGATGTAACATTTGCGGTCAACGTTGAGCTATAAACTTTCGGATTTATATGCCGAGACAAGATCCGCAAAGTTTGGGGCTACTTGATGGAGTAAATCAAGGAGTTGTACTAAATTCATCGGTGGTTTTCTTAGACTTTGAGATTGTCGCTCCACTACTTCAAGCATTTTCTGTGGATTAGAATTATACAGCCTCGTCAAAAATTCATCTGGAGATTGTGCTTGTATATTCCACGAGGCAAGATCCTTTTCTTGAAAGTGCTTCAGATTTGACGTAACAATTACATTAGCTCTCGCTACTATAGCTGTAGCTAGTACATGACGATCCCCAGGATGATTAGTCATTGCTTCAGTTAACTCATCCGGTACCTCAATTATTGCTTCTGGAAAAGCTGCTTTCATTCTCGTTTCAAGTCTTCTTGCTGCTTCTGGTGATATTCTCTCTGTAGACAAGAGATTACGAATTGTATCATCAAGAATTCTCTGAGACCAAAAGGGTAGATAAAAACCAGCTTCAGATACACAAAGTAAGGTATCCCTCAAGTACATAGGAAACAGTACGCAGGAATCCAGTACAACATTAAACATTTGTATGTAATTATTTTTAAATTGGTCAAATCCAATCTACCGAATTCATGTTTAATTACAAAATCCCTATTCGTAAAAGCCTAGTTCTTGGCTTTCTGCAATTAATTCGTCTAATAACTGCCGCCGCTTGCTATCTCGCTGTTGTTTATACTGCTGCAAATCTTCAAATCTTACACGCCGATGAGTACCTACCATGATATGGGGAATTTCGCCTTGCTCTAACAACTTAATCAGATAAGGACGTGATACGTTGAGAAAGTCTGCTGCTTGTTGTGTTGTGAATTCTTGCTCTTGAATTACTATTGAGACTAATTTACCTGATGCCATTGCCTGAACAACTTTACGCAATACTTTATCTACTGATTCAGGAATGGGAATTGTTTCGCCATGTGTGCCTACTAAATGTAGTTGAGTATCTTCTGGTTCCAGTATACTTTCTAGCTGCTTGATAGATTGAATTTCTTGTTCTTGAAGTAAAACTGGCTCTAATGGTTTGTTCTGTCCAGGAATGATGGAATTCATGGCGAAGTTTATGCAACTGTAATAGCACAATTGTATTTCATAAACGCAATATCCGAAACCAAGTGCGATCGCCTGCTAAAGTTGGGCAACTTGGCAAATAGATAAAAACCACTAAACCTAACGGGAATATCGATTATTTGTTTTAAACATCGGTAAGTCGATAGATTAACCGTATATTATGAATAGAGCAATAAAATTATCAAAACAAAAAGACAAATTTAGCTTTAATCAGCCGATTAATTGCATTTTTGTCAAATTTCGCTGTGCATTTTTGAATAGCTGCTCACAGCATTTTTGCAAGCCAAGTTAAAAGGAGTGAATGTGAATAACGCCATATTAATCAATGACAGCTTAACAACAACAGGGCAAATCTCAGTAAAGCAGCTAGAGCAAGCTATCCAAGAAGGTTATAAGTCCGTGTTAAATTTGCGATCGCCTGATGAACTAGGATTTTTTAGGGATGAGCAGAAGCTTGCTGAAAAATTGGGACTATATTATGTCAACGTACCCGTCAAGCTAGAAGTACTGAATGAAGAATTGATTACCCAAACCCTAAAGACGCTAGAACAGCTACCAAAACCAGTTCTCATCCACTGTGCAGCCGGAATGCGTTCCACAGGAATTGCGCTGTTAAGTATAGCCATCAAAGAAGGACTAAACGCAGAACAAACCTTAGCTAAAGCTAAAAGTTTAGGCTTTGGTTTTTTAGAAGATTTTAATGGTTTTAGTGTCAGTCCGAGGCTGAAGCAATTATTTGTGAACTATGTGAATAAACACGCCAAGATAGCGGTACTTGCTCGCTAAACTTTATTTATCCGACAACAGATTTAAATTTAGAAATTTCAATGTTGTCGGAATTTTATCAATTACCAACTACAAATTTTTAATAACCATAGCATTTATATTTGATAGATGAACAAAATATAGTAATTCTATTTGCTTGGTGAGCATCGAGAGACTCAGATCCCCGACTTCTTTGAGAAGTCGGGGATCTGTAGTTAACGAATAATTCAGGAATGCTATAAAGTAACAACTTTTAAATAATTTTAGTCATCAGGAAACTGCCAGCAAGAGATATGTTAAACATCTTGGCTACCGCATTTTTGACATACAGCATTTTCTAAAGAATCAACCCATTCATACTGACAACTACCACAATGACAGAAAATGTTATTGCGGTTAGCCATTGTAATACCTTGATGCCATTCATTTAGTTCAGCAGAATTTGAGAATGGGAATGCTTCTGACATTGATTTATACCTTTAAATTAAATAGTTTCATTTTAGCTAAGTAAACTGAGCCGTAAGGCTATATTTATTTTCCTACCTTTGATAGTTGCGGATACTCTTCTATGGATAGAGTTTTTGTAATATAGCCACACTTATTATATTTGGTGTAAAGTCTACTAGATTAAAATAATTACAAAATCTAGAAATAAAAATATTTTTTGTGAAGCAATAATTAAGATATGAATTATAAAAAATTATTTAGTTCACAGCAAAATAAGCCAAGTAAAAATTCAACTCATCATCAAACAAAAACTCAACAAATCGCATATAGTGTTGCTCATGAAATTTCTGGAAGAGTACGCTTTCGGGTGCCGCGACTGGCTAAAGATACAGAATATGCCAATAAATTGAAGGTAGCGATAGAATCTCAAATTAAGAATGCAAAAGTGAGAATTAACCCTACAGCTTCATCGATTGTGATTAATTATCCATCAGGATTAATGGCAGATGAAAAAATGCGATCGCAGCTAGTTCATCTAATTCAAATTGCCCCAAGTATAGGATTACCAACCAAGGTCAGCAATAAAACAATTGTCACAACTATTTTTGATGCTTTAACTAACTTAATAGATAGCTTACGTAACGCGAACAAAGCACGTAACACTATTCAGCATCAAGAAATTAGAAAAGACCGTTGGGAAAGATTACTTTCGACTGGAGAAAGGATAATTCAAGGACTTAAATCTGCTATAATGTTTATCTTGCCTAGCAAGCAGTGGCGATCGCAATCAGTACTAAACTCTGCTTAATTCTCTAAGTTTGATAATTTAACATACATCAAAAACAATTATCGAATATTTTCCCAATACGTAATGTCTTGGTCGGTTTTTACTCTACCAGCCAGATTGTTTTTAGTCAGAATGTAAGTTAGTAGTGCAGTATATAGCACTTTTATCTAGCTAAATTCAGAGGCAAAATATGTTTCCTTTTTGGGGTTACGGCTGTTATGGTAGTGAACCAGTTTCGCATAAAGCGCATTTAGAACGTAAACTCAAGTTCCTAACTTGGATGCGAGATGATTTAGAATCTAAGCTCTCTGGTATTAATGCAGCCATTGATACTATTCGGCAACAAATAGAACGCGAAGATAGACCTGTTTAAATTTCTATGTTTGTGTAGTCAAGAGTTATAGCTAAGTCTTAAAACTCTTTGTTCTGTTTGTTCTTATATAACGCACCACCTTTTGGGGCGGTGCGTTAAGTATTTCAAAGCATATTTGGATTAAAAAGCAAAATATCGCAAAATATCGCAAAATATTGCATAAGATAATTGCTGTAGAGTCTCTCTCAAAATGTATCTACAACGTTGAAGCCTCATCCTCATTTATCAGTCCCTTGTAGAATGTTGGCAGAAATCAACAACCTGAAAGTAAAAAGTCATTATGCGCTTACTACATACAATGCTGCGGGTAGGAAATCTAGAAGAATCATTGAAATTCTACTGTGATCTTCTAGGTATGAAATTACTGCGTCAAAAAGATTATCCAGGGGGAGAATTTACCTTGGCTTTTGTTGGCTATGGTGATGAAAGTGACAATGCAGTCATTGAATTAACGTATAACTGGGGAGTAGAAAAGTACGAATTAGGTAACGCTTACGGTCATATCGCTTTGGGAGTAGATGACATTTATGCTACCTGTGAAGCGATTAAAAATCGTGGTGGTAAGGTAGTGCGGGAACCAGGGCCAATGAAACATGGTTCGACCGTCATTGCTTTCGTGGAAGATCCCGACGGATACAAAATTGAGCTAATTCAATTGGGTACTCAAGGATCAGCCGCCAAGCAAACATCACAAGAACAACTCGTATCGCAATAGTTTTTGATGAGGATGAGGGTGTAAGGGGCAACATCAAGTCAAAAGTCAAAAGTTAAAAGTTAAAAGTCAAAAGGTCTTTTACTTTGGAGTTTTAACTTCCCCGTAGGAGTGTAGGTATTCAAAACCCTTACACCGTTCGGCTGACGCTCACGCGAAGCCCTTACACCCATTCTTGTCAGACAACCTTTGTGCGGAAGTCCTGATTTCTGTACCTCACACCCTTCCCGAAGATAAATTACGCCGAACTTGCAACCACAGATACACGCGGATTTAAACTCAATAGTGCTTGGATAATGATTTGGGGAGAGAATACTGTCAAAAGTGTGAAGTGTGTGAAGTATGAAGTGTAAATGTTTATTCTTGTGGTTGGCAAGTCTAGTGGTTGTAAATCCTTTATTATTGATTATTCCTCGCCCCTAGCTTATCGTTCTATTTCATCCTACGCTACTAACAGGGGATGCAGCGATCGCATCTCATCATAAGTCCTCTACCTTTTCCCAACTCCAATTTCTTAAATAAAATCCGCAATTCAACTTCGTAACGATGCAGCCTACAGATCCCAATAAATTTACAGATAAAGCCTGGGAAGCCATTGTTAAATCTCAGGATATAGTTCGTGCTTATAAACAACAACAATTAGACGTTGAACATTTAATTATTGCCCTTTTAGAAGAACCCACTAGTTTAGCGATTCGCATTTTAGCACGGGCGGAAATCGACCCCATCCGTTTACAACAGCAACTCGAAGCATATACTCAACGTCAGCCCAAAGTTGCCAATAATGACCAACTTTACCTCGGTCGCACTTTAGATGTGCTGCTTGACCGCGCCGAGGAAGCCAGAGTCAAAATGAAAGATACCTACATTTCTGTAGAACATATTCTTTTGGGTTTTGCAGAAGATGAACGTATTGGGCGGCGGATACTTAAAGGTTTTAATGCGGATAGTGGTACTCTAGAGGCGGCAATTAAAGCTGTACGCGGTAGCCAAAAAGTGACAGACCAAAATCCAGAGTCTCGCTACGAAGCATTGCAAAAATTTGGTAGGGACTTAACAGAACAAGCCAAAGCGGGAAAACTCGACCCAGTTATCGGGCGGGATGATGAAATTCGCCGTGTGATTCAGGTATTGTCACGCCGGAGTAAAAATAACCCTGTTTTAATTGGTGAACCGGGTGTCGGGAAAACTGCGATCGCAGAAGCTTTGGCACAGCGTATAATCAACGGTGATGTCCCCGAATCGCTGAAGAATCGCCAATTAATTTCTTTAGATATTGGGAGTTTAATTGCTGGGGCAAAATATCGGGGTGAATTTGAAGACCGCCTGAAAGCCGTCCTCAAGGAAGTTATCGACTCTAACGGACAAATTGTCCTGTTTATTGATGAACTGCACACCGTTGTTGGTACTGGTTCCAACCAACAAGGGGCGATGGATGCGGGAAATTTACTCAAACCGATGCTGGCGCGGGGTGAACTGCGGTGTATAGGCGCTACAACCTTAGATGAATATCGCAAATATATCGAAAAAGATGCAGCCTTAGAACGTCGTTTTCAACAAGTATTTGTTGACCAACCCAGCGTAGAAAACACTATCTCGATTTTGCGGGGTTTGAAAGAACGCTACGAAGTCCACCACAACGTAAAAATTTCCGACTCAGCCTTAGTGGCGGCGGCTACTTTGTCAGCCAGATATATTTCTGACCGCTTCTTACCCGACAAAGCCATTGACTTAGTAGATGAGGCGGCGGCACAGTTAAAAATGGAGATTACCTCCAAACCTTCAGAATTGGAAGCCATTGACCGCCGCTTGATGCAGCTAGAAATGGAAAAACTTTCACTGGCGGGAGAAGAAAAAGTTCCTACCCAAACGCGGGAACGCTTGCAGCGCATTGAACAGGAAATCGACACCTTAAAATTCAAACAGCAAGAATTTAACGAACAATGGCAAGGTGAAAAGCAACTGTTAGAAGCTATCAGTGCTTTAAAGAAAGAAGAAGAATCTTTACGGTTGCAAATTGATCAAGCTGAACGGGCTTATGATTTGAATAAAGCTGCTCAGTTGAAGTATGGCAAATTAGAAGGTGTGCAGCGCGATCGCGAAGCTAAAGAAACCAAACTTATAGAACTTCAAAGCCAAGGTTCGACTTTGTTGCGCGAACAAGTCACCGAAGCCGACATCGCTGAAATCGTCGCTAAGTGGACAGGTATCCCCGTCAACCGCCTGCTGGAATCAGAACGGCAAAAACTACTGCAACTCGAAAGCCATTTACACGAACGGGTTATTGGTCAACATGAAGCAGTGGAAGCTGTCGCCGCCGCCATTCGTCTCGCCCGCGCCGGAATGAAAGACCCCAGCCGCCCCATCGGTTCATTTTTATTTATGGGGCCGACTGGCGTAGGTAAAACAGAACTCGCCCGTGCATTAGCGCAGTTTCTCTTTGATTCTGAGGATGCTTTGGTACGCCTAGATATGTCCGAGTATATGGAAAAACACTCGGTAGCGCGGTTAGTTGGTGCGCCTCCTGGTTATGTTGGTTATGAAGAAGGCGGTCAACTTTCCGAGGCTGTGCGCCGCCATCCTTACTCAGTTGTGTTGTTGGATGAAGTGGAAAAAGCTCACCCAGATGTGTTTAATATTCTGTTGCAGGTACTTGATGATGGTAGAATCACTGATTCTCAAGGCAGAACAGTAGATTTTCGTAATACCGTGATTGTCATGACCAGTAACATTGGTAGCGAACACATTTTAGATGTTTCCGGTGATGATACTAAATATGACATGATGCGGGAACGGGTAACAGATGCACTGCGATCGCACTTCCGCCCTGAATTTCTCAACCGTGTAGATGATACCATTCTCTTCCATACCCTCAGCCGTTCCGAAATGCGCCACATCATCCGCATTCAACTCAAGCGCGTTGAGAACCTGTTGAAAGAACAAAAAATCTCCTTTGAAATCACTCAAGAAGCTTGTGATTACTTAGTAGAAATGGGCTATGACCCTGTTTATGGCGCACGTCCCTTAAAACGAGCCATTCGCCGAGAAGTAGAAAACCCCATCGCTACGAAGATATTAGAAAATACCTTCATTGGTGGTGATACCATCCTCATTGACAAAGCTGAAGACAAATTGATTTTTCGCAAAAAATCCACTGTGAAAGTATCAGTACCACAGCCAATTACATAATACCTGTTATAGCAATCCTATTTGATATGTGAAGAAAAGAGACAAGGGAGACAAGGCGGAAACGGTAGACAAGGGAGAGATGTTTTTTATTCATTTAGGATTGCTATATATATTCTTCTAATTAAAAGGAGCCAGAAAATTATTCTGACTCCTTCGTTTTTCGTATTTCGTGAGTATATTGAATATTTTTAGCATTTCCAGTTTTACCTGATGCCGATGTGAATTAATTTATTCTCTACTTGGCATTTCTGCTTCCTGAATTGCTTGCTCTAGAAAAATTCTGGCATCCTCGATTTGTCCAGATTCGATGCAACCATGAATAATTTTGCACCATTCTACTAAAACTGCCAGCTTTTTTGTGTGAGTTTCAGGAACCAATGATTTTGAAATTGTGGAGTAAAGGCGTAAGTTCTGCATTTGAATACCTCCTTAAAAATTTACCTATATCTCCATATTTCCCAAATCCTTCTCTTTATTTACTTACACTTAAGATAGATATATTAAAATACTTAAGGCTTTTTTAAGTATTGCAATGATCCCCATTTCACAGAGCGATCGCACTTCTGTTCCACTTTAATAAGCGTATAAATACATACGTAAGTCAATTAATCAATTGCAGAATACTTTGAAAATTAAAAAGTAAGGTAATAAAAGCAAAAAATCATTAGATTTACTTAAGTAGCCATAATTATTTCTGAATTTACCAAGGATTTTTGCGTAATTATTGGGTGATAAAAGATAATGGAAAGAGCGATCGCACTTCGATTTGACATCAAAACGCGGAACTCCGACTGCAAAACACCAGCATTCAAGCTCAGAACTAGAACATTCTCGTTTAGAACAGGAACCTTCGAGTTCGGAACCTGAAATTTCGAGTTCAGAACATGAACGTCCTCGTTTGGAACATGAAACTTGGAGTTCCGAACATGAACCTTCGAGTTCAGAACACGAAACTTGGAGATAAAAGGTTGATTGATGAGGTTGGGAACTTGAATTTTACTGTTGTGAGTTGAGGCGATCGCGCAAATCTGCTAAATCTTCACGACAAGTAACAGTACGGGGATGATTAACTCCTAGGCTTCGCTCATAAATATCCAAAGCTTGCTTTAACAGGTTTTCGGCTTCGCCGTATATGCCTTGGGAGTTAGGTGTTCCAAAGGTCATTTTTCCAATCATCCTTATCATATTCTGTATGTGTATCGAGAGACTTAGATCCCCGACTTCTTCAAGAAGTCGGGGATCTTCTGGTTACTTAATCCATCACAGCTAACACAGCTTTGGGTAATAACTTATCTTTAAACCACACAATTCTCGCAGGTACATCATTTAATTTCACGCCAGCTTTTTCCAAATTCAGCCGTTCGGAAATTGCCAGAATCAAATTATCACAACCCGCACGCCGCACCTGAGAAAATTTCTTTTGTAAATATTCTGGTCGCCAATAACCGACAATTTCTAATAGAAATTCCCGTCCATCAGGATGCACTAAGCGAAAATCAGGAATCATCACACTTCCAGGAATGGGAATTAAATCAACTTCTCTTTCTAATACCCAATCGGTTTTTAAAGCATCCCATTTATCAGCAAAGGAAGCCTCCAACATACTATCGTAAGGCTTACCTTTAGAATAGTGCGATACTAAACCACACTCGGAATTGAGGGTAAATCTGCCAGTTTTCCAAGTATCTGTGTAAACATCACGGGTTTGTAATGTTGCTGAAAGACTCCATTTAGTGACATGCAACAAAGCCGGAATTAATTTAGCGATCGCCAGCCCATACCGCGTACTAGGATTAAATAAACTCGTCGGCCCGTCCACTGTAATTGTAAAGCCGTGGTCGGCATCACCTTCTATATAAGCCATGAGTTGAAACAATTTTAAATAGCGAAATAACAGCTTATATTCCCCCGGAACATTGCGATGAGCATTTAATACTAACTGACTTGCTTTATAAAAAATTCCCTGCACCTGGGACAAGTTATATCTATTTAAAATATCTACAGGTGAAGGTGTATCAAATTGAGTCAAAATTTTATTTTCTGATAAGTCAGCATACAAACCAGTCCGCACCTGTTCTAACAAAACTTCTCGCTCTAATTCTTGACTTAATTCATCAGCAATTTTGCTTAAAGTTGCTTGGGTTGATTCTCGGCTGGCTACAGATTTTGCCGCTAAAGCAAACACCCGTTCTCTTAACATTGGTGGTTCCAAGGGACTCACCACTTCAAAAGTACAAAAATTGCTTTTGATAATATAAGCTAATCCCCGCTTGACACGATAATCTGTCGCATCACCTTCTAAATCTAAAAGCTGCTTTTCTAACTCCCCTTGAGTTTTACCTTGCGCTGCTTGGAAACAAGCAATTAATTCATTTGTTAACGCCAAATGTTTATCATCAATCTTCAGCCTTTTCGGAATGATTTCTTCTCCGTTTAGGCGATGACTTAGTAACTCCGTTGGTAACATCTTCTGAATTTTTAGTTGAATATTTTATTTCTAATTGTTCCGCAGCCATTAAACTTTTTTCCTGTCCAGTCCCATAGATAACCTGTAAATTCCCTTTCTTTTCTTTCTTCCCTTCGCGCTCTTTGCGTCTTTGCGGTTCGTATTTCTCCTCACCCCGCCGCCGCGCCGAAGTCCCTTCTTCACTTGTATCCTCCGCGATTACCTCATACAAAATCGCCTGTTTATTCTCCACATTTCCCTTACGTAAAACCCTACCTAAACGTTGAATATATTCCCGCGTTGAACCTGTACCCGACAGAATAATTGCCACTGAAGCCGCCGGAACATCAACACCTTCATTCAACACATGAGAAGCAACCAAAGTATTATATTCACCTTCGCGGAATTTAGTTAAGATTTCATGGCGTTCTTTGACTGGTGTTTGATGAGTAATTGCCGGGATTAATAAGTCTTGGGAAATTTTATAAACCGTCGCATTATCAGCCGTAAAAATTAACACCCGTTCAGGATAATGGGTAGCTAATAAATCAGCTAAAATTCGCAACTTACCATCAGTTCCCAAAGCAATTTCTTTGGCTTCGCGGTGTGCTAACATGGCTCTACGTCCAACTTGCGATCGCGCACTCATCTGCACAAACATTTGCCAACCTTGAATACTGCCCAAAGAAATTTTAGATTGACGCAAAAAATCATTACGGGTTTGAATTAATTGATTGTATCTTTCCCGCTCAATCTGGGATAATTTCACTTTTATTTGGACAATTTCATGTTCAGCTAAGGCTTTCCCCGCCAAATCTTCCGCGCGTTTGCGATATACCTCTCGACCAATCAAAATATTTAAATCAGCGTGTTTGCCATCGGTGCGTTCTGGTGTGGCTGATAATCCTAACCGATAAGGTGCGATCGCATATTCGGCAATTACCTTGCTAAAATCTGTCGGTAAATGATGGCACTCATCAAAAATAATCAAAGCATATTTATTCCCTAAAGTTTCCGCATGAATCGCTGCACTATCATAAGTTGCTACTAATATCGCTGTCTTATCCCGCGAACCGCCGCCTAGTAACCCCACCTCTGCATCGGGAAACGCCGCAACTAAATGTGCATACCACTGGTGCATTAAATCCAAAGTCGGGACAACAATTAACGTAGTGCGCGGTGTTGCTTGCATCGCCATCTGCGCCAGATAAGTTTTACCAGCCGCCGTTGGTAAAACTACTACACCTTGTCTTCCCGCCAACTTCCAAGCCGCTAAAGCTTCACTTTGGTGGGGGTAAGGTTCCATTTCCAAACTCGGAACCAACTCTATCGGGTAAAATTCCTTCGCTTCATCAATAAACTCTACTTCTTCCCCTTGCAGTGCTTCCACCACAGCCCGGTATCGCATCGCCGGAATCCGAAATTTTTCCACGCGGTCATCCCATGTAGCATAATCCATCCAAGCTTTACCGCGTGGTGGTGGGTGCAGAATTAATGTACCGCGATCGAAGGTTAATTTGGAGATGCGAGCCATTCCGAATTGCTTGGGGATTGTCCTGTACTAAGTAACAATCCTACAGTTATTGAGGAAGTAATGGGTGGAAGAGAGTCAGGGTGTAGGGGTGTAAGGGTGTAGGGTGTAGGGGTTTTGATTGGTGTCAGTTTAACTTGAAAAGGGCGGTTAGAAACCGCGTCTACACAAACAAAATTGGCCTCCGCAGGTTCTAAATCCCTTGATTTCACGTTAGTCCGCCTGCTCGGACTTTGCCTGTATAGCCGTGAATTCCATTCGCCCTGCTTCTTTCTTCACACCCACACCCTCACACCTATACACCCTCATACCCCTACACCCTAAAATATCAGCATTAAATCTTCATCAACTTAGAGAATCTATGTTGTTTACCAGATTTCTTTGATCCTGATGAATTTAACGGCAAAACTTAACAGACAGACTAATCCTCAGAAACTTCTGGTGTCTCTTGTTGCAGTATGGCATGGCAATATTGAATTAAAGTAGTGAGGCGATCGCTCATGGTTTGAAGTCTGGTTTTTGCTGTGGCAGCCTGCCTTGCGCCTTGGAAAAATGTGATATCAATTTCCAATAAGCGCAATTGTTTACTAATTTCCGTTTGATAAGACAGTTCTTTAGAATCTGCTGTTGCTAAAGGCACAATCTCACGTTGAAATAACTGCTGCAAATCAGCAACACGCTGTCGCAGTTGGGTTTTGTCAAATTCCCCAGCAGAGACATCAGAACGTAACTGCACTAATAACTTTGCCAGTGCTTGATATTTCTCACAATTTAAAGACATCTAGTGCCATTTAAGATAGTATTAATGACAAGAATTTTTTCTTCTACAGTATATCTTCTTGAACCACTATCACTATCACAAGCCTCAAATCCTCTTTTGAGGCTTATTCGCCATCGTAGGTTTTTCCAGATGATGCTTGTTGAAAGCTAAAATGGAGGACTACCACAAGGCAATAGACTCATCATCCTCACACTGCATTTACTACCCCCACCAGGGACACAGGATCACCATTAGTTGATGCTGTAAACTTCGTCCATCTTACTATTTACCGATCACCTTTTGTATGAGCGGCATAGCTACTAGTACTTCAATTGACGTTACACTTCCAGAATGGCTCAACAAATGTTTACGCGAGTCATCACCCAGAAGTGTGGAACCAGAAGACCGAAGACAGAATGATGCGTCGTTAATTTGTCGAGCATTTTCTTTTGCCTATCAACTCCATCATGGACAATTTCGCAAATCTGGAGAACCGTATATTTATCATCCCGTTGCCGTAGCTGGGTTGCTACGCGATTTAGGGGGTAGTCCTGCTATGATAGCAGCTGGATTTCTTCATGATGTAGTTGAAGATACAGATGTCACAATTGAAGAAATAGAAGAGCTATTTGGCTCAGAAGTGCGGCAGTTAGTCGAAGGTGTCACGAAGCTTTCTAAAATTAATTTCAAAAGTAAAACCGAAAGCCAAGCCGAAAATTTCCGCCGGATGTTTTTGGCAATGGCGCAAGATATTAGAGTAATTGTAGTCAAGTTAGCAGACCGTTTGCATAATATGCGAACTCTGCAATATATGTCAGAAGATAGCCGTCGTCGCAGCGCCCAAGAAACACGAGATATCTTTGCACCTTTAGCCAACCGCTTGGGTATTTGGCATATTAAGTGGGAACTAGAAGATTTAGCATTTAAATATCTGGAACCGGAAGCTTTTCGCCAAATGCAGCAGCATGTTTCGGAAAAACGCACGGCGCGAGAAGAGAAATTAGCCAAAGCCACAGATATTTTACGAGAACGTTTACCACAAGCTGGAATTCGCTGTTTAGATATTAGCGGTCGTCCCAAACATTTGTACAGCATTTATCAAAAAATGCAGCGACAGCAAAAGGAATTTCATGAAATTTATGATTTAGCGGCGCTGCGAATTATTGTTGAAACCAACGAAGAATGTTATCGGGCTTTGGCTGTTGTTCATGATGCGTTTCGCCCCATTCCCGGTAGATTTAAAGATTATATCGGCTTACCCAAACCCAACCGTTACCAGTCTCTGCATACAGGGGTTATTGGTTTAACTGGTCGTCCTTTAGAAATTCAAATTCGCACCCTGGAAATGCACCATATCGCTGAATATGGTATTGCAGCCCATTGGAAGTACAAAGAAACAGGTGGTTCTAATAGTACGTTAACTGCTGCTGATGAAAAGTTTACTTGGTTACGGCAATTATTAGAGTGGCAAAGCGACCTGAAAGATGCCCAAGAATATTTAGATAGCGTTAAAGATAACTTATTTGAAGACGATGTTTATGTGTTCACGCCCAAGGGTGATGTTGTTTCTTTAAATCCTGGTTCTACTAGTATAGATTTTGCCTATCGCATCCATACAGAAGTCGGCAACCATTGTTCAGGTGCAAAGGTAAATGGGCGGATAGTACCTTTATCTACAAGGTTACAAAATGGCGATATTGTCGAAGTTCTCACCCAAAAGAATAGCCATCCGAGTTTAGATTGGTTGAATTTTGTCAGAACTTCCACGGCAAAATATCGAATTAAGCAATGGTACAAGCGATCGCGCCGTGAAGAAAACGTCACCCGTGGGCGAGACTTGTTAGAAAAAGAACTCGGTAAAACTGGTTTTGATAATTTGCTGAAATCAGACGCAATGCAGACTGTCGCTGAAAAGTGCAACTATCACAGCGTCGAAGATTTACTTGCAGGTTTGGGTTATGGCGAAATTACCTTAAATTTAGTCCTAAATCGCTGGCGGGATGTGGTCAAGGCACAGCAACCTGCCACAATGGTCATACCCCCATTTGTCCCTAAAGAATCATCAGCGAAAGCTTTACGGGATGTTCCCCACAGCAGTTCCCGCGCCAGCGATTCGCCGATTCTCGGTGTTGAGGGTTTGGTGTATCATCTGGCGGGGTGTTGTACACCAATTCCCGGAGAATCAATTATTGGCGTAGTGACACGCGGTCGGGGAATTTCTATCCATCGCCAAGGCTGTCATAATTTAGATCATGTCGAAGGCGATCGCCTAGTGCCTGTAAAATGGAATGCGGCAGTAGAAAATAGTTCTCGCCCCCACACTTACCCAGTCAATATCCAAATTGAAGCCCTAGACCGTGTAGGCGTTTTAAAAGACATTTTATCGCGGTTAAGTGACCAAGGTATTAACGTCCGTCATGCCCAAGTTAAAACAGCCAGTGGACAACCAGCATTAATGGACTTAGGTATAGATATACGCGATCGACCACAACTTGAACAAGTGTTTGTCCAAATTAAAAAAATGAGCGACATCATCAATATTCGCCGCGTCGGTCAAGCAGAGGAGTAGATGTTTTGAGGTGATAGGTGACAGGTGACAGGTGATAGGAGTAGACAATATTTACTCAGCACTCAGCACTCAGCACTCAGCACTCAGCACTTTGCGATAAAAACTTTCCAACCCAGCAACACAAGCCTGGTCATCAAATAATAAATGATGACGCTGGCTGATTTTTTCGGCGATGTGGTTTCGCCACATTGAGTCTAGTCCCAACTTAACGGCGATATCAATATATTCTGCTTCATTGGCGGCGATGGTTTCAGTCACTCCCAGCATTTTGAGAAAGCTATCTGAGTGACGACCACGCATAAATTCTCCTGGACAAGTAACAATAGGGAGATTACAAGCGATCGCTTCTAAGGTAGTATTACCACCAGACCAAGTAAAAGTATCCAAATAAACATCTGATAATAAGTTAATCATCAGATAATCTAGGCGATCGGGAATATTTAAAAATACACAATAATCTTCACTATTTAAACCTATCGCTGCAAAAGCACGTTGTAAACGCGACTGAAGTAAAGTTCCTCGCAAAAATACAAATTTAGCTTGCGGTACACGACGGGCTATTTCTGCCAAAATAAAATCATATTGGGGTAAATATTTAAATGGTGCTTGGCAACATAAATAAATCACCGCATCATCTGGAAACTGAAAATCTGAGCGAGTTTTGATGATGGGGGGAATATAAGGTTTGGGGTAAGATACACCAATATTAGGTAAACGAATTAGTGTTTCCGAATAATGTTCTTGGGCATTTTCCGGTTCCATTAACTCACTTGATAAGAAATAATCAATTGTTGGTAAACCAGTTGTTACCGGATGTCCCCAAGCTACACACTGCACAGGCGCAAGTCTAAGTGCAGCAATTTGCATAGTTTGTGGGTTCATGCCAATTTCTGGAAACACTAAAATATGTAAGTTATCAGCAATTACTTGTTCACAAACTCCAGGCAAATTATAAGGAATATGGTGAAAAATATCACTATATTCTTGAAATTGTTCTGTAACTGGATCTGGGTCATTACCTGTATAGTAACAGTAAACTTCAAAGTCTTGATGATTACAATAACGTAGCCAACCAGTTAACCATAATGTGCCACTATAAGAATGTAAATAATGTGAAAGATAGCCAATGCGAATTTTTTGCTGTGGCTGGAGTTTTGGCATAGACAAAGGTGCAACCCATTGGGGATAGTTAGCCGCCATAATGTCATGCACTAACTGTCCATATTGACGTTGCAAATCTCGGTCATTTTGGGCTTGATAGGATAAATAAAAGTTTGTCAGACGACCTATACCATTGAAAGCATTAATTTTTTCTTCTAAAGTATCTAAGCTTGTTTGTGCAATTAAATCTTGTAAGCCTTGGGTGTAACGCTGGCGATAAAAGTCTATTTCATCTACATAATTATAAATGCTAGGTACTGTTAAATATTTCAGCAGCTTAAAAGTATAATCATCCGGCAAGCATACACAAGCATGTTCCGCACTAGCAATTGCTTCTTGTGTTCGACCATCACGCCGCAAATCGATGATTAAAGAAAAATGCAAACTCCCTTCTGTGGGATAGAGTGCGATCGCCTGATGTAGTGTTGTATAATAAGCCTCAGTTTGCTGAGAACTTCTGTAGCAATGAATTAAATTACTGTAAATTTCTAAGTTATTGATTTGCAATTTTAGCAGTTTTTGATATTGTGCGATCGCCCCTTGCCAATATCCTATTTGAAATAATCTATTTGCTAAATCATAAATTAATTGTACTATCGATATCTGACAAAATTCATCAATTGAATATTCGGGAATATTAGCAACCGTTTCTTGATTAACACTATCTAAAATAATTCGTGCATGAACTTGAGTAGATATTATCTCCCATTGATAAACATCTGAACTATCAACTAGAGACACTTCACAACCTGCACTAACATCAGCATCATCTGCCATCAGCAGATTCATTAATACACCAGACAATGCTAAATTGGCGACATCTTCCGACACATTGCTAATATCAATCATTAAATTTATCTGACTACTAGCAGGATGATTGTTGACCGCCTGAATTACCTTTTCTAAATCTTGATAAAGATTATCTTCTGTCTGTGACCAGTCAAGAAAAACAATTATATTAATATTATTAGTATTTAGGGAATCAAAGTCATTACTCAATTCTTCTGTGGTGCTAATCAAGTTATCTTCTCCTTCTTTTTAAACTAGAGTGAGTGCCTTAATACTAAAGCACTCACCATTAAATAAAATTATTCAAACTGTTAGTTCAAACTTTATAAAACACAAAGTTGATTAATAAAGCTTTCTAGTACACAAGCTGGTAGTGTCTCTATTGGGAGTTCTGCCAAAACTGCCTTATTTTCATATTCTAAAATAATTCGGCTGCTGAGACGAGGTAATAAAGCTTGCCATTGAATATCTGCTAAACTACCAACCAAAGCAATTTCTAATCCCTCGCTGATATCTAAATCCTCTTCCATCAAAAGATTCATGGTGATGCCAGAAAGTAACAGTTCTGCATCTTCAGTAGAAATATTACTGGTGTTAATTAATAAAGTAGTTTTTTGACTATCTGGATAAGTTGCGATCGCCTTAATTACAGATTCCAATTCTAAACCAAGTAACTCTTCCGATTGCGACCAATCAGGGAAAATAATAACATTAATTTCCTTCAAATTCAAAGACAACAGACTAGCATTAATCAAACTAGAACTGACGATATTAGCCATTTTTGACCAAGAAAACTTTTGCGCCTGCACCAAACCAGCCTCAATCAATGGTTGACGAATTCTCGGCTTTTGGATATCACATAAAGCATTTACCATTCCATCTACATCATCATCCTTCACATATATTGCCGCCTCTCCTGCTACTTCTGGAATTGAAGCATTAGGACAAGTAATTACCGGACACCCACAAGCCATTGCTTCCACAATTGGCATCCCAAATCCTTCATATTTAGAAGGATAAACCAACGCCATTGCACCAGAATAAGCTGTTGCTAATTCCTCATCACTAAGTTGCAACATATAAACAGAACTACCAGATGTACAAGCTCTAAATTCTGCTGCTAATATCCCACCACTACCTGTACAAACAATATCAAATCCATAGCTATTAGCAAGCTGAGAAAATGCTTGAAAGAATAGCACCCCATTCTTATAACCATTACCAGCCCCAACTAAAATAAAGTAAGGTTTTGTAATGCCATACTTCGATTTAAAACTATTAACATCTTCAGATTTTGCTGGCGAAAAAGTGCTACTAACTCCACAATGAGCAACAGTAATAGACTCTACAGATATTTCAGGAAAGCAGTTTGATAAATCACGCGCTGTATATTCCGAAATGGCAATGTAAGCAGATGCGTGCTGAATAGCCTCATGTTTGACTTGCCACATAGGATTATCCATATTCCATCCCATCACTTCTGGAATCATGTCATAAGCCATGAATACAGAAGGTGTTTTTAATGGAGTTGTGTAGTAAGAAGAAATAAATAAATCTACCCCTTCTTCATCACATATCTGCTGTAGCATTTCCCTGTCAGTATCAGTATTATCATAATCGTAACTTGTGATATTTAAATATCTAATTCCAGGAAGTTTAGGGGCAGTTCCAGCACGGTCAAGAACAATCAGATGTTGAGCAAAACCATTATTAGTCCATTCTTCTAGCAAAGATTTCCAGACACGAGCTATTCCAGTTTGATAGAGTTGAAAAAACACCCCATCTACTAATATTGTTGGATTTTTCGTACTATATTCATGACCTTCATTAACCTTGATAAAACTGTTATTATGCCTACTAATGAGTGAAAAGACTGCTTTTGAGTAATCATTTTGAAGTAGGGACTGTTTATTGAATGGTTCTATAGGCGAATAGCAAAGACTATTAAACAACTCTGGAGGTAAAGTTTGTTCAGTTAATAGATGTAAAGATGAGCCATCTGAGTACAAATTTAAATTATACTTCTCTGCAATTTTTGATAAAGTCTTAACTGTATATATAGAGATATGCTGCCCATCATGAGGTGAATAATACCACCACTCATTAGGCTTAGGATTATTTTCAGGTAAAATTTCCGTACTAAATAAAATATTTTTGGAAATTTTTAAAATATTTTCAATTTCTTCTATGGGATTGCTAAAATGCTCAAATACCTCAAAAGCAGTTACTAATTCATAAGTAGCATTGTTATCTAAATCAAATTCAAAACCTTTAGCAAATAAATTGGTGCAGAATTTATCATCCCAATAAAAATCAAACCCCAAATCTCTCATCATCCTCACGAATAGACCATAGCCACCCCCATAGTCTAAAAACTTTGCTTCATGATTAAAAAGATTTACTATTATATGAGCAGTTCTACGTGATAAATTGTTGTTACGAAACACCAAACCAACATCGGTACGAGCTATAGCATCCGAGTAAGCTTCATCTAACCAATAAGGTTCTTCTGTTTGCACAAATCCACAATCAGAACATTGAAAATAATCAACTTCATACTGACCGAGGACAATACTTTTAGCAAAGAGTTGTGTATCAGATTCGCACACTTTGCATTTCATAGGTATATCTTGAATTAAGTTTTGTACCACAGGTAATATTTGATTAAGATTCCAGGCTTGTTTCTGCACATTTTTAAAATTTGGTAAATAGAAATGTGGCATTCCACCTTGTGATGTTATTCCAGAATATTTCAGAACTTTTTGTTTTCGCTTTGATTCACTATTCACCAATAAATCTAGATGATATATACTCAGATGATGCAAACCTTTTGCTGGAGCATTAAATCCTTGAGGAAGTTCATGAATACGTCCTTTATAGGTGACACTGTTAGAATATTTAAATAGACGACCTTGCCAATCTGGATAGTGTGGAGAACTAGAAATATAATGCTTTAGGCTAAATGGAGTAATCCATTTTCTTGGAAGCCAGAAATTATCTGTTTCCTTGCTAGAAGTTGTTTTAATATATTGCAAAAAATCTAAAGTTACTTTATCAATGAATTCGTCTGCATCTAGAACAAATACCCAATCAGATGTAACATAAGATAAAGATATATTTCTTTGTAACGCAAAATCTCCTTGCCATTGAGAATGTATGAGTTTTGCTCCATAACGTAAAGCTATTTCACAAGTAGAGTCAGTGCTGCCACCATCAACAATAATTAATTCATCATAAATATTTTGTAGAGATTCGAGAGCAATAGCTAGTGTATTTTCTACATTCTGCACAATCATGCACACAGCAAGACTAGCACCCACAGAATCACTTTCTTTATGAGCATTTCCTAATACTTTTTCTGTTTTGGCATGACTGGATTCTTCCTTTCTATGAGGATGGATTTGATTAAATAAAACTTTGGTATCTAACTGTGATTGAATTTGTTTTTCTGAATTTTGAGGTTTTTCTAAAACTACTAAGATTCCATTATTCGCAAAATACTCTCTTCCTGGATATAAAGTTTCAAGTTGCTGCTGAATCTCTTTAGGTATTGAACATAAACCTATTGGATCAAATCTTTTAATTGTAAAAGAGCTTTGATTTATAAATTCTAGATAATCCTCGGTGAAAAAACGATTAATATGTCCAGAATTATAAACGTGATACATCATTAAATCTACCGCTTCTTTATCTGTAAATTGATAAAGATGATGACAAAGCTCTGGAGGACGCATTAATAGATGTCCCCAAGGAGGAATCGGAGAGTTTTGAAAATCAAAACTTCTTCCTTTAGAGTCTGTAATTGTAGGTAAATGATGTCCATCATGGGCAGACCAAATAGGAGAGAAAACTGAAAAAAGCTGACCTCCTGGTTTTAAGGATAAAAACATTTTTTCTAAGGCTGTGGAAAATTTATGAATGTGTTCAAATGCAGCTATAGAAAAAACTAAATCATATTGATTATAATATTCAGGAGGTAATTCTTCTATGTTTGCTGCATAAAATTTGTACTTATCATCATTTATATTTTTATTCTCAGTAAAATCTAATTTTTCCTCATTCGATAGATGACGCAATATCGAAGCTTGTGAAATATTACTAACTCCTTTAAGAGCATCTTCATATTCGGGAGACTCAACAGCAGTCCACGATTTAGCGTGTAAATAATCAAATACAAATTCTTGAGGGAGACTTCCACCAACTTCTAAAACATCTTTATTGGCAAACCCTACTAATTCTTCACACCATAAAGCAAAGTTTACATGGTAAGAAAGATTAAATTTTTCTTGGCACTCGGAAATATTAGACTGAGTAAGTTTTTTTGTCATATATTTATCTACCTAAATAATTACAATATTATTTTTAAATAGAGGCTTTCTTTTACTTAACTTGCTGCTTTTTTACCTGCTCTAAAACAGTTTTGTAATCTTGCCTGTCAGGATGTAGCTTGACCAACTTTTCCATAATCTCAATCGCTCCTTTGGTATCTTTTAAATTTAATTTGGCTATAGCTAGTTTTTCTAAAGCCTCTTGGTTGTTTGGTTCTCGTTGTAAAACTAGTTCATAACCCCGTGCTTTTTCCTGTAAGGAAGACTCAATAGATACATTCTTTTTCTGAGCCTGCTGATGAGCTTGTGGTATTCCACTAATCACACCAAATACAGTAGAACCAACGAAAGAGGCTAAACCTACTACCGTTAAAATCCGTTTCTTTCGCTCAATTTTCTTTTGGCGGGAAATAATATAGTCATCCCCAGAACTAGACATGTCTCAATAGTTGCTGTGAAAAATACTGAGATACCAGCAAGCCTCCAGTTATCAGAGTACCCAGACCCCTAGAGGAACTAACATTATGGCTGTAAAGTTTTGAAAATTATTCAGGCAGTACGTAAGAATTATTGGAATGGGGACTTGCAATCATTTTGGACGAGGGCGACGAGGAAGATGAGGGAGATAAGGCTTCGTCGTGAGCTTCAACCGAACGGTGTCGGTGTTCAAAACCTTTACATCCTCACGCCTTGTACATAAGTGCTAGGTGTGTTGAAATACCCCTAAGCCACAGTTTAATCTCTGCTAAAAAATTAATATTTTATAAATTTTTGTAATAAATCTATCTAACTTCAGATGTTTGCGATATTGTATATTACGTCTAAAATATACGCGGTAAACTCTCCTTGGCCGTGTCTTAAACGACCTTAAACCAGCCTAAAATCCTTGTTTTTCTAACAAGTACTCACATGCTCATGGCTGATGTAGATAAAATTCTGCAAATTCAACTTGTGTTATCAATGCAACTTTCAAAACAGTTAATTTTTTCGTGACGCATAGACGATCGCTTGTGAGTAAAAATGTCAGTTTTGTGGTGGTAATTACCGTACAAAACCGAATTTATGCCAAAACAAGCAGGGTTTGTTATGGTATAGTTAGAAAGTTAAGACTAGCTTTACCAATTCCAACGCTCTACGCATCGATAATAATTGCCAAGCGGAAAGCAGTTTTGATTAAGCATTTACCTAAACGAAATCTGAACTCAATCATAGGTTATGACTCAGCAAGTAATTCACCCAATGGTGAAATTGCAGCGTAACGTGCAATCACTCGTAGAATCAAATATCATCAAACCCACTGATAGCATTTGGAAAATTGCCTTTCTCTATGGCAATGACTGGCAGCACTGGAAACAGGAACTGTTGGACTTTGGCTTCAGTATGCAAGACCCAATCAGTGAACTGTTGGCGGTGGAAGCGTGGGATGAAGAGTAGGGAATAAGTCAGGGGATGGGGAAGACAAGGTAGACAAGGCAGAGAAACAGCAGGGATACATTGGGAAGGAAATTTTCCCTCTGCTCCCTGCACAGCTTCCTCTAACTACTCCACACTCCCCATCTATACCTTGCAAGCTGTTAAAGCATTGGCTAATTCCCTAGCGGTTTGATAGCGATCGCGTGGTAATGGCTCGGTAACACGTTCAATCACCTCTCTGATTTGGGGTGTAATCGTGGGAGAGTTAGCCACATCAAACCGGAAATTTCGTCCTTTTTGGCGGAAAAATTTAAAAGGATTTTCCCCAGTCAGCAAAAAAATTAGTGTTGGCCCAATGGCATATAAATCTGATTGAATCAGAGGTTGTCCCCGTTCTTGTTCGGGGGCGCAATAACCTTCTGCACCAATTCGCGTACCTGGTGTTGTGCCAATTTCTTTCACGGCACCAAAATCTAGCACCACAATGTGATTATTGGCATTTCGCACCATCAGGTTAGCGGGTTTAATATCACGATGAATCAGTGGTGGTTCTTGGCTATGCAAATAGTCTAGAATGTCGCAGGTTTGAATCATCCAGGCGATCGCTTGGCTAGGCGTTACAGGCCCAGTCATCTGGACTCGTTTTTCTAAATCTTGCCCATGTACTAATTCCATAGCCAAGTATTTTTTGCCACCGTCAACAAAAAAGTCATAATACTTGGGGATACCTGGATGATGGAGAGATTTCAGCGTATTGGCTTCTCGCTCAAATAATTCTTGGGCTTTGGCAATTTTCGCCATATCAGCATTCATTTGCTTTAAGACCAAAAGTTGCGGATTTCCACTCATCCACCCTTTTGTATCCCAAGCTAAATAAGTGGTTCCCATACCTCCTTGGCCTAAAGTTCGCAACACCTGATATTGACGAATCGTCTGTTGCACTGAAAGAGGTTGACCACAATGAATACAAAATAAATTTTGCGGAGAATTACCTTCATGGGTGCAAGAGTAAGCAGCCCTAGCAGGGTCTTGATTTGCCGACACAAATCCAGCCAAATTTTCTGACTCTGCATTGGCCGCTGGCGATATCTCCTGAATTTGAAATTGCAGTATTGGCCCTCCCTGTGCTAGTTGTAAAACTGCATTGTGAGGTAGAGGACTTTGAATTACCAAAATGCCATTGAGAAAAGTACCATTTGTACCTTGACTATATATCTGCCAAGATTCTTCATTGTTACCAGTACTAACTTGCCTGAGTTCTAGATGATGTCGGGAAACCAAACTATCGGATAAAACCACATGATTGTCTGCCGCTCGACCAATACGAATGACGGCGGAGTTATCAAAGCACCACTGTTTCAGGGGTGTTTTGTGTTGCGGTTCTAACAGTGTCACAATAACCACAATCAAACCTGCATAAAAAATAGGGAGTAGAAATTAAAAAGTTAAAAATTAAAAGTCAAAAGTAAAAAGACTTTTACCTTTTGACTTTTTACTTTTGACTGTCCATGTTTGGTCGAACTTTAGCCCGTACAAGTATTGCAGTAATGTTGTCATGACCATTTTTTTGGTTTGCCAAATCAATTAACTCGTTAACACCCCGTTCTAAACTAGCACCAGAACTTAATAAAGGAAGTAAATGAGTCTTCCAGTGGGTTTCTAGTAAATCATTATCTGATAAACCGTCAGAGGCGAGAATTAGTAAACTATCTTCATTAATGTCAAAAAATTCTACATCAGGATAGATGGCGCTTTCGTCACGCGGCCCTAAAGCTTGGGTTAATTGGTAAGCATCAGGACGTGCATAAGCTATGCTGGGTTCTACTCCCCGTGCAATTTCCCGCTGTCCAACTTCATGGTCTACAGTGATTTGTTCTAGTCCGCGTTTGCGGGTTAAACGGTAGAGACGACTATCGCCCACATGAGCAACTACAGCTTCGGTATCTTGAATTACCAAGATTACCAAAGTTGTACCCATCCGACCAATGCCCGATCGCGCATCTTGTTGATTTAGCTGATAAATTGCTTGATTAGCTAAATAAACAGCCTCGCGCATATTTGCTTCGGTTGGGCGCTGGTTATTTTGCCAAAATTCTTGGAAGTATTGTTTGACAGTGTTAACAGCCAATTCACTAGCTATTTCCCCACCAGCATGACCACCCATCCCATCACAGAGAATGTATAAACCACGGGCTTGGTAGATCCGGTTTCTTGGCAATTCTAGCTTCTCAATTTTCGTGTCGATGCCAAAGTAATCTTCGTTGTGTTGACGCTGACGACCTACGTCAGTGCATCCCACATCTTCTAGACTGCTTAATTGCATTGACAGCACGATGGTGGGTAAGTCGTCGCTTCTTCCAGAACTGTCTTCATCTGGATCATCTTCTAGCTGAATGACCGTGGGTGCAGTGGGATGTTGGTGAGCGGTTGGAGAAAAACTAGGAATTGCTGAGGTTTCTAGGTCTGAGGCGATCGCTTCTAGGCGCGATCGCAACTGGGCAATCATTTGAATTTTCCCTAGTTTTAAATCCTCCAAAATCTGCAATACCGCACCAAACTGTGTACGTTGAGACTGTCTAAATAATTCCTGCCAAATTTCCCCCAAAACTTTTACACTAAACGGCTGTTCTGTTAGTGATAATGTTTCGTCTTCGGCTATGTCATCGGCTTCTGCGTCACTCTCCCTGTGCAATCTTGCCAAAGCTAATGTTTGGTCTTCATCCAAGCGCAGATTCGACAAATCCAACAAACTTTGGCGACATTTCACAGGTTCCAATACTGCCCAAAGTTGGGTCATTTGATAAAACCAATGTAAAATTTGTAACGAGCTTGTTGTTTCTTCTTTCCACAGATCAATTAACAGCGGCCAATCAGAACGGTCTTCAATTAAGACAACCTGGGTATTTCCTTCCTGCCAAGCATCGTGAATAGCTGGTATTTCTACTTGGCATTTTGATTGTAATTGTACGTAAGCTTTAGCTAATTTAGGAATGCCAATCTCTGGAGCCGTTGCGGAGAGCCATCCTTGGGTTTGATTATCTAAAATTGCTTCAATTGGTGATATTTGATACGGTTGACAATCTAAAACTCGTACACCAAATTCACTCTGGTTGCCATTGTCATCAAAGATTGCTAGAGGTTCTAGCAGTTGATAGCGTTGTTCTTTATCAATGTAAGAACCTGCTTTCAACACAGGTCTAGCCGCCAGAGGTAAAGTATGTTCCGTGGAAAGAGGTAAAGTTGGTAAATCATCCTGATCATCTTGCCAACTGCCTAATTCCCAGTCCCCGCCTTCTTCCTTAGTGACAATTGCCCACCAAACTGTTCCACATTCAGCACCACAGTTATGGCAATTTTGAGCATTTAATGGCACTTCCATACCACATTCATGACAAGCATGATGAGTCAGGGAGGTGCCACAGTTTTGGCAAAATTTATTAGCATTGGGGTTCTCAAATTTACACTGAGGGCAAATCAGCATAGTGGAAGTTCCTTTATTCCCGTTCCAAGGTGCTTCTAGCCAACTAATATCCAAAGTGCCACAATTAACTGCCCCTGCCTACAGTAGACCTACAAGAGATTGTGGTTTCACGAGTGAATGTTGGTGGCAGTATTAATTGTGACGCATATTAGCTAAATATTTCAGATAAATGCAAATAAATTTTGCGCTTGTCCAAGGGTAGTAGCAATTTTTCAGTTAGAAACTGGTATAATTACACCCCTTTTTATATTTTATGGTGCAATGGTAATTGCACCATAAAACAAGTACGATTTGACCCGCTCTCTACCTCGATCGTTCCTTCTAATTGCTTAATTAATTTCTGCACTAATGCCAATCCTAAACCTGTACCACCTTGCTTCCACGGGTCATTACTGGGAATGCGGTAGAACTTTTCAAAAATATGTGGTAGTTCCGAACTAGAGATTTCTACACCCGAATTAATTACTTGAAATTGCATATTTTGGGAATTTAATTCGGCAGAAACAGTGATTTCGGCATCTGGAGGGCTAAACTTGCAGGCATTAGTCAGCAGTTCGATAAAGATGCGCTCTAGGCTAAAAGGATCACAAACCAATGGCGGTAGATGCGGAGCTATACGTAGGTGAATTTTTTGTTTACATATACCTCGGTTACGGGCGTGAAATAACTCTACAACTCGCCACAGCCATTGTTGGACTTGAATAGTTTCCAGTACCCAAGGTTTACCGTTGCTATCTAAACGTTGTAAATCCAGAAAGTTATTAATCAGATTGATTTCTCGTTCACACTCGTTATCTAAGATTGCAAAATAGCGGGCTGCTTTTGAGCGTTCGGCTGGCGGCTTGGCCATTTCCTGCGAAAAATTTTGTTCTTGCTGTAGTGCAATTCCTAACATTTGAATTGCCATTTTCATGTTTGTCAGTGGTGTGCGGAGTTCATGGGAAACTGTGCTGAGAAACTCTTCTTTGAGGTGAGTCAGACTTTCCATTTCTGCCAACTGTACCTGCATTGCAGTTTGGTTAGTTGGTTGGCTCACTTCTTCACACACCATTAAAATTACCGGACTTTTCTCAGGATATTCACCATCAGGTAATATTTTGAGAGTTGTTTTCACCTGTGTAATTTTACTATTAGGGCAGTGGAGGCGATATTCTGCCTTGATAGAGTGTTTGGGATGAACAGCACTGAACAGTTCAATGAATGTTTCTGATAATCTTTGTCTGTCTGAGAATTCCAGTAAATTAAATACAGAGGTTGTGATTAATTCTTCTGGTTTGTAACCCAGCAAGTTAGCACCGAATTGGTTGACAGAAAGAATTGTCCCTGCTGCATTCACACTCAAGTAAATTGCTGGAGTCTGTTCATACAGGCTGCGATACCATTGGAGTTCTGCTTGTGTACGCCGCAGCATATCTGCTGTGTATAGTTCTAAATCCGAGGTGCGTTCAGGCACAAGTTCCAAGCGAGCCGGAGAAGCTGACAAGGTATCTTGTTGTGTGTGTGTTTGATGCCAGAGCGATCGCTGATTTAAGCTCATAAAACCTAAACTTGTACTCACAGGCTAACGTTCATTAATAGGGAAAGGGAACAAAAAAAGTTTATTATAATTTTTTTGGCAGAATTTAGCCAATTACAGGCAAAAAATATCTTTCCCAGTTTTTAATGCTTTCCTTGAATAGCTGACATTCACAGATTAATTCTCACGTTTATTTACATCTATTTATTAATTAAGAGAATTGAGACTTTTTAGTTTTAGATTCAGAAGACTTGTTTAGTAGTAATTTAAGTTCCGATGCGCTCAAGTCACGCCACTGACCGAGTTGTAGTCCGTCTAAATTGAGATGGGCTATGCTTACCCTAATTAGTCGCAACGTGGGAAACCCTACAGCCGCAGTCATTCGCCGCACCTGACGATTTTTGCCCTCTGTTAAAGTCATTTCTAACCAAGCCGTTGGTACATTTTTGCGGAATCTGATGGGTGGGTGGCGATCGCCCACTGGTGGATCTACGGTTAACAGCCTCACTTGGGCAGGGCGAGTGCGGTAATCTTTGATTTCTACACCCCTTTGCAATTTGGTTATAGCATCTGGATCGGGAATCCGCTCTACCTGTACCCAGTAAGTTCGCTGATGGCCAAAACGCGGATCAGCAAGCCGATGTTGCAATTTTCCATCGTTTGTCAACAGTAATAACCCTTCACTATCCCAGTCCAAACGCCCCACCGGATAAACATCAGGCACATCAATATAATCTTTGAGGGTACTATGGTTTGGTGTTTCCTGCGTAAATTGACTGAGGACACCGTAGGGTTTGTGAAAAATTAAATACCGAAAGCTATTGGTCATTAGATATTATGGATTTTTGCTACTCCTAGAAGCCTCAATTTAGACTTAACAGGGTTGATTGAGTGAAATTATGCAAAAATTTGGGAATTTTAATAAAAACAGATAAAGATGAGTTGATGATGCTGAACTCTAAGATTTGTCGGCGTTCTTTCTTGTTCCTGAGTGGTGCTTCCTTAGTCAAAGGACTGACATGGGAGCTTCCCGCCACTGCTCAAACCGTCCAAATTAAAAAAGCCAAAATAAACGGCATTTCTTTTTATCAGACAATTATTGACCTGACTGACCCCCAAACTTTCATCACCATTGGTTTAGCCAAGAATGCCACTTTTGCTAACACACAGCAGAAAAGTAGTGGAGATGAGGAATTTAACAAAATCGTATCTCGTTATCGTGCTGCTGTGATTGCCAACGGGACTTTTTTCGCCAAAAATGCCCAAAAAACAGTGATGGGTAATATGGTAGCAGGCGGTAGATTTCTGAAATACAGCCAATGGGAAAATTTCGGCACTACCTTGGGTTTGCGAGTTGGCAATCAACCAGAAATGATTACCGCACGGGCGGATGGTAAACCAGAATGGCATCAACATTGGTTTTCTCTTACCTGCGGCCCCCGATTGTTAAGACAGGGACAAATTTGGCTCAACCCAGGACTAGAAGGATTTAAAGATCCTCATGTTTTAGGTAAAGGCGCACGTACAGCCATTGGTTTCCCCGCCGACGGCAAAAAATTATTTTTGGTAAATTTTGACAGTAGCTTAAGTTTGCAGCAAACAGCACAAGCTATGAAAGCCATCGGCTGTCACGAAGCGATGAATTTAGATGGTGGTGCTTCCAAAGCTTTAGCAGCAAACAATAAAATTTTAGTCCCGGCTGGCAGACCCCTAACCAATGTCATTGTTGTCTATGATGCCAAGAATCCGGCTCCAGCAGCTTTAAAACAAGATTGGATGAAATTTCAACAAGGTGATCGCCCGAAAATATCTGGTGTTTAGCAAGGCGAGGTGCGATCGCACTCCTCCACACCTCATAAATTGTTAACTCCCTTGTCCTCAACCGTAAGCAAAATGGTACAATCTACATCCATGCTAGGGGTGCCTGAGATTTCAGGCTGAGATCACACCCTTAACACCTGAGTCTGGGTAATACCAGCGGAGGGAAGCTGTTTATTGAGGATTTCAATCATGCGGAAAGAATGGGTTGCCAAGCGGCGTGGGCAGAGCAATGTAACTCAAATGCACTACGCACGTCAGGGTGTTATCACCGAAGAAATGCACTACGTTGCTCAACGGGAAAATCTTCCTGCTGACCTGATTCGTGAGGAAGTAGCACGGGGACGAATGATTATCCCAGCTAACATTAATCACACCAACCTAGAGCCGATGGCTATTGGCATTGCTTCTAAATGTAAGGTCAATGCCAACATCGGTGCTTCACCCAACTCCTCTAACCTTCAAGAAGAAGTAGATAAATTACAGTTGGCGGTGAAGTATGGCGCTGATACCGTAATGGACTTGTCCACAGGTGGCGGTAACTTAGATGAAATTCGTACCGCGATTATTAACGCTTCACCCGTCCCCATTGGTACAGTTCCAGTCTACCAAGCATTAGAAAGCGTCCACGGCAGAATTGAAAACCTCACCGCCAACGACTTCCTCCATGTCATCGAAAAACACGCCCAGCAAGGGGTAGACTATCAAACCATCCACGCGGGCATTTTGATGGAGCATTTGCCTTTAGTCAGAAGCCGCATCACAGGAATAGTTTCTCGTGGTGGTGGTATTTTGGCACGGTGGATGTTGCATCACCACAAACAAAACCCACTTTACACCCACTTCAACGACATCATTGAAATTTTCAAGAAATATGATGTTTCCTTCAGCTTAGGTGATTCTCTGCGCCCTGGCTGTACCCATGATGCTTCCGACGCTGCACAATTGGCAGAATTAAAAACCCTCGGACAGTTAACTCGCAAAGCTTGGGAACATAATGTACAGGTCATGGTAGAAGGGCCTGGACACGTCCCAATGGATCAAATTGAATTTAACGTCCGCAAGCAAATGGAAGAGTGTTCCGAAGCACCATTCTATGTGTTGGGGCCTTTGGTAACAGATATTGCTCCTGGCTATGACCACATCACCTCTGCTATTGGCGCAGCAATGGCTGGCTGGTATGGAACAGCTATGCTGTGCTACGTCACACCAAAAGAACATTTAGGTCTACCGAATGCTGAAGATGTTCGTAATGGGTTAATTGCTTACAAGATAGCAGCCCACGCCGCCGATATTGCCAGACATCGCCCAGGAGCAAGAGACAGAGACGATGAACTCTCGAAAGCTCGTTATAACTTCGACTGGAACCGTCAGTTTGAATTATCCCTCGACCCAGAAAGAGCGAAGGAATATCACGACGAGACTTTACCCGCAGACATCTATAAAACTGCTGAGTTTTGTTCAATGTGCGGGCCTAAGTTCTGTCCTATGCAAACTAAAGTTGATGCTGATGCACTGACAGAACTAGAGAAGTTCTTGGATAGGGAAAAGGTGACTCAAGTTTAAATATTTTGAAACGCGGAGGTACACAGAGGTAAACGCAAAGTATCGCGGAGAAAACTTTGCGTTCCTCTGCGATTTCCTTTGCAAACCTCTGCGTTGCAATGTTAACTGGCTATATCAATATTATTTAACAGCGACTTGTTGACTAATATAATCAACCACCTGTTGAACATGTGTGATTTTCTCAGCAACTTCATCAGAAATTTCAATTTCAAATTCTTCCTCAAAAGCCATGATGAGTTCTACTGCATCTAAAGAATCTGCTCCTAAATCTCGAATAAAATTAGTATTCCTGGTGATTTTATTAACATCTACTACTAACTGTTCAGCTATAATTACTTTAATTTTTTGAAATAAACTCTCTTTAAAATTGCTGTTGATAGATATATCCAAGTCTAGGTTTACTTTAGTTGCTTGAATAGATTGATAGTTCTCTTCTAAATGTATTTTTGTTTCATCTTCAGATTCATCTTTAATCTGAAAGTAATAATAAAGATTAGCTACAGCTAAATCTGATGCTTGTTGCAAATTAGATAAGACTAAAGTTTTATATCCTGTCTTTACAGCTTGTTGATTAATATATAGTTCGTATTCTTCGCGTATGCCAGCATCAAACAAAAACAATAGTTGGTCGCGTAGAGAATAGAAGTGAGATTTTTCGGCTAGATTTTCGTAGATTAACTGTTCTGGTGGTGTTGCTAGATTGATATCGTTACTATATATGAAATTAGCATTAGTTATATCAGCACTACTTAAAAGTTTTAATTCGGATGTAGGGAGCGAAGCTGTCCAATTAATATGATTTTTCCATGATTCTAATACTGCTAAATCATGGTTGTAAATGCGATTAATTTCAGGAAAAAGAAAATCAAGCTCATCGTGTGAGTCGCAGTGATTAATCACAGTAATGCTATCTTGACGAATTTTATCTTGAAGTTGACAGAGGCAATCGCTCACTGCTAATTTCTCATCTTGTACTTGATAAGTTGTAATAATTGCCTGTTCAATTACCCAAGAACATTCCATTCTCCGAAGCTGACCAGCAACACAGGTTCCTTCCAACAAATGAGGATTATTATAATCTGCCAAAACTGTAAACAACATCTCCCGTGCGCCATCGATTTCAGCATTTCTACGACTTAAATCTTGTAATTGCATCGCAGAACGAAAGCGATTTATAGCTTGTATAAATAATCCATAAGCCCGAACTAAAACCACACGATGCTGCTCAAATTTAATATCTTGGGATATCTGCTCAATTATTTGCCTAATTTCTACCCCTTGGTCTTTTAAGGCTTGCCTTAAGTCAATAAAGCCATTTTTAACCTCAAGGCGCATTTGTTCAACTTCTTTTCGCAGTTTTAAAGTTTGGTGTAAGTTAATGGCAGTCAAAGCTACACCTGCTACTGTTCCTACTCCAATTAATGCAGTAGTAGCTTGTAATACTCCTAAAGTAGATTGCATAACTTGTAAGCCATTGAGAACTTCTGTAAATCCTCTATTCATTTGATACATTTGCGCTCCACTGCTAATTAATTGAGACGCAACTAACAGTGGCGATAGAGGACTATTTTTGACCGTAGCACCAATAGCATGAGCAACAAACTGTCCAGTAATATTATCTCTGGCCATAGCTATTGGTACACCATTACTCAAGACTTGGGCATATTTACCAGCTTGAATCCCAGCTTCAATCACAGGAGCAAATTGGAACTGCATTTTCTTAGATTATTAGACATTAGTTGGCTCTACACTAGCTTGTTTACAAAGGTGTAAATAACCGTAATTACTCGGTACATAGGTGAATTTTGCCTAAAATCTGGGCATACTAAATTTGAAATTAAGCTGTTCAGCATTTAAATTGTGTATAATAGAAAGCTGAATTAAGTAAAAAAAAGGAATAATGCCAGCAAAAAATCATTTAACTTCTCAGCAAATAGAGAAACTACAAAAAGCCTTAAAACTGGA